>NZ_JAFFPU010000012.1 GCF_016919175.1 Leptospira ainlahdjerensis | reverse complement strand
CCCTCTCGTTTGAAAACGTGGGTGAATCCTCCCGCCTTAAAATGTTGTTCGAGGATCAGAACTTTCTTATCCCGATATTGCGCCATCAAAGAAGCCACGGTCAACGCCCCGATACCGGATCCAATCAGAATGAGATCATAGTGTTTTTCTTTGAGGTCCATTGTTGTCGATTCTCCCGAAAAAAGTTTCCGGGAAGATTGTTCGGAGGAAGAAGATTCTGTCTTCTTAAAAATCAAAATGGACTTTATATTCTCTAAGTTGACAAATTACTCAAGGAAGTACGGACGTAGAATGTCGAATCTCAAAGATCGAAAGGGATGTTTGGATTTGGGATTTTTCTGCGGAAGAAGTTTTTAGATGTAAGGGGCTCCCACAGGGGAACGATTTTTTGAGGAGGGAAAATTTCTAAGTTTGTATGATTTCTACGGAAACGGACCTTCGGAAAAAGAAAAATTTCTTCGTTTGTGAGATTTCTTTCGGACGGGGTTTGAGAAAGTTTAGAAAAGAAAAAAGCCGGGATTAAACCCCGACTTCTTCTTCCTCGGTTTCGGATTCTTCTTCGCCTTCGCTCATCAACTCTTTGAGTTCGTTGTAGGCTTTGTCCTTTTCTTGGACTCCGGTTTTTTTGATCGCTTTGCGAAGAACATTCTCCCATTGTTTCTCAGGGAGATTTGCTTGGATGTCTTCTAAAAGTTCCAAGATAGCAATGTCGTCTCCTGTGTTGAAGATTTCCGTTGCATCGTATCGAAAGAGGGCGGATAACTCATCGATGTATTCACCCACGCTAGATCCTTTCCCGGAGGCGAGCCTCTTGTCTTGAAGCTGTGTCTTTTTTTCTGCCTTGCGGAGGTCTCTTTCTCTTCTTTCCAGTTCAGTGCGTTTCATAGAAAAACCCTCGATTTAGCTGATAAGCCAGTTTTTTACGGGGGCTTTTCGTGTATAGGAGATTCCCGGGAGGCCCCCAGGACCGGTTGCAAAAACGCTTGTTATAAAATCCATTCTCTCTGTACTATAGACTCACCGAACAAACGTTATGGTCTATAGAAACGAGGAAAGAAGAGAAACTAGGGAGAATGAAAATGTCTATCGGCACAATGGAGCAAACGGGCTCTAAAACGAAGGAAACTTATATCGGGAGCGGTTTTCAGGTGGCGCAGAATCCTGCAACCTTGGAAGAAATTGGCAAGGTTCCGAACACGGATCTGACAAAGATGTCCGAGATTTTTCGCAAAGCGCGAGAAGCGCAGAAACAATGGGCTTCAACAAAATTTGCGGTCCGTAAAAAACACATTCTGAAGATGCGGGATTATATCGTAGAACACGCGGAAGAGTTGGCGGAAATCGTAAGTAAGGACAACGGAAAGTCAAGAATGGACGCGCTCTCCACGGAAGTTCTTCCCGCCGCACTCGCCGCGGATTGGTATGCGAAGAATGCGAGACATCACCTTCAACCGAAAAAACTTCCGATGTCCACATTCTTATTTTTTAATAAGAAGAATGAACTGCATCGAGTGCCCCTCGGTGTTGTTGGAATTATCAGTCCTTGGAATTATCCTCTTTCGATTCCGTTCGGAGAGATCGCAATGGGTCTGATGGCGGGTAACGCGATTCTTTTGAAAGTCGCCCAGTCTACGATTCTTGTCGGACAGGCGATCGATCAGATCGTAAAAGCCGGAAATCTTCCGGATGGTTTATTCTATCATATCGTGGGTTCCGGAGGAGCCGTTTCCAAAACTTTTTTTGAGAATCGAGTCGATAAGATTTTTTTTACCGGTTCGGTCGCAACCGGTAAAACACTGATGACCGCCGCGGTGAACACGTTAACTCCCTTGTCCCTGGAATTGGGGGGAAAGGATCCGATGATTGTTTTGGAGGACGCGGACCTCGAGCGGGCGGCAAACGGCGCGGCTTGGGCAGGTTATCAGAACGCAGGTCAATCCTGCGGAGGTGTGGAAAGGGTCTATGTGCAAGAAAAAGTATATGATAAATTTATAAACTTACTTTCGGCAAAAACAAAAGCGATCCGTCACGGGGCTGACGTAAACTTCGACGTGGATATGGGTTCCATGACGACCGAAGAACAGTTGAATACCGTAAAATTCCAAGTAGACGACGCGATCAAACACGGCGCGAAGATTGTCGCTCAATCCCGGCCTTCCGCAAATACGAAGGGATTCTTTTATCCTGCTACTTTGATGGTCGACGTAAATCACGAGATGGAATTGATGAGGGAAGAAAATTTCGGTCCGGTCATTCCAGTAATGAAATTCAAGACCATCGAAGAAGCGATCGAACTCGCAAACGATTCCACAATGGCTTTGACGTCCTCGGTTTGGACAAAAAATATCGGCCTTGGAAAAAAAATCGCTCAGAAGTTGGAATCCGGCGTCACTACGATCAACGACCATCTTTACACACACGGACAATCCGAAACTCCTTGGGGCGGTTGGAAAGATTCCGGTTTGGGAAGAACTCATTCCGGGCTCGGTTTCGACGAGATGACACAACCGAAACTTGTGAACTGGGACATCATTCCTTCTAAGAGAAATATTTGGTGGTATCCGTTTGACAAAAATTCTTACGAAGCGATTCTCGCGGCGATGAGATTTAATTTCACAAAAAATCCGATTTCTTGGCTGATCAACGGAACCAAACTTTCAGTCTTTATGATCGGGAAGATGTTCACTTCTTGGAAAGTCTGAAAAGAAAAACGTTGGAAACGAATCGAAGTCCTTCTGATTTTTTTTCGGACTCACGGTCTCTGAGGTTCGCAAGAATATTGATAGGACTTTGTTTGTCGTTAGAATTCCGGGTTGGTTCGTGGAAAACGAGTTTCGTCGTGATTCGATTTCTTGAGAATGGGATACTTCCGAAAACGAAAATGTAGGATCTCACACATTTTGAAATATACAAAAGGACGCTGAATTTCCTAAGAATACGAATCCTTATCTTTGTTCCATTGTAGGAGCTCTTACGATTACAACTTTGGAACGATGATCCAAAACGGAGTTCTTTCTTCCGCTTAAGGGCTTCGCATGTTCTTACCCACAAGTTGTCTGGATCTTCAGAAGAATATGTCGGAACTCCGACGCCCTTCCGTAAAAGTCGCGCGCCCCGCCCTGATCTTGGGTGGAGGGGAGGGTGGTGGAAAAATTCCGGAAACTTTCCTCTATCACAAAATCAAATTTTTTGCAAGAAAAAATTCTCATGTAGGAATTCCTACAAAGCACCTTTCCTCGGGACACTTCTTGTCTTATCTCCTCTCAACTTTAGGGTTAGGTTATGGGGCTTCGAGCCACGCATTTAAGATTTTTTTTTGAAAAATCGAACCCTGGTCGGAAAGTGGGAGTTCGGAATTTGTTCAGAAATTTGCAAGTTGTAGGAACTCTTACAAAAAATAGAACTCAACTGAGGAGTTTCGCAGAACGTTGATAAGCCTTACCCTTGCCGTAGCGGTGTGTGGAAACTCTTACAAATACGGAGCGATCCTCGAAACAATTGGACCCTGGAATTCTGTAGGAGCTTCTACAAAACCTCGGAATTGGAAAAGAACGCCGCTCATTCTTTGAAATTGCGATCCAAAACCTTCAAAGGCGGTTTGCGGTCGTTTTTATGCTATTCTTGAATCTTGCGTTTTACGGATAGAAAAGTAATAATTGAATATTCAATTATTATGATAATTTAAAAATCATGGAAAGATCTTTCTAAAGCCTTCCGGAAGATTGCCCAGCTTTCGCGTGGAATAGTCCATAAAAACGACTCCGGTTTTCGCTTCACAAATGATTTTTCCATTCGCAGGGCCGTCCGCGTGAGACATCCGATAATAGATATCGCATCCCCTCGCATTAAAATCGCCCGCTGTAATTTCGATCCGGATCTTGTCTCGAAAAAATGCTTCGGCCCTATAAACGACCGCTAGGTCCGTCATGATGATTCCAAGACCCTCGACATTGAGTTCGTTGTAATTGTGCTCCAAAAAGAAACGGGCTCTCGCTTCGTGAAGAAGAGAGATGACTCGATCATGCGCAAGGTGGTCCGCAAAGTTAACGTCGTAAATTCGCACGTCCAGATCGACGGACCATACAAACTTATTAGGGAGTTCTAATTGAATTCTCGGCATATCATTCCTCGATTTGATTTCCTTCCGATTCGGCCTTTTCCATCGCTTTCCGAATGATCTCAGCGGCTTCTTGTTCGCCTTGTTCTTCTTCTTCTCTGGAAAGAGGTTTGTGTGAGTTCATACTTTCGATCAACTGATAATCGCCGATGTAAGAGGCCATTCTTGAATATTGAATGTAGAATAGAATCGATGTGAAAACGGCGAGTGTCACAGCTGTCCTTTTGATCGGAGCTTCCAGATACGAAGTAAGCGCAACGAAGAATAAAAAAGGAATGTAGGCGGTAAACGCGACTCCGATCCCGATTCCTACATAAACGTGGATCAATCCGCCGAAACTCTGGAGAATGATCGCAAGCCAGAATGTGCTGAACACCGCCGTGCTCGCTCTGAAATTTCGGTTCCAATTCGTGATTCCTCCGCAGATCCAGGAGACAAGCATATAAAGTAGTCCTAATATAGGAAATACGATAAAGCTCGCTAAAAAATAGGCGAGAGGCATTTCCAAAAATAGGAACGAGATCGGCGGATGCGGCGTATCCAGAGGGGTAAAAAGAGTCATACTCAAAACCGCGCCGACAAAAAGAAATCCTAGGAAGGTTAAAAAACGAAAGTAGAGGGTAAGAATCGATTCCTTAGTTTTTGGAAGTTCTTTAAAAAAGGAAATCGGCTTGAATAGAATGTCGCGAGCTTCCGTAAGCACGTTTTGAAATGAATAAGAAAACTGAAACATGAGATCTCCGCTTTCGTACAGGTTTTTCTACAAAAGCGGGTTGGCAAGACGAAAAGAATCCAGCCGGTCTTCCTTCGAATCCGATTTCTTTTTCGAACTCGAAACACATTGGGTTCCATCTTAACGAGCAGAGGGCTCTTCTTTGGTAAGGCCGTTCATATATTCTTCCAAATAAGTATGATCCGTGTAATCCAACATTTTTGTAAAGTGAACGTGATCTCTTTGATATCCTAGAATCGTTTCGAGGGTTTTAAAAATATTCAAACCGGCGCTGATCTCGATATCGGTTCCTCGAAATTGAAGCGGATGTTCGTAACCCGCCGCGTGGGTGACGGAAAGAACCTCTTTGCGTAGTCCTTTGATATAATTTGCGTTTCTTTCCGCTTTGAGGTCGACGTCCAGACCGGCTTGCAACCAACGATTCTGCGTCGCGACTCCTGCGGGGCAATGATCGGTATGACAACGTTGCGCTTGAATACAGCCGATTGAAATCATCGCTTCTCTTGCCACGTTGATCAGGTCGCATCCCATCGCAAAGGCGACGATCGCTCTATCAGGAAAACCTAATTTGCCGCTACCGATCCAGGCCATTCTCTCGGAGAGATTTTCGTTTTGAAAGATTTGATAAACTCTCGCAAAACCCACCTTGAACGGTAGAGAAACGTGATCCGCAAACGCGAGAGGGGCCGCTCCGGTTCCACCTTCTCCTCCGTCGATCGTGATAAAATCGGGTCCCTTGTTTGTTTCTTTCATTCTCTCAGCGAGTTCGTTCCAAAAATTGATTTCTCCGATGGCGCTTTTGATCCCGATCGGAAGTCCACTCACGGAATGGAGTCTTTCGATAAAATCGATGAGTTCGCTCACCGTACTAAACTCAGAATGCGCGTTAGGCGAAATACAATCTTGTCCCGCGGGAACTCCACGGATTTTTGCGATCTGTTCCGTTACTTTTTTTCCGGGAAGAATTCCTCCTTTTCCAGGTTTTGCTCCTTGCGAAAGTTTGATTTCGATCATCCTTACTTGAGGATTCTCCTGGATCTTTTGTGCGAACATATCGAGTGAAAAATTTCCCTTCGTATCTCGGGTTCCAAAATATCCGGTTCCGATCTGCCAAACGATATCGCCGCCTAACTTGTGATAGGGACTGATTCCGCCTTCTCCGGTGTTCTGATAACAGTGCGCCATCATCGCGCCTTTGTTCAGAGCCGAAACCGCATTCTTACCCAAGGAACCGTAAGACATGGCCGATATGTTTACGACGGAAGGAGGGCGAAACGGTTTTTTACGATTATGATATTCTCCGATCACTTTGAGACAAGGGATCATAGAAGAATCGTTCTTGAGATGTTTTACTTTGGATTCCGGAAACGGAAACGTGCTGTGTTTGATGATCGGATAACCGGCTTCGTATAACAATTCCGTTGTTCCAAAGCCGAAGTTGTTGTTTTGTTTTTTAGCCGTCGCATAAACCCAGGAACGTTCGGCTCTGTTGAAGGGCATTTCTTCCTTGTCGTTTGCGACCCAGTATTGTCTGAGTTCTGGTCCGATCATTTCGAACAGATATCGGATTCTTCCCACCAAAGGAAAGTTGTGTTTGATCGCGTGTCTTTTTTGAAAGACGTCGTGTAGAAACGCGATGAGAGTGTAAATCCCGATCGCAGAGAAGAAGGAAGACCAAGGGTGTTCCAAAACAAACTGAATTAGAATTTGATAATCCGGAATTTGCATCCGGCAATTCTGCACCTTTTGTAAAGGTTCCGCAAGAAATATTTTTACTAACTAGAGGATTCTTCCCTATGCTTGTAAATAAATTCTTTAGAGAATTCTCCGCGTTTGTTCATCCTGGCTCCGATAAAGTTAATTCCGTCTTGAAAAACGAAACTATTGCTCTTCACCCAGTCCCCGGTGTTGATGATCTTCAGATTGGGAATGCAGAGAAAATCATGAGTATGACCCGAAATTAAAACTTTCTGACCCTGATGGGAAATTCTGGAAAGACGTTCGTAGTATTTTAGGATTTCTTCCGTCGTAGTGGGGTCTTGTCTATTGAGATGTTTATGATAGAACGCTTCGGAAAAACGGAACAGATTCGGCAATAGAAGCGCAATCATATGCAAAAAACGTAATAAAAAGATGGAACCGATCCAGGTAAACCGATTGTATTGGCCTTGATGCCCGTGTAAGGCGATCAGAATGTCCGTTTCTGCCTTTTCGCACACGTCCCAGTTTCGTTCTTTGAGATATTTTTCGATCTTCGGTGGAAGATTCATCAGATACGAAGTGGAATCGTGATTCCCGACGATATAGATTTTATCTCCGCCAGGGGCGGAAAGTGCGTCCAACCGATCAAAAAGTTTATTGAATCTTTTTTTACTTCTTCTGAGTTTTCGCGATGCGCTGAAAAACCAGTTCTCGATGATGTCTCCCACGAGATAGATCGTCTGAAATCGAACGTTCTTTTTTTCGAGATGATCTAAGAATTGAAAAAGTTCTTTGTGCTTGTGGGACTTGATCTTTTTGTCGAGAAGGTAGTGAACGTCGGAAAGAAAAATTCCTTCATAGACTTTATCACGTTCGAATTTCATTGAGTTCCGATTACAGATTCAATCTGACGAAAGGATCGGCCTCTGTCAAACGATTCCGTTCGAATTCTCAAATAGGAAGAATAAAATTGGATTACAACGTTTCGTTGAATCAAAGTATTTTGAATCTTTCTCTCGCTTCTTTTTCGAGCCTTTCTCGATGATCGGGATGGGCGATTTCAATCAAGGCCTTCGCTCTTTGTCTGAGGTTCTTCCCATACAAATTTGCGATTCCATATTCCGTCACGATGTAGTGGACGTGAGCGCGGGTTGTAACTACGTCCGCGCCGGGTTTGAGCATGGAAACGATTCTAGATTCTCCCTTTGCGGTTGCGGAAGGAAGAGCGATAATCGGTTTGCCTCCTTCCGATAAGGAAGCTCCTCGAATAAAGTCCATCTGACCGCCGACTCCGGAGAATTGTCTCGTTCCGATCGTGTCCGCGCAGACTTGTCCGGTGAGATCGACTTCCACTGCGGAATTGATCGCGGTGACTTTCGGATTTTTTCGGATCACGTGAGGATCGTTGATATATCCGATGTCGAGCATCGCAACTTGAGGATTGTCGTCGATGAAGTCGTAGAGTTTTTTTGTTCCCATCACAAAACCGGAAACGATTTTTCCGGGATGTTTCTTTTTATGAATTCCGGTGATGATTCCTTTTTGAACGAGATCCATCACTCCGTCCGAAAACATTTCGGTATGAATTCCCAAGTCTTTGTGAGAAGTGAGACAAGTGAGAACCGCGTCGGGTATTGCGCCGATTCCCATTTGAAGAGTCGCACCGTCTTCCACAAGAGAGGCCACGTTTTTTCCGATCGCGATTTCGATCGCGGTAAGAGTCGCCGACTTGTGTTCGTGCAAAGGAAGATTTCCCTCCACAAAGGAATGGATTTGATCGATGTGAACGATTCCGTCACCGTGAGTCCGGGGCATGTTCTCGTTGACCTGCGCGATCACGACCTTGGCCGTTTCCACCGCGGCCTTGCTGATATCGATCGAAACACCCAGAGAACAAAATCCGTGTTTGTCGGGAGGAGAAACTTGTATGAGAGCGACGTCTAACGGAAGAATATTTTTTCTGAAAAGAAGAGGGCATTCACTTAAGAACATCGGAATATAATCCGCTCTTCCTTCCTCCACCGCCTTCCTTGTGTTGGCACATACAAAAAGAGAATTTACGAAAAAATGACCTTCCATCCCCGGTTGTGCATACGGAGCCGTTCCTTCCGTATGAAGGTGAATCATTTCCACGTTAGTCAGCTCGGGAGCTCTCGCGGTCAACGCGTCTATCAGCAACTGAGGAGAAGCCGCCACGCTGTGAACGAAAACCCTTTGACCCGATTGGACAGAAGAAAGAGCCGAATTGGCGGAAATATACTTAACTTTCATGGAATTTAGGAACCTTTTTTAAAAGAATTCTGATTCGGAAGGAAAGACCTTCAACCTATTTTTTTGATTTTTCTATCTACAAGAAAGTGATATTTCTCAAGCTATCCATATAATGTCTTCACAACCGACTCGTAACATATACGTCAAATCCGAAGGAATGTTGATCTTCGTTTTAGCGGCGATTCAATTCACCCACATACTCGATTTCGTAATCATGATGCCCTTGGGAAGTTATTTTCAAGAGGCGTTTCATATCAATCCGAGGGAGTTTTCCTTTTTGATTTCGGCTTACACTTACAGCGCTTTCGCGGCGGGAATTGTGGGCGCGCTCTTTATCGATCGATTCAACCGAAAAACGGCGGCAATGTTTTTGTATTCCGGTTTTATTATCGGAACCGCTTTGTGTGCGGTCGCGGATTCTTATATTCTTCTTTTGCTTGCAAGAATTTTGTCCGGAGCCTTCGGAGGAGTTCTCAGTTCCGTCACCTTTGCGATCGTAGGCGACGCGATCGCGATGGATCGAAGGGGAAGGGCGACGGGGGCGATTATGGGGGCTTTCTCCGTCGCGTCGGTAATCGGGATTCCTATGGGTTTAAAGATCGCTTCCTACTACGGATGGAATATGTCCTTTGCGGGAATCGTACTCGTAAGTCTTCCGATTTTGGTCTTGATGTATTATCATCTCCCTCACATTCCTCCGTATCAATCCGCAGGTGACAATCCGGTTCTCAACTTTGTAAGAATTCTAACCTATAAAAAATATACGGCTTCGTATATGCTGATGATGTTCGTGATCTTGGGCGGCTTTACCGTGATTCCTTTTATCGCTCCTTATATGGAAAGAAACGTGGGAATTTCAAAAGAGGAAATTCCGTGGATCTACTTTTTCGGCGGGCTAGTCACTCTTTTTTCTTCGAGATTGATCGGGATTCTTTCGGACAAAATCGGGAAACACAAAGTATTCTATACTCTGGTTCCCTTATCCTTTGTTCCCATTTTTATCATGACACATTTGGGAAAAACTTCCTTGGTCAACGTCGTGATTTTGACTACGTTCTTTATGGTTCTTGTTTCCGGAAGATGGATTCCTGCGCTGGCCTTAATCACTTCGAGCACGGAGCCGAGAGACCGTGGACGTTTTATGACCGTCATTTCCTCGTTTCAAAACTTGGCTTCCGGTTTGGGAGCGACGATAGGGGGAAGTATTTTGTATGCGGCGTCTCCGACGGCTCCATACGAAAACTATGATATAGCCGGATACCTCGCGATAGGCTTTAACGTGATCGCAGTGATTCTAATTTCGAGAGTCAAAGCGGTTTCTTAGGAAAGAAAATTCCAGAAAAAAATCGCTCTAATTCTTGACATTTTAATGAGACAGAATATTTTGCAGCCACACGAAAAGGAGGTGGTCTAGTGAATGATAGTTGTTGTAAACAATTGACCTGTGAGGTGGCTGAGCAATAGCCCGGGTTTCACTTGCAATACAGCCGTAGTCGGGGCATTGCAATACAATCAGACCACTGACCTTTCTGAGTTTCGCGAACTGGTCATTCTCGAGCTTCCGATCCCGGCAGTTTGATGCCGGAGAAACGTTGCAGTCGCTCAGAAGGTTTCCCTCAAAATTCTTCTTTTCCGAACCTTCCAAAAGTGTCCTTCCCGATCCACCGAAAATTCTTCTCTTTTTTAGAACCCTTTGAGATTCAGGTAGAATGAAACGTGCCCTGATCCTATCCGGAGGAGGAGCCCGAGGCGCTTATCAAGCCGGGGTTCTTCGATATTTAGAAGAGATTCAATTCAAACCGGATGTCATCTGTGGAACTTCCGTAGGAGCTATTACAGCCACTGCGATGGGTTGCGGAATGAACGCTGCCGAAATCACCAAACTCTGGAAGTCGATCGAAGCCAAGAAGGTGATGCGTTATTCGATTTGGAACGATCTCGTCGACATCTTCGTAAAAAGTTATTCTCCTTTGACCGATACGACTCCGCTCAAAAATCTTCTCTATTCCCATTTGGACTTTCGAAATCTGAGAAAAAATCCCACGGAAGTGATTATCACGGCCGTAAACATTCTCACGGCCGAACTTGTATTTTTTCGAAACAAAGAAATCGATATCGAACACGTGATGGCTTCGTCGGCGATTCCTATGTTTTTTCCCTGGCAGTATGTGGACGGAGCTCCGCACTGGGATGGAGGTGTGATGGCCAACACTCCGATTCTTCCCGCAGTGGAAAGAGGCGCGACCGACATCGTTGTCGTTTTACTTTCACCGGTCGGAGGAATCGACATGGGGCTTCCCAAAACAAGAAGGGAAGGATTGGAAAGGGTTTTCGAACTCTCTCTCATCGGTTCTTTTCAAACCGTGATGGCCAATATGAATTTTGAAAAGAAAAAAAGAAAAGGCAAAAAATCAAAACTCTCTTCTCTTTTATCCATTCCTAGTGCGGATCGGCCGGAATTAAAAATCAGAACGATCGGTCCGAGAACCTCTCTCGGCTTCAGTAGTATATTAAATTTTTCGCAAGTACAGGCGGACTATTTGATCAGCAGAGGTTACGAGGACGCAAGAATTCAATTTAATGAATAGAAATACGAAGACTGTGGGTTGAATCACGGCTCGTGGAATTAAGACCGAAGAAAATCATTCTGTGAAACCGAACGATTCAGTAAAGAGAGGTTCTCAAACTCCCGCCGCAAAGTTTGAAAGACCTGTAGGAGATTCGACTCAACGGTTTTGACCGCGGGCTCTTGAAGAGTAGGTTGCGATTGGCTTTTTGCGAAGCAAAGAGATTCTTATTAAAAAGAAACTCTCTTTACAAGCAAAGAAACTTAGGGAAAAAAGAAATCAATTCGGGGAAATACAAAATGGAAGAATTATTCGTAAAGAACGGACATTTCGCTGGGAAGGACGGGACGATCTATCAGTTGAGAGGAGTCAATCTTTCGGGATCGGCGAAAGTCCCCTCGAAGCCGGACGGAACCACACACTTTGATCAGACTCTTACATTCTACAATCATAGAAACGTTTCCTTTGTGGGAAGACCCTTGGAAGAAAGCCAAGCAGGCGAACACTTTGATCGTCTTCGGAAGTGGGGATTCAATTTTCTACGATTTATCATCACTTGGGAAGCGATTGAGCACAAGGGCCCCGGAAAATACGATACGGAATACATAGACTACATAGAAAGAATGGTCGCTCTCGCGGGACAAAAAGGACTCTATCTATTTATCGATCCACATCAAGACGTATGGTCTCGTTTTACGGGAGGAGACGGGGCGCCCGGATGGACCTTGGAAGAATTGGGAATGGACATCGGAAAGATACGAGATTCCGAAACCGCAATCGTACATCATCACCAGGGAAGAAATTATAGAAGAATGTCCTGGCCACTCAACTATCAGAAGTATGCGTGTGGAACGATGTTTTCTTTATTCTTCGGAGGAAAAGAATTTGCACCGGATACAAAGATCGGCGGAAAGAACGTTCAGGATTTTTTACAAGATCATTATATAGAATCCGTTCTCAAAATCGTACGCAAACTAAAAAAATACAAACACGTCGTCGGCTTTGATTCTATGAACGAGCCTTCTCCGGGATGGATCGGTAAAAAGAATCTTGGAGAATTCGAAGCCTTCGGTTTTGGAAAGGTGATCAAAACTCCTCCGTTCAAAGAAATGTATTTATCCGAAGGACGTGCGGTTTCCGCGGAGCAGGCTTATATGCTCGGGTTCTGGAGTCTTCCTTGGGGAAAGGTTCGATTGAATGCGGGAGGAGTTCCTCTTTGGAAACGGGGACATCAATGTATCTGGAGAAATCACGGAGTTTGGGATTACGATCCGAACGGAGCGCCCATGCTCCTCAAACCGGAATACTTCTATAAGAAGAATGGAAAAAAATACGAATTCTATTCCGACTTTATGCAACCCTTTATCAAGAAGTTCAAGGAAAGAGTTCAAAAAGTAGAAAGTAGATTTCATATCTTTATAGAAAGCGATCCTTCTAAACTCGAATTGGAATGGAAAGAAACTCCGAAGAAGAACCACGGCGGTGTCGTGAATGCGACGCATTGGTACGACGTCTCTGTACTTATGCTCAAACGTTATTTTCCTTGGTTCGGAGTTCACGTTTTCAAAGCAAAGCCTGTTTTTGGAAGCGAGAATATCGACAAGGCTTACGAAGAAACGATTCGGATGATTCGAGATATGTCCGAAAGAAATATGGGGAACTGTCCGACCGTAATCGGAGAAACGGGACTTCCGATGGATTTGAATCAGAGAGTCGCGTATCTCAAAAAAGACTACGGGGTTTTAGAAAAAGCTTTGGATCGAATCATGAAGGCGATCGAAAAAAATTTCGTAAACCTCGCCCTTTGGAATTATACGCCGGATCACACTCACAGTTTGGGAGATCGTTGGAACGAAGAAGATCTTTCGATCTATTCATTGGATACACCCGTTGCTTACGACGAAGACGGGGGACGGGCGGTAAGGGCCTTTAGCCGGCCTTACCCCGTGCGAACGAAAGGTTTACCGGTGGCCTTGTCTTTTGATATGGAACGTTCTCTATTCAAATTTTCTTTTCGACAAGAAGGAGATTTATTTCCGGAAACGGAAATCTTCATTCCGGACATTCATTATAAGAATGGCTTTGAAGTTTTGGTGAATGCAGGTTCGTATCAGTACGACGCCCGTGCTAGAACTCTCAAGTTTAAGGGAGAAAAGGGAATTCTACATTATGGAATAACCATTTTACCGTCGAAAAAATCACTTTTCAGGGAACAAGATCGGACTAAAGTGGTTCCGAATACTCAAAAGAGGAAGATTAGATGAAAAAAGTTCTCATGATTACCCTAAGCGCTGTAGCAGTTCTATCTCTGACTGTTATGTGCGGTGGACCAAAACATTCTGCGGAAGAATGTGCTCCTATCGTTGAAGAAATGTTAACGAATCTGACTGCCGGACAAAAAGCAGACGATACCGCAAACATCGCAACTATGAAAGCGACATTAGTTCCTGTTTTACAAAAAGAATGTATGTCTGGAAAATTTGATCTGACTTGTCTCAAGTCCGCGAAAAGCATTCCTGCAATTCAGGCTTGTAAAAAATAAGATTTTTCCAATCAAAATAAAGCAGGGAAGGAATAATTCTTCTTCTCTGCTTTTGTTTTTTGTCCAATCTCTCTCGTTTTACCTTTTTCTTCTCACCGACTTCATTCTTCTAAAAGAAAAAAACCTTCCTCTTCCGAATAACATCCGTGTTCTCGATACGGTCCCGAAGGATAAAAATGAATCTTCTGCGCGTATCTCCTTCCGATTCTTAAACAATTGAGACAAATATCCCAGCGAATCGCCCAGTCACATTCTTCCTTTCGAAAAGAGGGAAAGACCCGAAGAAGGGGTTTGGATTCCGGTTGTTCTTGAGATTTCTGATTGGGTTCGTTTTGAGAAAAGATCGGAGAGGGGAAGTCGAGCAAAAGTCCAAAACAAAACAATCCAATAATACAAAGTTTAAAAATTAGAATCGGATTTCCGTAACCGTGGATTCTTTCTTCCGGTTCGGAATCGTTTTGAAAAAGTGAGGACATCTAAGATTTGTATCGAAAGAATCGATTCTTACGAGGAGATAAATTTACTTTCGTTTTGTTTTTTCGAATCGATCGCCGTTTAGGCGGACGCGGATTCTTCTTTTTTTCGTGCGAACCAAATCTTGAAAAGGGAAAATATAAAGAGAAGAATTCCGGCCCCGTTGAAGATATGACTTCCGATTGAAGGAGTTGGCCCGTGTTCTCCTTGCATCAAAATCTGAATGGTAGCGATTAAGATCAGGCTACCCAGCAAAGCGAAGACCCACATACCGCCGGGTTTTTTCGATTCGGCTCGGATCCAAAACGAAAGTGGAATTAAGATTCCGGCGAAGATTACGTTTCCCCAGAGTTCGTATCTTTCTCGAACGACAAGACCGATTCCGCAAATCCCGATGAGCCAAGCCGGAATCAGAAAAAAATAACGTGGACGTATCTTTTCGTCCAAGGTTAGTTCCAAGATTCCACCTCCAAGAGTCAGGATGGAGCAAAAAACCAATAAGCCCCAAGGATTCCAGGTTATATCGCAAAAACTCAAAATGATAGAAAGGAGGATTGCGAAAATTCCCAAAATTCCTCCGGTTCCGTTATAAACTATCGTCATGAAAAAACCTCGATTTAAATAACCATCGGATCGAATTTTTGTTCTTATAAAAAGAATAGAATTCCGGATTTCCGTTGGATTCTTTCGAAAAAGAAAATGAAGTGCCTGCTTGGTCTGACTTTTTTGCACTTTGGGAATCAAAGACGCCGTATTTGTTAGCTTTACCTCCAAACCTAACAAGGAATAGAAATTGCGAAAATCGGTTCGAAGAATTCTCCAAGAAAGATAAAACGAAGAAGAGAAAGATTTTTAAGTGGGAAGAATAAAAAAGAACGAGAAAGGATGATTCGGAAAAGGGGGAATCGAGTTCCTGATTCGGTTTATTGGGAGAAATTGATTGTCGGAAAAAGAGAATTCAATTCTTCTTATCCTTTGTTTTTTTGGAGAATCGGAATTTTTTTATAAAAAAAAGTATTAGAATCTCTCGAGTTCGAATCCTGCGGAATTCTCTTGGAACCGTTTTGTGTATGGGAAACATTTTGATTGCTCCGGTGAAAAAAGTTGAAGACCGTCTTGCCGTGGACGGAAAAACAAACGTGGAAACCTTTCTGATTCCCGAAGAATATTGGAAGAGATTGAATGAGGAAGAAAGAATTTTTCTTCGGAAGAAAATTCCGGTCTTGATGAGAAGGTATGGAAAATATCTTCTTTCGGTAAGAAGGCTCAACCCGGAAATCGGTAAAACGATGTATCAAAAAAATCAAGGCCCTCTGATCCGAATCAATGTAAGAATGGATTTTGGGACGTGGGCGATTCTGAGCTCTTATGCGAACGCACACGGAGTTTCCCGATGTTTCCTCGTAAATTATATGCTTTGGTTGGAAGAGGTTGGAGTTGGAGAATCTATAAGTGAAACTTTAAATGTGGGAACTCCACCCTTTTTCAATTTTTACCGCAATATTTTGACCCTCGATCTGAGCTCAAACACGATTTCGCGGGAATTTATCTTTGATCCGAACCCGATTTATGCAAAGGACCGCATTCCGTACTACTAAAAGTTTCACAGTTCGAAAAAGACAAAGCCCGCTTTTGTCATTTTATAGCAAATAGAAGGCCCGACGTTTCTCAAAACCTCCATTTACTTTTTCACAAATAGAAGAAAATAGAAGAACCGATGGATTCTAAACTCAGTCGAAGGAAAAAATAGGAAAAGCAAAAATGCACAGACGAAATCATTCATTTTTTTTCATTCCCATTCTAATCTTGGTCCTTTTTACGGGATCTTTATCCGCTTTCGATCATGCGCATTCTAAGTTTTCAAACGAGCTTAGAAAATACGTTCAGAACGGTCTAGTCGATTACACTTCCTGGAAGACAAATCGTACTGCTTTGGATTCTTATCTTCAGACCTTGAGCGCGGTCGACGAAAAAGAATATTCTTCTTTTACAAAATCCGAAAAACTGAGTTTTCTGATCAACGCGTATAACGCGTTTACGATTCGATTGATCCTGGATCATTATCCTCTGAAAAGTATCAAAGAACTCGGAGGCCTTTTTTCCGGACCGTGGAAAATCGAATTTTTTAACCTCCTTGGCGCCAAAAAGAATCTGGATTGGATTGAACACGAGAAACTCCGAAAAGATTTTCAAGAACCCAGAATTCACTTCGCGATCAATTGTGCGTCCAAAGGTTGTCCGCCGATTCTAAACGAATCCTATCAAGCAGCAAAGCTTGAAGAACAACTGAGTTTTGTTGCGAAAAAATTTCTCTCGGATTCGAAATTCAATCGATACGATGAGTCGGCGAAGATTCTTTATCTTTCCAAGATCTTTCAGTGGTTTCAGACGGATTTTACTCGTAAAAACGGGAATCTCCTCTCCTTCTTCAATGAGAATTCCGGACTTCCTCCGGTTCCGGTTGCCGCAGAAATCCAATATCTCGACTACGATTGGAATCTGAATCAAAGGAAATAATCCGTTTAGTTCGAAAAAAAAACTGTAAATTTGAAAAAAAGCCGAATTCACTCTGTTAACTCAGGATAGAAGGCTGGAGCGGCAAAGGAATTTACTTGAAATCGGGTTTCCCATCTTCAACTTAGTTCCAATGACCTCCCGGAAAGATTTTATGGATGCTCTCTATCGAGAGTACAGTGGAAAGATTTTTGATTTCCTCTATAAATATTCTTCTGGAAATCCTGAAGTAGCGATGGACCTCATGCAGGATACCTTCCTGAATTTTTTCAGGAAGTATTCGGATTCGGATCTGGATAAGGAACAAGCGATTCGCTTGCTCTATACGATCGCCAGGAACCGTTCCATCAATCATTCTCGGAAATTCTCGACCGTAAAGGAGAGTGGAAATTCCGAGATGCAGGACTTTCAGGAAAAGAAACTTTCCTTCGTTAGAAAAGCCGAACTTAAGGATCTGGAAGAGCGTCTCCTGGTTTGTTTGGATGAACTGGAAGAAGACGAAAAGTATGCTTTGATCCTTCGGTTTATGGAAGACTACAATTTGTCTACCATTGCTGAGATTATGGACATTTCGGTTTCAACCGCTTCTCGATTGATCGTAAAAGCGACGGCAAAAGTGACAGAGATCGCGGAAAAAAAGAATTTGAAACCCTGATTGAATCAAATAAAAAAAAGTTGGAAGCATCGGGAATGGAAAGGGAAGAGAAGATCAAAGAAATTCTGCTGGAAGGCAAGCAGAACGAACTTAGTCCTTCTGTAGAATGGCTCGGCAAAAGTTTGAGCAGTTCTTGGGTTGAATATTCAGCCAAACAGTCGGATTTTGAGTCGCTCTATAGCCGCGCCCAGACCTCGAATGTAGTTTCCTTTTCCAGTTTCGAAAAAAATAAGATCGTCCTTTCTCTTTCCGCCGCGGCCGTCTTTCTGATGGCCATCACATTAGGGTATTATTCTATTCTTAAAAATAACGCTCCGCTCAACGTTGAAAAGGGCGGAGTCGAAATTTCTCAGGTCCAAGGAGAAGCCTATCTGACTTCTTCCGATCCGAAGGACAAAATTCTCCTCAAACCGGGAGTTCGGATTCAGGAAGGGCAGAAAGTGATCACGGGTCCGACCGCATTCTTAAATCTCAAAGTCTCGGACGGAATCGCGGTTCGTGTCCTCGGAGATTCTCAGGTTTCCTTTCCCAAAATCGATCTCTCAACCCACTACAAGATCGGAATCGATCTGGAAAAAGGCGAACTTCTTGCTCACATTCACAAGAATCTGAAAAAGGAAGAATTTATAGTTCGTTCCGAAACGGTCAGCGTAGAAGTCCGTGGAACGAGTTTTAGTTTTCAAAATCTCCCGGGAGATGGAACTAAAGTTCAAGTTTTAGAAGGCCGTGTTGCCGTAAGCGCGAGAGCGGATTCTCAAAAGACCGCCCCGGAAGGCGAACAGGTTTTAGAGCCGAACCAAGCAATCTTTGTGAATCAAAAAGGTTTTGTTCGGAGCCTTCTGAAAGATTCCGAAAAAGATCTTCTCAACAGTGAATTTGATAAATTGCCGATCGAAAGCATTCCTCGCGACAAAAACAAGGCTTATTCCAGCAAACAAGATCTCCTAACCGAGTTTCAAAGAATGGAAAGACTTGTTCTCATAGACGGAAAGACGATCGAAGGCGTCATCGTGGACATGGACGAAAAAGCGATGTATGTTCAAACACTTGAAAAGGAAATTACGATTCCACGGGAATCCGTATCTGAAGTGATTCAAGTTCACTGAACGAAATTCTCTTTGACATCGAGCGGGTAAATCGGGAAATTTAGTTCTCGAGGACCCCGCATGACACAAGATGACCCCGGTAAGAAAAGGATTTTTAGCAACTACATCATAGACCGGGACTTCCAACTCAAATTCTTACTGAATTATTCCTTACTAATTCTCTTCGGACTACTTTTGACGGTCGGTTTTCTTTACTGGTTGAATTATACAAAGTTTGACAAGGGTGTCGTTTTCCGTTTGAGGAACGATCCGGTAAAAGTGTATCAAAAAGGTTTTGAAGAGCTCAACGGTGTGGAAAAAGAAAAGTTTGTTGAAAGAGAAGTTTTCCTTCCGGACTACGACCATAGGCTCGATATGTTTACGATTCAAGTAAATGGAATTCTTCTTTTGTCTGGTTTGTTTTTAGGAATGACCGCGATTTTTACCGTCATTTATTCTCATAAGATGGCCGGCCCCGTTTACAATATCAAAAATCACCTCAAAAGATTGGCCGATGGGGAAAACGTAAAAAAGATCAAAATTCGAAAAGGGGACGAGTTTCAAGAACTCGCCGATCTTCTCAACCAGGTGATCGAAAAAAGAATCAATTCGAAGAGTTGAACAATTGTTGGTTCAAATCCAAAACCGAAAGGGTTGGGTTTTAAATCGACGTTCCTCCGGAGCCTCGATCTCTTTCGGAAATTAATTGTAGATTTTTTCCCAAATTATGCAAACCTTCTCGGTATGATCCGAAACGTATTGCTCCTGGCCTTCCTCTTCTTAAGCTTTCCGTCGATTGTTTTTGCCGAAGAAGAAGTTGCGATCGCTCTCTTTGTCACCGGGAAGGTGCATTATACTTTAGGCGGAAAGACTGACACTCTAAAAAAGAACGTAGTCTTAACAAAGTCCGCGAAGGTGGAAACCGGAGACGGTAAGGCCGATCTTCAGTTGGGTGCGAGCGCCGTGGTCCGACTAGCCCCATTCACCAAGATTGAAATTTCGGAACTCTATTCCGATGGGACCAAAAATAAAACCAAGGTCAATTTGGTTTCCGGAAAACTTTTTGCCAACGTCCAGAAATCCAATAAGAAAGAAGATCTGGAAGTCACTTCGGTTTCTTATACGGCCGGTGTTCGAGGAACTCAGTTCGTAATCAGCGAAGATAAGGAGAATGCTCCGAAAAACGAAGATTCGGCGATTCCGGACGGCGTTTTTGTAAACGAAGGCGCGGTCGCGGTCAACACTTCTTCCGGAGGCGAACTGGATCTAAAAGCCGGAGAACAAGCTT
The DNA here is from genome assembly GCF_016919175.1 of Leptospira ainlahdjerensis. Lineage (GTDB taxonomy): Bacteria > Spirochaetota > Leptospiria > Leptospirales > Leptospiraceae > Leptospira > Leptospira ainlahdjerensis. The sequence continues at coordinate 152,495 of NZ_JAFFPU010000012.1, read as the reverse complement.
CCTGGAACGGTAAAGAATTTCTTCTCGAACCTCTCAAAGAATTTATGAAGGAAAAGATGAAAATCATCCAAACTTTCAAAACGATCAAGGCAGAGAATTATCAAATGCTCAAAGATCAGAAACTCAAAAATAAGGAACTTTTAGAAAACTTCCCGAAATCATAATATTCTATAAATAGAATATTTCCTGTTTGTCAGGCGCTGGCATTTTACTTTTGATGTTCCGAGACCGGCGGCGTGAGTTGTGTCTCGGATGATGTCACCGAATTCTTCGGAAACATCAAATCAAGGGATTGTCCGCGATAAAACCTTGGATCACCTCGGCCAATTCTTCCCCTTTGTCTTCTTGAAGGAAATGTCCCGCATTTGCAATTGTTACGTGTTTTTGACCTTTGGTTCCAGGGATGATTCTGCGAAAGAAAATATCTCCCCCTTTGGTGAGAGGATCGCTGTCACTGAATGCGACAAGAAAGGGTTTCTTCCACGTTTTTAAAACTTCCCAGGCTTTTCGGTTCGCTGCGGAAGCAGGATCGTCCGGAGTGATCGGAACCAGAGCCGGAAACTTGCGAGCCGCCGCTTTGAATGTTTCATCGGGATACGGCGCGTCATAGGCCGCGACGATCTCTTTGGATAATTCGGAAACACATCCGTTTTTTACGATCGTTCCGATCGAAAGTCGTTTTACGTTTTGAGAAAAATGTCTCCACTTCAAAAAGTCTTCTTTGGGCGGAATGTCTCCGGTCGGTAAAAAAGTATTTCCGGCAACGATTCTCGAAAAACGTTCCGGATTCTCCGCCGCCAATCGAAGACCTAAAAGTCCTCCCCAGTCCTGACAAAAGAGGGTAACGTTTTTGAGATCGAGTCCGATCAGAAATTCCTTCAGCCAATCCATGTGACTCTGATAGGAAAAAAATTCGGGCTCGTTCGGTTTATCCGATTTTCCGAATCCGATCAGATCCGGTGCGATCACACGATATCCGGCTGCAACTAAGGGTGGAATCATCTTGCGATAGAGAAAAGACCAGGAGGGTTCTCCGTGGAGCAAAAGTACGGTTTCGGGAGCGTCCTTTGTTCCTTCGTCGACGTAGTGCATTCGAAGGTTTTGGATTGGAATGTAGTTCGGCTGAAAGTTGTAACCGGGAAGGTTGTCAAAGGCGGAATCCGGTGTTCTTAAAATTTCCATGGGGCATAAGAATTCCAAGAATTGTCTTTCCGGGAAGCACTTTTCGAATCGTTTTCTTCCTCATTTTTGGAAAAGAATTTTCTCCTGCCGATTTTTGGTCATCGAATAAGAATCCGGATCCGAAGCAAAAGTCTTGTCCTCGTTGCGCGGCTCCCGCGAGGAGTTTTTCTCCGATGAGAATTTTCGCGATCGGTTGTTTTTTAGAGAAGAATTTTGTAGGATGTCTTACAAAATCCGAATTCGGAGATACCCCTCTCATTTCCTTTTAATGAGACATAATCTACATTATCGGAAGTTCCGGATTATGTCTACTGGATCTGTTTTGCTCCCCTCGATTCAAAATTCTTTCTTTTGAAATTGGAAAGCATCCAAAATTCCATAGAACGTTGGGATGCTTTTTTCCCAGTTCAAAATCGAAGTTCCCCTAAAACTTTAGGAACTTTTTGGTAAAACGAGATAACGCAATCTCGGAAAATGAACGTGAACCAATCCGGTTTTGGGCGACTCGTTGGCGAGAATGATCATCTCGTCGTCGAGATGAACCAACTTTCCGAAAATTCTTTCGTGATCGTAGTGTTCCGGATGAACGATCACTTCTTGTCCAGCTCTAAGGTCGTAAGGCTCGGGTAAGACATTTGCGGAAACGATCCTTTGGGGAGAACTTTCCGCCGCCGTTTTTAAGGCGTCTTCCGCGGTGAACAAAATCGATTCTCCGGCGCCGAACGTTTTCATTCTTGCAAACCATTCGTGCAAATTTTCATTTCCCGGAACGAGCGGTTTGAACTTTCGAATCGTATTTAGAAACCAGAAAATTTGATAGATCGCAAAATCCCCTCGAGCCGGAATTTCACCTCCGAAAAACTCCTTCTTCGCCAAAACTTTTGCAAATTCAGGAAGTATTTTGGAAAGACTGAGTTGAAGATACGGAACCAATTTTTCCATATTTTCCCTTGTCATTTTTTCCTGAGGTTGCATCGCAGCACGATCGTCCACGAGTTCCTGCGGAAGTTTCTGCGCGTAGGATCCCATTACGAATTTGGCGACTTTTAAGAATACGTCGGCGTCGACCAATTCCGCCAAAAGGTTGGCGGAAGCTGCGTCTGCGTTTCCGATCGAAATCGGAGGTTCCGGAAGAATTCGGTTGAGTTCTTCGAGAATCAGTCTTGAATCGCAATAGATATCGGATCCGATTTGCAAGACGGGAGCCCTTCTGTATCCTCCTGTCAAAATCGTTTGATCCGGTTTGGGCATGGTGATCGGAGTGATCACAGATTTCCAAGTTGCTTTTTTATATCCTAAAAAAAGTCGAACCCTCTCCGAGTAAGGAGAAGCCGGATAATGATGGAGAATGATTCCTTTTTCTATAGTCATTTTTCAGACGTTGAAACATCGTTCTCTTTTGGACAAATCAAATTCTCATTCGAAAAACGGTTTCACGTCGCAAACAAGGATTCTAGATTCTAAACTTTTTTCGCTTTTAAGAATTTTTTGTTTTTTCCGGAAACGTTGAGCCGAGTTTCCCATTCCTTTGTCGTTCGATCGTTCGAAGTTTTTGCAAGGACAGTTCGGATTTCGAATTGGAGCCGTCTTCGTTCGCACAGACTGATAACAAAGGCTTCGAAAGAAAAGAATCACAAACGTCCTGAACCCGCGCGATCCTCGATTGTTTCGGAAAAGATTTTTTTAATGCGACTTCCAAGAAACGAATTCTTATTTTTCGAGTTGAAACGGCCGGATTTGTATCCTAAAATATAAGTCGGTTCGAAAAGACCGAAAGCTTACGATATCGCCACGTTTCAAAAAAAATGGATTTGTACAAGCGACGTCTTGTAAGAATGGTTTGTAGATTTGGAATTCGTTGTTCTGGATTCTAAGCGGTCCGAGACTCTGAAGAATCCTGCTTGACCCTGACTCTGAGAAGTTTATACATTCCGCATGTTTCTCCTCGCACAAGCTCGTCCCGTTTTAGTCTGGCCTGAATTCTCTTGGATCCCGGTCATCAACGGAACTATCTTTGTCGTTCTTTTGGTGCTCGCCGGATATTGGCTTGAGAAGAGGTTTCGCCGTTCTACGGAACTCCGCTCTCTCTATCGAGCAAAAATTCTAAAAAAACTTCCGCTCACCTATCTCAACGGAAGAGACGTTATTCACATCCATGCCTTTTTGGATCAGGCGAGCGTTTCCGATCTGAGAAGAATCGTAGAATCTCCTTCTTGGTTTCAAGAAGCCTTTCTCCCGGAGCTTGCAATCTACCTCGCACATTTGGGAGAACTTCCCGCTTGGAGAGACGCTTTGATCTTCAAGAGGTTGCAGCATCTCGTGCACGATCTGGGCCCTCATCCTAAGAAAATTCTTCCGGTCGTATTCTTAACCGATGGGGAAGAAGCCTTTCCCGGATTCCTATTTTCCGGGCCGATTGTTCCCGAGTCCGTCCACAAGTCCTTCCACGCAAAAGTTTTTACAAAAAAAATCTACCACTCGTTTCCAATCGGGGCCGGAGAAAAAATTCACGTTCTTTTTTCGGGAGAAGATCGGGAATGGATCCGTTTTGATGCAACGATTCTCAATTTTAAAGGAAACGATATCGGAATCCAAATCCAAACGCTTCCGGAGAAAGACCCAGAGAAAACGAGGACTTGGGGCGGAGTCCACATGGCCGGGACTACGGGTCAGGACGATCAACCTCTTCCCGATGAATTCAGAGACAGTTTGATTCAGATTTTAAGATATTCGGGGATGAGCGCCTCGGCGACGGCGGACATTCAAAAAAGAGTAAACGCATTCAAGGAACATCCGGGTCTTGTTCGAAAGGAACACAAACCGGAAGACATTCAATCCTTCATCCAACTTTATGCGTCTTGTTATGCGAAGTATCGGTCGGATATTTCCTCGATTCCCAAACCGGTTTTGTTGTTTCTTCATTTTTTCTTTTTAGATGAGAATCTACTCTCCCCTTCCAGAATCGTTCAGCTCTTTTCCACTCTGGAAAAACTGAGAAGCCGTTCCGAAGAACCCTATCCGTCTAACCACAATCTTGCGATTTATCTTTTACCGGAATGGTTGGGTTTGATTCTTTCCGGAAAAAAAACTCCTTCTCGAAATTATCTTTCACAAACTTATGAACAAGTGAAAGCTTCCCTGGTTCGGAAGACTGGAAAGGACGACTCCGCGAATCAGAGCGGGATCGAGGATCTTCTTCATCTTTTGGATTGGGAGTTGAGCAATCTTTTGTACAACGGCCTCATCGGAGTTTCTACCAATCCGAATCTTGCCTATCCGATTCTTTCCGAGGATCAGATGTACGGTGAAACGGACGCGTTTCTGATGACTCCGGAAAAACTAAAGTCGGTTGTCGATCACGTACACAAGATCGATCGACATCTCTTTCACAGACAGATCACGTTCGAGCCGGAACAATCTCCCGGAAAACCGGAACTTGCGATGAAGGAAATTTTTCCGGACTGTATCATTCTTCCCGTTTTTGGAAACCGAGGAGTTCTTTGGCAGGAGGTGACTTCCGGTTTGAGTTCGAGAGGAAGGCTTGTGTTTCCTCAAATTCTCAACGAGAATATGACTTTGGCCATTACGAGAACCTTGGGAGAATTCCGTTGGGAAATCGAAAGGACGGTTCGTGGAAGAAAGTGGAAGGATTCCTCTCCTCCGTCATTGACGTCCGAGTATTATCTTTATCTGGAGAATTATAGAAAATCTCCTGCCCTTACTGCGGATGCTAAGAAGGGAATCGATCAACAGTTGATGAAATTCAAAAAGAATCTAAAGGACATTTTCGGCTCGGATTACTCCTATTGGATTTTATTCGAATCTTCCGGAAAGCTCAGGCTCAACCGCGTCTGCCGAGACATACTGAACCGTTATGTGCCCTTTGCCCCCGACATCAGAACCAATCTTCGAAAAGATCCGATTCTTAAAGAATCTATGGATTCTTTCGAGGCGAGAAAACGAAGACTTGTTTCAGGGATCAAAAAAAGATACAACCCTTATTTTCAAGCCGGTAACGTTCCCGTCGAAGTCCAGGAAACGATTCAGTTGTTCGAAGAAATGTAAGAATATTATAATAATCTTTCAAAAGGGGACGTTCTGAAATCTTTTGTCACGAAAAATTTGGAATTGCAGGCCGGACATCCGTAATTCCCGGAACCCTGGACTTTCAAAAGATGAAAACAGATCGGACAATGGACCAATACGGTAGATTCTTCCGAAAACTCCTGGTCCGTCGTGTCGTCGTCCGAAGCGGTCAAATGTGACTTAGCCGATTCTCTGTCCTGAAAAACGAGAATGGGAGAATTCCCTTCCGAAGAAAGATCGATCCCTTCCGGAATTGTACAGATCGCAAATTTCGAATCCGGAAAACGTTCGGGAAGTCGGTTTAAAATCGAGGCGCCTTCGAGGGTCGCCGAGTTCAAACCGGAAGCGTCCAAAAGAATTCTTCTAGGCGCTTCGGTAAGTTCTTCCAATTTGGAGAATAGGGCTTCTCCCAGTTTAAAGTCCAAATCCCCTTGGAGGTTGATGATGATTTCTTTCAAAGTGTCCCGATCTAAAACCGATTTATTCTCCTATTGGAGTCGGGCAAGAAAAGATTTTCTGCAACACATTTTTCGGATCGGTTAAAAATCGGCGTTCGTTATTTCAAAAAGATTGGACTTTTAGGAAGAAGAGGATTTTATTTCCTACATGCTCGGTCAATGGAATCGGAGAATGTGGATTTTCCCCTTGGATCTTTTTTTCATGGGAATTTCTTTCTTTTTAGCACATTGGATCCGCTTTGAATCCTTTGTCTTTTTAGTTCCTCCGGAAAGATTTTTAACGTCTCTTGTCATCGTGATTTCGGTTCGTGCGGGAGTTTTTATTCTTTCGGATATTTACAGATCGATCTGGGCTTACGCGTCGATTCACGATTTGGTGGAGATCATCAAAGTCACCCTGCTTTCCTCTTTAGTCTCGACGACCGCACTTCTTTTTTACAATCGTTTCGAGCAACTTTCCAGAATGGTTCCTGTTTTAGATACGCTGCTTCTGCTCAGTTTTCTTTGTATTCGCAGTTTTTCTTGGAGAGTATTTCGAGATCAGTACATTCTTAAAAAATCAAAAGAAGAAGGACTTCCTACTCTGATCTTAGGCGCCGGAAAAGTGGGAGCCACACTCCTTTCGGAAATCCGAAGACACAACGAGCTCAAACTCAATCCGGTTGGTTTTCTGGATGACAACGTACAAAAAATCGGAGCTCATATCCAAGGTATTCCGATTCTCGCAAAGATCGATCAAGCGGAACAGATGATCAGTCAATTCGGAATCAAACAGGTCATCATCGCGATCTCCAATCCCGACGGAAAGCTCATCAGTCGTTTGATTCGTTCTTTTGAGAATTCGGACGTAAAGTTCAAAATTCTTCCTTCCTTGGGTTCTTTGTTTTTTGATTCTCCTAAGTTGAATCAACTCCGAGAAGTGCAAGTGGAAGACCTTTTGGGTCGTCCGGTGGTCGATCTTGAAATCGAATCCATTCGTTCTTATCTCAAAGGAAAATCCATTCTTGTTTCCGGAGCCGGAGGTTCGATCGGAAGCGAACTCTGTAGACAAGTCGCCGTTTTTGAACCTTCCCGGATTCTTCTTTTGGATTCCGCAGAAACTCCGTTATACGAAATCGAATACGAACTCAAGAAGAAATTACAAGGTCAGAATATCGAACTCGTTCCGATCGTGGCCGATATCAAAAATCTTTCCCGTGTGAGTTCCATCTTTGAAAGGCATTCTCCCCAAGTTGTCTTTCACTCGGCGGCTTACAAACACGTTCCTATGATGGAAGTCAATCCGACCGAAGCCGTGATGAACAATATCCTCGGCACAAAAAACATCGCCGATATTTCCCGTCTTTCCGGAGTGGAACGTTTTGTTTTGATCTCGACGGACAAGGCGGTCAATCCCGTGAACATCATGGGGGCTTCCAAACGCGCCGCGGAATTGTATCTGCAACATATTTCCCGAGAAACCAGAACCAAGTTTATCACGGTTCGATTCGGAAACGTACTCGGCTCCAACGGCTCGGTGATTCCAAGATTCAGAGAACAGATTGCGAACGGTGGACCCGTCACGGTCACACATCCCGATGTGATCCGCTACTTTATGACGATTCCGGAAGCGACTCAACTCGTACTCCAAGCAGGAAGTATGGGAGAATGTGGAGAGATCTTTATCTTAGAAATGGGCGAGCCCGTAAAAATTCTCAACCTCGCCGAAGAGATGATTCGTCTCTGCGGACTCAGGCCTCATGTCGACATCCCGATTCAGTTTACCGGACTCAGGCCCGGAGAAAAATTATTCGAAGAGCTTCTTCTCGATCTGGAAGGGATCAAAAAAACTCATCATCCTAAAATCAAGATCGCATCTCCTCTGGAGAATCAGGAACCGACTACGTTTATCGCAAGATTCAACGAACTTCTCACCGCGGGAAGAACCAATAAGGACAAGGAAATTTTTCTGGCCTTTAAGGCCCTCGTTCCGGAATACAAAATTCACGGAGACTATCTCAGCGAAACCAACGCGGAAGGTCCGGATCGAAACTTCAAAAATGGATAAGGGAAATCTAAAGGAAGAAATTCTCAGTCTGAGAAAGTTCAAACGACAGTTGTTCGATCTCTACTGGGACGGATTCGGCACTTTCTTTTTGCACGCGCTTCCTCATCCCAAACTCGTCATCGGCAAACGAGGATTAGTCGGAGACGAAAAAGAATCCGGAATCGTTCTCGTTTTTAGTCCCAAAGGCGGAGTTCGAAATCTCGACGCGGGCGAGGAATGGATCTACGCGGAACTTCAATTCGGATACGTCTGGGAGGAAGTTTTTATTCCCTGGGATTGTGTCCTTCGTTATTTTGATAAAACACAGACAACGCTTACGAACATGAAAGTTTTTACCTCGGAACTGGAGGATCGGAAACAATCCTCTCCGGGAGAGAAGACGGTTTTAACAGAGAAAAAAGAGGGTGATACGAAGGACGACAAGTCCAACGTGATTCAAGTGGACTTTGGGAGTAAATCGAAACAATGAGCCAGAATAAATTCAAATGGTTTGTACTTGGGGACTTGGACGGATTTTTCGGTCTGATGATCGACAATCTGATTCAGATTCTTGTTCTTTCTTTTTTGTTAACCACGCTCTGCGGCGTGCCGGGAGACTTTGTTTATAAGGTCATTCTTCCGGGAACGGCAATTTCTCTTTTGCTCGGAAATCTTTTCTATTCTTGGCAGGCGCATCGTCTCGCTCAGAAAGAAAACAGAAACGACGTCACCGCACTCCCCTACGGGATCAATACAGTTTCACTCTTCGCATTTGTGTTCTTCATTATACTTCCCGTTTATAAGAAAACCGGAGATTACAAGATCGCTTGGCAGGTGGGACTTGTTGCGAGTCTTCTTTCCGGTCTGATCGAAATGTTCGGCTCTTTTGTAGCCGAAAAGATTCGAAAGGTAACTCCAAGAGCCGCGCTTCTTTCCTCTCTGGCAGGAATCGCGATCACTTTTATCTCGATGGACTTTTTAGTTCGGACATTTCAGAATCCACTGATAGCGTTTCTTCCTTTTGGAATCATTCTTCTCCAATACTTTGCGAGGGTCGTATTTCCGTTCCGTCTTCCCGGCGGACTTGTTTCCGTAATTTTAGGAACCGCGCTTGCATGGTCGCAAGGGGTCTGGGGAAATCCGATGATGGACGGAGCGCTTTTGAAAGCCTCCACGAGTCAAATCGGATTCTACTTACCGGTTTTATCGATCGGAGATTTGTTTTCCGCGTTTCAACTCGCGGATATTCGGGAGTATCTTGCGGTGATCATTCCTATGGGAATTTTTAACGTGATCGGATCTTTGCAAAACATTGAGTCCGCAGAAGCCTCCGGAGATTCTTTCAACACCAGAGATTCTCTTTTGGCAAACGGGGTCGGAACCGTGATCGGTTCCTTCTTTGGTTCTCCGTTTCCTACTACGATTTATATCGGACATCCCGGTTGGAAAGCGCTCGGTGCAAGAGCCGGCTATTCCACGTTGAACGGAATTTTTATGACGTTAGTCGCGCTTTTCGGACTTCTTGCCTTTATCCAAGCGCTGATTCCAGTGGAAGCCGGAATGGCGATCGTTCTTTGGATCGGAATCGTGATCGGTTCGCAAGCTTTCGAAGCCACTCCGAGCAGACACGCGCCGGCGGTTGTGATCGGAATTCTTCCGGCGCTTGCAGGCTGGGGAGTCCTTCTGGTTCAGTCCACGTTCAACTACGCTGACAGATCAATCGCGGGAATATTAGAAAACGCTGGTGTAAAAGAAACCGCGCATCTCTGGATGTCCGATGTTCCTTTAGGGCTACCCTTTCTTCCGTATCCACTCGGAGGGCTTTTGAGTCTTTCTCAAGGGTTTCTCATTTCATCGATGATCTGGGCTTCCATCGCCGTCTTTGTGATCGATCGTGATTTTAAGAAGGCCTTGATCACTTGTTTGATCGCCTCGGTTTTAGCGGCCACCGGATTTATTCACGGATTCTCTTTGAGAGGAAACGACGTGCTTGTGCAGTTCGAACCCGGATTTAATTCTTTCGTGACTGCGTATGTTTTACTCGGATTTTTATTCTTACTCGCCTCGTTTTTTAGAAAGGAACCGAGAAAAGTTTAGACCAAAATTCTTCCGAATTTTTGAATCCTCGCCGAACGGACTCAAAGAAGAATTTTAAGTTTTGTCGAAAACGAAACGTCCCGCGGAAAAATCGAAACGTGAAGAAGGTCGATTTTTTTGGTCCAAAAAAGGGGCAGCATTCGAGGAAGCTTCTTCGAAATGGATCGAAAGTTTTGTTGGAAAGGTCTAAGTAATTGAGAATCGTGGATTTGCCGTGATAGTGCATCCGCGATTTTAGAACGACGAGAAACGACGGATTGGATTTTTAAGAATTCCATCGGACAAAAAAATCGCGTTTCCCATAAAAATAGGAATCGTTCTTAGGCAGACTGATAGTATAAAGAAAAGAAGATGAATAGGAGAAACCAAAATGTGGTTTAAACGAATTGGGTTGTTTTTGCTGACGAATATCTTGGTCGTGGTTACGATTTCGATTGTAACGAGCGTGCTTGGAATCGGGCCGTATCTCAACGCAAACGGACTTAATTACGAATCCTTGATGATCTTTGCCCTCCTCTGGGGTATGGGCGGATCCTTTATTTCCCTCCTTCTATCCAAGTTTATGGCGAAGACGATGATGGGTGTAAAGGTAATCAATCGCCAATCCGCAACCGGAGTGGAAAGAGAATTGTATTCTAAAGTCGAAAGACTCGCGAGGGCCGCGAACATTCCGATGCCGGAAGTGGGAATTTATCATTCTCCCGAAGTCAACGCGTTTGCAACCGGACCGTCCAAGTCCAGTTCTCTTGTCGCTGTTTCCAGCGGACTTTTGCAAGTGATGGACAACGGAGAAGTAGAAGGAGTTCTCGCGCACGAACTTGCTCACGTTGCGAACGGTGACATGGTAACCATGACTCTCGTCCAAGGAGTAGTCAACGCTTTTGTAATATTCTTCTCGAGAATCGTGAGCTATGCGTTGAGTACTCTCGTAAAAGACGAAGACGCACAATACACGGTGCGTTTGGTCGCCAACATCGTACTCAGCATTTTATTCAGCATTCTTGGATCGATCGTGGTCGCTTATTTTTCAAGAACGAGAGAATATCGTGCTGATGCCGGCGGAGCGAAACTCGCGGGACGTCAGAACATGGTGTCCGCTCTTGAAAAGTTAAAACGTACTTTTGAAGCTCCGGAAGATCCAAGGGGTGGAGAATCTCTTGCAACGATGAAGATCTCGGGACACGGTAAGTGGTTGGCCTTGTTTTCCACTCACCCGCCTTTAGAAGCGAGAATCGCAGCTTTGAAAAATTCAGGATATTGATTCGGAGTTTTTAAGAGTTCCTAAAATCAGCCCGGTTTTGCCGGGCTTTTCTTTCTTGGAAATAAAAAAGAATTGTTTGAAATGTCTCCGGTTTTTTGAATAGAACCCGTAAAATAAAAATCCTGGGACGTAAAACCTAGATGTCTATTGTTAAATCCAAAATCAGAACCATACCTGACTATCCAAAACCGGGAATCTTGTTTCGCGATATTACTTCTCTCCTTCTTGATCCGGAAGGACTTGCTCTAACGATCGGAACCTTTGTAAACAGATACCAAGGGAAAGGAATCACAAAAGTGGCCGGTATCGAAGCCAGAGGTTTTCTGACCGGGGCTCCTCTTGCGTTTCAACTCGGAGTCGGTTTTATTCCCATTCGTAAAAAAGGAAAACTTCCTTCGGAAACCGTTTCGGAAGAATACGATCTGGAATACGGAAAAGACGTAATCGAAATTCATAGAGACGCGGTCCAACCGGGAGATCGAATTCTTCTTATGGACGATTTGATCGCAACCGGTGGGACCATGATCGCGGCAGTAAAACTTCTGCGAAAACTGGGAGCCGAAGTTTACGAGGCCGGAGTGATCATCGATCTTCCGGACCTGGGCGGCGGCAAAAAACTCAAAGAAGAATTGCAAGTTCCGATTTTTGCGATCTGCGAGTTCGAAGGACATTAGAAAATTCTAAAAATTGAATATTCGCTTTGGAGGGCCCATTGACGGCTAATCTATCCGGTTTTTTAAGAATTGGGGTCAAGAGAAGTCGCCAACTTCTTCTTGTTTCGGTGTTTTTGTTTTTTCAAACAAAAACCAATGCAGTGGAAGGCCCTCTTCCTTTTGACGAACTTCGAAAGGGAGTCGTCCAAATTCGAGTTTATTCTCAGTCGGTAAATCCGTTTTCGCCTTGGACGACGGACGCGGTTCGCGCAAGTTCCGGAACCGGTTTTTTGATCGGGAATAAAAGAATCATTACAAACGCACACGTAATCTCGAACGCAAAGTTCGTTCAGGTGCAGAGATACAATCAAACCGAATGGTACGGCGTAAAGGTTCTTCATATAGCCCATGATTGTGATTTGGCCGTTCTCGAAGCGGAAAGCCCCGAATTCTACAAAGACTCGAGAGATCTTCAACTCGGAGAAATTCCGGAACTCAATTCTCCTTTGATCGTGGTCGGTTATCCGATCGGCGGGAATAAGGTTTCGGTGACGAGAGGAATCGTTTCGAGAAAGGATCAATCCGTTTATTCTCATTCCGCCGTGGACAGTCATTTGGTTTTGCAAGTGGACGCGGCGATCAATCCTGGAAACTCCGGAGGACCGGCGATCCAAGACGACAAGGTAGTCGGAGTTGCGTTTCAAGTCGCGACCAAGGGTGAGAATATCGGTTATCTCATTCCCACCAACGTTATACGTCATTTCCTCACCGATATCGAAGACGGCAAATACGACGGTTATGTGGAGCTCGGAGTTCGAACCCTCAATTCGTTTAACGTTTCTTTGCGAAAGGCGAAAGGAATTCCGGATTCTTTAGAAGGTGTTTTTGTTTCCAAGGTTTTGAAAAACGGATCCGCTGAAAAGTATCTAAAAGAAGGAGACTTTCTCGTGGAGATCGACGGAAATCCGATCGGTAAAAACGGAACCGTGATGCAAGACCGGGACGCGAGAGTGGACTTTGTGGAGATCGTGGACAACAAACACGCGGGAGATAAGATCACTTTTAAACTCTATAGAAATGGAAAGGAAATGACCGTATCCTTCCCCGCGATCCGTATGCCCGACTTTGATTTTATGCGGAACCAATACGATAAACCGTATGATTTCGCGATGATCGGAGGACTTCTCTTTCAAGAGATGTCGCGAGATCTGATCACGAGTTGGAGCCGAGGCGGAAACACTTCCGGTGGAAGCCAACTCTTATACAGATTTTTTTATTTTATCGAAGACGGACTCAACAGAACCAAAAAGACGGACGTCGTTCTCTATCGAAAGTTATCGCACCCGGTCAATTCTTCCTCGGATTACTTCGTCAATTTAGTTTTGGAATCTGTAAACGGAATTCCCGTGACTCAGTTGGAAGATCTCAAAAGAATTTTAAACGATTCGAAAGACAAATACCTTCGTCTGAAATTCTTGGATGTTCAAGTGCCCTTGATTCTCAATCGAGAAGAAGCGGAGAAGGCCGACGAAAAAATCCGTAAGACCTACGGCCTGGAATCAGAAAATGAAAAATAGAATGTTCAAGTTGGCGGCTGTTTCGGCGATTCTTTTTCTTTCGTTCGAGGTTTTCGCCGAAACTTCTTTTGGTAAGAATGGGGATTTTCTTTCGGTCAAAAAAAAACGTTCTGCTACGAAGGATGTTTCCAAAAAAGAATCCTCGAAGCCGATGATTTCCTCCCCCGCTTCCAAAGGGACCACTGAGGAATATCAGAAAAGTATCATACAGGTTAAAGTAACCTTTCAAGAACCGGAATACCATCAGCCCTGGAAAAAAAAGAGTCCGCGTGTAAGAAGAGGTGTGGGTTTGGTCACCGAAGGAAATCGGATTCTGATTCCTTATACGTTGCTTCCGGATGCGACTCTGATCGAAGTCAAAAAGTATTCTTCTTATTCCGAAATCAAAGCGGTCGTGTTTCGCAAAGATCCGGAATCGAATCTCGCGCTTTTGAGAGTGGAAAAGAAAAACTTTTTCGACGATCTGTCCCCTCTTCCGCTTTCTCCGATCGTGGTTTTTCCGAAACAGGCAAACATCTATCAATTGGACAATTCCGGATCGATTCAATCCACAGCCGCAACTCTTTTGAGCATGGATATGGATCAGATGCCGCTCGGACAAATTGAACTTCCCGTTGTGGATATCAGTTCAAGCGAAGGTCTAAACGGTTTTGGAGAAATCGTGATCGAATCCGGAAGAGTTGTGGGGCTTCTTTATGATTTTACGACCGGCAAAAATTCAGGAAGAATCATTCCTTCCTTTATCATTCAAAAATTCTTAAATACTCCCGGAACCGATCTTTTCGCTCACAAGGGATTTCGATTCCGTCCGATCACGGATGTTACGGTGAAAAAATACTACGGTATGGAAGAATCCGATTCCGGGATTCTAGTGGCGGACGTCATCCCCGGTTCTTCCGCGAGCGGAGTTTTAAAACTTGAAGATATCATCTTGGAATTCGGCGGTAAAAAGGTGGATTCCAAAGGTTACATCGAACACCCGTTATATGGGAAACAAGTTCTTTCCTTTTTGGCGCACGCGGGTGATTCGTTTGGATATTCGTTAGGAAAGGAAATCCCGATTCTTATCCTAAGAGATAAACAAAAGATTTCCCTGAACATGAAACTCAAGCCTTTTCCACACGACGCTGTGAGAATTCCGTTCAAGAACACTCCGATGACGAATGACTTTGCCGTGGAAGGTGGATTTGTTTTTCTCGAACTTTCCGAAGCTCTTCTGGAAGAATGGGGAAAAGACTGGAGATCCAGAGTAGATCGAAAGCTCCTTTATCTTTTCGACTATGCGAAGTTTCACGAAAAAGAAGGAGACGCCGGCAAGGTTGTTCTTCTTTCTCAAGTTCTCCCCGACGAATCCAACAACGGTTTTCACGACCTGAGTTTTAAGATTGTGGAAAAGTTGGACGGTAAAGAAGTGAAATCGGTGAACGAACTAAAAATTAATCTAAAAGAAGGGAAAGCGAATTTTGCCCTGATTTCTCTGGACGATGGAACCGAGATCGCTCTGGAAAGAAGTAAACTCAAAGAGATTAACGATCGTATCTACAAGAGTTATAAGATTCGAATGCCGGAGAATTGAAAAGAACTGCGATCTCACGTTAAACGCGGCAGAGCTTTGTGTCTTTGTTGTGTGAGCTCCTACAAAACCGCCTTTTTATCGGAGTCCCGATTCCCGTACGGGGAAATCTGGATTCCGCCGAAAATCATCTTGGATACGGACCGGATGAAGTCTGTCCTTGATTTTTTTCGCAAGGGTGCCATTTGTCGAAACATTCTTCTGCTCATAAATTTTTTCGTCTTTGTCAAAGTTCTTTTTCTAAAAACTTCTCAATCTTTTCAAATCTAAAAGACTATATCAAGATTTCAGAATGTACGCATCCCATTTAGAATTTACTATTCTAAGTTTGTTTGAACTTTTTTACGAAAATGACGGAATTTGTGGGAGTTCTAGCATTTTCATTAGAAAGTTTACGGAGATCAATTGGGTTTTGGAAGAGATTTTATTTCCAGATTTCGTATTGGAGAGTTCTGGAAATAAAAGCCAACTTGAATACGAACAGAAACAAAATACATCCGGAAACGATCCAATAGATCCGATCGGAGATTGTCTCGTCTTCTAGTTTCCAGAAGATTAAAAAAACGATCGACACCGTAAACATTCTCGAAACGTTTTCGTAAGAAGACCAATAGAAAATATAACCCGCCGAAAAAATAGAAAACATCACCAAAAAAAAAGAAAGCCGATTTCCTAAACCTTTTCTCCAATCCCCGCTCGAAAGGACAAAAAGCCCCGAAAGAAACAAAAGAAAAAGAGGAACCCTGGAAAACTTTTTGGCGAACAAAGTCAGTTTGGTTTCAAAGTCGGGCGCATGCAAAAACGAAAACAAAGACGGTTCGTTGATTTCCTTCCAATAACCCGCAAAGCCGTCTAACGGTGCAAAGAAGTCCGCGAATCTTGTCGGAGACCATTCGGGGATTTGAACTTTCAAAAAGAAGGCCCAAAGGATCGGAAGCGTTAGTGTGGAAGCGATCCAAAAGGAAGTTTTCCATTTTCTCTCCAACAAGGATTGAAGTCCCAAGGGAAAGAGTAAGAATAAGGCCTGTTCCTTTGTGAGGATCGCAAGGGCTCCCGCAAAAGAGAACAAAATCCACTTTTCTTTTTTATATAACCAATAAACGAAAACGAGAAGACTTGCCAAGGTCGCGTCGCTTACTAAGAGCGCATAACTTCCCAAAAGGAAGGGAGAAAATAAATACAAACTGGAACCGATCCGGTATTTTTCTCCGCAAAGATTTCTTAGTAAAAACCAGGAAGATAAAATCAAGATCAAGTTCACAAGAAACATCCCCGCTACGTTTCCCCAGAGTCCGAACCAGCCAAAGGGAGAAATCAAAAGTGGATATCCGATTCGGAGCGCTCGAATATTGGCCTCGAATCCTTTCGGCCACTCTAAATTGAATTCGCTTAACATTCTCGAGTAAAAATAAAAGATCTGCCCGTCGTAGCCGGCACCTAAATCGCCCGGTTGACTTTGGAAGATCACAGCGCTTTTCGGCGTCCGTTCCGGATTCTGGACTACAAACTGCATTCCGAAATTGATCTGAGAACTCGGATTCCAGTCGTATTTTTTCCAGATGAGAATTGAGGAGAGAATATAAAGGATTAAAAAGAAAGGAAGAACAAACTTCGGACTTTCAAGCTGATACCGAATTCGGGCAAAAATCGAATTCCGATTTGAGTTCACTATTTTTTTCGCTCTGGAGAATCGAGGAATTCTAAGATCGATTCGGCATACAACCCGGAACTTTTTTGTGCGGCATTGAATGTCAAATGATGAGGATCCAAAAAGAATTTTTTATCCCCCATCGAATCTTTGAGATCGTAAAAACCGAAGTCTTTATTCCTCCGGGATTCGAAGAAGTTTAGATATCCCCGATACCAATTTCCGTTTTTGTAATATTTACTTTCAATAGGATTTTCTGGCGAATTGATGATGACGAGCTTTTTCCCTTTCGCTTTGAACTTTGAGATCGTCTTTTCCAAAAAAACAAACTCGGACCAGGTAAAAAATTCGGAATCGCCGAGGATCTCTTTGTTTTTTTGGACTTTTTTGAGACGATTCAAGGCACCTTCGTTTTCAGGATTGTAATAAAGACGTCTTTCGTAGTCTTTTAAGTATTCTCCGTCGGACATGTTCTCGACACGATCGTCGTCAAGGCCGTGGATTCTTTCGTAGGATATTCCCGTTCTGATTTCCCTTCTGCAAAAGTTCTGGGGGAGCCGGATTCCGTAGGTCGCGGGGATTCCGAAAATTCTCGCATCAACTTCTTCTGAGCTGGTTGTCGGAGATACGGTGAATCTTAAGGTCACGGAGTTCTTTTTTTTCCCGAACTCGTCTTCGAATTTTAGGAGAATTGGCTTCCAACCCGGTTTAGAGTAAGTCTCGTTGAACAAAGCTTCATACTTCATTGGCGCTCCGCTCGGAGTCGTTTCTTCAATGAGTAAGTTGATTCCCGGCTTTTGTGTAAAGATATCCTCGGAAAGTTTTCCGTCCTTGAGTTCACATTCGATCGTAAACTGTGGCGGCGTCCAACCTCGAAGAAAGATCCCCTCTTTCGGAACGGCGCCGGTGAAATAATGATAGGAGCGCATCGTTCTTGTATGATGTTCTATGTATTCCATCCACGGATCGTATAAGAAACTTCTATAACGATTGAGAAGAATTCCCGCCTTTGCAAGCTGGGAAAAAAAATCTCCCTTGGAATAATTCTTCCAGTGGTCCGCTAAAAATTCTCCCGGAAAAATGAAACGATTCTGGTGCCGGACCTTATAATCCTTGAGTCTTGCGGCTTCGTTGAAACTCGCTGAATTAGATTCCGTTTTTTGAATATAATCTAATTGTAAATCGGCGGGATTAAAAACGTAAACGACAACCTCCGGATTTTTAGAAAGGATGTCGTCCGAATAATAATAAAAATCGGTAGGAGACATCGCGGGATGGGAATAGAATTCCGCGTGGAAGTTCGACGAAACCCTTTTTGAAGAATTGATTTTTTGTGCTATCTTATCCGGATAAGAAGAATACAACGCTACGCTACTTCCCGCGATCAGAATCCCCTTTTCGTCGTTTTTAAAGCTGATGTTTCTTCTTTTGTGAAGAAAATTGTACCAAGGAGAAGTGTCCCACTCGAGTTCGTTTGGAAATTCGAAAAGTGCGATCGGAAAGATCACTCTGTCTAAAAAAACGAATCCTAAAAGAAGTAGAAGAGAGATACAGAAAGTTTTAAACTTTAATCGTGATTCTGAATTCATTTTACTTTGGAATTACAGTCGGAGCAAGTCCCATAGAGGATGATCTCATGGGTGTCCACGGTAAAACCTTTAGGGCTTTTGTCGAGAGGAAACGGACAGATTTCAACGTCAAAGACCCGATCACATTGTTTGCAATGAAAGTGATGGTGGTGGTGAAGATGGCTCGCCTCAAAACGGGAGGATTCTCCAGGAAGATGGATTTCATTGATGGCGCCGGTTTCCATCAGATGATTGACGGCTCGATAGACTGTGGCGATTCCGAGGTTGTCGAGATTCTTTCGAGAGAGTTCGAAGATTTCTTTGATCGATAAAGGCCCCTTGGCTGCTTCGAGAACCTTTAAGATTTCCCCTTTTTGTTTTGTGTTTCTAAGGGCTGCTTTGCCTACTTCTGCTTTCATCCAAAAAAATCCGATCGACCACCGGAGGGTTTTTTTCTAGTTCGATTTCCCATGGAGGAAAAGGATCTGAAAAATGGTTCCATTCTTTTTCACCAAGAAGCATTTCTTCTTCGGTCAAAAGACAGTCGTTCCATAATTCTCGGATCTCATCCTCCTTCATGTCAACTCCAATTAACACGATCTCTTGTCTCCTATCTCCGAAGGGCTCGCACCAAACGGAGGTGATCTCGTCCAGATCTTCTGATTCGGACGGCCATTCCGAACGAGGGATCGTCGCCCACCAACGCCCTACGTTTTCGGTTCTACAGGAGGCTCCCGCCTGAGACCAACCTCCCACCCAATCCATACGAGAAGCCAACCAGAAAATTCCTTTGGAACGAATCACTCCCGCCCATTCTTTTTCGATCAGCTTATAGAAACGATCCGGATGAAACGGTTTTCTGGATTGAAAGACAAAGCTGGATATTCCGTATTCTTCGGTTTCAGGTTTGTGTTTACCTCGAAGTTCTTGAAGCCAACCGGGTGCGTTGGACGCGTTTTCAAAATCGAAAAGTTTCGTGTTCAGAATTTTGGAAAGTGGGATCTTTCCTTCTTGGATCGGATAGATTTTTGCTTCAGGATTGAGTTTAGTAAGAATCGCCTGAAGAGACCCGAGTTGTTCCTGCGAAATCAAATCGATCTTATTAACGAGAATCACGTTTGCGAATTCGACCTGTTCCACCAAAAGATCTACGATCGTTCTATCGTCTTCTTCTTCTTCTGAGTTTAGGTTTCTATCCTTGAGGTCTTCGGAAGAGTCGAAATCTTTTAGAAAATTCTTTGCATCGACTACGGTGATCATCGTGTCTAAGGACGCGAAGTCCGAAAGGGAATTTCCGTTTTCATCTTCGAATGTAAAGGTTTCCGCGATCGGAAGAGGTTCCGCAATTCCGGTGGACTCGATCAGAAGATAATCGAACCTTTTTTGTCGAGCCAGGTTTCCGATTTCTTCCAAAAGGTCCTCTCGCAACGTGCAGCAGATACAACCGTTACTCATCGTCACAAGTTTTTCATCGGCCCGTTTGAGATCCGCTCCACCCGATCGGATGAGCCCTGCGTCTATGTTCACCTCGCTCAGATCGTTTACGATGACGGCGATTTTCATTCCTTCCCGATTGTGAAGGATGTGATTGAGGACGGTTGTTTTCCCGGCGCCTAAAAAACCGGAAAGAACGCTCACAGGGAGCTTTTTCTGTGCACTTTTGGAAAGACTCATCATTTTTTCCTTTCCTTCAAGTTTGGAGAAGGTTTTCTTTTTGTCAATAATGATAACGATATATCAATATTATATTTTGAAAAGGGAAATTGTGTGAGTTCCTACACCTCAACCTCTACGAAGAATTTCCATTTTCAGAAAATAAGTTTGATTCTCAGTATCAAATAAAAAGAATTGTCACAGTATTGTCAGGAGATACGAAATGAACTTAGCTACTTTACTTCGAGAAGGAACTTCCGAGGAGCACAGATCCGCAGAAACCTCGGCTTTTATTCGCTGTTTTATGAAAGGTGTTTTGGAAAAAGGAACCTACTCGAGACATCTGGAAGCCTTCTACTTTGTCTATGAGGCCTTAGAAAAAGAATTGGAGCTCCATTCGAAAGACCCCGTTCTCGGATCGATCTTCTTTCCGGAACTCAACCGTAAGGACGCAATATTAAAGGATCTTCAGTTCTTTTTCGGATCTTGGAAACCGGAAGATCACAAGCCCACTGCCGCCACTCAGGTTTACGTGGATAGAATCCGGAAAATTTCCGGAACACAACCTCTTCTTCTCGTGGCCCATTCTTACGTGCGTTATTTGGGCGATCTTTCCGGAGGTCAGATCCTCAAGAAAGTAGCGAGCCGCGCACTCGCACTTCCGGAAGGAGAAGGAATCGCTTTTTACGAGTTTCCGCAGGTTACGGACATCAACGGCTTTAAACAAAACTACAGAGCCGCGTTAGACGCGCTTCCGATTGACGATTCGGAAAAGCAGAATATTCTTTCCGAATCGAAACAGGTTTTTCTTTTGAACCAAGGAATTTTTTCGGAATTGGAAAAAGACCTGATCGCCGCGATCGGAAAGGAAACCTATGACTCCGTCCTCTCCAAAGGATAAAAAAAAAGGTTCGGTCTATTTCTTACCGGGGGCGATCTTTTTGGCGATGCTTCCGGTTACGATGATCGTTCCCGTATTTAAAGAAATTGTAAAGGATCGATTTCAATCGGGCAACAGCGAGGTTGCCTGGTTTTTGAGCGTCGCGATGCTCGGATCTTTTTTCTTTTCCCCGATTGCAGGTTTTCTTTCGGATCATTTCGGAACTAGAAAAAAGTTTATTATCCTTTTCTGTTTTTTAGACGCCCTCGTCTTAAGTCTTCTTCCATACGCGGATAATCTTCCCTTACTTTTGGGTCTTCGTTTTTTAGAAGGAGGAGCCCACGTTTTTGTGATCGGTCTGCTTTTGGCTTCGGTCGCCGATTTCGAACAAGGTGGATTTTCTTTAAAACTCAAAGGGGGAGCTTTGATGGGCTTTTCAGGAATGCTTCTTTCTTTGGGAGGCGCGGTCGGAATCTCCCTTGGATTTTTAGGAAAAGAAAATCCTTATCTTCCCTTTTACGCGGGTTCGGGGATCCTTTTGTTTCTCGCCTTCGTAGTATATCGTTTTGTTCCCGAAGTGGAAAACCTAACCTCCAAAAAACATACTTCTTGGAAAGAATCCGGAATCATTTTTCTTTCTCATCCGCTTCTTTTGTTTCCGATGGCGTTTCAATTTTTAGATCGATTTACATCCGGTTATTTTATGAGCTCCCTCAATCTTCGTCTTCGAGAAGAATTTTTACTCAATCCTTCGGAGACGGGACGTTTACTTTCCCTCGTTTTTCTTCCAATGGCGCTTTTGTCTTATCCGGCGATCCGCCTTTCCAAAAAAACCGGAAAGTATTTTCCGGTGGCTCTCGGTTCTTTGATCTACGGCGTCGCATTGACTCTTTCCGGAACGTTTCATTCTCTTGTTTGGATTACGATCTCGCTTCTTTTTTGCGGTTTGGGGGCGGGGCTTATGTTTGCGACTTCTTTGCGTTTGGCATCCTCTCTTTGTAATCGTGAGAATAACGGAATCGTAATGTCCGCTTTGACTGGAATCGGCTCCTTGGGTTTTTTTCTAGGTCCAATTTCCTCCGTTGGACTTGATAAAATTTCGGATTCCATTTCTTGGTTTCGAAGTTCTTCCCTTACCGCCGTTGTTTTCGGTCTCGCTCAGATTCTCCTCGTGATCGTGAGTATTCCCTTTTATAAAATTTTGAATCAAAAAGAAAATTAGAAAGGTAAAAGTTTTTTCTAAATTTTGATGGAATCAGAATTGAACGCTCTTTATGGTTCGAAACTTGGAACCTCTCCGAAAAGTTCGGAATGTAGGAACTCAAACAAAAACAAGAATTTAACAAAACGAAACCGCTAAAAAACGTAATCCGCGGGAACTCCCGCGTTTTTTCGTATGAGGTCGATAAACGTTGTCAAAAGTGGTTCCGAATTTTTGGACATACTCCGAATCGTTCGATCATTCAAGAGTTTCGGTTCTTCCTTTTTTCCGACCCGGGATCATTCTTTGAATGATTGAAAATTCCAGGATTTTATTTCAGACTTTGCGGGAAGACATTTGTTCGAAAAAATGAAACGAGAGCATGCGGTTCAAAAAGATAGCTTGCTCGAAATGTCGTCTAACGTTCTTAAGCGGAAGGATCGAAACTCTTCATCTGCGATTTTCAAAAAATCAAAATTGGGCTGAAAGACCGCCGTAATAAAATCTAGGTCTTGTGGGATTGTAAGCGAGTTCGTATTCGTTCAGGACGTTATCCACTCCCACAAACACCGCAAATTGTTTTTCGAAGAATTTTTGTTCCATTCTTAGATTGATAATCGTGAATGGTTTTCCGTATGTCACCGGCGGATTTTCGTTCAATTTAACTTCGGTCGGAATATAGTCTTGTCCTGCCGCTGAAAGGTTATTGGTCGAACTGTAAAAGGGTCTTTTGTCCAGGTGTTTTCCCCGGAGATTGAATTGAAATCCGCTTGGAGAATTGTAGATAAAGTTCGCCGAAATTTGGTGAAGAGCCCTTCCTTCCAGGGGACGATCGGTCGTAAGATCTCTCGTATCGGTTTGATTGTAACCGAGTTCAAGAGTATAGTTTTTTAGAAAACGATATTGAACGCCGAGCTCTCCTCCTTGCGTGTAGGCCTTCGCGATGTTCTGTAATTGAAACTGGGAAAATTCCCTTCCTTGGTTGGAATCGAATTTATATTGGATTAAGTTGATGATATCGTTTCGATACAAACTCAAGGACAGTGTAAGAAAACTAAAAGGACTGTATTCAAGATCGGAATTGACCGTGATCGATTTTTCGGGTTTTAGATTCGGATTTCCTTCCACGACGTAACCAACGGCGGGATTTTCAAAACGAAGATACAATTCTTGAAAACTAGGAGGACGAAATCCCCTTCCGTAGCTCGTTCTCCAGACCAGGTTTTGAAGGATATCATAACGTGCGGCCAATTTGGGAGTTGTCTGATTTCCAAATTGGGAATCGTCATCGTAACGAACACCGGGTATGATTCGAATTCTGGGAGATCGGGAAACCGTCCATTCGTTTTGAAAGAATGCCGCTCTTCGTGTACGATATACAAAGCGGTTTTGTAAACGATCGGATTCTAATTCGTTCGCGAAGGATTCTACTCCCGCGGTGATAAAATGTCTTTCTGCGGCTTGCCAGTCTAACTGAACGGTACCTTGGGAAGTCAATTCAGCGTTGAGTTGTTTTACATCCAACTCATCCGAACCTCTTTGGTTATTGTAGTATTTGTTTTCCCATTTCGAAATGTTTCCCCGAAAAGAGATCAGATTCTTTCTCCCGAATCCGTATTCCAGGGCGCCGGTCGCGAGAAAGTCGTGGGTTTTGTTGTTTCGATCGAAGATTGCTTTGGACTGAGTGACGTCGACTCCGTTTTGATCCCTGTGTTGATAGAGAATTCTTGTCTTACCCTTGAACTTTCCGTCCGGATTGAACGTGAGATTCATCCCCGTATTCAAATCCTGATACGCGTTTCCGGTAGTCGCGAGGGAATCCGGAACCAGACGATAACCCGGATTTTTATTGTAACCTGCGGAAACGTTACCGCTTACGAGCTCGTTTCGAAAACCCAGATTTGCGGTGGTATTGAATTCTCCTTCGGTATTGAAGTTTTTCCGGCTTCCGTTTCCGTAAGTGGTCCTTATCTCGAAGCTGAGTTTTTTATCCGCTTCCCGAGTGATGAGATTGATCACACCTCCGATCGCGTCGGCTCCGTACAACGCGGAAGAAGCTCCTTTGACGATTTCGATTCTTTCCAAATTCTGAACTTTAAAACGGCTTAGGTCGACTGCGTTGTTGAGTCTTCCCGAAATTCTTTCCCCATCAATGAGAATCAGGACATATTGTGAATCCATACCCAACATTCGGACCCTCGATCCGCCGAAAAAAGGAACCACGTCGATTCCGAGCTGAGTTTCCAAAACTTCGGCGGCGTTTCTCGCGCCGCTCGCTTCGATCTTCTTTCTCGAAATCACTTCCGTTGCGACAGTGGAATCCTTGAGTCTTCTTTCACCGCGGGATCCCGTAACGACGATTTGAGAATCCTCTTGTCCGTTGTTCTCTTTTTGGGTTTCGGCTCCGTTCGGCTCCGGCTTCACAGTAGTCGTGTTAGGCGATTCCTTTTCGGGAATCGGAGTTTCCTTTTTGGTTTTGTCGTCTTGAGCTTGTAAGGGTGAAAGAAGAAGAAACAGAAAAAGAACCGAAATTCCCTTGTGTTGAAGAAGTTTTTGAATTAGGGACATGAAATTAGTAAGGGATCTGTTTCCATTTTACTGTGGGATAAGCCGATGTCCCTTCGGAACTGTAGTAGCCGGTGATTTGAAAAAGATAATATTCGTTGCCGGTATTGGAACGTATTATAAAAATCTTATTATTCGGTTGTAAAAAAGCGAGAGTGTAGTTAAACCATTTGTTGAGTACGTCGTTTCCTACATATTCGGTCTGCACTCCGCCTGCCGCAACTTCGGAAACGTTTGTGTCCTTGGAAAAGTTGGCGTTTGTACAACCCAAGGTCGTGGAAGAGCTAGCCGAAGCGGCGTTAAAATCGGTAAGGACCGGATTGGTCATACAAGCCCCTCCGTTTCCTGTCGGATTGGTCAGACCGCTGTTTGTCTGAAGTTTGAATCTCTGAAATCCTACGTCCCAACCTCCCGCCGTATCGGGAGCTGAGACTTGCGATAAATTGGCAAAACTAAATTTGATCCAGACGTCATACGAAATCGCTCTTACCTTCGTCGTATAAGAACCGTCACCGTTGGATTCGGTGGAAAGGATTCTTGAAATCGCTGCATCTTCCAATTGTTTTTGAAGAGCGAGCAGAGTTTGTCTCATCGCGAGTTCGGTTTCATCCACGGCCGGGTTTTGTCTCGCACAAGATAAAAGGATTAAGATCCCGAACCCCAGACGAATTTGTTTCCAAAGGTGTTTGAAGTTCGAGATTCGTTTCATCGCAAATACCAAAAAGGAAATTCAGTTTTTCAGAGTGATTTGAAACGTTGTAGTCGGCGGTTCCGCGGTTCTACTTGCGAGGTAAAAAACGAAGTAATAGTCTCCGCCTTTTGTAGCGTTCAGAGTGTAAACGTAGGGGCCGTTTCCTGCGGCGCTTCCATATTGACCTTCGCTCGGAGTTGTGTAAGAAGTTCTTGCAGAATCGTAAGCAGAATCCAATAGGGGACAAGATGCGGTGTTGTAAACCAACGGCGCATTCACGTTATTTGCGGTCCCTTCGTCAAAGTCAGCGACATTCCTTCCGGTAAAAGAGATCTGATCCCCGGCCTTCACATTTGAGAATTTTACCGCGGCGATCGAGTGATTTACAAATGGAACCTTGCCGTAAACGAGGGTTTGGACAGAAGTGGTTGCAGTCATTGCGGGAAGGCCTGAAACTCTCCCTCCTACGTTTGCGGAACAATTGTAACTATTGGCGGTGAGTCCCAATAAAAGTAGAGTGATAGGGTCGATTTCTTCCTTATCTTCTTTTTTACAGTGAATGAGGGTGCCTAAGATGAGGCCGAAAATAAGGGTCGTCTTTGCGATCTTTTGAATAGTTTTCATGAATTCTCCTTCTGCCATTTGAAAACCATTCTCAAAATGTGAATATGAGAGTCAAACTCAATATCAGTAATTCTTAGGAATGCTTCCAGGAGAATCTCACAGAACCCGTTCTATAGGAAAGCCTTTTTACATTTTGGAAGCGATTTAGAATTTGGTTTCTATTTCTTCCAACCCGTTTCTCAATCGTTTGTAGAATGATTTCGAGTAACGCGGGTATTTTTTTTAGAACGATTTTCCTTGCGATCCTCCCTTTTTGTCTTTTTTCTTGTTCAATTTTAGAGAAAGACCCGATTTCCGGAGCGATTCCCGTATTCTCTCGGGAAGGAAAGATTCTCAGATACTATCCATATCAGGTGCGTTGGATCGGTTTTGACGAGGATGAATTTCCGGACACGTCGAGATTGAGCGATTTTAGGAATTTGGTTTCTCTGGAAATTCTTCACCCCGATTTTAAGAACTTAGAAGAATTGAGCGCCTTAAAAACGGTCGGTTTTCTCAACATCAACGGGACCAAGGTTAAGGATTTGAGTCCTCTTTCAAAACTTCCCCTTCTCCACAGCCTCTATTTGAATCGGACCGACGTGGACGAAAAGGATCTTTCTCGTTATCCGAGTGTAGGAGCTCTTACAAAACTCGGTCTCTACAAAACCAAAATCAAGGATCTTTCCTTTATCGGTCCTGACTGCAGACTCAGGCAGTTGGACATCCGTGGAACCGAAGTCGCTTCTTTGGAGTCTATTTCCGGTTGTAAATATCTTCTCGAGCTGAGAATCGGGAACACGAAAATCAAAGAAATCAAATATATCTACGACATGAAAGACCTTCGTTATTTAGAATGGTCGGGTTTGAATATTTCCAAAGAGGAATTGGACTGGATTCGGATCCAACTTCCTTATCTGAAATTGGTCCCTAACTATTACAGCAATTTATAATATTCTAAAAAATTAATAAGAAAGAGGGCTCGATTCGCCGGGGTTTGAATAAAGCAAAATGTCCCCTTTGTCCACGGGAACTCCTTCGGCTGTGACTTGTCCCGTTGTTTCTATCGTTTCCAAAGCCCTTACAGGGTAACGTTTCCCGTTTTCTTTTTCCAAAACTATGGAGGCGTTTTTGCGGACTCTCGACAATCGAAGACCCCAGACTTCGAGAATTTTTCCCCCACTTTCCAAAACGAGCGCACTGATCCGGCTCGGATCGGAGGAGATCGCCTTTCTATATTCTCCGGAGGGTGTTCCCGGAATAAAATCCGGATGGATCGAAATGAAGTTTTGTTTTTTCGATTCCAATTCAAAAACGAGATGATCGCAGTCGTAAGCACGAACGAGCGCCCAACGGTTTCCGGATTCTCTGTTTGTAAAAACTCTGCAAGATTCCGGAACGAGTTGAAAACCGGTTTTGGAAGGTTTGGCGATTCCTTCGATCCTCGTCTCCTCCCGATTTTTGCTCAAGGTGACGCTCAGTTGCGTAAAGATAAATTTCGGATTCTTCTTTGACGGGTTTGTATCTAAAAACAATTGTCTAACGAAATAACCCTCTTCTAATTTTTGAATTTTAGAATAGTATTCTCCGGGGGGAATTTTTAAGAATGGAGTTGGATATTGTTCGATCCTCTCCTCCCTTGAGGAACAAAACGGCATCGCGAGGATCCAAATTCCGATCAGAATCGAGTATTTCTTGCGTTTTAAAAAGGAATCGATAGGAAATATTTTATCCAATGTTGATTGCTCCTGTTTAGAGGGAGAAAGATCCTGACACGTTACGGGGGCAAGAGAGAATCTCGATTCAGTTTCCGCTCTCCCTTCGTTACAAAACACATGTCGGGATTCTTTTTCACATCCTCTGGACCGCTCTCCTTAAGTCAACGTTCTAGATTGGTTCTCTTTTTTCGTCCTATCCTTTCGATGAAGCGAAATTGTCGAAACAATCTTGTAATTTTTTCGGGGATCTCGATTTTTCTTTTTTTTCTCAATTCTTGTTCTTTGGAGGGTGTTTTCCCGTCTTTGTTTCCTTCCGAAAAACAAAAGTTAGGCGCTCAGTACGTCCAGGCTTTGATTCTCACTGCGATCAGCTGTAGCGGCCCCGGAAAATTTTGGGTAAGGGACATTACAAAAAACGCATCTTATTGTCTTCAGGCGAGTTTTGTGGGAGAAGGAGAAAATGTTTCAGTCTACGCCGAATTCGGACAAGAGCAAAATCTGGATTACAAAAATATAATCCGAGAATTCGATCTGAAAATTTTTCCAAAACTCAGCGCCGCTTTCGGAGCTCCTTCCGATATGGATCAGAGCGGAAAGG
Organism: Leptospira ainlahdjerensis; assembly: GCF_016919175.1. Lineage (GTDB taxonomy): Bacteria > Spirochaetota > Leptospiria > Leptospirales > Leptospiraceae > Leptospira > Leptospira ainlahdjerensis. The sequence goes on along the minus strand of NZ_JAFFPU010000012.1, from coordinate 124,457 downwards.
TTCATATTCTCTTTTTGGACATCCGTGACGGAAGTAAACCGGGCGGTTCCTTTGTAGCCGGTTTTTTTGATCCTTTCGATTTTCTTTCGGACGATCCACGATCGGGAATACGTTCCAATACAAAAGAAATTCTTTATATAGACTCCGTGCAGTTGAAAGAATTGGCCGAAAAGGATCTGGCTTCCGGAAAACCGGATACGATCCTTTCCACGATCGCACATGAATTCCAGCACCTCATTCGATTTCAATACGAACTTCCCGATTATCTTTCCCAAAAGACTCGGGATGAAACCTGGTTGAACGAAGGAACGAGCGAGGTTGCGAGCGATATCGCTGGATATTCTCCGCAGACGAATCGTATCGAGTGTTACCGAGGAAACGTCTCAGGAGTTTGTGCGAGAGGTGTAAACGGTTCCAGCATCTTCGGGTCCGGCAACTTTTCGTCGATTGTGGATTATTCTTTTGCTTACGCTTTTATAAAATATCTTTATACGGTTTCTGGCGCAAATCTTCAGGAAAGAAATTCTTTCTTTAAAAAGACGGTCTCCGGTCCTTCCATAAGGGCAAAAGACGCTCAGAGTTTAGCCGAAATTTTTCTTTCTTCTTCTGCGGTAAATTCGCTTTCCGCGTCCCAGAAAAACGATCTCGGGGTTTCCGGAGAAACTTCCTTCATACGTTTGTTTGCGGCATTTCTCTGGTTATCGACGGGAGAGACGACTCTTTCGGAAGCGCAGTTGGGGGTGGATTTTGCGGGAGCTGCCGGTTTTAAAACCGGAATGGAATCCGTTTTATCGGCCCTTCCCTTTCCTTCTGCGAATCAAGAAGGAGGAGAACTTCGAAAATTGTATGACACACAACCCCTTCCTTTCATTTTTCCCCTTTCGATTCTCAAACCGGGTCAGTTTCATTTTATCGATCAGAATCGGAGTAACACCGGAACTCAACCGGGCGTGGTCCTTTTGAAAAAGACGGCTCCGAGTTTAAAAATTTTGCAAGTAAACGCAGATCCGTATCGTCTCGGTCAGGTTTCTCAATCCGTAACGAGAACGGAAGACGAAGGAGAAATTTTTCTTCTTCCGGAAACGGGCGGTCCGGAGATCATCTGTCCCCTCGAATACTTTCACGCTTCCGAAAGAAATCGAACAAATTAACTTCGAATTTGTTTTTGAGAAATTTCTGATAGTTGAATCGATTTTACAGGAAACAATTCTTTCCGCGGAAATGCGCTGCACATTCTTCTGAAATCCCCAAAAGCGTGGGAACTCTTACAATCTCGGGAACGACGTTGCAAGTTGGTTTCAAACAAGAAGCTTGTAATTTGTGGGAACTCCCTCGGTTTGGTTCGACTGAACGTTCTTCAAAAAGGGTATAGGGCCGTTATCTAAGACTTATTGTAGGAGCTATTACAAATTTTCGTATCTGGGTTCGTGCAAACTCTATAAGAAATTTCTTATGATGTATAAATTCATTCCACTCGAAACGATTGTTCCGACAAAATATTTCTCAAAAAAATTGTAGCCGGGTTGGAAGTTGGAATGCCGTTTGTGATCTAACTCGCTGCGGACTTCATTTTTTTAACAAGAATCACTCCATTCCCGGGATCATTCCGCGAAATTCTGCCATTCTTTCTTCCGCGGCTTTTTGCGCGAGCTCGAGAGAACGTGTAACCGCCTGTTTGATACTCTTTTGTAAAAGTTTCTTATCGTTTTTTGCGAGAAGTTCGTCTTCGATGAGAATGTCTTTGATGTTGAGTTTCCCGTCGGAGATACAAGTTACGAGATCGTTTTTCGACTTTGCTTCGAAAGAGAGAGCCATGAGATCCTTTTCCACTTTTTTCATTTTCACGCGCATCTGATTCATCTGCTTTAGGGATTCTAACTTGTTTCCAAACATTCTTTAATTCCTTTTGAACCTATTGTATTTTTAAGAAGAATTACATTCCGCGATTTTTTTTTCGCGTAGGAGCTCCTCATCCAATCAAATTTCCGAACGCCAAAAAACCGGCAACCAGAAAAGAAACTTAGAAGGACAACTCCATTCCCAGAGAAGTGAAGTATTCGGAATAGTATTGTGAATAAGCCGGAAGACGGAACGGACCGACGTCGGTGTAGATCACACCCTTGGAGAGATTGTTTCGAAAGTTCATAAAAAAGATCGCGTTCTGAAAGCTCGTCTTTCCTCGAAAGCCGGCTGAAAAAGAACGAAGCGGTTCGTCCGTTTGCGTGTTGATACCGGTATTTCTCTGAGAGAGGAGATTGTAGTAGTTATTTCCGAGAAAGAGAGAATATCTTCCGGCGGGATCCAAGAGCATCGTAAAACCCAAGGTAGTCGCGTCCGATTCCGGAGTCATATAAAGGCCGTTGTTTCTCGTAGTAGGATCGGCGGAATAACTATAACGAATATTGAGAATGATTTTTGTAAAATCGATGAACATCGAAAAGCGTGCTGCTTCCGGGTTGTAAAGACCCTTCTCTTTTTCCTTATTCAAAACCGAAGTTTGAAACGAAAGACGACGGATGGGTTGGATGTTCGCCTGCCATTCGATCACACGCCCGCTACTGTTTCCCATCGCTTGATTTCTAAGAACCGGATTGTTTCCCATGCTCGGATCCGTATTGAACGCTTGAGAATTGGATCCGGGAGAAGAATAAAGAAAACGACTGGAGGCCATACTCGAATTTCCGAAAGAACTTCCGGAGACGATTTTTGTATTGATATAATCGTTGGGTTTAAAGGAAAAACCGGCCATCGAATACCCAATGTCTTTTTGATCGGCGGTATAAGGAAGTGAGTTTCCGGTTTTAAGAATCGCGTCCACTCCGGGTGTGACGGAATAACTCAGTTCAAAGTTGTCTAACGTGGATTGGTGGATGCCAGTTTTATCTCCGGTTCCAAAAGGATCCGATTTTCTTCCACGAAGGGAAGGAGCCAGTTCAGAAAAAGGAGACGAAGGACGAATCGAAGAATTCAATTGAACCTTTCCCTGTTTTCCTCCGAAAAAGCGCGCTCCGGTCCAGTTTGTATTCTGATCGTTAAAAAGAGAATCCGGTTGATTCCAAGCAAGGGAATCCTTGGAAGGAAAAGGGCTCCAACCGTTCCCAAATTTTGCAAAATTAGAACCTCGGTCTTCTTGGATTCCAAAGGATGATCTTTCCCATTCTTCCAAGAGATCGATTTTGCGAGAACCCGGAATCTGAAAAACCTGAACGTCCTTGGCTCGTTCTTCCACTTTTTCCTTCAAAGTCGGCTGGAACTTGGAAGGGCTGTCGTTTTCCTCCATCGGAAAGGAATCGATTTTGGGAACATTGTCGGGGGTTTTGACTTGAGCGATAGAAATGAGAACACCGAGTCCCAGTGCGGACAGGCCGCTGACCAGCAAGGAGGATTGAATGTTGATCGCCCCGATGAGTCTCATTTTCTTATCATTATTTAGTATCGGTAATCAGAGTCGAAGGATCACCTACAAATGCAAGTCTGGTATAGGACGAAGATTTTTTAAAGAATCCAAAAAACGAAGCATTCTTTTTCCCAGAGCATTTTGGTTATCATTTGAATTTTCCAAGGTTTGAAAGGCCTTTTGTGGCGGAGGCAGAGCGAAAATAATTCAAAAAAAACGAGATTGATTCCTTCCATCCAGTTTCAAAACCGAGGGGGTAGCGGGAAAGAATTTTTTTATTGAATTCTGTCCCATCGACACTCAAGGCCTATTTCTCATTCGTGCTCTTCTTCTTTTTTCCGATCGATTCTTTCCTCTATCATGTGGAACAGACTTCCCTGAGGATATTTTCCGTTTTTGCCGAATTTTCCCGCGGGAATCCCAAAAACTTCCGGAATCAATTCTTCCACATGAGAACAAGTGTAAATTTGGAATTTTCCTTTATCGATGGCCTTTCGAATGTGAGCGGGAAGATTCAAATCGCGAAGGTTCGAAGTCGGAATGTAAACCCTGTATTTATCCTTTGTATTCCCAACTATCTGAATCATATCAAACCAAGCCGCGATCTTTGTGTTTACCGAACCCACGGGAAGAATTTCTCCATACTGAGAAAGGGCTCCTGTCACCGCGATGTTACACGGAATTTCCAAACCGGAAAGCGCCGAAAGAATTGCGAGTAATTCCGCACAACTCGCGGAGTCTCCGTCGATCGGAGAATAGTTTTGTTCGAACAATATCGAAGCGTCCAAACCGAAGGACTGGATATGGGAGAACATTCCTTTAATATAAGATTGTAATATGAATACGCCCTTATCGTGTAAGTCTCCCGAAAGATTGACTTCTCTTTCGATGTTGATAAAATTTCCGGAACCTAAGGCGACACGCGCGGAAACTTGGTTGACCTGACCAAAATCGGATAAAGAAGAATGGAGAAGGATGACGGAAAGGCCGTTGATTCTTCCCGTCTTTTTTCCTTTGAGTTGAATCGAAGTCAGACCTTCTCGAACACTTTCCTGATATCTTCTTTTGTGAACCGCGATTCTTTTTTCGATCGTGGGGATTGCGGATTCTACTTGGGCGCGAGTGATCGTCTTTTTTTCCTTTTTAAAAAGGACGAGAAGTTCCCCCACAAAGGTACGAAGTTCTGCGAAGGAAAGAGAAAGTCTCGCCCTGCTGTCGTTCCAACGAAGAGCGATTTCGAGTAACGCGTCGACCGCTGAAGAATCGAAACTCGGATAACCGGGCTTTTCCCAAGAATGAATGAGTCCTCCGAAGAGCTGAAGATTCTTCTTGCTCTTCATAACAGCTTCGTAGGGAAGATGAATCTTAAAAGAAAAACTTTCATAGAAGTCGGGATCGACTCCGGTGATAAAGTCCACTTCTCCTTCTTCTCCCACGAGAATCAGACGAAAGCGTGTGTTGATCGAAGGATGAAAACGATTCATCTCTTTCGAGCCGGTCATTTCAGGAAGTGTCAAAAAGTCGATACTTCCCGTTTGCAGAACTCCTTTTACGAGAAAGTATAGATTCGGATCTTCCGTAAGGGCTCGCATTGGGAGCAGTAAATAACCGCCGTCGGCTTCCACCATTTTGCCCGCGCGGTATTCCGAGTTTCCTGGAAAACCTGCGAGAGTTAAGAATCCAGGATGGGGATCGCAGACAACTTTGATTCCTTTTTTAAGATTGGAGATGTATTCTTGAAGTAAGGTAAGGTTTGCTTCTAAGGCCGGACCGGTTATGAGAATGTTGGAAAGGATGCCCGGATTTTCCAGAGCCTTCGGTAAGGAACTCAGTTCTTCTCTGTGAAACGCCAAAAAATCGGGAAGACCGTTTTTGGGTCTTTGTTTTCCCGCGTGAAGTTTGATTTCTGCCTGAGCGGAGGTTATTCTTTTTATCACTGTGACGATTGTTCCCTAATTCCCCTCGGTTATCAATCACAATCTACCGGAGGATCAGCATCGCGTCTCCGTAGGAATAGAATCGAAATTCTTCTTGGATCGCTTTTTGATACGCGTGTAAGATCAGTTCCTTTTCGGCGAACGCGGAGACGAGCAAAAGAAGACTCGAACCGGGTAAGTGAAAATTTGTGATCAGACCTTCGCAACTTTGTAATTTGTCTCCCGGTTGCAAAAAAAGTTCGGTCGCACCGGCTCCGGAACGAAATGTTTTTGTAAGGGGATCGTATGTGGATTCCAAGGCTCGAAGCGTCGTGGTTCCGATAGAAAGAATTCTTCTTCCTTCTTTTTTCGCGAGGTTAAGAATGGAGGCGCTCGATTCTTCCAAAAGAAATTCTTCTCGATGCAATTTTTTTTTCTGAAAATTTTCTTCCGTGAGAGGTTGAAAGGTTCCGTAACCCACGGTCAGTTCCAAGGTGCAGATCCGAATTTTTTTTTCTTTTAGAATTTGAAACAAAGATTCGGAAAAATGAAGACCGGCTGTAGGAGCTGCAACAGAGCCGGGGGTTTTTGCAAAAAGAGTCTGATAACGAATTTCATCCTCGGAGTTCGCGTCTCTTTTTAAATAGGGAGGAATCGGAATTTCACCGATCTCTTGAAAGTCTTCTTCCTTGAGTTCCTTGTCCGGTTTTAAAAAAACGAATTCTTCTTCTTTTCCCTCCACTTGAAAAAAGCGAAGTCCCGTTTTTACGTCTTGAAGCCGATCCCCGGTTTTTAGTTTTTTAGAATTTCGAATCTTACATCTCCAAAGTCCGTCCTTGGGTTCCAAGAACATCGCTTCGTGGGTTCGAAGTTGATTTTTGAGATAAACGCGGCGTTTACTGACTTTGGTATGATTTCCGATCAAGACGTCGCCTTCTCTCAGATAAGCGATGATATTTTTGAATGTGTCCTCGGTGTGGATTTTTCCGGAACCAACGTTGACCACCATGAGTCGACTCTCGTCCCGATTCTTTGCCGGATAGCGTGCGATTCTTTCCTCTTGCAGTTCGAATTCAAATTCATTGAGATCGGAAAACAACATTCTATTTGCAGTGGATTTGGAGAATGCTCACGGGTGAATCTTTTTTCTAACAAGAGAAAGATTCCTTTTTGAGAATCGTCGCGGGAATGTAGGAGAATTTTATTGGTTGGCTTTTCGGGTGCGATCCAAAAGTGTTTCAGAATGCAAATGAGAGACCGAAAAACCTGGATTCTTGCAGGAACGATTTTGTTTTTCTCCCTCCTCTTCATCAATGGAATTTCCAAAGCGGGGAACCGTTCCGATTTCAGAGACTACTACAACGCATCCGTTCGTTTTACCGAAGGAAATAATTTATACAACTTAGAACAGATCGATGAGATTCTCGAAAAGCTTCAAACGGGAGAAATCAAAGTCGAAGAAGCGTTTACCCCTAAGGTTTTTACACAACTCAAAGATATGATGGAAGGTTTGGGTTCTTACATCTATCCTCCTACGTTTGCGTTTTTGCTGATTCCGATTTCTTTTCTTCCTTACCAAGTCGCCTCGGCGGTTTTTCTGAGTTTGAATTTTTTGGCGCTTGTCGGTTTTTTATACATCCTTTCGATCCGGCTTCGGATCCAAGGGAATTTGGTTTTTGTCGTAGTTCTTTGTCTTCTCAATCTTCGTTTTTTGGAAAATCATCAGAACAACAACCAAGTGGGTTTTCTTTTGATGTTTTTGATTTTGGCTTCCGTACATACAAAGAAGGATTGGTTGTCCGGTTTGTTGCTCGGACTTGCGATCGTGATCAAGTTGACTCCGGGAGCCTTTGTTCTTTTCTTTTTGATGCAAAGACGTTATTGGGCCGTTTTTTATACGTTTGTATTTTCAGTTTTCTGGATTCTTCTTCCTTGTATTTATGCTCCGGGTTTTACGATCGAGATGACCTTGACTTGGAAACAGTTGATCTTAGACAATTATCTCAAGTCTCCTCTCTTTCGCGCTTGGAAGAATAATCAGAGTTTGAACGCGACTCTCGCAAAATATTTTCTCAATTACGCGGACGTTCTCAATCAATCCCAACTCGGATATCCGCTTGCGGAACTTCCCGAAAAAGCTGTAAAAGGAATTTATTATATTCTTTCCTTGGGTCTTGTGATTCCTTTCTTTTGGAAAGTTTTTGCAAAACGTAAGGAAGAACTGACTCTTGGTTGTTTGTTCGTCTTTTCGATCATCTTTAGCGGAATTTCTTGGGTGCACGCTTTTGTTTTTCTTTTGTATCCTTCCGCGATTCTTCTCAATCGACTTTGGTCTTTTGTGGAAGTGAAAGTGTTGCCCGTTTGGAAAATCGTTTCCGATTCTTTTCTGAAAAAAAGTTTTGCTTCGGTTAAGATCTTGTTTGCAAATGATAAAGTGAGTTTTTTCTTTCTAATCGGATCGATCGGAATTCTTCTCTCCAATCGATCGGTGATCGGGGGAGGAACGGAAGAAAAGCTGATGATGGCTTCTTATCTTCTTTATTTTGCGATTTTTCAGTATGTCCTTCTTTTGTTGATTCCGGATTCGGAACTACAAACGGAAAAATAAAAAAAAAGAATTCTTACAAAGATGACGATTCGAACGAACGAACTCAAATACAAACCTAGGGTCGGTGTGGACGTACGTCCTCTCGCTTACGGAATCACCGGCAATTCAAGATATCTCGCCGAAGTTTTGAGAAGGTTGATAACGAACGAATCCCCTTTGGAATACTATCTCTATTCCAACAAACCGATTCATACAGTATTTTATGATATTCTTTCAAACCAAAACTCGAGATTTTTTCTAACGGGGAAACTTCCCGGTGTGGCTTGGTTGAATTGGACGATTCCAAGAAGAATCAAAAAAGATCGTCTCGATCTTTTTTGGGGAACCCTTCAGCTTTTGCCCTTCTCTTGCGGAAGCGCTTTAACCGCCGTCAATTATCATGATCTCAACTTTCGTTCGGCTCCTGAAACGATGACGACTGCGAACTATTGGCAACACCGGATTCTTTCTCCCAGAACTTTGAAAAAAGCGGACCTTGTGTTTTGTCTTTCCGAAAACACAAGGAACGATATTCTTAAATTCAGACCGGCGATAGATTCTAAATTAAAAGTGGTTTATCCGGGAGTGGATTCGTTTCCGATTCTTCGAGAGCCTCTTCGTAAACTTCCTGAAAATTTTTTATTTACCATCGGAACCCTGGAACCTCGCAAGAATTTGGGAACTCTTGTTTCCGCATATCGCGGGCTCAAAAAAGAGGATCCTTCGTTTCCGTATCCTCTTGTGATCGCGGGTCGTTTAGGATGGAAGTCCGAAGGTCTGACCGAGTTATTAAAAGAAGGAACCTTGGAATCGGAAGGAATTTATTTCGTAGAAAATCCGGCGGACGAAGTTCTCGCTTGGTTGTATCGAAACTGTGTTTCCTTTTTGTTCCCTTCGATTCATGAAGGTTTTGGTCTTCCTTTGTTGGAAGCCCTTCGGGAAGGCAAACTCTGCGTCGCATCGGATATTCCCGTCTTTCATGAAATTTTAGATCGAAAGGTGGACTTGTTTGCGGAACCTCTCAGCGTAAATTCTTGGGTTCTGGCTTTATCCGAACTCAAAAAGAGAAAGTTGGAAAGACCGGAAGTTTGGAACGCTTCCGAATGGACTTGGGATCAGACCGCAAAAAAAATCGAAGATGGTTTGATCGATCTTTGGAAACACAGAAAGGAATTACATCCTCAAAAAGCATGAAACAAAACGAAAAAAGAATTTATTCCGGCTGGGAATCGTTGAACACAAACGATACTTCCTTCGGAGTTTCCCTCGATTTAAGAATCAATCCGATCCCTCCGATCTTGACGACCCTTCTCGTCGGCGCCATTCTCTACGGTTGTTATCTGTTAGGCGGTTTGTCAGCTTTGTATCTTCAGAAGTTCACGGACTTTCTCTTAATTCCTAAAGTTTTGAATCTTCCGATCCTGCAAAATCCTCTTTTGTATCAAAGTGTAGGATATCTTACATTCGCTTATATCGGCCTCGCCTTCTTTTTGGACTGGGTTCGATTTATCAATCGAACCTGTTTTACCAGGGTATCTCTCAAAGGAGATTTACTTTCCGTGGAAACGAGAAGTTTTTTTGGAAAGGATGTGTTTCAGTGGAATCGTAAACAGAGCGGAGTTCAGATCGTTCACAAAACGGGTGTTTTGCGAAGACTTCTGGGCTTGGAAAGAATTTGGATCGTAACCCCCGATTTGAGATCGGAAAGTGTCGCGTCGCAGTCAGGAATTCTTTCCCCGTATTTTTTTCGCGGTCAAAATCGTAATTTGATTTCTTCTTTATTTCAATATTAGAATTGTAGAATGTATTTTTTCTCGGGAACTAAAAACGCTCTTCAAAATCGAATCTTTTTTTCCTTCCTGATTCTTTTTATCTTTTCCGTGTTTTTGTTTGATCTGAGGTTTCTTTCCCGGCACTACGACTGGGACGCGATCGTCTACGCCTACAATATCAATTCGGATCTTACTTGGAGAATTTTTTACAACCCGCATCACCTCGGTTTCGAAAGCACCGGTTATCTTTATCTCAAGCTCTGGAGAGAATTTTGGGGAAAGGATTCGGTCATGTTCGGACTCCGACTCCGTATTTTGATTTCAGCGCTCGTATTTTTGTTTTGTTTTGTCTGGTTGTATCGAAAGATCTACTCGGACACATTAGGCGCGATTATCTTGGGTCTGGCGATTCACTTCTCACAGGGGTTTTGGTTTTATGCACAACACAACGATACTCCTCTGATCCATTCCTGTCTCACGGCTCTTTTGTATTTGTCCTGCGTATATTTTGCGAGAAAGGGACATTCTCCCGTTTCTCTTTTGGTTTTGTTCGGAATCCAACTCTGGAGCGTCTACTTTCATCAGTCGGATATTTTATTCTTACCGCTTGTTCCGATCTCCATTCTTCTTTCTAAAACTTGGAAAGGAAAAGAATTCGAACTTTCTTGGAAGTTTCGCTTTGCGTTTGTGTATTGTTTTGCTCTTGTAGGAGCTCTTACACTTTCCTATCTCTACGTGGGATTTATCGTCCTCAACAGAAATCTTTCAGCTCCTCTCGACAGCGAGAAGAACTTTGCAAACTGGCTCTTCTTATACGCGACCAAGGACAAGTGGGGAAATTCTCCGGAATCTAAAAACTACGTTCTGAATTTTTATCGCGGGATCGGAGACGCGTTTTTGAACTTTGAAGGGGTGAAGAGCGGACTTAGGGTGCGATTGAATTTATGGGAGAATCGGGAAATTCTTCCTTACAATCTGAATCTTGCGTTTTGGATTTCGATTCTTCTTCTTTTTCTTTTGAATCTTAAGAATGTCTGGAAACGTTTTCGAAACGAGACGATTCTATTGTCCTTCTGGCTCGTTCCTTCGATTTTGTTTTATACTTGGTGGGAAGGTTACTTTTTCGAGTTCTGGGTGGGAACCTCCATCGGTATGATTCTTCTCGCAGGTCTTACCTTGAAGTCTTTGGAATTTCGGTCTTTTCTTTTCGGGAGTCGTGCGGTCTTTCACTCCTTTCTTATCATTTGGGTATTACTTTTATTTCTTGTGAATTTTTCGTATTCAACCTATCCTCGTTCCTCAAAAAAATCGGTGAGTTATATCGAAGGAATCGAATTTAAACTCGAAGCGATTCTTCCTGAAAAAGTTTATCCTCCGGAGTCTGTAAAATCCGGTCTTTTTGAATGGTAAAATCAAAGGTTGGAAACCCTTAAATTGATGTTGTAAGGAAATTCTATTTTGAAAAACTGCTCTTCAGGTCTTTTAAAATACTGAATCAAGACGAACCATGCTCTTTAACTCCCTTCACTTTTTATTTTTTTTCCCAGTAGTTCTCATTCTCAATCATCTGCTCAAGGGTAAGATCCAAAGAATCTTTCTCTTAGGAGCGAGTTTTTATTTTTACATGTCTTGGAGAAAAGAATTCATTCTTCTTTTGCTCTATTCGATCGTTATTGATTATTTCGCTTCCTTAAAAATTTCCGGGTCTCCTCAAGGTTCGAAAGCGAGAAAGGTTTGGCTGGTCCTATCTCTTGTCACAAATCTCGGTTTACTCGCCTACTTTAAATATACGAATTTTCTTTTGGGAGTTGTAAACGACCTGACTCCGATTGCGGGTTTTAAATTTGCTTACTACGATATCATTCTTCCGGTTGGGATTTCATTTTATACGTTTCAATCCATGAGTTATACAATCGACGTCTATCGCGGTCAGATCGAAGCCAAAAAATCGTTTCTCGATTTTGCGTTGTACGTTTCTTTCTTTCCGCAACTCGTTGCGGGACCGATCGTTCGTGCGCAGACTTTCTTTCGGGATTTGGATATGCCACTTCCGGTCAATAAGGAAGACATTCAAATCGCGTTCTGTCAGATTCTGATCGGTTTTACGAGAAAGATCGTATTTGCTGACAATTTAGCCAAGGTCGTCGATTTTACATTTAAGAATCACGCGACCCTCAATCCGATCGAGATCTGGACGGGCGCACTTGCATTCGGTTGGCAGATCTACTTCGACTTCGCGGGTTATACCGACATCGCGATCGGAGTGGCGAGACTCTTCGGTTATAAGTTTGATCCGAACTTCAACTTCCCGATGGTCGCAAGAAATATAACGGATCACTGGTCTCGTTGGCATATCTCCTTTTCCACTTGGATCCGGGATTACATCTTTATCCCGTTAGGCGGTTCTAGAGGTTCCGTATTCTTAACATATCGAAATATTTTTATCACTTGGTTCTTTGCGGGAGTTTGGCACGGCGCGGCGTATCACTACATCGGCTGGGGTTTGTGGCAGGGAATTATGATCCTCGTCAATCGAGAATATGGTAGAACCAAGGTCGCCGCATTCTTAAATGAAAAAGGTGGTCGAATCTACGATATCGCCGCGAGAGTATTTACGATGTTTTGCCTAACGTTCGGATTTATCATGTTTCGTGCTGAGACGATGGAAAAGGCGATCCCGATGATGAAGGCGCTTGTGTTCTGGGTTCCTGGCGGATTCTCTTCCGTAAAAGGTTATACCAATTATACCTACGGACTTTTACTGATTGTTTGTTTTGCGGCTTCTTATCTTTTTGCAAAAAATAATATAGAGAAGATCGTCGAGAGTCGTTGGAAGTTTATCCTATTCTTCCTCGCGAACGTATTCATGCTTTTGATTTTCGGAATCACGGAAAGCCAGAGCTTTCTCTACTTTGCGTTTTAGGAAACCATATCCGCTATGAAAGAATATCTTGCATTTTTGAAAGATTCCAAATTTTGGATTCCGGTTTTGATCCTTACTTTTTTAGAAACGGGAATGCAGTTTGGTTGTTACCGACCATTCCTGAAAAAAAATTCTTATGCCGCTAACGTTTCTAGAATTACGAATCACGTAATCGATAAACAAAAGGAATTCGATCCGGACATTCTCATCGTAGGAACTTCGGTGGCCTATCAAGGATTGTCGCTTCCGATTCTTAACAAAGAATTGGAACCTCTCGGAAAAAAAATTCAATCCGTCGCGATTCCGGGAACGGAGTTGATCGTACAAGATCTCGCCGTGCTAAAAACGCTTCCCCACTTTAAAAAAGTAAAAACCGTTGTGCACGTTTTCGAAATCACAACTCCTTGGGTCGGTCAAAAAATCTTAAACTTGCATACGCTCGCGATGATCTCGGAGTTTGATCGTTTGCAAGTGTATCCAAGAATTTACGATTTCGGTTACGAAGTCAAAGCGGACGACCTTGCTTACATCACATTAAAATCGATCGCGTATCGAAGGGACATTCAGGATTTAATCCTGAGTCCTTCCAAACGAATCAAGGATATCGGAAAACGTTTTAGAAAGGAGAATCTCGATCCGTGGGACTACGAGAATTCTTACAAAGAAAAGATCAGCATGTATCCGATCAAAGACGTACCTGACTGCGTTGCAAAAACGGATCCGGCGAACGGACAACCGATCCCAGAAGGTTCGGATCGATTTCACAAAAAGGCAATCTTTGATACCTGCGTGCTCTCAAGTAATCCTCTAAACAATGCAGTAGAAGACGACGTCACAAGACAATACTTCGATCGATTGAAGATTCTACACGATGAAATTCGAAGAATAGGAAAGGAAAACGGGCAGGAAATCGAAATCATCGGAGTCGTCGCACCTTACAGTCAACTCATCCAAGAATGGAGACTCGAAGAAAGAAATCAAGTCTGGAAACGAGAATTGCAAAGAATCAATCCCGCAAAACCGGTTTCTCTTCTCGATTATCAAACACTTTTGGACGGACCGGATAACGGCGATTATTATTACGACCTAATCCATCTCAATCAGCTGGGAATGGAAAAGTTGAGTCACGCGTTCGCGAAAGATTTAAAAGAGACTCTCGTAAAGGAAAAGAAATGATCTTCACTTCCACACTCTTCCTCCTTTTCTTTTTAGTCGTTTATCTTTGTTATTGGGCTTACAACGGAAGGAAATACAGGGAATGGGTGATCGTAATCGCCTCTCTCGTATTCTACGCGACTTGGAGTGTTCCCTTTCTATTCCATTTATTAGCGATTCTTTATATAAATTATCTCGCGGTTCGAAGTCTTTTTAAAAACAAGAGCCTCGGAGTCTTGCGCGCGATCGTAATTCTTGATCTGATTAACCTCGCGGTTTTTAAATATTTCTACTTCTTTACCGAAAACTTTTATGCTTGGACGCACTGGGGATTTTTAGATCAGAAAAATTTCAGTTTTCAGATCATTCTTCCTCTCGCGATCAGCTTTTATACGTTTCAAATCATCGCATTTGTCGTAGACGTCTATCGCGGAAAAATCGCAGAAGACACCGGATTCTTCCGATTCGTTTTGTTTATTCTATTTTTCCCTCAGTTGGTCGCGGGACCGATCATGAGACATCAGGATTTTTTTCCGATTTTGGATAAGGTAAGAATCAAACCTTCCTTTGTCTATGCGGGGCTTTATCTTTTAGGACTTGGGATCGCGAAAAAAATTCTAGTCGCGGATAACATCGCTTCCTTGGTGGATCCCGTTTTTCGAAATCCGTCCGAGTATGATAACTATTCTCTCTTCTTGGCTGTACAAGGATTTACTTGGCAGGTTTATTGCGACTTTAGCGGTTACACGGACATTGCGAGGGGTTGCGCTTTTTTGATGGGGTTTAACATTCCCGTAAACTTTCGGGCTCCCTTTTTTAGTCAGAACATTCAGGATCTCTGGAGACGTTGGCATATCACACTTGCGACCTGGCTTCGGGATTATATCTACATTCCTCTGGGTGGATCGAGGACTTCCGAGCCGAGAGTGTATCTAAACCTAATCGCCACATTTACGTTAGGCGGCTTTTGGCACGGAGCGAGTTGGACCTATGTGATCTGGGGTTTTTGGCATGGGGTTTGTTTGGTGATAGATCGTCTGATGGATAAATTAGGAATTCCTAAATTACCCGAAAAGGGAATCGTTTGGTTTGTGATCCGAGCCTCGTTTATCTATTCGATCTTTGTGATTGGAGCGATTTTTTTTCGATCTCAAAATCTCGGAGATACTTGGTATATTCTGAACAACGGTTTGATTTGGATCGCCGAGCCCGCCAAACACGTATTAAGAACCGATCTGGTGGCGCCGTTTTTGATCGGAGGTTTTCTTTTGCACACGCTCGAATACTTCGAGAAAACTCCGAGGTTCTATTATCGGTATAAAAAAACGATCGTCGCCGTTTTTCTCATCATCTTGGTTCTTCTCCTTTCCAATTACGCGGGCAAAGGACAGGACTTTAT
The DNA here is from genome assembly GCF_016919175.1 of Leptospira ainlahdjerensis. GTDB lineage: Bacteria > Spirochaetota > Leptospiria > Leptospirales > Leptospiraceae > Leptospira > Leptospira ainlahdjerensis. The sequence continues at coordinate 109,308 of NZ_JAFFPU010000012.1, read as the reverse complement.
CTACTTTCAGTTTTGAGGAAGAATCATGAGTAAGCAAAAACCCAAAGTCATCCTTCCTTTTTTTCACAGTAAACTATTATGGGTTCCTCTCGTGTTTTTTTCCTTTGCATTTTCCTTGGATCGATTTCTTTCTTCGGATTGGATAAGACCTTATACAGAGGCAGGCGCTGAATATTATTTCTACGAGATGAAAGACCGAGTTCTTGCCGCATTGGTAAAACAAAAAGAATCTGCAAAGCCGGATGAAAAAACTCTGATCTTTTTTGGAACTTCCCACATGGGAGAATTCTCATTGGAGACGATCCGCAAAAAAAGAAAGGATCTGATCGTTTATAATTTTTCGGCTCCTTCCGCGCCGTTCTCGTATCACAACTACAATCTCGAAAAGATTTTATCCGCCGGAATCAAACCCGACTACGCGGTCATAGAATTTTATCCGGATTCGATGACCGATTTCTGCAATCGTTATCCGCTGCGATATTCTTACGATCTTGCGTATTTTTTGCGTTATGCGAACGAGTTTTCTACGAACGACTGGGATACGTTTTTAAGATCGAGAGTTTTTAGAACTACCGTCTTTCCTCCTCGATTTAAGGAGGCGATGCAGAGAATCAAGGATCCGAGTTCTAAAGAAATGATGCTCGCTATCAAAAATCTTTTGATGAACGAATCCGATAAGTTCAACGGAGGAATCCCGAACGTATTGTTGGCGAACACTCCCCCCGAAAAACTCGAGGAAGAAGCCGCGAAATATTACAACGATGTCTATCGTTACGTCAAAATTTCGAACGTACAAAAACGATTTCTTTTTCATTTTTTGGAAACCGCGGAAAAGAACGGAATCAAAGTGATTCTTTGGTCTCCGCTTTTATATTCCGGTTTGGAATCTCGCGTAAAGTCGGCCGAATTTTATCCTTCCTGGGAAAAAATTCGCAAAGAAACATTAGAATTTAAGAATGTGTTTCCTCTGGATATGAACGGATTCCGCGAACAGGTGAAATGTCAGAAATTCATCGATCCTCATCATCTAAGCGGAGGATGTTACCCCGAACCGACTGAAATTCTAATCGATCACTTGGATGAAAGACGTTGAAACAAAACGGACTCTCTTTCAATGAAGCGCAGACAACAGTGGACGAATGGATCCGAAATTTCGGGGTTCGTTATTTTTCCGAACTCACAAATCTCGCGATTCTGATGGAGGAAGTCGGAGAACTCTCGAGACTGATGGCGAGAAAATTCGGGGATCAGTCCTTTAAAAAAGGAGAAGATCCGAACGGAATTTCAAAAGAAATGGGAGATATTCTTTTTGTTTTGATCTGTCTCGCCAATCAGATGGGAATTTCTTTGGAAGACGCGCTCAACGCCACCTTGCAAAAAAATACGGAAAGAGACAAGGATCGGCATAAAGAAAATCCGAAACTTCAATCTTGATCATTCCTTTTTGACGGCTAAGTGTAATTCTTTTAGACCCGCGTTTTTTAGACTGTTCGCGACAAATACGAATCTTCCGTAGTCGGCTTCCTGATCCCCGTAGATCCAAAGAACAACTTCTTTGAATTCTCCTTTCGAAACAATTTGTTTCCAATCTTCTTCCGAAAATTCTTTTCCATCGTATCGAAGGTTTCCGTCCTTCAAGAGAAAAATTTCTTTTTTGGAACCGACTCCGGCTGCCTCTGCGTTCGATTTCGGAAGTCGAACCGGAAGGGTGTGAACTTCCTTTTGAAAACTCATTGCAACCATCGCAAAGATGAGAAGAATAAAGACGACGTCCAACATACTCGTCATGTCGAGCGGAGAATCATCCCCTTCGAGAAGCGTTTTTCTTTTGTACGCTCCGCTTCTCATTCGAAACGCTCTTCCGTTCCGTTTTGAATCGTATGTTTGATTTCGATTTCGGTTTTGTGTAAAAGTGTTTTCAGATATTGAAAACCCAAGATGGAAGGGATTGCGACACAAAGTCCTTGGATGGTGGTGTTGAGGGCGAGACGAATTCCTTCCGAAAAAATTTCAAGGCTTACGGTTCCGGCGTTTTTCATTTCCTCAAACGCGACTGAAATTCCGATGACGGTTCCGAGAAGTCCGAGCATCGTCGCGATTCCCGCGAGGTTTCGAATCCAAGCGGTCATTGCCTCGGGAACAAAAAATTCTCCTGTAAAAAACTCTTCCGAATCTTCCAAAATCGATCGGAGATAAGAATAAGAATGATTTTGATTTCCATTTTGGGCTTCGTCTTGAAGACGAAATAAAATTCTTCTTTTGAGAATCGGAAGATAAGACCAGACTCTTAAAAAAAGCCCGAGATTGATAAAGCTCACAATCAAGATGAGGACGGTGACCCATCCTCCTTTTGCAAACAAAACGTCCACGCGAAAAAACCCCCAAACTTAGGAGCAGATTGTCATTTCGGCTTTGTTTGTCATTCTAATCTTGAAAGGTTTGGAAAGGAGGAAAACTCTTCTTGCCAAGCTGAAAGATTCAAAAATCATTTCATTAGCCCTATGTCAGAATTTAAGATGCCAGAGACCGAAAGGAAAGCAGGTTTTGTCCGTGAGAACTTTAACCGGATCGCGGAAAAATACGATCGGTTCAACGACTGGAACAGTTTTTTACTCCATCGTGTTTGGAAAAATCGTCTGGTAAAAGAAGTCGAGAAGAATCTCGGCTCTCATCTCAAGGTCATGGATCTTTGTTGTGGAACCGGGGATATTTCCGTTCGTTTGGAACATTCTCCTTCGGTCGATCACGTGACTTGTGTGGACTTTTCCGAGAACATGCTCGAGATCGCAAAAACTCGTCTGAGGAAAGAAGGAGAAAGAGGCCGCGTCGATTTTCAAGTAGGAGACGCGACTCAATTGAAGAATTTTAAAAATTCTCAGTTCGACGCGGTTTCCATCGGCTTTGGTCTTCGTAATGTGGACAACCTTACAAAAGCCGTTCAAGAGATTCATCGAATTCTCAAACCCGGAGGTCTATTTCTGAATCTGGATGTCGGAAAGGTAAAAAACCCTCTCATCCGCTGGGCTGCGGATTTTTATTTTTTTAGAATCGTTCCGATTCTCGGTTATATTCTCTGGGGTGGTAAGAATGAAATGTTCGATTATCTTCCAGTCTCTTCTCTCTCTTACCCGAGCCAGGAAAAACTCAAATCGATCCTGGAAGAGAATGGATTTCGTGACGTAAGATTTCAAAACTTCGTTTTTGGAAACGCCGTTTTACACGTAGGCAAGAAGGCTTCTTAAGAATAGAAAAATCTATTTTCGTTTTGAATCCTTTTTCCAGAAGGAATGTTTCTCATTTCAATCGAAAGTTTTTACGAGTTGATGCCGAATTCTAAAACACGGCGCTTGTAAAATATTCAAAATTTCTAAACTACTAATTACACGCCTTTCTTTTCGGAGAATTCTCGATTCTCTTTAGGAAATGAGACAGTTTTTTCGTTCAATGTGTCTTTTTTCGTCAGACCGTTTTATTTTAAAGAACAGTAAAAGACGGCTAAAAGTTCTTTCCAATCTAAGAATTTTATAAAATATCTATTCCCTGTAGTATTTTCTATCTAGGGCTTCGTCCTATGATTTAATTAAATAAAAACGGGATGTTAGAGATCATGAAAAAACTAATTCTTCTGCTACTTGTTTCGAGCATGTTAGTGGACTGCAGTCATAAGAAGAAAGGCGCGCTCTGGCCTTTGTTGTTTCTATTAAACTCCAATACGCCGGCTGCGAATGCTGCATCCGGAGCAAGTGCGGAGATTGCCACCGCTTCGAACGGAGGTTCGGTCGTGATTGTTTCCGCCTCGGACGGCAACGCAGTCGTTCCGACGGCTTCTTCCGGCAATACCACTACCTCTTCGAATTCGGTCTCATCGACGAACACGGAAAGTTCCGAGTCTGACTCTGCTTCCGCTTCCAACGGAAATTCTTCCTCCGGTGGTTCTTCGAGCTCTCCCGATCCTTCCAATGTAGGAAGTACCACTCCTACAACGGGGACTGATTCTAACCCGGGGAACAATCCATCTCCGATCACGGGCGTCATTACCGTGGACGATCAAGTAGGAACTCCCGTTTTCAATTACAATACGGTTCAAACGATTCCTCTCAATCTGCTTGTCATTGATAAACAATCGCATCCGATTTCCGGAGCGACCGTAATCGTTTCCGATAATAACGGAAACATTTTGTTTCAAGGAATCTCCGACAGCGCCGGAAAGGTTTCAGGAACGATCACGGTGGAAACTTCCGTAGGCCAAATCACTCTGGAAATTACGGCAGGCGGTGAATCGATTTCCAATCTCATCAATCTTATCAACGTCATCGGGATCAATCGCGAAATCAAGTATGAGATTTTGTTGCCTGTCGTCGCAGCTCCTACGGATACGGACGCAGACGGGATTCCCGATACTCTCGATTCTTACCCGCAAGATCCGACTCGCGCTTCTCTCATTCGGATTCCTTCCGAAGGTGTGAGCACGGTTGCTTATGAAGACCTTTATCCGAGCGCAGGGGACGCGGACTTAAACGACTACGTTCTTCACATTCACAACGAGGAAGACCTCAACGCGGCCGGGGATGTAATTCGTTTGAGAGGAACCTATCAACACGTCGCCAGAGGTGCCGGTTACAGACATACCTTTCATCTCAAACTTCCTGTCTCGGTAGGAGCTTCCTTTTCAAGAAAAGTGATTCGTGAAGACGGGAAAGAAGTAACCTCACTCAATACGGTTAAAGTTAGCGCTTCGGATCTGAATCAGGGAATTCAAATCCATGAAGAATCGAACAAGACCGTTTCCAATCCGAACGTAAATCCAGGTGGTGTTTTCAAACCGGGTCATATTGCGACGATCGAAGTTGTCTTTGATTCTCCCGTTAAAAAAAGCGCCCTTGGAAATTATCCTTACGATATTTTTATCAAGGTAATCAATACCGGAAAGGAAATCCACTTTTCAGGGCTTTATAAGAATTCAAACGGATCGGATCAGTTTCTCGATTCCAATCGTTTTCCTTGGGCGATTTTGGTTCCCGGCACTTGGAAATATCCGTACGAAGGCTTGGATATCCGCAATGATTCTCAGAGCGGATATAAGGAATTCAATCTCTGGGTCGCTTCGAACGGAACTTCCTACAAGGATTGGTATAAACATATCACGAACCAAGCCAAGGTATTTCCGGTTCCCGAGGACGATTCCGGGTTACTTGGATTCCTTCTTTTGGGGGTAAAGGAGAATGGACTTCTTGTCGCAATTTTTCTGATGGCGGCCGGCGCTATTTCCGCCTTTCTTTTGAAAAGAAGAACTCTTTCTAGAGCGTAAACATCAACTACAGAGAGGGCATATTCCGATAATCAAAGGGAATATGTTCCTCTTCTTAGGATTCGAAGAACTCCCCCTCACCCTTCTCAAATTCGGAACCGCAATTTTTGCGACCGGGTTTTACTGGTTTTTTTACCGAAATACCTATTATCACCCCGAACGAATCAGCTTTGATCTTTCAGCCATTTTCTCCGGAGTTTTTACCGTAGGGCTCGCTATTTTTCCCGAGGTCCTAGCTCAAGAACATTTGAATGAAACCTCTTATTTTGAAAGGGCCTTTCTCGGAAGTTCCCTTTTGGAAGAGATTCCAAAACTTGTAGTAATCCTCTGGTATTTTAAGGGATTGAAAAAGGTCTACAATACTTCCGACGGAATCTATTTCGGAATCACATTAGGCGTAACATTCGGTCTTCTGGAGAACCTACTCTATTCTCCCATCCTGGATTTTTGGCCCTTGTTTCTCCGCGCGGTGACTTCGCTTCCGATTCATACGTTTACGGGCGGAATCTACGGCTATGCCGTTTTGGAATACTATCAATCCCGGCCGTCTTCCTTTAATTTTTTAGGACTTTTCTATAGCCTTGTCGGTTGTTTCCTTTTGCACGGAACCTTCAATTACGTTTTGCTGATAGACGGAGACTCGATTCTTCTTTTACCTTTGATTCTCGCGTCCGGATTTTTTATCTTGGAATATTTATTAACGATTTCACAGAACATTCTTCCTATAGAAGTTTTACAATCGATTGGTCTTTTTAAGGACGATTACAAAGTGGTTTCCAAATTCACCAGATACGATTCCTGGTTGCGAGCGAGCCAGAGTTTGGAACAGAAAAAAATTCAGATTCCTTTTTTTAGAAATCTTTCCAAGGTAAAAATTGCGGTTTCTTCGGTTCTTTTTTCGATACCGGCGATATTATATTCTATTTATTTAATGTTCCCTGAAAGAATTCCCGTCCTTTTGGGTGGGATTCGGATTTCAGAATTTATCGGGCTTTTTCTGGTTTATCCGATTTGGCTTTGTATTTTGATCTTATCCAGAGGAATTCTCAATCCGCGTTTTTTTCGGGAAAGAATTTTGAGGATTCCTTTGTTTATTGCGGTTTCGATCGTGCAGGAGGAAAGAGAATATCATTCTTTGGCTTATTCCCTTTCCAAAAAGGGATTTTATTCCCCCGTGGATAAATCTTTGCGGATCGGAGATCGTGTTTATGTGACTTTTTACATCGCTGGAAAAGAATTTCAGAATATCTTAGCGATTCCCGTCTGGCTAAACGTGAGAGAAGACGATCCCGAGTTCGAATCGGGGGCCGTATTTATCTTTGTAAGTCCGCCTTGGAAACTTCTCCTCTGGAGATTGTTTGTAAGAGCCAAACAACAACTTCACAATCTAAAAGATCAAATCGGACACCAAAGACGTGGATCAACGCACCCGATTTAGCCCGTCAAAATCTTCCGCAAAAATTCCGAAGGTTTCTATTTGAGATTCAAAAACGGATCCTGAAAGAATTTCCGCTTTCAAATACTTGGCTCGTTCGGGAACATTGAGACCCACCGCGCTCGGGTTGAGATTTAAGGGTAATGTTTTGGATTGGATCTCGATCCAATCCGGTCCCAAGAAAGACCAACGAACATAAGCCTTATCTTCTTTTGAAATTTGTTGAGAGACGGGAACAAACGCACGCAAATTGATCGGAGCCTTTCCCGCCAAAACCCAAGTCGCTCCGGAAGAAAATTCATGAAATCGAATTCCGTTCTGATTTTGATTTTGTTTTTTCGCCATCAACTGATACGTCTTTAATTCCGCATAACGGAACTCGGGACCTCTCAAATTCGGAGCGATCTGAATCAAGGAATAGAATAAAAAGATAGAACCCAATATCAGAGCGAATAAATTGAATCCTCCTCCAAATCCTCGATGCAATTGTCGGCTCAAAGGCGCAGAAGAAGTAATCAACCAAAGACAGACGAAGGAGGCGGCGCCGGAACTTCCGGTCCAAGGCATAAAGAAGAATACGATCGGCAGAAGAAGAATCAGGACTTTCCAGTGATCTCGATAGGCGATTTCCAGGCCGATCCAAATCAAAAAGACGAGTGAGAAAAGGATTCCCCCGTCGTGAAACAAAAAGACAAAAGAGGAAAGAGAGAATTCCCGGATCCCTCCCGGAGGAACTACACTCACCGATCTGGAATCGATCCAGTTGAGAGCAAAACTTCCGATTCCGTTTCCAAACCAGAGAGAAGGTTTCACCCAGTTCCACGCGGCTCTTGTTTGGATCCAACCTTCACCCCAAAAAAGATCTAAAAAACGGCCGAGATTGCCGGCGGCTCCGCGATAACCTTTGCTCCAAGCCAGATGAAATTCTTGCCAAGGTTCGTAAGACCAAGGGAAGGAACCGATCCAGACGAGAAAAACGATCCATCCGATCCAAAGAACGACGCAGGCAGGAATGTAGGACCATCTCCACCATTTGTTGCGGATCTTTGGAAAATAGTTTATCGAGTATGCGTAGAGTAAGGAACTAAAAAGTAAGACCCACGCACCGGCGCTAAAATGTTTTCCTAAGAGGACAAAAGGAAGAACGAGACCCAGACTGAGAACGACGGTTGTGGGAGTTCTCCAACTTCTGGAATGGATATAGTAAAAGAAGTAAGAAATCAAAAGTGGAAAAAACCAGTCGAGAGAACCGGCGTCGCCTAAAAGTCCCGAAAAAAGATAAGAATCTTCGATCATCGGAGTAAAAGGAATCGCCGAGCGTCGTGTCAGCCCTTGAATTAAGAACATTAGAATATTCAAAAATACTCCGGCGAAAAGGCCCTGTCTCCAATACTTAACGGGAGAATCGCTTTCGTGGGAGGAGGATTCTTCCGCTAAAAAATAGAGAATTGCGAGCATCCAGGATCCGAAAAAATCGAGACTCAATCCGAACGCGTATCTGGAACTTATACCCGGAAGGAATACCGTATCTAAGATTCCAAAACCCTTAAAAGGTGGAGCGTTGAAATAGACAAAAAAACGTTCCAAAAGAAGGATCGCAATCAACGCGAGAATTCCGGTTTTCGGATTTTGATAAAACGGAAGAGAGGATTTATAGGGACGATTGATATAAAAAAAACGGAATATTGGGTCCTCTTCGTTTACGGTCTGAGAATGAAATGTGGAAATATACTGTCTCAAAAAGATTCCTAAAACCGCACCCGCGAACAGACCGCTGAGGGAACCAAAAACAACGTGTTTCTCGTAGAGAAGTCCCGGTAGAATCAGAGCCCCCGCCATTGTGAACATTCTTCCGGGTTTGCGGTGATAGAGATTGGGAATGAGTCCGAACAAAAATTGGATCAGACCGATCGCGACGATCCCGGATCCTTCCGTTTCTCGAACAAAAAGAAAACTTCGAAAAAGAATGTAAGAGAGAATGGAACAAAGGATGAGTCCGAAAAAGGTTGGAGTCCGTAGAGGCTTGAGTTTGTTGAGTAATCCGGGCACGAATAAAGAGGATTTTGTAAAAAGAATCAGATTTCAATCTAAAAAACGTTTTTGAAAAAGCTTTCCGATTCTTAGAAAGAAATTGATAAGCGAAGAATTCCTAAAGCGCCTGTCCGGCACTTCCAAGGGTGAATTCTTTCTTTTATAAAAAGATAAGGTTTAGGAAAGAAGGTGTATAAAAAAGGAAGGAAAGAAGAACGAATCAGTCGTCCATCGAATCCATGTCGGTAGGAATTTTATAGGCGCCAGTGAGGCTTCCCGCGTTGCTTTTCCGCATAAAGCCGCCCTTTCCTCTGGAAAGAGTTTCTGCAAATTCAACGGTATAACGAGTCCAAGGAATTGCTTTGAGGCGCGCGATTGGAATTTTTTTTCCGGTTCCTTCGCAGACCCCGTAGGTTCCGTCTTCGATCTTGTCCAAAGCGACATCGATTTCACGGATTGTTTCGATTTCGGCCTCGGAAAGAACCGAACTCAGAGTTTCTTCGTTGATCTCGGAAGCGATATCGGCGATATCCCCCATTTCTTTGAGACCGGAAGGTTTACTGTTATCTTCCCAGTGGGCGTACTTTTCCAAGAGAGTATTTTTTTTCTCTAGGAGAAGCTCTTTGATTTCCTGAAGAGCTTTTTTGTCGTACGCGGGTGCTGGTTTTTTTGCAGTCATACCTATTTCCTGGAAATCTTAGACCTTGGTTTCCTTGTATTCGGTGTGTTTTCTGCAAAATTTGCAGAATTTTTTAGTTACCAGTTTTTCGGTTTTAGCCTTTTTGTTCTTAGTAAGGAGATAAGTACTCTTTCCCTTTGAACAACCTGGTTCCTGACAAACGAGCTTGATAATTTCTCTCATGGCGCTACTGTCTCGATTTCAATAAATTCCTCATAGTAAGACGGAAAATTCCTGATTTTCAGTTCCATTCGGTTCAAAAGTTGGTTCTTGAGTCCTGAAAATGTCGTACTGGAGGTTGTATTCTGCTAGAAAAAGTGAGAGGGCTTAAAAATCAAGGAGGAATAGATTAAATTCTCGAAAAAGGACGAGAAATTTGTTGTAAATTCAATCTTAGAATCAGAGTGGTATTTTCTTCGATCTCGTTTGCCAACATTCTCAAAATGGACTTATTTTGGAAATTTTTTTCATAGTACCGATCATGGCGGCTCTTGCGAATGCGAGCTGTTTGATTGAAAATATTCGTCGGGATCATCGCTTCCATAAGCTGATGACGGTTTTTTATCTCGCGATCGGGATTCAAAATGCGACTACTGCGGCGATGTGTACCGCTTCCACGGAAGAACTCGGACTGGCTTGGTGGATTTTTCAGTGTCATTCTTTTTTTATCCTTTCCCCAGTGCTCGTTGGGATGGCGAGTTTTTGTACGGGGAGAAGAATTTTAAATCGGTTTACGATTTTCGTTTTTGCGATCGCTCTCGTTTTGGATTTTCTTTGTGCTTCTTTCCCTCGGGTTTTTATCGCGGGTTTTCAATCCTTTCCATTCGGTTTGGCTCCTCTCGTTTCTCCAGCCGGCGGAGCGATCGGAATCGGTATTCACGTTCTTTCGATGTGCGTGTGTATTTACTTTTTTTTAAAGCCAGTTCAATGGAACGTATTTTTCGAAAAACGGTTTTTCGTGGGTGTGTTTCTTTTTTGGTGGTCCGCTCTTTTTACGAATTTTCTACCTTTGTATGGAATGGATTTTCCTCCCCTACACCCCGTCGTCGACGCAACACTTTCGGTGGTTCTTTCGGTTTATTTGAATCGATACAATGCAGGAAGAGCAAGTCTGCTTCGAATCGGCGCGAACATTCTCATTTCGATTGCGATCGGAGTGACGATCGGTATGTTCTTCTGGACCGTTCTTAAATTCGTTCCGTTTCGGGAGATTTACGTCGCAGGAATTTCTTCGTTGAGCGCGTGTTCGTTTATGGCCTTTCTTTTTTTCCATTCTTACAACACTGAAGAAATCCTCTCGGTTCCGAGTTCGAATCTGGAAGGTTACGGGCTTTCGAAACAGGAGATTCGAATCTGCGAACTCGTAGAGGCCGGACACAGTCGGACTTTCATCCAATTGATTTTGAACGTTTCCAACGGTACTTTGAGAAATCACTTGAAGAACATTTACGCCAAAGTTTTGCCGGAATCCAAATCCACCTCAAAGGATCAGCTACAGAGGTTGACCATCTTTCTTTCAAAGCGGAAATAAAATCGAAGGATGCGTGAATTCGAAGAAAAGAATACGAGCCGATTTTTAACAAGACTCGAAGAAATCGTTTGCCTCTTTGGAAAACTATCGATCCATTTTGCTAGGATGCGATTGCTAAATTTTCTCCGATCCGGAATGACAGAAAACACAGTTTCTTCTTTCGGATCGCAAGTTGTGGTTCGAACTGGTTTGTACGATTCGGAGAATGAGATCTTTGGTGGAAAAAAAATTCTTTGTCAGGATCCGCGGCGCGGCTTTCTCCTCGATTCCGCCGTACTGCTTCTTTATTTCGAGCTCGCTCGCTTCCGTGCTAAAACCCGCAAGCAGTATTAAGACCGCGATTTGGCTCACTCTAACCATACAACTTTGATTTCCTTTCTATCTCATTATAACCGTTCTGAGCTCCCGTTTTCCACTCCCAGCTGTCATAGATTATAATTCCAGTCTATTACATTTGTAATGTTTTCGAATTTATAAGGATGGACAGAGCCTGTCCCCGTCGTTTAGGAATTGGTTTTGTTAAGCGAACTGAGTTGAAATCGGTAAAGCAGCGGATTCTTTGAATTATTTCTTTCCGTCAGGATCCGATCTTCTCCAGAAAGCCGCTAAAAGGCTTCCGATCAGGGAATGGACGAGGCTTGAAATTGCCGCTGGAATGGCGACTAATGGATCGGAAAAATTATTTCTGGAAAGAACAACTCCAAGTCCGGAGTTTTGCATTCCGACTTCGATGGAGATGGTTCTTGCGGATTTTCGATTTTTGATAAGAATCCGGGAAAACAAATAACCGAAGAAAAATCCGGAAACGTGTAAACCCACAACTCCCAGGATCAAAAACCCCGCCGATTGAAGAATTTTTTCCCTTCCCGAGCCGAGAATCGAAGAAACGATCATCGTGATCAGAAACACGGCAAAAAGCGGTGAAACGATCTGAATTTTATTGGAAATCTTCGGGAGATAAGAATTCAGGATTACTCCCAGCGCCACGGGAAGAATCACCACTTGAAACGTATCGAAAAAAAGCCCTCCCGCGGATGCTTTTACCCCCTGCCCGATCAAGAGCAAGGTAAGCATGGGAGTCATAAAGACGGAAAGAATCGTGGAAGACGCGGTCATCGAAACCGAAAGCGCCAGATCTCCTTTGGCGAGATAAGTGATCACGTTAGACGCAACACCTCCTGGACAACAGGAAACGACAATGAGCCCGGTCGCGAGCGGGCTAGGTAGATCGAGAAGAATTCCGATTCCCCAACCGGAAAGGGGCATCACGGTGTATTGTAAGATCACTCCGGCAAGAACCGGAATCGGCGTTTTGAAAACGTCTTTGAAGTCTTGTGGTAAAAGTGTGATCCCCATTCCGAGCATCGTCGCGCCGAGTCCATAGGTGATCCAAGGTCCTGTGAACCAGGTAAACCACTCCGGATAAAAGAAGGAAAGAATCGAACCGGTCAATACCCAGACCGGAAACAATAAGGTTCCGATCTCACTGATTTTTTGAAATTTGTTTGTCGCCAATGGAAATTGTATCTTCCTAAGAATTCCGTTTTCTCTTTCGAATTGAAATGAAAAAAGTAAAAGAGTTCTTTTTTTATCTAAGAATCCGCTGCAAGAACGGGAAAAGGATATTTTTGTAAGAGCTCCCTACATGTTTTCTAAGAGGCTTCCATTCAAAACGGCTTTTTGTGGTTCTTTGGGGAACCGGTTTCCTTCTACCTTTTTCTCAGGAAAATCCGGAGTTATCCTCTGTCTTTTCCTTTCGGGTTTGTTCAAAACTTCGAAAAAGGAATTCCTTTCGAAATCTCGAAACAAACCGAGGAGTTCCCACGGATTTCCGTTGATTCGTCTCCGTTTTGAATCGTTCTTCCTCATCCCATTTTGAGTATGAGTTCCCACATTTTCGGGTTCGAAAAACTTTCTTCTTTCTAAGGGGCAAAATTACCGAGCAATTCCACCACTCGATCCAATTGATCCTTTCGGTTGTAAATATGGGGGGAAAAACGAACCTTCCCGAGACGAAGGGCGCACATCACTCCATTCTTCTTGAGATACGAAACAAGATCTTCCATCGAAATTCCTTCCTTGTTGCCGACCACGATTCCGGTTCTGTAATCCGGAAAATGATCGAGTTCCATCTGGAATCCGATTCCTTTCATTCCTTCCGAAAGATAATCCGCGAGTTCGTAGATTCTTTCCATCACGGAATGAAATCCGATTTTCTGAAGCATTTCGAGCGTGGATTGGAAGTAAACCCAATCCAGAAAGTTCCCGCTCGAGATTTCATAACGGTCCGCTCCCGGTTTGAGTTCCGCGCGATAAGGCAAATAAACCTCGTCGTTGACGACGGAACCGGTGCCCTTAAACGGAAAGGCAAGCGTGTCGATCTTATCTTGTTGGATGTACAACATCCCAAGTCCTAAAGGACCGAGTAGCCACTTCCAAGCGGGAAAGGCGATGTATTTCAACTTCATCTTTCTAACGTCGATCGGAACCAAACCTACTCCTTGCGCTCCGTCGAGAACAAAATCGATTCCTTTCGAATCCAAGAAGTTTCCGATTTCTTCCAATGGAAACGGCATTCCCGTGCACCAATGAACTGCGGAAAGAGAAACGATCTTTGTTTGCGGAGAAACCGCGGCCTTGAGATTGTCCAGAAATTGATCCGGTGTGGTTGCCATCGGAATGGTTCCTATCTTTACACCTTTTTCTTTCCAGTGTTCCCAAGGATAGATATTGCTCGGGTATTCGTTTTCTAAGAGAAGAATTTCATCTCCGGATTTGAGACGAAACCCGAGGGAAAGAAAGTTCATTCCTTCGTTGGTGTTGTGTATGATGCAGAGTTCTTCCGGATCGCAGTTGATCAACCCGGCAATGATCTTTCGAATCGAATGTTTTACGTTTCCATATTTGCGAACTTCGGTCAAGACGCCTTTTTTGGCGTAACCTTCCAAATATTCCCGGACCGTATCGATCGTCTCTGAATTGCAAGGAGTGGTTCCGCAATTGTTCAGCCAGATCATCTCCTGATTCACAGGATAAAGATCTTGGATTTCCTTCCAATCTGTAATCGCGGCGGATTGCATTCTTATCGTTTACCTTTTTTTCTTTGCCTTCGCGGAAGTTTTCTTTTTCGGCGCTATCTTTTTCTTGGAAGCCGCTTTTTTTGGAACGGATTTCTTTACTGCTTTTTTAGGTTTTGGCGTTGCCTTTTTCGCAGCGGCTTTCTTCTTAGGTGCAGCCTTTTTCGCAACCGGTTTGCTCGCGGATTTTTTAGGAGCAGGCGCCGCCGCTTTTTTTGCGGTTGGAGTCGGAGCCGGTAGTTTTGCCACAGGAGCCTTCGGTTTTTTCGGAGCGGCCGCGCTCTTTGCCGGTTTTGCTTCCGCCTTTGCTACTTCCTCCGCTTGTTCGTCCCAGAAAAAGGTTCCTTGTTGTCCGGAGCCGGATTGATCCAATCCGTTCAATTCCGTTTCCAGAAGAGATTGGTAGTTGCTATTGTAATCTTTTAGTTTTGTGAAGAGAGATTTGATGTTCACGTCTTCGAACTTGTTCGCGAGTTTGTCGTAAAAAGAAACGCTGTTCTCCGCTTCCCGGATCGCGAGTTCGAGCGCTTCGTGCGCGTCCTTACTTCCCGGTCCCGAGATCGTTCTCTCCACCTTGTTCATCATTCTTTGAAGAGTGGAATCGTGAAACTTATGAATCGCTGTGAGTTGTTTTAAGTTCGGAAGTTCGGAACCTTCGGCTTGTTCGTACAATTCCGTAATGAATTTGATATGATCGTCGACTTCTTCGGCGAGTCTTTCAAAAAGCTCTTTGGTATTTCCGGGAGGAAGCTTTTCGTAAGTGCTCATATAAAACTCGAAGTAATCCTTTTCGTGTTGAATCGCGGCGGCGACAGCTTCTAAAAATGTAGTTTCTTTTAAGGGTTTCATATTCATAATAAAGATTCTCCCGATTTCTTTGCTATCTTAGTTAAGTTACAGACTGAATCAATAATTATTTAATTTTCTTCCACGGATTCATAGATCAGAAATTGAGCCGCGTAGTAAGTGATCATGATCCAAACTCCGATCCAAGGAATCGGAAGCGATAGAAATTTTCCCATCGCAATCAAGCTGTCCGAGCCGATGAAGATCAAAGACCCGAAGAAAGATTTCCAGTATTCTGGTTTTGGACATTCTCTGGAAGAAGCCCTCCAACCCATTACGCAGATCGCGCTTACATAAACGGCGACGGGAACAAACAAAGAAGCTCCCATTCCCGGAAGAATCCAAGTGTAGAATGAAATTCCGAAAATTGCGTACGGAATCAGTCGTACTATATGCACCGGATTCCCCACCGAAAATCCTATCGAATATAAAATCTGTGCGACAAGAAAAGAGCCGAGTCCGAAGACGAAATAATTTCCCGGAAGCGCCAAGAACGTATCTCCAAAGAGAGAGAAGATCAAACCGATGAAGATGTATTTTCCGGAACGGTCTTTCCAGTTTCCTTCGAAGACGGAAAAAAAGATTAAAATCAAAATAGGAACCACCTTGGTTCCTAACTTGAGGGCGATCTCCCCCGGTGCAAAATAGATTGCGAGTAAGTGTGCGATCGACGCGACGGAGAATAACAGTAAAATCATCTGAACCTTCTTCTTGGGAATTGGGATTGTAATTTTGTACAGAGCCTGGATTCTGTCATCCAGAATCGGGAAAAACAAGAGGGATAAATGAACCAAGTAAACTCCGGAGAATTGACGTTAATTGGAATTTTTACCGTGGTTTTGGGACTTCTCATCTACCTCGATCTTTTTGTTCTCAACAAACGAGCCCACAAAATTCCTCTCAGAGAATCCGTTTATTGGTCTCTTTTCTGGTTCAGTCTCGCGATTTCGTTTAGCGTTTTGATTCTCGTTATGGATCACGGTCCGAACGATCCGGAAGCGGGAAAAACAAAAGCCCTTGAATTTATCACCGGTTATCTTTTGGAATATTCTCTTTCCGTGGACAATCTTTTTGTCTTTATCATGGTCTTTCAGAAGTTCCGGATCACTCCTCAGTATCAACCTTTGATTCTCAAATGGGGAATCATCGGAGCTTTGATCTTTCGAGCCTTTATGATCTTTGTCGGCGCGGAACTCATTTCCGTTTTCAGTTGGATCTTATATCTTTTCGGAATTCTTCTTCTCTATACTGCGGTCAAGATGTATGTTCATAAGGAAGAAGAGGAAGACTTTCATCCGGAATCTTCTCCGATCATCAAGTTTGCGAAGAAGTTTCTTCCGATGACGCACGCGCATCACCCGGAAAAGTTCGTAGTCAAGGAACACGGAAACTATCTTTTTACTTCCACCTTCATCACGTTGCTCGTCGTTGAATTCAGCGATATCATGTTCGCCTTGGATTCGATCCCGGCGATCTTTTCGATCACGACCGACGCGTTTATCGTTTATACTTCGAATATCTTTGCGATCCTCGGACTTCGTTCCCTCTACTTTATGCTTTCGGGTGTGATGGAACTTTTTGTCTTTCTCAAAAAAGGAGTGAGTGTCTTGCTCGCTTTCGTAGGATTAAAACTTCTTCTTCCTCTTTTTTCACCTTACGTTTTCGGATACGAGGTTCATATCCCGATCCTTGTGTCCTTAGGAGTGATCGTAGGAACTCTTACACTTTCGATTCTGGCATCCGTTCCCCACTATCTCAAAACCAAAAATGGAAATTGAGAATGGGTTTTTGACTTTACACCAGGGTTTTGCAAGGTTCCCTAGAAAGAGAACTTTGTAGGGCCTTTTCAAAAAAGAGAAACATTCAAAATGGCAAACGAGAAATTATTTACCGACTTCCCCCCGGTCACTCGGGAAGCGTGGATGGCGGTCATCCAAAAAGATCTCAAGGGCGCGGACTTTGAGAAAAAACTGGTTTGGGAAACGACGGAAGGATTTAAGATCCAACCCGTTTATACAAAGGAAGATATCGCAGACAAACAATGGCTGACATCCAATCTTCCGGGGACGTTTCCTTTCGCGAGGTCCACAAGAAAGCTCGTTCAAGACTGGAGCATCCGTCAGGACTTTGATTCTTCATCCGTCGCGGAAGCGAATCGTCTTGCAAAAGACGCCGCGAAAAACGGCGTGACTGCAATCGGATTTGTCATCGAAAACAAAACTTCTCCGCAAAGAGGAATCCCGGTCCATTCTTCCAAGGATTTGGAAGCTCTGATCGACGGACTTCCTTTCGATCAAGTGACGCTTCATTTTATCGCGGAAGAAAGATCTCCTGAAATTTTCTCTTGGCTTCCGAAAGGAAAGGTTCTTGTAGGCGGACTCGGCTATGATCCGTTTCGGATTCTTCTCAAACACGGAAGATCGGGAAAACATTCGATTTCTGCGCTCAAGGAAATCTTAGAATCGTTCGCTTCTTCTTGGCCGCATTTTCGAGGACTCAGCGTTGATTCTTCCAGCTTTCGAGACGCGGGTTCCACGATCTCCGAAGAATTGGCTTTCACGTTATCCGCTGGTGCGGAGTATGTACAACAACTTCGAGAAGCGGGAATGTCAGTGGATACGATCGCGTCTCAGATCATTTTCGAATTCTCCATCGGTCCCGATTACTTTTTGGAGATCGCAAAGTTTCGCGCCGCGAGAATTTTGTGGGCGGAGATTCTCAAAGAATTCGAACCCAAAGAAGAATCGTCTCTGCACGCGTTTTTATCCGCCCACACTTGTCGCTACAACTACAGCGCCTACGATCCAAACGTGAACATGCTTCGTGCGACGACGGAAGCGATGTCCGCCGCGATCGGAGGCTGCGAAGTGATCAACGTTTCTCCTTACGATAGTATATTAAAAACTTCTGATTCTTTTTCTCTGAGAATCGCGAGAAACATCCAGCTCCTCATGAAACACGAATCACACGTGGACAAAGTGGTAGATCCTTCCGCGGGTTCGTATTATCTCGAATCCCTCACCGATTCGATCACAAAAAAAGCTTGGGAAATTTTCTGCGAGATCGAATCCGCCGGCGGATTCTTAGAAGCCGTAAAAAAAGGAATCGTCCAAAAGAAAATCTCCGAATCCAGAAAGAAGAAAGAAGACAATCTCGCGATCCGAAAAGAAATTCTTCTCGGAACCAATCAGTATCCGAATGGAGAAGATAGAATTTTAGTGAGTGAACTCAACGTTCACGGACTTTCGGGAACGATCGAATCGGTCCCGGGAGAACTTACCTGCGAAGTGATTCCCGAATTCAGAGCCGGAGCCGGAATCGAAGAGATTCGTATCAAGACCGAAGGTTTTGCAAAGAAAAACGGAAAAACTCCGACGGTACTTTTGCTTCCGATGGGAGATTTGAAGATGAAAAAGGCAAGAGCCATCTTCTCCCAAAACTTTCTCGCCTGCGCCGGTTACAAGGTGATCGATCCGGGAAGTTATGCGACACCGGAAGAAGCCTTGCAAGGTTTAAAGGAACACAACGCGGACGTCGTCGTCTTTTGCACCAGTGACGAAGAGGTTTCCGGACTTGTGGATTCTGTCTTCTCCGTTCTCAAAAAACAGAACTCAAATCTTTTAGGAATCGTAGCCGGGAATCCGGTGGAACAAATCGATTCTATCAAATCCAAAGGAATCGAATTGTTTATCCACGTAAAATCCCAACATTTAGAAACTCTGAAAACCATTCAGAAAAGGCTGGGCATCCAATGAAACGTCCGAGTTTTGATCCAAAACGTTATGTGCCACAGGGAAACAAAGCCGTTTCCAAATCCGACTGGGAAAAGGCGGCTCTTGACGAGTTAGGTTTAGGTTCCATCGATCCGAAGATCTGGAACACTCCCGAAAAGATTCCCGTAAAACCGGTTTATACTGCGGAAGATCTCGCCGGGATGGAACACCTCGACTATGGAGCTGGAATTCCTCCCTACTTACGCGGGCCCTATTCCACGATGTATGTCCAACAACCTTGGACGATCCGTCAATACGCTGGATTTTCCACCGCGGAAGAATCCAACGCATTCTATCGTAGAAACTTAGCGGCCGGACAAAAAGGTCTTTCGGTCGCATTCGACTTGGCGACTCACAGAGGATACGATTCCGATCACGAACGTGTGGTAGGCGACGTCGGCAAGGCCGGGGTCGCGATCGATTCGATCTTAGACATGAAGATTCTCTTTGATCAAATTCCTCTGGATCAGATGTCGGTTTCGATGACGATGAACGGAGCCGTGATTCCTATATTAGCGTTTTATATTGTAGCCGCGGAAGAACAAGGTGTGAGCGCGGATAAACTTTCCGGAACGATTCAGAACGACATTCTAAAAGAGTTCATGGTTCGGAATACGTATATCTATCCGCCTCTTCCTTCGATGAAGATCATCGCCGATATTTTTAAATACACTTCCGATTTTATGCCCAAGTTCAACTCGATTTCAATTTCGGGTTATCACATGCAGGAAGCCGGAGCGACCGCCGATATCGAACTCGCCTACACTCTTGCAGACGGACTCGAATATCTTCGAACCGGAATCAAAGCGGGAATGGACGTGGATACATTCGCGCCTCGTCTTTCCTTTTTTTGGGCGATTGGGATGAATCACTTTATGGAAATCGCAAAGATGAGAGCCGGTCGTCTTCTCTGGGCGAAACTCGTAAAACAATTCAATCCAAAAAACCAAAAATCTCTGGCGCTCAGAACTCACTGTCAGACATCCGGTTGGAGTTTGACCGAACAAGATCCGTTCAACAACGTCGCAAGGACTTGTATCGAAGCCTTGGCGGCCGCGCTCGGACATACGCAGTCTCTTCACACGAACGCGCTCGACGAAGCGATCGCGCTTCCGACCGACTTCTCCGCGAGAATCGCCAGAAACACGCAGATCTTTTTGCAGGAAGAAACGAACATTCACCGCGTCGTCGATCCTTGGGGAGGTTCCTACTACGTAGAATCTCTCACTCATTCTCTTGCACACCGCGCTTGGGAACTCATCGAAGAAGTCGAAAAGTTAGGCGGAATCGCGAAGGCAATCGAAACCGGAATTCCTAAGATGAGAATCGAAGAGGCCGCCGCACGCAAACAAGCAAAAATCGACTCCGGAAGAGACGTGATCGTCGGAGTCAATCGTTATAGAGCCGTCGAAGAAAAACCCTTAGACATATTAGATATTGATAATACTGCCGTGAGAGAATCTCAGCTCCGCAGACTCGCGGAGTTAAAGAAGAATCGAAACGGAGCCGACGTGACCGCTGCTCTCGACGCGATCACAAAATGCGCCGGCGGTGGAGAAGGAAATCTTCTCGCATTGGCGGTGGACGCCGCGCGCAAACGTGCGACCCTCGGAGAAATCTCCTACGCTATGGAAAAAGTATTCGGAAGATACCAAGCAACGATCCGTTCTATCTCGGGAGTTTATTCTTCCGAAATCGAAGACGATCCGGATTTCAAAAGAGCCAAAGAACTTTCGGACAAGTTCGCGACCCTCGAAGGAAGACGTCCTAGAATCATGGTCGCGAAGATGGGTCAGGACGGACACGATCGAGGTGCGAAAGTCATCTCCACGAGTTTTGCGGATATGGGATTCGACGTCGATATAGGGCCTCTCTTCCAAACACCGGCGGAAGCGGCGAAACAAGCCGTAGAAAACGACGTGCACATTTTAGGAGTTTCGAGTTTGGCGGCGGGTCACAAAACTCTCGTACCACAAGTCATCGGAGAATTGAAAAAACTCGGAAGAGAAGACATCATGGTCATCGCCGGCGGAGTGATTCCGCAACAGGATTACGATACTCTTTACAAAGCGGGAGTGACTGGAATCTTCGGACCGGGAACCAAAATCTCCAAAGCGGCCGCGGATATTTTAGAACTTCTCATTAAAGATTTAGAATCTTCTAAAGTAAACGTTTAGGAAGAATCTTTTTTGAGCGGGTTAGAATCATCGGGAGTTTCTTCCGGCGGAGTCCGATCCACCGGAATCCGCAGAAAGGCCCTTCCTTCTGCGGAAGAATTTGTAAAAGGAATTCTTTCCGGAAACAAGATGATACTTGCCCGTGCGATTACTCTCGTCGAAAGTTCACTCCCCGCTCACAAAGAACTCGCAGAAAAAATCATCGACGCTTGTCTTCCGCATTCCGGAAATTCGGTTCGAATCGGAATCACAGGAATTCCCGGAGTCGGAAAGAGCACCTTCATCGAAGCCTTCGGGATGCACGTGATCTCTCAGGGAAAAAAACTCGCAGTTCTTACGATCGATCCTTCGAGCCAGATTTCCGGAGGAAGTATTCTCGGAGACAAAACGAGGATGTTCGATTTATCAAGAAACGACTCTGCATTCATTCGGCCTTCTCCCTCCGGAGATTCTCTGGGCGGAGTCGCAAGAAAAACCCGGGAGACGATCTATCTCTGCGAAGCCGCAGGCTTTGATACGATCTTTGTGGAAACCGTCGGAGTTGGACAATCCGAAACGGCGGTACATTCTATGGTGGATTTGTTTTTGCTTCTTATGATTGCGGGTGCGGGCGACGAACTCCAAGGGATCAAAAGAGGTATTATGGAAATGGCGGATCTTTTTGCAGTAACAAAGGCCGACGGAGACAATAAGGCAAGAGCCGAGCTTACCCGTGTCGAAACACAATCCGCGATTCATTTTTTTCCTTCCAATGAGAACGGTTGGACCCCGAAGGTGCTTTCCTGTTCCGCCGTGACCAAGGAAGGAATCTCGGAGATCTGGACTCAAATATTAGAATATGAGAAAACTCTAAAGTCCAACGGGTACTTTGAAATTCGCAGAACCGATCAGGCGAAATATTGGCTGGAAGAAACCGTCTCCGAACATCTGATGGGTGATTTCTATTCCCGGATGAAGGATCTCTATCAGGATATGGAAGAAAAGGTAAGCCAACACAAAATCAGTTCTTTTCAAGCCGCTGAAAAATTGATCCAAGAATATAGAAAAAGAAATCATAAGTGATCCTCACCGGACCGAACAAGTTCCGAATTTGTTCCCAAAAAAACCTCTGAATTCAATTTGATTTTTCTTTTTTCGGAGGTTATTTTTTCCGGAAACGAAACTTTTTTTCTATGAGCTTGTCATTCTTTTCTAAAAATGAAGATTACAATAATTAAAAGAAATCGGTTCGTAATTTTCAGTTGAGAATTTATTCTTGCGTCTGTATCTACCAGATACTATCTGGTAGATACACTTATCCGATTGGAAGATTTTATATAAAAATCGCTCTTTCAGGGATACTGATTTTACCCCGGTTGCAGGCAGGTATCATGAGATCGTTTCAGATTTTCGTTTTTATTCTTTGCTCATTCATTCTTACAAATTGCGCCACTTCCTCGGCGGGACTGGCGACCAGTAATATTCCCGTAGCGGATCGCAAATACAAGGTGATCGGTCCGGTGGAAGGCCACAAAAGTTGGAACACCTTCGATATGGCGATTGTAGGAATTCCACTATCGGAGCCTCCGATAGACAAACTCGTCAATTCTATGTTAGCTGAAAAAGAAGCCGACGCGCTGATCAACATTCGTTATTGGACGGACAAGTATATTCTTCTTTTTATTACCGTAAACAGACTCCATATCAACGCAGAAGCGATCAAATTCGAGGATCAACTCAATGATCAATCCGGTAAAAAGAGAACTAAATAAAAAGCTCTTTCGTTTTTTCGGAAACGGAATCTTTTCCACTCTTCTTCTTGCCGCTCTTGCAAATTGTATGGGAGCGACCCTTTTTTCTCCCGGAGGTCGTGTTCGTTCTCCGGAAATGTATGATTCGGCGACGATCATCCGAACTTCCGGCTACGACGTTTTGGAAGAATCCATCGGAGAATCCTCCACGTTTTTTGTGTTCGGTATGATTCCAATCACCAATCCGATCAGCATAGATTATGCGTTGAGCCAGGCGGTTCAAAAAGTTCCCGGCGGAAGAAGTATCGTAAACATCAAAGTTTGGCATGAAACGCACGTTATGTTTCCTTTAGGAACCGTTTCCGTTTTGAAAGTAAAAGGGAATGTCATCGGCAACCGAGAGGAAGCCGAAAAACTGAAACTCGAACAGCAAAAGAAAGACGCGGAAGCCGCGAAAAATCCTTCCTCGGCAGGATCGGAATCGGATTCCCCTTCTTCCGGAGGGATTTCTGTGGGTAGTAAAAAGTCGTCTTCGAATTCCGGGCAAGAATCGGGCGGGATCTCGGTCGGAGGCAAAAAAGGTCCGAATACAACTCAGGAATCGGGCGGGATTTCCGTCGGCGGTAAAAAGAATTAGTATGTTTGAATATAATAAAAAACTGAAATTCAAAACATTCTACTTTGTTTGGATTGTGGGGATCGTTTTGTTTTCGCAAAACTGTGTTCGGCCCGAGGTCGTTCCTCCCAACGATTCGCAGAGTCAGATCTATGCGGCTGCGAATTATTTGGCGAATAAATGCGGCACTCCGATTCCGGCTCCCTTTCCGCTCGTTTTCGACGACGTTCAACAGAAGAATCTGGATCTTTGTACGATTGCGATCACAAGATCGGAATGCCCTTTTGTTTCGTATCCCTTTGCTTGTGTTTTACTCTACGTTGATAAACCTCTGGACGATATTCCTTGGTATCTCAACTTCCAGGAAACTTTCGTAAAAACTAAATTATAGAAAGGCAGATGATGAAACTCATTCGAAACTTATTAGTCATTCTTCTTGCTTTTCCCGCCGGGGAACTTTTTGCGGAAGTTACCTTTCGTGCTCGTATTTATTCTCGCGGTAAAAATTCCGGAGAAGCGAACGTAAGCGTTCGGATTTCGGAAACTAAAAAATTCTACCAGACGGACGCTGAAGGTTATTTTGAAGGAGTGGTTCCTGCTTCCGGGAATTATACCTTTCGGATTCTGAGAGATACAGGAATGCAGGAGATTCGCCAGGAAGTTGGAGAATCTTCGGATACCGTTTTGATTTACACCGATCCCGCTTCCGTAAGCGGCGTAAGCAGTAAAGGTGGAATCAACGTTACGGGTGAAAGAGAAAAACAACTCATGTCCCGGACCAAACTTCGTTTTGAAGAAATCAAACGGATGCCCGGAACTTTTGGGGAGCCTCTTCGTTCAATCGAAACCATTCCCGGAGTCGTTCCCGTTTCTGCGTTCGGCGGGGGCGCGAGTAACTATGTTTTCCGAGGAGCCGACCCGAATACGAACCTTTATTTGTATGACGATCTTCCGATTCTTTATCCGTTTCACTTCGACGGTTTGACCGCTACAATTAACGGAAACCTGATCAAGTCGATGGACGTTTATACCGGGGTTCTTCCTTCGAATTTTAACAACGCGCTTGGCGGGGTGATCGAAATCGAGTCTCCCGATAAGGTTCAGAAAACTTCCGGAAATTTTTTGACTTCTCTCTGGGCCGCTTCCGCCAATTACCAGACCACATTCGCCGGCGGGAAAGGTTACGTCCTCGGCGCGGTTAAAGTCGGTTACATCGATAAGACGTTTGAAACGTTAGGCAATCTTTCGGGAGGGAGTCTTCTTCCGGACGGAGTTCGTTTGCCCCGTTATACGGATTCTCAAGTGAAGATGGTCTATAACTTCAACGATCAACACCAGATTTCATTCTATTCTTTAACCGCAAAAGACGACTTCGCTTTGAATCCTCCCGCGAAACCTCAGAACGATCCCACCAAAGATCAGTTAGCCGCGTTTGCAGGAGGAAATCTTTCCGCAGGTCAAGGTTATAGAACTCAGGCGTTTCGTTATACCTGGAGAGCCTCCGAAAAATTCTCCAACCGTATCACATTGATCAGCTATGATCCGTTTACGGATTTTAACGTAGCATTGGGTTCGATCAAGGCAAAACAAAGAGCAAGCGGAGCCTATAACGGGATTCGGCAAGACGCATATTGGGATCCTAACAAACACCTTTCTCTCGAGTTCGGTTCCGAGGTTCGTTTTCTCAATTACAAAACCTCAGGAACTACGATTCAACAATCCGATCCGAACAATCCGGACCCGAACCCTTACGATACGGCGAGTCCGGATTTTAGAACGGTTCCCGATACGAATCGTGTACGCAGCAAATACTACAACGCTTATACAACTTTGAAAATTAAGTTCGGCGGTTTGCTCATCGAACCCGGTGCGAGATACGATTATATTCCTTATATTAAGAATGGGGCTTTGGGTCCAAGAGCGCAGATTTCCTATAAGTTTGAGGGACTCGGCAAGGGAACTACGGTCTTCGGAGGCGGAGGAGAACACTATAACTTTCCTCTGAGCACTCAATTTTCCGAACAGAGCGGAAACCCTCATCTAAAATTTCAGAAAGCCGTGAAATACGGGGGAGGAATCGATCAACAGATCACTTCCGATTGGCAGATCAAAGGAGAAGTTTTTAAACAGGAATTCTCCAGCTTGATCGTTTCCGATCCTTATATCACTGAATTCATCGGAACAAATCCCGATCAGTACGGAAAAGTCACCCAGCCCTACATTCTCAACAAACCTCTGAATTATTCCAATAACGGAAGCGGTCGTTCCCACGGTTACGAATTCGTACTTCGTAAAACGGCGGCGCCCGGAACCAGAGATTGGTTCGGCTGGATCTCTTACACCTGGTCCCAAACATTCAGAAATCCGAATTTATACAAACCGGACGGTTTGATGGCTCCCGTCGCAACCGGGCCGGAGCAAAGGCTTCTCGCTCAGTCTTATCACAACTCGAAAGAGACTTTGTTTGACTACGATCGAACTCATATTATGAACGTCGTTTTCGGTTGGAGATTCAGTCAGGAATGGCAGTTTGGTGCGAGATGGTCTTATCTTACCTCCACTCCGATCACTCCGATCATCGGGGACGACGGCGGGGCTTTTTCAAATCCTGCGAACGGACAAGTCATTTGGGTTCCCCAATCCGCAAACAACCCGTATCTCGCGGATCACACTAACACAAAACGTCTTTCGGATTATCATCGATTGGATATTCGTTTTGATAGATTCTTAAACTACGAGTGGGGTTACGTGAATACCTTCTTCGAAGTCATCAACGTCTACATGAGGCAGAACGTTTCCGGCGAGAGTTTCGACGTTACGCGTCCTTATTCCGCCACAAATCCGAGACCGAACCAGACGTTCGGGACCCTGACTTTACCGGGAGGAATGGTGATACCGTTTTTCAACCTGGGGATCGAGGTGAAGTTCTGATGAACAAGAAGAATCTACTATCGCATTGGAAAGAATGGATCGGAAATTCGATCGTAATTCTTTTCGTTTTGAATTGGGTTTTGAACTGTAACAACTTACCGAACGACGACGACAGTTTTAATCGGGACAACGAAAAGAGGGTGATTCTTCAATATCTTTTGTTGCCTCCCACGGATCCGATCCAGTCTTGTGTGGCTTCCTTACAAGCCGCAAAGTCTTGTTTGGATCAAGCCCCCGATCTCCCCACTCCGCTTTCGGAAGTCGGGATCGTGACATTGTTTAGCGGAAGTGCGACGCTCGGGACGTATCAGAATTATTGCACTTCGCTGGTGAACTCCGCTACCTTCGTAAAATTTACGGATCGTGCGAAGGCTTGTCTTATGGATTGCAACAGATCTTATTGGACGAGTCGAAATTCTTCGGGAACCTGTAATCAAAGCGGTCTGTCTCAGATAACGGGGCTTTCCACCGGAACGTTTGCGTGTACAAAAACCTGCGTAAGCATTTCGGGCGAATAAGGATTTATAAACGATTGAAAACTGAGTGACTTCGTCGCCAGATTTAAAAAATAAAGATATTAGAGGATCTACATCATGACCATGTTTTTAGTTGAATACGGCGAAACTTTCATTTTTATTATTATGCTGATTGCCAGTATCGTCGCCCTCGCAGTTGGAACGGAAAGAATTCTCATCTTTCGTAAGAATCTAAAAAATACGGAAGCCATCCTACCCGTTCTTACTTCTGAAATTAGAAACGGAAACCTGGATTCGGTAAAGTCCCTCGCAGCTGAAAATCCCGGAAACATCTACGCTAAATTTTCTCAATTCTCCGTCGAAAACTTCAACGGAGGACATGAGAGTCTTTCCGAACTTCAGGAAGGAAGAATCATCGGAGAAAGAGTCGAACTGGAAAACCATCTTTCCATCCTCAATACCTTGGGAAACAACGCTCCCTTTATCGGTCTTCTGGGAACGGTTCTCGGAGTGATCAAAGCCTTTTACGGTTTGGGAACGTTAGGAAGTACCGGAGCGGAGTTTGTGATGAGAAGTATCTCCACCGCGCTCTTGGCGACAGCCGCCGGTTTGGGCGTTGCGATTCCGGTCGTAATGGCCAATAACTATTTTACTCGTAAGCTGAAAGTCATTCAGGCAAATTTAGAAATTCTTTCCAGAGAGTTTTTAGCAAGCCTGTCTCGCAAGAAGTAGTTTAAAGGAGATCGGACATGGCAGGAACTACTCCATCCGGCGACGGAGACGAAATAGGCAATATCAATATCACCCCGATGGTGGACGTGATCTTGGTACTTTTAGTTATCTTTATGGTAACGGCGAACTTTTTAAAAAAGGAATCCATCAATATCAATCTTCCGAAAGTTGCCGCCGCGGATCCGAACGTGGCACAATCCGTCCAAGTCGCTTTGACCAAAGACGGAAAGATTCTTTTGGAAGGAGCCGATACGACGATCGAAAGATTGAAGTCTCAGTTGGAACGAGATTCCAAGATAAGACCGAATATGCGTCTGACCCTTTCTGCGGATTCTTCTTTGCCTTATGGAAAGATCGCCGAGACAATGGGAGTGATTCGCAAAGCGGGTGTCACAAAAATCGCTCTTTCGGTTAAACGTTAGGCGAAATAGGTAATAAGAATGGTAAGCGTTCCCGAAATCAAACAGAAGATTCTCAAGTTTGGTCTATTCAAATTTTGTCTGATTGCGTCTTTTGTTTTGCATACGGTCACGATCGGCGCCTATTTTATCGCGACCTACATTCCGGAATCCGAAATTTCATCGGAGGATTTGGAAGCGCAGGACGTAGAGGTCGACTTGGAAGAAATTCCTCCCGAGCTCATCGGAGGTACGTCCTCGCCCGCCCCGGTTGAAAAACAGGAATGGGTGGAAGGTTCGAATCAAAATGCTGACGATCCCATCGACGAGGATCTCAATCCGAACGCGCTTTCCGGAAACGGAACCGATAAGGACGGATATTTATTCTCCTATAACGGAGACAAAACACCGACTCCGATCATCGACTTTGATCTAAGGGATTTTTTTCCAGCTCAGGCAAAGTCTGCGGGAATCGTTTCCAAACAAGTTGTCGTAATCGTTCAGATCGACGAACAAGGAAATCTGCAAGGAGCGAAGGTCGCTTCTGGGAAAGCCGGATTCGGATTTGACGAGGCCGCGATCAAAATCGTAAAAATGGCTCGTTGGAGTCCCGGCTATGTTCAAGGCCGACCCACGAGAATGTCGCACAGAGTTCCGATTTCGTTCAATCTGGAAGACTGAATTCCTAAAATTGTTCCGTCTTTTTCCGTTTCTTTTCGTCAAAAAATTATAGTTTGAATTATCGTTCTATAATTTCCAAATTTATTTCCGTTTCGATCATCCTTGTCTGTTTCTATTTTGTGTTCGCGGCCAATCCGTTCGTGATCGGAGATCTAAAACATCCGGATTCCGGTTTGAAAGTCGATCGAGAACTCCCAAAATTTAAAATTCGGAACGCCGAGGGCTTTTTTATCTCCGATTCGGATTTACAAATCAGGAAATATCTTATTTACTTTGCTTACGGAGAATGTAAGTCGGTTTGCAGGACGGGGCTTTCAAAACTGGAAACCTTTTTTTCAAAGGAAGAATTTAAGTCTTGGGGTTTCGTACTGATCAGTCTTTCTCCGAAAGAGGATCGGGAAAAACAATCCTGGATGAGAAAGTATCTTTCTCGTTGGAAAAGACAACCGATTCTTCTTTTGCCCGAAGACCGACAGGAAGCCGAAAGGATCGCCGGTTTATTTCAGGTAGCCGTAAGTAAGGGCACCGACGACGAGATTCTACATCGGAATCCGCTTTTTATAACGGATGACAACGGAAGAATTCGGATCGTATATCCTGACTTGAGCGTGATTTCAGAAGAATCGTTTCGAAACTTAGAAGCTAAGATTCATTAGAGGTTTGTAAAGTATGTCGAAAACTAAAATGCAAAATGTAGAAAACTCCTCTCTCGCGGAGGGATGGACTCAATTCGGGGTTTCTCCGATACAACGCGCTCAGGAGAAACTCAACGCGGAGATGAAAGCCGCGGACCGTTTTATTTGGATTTTGCTTTTGGCTCATATTCCCGCCGCGGTTTTGTTTTCCATCGGCTATGGAACTTGGGAGTTCGCTTTGTATTCCTCCCTGGTTCTTGGGGTTGCGGGCACCTTCAACTATATTTCTTTTCGAGGGACTCTTTTTAGTCGAATCCTGAATTCTTTATTGTTGATGTTGTATTCCGGAATTTTCATCCAATCCGAGTTCGGAAGAATCGAGATGCACTTCCATATATTCGGTGCCCTCGCCTTTCTTCTCATCTATAAGGACTGGAGAGCGGTGGTTCCGGCGGCCGGCTATATCGCGGTTCATCACGGAATTCTAAACTATTGTCAAGAATTCGGACTCAAGTGGAACGAAACACCGATTGTCGTTTTCAGCACCGGAGCCGGGTTAGAGGTAGTTTTTGTACATGCAATTTTTGTAATCTTTGAGGCCGGTATTCTTATCTATTATTCAATTCTTCTCAAAAACGAGTATTTGGAATATTGGGAAACCTATTTTAAGAGGGAGGAATTCCATTCTGCAAATCTCGTCATTCAAAAATCGGTTCAATCCAAGGTCGATTTTTTAAGGGAGAATATGGCTTCTATGGCCGACAGCGCTCTCAGCGTGGTTCACAATTCGGACGAACAAATTTCCAACATCGGAGTGATCGACGCGGCGATGGACGACGCTCTGGAAAACTTGGAAAAAGTGTCGAAAGCCGCGGAACTTCAATCGGAATCCCACAAGGAATTTGCTTCCTTATACGGGACCTTTGAGGAAAAATTTCAGATTTTGGAAAACGAAATCGTAAATAGCAAACTCATCTTGGACAAGGCCGGTCAACACACAAGACAAAGCGAAGAATCTCTGCAGAAGATGGACGACTCGATTCGAAAAGTTTCTGCGAGTTATCAGGAAATGTCTCAGAGGCTCAGAGTGATCAACGATATCGCGGAAAAGGTGAATCTTCTTTCCCTCAACGCTTCCATAGAAGCCGCGCGCGCCGGGGAACAAGGAAGAGGTTTTGCAGTTGTCGCGGATGAAATTTCAAAACTCGCGGATCAAACTGCAAAAACGATCAAGGAGATTCATCATCTGATTCTTAGCGGAAACGAGGCGATGGATAAGAATACGGAAATCGTTCAACAAGGAACCCAAACAGTTTCAAAAGTGATCGAAGACGTGACTGAAATTATGAAAGTCACCGAATCTTTTTTTGAAACCTTAAAAGATCAGACAAAGGTCAGAGAAAAGTTGAGCGGTATTTTCGATCGTGTGATTCGAAATTCGGGGGAACTGGAAGCGGTCATCAGAGAACAATCCGGCGTCATTCAAGAAGTAAAACATTCTTCAGTTTCGATCGTCGGGGCGACTCAGTTCATTCATAAATTGGCGATAGAATCTTCGGAAATCGCAAAAACCTGCGAAGAAGTTTCCGGCGATCTGGGACAAGAGGCCGCCCTTTTTAAAAATTAAAAAATTCTTGCGGATCCGATTCCAAGACCTAAACTGCACCCTTGACTGTAACACGACACAGATGGAGACAAAGATGAAATTCAAAGGATCTGCTTTTATCGCTTTTCTTTTTTTAACCTTACCGATTCTACCGCTTCCCACTCCTCCGACTCTCGATAATCAGATTAGAAATTCGGATTATATCGCGCTCACACGGATTACGAATGTTCGCGAGAAAAAAATCTCCGAGACCTCGGTGTCCGTGACCGCGACCGTCGAAATTCTAAAACCGTGGAAAGGCGGTGAAAAACTACCTACTAAGTTTGAAATCGGTTTTATGATTTTTCCGGAATTGTTGGGTAAGTGGTTGAAAGCCTCTCCGCCGGAAGGAGACTACATTCTATTTTTAATTCAAAAAACGGTAAAGGACAGTAAAGGAAACGAATCCAAACTGATCGCACTTTACGAACCTCATCCGTTCGCCTTTAAGGAATACGCGAGAGAAACCGAAGATCAGATCAAAGAAGTCATCCAATCTCAAAAAGGAAACTAAGTCAAGTATATGAGAATTTCAAGATATTCTATAGTAATCTCTTTTCTTTTTTTATACGTTCAGATTTCGGTTTTTTCCCAACCTTCCACAAGATCTCTGGGAATGAAACAAGAGTCTTCCGAACTTCTTTCTTCCTTAAAGGAAACCAATCCTTACGGGATCTCGCACCGAGGGCTTTCCTCCAGAGTGGATCTTTCGGATTCTATGCCGCCCGTGGGCAATCAAGGAGAGCAAGGAAGTTGTGTCGCCTGGTCCACTGCTTACGCGACAAAAAGTTTTCAGGAATACATCGAAAGAAAGGGTTCCAAGGATTGGTCTCTTCGGACTCAGGACGGAAGTCCGAACTTAAGTAAGGTTTTTTCTCCGGCGTTTATCTACAATCAGATCAACGGCGGAAGGGACAACGGTTCTTTGATCTCCGACGCGATGCGCGTAATGGTGGAAATGGGCGCTGCTCCTTGGGATCAAATGCCTTACAATCCGGCGGATTACAGAGCTCGTCCTTCCCAAGCCGCGATTGCCGCCGCTTCGCGATTTAAAGCCAAGGAATATTTAAGGGTGAAAACAACGGATCTTTCCGAAGTCAAAGCCCAACTCGCCGAAGGAAAACCTGTTGTCGCAGGTATATTAGTATATGAGAATTTCTTTAACCTCAAGGGGAATACGGTTTATAAAGAAGGACTGGGTAAAACCTACGGCGGTCACGCGATCGCCCTTGTCGGTTATGACGATTCTAAAAACGCGGTAAAGTTTATCAATTCTTGGGGAAAGGATTGGGGTGATCAAGGATACGGATATATCGACTATCGCTGGTTTACAAAAATTTGCCAAGGAGCTTTTGTCATGGTGGATCAAGTGGAAGTTGCTACGGATCAGGGCAAACCGGATTCCAACACTCCGGATCCCGCTGCGGTGACGAGCGATAACAGTCCGATTCCACCGTCTTCGATTACGGCTTCGCAAGGAAGTTTTATCGATAAGGTCACGATCAACTGGGAAGTCGTTCCCGGTGCGGTCGGTTACGAGGTTCATAGAAAGGCTCCGGGAGATTCCGGTTTTTCTAAGATCGGTCTTTCTTCCACGAACAGTTTTAACGACGACGGCGTTCAACCGAATCTCGCATACAAATATAGAATTCTTACGCTTACGGATACATCGGCTTCCGATCTTTCTCCCGGAGAAGTGATCGGTTTTGCGAAAACGGAAGAACTCAAACCTCCTCCGAAAGTTTTAGGTCTCAAGGCGACACAAGGCCAATACGACAATAAGGTGGAATTGGCTTGGGAACCGGCCGACGCTTCCGCGGAATATCAAGTATTCAAATACAACAAAACACAAAAGAGATACAACCCGATCGGCAATTCTAAATTGAATAGTTATACCGATACATCCGCGGCTCGAAAAGGGGCCGTCGAATTCTATGTCGTTTCCGCAAAAATGAACGGAAAGACCGGAGAACCTTCGGATGCCGCAAGCGGATTTACTGCACAACCGAAAACCCCTCCCGCCAAACCTCTGGGATTGGTGGCGACTAGAGGCGCGTATCAGAGTAAGATCGAACTCAGATGGAAAAAAGTATCCGGGGCTTCGAAATATCTCGTTTTCCGTTATGTGAAATCCGGATGGATCGGAGGAGGCGCTTGGGAAAAAATCTCCGAAACCGGCTCGGAAGAATTTGTAGACGAGAATCTTCCCGCACGTTACGCGTACTACTCGGTGACGGCTGTGAATCCAGAAGGAAAAAACGGTCCTTTTTCCAGCTTTGCTTATGGTTTCACGGATCCCAACAAACAGAGGGGTGTGAAACTTTCTCCTCCCGAAAACGTAAAGGGAGTTTTGGATTCTAAAAACGCGAAAATTTCGCTCACCTGGGACAAGGTTAAAGAAGCTTCCGAATATTATGTTTTTCGCAAGAAGCGGGGAGAATCTTCTTGGACTTTCCTGGCTTCAGCGGGAGACAAGAATTCTTACGTAGCGGATGTTCCCGCAAAGGAAACCCTCTTTTTGTATTCGGTGACTTCGAAATCGGATCTTGGCGGGGAAAGCGGAAATTCTCTTCCCGCCTCTGCGGTTCTTTCTTCAGCGGTGGTCGCTCCGAAAAAGAGAACTTTTGGAGGAGATTCCAGTCTTGAAAAGTTCAAAGGGCCTTGGACAGCAATGGCTTGGGATGGAAACAACGGAGTCAGTCAAGTGCTTCTGGAAATCGAAAGTCAGGACAATGTAAACTACGTCGTGAAGTTCAATAAGAAGAAAATCTTCGAGGGAAAATATGTGGAAGAATCCCCGATCATCGACAAGGACGGAAAATTTAAGATCGAGATCGAAAAGTCGGGAGACGCACTTTCGGTGACGATGAAAGATCAAACGATCGTAAATCAAAAATCCAATCTTTCTTTCTTAAAAGAATAAAGAAGAATTCAGATCGAGAAGCGTAGGTCTGGCAAATAATAAGTAGGCTTACGCTAAACGTTTTGATTTTCTTTTTTGCGGAGTTTTGGAAAAACAAACTTTAGTTCTCGGGTTGAATTCTCCAAAACCGGAGTCTCGAAATTCTTTAGAAAAAAATTCGTATGAGAAATCTATCCTATACCAATAATTCTGTTTTAGTTTCGTTATTTTTCGCTGAAGTTTTCGACTGGATCACTTTTCTATTCTTTCCGAATTCCGCATCCTAACATTTTACGCACCTCCGAAATCTGCGTGACCTTATCATAAGTTCACGAGGTACAATCAGATTCGCCCCGAGAAAAGATATTTTGTAGGAGCTTCTACATCGGGATTAGCGCTTGCAAAATTAGAATTCTGTGATAGAGGAAAGTCCGCTGTGGTTTTTTCCGCCACCCTCCCCTCCACCCAAAATTCGGGCGGGGCCGGCGACTTTCACAGAGGACCGTCGTAGTTCCCACGTTCTTCGTATTTTTGGGGACGAATCGAGTTCCGGTTTCCAAATGGACGATCGGATTCACGATCTTTTGCGCGGAAGATCTCCTTTTTTTCGATTCTTGGAGAAATCCGATCCCTTCAATTTTCAGAATTCTTCCGATGTTTTTCGTTCTCATATTTTCCATTGCGGGAGTTACATTTGGAAAAATTCTACAAAAAAAAGAATAAGGTTCGTTCCCAAACTTCAGAATGTAGGAACTCCCAAAAGAAATCTTTCAACAATCCATCCGTTAGAAAGTTAACGAACCGCCTTCAAAGCCGGAATCGCTGGAACTCTTTCGCTTTTATTCCGGGCGGACGTTGTACCTCAATACGGTGAACCCTGAGGTTTTGACAAGTTTTAAGTTTATGAAAGTCAGAGCAATTCTTATGGGATCAGACCCAATTCTTTGGAAAGTTTAAAAATATTCCCTTTGGCTTTCAACTTGAGGAGTAATTCTTCCGAATTTAAGATTTTGTTCACCACCGATTCCGGCAAGTCTTGCATTTCCTCGTAGATTTCTTTGTATTCTTCGATGGAAATTTTTGTACAGAAAAGATTAGCTTGGAAGTAATAGACTTGGTGGGCGATGAGGAAGTTGAGAGAATCGATGTCTTCCAACGCTTCCGCCGTGATGATCGCTTCTCTGTTGTCGGATAATCGTCTGCAATAATCGATAAAAGCAAGGTTGTCTAAAAATTTCGTCAAATCCTGATCCGCTTTGAACTTAAAGCTGATCGGATCGAGTTTAAATTCTTTGATCATTTCCCCGAGATCCAATACGATCTGATGACTCTGACTTTTGACGCCGAAGTCGTCCGCCGCGAAGCTGATTCCGAAATTCCAAAAACGTTTGCAGACACTCTTGAGTGTGATCTCGGTTTCTTCGTAAGGTTTTTCAATCAGTTCCATCCTCACGAGTGCCGGGTTTAGATTTTGGTTGAGAAGAAGATTGTGAAAGCGAGTTACTTTTTCGTCCGTGTCGAACGTATCGATGAGAGTCTGAGGTGAAATATTAAATTTTAAAAGACCGGGTGCCCCGTTACAACACATCGTGAGCTTTTCTAAGATTAAAAGTTCGATCCGATTGAGATCCTGATCGTGAGGAATATCCCGAATCAGATCCGCATAACCGGCGTAAGCTTCTCCGCCCACAAAAACCTCGCCGCCCTTC
Organism: Leptospira ainlahdjerensis; assembly: GCF_016919175.1. Lineage (GTDB taxonomy): Bacteria > Spirochaetota > Leptospiria > Leptospirales > Leptospiraceae > Leptospira > Leptospira ainlahdjerensis. Next base: position 73,996 of record NZ_JAFFPU010000012.1, on the reverse strand, counting down.
ATCGAATACGTGTGGGCTTTGTGGTTAAAATGAATGATCGGCTGGATAACGGCGTCCGCCTTTTCTCCCGCAAAGTAATCGTTGACCCGATTGAGATAGGTCCAACTCCAACGAATGAGGTTGTCTTTGAGATTTTTGAGGGAGGAAACTTCCAATTCGTGAAAGATTTCGTCGACGTAAGAAATAAAATTACACTGAGTTCTTGCGATTCCGAAATCGAAGTTCATCGATCCGTTTTTGATCGAAACTTCACGGAATCTTCCTAACACGGAATCAAAGTTTAAGAATCCGTTGGACCCGTTGATTTGAACCGGAGCAACGCCGATCAGAAGATTTTTTTTGTCACCATAACAATAGTAAGAATAATGATTTTCCGCACCCGGATGTAGTTCCGAAATTTTAATCGGAACCAATTGTAAAAAGTCCAGAAATGAAAGAGATTTGATATCTTGAAATCGAAGTAAAACGATCGGTTTACCGCGATTCTCGTTGATAAAAACATTCTTAAATTGTTCAATTTCTCCTTCGTCAAAGGAGCGGATCTTCGGACTTTTAGAAGTTGTCATTTCAGCCTTTGTTTGCAAAAGATCCGTCCGTTTCCGGACCCGAGTCCATCATAACAGTTGAGATATTTAGAACCGTATCAGAATCGTTCTTATAAAAAGATTCGATTGTGGATTCTCTTTGTAAAGCCTAAAAGCTGTATTTTCCGGATTCGAAATTGATGATTTTTAATTCCGATATTTTTCTCAACGTGGAACCGTTATTTTGGATAACGACGTCACCGTTTACGCTGATTTTCCGATCAAAGAGAACTTCTCCCAGCACAGATAAGGAAGTGCAGCGCACCAAAGAAGGTATTTCCGGGAACAATCGGTTAAAGTCTTGGATTTTCTTGTAGTATTGTTCATCCAATGCAATCAACACTTCACCGAGACCCGACTTTTTCCTTTCGTCTGACATCGTGATCGAATAATCGCCTAAGAGCTGATATGCGTCCGATCTTCTTACGAGATAGTCTTCGCATTTTTTTACGGGTGCAAATCGATCTCTAGGAATGATGATTCCCTTGATGCGGCTGAAGTTTCGGATCGCGGAACCCATCGCCGTTTCCAATTGTAACACTTCTTTTCCTTCGATCTTCTTCGGGTTGACGATGAGAGAAAGTTCGAAGTTCCCCCTTAACAATCTTTCCTTAAGGGCTATAAGGTTGATCCATAGATTGTTCGTCGAAAAACTTCTAAATTTTCCCAATCCTTCGAATTCGTGCATGTGTTCGGAAGGAACCTGCGCTGTTTCCAAAAGTTGATAGTTCTCGGGTTTTCCGTTTAGGATTCTTCTGTAGATCGCTCCGCCTTTTTTGTCGGCTAAGGTTTTCGGTGTCATCTCCATACAAAACTCGAGGTTCTCTTTGAGAAGATATTCCAAAATTCCCGGATGGACCGTTGCCCCCAGGTTGTCCCCGTTGGAAACGAAGGCCACTTTGTATCCGTCCGCGATCAGGGTCTCTAAAAGTCCCGTTTCCAAGAGGGAAATCCAGATATCACCGTGTCCGGGAGGACACCACTCTTCGTCCGGAATTTTGCATGAAATCGGTGTTAGGTTCTCCTTTAAAAGACGAGGAACCTTGTGTTGTAAAAAAGAAGTCGCAAACTTTTGTTGGAATCCGATTCTTTTCAACTCAGCCTGGCTTTCTTCTTGGGTATTGAAGCTGTCCATGAGGATTAGAGGAACGGACACGTTATACTTCTTTAAAATGACTTCGGATTGTTTGGCGATGATCTCCAAAAAGGACATTCCGTCCTTGAGTTCTATGAGGGATTTAGGACCGGAGAGTCCCATCGAGGTTCCAAGTCCTCCGTTTAATTTGATGACGACGAGGTTTTTTAAAATTTCGGGTGCGGGAGAAGTTCGTCTTTCGATTTCTTCGAGCGCGATTTCGTCTTTTTTCGGGTCGAGATCGCCGACTTCTTCCCAACGAACAATCCCCGTTTCTCCGTTTCGAACTTGATCTACTTTTTTTAAAAAATCCTCTATGAATGTTTCAGACATCCCCTCCGAAACCATCTTTTGCCGGATCTGTTCTTCCGATTTTGATTTTAACGAATCCATCGCACCGCCGATTTTCCATTGTATTGTTCGTCGAACTCGGTAAACTCGATCGAATATTTTTCCGTCGGGTGAGCCGGTTCGTAAATCAGTTTTGCTCGAATCTCTCTTCCCTTACCCGGAATTTCCTTTGGTACTTCTTCGCTTTCCATATAAAGAGGAAGAAAAACCAGATACGTGTAAATATAGACGACTCGTTCCGGCGTTTTTTTATAGACTAGAACTCCTTTGCCCGTTAGATCCTTTTTCAGAATTTTGGAATAGGCAACGGGAAACCATTTTCCCCAAACCTCTTTAAAATTTTTTTCCATCCCCGCGTGAGTCGGTATATTTGAATAGACAGCGGAAGGAAGGATGAAAAAAATCCCAAGGGAAACAATTAGCTTCTTTGTTTTCATGAAAGACTCTGACAGTCTTGTCTTTTCACTCCATAACTTCAAGCCATTCTCATGAAAAAAATCATTTCCGCTTTTAGAACATTCTTCTATTTCCTCTCCGAAATTTTAGAATTTATCCTTTCTGTAATTTCATCTTTGATTCCTTCGGGAAAAGATCCCAATCTGTCCCGAGGGGATATTTATATCGTGACCGGTTTTCTTTCAGGGCCCTTGTTCTATTGGAAACTCCGCAAAGCGCTGGAGGTCAAAGGATATCAGCCGAGGGTCTTGAAAATCCCGCCGTTTTTTTTGAAGACAAAAAAGGCTGTGGAAATTTTGGCAAAACAGATGGACCAGATTCCGTCTAAATCGGTTTTGATCGCTCACAATACCGGGGGCCTTCTTACACTTCTGCTTCCGGATCGAAGCCGCCAAAAGATCAGAGGTCTTGTAACTTTAGGAACTCCTTTTCGGGGAAGTTATCTGTTTTCCATTCTTCCTGTTTCCGGTTTGCGCTTCGGGTCTTCGTATCTGCAGGAACTTTTTAAGACATTTCTTTTTATGGATCGTTTTCATCCTCTTTCTCCGATGAAAGAATTTATTTTTCTTCCCGCTTCTTCGTCGGTTTACGGAGAAGAAAGAGATCTCTGGTTCGATATTCCCGGAAATTACAATCAGGTCCGCAAATCCGAAAACATTCGCACCATTTTAGAATTTTTAGTCTTTCATTATCCGAGTGCGGTCGCGAAAGAATCGGAACGAGTCGCGATGGCGGCACTTCATGAAAAACTTGTCTCTCAGAAAAAAACACAAACTTCTGTCAAAAAGAAAAGTGTAACAGCTCCTACATCCAAAAACAAAATTTCAAAAACTCCGAAAAAAAAGCGGAAGCCGGTTTCCAAAAAATCCGCAAAAAAGAAAACAAAACGTTAAACGACATTCTTTCCAAGGAAATTGAGGCGCGGTATTACAATTGTGAACGGATCGGACAAATTAGAAAATTTGAAAATTGCGGAAAAAAAAGCTTCGCATTTGTTTCAACTCATCGAAAAAAATCGGATCCTTCAACCGGGCAATTCCGAAAAAGAAACGAGCGGGCTCATCTATGAGTTGGCAAAGTCTGAGTTTGGAGTTTCCAAGTATTGGCACAAAAAAATCGTACGCACCGGCAAAAACACGATTCTTTCCTACGATTATGAACCGGAAGATCTTCTCATCCAAGAGGACGATATTCTTTGGGTCGATCTGGGACCGGTCTTTGAAAACATGGAAGCCGATTTTGGAAGGACTTATGTCCTGGGAAACGATCCAGAAAAGTTACGCATTCGATCCTGTGTAGAGAACGCATGGAGTCGTTGTAGGGATTATTATTTTTCCAAAGAATCCATCACGGGTAAGGAGCTTTTCGACTTCGCAAAAAAAATCGCATCGGAAAACGGTTATCTTTTCGGAAGCGAGATTGCGGGCCATATCATCGATGAATTCCCTCATAAAAAGAATCATTCTATCAGTAAAATCAATTACATCTGCGAGGAGAATTCCCTAAATCTTAAGGAAACTTTTGAAGGAAAAGAGAGATTTTGGATTTTGGAAATTCATTTTGTGAACGAGGAAAAAAAGTTCGGCTCATTTTTCGAACAATTGTTGCTCGAACCAAAGTCAGTCTAACGTTGATTTGTTAGGGTTTTTGAACGATTCGATGTTGATCGTAGAAAGTGTCGTTCGAATCAAAAACTCCTTCGCCTAACGCCAATATTTCGCCGGATTGCAAGGAAACGACTCGAAGTTGTAAGACAAATGTCTGGTCGTTGAACTGAACGGAACCCAAAAGAATCAAATCCACGCCTGAAAGTTTTCCGATTTCCAAAGACTTATCCGAAAGAACAAGACCCGATTTTTGAAACGTAAGCTCGTCGATCAATCGATTCAACTGTGATTTTTCCACCAAAATCAATTTGCCAGGTTCGTTCATTTGAGTAAGAAGCTGCCCTGCGATGTAAGATCCTAAATTGGTTACGGATCCGTTTTCGTTTAACAAAGGTAGAATCGCCATTTTTAATGCGTTTTTTCGATCGGGCAAAGAAGATTCCCGATTGGTCTGGATTTGTTTTTTTAAAGAGGATGAAAGCTCCTGTAAAACGGTGGAAAGTTCTTTGGGAACGTTTCTCTTTCCGGGACGTCCGGAACTCGAGCAGGCGGATAAGAAAAACAACAAAAAGAATATTATAAAAAAATAATGTTTCATTTGAAATATTTAACCAAGGTCACCCTGTTGCCAGTGGAATTGAACTTTACGACGTCAAAGGTAGAAAGTGCGAATGCGATTCCTCTCGTTTGCAACGAGGTAGTATCTTCCGTTTTTGTTACCGCGTTTCTCACCGTTCTCGCGTGATTAAATCCTTTGCCTTCGTCCGTGATTCTATAACCTACTTTTTGTTTAGAAAGAAAATATTCCACGAGAATTTTTTTGTCCCTATAATACGGATCGTTTTGTCTCGCGAGAATGAATTGAAAATAATTTCCGGTTTTTAAAACCTTTGCCTTTTCCTCGTTGGAAATGTTCAGATTCCCGTGTTCAATTGCGTTGACGAGCATCTCTCGGAGGCTCGTTCTTATCGAAAGGGCAACCGTCGGATCCGTAAAACGAACCAGATTGAACGTAAGTCTCTGACTTAGGAGTTCCGCATTCTGAAGATAATTATTGATCGAGAATACGATTCTTTCCTCGTCCAAAAACCTTCCCATCAAATCCTGATCCGGTTCGTAAGCTCTTCCGAGGATTTCACGTCCAGACTCGTGTTCCAGTATTTGAAGACGAACTTGAAGTTCTTTCGGTTCCTTGAGATATTTTTGCAAAAAGTCTGCTCGAAAGTAGACGGGTTTTCCGGTATTGGAAAGTTCTTCCATTCTTTCCATCACATACAATTTTTTGAATGCGTCTTCCAGGCCTCCGGTGTTGTACATCAATTCTAGAAAGTTTTTCCCGATTACATCCGCAGGTTTGAAGCCGAGAAATGTGGAAACTGACTTGTTTGTTCCGGTGATATTTCCGTGAGAATCTAGATTGAAAAGAAAGTCTTCTTCCCCTTCGTATAAATTTTTATATTGAATCGCGGATTGTTCGTGTCGAAGTTTGAGAAGATTGAGAGTAGTCGCCTGTGTTTCCAAGCTCAAGGAAAGTTGTTTGATTCGATCCGCAAGTCCCAAAGAAAGAAGAGCGACTTCGATCGCGGATCCGATCTGAAGACCCCACTGCGTAAAAAAGTTATCCGGAAAAATTCCGAAAGCTTTCATCGCGTATAAAAAACTTCCTAAAATGAGGACGGCCCAGGCGGTAAGAAAAAATCTCGCCGGTCTGTGCCCTTTCCAAACACACTGCAGACTGTTGATCAAAAGAAGGAGAAGTGTCAGAAGAAGTACGACTATGCTCGAGACTACGCTGAACGTATAAGTAAAAAAACTAAGAGACCCGACACATCCGAAAATACAAATCGCTATCAAAGGATAATAGAATTTATTCGTGATCGGAGTTATCTTAGAAGATTCTAAAAATGATTTTCCGAAAAGACAAGCGGCCAGAAAAGCGCAGAACATAAAAAACGGGAGACAGGTATTTCCCCATTCCGGGTTATTCGGCCAAAGAAACTGAAAGGACAATCCGTTCAACGTCAACTGGAATAAAATATCAAATAAAATGAATATACTATAGTAGAGATAACTTTTGTCCCGGGTTATGATTAAAAGGAAAAGGTTATATACGAACATGACGAGCATCGTTCCGTAATAAAAGCCGAGTGTCGTGTATTCCTTTGCGGTTTGTTCTAAAAACTCAGTCCTGGAAAAAGCGGACAGAGGAATGATGACGGAACTTTTGGATTGAATCCGAAGATAGTAATCCGTTTTGGAAAGAGGAGGTTCGCTCAATTGAAACGGAAAGTTTCGATTCTCCGCCAAACGTGTTTTAAACGGAAGTTCGTCCCCGGAAACTACCAAAGGTGCTTCGCCGTTTCTGGTGGAGTAAAGTTGGATCGAATCGATCAGGCTATATCCGTATAGAAGCACCCAGTTTCGGGTGCCTCGTTCCCGGTTTGCCACCGGAACCCGAATCCAAATCGCAGCTTCTGAATAACCGAGGCTGTTGTTAAAAAGAGGAATGGATTTGCCGGATCGAAATACTTTTTGAATTTCGGGAAACGAAAGTTTTCCGGTTTTGTCCTCGAAAAAAGTGAGATACGGTTGAAGATCGACGTCTTCCATAATCACGGTAGGTTCGAATTCGGAAGAATTCGATGCTTCGGAGAAAACGGGAATAACTCCGGAAAAAACCAAAACCAAACAAAGAACGGTTTTGATTTTCCGGAGTCGATCGTTCACAGAAATCCTTTGATGACTCGAAATAGATCTGCGGTTACGATAAACGTTCCAATACTACTTCCGATCTGCGGAAGCATAAATACAAGAAAGATGCGGATCACGTTATTCTTCCAATAGCCTTTCCAGTTTTCTGAATCTTGAGCGATTCTTTCGAAATCCTCCACGAGAGGCTTGCGTAACCAAGACTCGGATAACGCTGCGACCCAGCCCGGCTTGATGACCGGATTGAAGTTTCCTACGGGAGCGGCTAAGAACGCAAGAATCACGGAAAGAGGATGCGCAAGCGCGATGATGGCGCCTAACGCGGCGAGTCCACCTTTCACCAAGATCCAACGCAGAACAAACTCCTGTCCTTGTTGTCTTCCTCCGAAATAAAAAACGGTAAGAATCAAACCTAAGAAAATTCCCGGGACGATCAGGCCCTTCCAGCGGTCCCAAGCCGTTTTTTGCGGAAGATGATCTAGGCTGGAGATGTCCTTGTCCTCGTAAACGTGATTCATAATTCCTTGCAAGTGACCGGCGCCGACGACTGCGAAAACTTTCTTTCCATCGGCTGCGGCTTCCCGAATTCTTTGTGCGAGATAAGAATCTCTTTCGTCGATGATTACGTTTTTGATCGATTCGTAACGTTTCGGAAGTTGCGAGAATAAATCCTTCAGAACGTCGTCCGATTTCATTTCTTCGATTTTTTCTTCGGAGATATCTTCCTTTACAAAGAGGGACGTGAGCAACGCGGAAAGTAAAAACATACGATTAAAAAGTCCGATATTCCACCAAGCGCGTTTAAGGGTCGTGGAAACTTCCCTATCGATCGGTACGATCTTTGCTCCGGTTCTTTCACCTTCGGAAATCGCCATTCTCATTTCGTCTCCCGGACGGATGGAACCCTTTCCTAATTTTTTTTGAAATGCGGAAAGAATAAGACTGGAAAGAAGAAGATACATCTTTCGTTCTTTAAAAACTTTGAATATATCCAGCTTTTTCCAGTGTTCGGAATCTTTTACCGAACGCATCCTGGAATTACAGAGTTCCACACAGATCGTATCCGGCTTTTCTTCACGAATGATTCTTTGAACTTCGTCGATGCTTTTTTGACTGATATGAGCCGTGCCGAGAATTGTTACGGAAGTTTTTCCGAGTTGAAACGATTCGATCGGTTCCGAGGTAGAATTCGTTTTTTTACGCGTAGGCGTTGTATTTTCTTTGAGAGCTTGTTTTGCCATTCCAAAAGCAGTGTATGAAACCCGGATCGCCGCGTAAAATGAAATTCTACCTTAAATTCTTACAAACAAAATGAAAAATAGAATCGTTGCTTGCACATTCAGTGCGACTTTTCGGATTGTGGTAATCTCCTCTTTCGCACGTCTCAAAAAAGTATTGAAGAATTCGGGACGTTACTATATTGTCTTGGATACTCTTTTAGAACGAGATATCACCCGGATAACGGATACAAATGCTGGCAAAAGGAACTAAGATAGTCAATGTTGGAATCGCCGACCTGCAAGGCGGGCAATCTCCTGAAATTCTAAGAACGACTCTTGGATCCTGTATCGGAGTCGTCTTGTACGCCCCCGAAAAAAAAGTGGGAGCGATGTCTCACTTTATGCTTTCGAAGGATCCCGGCGGAAAGGACTCGCAGAAGAATCCATTCAAATACGCGGAAACCGCGATTCCTTTGTTGATCAAAAAAATGACCGAGCTGGGTTGTCATCCAGGGGAATACGGTGGACGTCTTTTCGGAGGCGCTTCGATGTTTAAAGGAGTTCAGTCCAGTTTTCTCCAAAATATCGGAGAACAGAATATTTTGACCGCACGCGCCATCTTGGAACAAAATAAAATTCCTTTGATCGTGGAAGACGTCGGGGGTAACGACGGAAGAACCATTAGCTTGTATTTGGACGACGGACGTGTCCTTTTAAAGAAAGCGGGTTTTGAAAAGTACCTCTACAAGGTCAGGTAAAAAAGATGAAAGAAAAAATAGACCAACTCTTTTTAAACGACGCCCAACTTCCTAGAATTTCCTCCGTGGTTACGAAAGTGATGCAGATGGTACAAAAACAGGACGTGTCCATTCCCGATCTCGCAAAAGAAATTTCAAACGACCCCGGTCTGACTGCGGAAGTGATCAAACTTTCCAACTCTGCATACTATAGAGCGGCAAAACCAATCAAGACGGTTCAAGAATCTCTGATGACTCTTGGAATCAAAACGGTAAAAGATATCATTCTCCTAACCGCCTCCAAAGGGATCCTCAAAAAGGATTTAAAAGGATATCAGGTAGAAGCCGAAGACAATTGGATTCATTCTCTCACGGTTGCCGAACTCTCCAAAAGAATCTGCGAACAAAAAAAACTCAAGATCGGAACCGATCTTGCGTTTACGGGCGGGCTTTTACACAATATCGGCAAAGTCATCCTAGCGGATTTTTTTCCCTCGGTTCTGATCACACTTCGAGAAGAATTAAAAAATCATACTTCTTCGTTCGCGGATCTGGAGAAAAAATATTTCGGTTATTCTCACGAAGAAGCCGGAGCTAAACTATTAGCAAAATGGAATTTTCCAACGGAGCTCATTCATGTCGCGGAGAATTACAGTCGTCCCGAACAAGAAACGGATTATTCAGAGTTGGTTTCCGTCGTTCACGTCGCGCATACGATTTCGGTTGCCGCAGGCGTGGGGATCGATATAGCGGGTTTGTCTGTCCCGATTTCCAATAAAGCTTTGCAGATTTTAGGAATTAATGATTCTGACTTACAGATGTATTATACGGTTTTACCCGAGATACAGAAACATATTCGTGAGTTAATCCAGGCTTGAAAAAAAATTTCGCGTTGATTGGCCCGAGAGGGGTCGGCAAATCCAAAATCTCCCGTAAATTATCCAAGATCACGGGGATGCCCGTGATTTCGACGGATATGATTGCCGTATACGAAATCGGGGGGATCTCGATTCCCGAGTTTATACAAAAAAACGATGGGAATTGGCGGCCGTTTCGGGATCTCGAATTTCGAATTTTAGAAAAACTCAAAACCGCAAGCGGAATCATACTGGATTGCGGGGGCGGAATTCTTTTCGATTTGGATTCGAATGGGAAAGAAACTCCGAGTCAGAGAAAGACCGAAATTCTCAAATCCATTGCGACAGTGTTCGGGCTTTCCCGATCCATAGAAGTTCTCGTAGAAAAGATACAAAACGATCCCACCCGACCGGCCCTCAGCGCCATCGCTTCCTATCGAAGCATCTTAGAATCTAGACTTCCTTACTACGAAGCCGTTTCCGATCACTATTTTCAGATCGATGATTTGAAGGTCGAAGAGATTTGCGACAGAATTCTACAGAAAATCGAATATTGAATTGACACAATTTGGAAATATTTGATTTCTTTTTTTCAAAGCTACTAAAAAGAATAGAAATCTGTGGAATGGCGCCTAACGAGTCCAACACAGATTTGGCAGGAAAGAGAGATGTCAGAATTGGAACTTCCGAAAAAGAACAAACTTTCGATCGAAAGGCTCAGTAAGATCATTCGACAAAGAAATTATAAGAAAGCGACCGCTTACACGTATCTCAAATACAATGTGGATTTTCTTAATTTCGCAGATAAACCTGCTGAAAAGATCACTCTCAAAGACCTCAACCGTTATATGGATCATCTGAAAAAGAAAAAGGTTTCTTCTTCTACGATTCAGATCAACGTAAGTTCTCTCAAGATGTTCTTTGAAGACGTGATGAAAATGGACCTCTTTCGGGATTTTCAAAGACCCGTTCGAGAGTATAACAACCCGAATGCGATTACTTTTAAAGAAATGCAGAATATTCTAAAATCTGCATCTTCCAACGCAAAACACGAACTGATGTGCGGCCTCGTATATTACGGCGGGCTTCGGGTGGGAGAATTGATTTCTCTCAAGTGGAATCATCTGGATCTAAAACGCAAATGGATTCAGATCAAATCGAGCGTTCTTTCTCAATCTAGAAACGTGGAAATTCCTGCGGAACTTCTTACACTGATAAAGAAATATGAAAAAGATGCTTTGGTTTCCGCCAATTCCTATCTGTTTCCCGGCAAAAGTTTAGGCTCTCATACAACATCCAGAAACGTAGAAAGAATCATTTCCGAAATCGGAAGAAACGCGGGGATTGTCAGCCCGGTGACCGTATTTACTCTTCGGCACAGCCGTGCTCTGCATCTGATCGCGGACGGTTCCCCTCTGGCGCAAGTGAAGGACTTTCTCGGTCACAAAACCTTGGCAAGCACCGAGTCCTATATTCCTGTGAAAAAGAATCTCCGCGCTGCCGTGCGTGAGAAATCAAAACAAGACGCGCTTCGGAATATCCGTAAAAAGTTTAAGACAGGTTAGGTGAGAATTTTCAATCGGCGATTTCTACAAAGTTTTCGCCTGTGGGATAAGATTGTAAGAACCTTTTGTCGACTTTTTTTAGGAAGAACTTGTATCGATTGGTTCGATGTATTTCCGGATCGAATCCAAATGATCTTTGGCGGTGGACAGTATCGATTGAGAAGATCGATGAAGTCCCCACCTTTCGTCATAATTATAATTTCCGTTTGATTGCGTGTGGAGAAAAAAATCTCCTGAGCCGTTTTGGAAATGAGGCTTCGTTCCCGAAGACAGAACGAGTTGATCTGAAATTCTTGTTGAATCCAACCGGAAAGTTTAGGCGTTAGATCGCATCCGACCAATGGACCAACTTACGAGAAGCCCCGCGTGGTCCATTTTCATCGAAGCTTATGGAAGAGAAACATTGAGATCGTCTGGTTCTAAATCTGGCATTTCCTTTCCTATTTCTTTATGAGAAAGGTCGTTATAGGATAGATCCAAAATGTCGATCATTCGAATTTTCATATTGCGAATGCAGGGTTTGCCCCGCAGTTGTCTGGGTTTATGGTAATTCTTGATAATAGATTCATAATGATCCGTTAAAGAAATTCTAGTTCGCGAGTTTAAGAATTCCAATCAGAATATTTTGATCTTATCGAATGAATACTTTCAGAGAAACATGTCGTTTCAAAAATTCAGTTTCGTTTACGCTTTTGAAACGACTAATCTTTTCTTGCGTATCTCCCTTCTTCTCAAAAGAAGACTTTGAATTCTTTGATGTCGTTCTTTTGTAAGCGGCATCAGAAGAAAAATCAAAGCGCCGAGGATGAAGAAGCTTCCAACGACAGGACCGAAAAGAATCGAAAGACGAAATCCAAGTTCGGGAATTTGATCCACGGATCCTTCTTGATAACCGATTCCGCTCAGAAGAATCCCTCCAAAACCTAAACCGAGCGCCCTCGCCACTTTGGTCGCCATTTTCCAGAGTCCGAAAAACCATCCTTCCCTTTTTTCTCCGGTCTTGAGTTCGTCATAGTCGACGATATCCGCTACGAGAGAATCAAAGAGTAAGACGGCGCCTGCAAAAAAACCTCCGAAGACTGCGGCGAATAATATCGGAAGGATTCCCCTTTCCGGGAATAGAGGATAAACCACGAAAGTCATGATTCCCAAAAGAAGGACGCCCCAAAACGCGGGCCATTTTTTTCCGTATCGATTGGAAAGATAAACCCAAAGAAGAATGGATAAAATCAAACAAACGACAAATGGAAGAAGAATCATCAATCCGATTTCCGCTTCCGTTAAACGAATTCTATATTTATAATATAGATTTACGATCGAAGAATTAAATGTCCTTCCAAATGTCGCTATGATAAAGGCGAGAATCAGAGGTAAAAAATAACGATTTTTAAAGACGGAAGCGATTTTTACGAACCAAGAGTGTCCGAGGGAAACATCTTGTCTTCGATTCGGATTTCGCGAAAGCTTGGATTCTTCCGATTTGTCTTTTCCCGAAGTTGCAAAAAACGCAATAAGCGAGGTTAGAACCAGAATGACCGCGATCGTTAGAGAAGTATAATTTCTGGTGATCAAAAGTCGGGAGACTTCGTTTCCGTTCGGGAACAAAGCGGAATAAAAAGAAGGAAGAATCAAAACGAGAATAAAACCTATGTTACTAAAAAAGAATCTCCATCCGAAGATCCGAGTTCTTTCGGTCGGAACGAAGGTCATTTCTCCTCCAAGTGCGATATGCGGTACAGCAAGAATCGTCATCGAAGTGTTCACCAAAAGATAAACGAACAATAGAAAAAAGAATTTCTGTGTTTGAGTTTCCAGCGAGGGGGGAGAAAACATAACGTAGACCGAAATTGCGAGAAGGATTCCTCCACTCAAGATGTAAGGCCTTCTTTTTCCCATCTTGGTTTTTGTATGATCGGAAAGATAACCCATGAGTGGATCCGAGATCGCGTCCCAGAGAACGGCGACCGCGAGCGCCAAACCTGCAAGGGACGCTCTGAGTCCGACGGCGGTGACAAAAAATTCCAAAAGATAGATTTGGGCTAAAACTTCTACGGCGGTGATTCCGATTTCGGCCACTGCATATCCCGCCATCACAGCGACGGGAATCGATTTTGATTTTTCCATAAAAACAATCGGGAGAATTTTTCGCCGAACGGGTGTTTTGCGAATCGCTTTAAAAAAACTACGATTCGTTTTGAAACGGTCGGGATGAAATCGTTTTTACGATTCCAAAAATGATCCTAAATTCCCTTATCCTTTTTTGTAAGCTGACTGTTTCTTTAGACCTTTTTTTCGAAGCATTGGCCCGAGGAAGCCGCTCATTCCGGGAAATACATTTGCGATTTTTGCGAGAATTCCTCTGCTTCCAGGAATCAGAACTTCCAGAGGTTTTTTGGATAGAGCTCTTCCAAGAATGATTTTAGAAACCTCTTCTACCGTTAAAACCTTGTCGCCCGAAAACGTCATGGATGCTTGTTCATAATCTTTTTGGAGATCCAACATCGCAGTTTTGATCGCATCGGGACAAACGACTGTTACAAAAACATTCTTCTCTTTGAGTTCTTGGGCGACCGCCAAGGAAAATCCTCGAACCGCAAATTTCGAAGTAGAATAAAGAGCAATTCCCGTAATCGGCGCCACTCCCGCGAGAGACGCAATATTGACGATATGGCCGGCTTTGGCTGCGACCATTCTTACCGCCGCTTCTCGCGTTCCATACATCACACCTTTGGCGTTGATATCCATGTGCCGATCGATCTGAGTCGCTGGAACTTCATAGATATAACCCGGAAGAAGATATCCCGCGACGTTTAAGAGAACGTCGATTTTTCCCCATTTTTTATATGCGAGGTCCATCACCTTTTTCCAATCGGAAGGAGATGTGACGTCTAACTTCGAAACGAGAACCCTTTCTTTTTCATTCTTCCATTGAGCTGAGAAGTTTTTGAGTTCCTTCTCGTTGATATCCGTGATGAGAATGGAATGTCCTGCCGCAAACGCGTCTTCCGCTAATTTTTTTCCGAGTCCGCCCGCGCATCCCGTGATGAATAGAATCATATTCTTTTTTCCTTATGTTACGGGAGAACCGAAGGACAATTGTCCGAAACTAAACGTCGGAGACGTTCCGGGGAACAACCAATAACTGGTCATTTCGGAAGAAGGCATCACATTGTAAAAGTCTGGATTTCTAAGGGAAACTCCGGCCATTTCCTTTTCTTGAACCATCGAAATATATTGGTCCAGTCCGATCTCGAGCGTATTTCCGTTTAGAATGACTTCCATCCCGGTAGCCTTTGCGAATTTTTTGACGCCCGGAATTCGAGATTTTAAAGGAGAATAACTGTCCGCACTGACGCCGTTTTCGCTGGATACAAAAATTCCTTCGGGTGTGTGTGCGACGAGAGAATGATTCCCATAAGTGTGACCTGGAGTTCGAATGAGCGCGACGCCTTGTCCGAGTTCCACGTCGCCTTCTAAAACGACGATCCTATCACTGGAAACTCCGCCTGTCCCGTTGGGGCAATACCAATCGGACTGTGGAGGAAGAAGGCCTTGAACGGAATCCCATTCTTCCCGCATCACCAAAAGTTTTGCATTCGGGAAATAACCTTTCTCTCCGTTCGCACCCAACCATTTACGGATGTCCTGCGTATGAAGGTGATCGTAAGAAATGTAGTCCACTTTTTCAGGAGAGATTCCCGCGTCTTGAAGACATTCTTCCACCGTATTTAAGATCGGAGCGATGATCTTTTTTCCGATGGATTGGAAGGGTCCGAAACTTTCTGCGAGTCTTTTGAAAAAAGGAGTTTCCGCGTTTCCGTCGAGATCGGAAGGAGAAAACAAAAGAGTTTTGATGCCTTCTCCGGTGCGATATTGAATGATAAACAATCGATTCAATATGTGCATATAAGGAGTCGGTAGGCTGTAAGCGTTCAAGAGCGCATAACGTGTCGGATACGGCACCCGTACCAAATCGTAGGATCTGTAAAAAACGACTTGAGAGCCCGACAGCATCTTTTCTCGAAATTTGCGCGCACGTTTGCGAACATCTTCGAGCCTGTCCACTGGAAACGGAAGGCTTCTTGAACCGACGAAGTCCGTGACCGGTTTGATAGAAGAATCCTTTTTTGGTTTTGACTTGGGAGTTGTTTTGGATGCGGATGCTTTTGCCATCTCTTTTAATTCCTCGATACCAATGTATCTTAATTCTTCAAATTTTGAAAGTCGATCAGAAAGGTTTATAGAGAACGATATAGGATACGAGAAGTCCTAATAATGGAAACCCGAACCAGAACACTTTCGCTAAAGACGGTTTTTTATAAACTACCGTAAGAAGTCCTCCGTAAGCAAGCCAGATCGTGAACTTTGCGATCACCCAACCCGGCCAAGGCCAGAGGATTCCGAGTCTTGCGAGCATTCCAAAGCCGCCTAGTAAGATCAGAAAGAGACCGATTCCGTGAGTGATTCCCACAAATTTGCGATTGGAGAATTCTTTGTTTCCTCCGTTCAATACGTGCATGGTGACTCCCCCCAGCGCGGTAAAGAGAAGAAGAATTCCGAAGATATGGAGCATTTTATAGATGGTGTAGGGTATCATCGTACCAGTTTTTCCTTTGCAATCTGTAAATTATCAGAAGCCAATCTTCCGGGAAGAATTGGCTTTGGCAACGATTGTTTGTCGAAATGTAACGGATATAAAAAGCTAATTTCAAAAAACTTAACGAGCTACGAATCGATTTTCTCTTATAAAAAATCTCGTATTTTACGAAAGAACTGATTAACAAAAAGCTTTAAAGCCATACTATTAGAGATTCGAGTAAGGACGATTTTCAGAATAGCTAAACAATTTTTTTCTGCAAATCCTAATATGTTTTAAGAGCTCCAAGCGCATTTATCCAAGTGAGGGGCCCTCAGGAGCGATCCAAACCTTTTTAGAAGAGCAATGGATTCTTTTTTTTTGGAATTCTGAATTTTTATTTTCCTTAGATAATTCTTAAGATTGTTCCCAATGGGTTCATTATTGAGAGACAATATTTCGGGTTTCAAAACCCTCTTATTTCTTATAAGCTCCAAAATTCTCTAAGGAGGCCTATGAGTTTTTAGAATTGTGAGTACCGGATTGAGGTCACAAATTAAATGGAGCCCTCATTGATCCATGAAATAGGTCTTTTAACAGGGTTCGTCGAATTTAGTCCGGCAGAAAAGCCCTTGGCAATCTTGCTGACTTCCCAAAAATGGCCATTTTTTTCCTGAATCTAAACCCAATGTTTAAGAAATTTAAGGTTTCTTTATGAATTGTATCAAAAATTCGCGCTTCATTATCCCACTCTTGCCTTTGCTAAAGGGGCGATTGACTATGGAAATCTGTCGTATTAGTCCCCAAAGTTTATCTCATAATACAGTTGAATATCGCAAGTGAACGTTCTTTTATGCCCTGCCGTTTGAAATTATTCTTGCGCTGTATGATTTTGTGATTTTTGTGTCTAAAATAAATCACAAACGGGATATTTTTTCTAAAGTAAAAAATTTGAAGCAAGCAACGCTATTTTAAGGATGTTTGTTACAAATTTTTACTATATTAAAATCGTCAAGATTTCGCTGCGTATAGGCTTCGAATTGAGATGTATCTCGATTGTGAAAATACTGGTTGGGAGATTTTTTACGTGAATTTTAAAAGGAATTTAGTTCTATTTGGAATATTTGCGCTTAACGTTACGAGCATCGTTGCACAAAACCAGGGAGACGCTTCATTGTCAACGCCCCCCTCAAAAGAAAGAAATGTTGAAATGTTTTTCAGAATTACTGATAATAATATCAATTCTGCGACGTCAAAAAATGCTATTTTAACTCAAAATTCTTTATTGATGAATAAGGCATTTGGAGGAACTAGCTTCATGTCCTTTCCTAGTACGGAAAACTTTAGAGGAAAGGGTTTTGATTGGGGAATGGGCATTCAAAATGGGATCTATAAAAGTAATATTTTAGTATCTTATGCGGGTCTTAAGGCTGACGGATTTCAAAATCTTGAGTACGAAAAATCTACATTAGCAATTGGATCAGGGGCGACTGCTAGTCGGATCACTACAACGTCCTTTGATGACTATTTTTATGATAACAATAAATTAAGGACCGCGCGGATTGGTTACGTAGGGGAAATTCTACCTTGGCATGCTAATACGAATAAATTTCTTTCGAATATCGGATTCAGATTTGGGTTGGAATTAAATGGAAATTCCGCTCAACTTAATTCTAAATATAACGTTTATTCTTCTGAACTATTGGCATCAACAGGATCAGGTGCGTCTACAACATCCCAGTTGAATTCCATCGATTTTTTGACTCAAAGAAAAATCGATTATTATGAGGCATTCGTAAACGGTGTTATTGGTTTAAGTTATACACTTGAACTAAAGGAAAAGCACAAATTCTTTTTTAGCGTAGAACACTTTGAAAGTATGGCCAATACCGGAAAATACTCCGAGGAAGTAAAAGCATTTGTAAACCTGGGTTCTACGTTTGGTTCTAGTTCTTCATCCAGCGCAACGAGTCGTCCATTATTAATACCCTTTACGACAAAAGTTAAAGGAGGGGCAACTACGGAACTCGTCGGAAACAGATTTCAATTTGGTTATACATATCAAGTTACGGAACTATTAGGTTTAAATCTTTCTTACGGATATTGGGATGCAACTCATACTGTTACAGAATCGAAAGTAAAAGAAACGGCAAATCCTCTAACTTTAATTTCCTCGATGTTAGGAAGTTCATCCACCTCAGGCGCATCTATGAGTTCTGCATTGTTAGGGTTTTACTTTTCGGGAGCTCCCGCACTTGGACCGCTACCTTCGACCCGCGACATAAGATCGCAGATTTCGATCGCGGCAACCTTAAGATATTAAAGAATCGGAATTAAGGATTATTTTTCGAGAAGGTGCTGAACGCCGATCCAATTCCCGATCGGCGGGATTGCGATGTATTCCTGGCAACGTTTCCGATAAAGAATCGAAACAATGTCTTCAGGATATACTTTGAGAGCTTGTTCGAAATGAATCAGCGCTTCTTGAAAGTCCGCCACTTTGTAGAGAATGATTCCTCTTGTGATCAGAGGTAAAGTTGTGTCCTTGAGTTTGCGGATATGCGGAGCGTCTGCCTCATAAACTTCATAGATGATAATCGGGTCGGTTTTACCCTTTACAACAACGGAATCGATTTCACGGATCGCAAGTTCGTCTCCGATCGTCATCGAAGAAAGTGTATTCTTTGTGATGAGGATATCAGCGCGATAGAGGTTGGTCAAACTTTCCAGACGAGAAGCTACGTTGACCGTATCTCCGATCACTGTAGTATCAAGTCTGGAACGGCTCCCTACAGTCCCGAGCATAAGATTGCCGGTGTTGATCCCGATTCCGATTTTGAGACCTTTGAAATGAGAAGAATCTTTTGCCTCCGCGTTGATCGTTTGCACTCTCTTTTTCATTTCGATAGCGGCGAGAATCGCCTTATCGGCCGAGGTTTTTCCGTGGAGACTCACGTTCATCGCTTCCCCTTCCCCGGAAAAGAGCGCGAGGATTCCGTCTCCCAAAAACTTATCCACAAAGCCCTCGTGTCTTTGGATCACGGGTTCCATACTCGCGAGATAATCGTTGATGAACTTGAAATTCTCCTCCGGCGTCATCTGTTCGGAGATCGTTGTAAACGAACGAATGTCGGTAAAAAGAACGCTCATCTCTTTGAGAACGGAATCTCCTAGGTTGACTTCGACCGCAGAATCTTTTCCAAGGACGTTTAGGAATTGAACCGGAACAAAACGGAAGAACGCATTCTTCTGTCTTGCGAGTTCGAGCTTTTGCTGACTGAGTTCGATGTTCAAATCTTCGGACTGGCGATACAAAGAGATGAATCGATTTGCAAGAATCGTTGTAAGAGCTACTACAAAGAAAAAATAAGCAAAGTGGGTAAATCGAAACCCCGATTGAAAGAAAATAGAATCGATCACATCGTAGACCGCGATAAACACGACGGTGAATATACTCGCGGCCATTACGGTCGCGTCTTTTTTTCGGAGATAAACGGCCTTCCCCATAAAATAGAGGAGGTAGACGAGTGTGGGAAGGACCGAAAACTGCCAGATTCTCAAACTTGTCATCGTATAACGGAAAGGTTCTAAAAGGGTAACGATCGCGATACCGAGATTGAAGATAAAGAAGCCGAAAAGAATTCTAGAAAACTTCGCTCTTCCGTAAAAATAATCCTGCATAAACAATAAGAACAACGGCGCGAGCAAGGTCACGGAAGCATATTCAATTCTTGTAATCCATGTTGTATCGTGAATCACTTCGAAAGCATAAGTGGACCGAGAAAGAGAATATACGGCCATAAAAACGCTAAAAAAACCGAAATAGAGCGTATAACGGTCCTCCCTTCTTTTTGCATAGATAAGAAGATGATACAAACCGAAAAAGATATAGATCGTATTGAGACAGAGATTGACAAGCGACGATATTTCACCCGAAAGTTTTTCTTCCGCGGTGATGGAATAGTCTCCGTCGATATAAAAACCGAGATCCAAATTTTTGGAAAGAGCGGTCGCCGGAGAATCTCCGATTAGATGAAACGTAAGGATATTTTCCCCTTTTTGCAGAAGACTGGAGTCGATAGGCAAACGAAAATTCCGAACGGTTCTTCTTAGGAGCATTTTTTTTTCGGAAGAATCCAGGTGAATTTCTTTACTCAGAGAATATCCGTTCAGAAAAATTTCCCAGTTTTCACCGATCGATTCTAAATAAAGAAAGATAGGTTTGTAGATTTTGGTTTCTTGAAGGTTTCCTTCCAAGGAAAAACGAGTTTGCAAAGTGTATTCTTTTAAACCTTCTCCGATCGGAACTTCAAAAATTTCGTTCATTACGATCGGAAACGAAACGATCTTCCTCACGTTCTCCGAAGAAGAATCCAATCCGCTCAGATTATTTTTATGAAAACCTTCCGTTGCGAACCAAGTGCCGGTTCGAAGGTCGATCGGTTTCCAATTTTCTTGTGTTTCAGAAAAAAGAAACGCAGGGAAGAATACGAAGAGAGAGAATAGGATCGTTTTCAAAGTTGGTTTTTCCGTTTAGAGAAATGGTTGTTTCTCTGTGAAGTATAGGGATTAGAAGTTTAGATTGTTCAATTTTCGACATTTTTATTCCGGATTCGTTTCAATTCTTACGATCCGTTTTGAAAAGCGGTTGCAAGTCCTTCGATTCTAATATTATTTCAAGTATCCGGGTTTCCGGAGTGAAACAATTTGATGAGGAAATTTGAATGTCAGATCCAACATTAGGAACGTCTCTTCCCGCAATCAGTTTGGAAAGTACCGAAGGAAAAAGTGTAAAACTACCGGAGGACATCGCCGGTTCTTGGACCCTACTCTATTTTTATCCGAAAGATGATACCCCGGGTTGTACAAAACAAGCCTGTAGTTATAGAGATAATATCGGAGAATTTAAAAAGATCGGAGCCAAGGTCTACGGCGTGAGCTTGGACGACCTCGGATCGCATGAGAATTTTATCCAAAAGTATTCTTTAAACTTTCCTCTGTTATCCGATCCGAATCATTCTCTGAGCGAAGCTCTGGGAGTTTATGGGGATCAAGAATGGAAAGGAAGAGTTTTTAAAGGTCTTTCTCGGGATTCTTTTTTGATTTCTCCGGAAGGGAAAATACAAAAGGTTTGGAGAAAAGTTGACCCGACGACCACGGTAGAAGAAACTCTCCAGGAGATTTCCAAAGCAAGCGGTAAATGATTGTCTAAACTTCGCTTTTCTGTTCAAGAATATCAACTCACGGGACACTATCTTCAAGTAGAATTGGAGGTAGTCGCTCCCGAAAACGAAACCGTTCTTTCCCTCCCCGTTTGGTCTCCCGGATCGTATATGGTCCGAGACTATTCCCGGCATATTCACAAATTAGAAGCCTTTGTTTCCGGGAAAAATGGGAAGGTGTTGGAAATCGATCCGATTGGATTGGATTCTTGGAAAGTTGTTTCCGGGGGAGAATCGTTTCGAGTTCGTTATGTGGTCTATGGTTTTGATTATTCGGTCCGTTCCAATTATTTTACTACCGAATTCTGTCTTTTGCATCCACCCGCTTTGTTTCTTTATCCGAAAGATTCCGAGATTTCCGAAATCACATTAGAAATATCGAATTCTCTTCCGTTCGAGTTTTGTCATTCCGGTCTTTCCGGAAAAGGGAAAAAACGCTCCGCCGCGTCCTTGGATGAATGGATGGATTCTCCGATTTTATTGTCCGGTCGTTCGTCGATTCCGTTTGTTTCCGGCGGTTGTGAACACGAAATCGTTCTCGAAGGAGAATTGTCCAAGTCTGTTCAGAAGAATCTGATTCGTGATCTCCAAAAAATTACGGAAGAACAGATTCGTTCTTTGGGAGGAGCACCTAACTCTCGTTATCTGTTTGTTCTGATTCTTTCGGAAGGGGCTTACGGGGGATTGGAACATCTGAATTCTTCCGTAAATATGTATGACCCTCTGAAGGCTTTGAGCAAGGACGGTTATCTCAAACTTTTAGAACTTCTTTCTCATGAATACTTTCATCTCTGGAACGTTAAAAGAATTCGTCCGATCGCGCTCGGCCCGTTCGATTATCAAAAGCCGAATCTGACTCGGGAACTCTGGATCGCGGAAGGAATTACTTCTTTTTACGACGCCTATTTTTTAGTGAAGACGAAACATTTGAACGCGGAGAATTATCTCGCGAAGGTGATGGAAGATCTTCAGAGTCTGGAAAAATCGGAAGGAGAATCTTGGATGAGTTTAGAAGATTCTTCTTACACGGCTTGGATTAAATTCTACAATCGTCCGAACGATCCGAACGCGGGGAACACAGGAATTTCTTATTACGTTAAAGGTGGAATTCTCGCGCTTGCGATGGATCTTTTTCTTCTTTCGGAAACCTCCGGTAAAAAATCACTTTTGGACGTGATGAGAGAAGTTTATCAATTTTTTCATCGGGGAAAGAAACGAGGTTTTACAAAGTCCGAATTCTTCGAAGCCGCCAAAAGAAGTACCGGCGTGGACCTAAAATTAGAATTTGGAACTTATCTTGATAAACCGGTTGTAATTCCGATCGAACGTTACTTTCATAAAATCGGCGTTATACGGGTGGATTCGAATCCCGGAGTGGAACTTGGTTTTGGGACAAGAGAAGAAAGAGGAAATCTTGTGATTAGTAAGATCGATTGGAAAATTTTAGATCCTTCCGTCGATCTAAGCCAGGGTGATGAATGGATTTCTTTGAACGGAAACCGGATCCATTCAGGGAATCGGAAAGATCTTTTGAAGGCGTTTAAGGCGGGCGATAAGATCGAACTTCTGATTGCGAGGAAAGGAAAAATTCTGAAGAGAAAAATGAAACTCTCAAAACGTTTTCAGACGAGTCAATTTAAGTTCGAAGAACATCCGTCGGAAGAACAAAAGAAACTGAGAGATCAATTCTTCGGTCGCAGTTGAACTTTTTTTGAAGAGGACGAGAGACTTTCGATTTGGGAAGACGGGATCGTTTTTTTTGAAGTCGATCTGTAAAGCGAATCACCTTTGGAAGAATATTCTTTTAAAATTTTTGTTTTTGAGTTTTCTTTAAGTTTTTTGTCTCTCAAGGATTCGAAACTTTTTTCTTTGGTTCTTTTCGGATTGAGAAGATTTTCTTTCCCGATCGGTTTTCTAAAAAAAATCCGAATTCTTAAATTCTTTTTTCCAAATCCATTTCAGAGGTGAACAGAGAGGAACCGTAGAGGATGTATGGAAACTCTATCGTTTAGTTCTGAGAGAAAAATTGAGTCGGCGTTGATTGAAGGTCGGATTGGGAACGATTCGATTCTTGTTCCCCTTTCCTATTGGGATGCACTTGACGAGGGAGAAAGAAAGTTACTTCGGAGAAAACTACCTTATCTGTTGAGGAGATATACGAAATATGTGAGTTGTCTGAAGAGGCTTCACTGGAGAGCGGGGAAGATCAAGTACAATCGAGGTGTAGGGAGAATGAAGAAGATGAGCATTCGGGTAAATACGGGGAGCTTGGGCCGTTTTGGGCGCTCTTGCTGCGGCTCACGGGGTTTCGCGGTGTTTTCTTTTTAATTATATGCTTTGGTTGGATGATGTCGGAGTCGGGGATTCTATCGTGGAAACTATGAACCAAGGAGTTCCTAGGTTTCATGGGACCTACAGAATGATCTGGACCCTAGATTTACGACAAAATCTGATTTCCAGAGAGCTGGAGGTCGAACCGAACCCACTTTTCGGTCGATACACATTCGAATTCGAGAAGACTCAAACCTAAAAAAACAGCCCTCCTCTTCACCGATCGAAACGAAAAAGCGCCTAAAAAAGGGGCAGGACCTAACTCATCCTTTTTCAGACCGCAGTAATTCCACCGTCCACCGTCCAGTTTGCGCCGTTGATATAACCGGAGCCTGGATTCATCAAAAAGAGAACCACCCTCGCTATCTCCGAAGGATCCGCAATTTTTTTCGAAGGAGTCATCTCTAAAATTTTTCTCCTATGCTCGTCCACTTGGTCTTCTTGAATCCCCATTTTTGTCTCCATATATCCTGGACTGATCGCGTTGACGGTGATCCCTAAATTCCCCCATTCATCCGCGAGAGATTTTACAAAACCGATCAGCGCGTGTTTAGAAGAAGAATAGGCGACGGAGTTCGCAGATCCCTTAAGAGACAAAGAAGATGCGATGAACAAGAGTCTTCCTAAATTCAAATTTATGAATATAGGGAGAATCCACTTCGTGATCTGGAACGCAGATCGAACGTTGATCGAAAAAATTCGATCCCATTCTTCCTCGCGCACTTCCGTAATTTTGTGATACGGGCCGCCGTAGCCGGCACAATGAATGAAGCCGTAAGGAGTTAGATTTTCAGACGAAACATATTCTTTCCATTTCCCCAGAGAAGAATAGAGTTCCCTATCCTGAGTTAGATCGGTGGGAAGAAAGAATTCTCCATCCAACAGATTCTCCGGATGTTTTAAATCAAAATTCGTAACAGAGTAACCCTCGGAAACGAGTAACGCGACGATCGCCCTTCCCAAACCACCGCTACCGCCTGTGAGAATTACATTCTTTTTATTTTCCGATTCTTTCTTTGTTACAGACATTCTTCTTGAATCTCCATTCTAACTTCTATCCCGTATTTCTGGATGACAGAGATCGGCACAAGGAATTCTCTGTTTCTCATGGAAAAACTTTTCGAAAGAGTCAATCATATCCTCGAAGCCCTCCCTTACATCACAAAATATTCGGGCAAGACGGTCGTGATCAAGTACGGCGGTGCCGCGATGGCGAAAGCCGATTTGAAAGAATCTTTTGCGAAAGACATCGTTCTTTTAAAATATGTTGGAATTCATCCCGTGATCGTACACGGAGGGGGACCCGAAATCAATCGTCTTCTTGAGAGTCTAAAAATTCCGACTGAGTTCGTTCACGGACATAGAGTGACCGATTCGCAAACCATGGATGTTGTGGAAATGGTTCTCACTGGAAAGGTGAACAAACAAATCGTTTCCATGATCAATGCACAAGGTGGGAACGCAGTGGGAATTTCCGGAAAAGACGGAAATCTTGCCAAGGCAACAAAGGCTCCGATCGAAATAGAACTCGAAGGACAAGAAACACAACTTTTCGACGTCGGGCTTGTAGGAAAGATCGAAACGATCAACCCGGAGATTCTTCTCAATCTTCAGAAAGAAGGATTCATTCCCGTGATATCACCCGTGGCGGAATCCGCCACGGGTGATAGTCTCAACATCAACGCAGACACTTTTGCCGGAGAAGTCGCGGGCGCGCTCAAAGCCGAGAAGTTGATTCTTCTCACGGACACGGAAGGAATTTTGATCGACGGAAAACTTGCAACCGGACTCAACCGGGGGAAGGTAAAAGATTATATTCGAAAGGGAGAAATTTCCGGGGGAATGATTCCAAAGGTAGAATGTTGTCTCACGGCGATCGACCAAGGAGTGAGAAGAACTCATATCATCGACGGAAGAGTTCCCCATTCTATCTTGATCGAAATTTTTACCGATCAAGGAATCGGCTCTCTAATCGAATGAAGTATTTTCATTGCGAGTTTGGATTTCAAAATTCTTTTTAAAAGGTGTTCTTTAAAAAACCGAATCTTTCGGTTTTTGAGAAGACGGGAAGAAAGGAAAAAACTTCCCTCTTGTGACGTTTCGAAAGTTCTCCGGAGAATCAAAAAAACATCTTTCTCGATTTTTTTTTGCAATTTTCCCTCGCTTGAATTGTTAGTGAAACTCCTTGACAGGGAAATCTTTCTTGTATCCAATGATTCAATTCTTCTTTTAGAATGGTCCGTCAACCCCCTTTATGAGTGAAAGGCAACTATCCTTATCCCTAATCTCCGATATAACGGCGAGAATCAACTCGACCGACGACCTGGAAGAACTCCTCGGTATCATCATAGAAACCACAAAGGATGTCCTCAATTCGGAAGGATGTTCCCTACTTCTTTATGATCGGAGTGAAGACTGTCTTGTTTTCAATGTGGCGAAAGGAACGAAAGGAGAATCTCTCGCCACTCTGAAGGTTCCCCGAGGAAAGGGAATCGCGGGAATGGTTCTGGAAACTCTGGAACCTGTGATTGTAAACGACGCGGCAAACGATCCCAGAATTTATAGAAACATCGACGAGACGGTAGGATTCGTGACAAACAATCTCATCTGCGTTCCTATGAGCACTCAGGGAGAAATCCAGGGTGTTTTGGAAGCGGTAAACTCTTTGGGTCGAAAAGAGTTTACAAATAAAGATATTAAGGTTCTTCAATATCTTTCGGATCTTGCGGCGATCGCGATTCGAAATCGAAGACTCATCGGCGATTTAAAAAGTCGCGCGAACGAATTGGATTGTCTCTTTCAACTCAGCCAAGCGATTTCGAACATAGCGGAGATGGATCAATTCTTAAACCTGACCGTACATTCGATTTCGGAAGTGATGGGAGCGGAACGAGTTTCTCTTATTTTCTTCAATCCGAAGAGCGGGAAGTACGAACTCAAAAAAAGCATCGGTTTTAGTCTCGAAGAGGAAGAACATTTCATCAACGAGAAGGAAGGTGTGATCAGTAAGATTTTGGAAACAGGAATCCCCATCCTAGTACAAAATACCACTGCTCTTGCGGAAGATTGGGTGCGCCCGGAAAGATATAAGACCAAGTCCTTTATTTCGGTGCCGATCCGACAAGACGGAAAGATCATAGGAATTCTCAACGCCGCAGATAAAACATCGGGGAACAGTTTTAACAACGCGGATCAAAACATTCTGAGTACGATTTCCAATCAGATCGCGGAGGCCTACAATTCTCTACTCTCCAAGGATCAAAAAGAAAAACTCAATTCGATCCGAAGAGATATGCAGATCGCGTCCCAGATCCAAGTAAACTCTTTGCCGAACATTCCCAAAAAAATCCAAGGATTGGAATTGGAAACGAGTTATATCGCATCCAAGGAAATCGGCGGGGACTTTTACGATCTTATCTATCACAATCCCGATGAAGTGAGCGTTCTCATCGCGGACGTTTCCGGAAAAGGAATCGCCGCCGCGCTCTTTATGGAGTTTTCGAAGACGATCATTTCCGGAGAAGTTTCCAGAAATTCTTCGACGAGCATCAGTTTGATGAGCGCGAACAGAATCATTCAAGAAAAGTCCGGTTACTTTTTGTTTGTCACTGTGATGCTCGCGAGGATCAACATGGCGAAAAGAAGAATCCGATTCTCCAGCGCCGGGCACAACGAACAACTTCTCTACAAGGCGAAAGACAAAAAGGTAACGAGCCTTTCCGGAAAAGGAATGCCGCTCGGAATCAAGGAATCCGAAATCGACGAACACGAAATCGATTATGCACCGGGAGATCTTCTCATACTTTATACCGACGGAGTGAGCGAGGCGATGAACGAATCCAACGAGATGTACGGACTCGAAAATCTCACGAAGCTCATCGAAAGAAACGGAGAAATGCCTCTCGGCGCGCTCAAAGAATTGATCATCGATACGACGGACGCGTTTCGTGGAGACGCCGCTCCGCACGACGACTACACACTCTTTATGGTCCGTCTTCCTTAAAAAGAAAAATATTCTTTGCAGGGAAGCAAAGAAAGACTTCGAACAAAATTCTTCTCTTACGACATCGAAATCATCCGGTCCTGAGGTTTGCTTCGAGCAGGGAAAGTTGTACACGGAGAAAGTTTGGGCGTCCCCTTCCGATTCCCATCGGAAGGACCGCGCTTGGTCCGGGTTCGTCGCAAAGCGACTCATCCCTCGCTCGCTTGATTCTTAAAAGAAAGGTAAGATTCTAATATTCGCTCGGGACGCAAAAAGCGCCCTCCCCATCGCTGACGCATCCTTCGTTCCCAAAAACAAAATTCCGAAAACATCGAAAGAGAATGAAATCGTATATTAAAAAATTCGAATCGATCTGGTGTGAGTTCCTACTAATAAGATCTCGTCGACCTTTTCGAAATTCGAATGGTCCTTTTGCCTTCTTCAATTTGTGTGAGTTCCTACGTTTTTCAAACTCTGAAGGTGCGTCATTCTTTCAAAGTTTGGCGGAACACGAATAGGAAGGAGTTGAAGACACGGATCGGATCAAGGAGGTCATTTCGCCAACATATGCGCCGGTTGTCCCGTGGAAGCGAGGAGCGACCTCCAGAGTGTACTTCGATCGGGTTGTAAGACTTTTCTTTCTTGGATTGCGACCGAGATCGGAAGATGTGTAAAGACGTTGTTCCACATTCCTACGACCATGTCGGTTTTACCGGCCATAGCGGCGTGCACCGCATTCTGAGCCAAAAAACCGCAGAAGACCGAATCTTCGGGGTCGGCGGGAATCGAACGAATGATATAACTCGGATCTATGTATTTGATATTTACGGGAATGTTTTCCTTTTTGAAAAATTCTGTCATCGTGTCCTTGAGAAAAATTCCGATGTCCTTGAGTTTGAGATTCCCTGAAGGATCTCTTTCGCCCGTGGTTTCAAAAAAATGTTGCCCCGCTCCTTCGGCTGCGATGATCACGGCGTGGCCCTTTTTTTGAATTCTTTTTTTGAGTTCATCTAAGAAGGCTCCGTTTCCGTGGAGATCGAAGTTGACTTCGGGAATCAGGCAGTAGTTTACGTTT
Organism: Leptospira ainlahdjerensis; assembly: GCF_016919175.1. Taxonomy (GTDB): domain Bacteria; phylum Spirochaetota; class Leptospiria; order Leptospirales; family Leptospiraceae; genus Leptospira; species Leptospira ainlahdjerensis. Next base: position 45,589 of record NZ_JAFFPU010000012.1, on the reverse strand, counting down.
CGTGAAGCGAGGGCCGCGTTCACCGCGATAAAACCGGAGTGTCTTCCCATAAGTTTTACAAGACCGATTCCGTTAGGCGCTCCTTTGGCCTCGACGTGAGCGCATTCCACAGCTTCCATCGCTTTGGAAAACGCAGTAGAAAAACCGAATGTTTTTTGGACATAGTTGATATCGTTGTCTATGGTTTTCGGAATTCCTATGACCGAAATTTCTTCTCCGCGTTTGGCGATCTCGTCCACGATCTCTCGAGCTCCTCGAAGGGTTCCGTCCCCGCCGATACAAAAGAGAACCTTGACCCCGTAGAGACTAAGATAATCGACCATATCCACGGGAGACTGATTTCCTCGGGAAGAACCGAGCATGGAACCCCCTTCTTCTACGATATGCGCCACTCGTTCCGGAGTAAGTTCGATCGGTTTATGAGAATATTTTTTGACAAGGCCTTGGTAGCCGTAAGGAAACCCGAGAATTCGGGAGACTCCGTAACGATAAAAAAGTTCCATGACGATGCCTCGGATCACGTCGTTGATTCCGGGGCAAAGGCCTCCACACGTTACGATCCCTGCGGTTACTTCTTTTGGGCGGAAAAAAATTTTTTCACGAGGTCCGGCTTGTTCGAAAAAGTCGGGTCCGTTTTCAACGTAAGAATTCCAATCTTCCTTGGATTGAAAAACGGTTCGAAACAACAATCTAGAAGAATCGCTCGTATAGTATTCGTAATCCGCAGGACTTGGTACGGTACACTCGCCGAAATTTTTTATCTTTGTCTCCATTCTTATCCTCGCGTTGATTTTTAGGGAATTCCGGGAAAAATCATCTCATTTTGCAATTTTATACTGACAGTTCTGTTCTATTTCTATAGTCTTACAAAGAGAACGTACAATGAACGGAAAAAGATCACTCATTCTATCTTTATTTTTGTTCCTTTTCGGGGTTTCCATTTTTTCCGTAGAAGACCCTTCTTTCAGCCCGTTCGAACCCTATCATCTTTCCAGAGATTTTGATCTCAATCGTCAGAAATATCTCCAGGTAGTCGCCATTCCGTACAAGGATCCGATGGAACTCAAATTGGGTCCGGAATCGCAATCCTTTCAGGAGACAAAATCTCCGGCTCCGATTTTCACCGTAACTCCAGGCCTATCCTTTTCCGGGATGTTTCAGCCCTTTTTATTTTCGGTGGTTCCGAGTGAGAACGTAAATTTTCTTCCGGTTTCCGAAACTGTCTTTGTAAACGAGGCTCCTCATCGATCCGGAAAATTTCTTTCCGGCGCCTTTTCAGAAAAAAGAACGATGGATCGGATTACAGATTCCAGAAATCAGATCCAAGGGTTTGGATTGTCAAATTGGAATTCGAACCCGCTTCAGAACGGAAGTAGTTCCGGGGTTATGTTCTTATATATGAAACGTCACGCAGGTTTGGAGATGGATTTTAACGCGAGAATGATTGGAAACCAAGCAGGTCTTGCGGTTTTAGAATCCGCAAAATCTACGATCGCATTCAACTACTCCGTTTTTCCCGAAATCGGAGAAAGTTCCAAGATGAATTTTTTTGTTCAATTCTCGAGCGTAAAACGTTTTCAGGATCGAAACGGCGGAGTTTTTTCACTTAGCGATCCACAAACGAATAATGCTCGCGGTTTGAGATCTTATGAGTATTATCTCAATCCTGGAATTTCTTTTTCTTCCAGAAACCTAAGTTTGGAAGGTATGGTTCGAGTTCCGGTTCCGACTGCGGCACAGCTTCAATCCGGAGAACAACAACTTTGGATGCAAGAGATCCAAGGTCTTCTCGGGATCAAATACAGCTTTTCTGAAACTTCTCCTAAGTAGCCCGACCCCTTTTCTGTTCAACAATAGCAAAAGGCAATTTTGGTGCGCTAGTTTTTTTGTTTCAGGATGAATCCTGTCGGAACTACGACAATTCTACCGTAAAAGTCTCGCGCCCCGCCCGATTTTCGGGTGGAGGGGTGGGTGGTGGAAAAAATTCGGAGACTTTCCTCTATCACAAAATTCTAATTTTGCAAGTAAAAATTATCGTGTAGGAACTCTTACAAAGTCTTTTCTTTCGGGCGATTTTTGTTTCAGCTTTTTCAAGTATGGGTAAGAATATGCGAAGAATTTGTGATCAAATTAGAACGCATTCTTTTGTAAGAGCTTCTACGCGTGTCGATAAATCGGTTGTGTGAACTCTTAATTCGCCTCGTTTGGACGAAATCATTTACGGCGCATTTGAATATTTAAGATTCCAGTCGATCCTTTTGTAAGAGTTCCTACACAAGATTCAGGCGATGACCTTTGTTCTTCTATGATCAAATCAGAATGGATTTTAAAAAACGTAAGAGCTCCTACAAGAATCGCACAAAAGAGCCGCCTCTGAGACGAGAAGACGAGGATCGAAAGATTATTCTAAGATTCCTTGCTTTTTCAGAGAGAATGCGAGATCCATCTTGCTGATCAAATGTTTGGCTCTTCCAAAACGAATCATCGTTTTCGCTTCCGGATTCTCCTTAGAATCAAATACTTCCAAACAGGTTTCGATCACAGGACAGGAGTTGTCCGTGCATCCGATTTCTGTGAGTTTCAAAATTTCGTTGCCACTGAGATGAAGCGGACCTGCGAGCCAAGAAATCAAAGTCGGATGAAACGAAAATTCTTCGGTTGCCTTTCGAGTCTCCGAAAAGACGGGACCGTGATTGTGCACCGAAGAATGATTGGGAACTGCCGGTTTCATAGCCTCTAGTTAGACGAAAGAAAATAGATTCATTCTTTCAGTATTATCTCGCGATCGAAACCGCGAGCGGATCATAGGCGAGATTCGGAGCCAACCAACGTTCTGTCTCTTCGATCGTCATTCCTTTGCGTGTTGCGTATTCCTCGATTTGGTCGCGGCTGATTTTTGCGACCGCGAAGTATTTCGATTGAGGATGTGCAAAATACAATCCACTTACCGAACTCGCAGGCCACATCGCAAAGTGTTCCGTAAGCGTGATCCCTGTATTTTTTTCGGCTTGTAGAAGATCAAAGAGAACTCTCTTTTCGGTATGATCCGGAGACGCAGGATATCCGGCGGCCGGACGAATTCCTCTGTAACGTTCTCGAATCAGATCTTCCGGTGCGAGATTTTCGTCTTTTGCGTAACCCCAATATTCTTTTCGAACTTTGAAGTGCATGTATTCAGCGAACGCCTCTGCGAAACGATCGCCTAACGCCTTAGCCATGATGGAATTGTAGTCGTCGAGATTCTTCTCGAATTCTTTTGCGAATTCTTCCACTCCGTGTCCGGCCGTTACCGCAAATCCACCGATATAATCGATTCTTCCGGATTCTTTCGGCGCTACGTAATCCGCCAAACAGTAATTAGGTTCCGTCGGGTCTTCTTTCTGAATTTGCTGACGCAAGGTATGAAAAACTGTGAGCAATTTGGAACGAGATTCGTCTTCGTAGACTTCGATATCGTCGCCTACGCTGTTAGCCGGAAAGATTCCGATTACACCTTTGGTTCGGAATAATTTCTCATCCGTAATCTTCTTCATGAGTTTTTGTGCATCCGAGAAGAGTTCTCTCGCTTGTTTTCCGGTTGTTTCACTTTCAAGAATTGCGGGATATCTTCCTTTCAATTCCCAAGCGGTGAAGAATGGAGTCCAGTCGATAAAAGGAATTAGAGTTTCCAACGAAATTTCCTCATCAAAAACTTTTACGCCGGTAAACGCGGGTTTGTCGATTTGGGTCGTAGACCAATCGATCACTTCTTTGTTTTCTCTCGCTTGATCGAGGGAGATAAGTTTTCTCTCCGCTCTTGTGCTGAAATAATTCTCTCTCGCAGCGTGTTGATCTTCCTTGATCTTTTTAGAATACGCTTCGTTTAGATCCGGATGAAGAAGCTGATTGACAACGTTTACGACCCTCGACGCGTCTACAACGTGAACCACTGGTTGATCGTATGCGGGTGCGATTTTAACGGCAGTATGCGCGGAACTTGTCGTTGCGCCTCCGATTAAAAGTGGGACATTGAATCCGGTCCGTTTCATCTCGGATGCGACGTGAACCATCTCATCCAAAGAAGGAGTGATAAGCCCGGAAAGGCCGATGATACTCGCGTTGATCTTTCTTGCTTCCTCTAAAATTTTATCAGCAGGAACCATCACCCCTAAGTCTATCACTTCGTAGTTGTTACAAGCAAGGACCACACCCACGATATTCTTTCCGATATCATGAACGTCTCCTTTGACCGTTGCGATTAAGAATTTCGGACGAGAAGAAGTGTCTTGATTGTTTTTCTTCTCCTCTTCCATAAATGGTAAAAGATATGCCACGGATTTTTTCATTACACGTGCGCTCTTAACAACTTGAGGAAGAAACATTTTTCCCGCGCCGAAAAGTTCTCCCACGATTTTCATTCCATCCATGAGAGGGCCTTCGATGACGGTTAACGGACGTCCGTATTTGAGGCGTGCTTCTTCCGTATCTTGATCTATGTATTCTACGATTCCTTTTACAAGAGCGTGAGAAAGCCTTTCTTCTACGGAAGTCCCTTCTCTCCAAGTCTCTTCTTTTTTCTCGGCCTTATCTCCGGATTTTACGTTTTCCGCAAATTCCACAAGACGTTCGGTCGCATCCGGTCTTCTGTTTAAAATTACGTCTTCCACGTATTCTAAAAGATCCTTTGGAATTTCTTCGTAAACGGCGAGCATCCCCGCGTTCACGATCGCCATATCCATTCCAGCTTGGATCGCGTAGTATAAGAATACGGAGTGCATCGCTTCTCTAACAGGATTGTTTCCTCGGAAAGAAAAAGACACGTTAGATAATCCGCCGGAGACTTTCGCGCCGGGACAGAGTTTTTTGATTTCTCGGATGGCTTCGATAAAGTCCATCGCATAATTGTTATGTTCTTCGATCCCGGTTGCTACCGTGAGAATGTTCGGATCAAAGATGATATCCACCGGATTAAAATCAGCCTTTGTTACGAGAAGATCGTATGCTCGTTTGCAAATACGAACTTTTTCGTCTTTGGTCGCGGCTTGGCCTTGTTCGTCAAAGGCCATCACGATCGCGGCCGCGCCGTATCTCTGGATTTTCCGCGCGTGTTCTAAGAATTTTTCCTCTCCTTCTTTCAGAGAGATCGAGTTCACAATCGGCTTTCCTTGGATACATTTTAGGCCTTCTTCCAAAACGGTCCATTTGGAAGAATCCACCATAAACGGAACTTTTGCGATATCCGGTTCTCCCGCGATGAGATTTAAGAAATGCCTCATCGAAGCTTCCCCGTCTAACAAGGCTTCGTCGAAGTTGATATCGATAATATTGGCTCCGGCTTCCACTTGTTGTAAAGCGACTGAAACCGCTTCTTCAAAATTGCCTTCGATGATGAGTTTTTTAAAACGAGGAGATCCGGTTACGTTCGTTCTTTCTCCTATGAGTAAGAATCCCTTGTCCGGAGTGATGTTCAAAGGTTCGAGTCCGGAAAGTCTTGTGACTTCCGGGATTTGAGGAATGACTCGCGGTTTTTTCCCTTGAACCGCTTTTGCGGCCGCGGCAATGTGTTCCGGAGTTGTTCCGCAACAACCGCCGGCAATATTCAACCAACCGGAACTTGCAAATTCTTGAATGTACTTCCCGAATTCTTCCGGTGTTTGATCGTATCCCCCGAACGCGTTTGGAAGCCCAGCATTCGGATAACAACTGATCATACACGATGCTACTCTGGAGAGTTCTTCGATATAAGGTCTCATCTCGTCAGCGCCTAACGCGCAGTTGATTCCTACCGATAACGGCTTTGCGTGAGCGATGGAATTGTAAAACGCTTCCACGGTTTGTCCGGAAAGAGTTCTTCCCGAAGCGTCCGTAATCGTCACTGAGAGACAAACCGGGATTCGAACTTGAAGGTCTTCAAAGACTTGCTCGATCGCGTAGATGGCAGCCTTTAAATTGAGGGTGTCGATATTTGTTTCGGGAAGAAGAAGGTCGACCCCTGCTTCCACGAGGGCTCTTACTTGTTCGTAAAAGGTGGCTACTAAGTCGTCAAACGTTACCGCTCTAAACGCGGGATTATTTACATCGGGAGACAATGTTGCTGTTCGTGTCGTCGGTCCGATGGCTCCCGCTAAAAAACAAGGATGACTTGGGTTCGTCTTTTGAAATTTTTCGATCGCGTTACGCGCGCATTTAACCGCGGCCTTGTTTAGATCTGCGACTAAGAATTCGGTTTTATAGTCGCCCTGAGAAACTTGGTTGGAACTAAAGGTGTTTGTCTCAAGGATGTTTGCCCCCGCTTCCAAAAATTTTACGTGAATCGCTTCGATTACGTCCGGACGCGTGAGGCAGAGGAGCTCGTTGTTTCCTTTTAAGGGAGAAGAATGATTTTTTAAAACATCTCCTCTGAAATCGTCTTCAGTCAAAGGGAATCTTTGGATCATCGTTCCCATCGCTCCGTCGATGACTAAGATTTGTTTTTCGAGAAGAGAGAGGAGTTCTTTTGCTTTTGGATTTGTGTAGTTGTGAGCTTTCTGAGTCATAATTCGTTTCTTTGTGTATTCTAAAAAATATAATTACGGTATTCTAATATTCAGAGTTGATACAACCTTGACCTTTGAGAGGGACTTTCACGTCTATAATCGCCGGAAAATGTTTTGATTTCAGGGCATTCTCCGCAATCCAGCTCTGCCAGATCGAAGGCACTTCGAAATCCGGATAGATCGCTTCCACCGGACACTCCGGTCTGCATTTGTTACAATCGATGCAGACAGAAGGTTCAATATAGAGACAATCGGCTCCTTCTCGAAAGGCTTCCACTGGACAAACCGCCGCACAGTATGTATATTTGCAACTTCTGCAAGGTTCCGTGACAACGTAGGCCATCGTTTTTCGAGAAGACCGATTTTCCGGGACCGTCTTAGATCCCGGAAAAAGTTTCGATCAGTATCTATAGTTCTCCGGTTTGAAAGGTCCGTTGACCGGAACTCCCAAGTAGTCGGCTTGTTTCTGATTCAATTTTGTTAAACGAACTCCCAATTGTTCCAGGTGAAGAGCCGCAACTTTTTCATCCAGATGTTTTGGAAGAGTGTAAACTCCCAGTTCATACTTCGTGTTATAGAGTTCAATCTGAGCCAATACTTGGTTCGTGAAAGAACAAGACATTACGAAAGATGGGTGACCGGTAGCGCAACCTAAGTTTACAAGACGTCCTTCTGCGAGAACGATAATCGATTTACCGTCTGCAAAAGTATATTTGTCCACCTGCGGTTTGATTTCTTTTTTGGTTACGCCTTTTTCTCCGTTCAATCTGGACATTTGGATTTCGGTGTCGAAGTGCCCGATGTTACAAAGAATTGCTCCGTCTTTCATCGCTTTCATGTGTTCGAGAGTGATGATATCGTCGTTACCGGTTGCGGTTACTACGATGTCCACTTGTTCGATGATGTCTTCCACACGAAGGACTTGATATCCTTCCATAGAAGCTTGAAGTGCACAAATCGGATCGATTTCGGTTACAATGACTCGTGCTCCGAAGTTGCGAAGCGAAGCCGCAGAACCTTTTCCGACGTCTCCAAAACCGCAAACGAGAGCTACTTTTCCAGCGAGCATAACGTCGGTCGCTCTCTTGATTCCGTCAGCGAGAGATTCACGGCATCCGTAGAGGTTGTCGAACTTGGATTTAGTAACGGAATCGTTTACGTTAAACGCAGGAACTTTTAATTCTCCTTTTTTGAGGAGTTTGTAGAGACTCTTGACGCCCGTAGTGGTTTCTTCGGAAATACCGCGGATTTCGCTTAACAATTGAGGATATTTTTCGTGAACGTAAGCGGTTAAGTCTCCGCCGTCGTCAAGAATCATGTTCGGTCCTTTGTCTCCGAAGAAGATGGTCTGTTCGATACACCACCAGTATTCTTCTTCGCTTTCGCCTTTCCATGCAAATACAGGAATTCCCGCTTTTGCAACGGCCGCCGCTGCGTGATCCTGAGTTGAGAAGATATTACAAGAAGACCATCTCACTTCCGCTCCGAGTTCGATAAGAGTCTCGATCAAAACTGCAGTTTGAATCGTCATGTGAAGAGAACCTGCGATTCTTGCTCCAGCCAAAGGTTTTTTACCTTTGTATTCTTGTCTTAAAGCCATAAGACCCGGCATTTCTTTTTCTGCCAGGATGATTTCCTGTCTTCCCCAGTCTGCGAGAGAGAGGTCTTTTACTTTATAGCTTAAGCCTTTTTCCTGTGTAATTGCGGACATTTTAGTCCTCCTTTTTCGTTGCTTGAATAATTAGTATTTTGAAAACGTTTCCTGTATCGAATTCTTCATGTGCCTTCACGGTAAAGCCTGAGAACTCAAGCCAGTCTTGAAGAAGAGAATAGTCAAACCCCAACCAGAGATCGGAGAAATTATCTCTCATAAACTCTTGGTTGTGTTTTTTTAGGTCCACCAGGCAGAAGGTTCCGCCGGGCTTTAGTATTTTATAAATTTCGCGTATAACTCCGGGAGGATTGGAAAGATGGTGAAGGACCATCGACGCTACTACGGCATCGGCTTGTTTGGTCGCAGAAGAAGCCACATTCTCCAGTGGAGAATGAATCAGTGATACGTGAGAATTTCCTGCGAACGCGACCTGAGCCTCTTCCACCATCTTGGGTGAAGAATCCACTCCGATGACTTGATCCGATTTTGTGAGCAGATACGGAATCAGACCTCCCGGCCCGCAGCCCAAATCGTAGATGACGGAGGAAGAGTCCGGAAGATAGGAAAGAATTTTTTTACGATAGAGTGCGGGATCTAAGACGTCTTTTTGAATCGATTCCCAATCCTGAGCTACATTATTAAAATAGAATGTGTTTTTCTGATCTCTTCTTGAGAGAATTTCCGAAATCTGTACTTGATCCTCCTCTCGAAAAGGAAGGTCTTCTTTGTAAGCGAGAAGAAGGTCGGTAATTTCCGAGGAAAAATCGGGAATCTTTTTTTCTTCGGGGATTCGGTAATAAACCCAGGAACCTTCTCGCTCCGGGATGAGAAATCCTGCATCGGTCAGAATCTTGAGATGTCTGGAAACCCTGGACTGACCCATTCTCAAGACCTCGGTGACTTCTTGAACATTCAGAGGGGAAAGAGAGAGAATGTGAAGAATCCGGATTCTCGTTTCATCAGAAAGCGCTTTTAGGGCGGAGAGAATCTGTCTCGGTCGGTTTCCTGAGTAGATTTTGGCTTCTAAAAGCTCCATTAGAACTGAGATATCAAGATATCTTGATATCTGCAAGACTTTTTAGGAGGGGGATTGGAAAATTTGAGTGCGGAATTGGTCTTGGGAAAGGAGGATTTTTCTGAGGAGGGTGATTTTTGTAAGAACTCCTCCAACTTCTGTAGGGGGGACCTCCTGATTACATTCCCATTCTTCCAGAATTGCAAAGAGGAGGCAGCGAGAGACCCCTAAACCAAGAGCAAGAATGCCCAATTCCACCCATTCTTTCTCATTTGGACGAAAGTTCATCCTCTTCAGCTTTAGTCCTTTGCTTTGATAGCTGATGGCCGGAAAATTCTTTCCTAAAAACCTTTTCTTAAGCGCAGCTTTTTGGTATTTTTGCAAGAGAAAGCTCAATTCCTGATTCAGTTTGTTTGCTTGAAGCTTCCTCTTTCGAATGATTTGTTCCGGAATGAGTAATGTTACCGGCGCTCCTTTTTTGCGAAGACTAATTTCTCTCTTAGAGCTGACTGTTTTGTTTGATACCATATCCAAGACGGTTCTTCTGAAAGAGCAGGCGGACTAGAAAATGGTTTCTTTTTTGGATTTTTTCTTTGCGATTCGTTTTTTTTTACTTTTTTGGATTCTCTGAAGAATTCTGTAAGAGCTCCTACTTAAAATTGTCTCTTTTTGTTACACCTCCTACAAAACCCCGTGATAGACCACGATCCGCTGAAACAAACCTCGATCCCAATCAACAGGCGAATCACAAAAGTTTTCAAAAATATCTCGAGGAGCCGTCTATAAGTGCGGACCTGCAAAATTGAGATTTTTCGAAAAAGGAATCTCCGAGAACAAGGATTTGGATCCGTTATCCATTCTTATTCATCTGGATTTTAAACGATAAATTCTTACCTCAAGGTTATCCTCATCGAATCGGATCTTTTTCTAAAGTATCCCAGCCGAGCGTTCTTCGAACAAAGGATCTTTTTTCTCAAAACAAACAGGCACTCTCGCAAAGCGAGCACGGATGAGGCGATCCCCGATCTCAATTCCAAAAGACCCTAGAAGTTTTTGGGAGCCCTTTGGTTTGCAAAAAGCGATTTCCTGAGAATCAGGATACAAAATCTGTTTTAGAATTTTCTAAAGTTCCTAAAGTTCCTAAAGTTCCTAAAGTTCCTAAATCGCCTCTTTTCATTTCTATTCTTAAGAATCCTCTTTTTCCGATTTTTGTTCTTATATATTTCTTTTCGAATGCGTGCGATAGCGATTGTAGCGGAAATTCCTTCTTTGGCGTGGATTTTTCGTCTATTTTTTTAGAATCCGGAAAATCCCTCCTTCCCTAAATCAAGATCCCGCCAAAGAGGAATTGAAGCGGAAAGCGCGGTCGCGAGCCTTTTTTTGGAAAATTTTTGCGAGCGAATCGCCCAAAGGACTTTCTAAATTCATTTTTTATGTTTTAGATCCGAGTCTTGACTCACATTTTATAGGGTTTCCTTCCCTATCCACGTTAGTTTTCTTGTAGCGCCTTTTTGGGTCCTCCTTTTTGAAAATAAAGGTTTCTTCTTTTCTAAAATCTTTCTTTCCAATCAGATTCCATTCTTCTAAATCAGTATTTACCGATTCTGGAGGATTTTTTTGAAATCTATATTTGCACTTTTCCTTCTCCCCTTTGTCTTCTTTTTCCCCTTTCTCTTCTCCGGTTGCGCTCAACTGCAAACGATCAAAGGAAAGATCAAAACGCCCGAAATTTCTTTTGATCGGGTCGAGATCGCAGAAATCACTCTCGAAGATATAAAACTTCTCATTCAAACCGAAGTGAGTAACCCTTATCCGATTACTCTCCCGGCTTCCAGCCTGGACCTGGATGTGAAAATCGAAGGAACCCAATTCAGCAAGGTGAAACTCAGCCTGGAAACGATTTCGGGTTCTTCTAAAAAACAACTCCCGATCGAAGTGAAACTCAAGTATTCCGATCTCGCGACCCTCTACAAGAAAGTCCCCGGCAAAAAGGAACTGCTCATCCGCATCGAAGGAGAAGCCGGTCTTCTTATCCCTGAAAAATACAAGGTCATCGCCGGTACAGATTCGCTCAAATTCCCGTTTCAAGACGAAAGATTGATACCTGCGGTTCTGCCCAATATCGAAATTCGCAACTTTAAAATCATAAAACCGGACGTCGCAAAGATCACCGAATCTGCTAACAGCGCGGAGATTGCGAAGAAGGCCGTTTCCTTTTTGGACGCGCTTCTTTCTCCTAAGAATAGAAAATCTCCCGGCTCCGCGTTAAACGCTGGTCTCGAAGCTCTCGATATTTCCATCGATACTGAATTTGAATTGGTTCTAAACAACAAAGCGGCTTCCGACTTGAAGTTTCAAGATCTCAACTTCGAACTCTTTCTCGAAAACGATAAGTTCCTAACGGGTTCTCCTGTGAACATCGTGAACAACGGCAAAGAATCGATTCTTACGATTAAGACGAGCTTTCCTCTCAAGTCGGTTTCCAACTCGATTGCAAACGCGGTTACAAAAAGAAGTTCTTCCTTTCGTCTTTCCGGTAAGGCTTCAGTTGTATGTCCGGGTGTTTCAACTGACTCGATCGGTTTTGGTTTTTTAAAGGAAGGTAACTTTCGTTGGTAAGTATTCTGTTCCTTCGAATGTATTTCTTTTCTTACAAATACATTCGAGATATTTTCTTTCTTCTTTCGGAAAAATGTTTTCAAGTTAACGATATTGTGATAAGAATAGTCCCTGAGTTTGGAGAGCACCAACTCTCTAGATTATGATTAAATGAGCGTAAAAAGATATGGAAATCTACGAAAAAGAAAAACGGAAACTACTTTCAGCATCAACACCGGAGCAATACATCGAGTTATCGATTAAGTCAAAGCTTACCGGTCCAAAAAAATCTAGTATCACTTCGGAATGGCTTACGTCCACCGGATATACGATCGATGATATCAAGTATGCGAGGAACCGACATCCCTTCTGGCGAAAGAAGAGGAATCAAGGTTCTTACGAACGCAACAGCAAACGATTAGAACAACACAATTATTACCGAACGGATCAGAAGATTGTTTGGGATAAGGATAAGCTCGCGAAGTTTTTCGATCTCAACTTGAAAGGTCTGACCGATCACGAGTTGGCGAGAAGTTTCAAAACTTCCATCCCTGCAGTGAATCACATCCGTCGCAAATTCCGCTTTGCAAGCCAACTCCTGGAATTGGACAGACAAAAACCCGCCAAAACGGGGATTTTGAAGCTCTGTGCACACAGTGAATCCGTCTTAAAGAGATTGATTCGGGAGAAGGAAGGGAAATAAGCTTCTTTCGGAGACTTATTTTGTATGGACCCTTTCGTTTCTCGATCGAAACTTTTAGCAAAGCCCCTGTTTTGCCTAACTTTCTTTCTTTTCTTCTCTTGTTCTTCCGAACAGGAGAAGACGGAAGAATCGGTTTCCTTTCGAGAATCGAATCGCAACCCTTTTCAGGAAGGGAATTCCAAGTTTAAGAACGGGGACTTCCCTTCTGCGATCGAGTTTTATTCCAGGGACTTGGACGCGAATCCGGCCAATCCTTCCTCACTCAACAACCGAGGGCTTGCCAAAAGTAAGTCCGGAAATGAAGAAGGTGCGATTGCGGATTACAACCAAGCCATCGAAAAAAAGCAGGATTACGCGATCGCATACAACAACCGAGGTTTTGCAAAAATCGAAATTTCGGATTATCGGGGCGCGATCGAGGATTTCAATTCGGCGATTCGTTTTAAACCGAATTATTCCAATGCCCTCAATAATCGTGCGGTTGCCAACTGGGCGGTCAAAGAAAAGAAGAACGCATGCGGAGATTGGAAACGAGCCGAATCTTTAGGACATCGAGAAGCGGCGAAATCTGTCGTTAAATTCTGCCATTAGAAATCTCCGGGAATGGCTTGCCTGGGAAAGGGGCTTCAAAAGACTAACCGAAGACTCTTTTCCCGGATTCCGGAATGCAACGAAAACTATTTATTTCCAAAAATGTAAAAACCACTCTTTCTATCTTTGGGCTTCTTTTCCTTTTGATCCCGGCGATTTTGACGGCTTCTCCCGTAGATGATTTTCTAAATCCCCCCAAAAAAAGAAAGGCTCCTCCTTCAACTTCTCAAAAATCGGAGTCCGAACGTTCTGTGAAAGAGCGTCCTTCCTCCTCCGAGGATTCTCCCGAGATCGTCTCCAAAAAAACACCCAAAGAAAAAACGGAAACCGTCGACGTAGGTGCGGGTGTTTCCAAATCGGAAGAAAAAAAACTTCGTAAAAAATCCAGAAATTCTAAGATTCAAGACAACAAGGAAGCGAAGAGATCCAACGCTTCTAAATCCAAGAAAAAATACGAAGACGCCCTTCCCACGGTTCAGGACGACACTCCCTCTACTCCGAGTTATTCCACAAAAGGAATCGAATCCGTTTCGGGGGGTGGAGTTCCCGTTCTTTGTTATCATCATTTGGCGCCGGAAGGCGGTCCTATGGGCGGATACAATCTTCATCCGAATCTTCTCGAAGAACAGTTTAAGTTCCTCAAGGCGGCAGGTTATAAACCGATTCGTTTGGATCAATTCTATGCGTATCTTTCCGGTAAAAAACCTGCGGACTTTCCGGAGAAGCCGATTCTTCTTACATTTGACGACGGTTCTAAAACACATCTCGAGCAGTTGGTTCCTCTTTTAAAGAAGTATAATTTTGTAGCTTCGATCTTTATCTATCCTACGATCATCTCTTCCGGTAAGAAGTACTACTTGACCTGGGAACAACTGAAGACCGCTCTCGACAGCGGGGTTTTGGATTTGGGTTCTCATACATTGTATCATCCGAAACTTCCTACGATGAGTCGCGCGTTGATTCGCAAACAGCTATTGGAATCCAAACAAATCCTAGAAGCCAAAACCGGAAGAAAGGTCGTGGATCTTGCCTATCCTTTCGGGCTTTTTGATCCTCGTGTGATCGAAGAGGCAAAAGAAATCGGTTACAGAATGGCCTTTACGGTCAATCCCGGAAAGAACGTTCCAGGAACCCCGGTCTATAACGTGCATCGTTCATTGGTTCCTTGGGGACAATCCCAGTCCGCGTTCAATGCGATACTAACGATGGCCCCTCCTCCTAAGATTTCCATTTCCATTGCGGACGGATCTTGGGTAAAAACCGGTCAGGAATTTAAGATTCATCTCGAAGGAGTACAGCCGGAGTCGGTGAGTATCAAAATCAAAAGTAAGGATGTGATCTCCGAAAACAAATCTCCGGACTATACGATCCGAATTCCGGACTTTGCGAAAAAATCCACGTTTCTTCCCTTGATGATTCAAGCGAAGACCAAGGAAGGAAAACCGATTCAATACCAATATCTTTTTATCAATCAAAAAGAATTTAAAAAACATCCGGACGGAACTTTTTAAAAACCGACTTGAGTCCTTGTGATGATCTCTGAAATCTTGAGAGTATGAGTTTCAGAGATCATTTTTCTTCCCACTCCTCGTCTTACTCCGAATACCGCCCCGGTTATCCAAGAGAACTTTTTTCCTATCTAAAAGGTCTTGCCCCTGAGGGAAAGGTCGTCTGGGATTGTGGAACCGGAAACGGTCAAGCCGCGGTTTCTCTCGCAGAATTTTTCGACAAGGTGATCGCAACCGATCCCAGCGCGAATCAAATCGCAAACGCAGAATTTCATCCTCGCGTCGAATACCGCGTCGCAAAAGCCGAAGAATCTACATTAAAAAATCATGAAGTAGATTTGATCACGGTCGCACAAGCCTTTCACTGGTTCGATTTTGAACCGTTTTTCAAAGAAGCACAACGTGTGGGAAGGAAGAACGGGATTCTCGCGATCTGGGGATATCGAATGCATAGAATTTCGCCGGAAGTCGACGTTCTCGTGGATAAACTCTACGAAGAAATCGTAGGAGCTTATTGGCCCCCCGAAAGAAAATACGTGGAAGAGGAATACAAAACGATCTCCTTCCCTTTTAAAGAGGTCCCCACCCCTACGTTTAGCATGAAAGAAGAATGGACAGTCGATCAAGTCCTCGGGTATTTAAGAACCTGGTCGAGCGTTCAAAAATACATTCAAAAAAACGAAAGTGATCCGGTAATTTTGATCGAATCCGATTTGCGTTCCGCCTGGGGAGAAGTAAACACAAGAACCGTGGAATGGCCCCTTTTCTTTCGTATCGGGAGACTTCCCTCTTGATTCCTTCTCTTGGAGAAGCGTTTCGTTTTTGGTTTCAACTCGGTTGGTTGAGTTTCGGCGGACCCGCCGGGCAAATCAGCCTAATGCACAAAACCCTTGTGGAAGAGAAACAATGGATCTCCGAAGAAAGGTTCTCGCACGCATTGAGTTATTGTATGCTTCTCCCCGGTCCGGAAGCGCAACAACTCGCCACCTATTTAGGTTGGATTCTTCACGGCGTTCGCGGAGGAATTTTGGCGGGCCTTTTTTTTATTCTTCCTTCCGTTCTTATCTTTATCGGGATTAGTATATTATATTATTATTATGGACAAATTCCTTACGTAATTTCGTTTTTAAACGGAGTCAAACCGGCGATTCTTGCGATCATTCTCCTCGCATTTTCAAATCTGCTTCTTAAAAGTTTAAGATCCAACGGACAAAAATTTTGTTTTTTAATTACCGTTTCTGGGATGTTGTTTTTTTCGATTCCTTATCCGTATCTTCTTCTGTCTTCTTTGACGTTCGGGATTTTTTCTTTTTACGTTTCTAAAAAAGAATCCGGCGCTTCTTTACAAACGTCGGCTTTACACTCTCCTCCCGGAATCATCGACCTACAATCGAGGTTGGATCAAAGAAGGGAACAAAACTCCAAGATTTTAAAACAGATAAGTAAGGTCGGGAGTGTCGGTTTGATCCTTTGGGTTTTGCCGATTCTCGGTATTTTACTCTTTTTAAAATCCGACTTCCGATTTTGGGAAGAACTGATTTTGTTTTTTACAAAAACCGCGCTTTTGACCTTCGGCGGAGCCTACGCGATTCTTCCCACCGTTGCCGACTTTGCCGTCGACAAGGCCGGCTGGATTTCCAACAAAGAGATGTTAGACGGTCTTTCCTTTGGAGAAAGCACTCCGGGCCCGCTTGTGATGGTTCTGACCTTTATCGGTTTTTTGGCGGGAGCTTATCGATTTGAAAGTGTGACCGCGGGTTTATTCGGCTTATCCTTAACGGCGTATTATACTTTTTTGCCTTCATTTATCTTTATCCTCGGCGGTGCGAGTCTTGTGGAAAAAACAAAAGAATCGGCGCTTCTAAAGTTTGCACTAAGTTACGTGACCGCCTGCGTCTGCGGAGTGATTCTCTATTTAGGAATTTATTTTGCAAAGTCGATTCTTTTGCAGGAAGGAATAGCGGGATCTGAATTTCAGAACCCGCTTTATTTGATTCGATGGGCGCCCGTGGTTTGGACGGTTTGTAGCCTTGTTTTTCTCAAACTCAAAAAAGAATATTCCATTTTTTGGATATTCTTCAGCGGCCTTTTTTTCTTGGCCGCCGATGTTCTTTTTCATTTGTGAGTTCTTGTGTAAACTCCGTCCCAGGTTTTTTCAGGCGGGTTGAGTTTATAATCTTCACAACGTTCGATGAGCAGAATCGCCGCCTTATCTTTTGCTCCTCTCGTTATCTGCGAACTTTCTAAAAGTTCCTGGGCGAGAGACCATTCCCGATTGAGATAGGCTTCGAATCCTTTTGAAAATTCGAGCGCGGCGGCTTCGACTCTTTCGGAAATTTTGTCGTGTTTTCCCACGAGTTCGTAGAGTTTTACGGGTTCGTTCTTTCCTTTGACACGGACTACGTCTAAAAGCCTTGTGAAAAATTCGTCCTTAATCTCGTGTTGAACCGATTCGCCGATGAGGATATTAACTCCGTAGTCCTTCCCCGCGGCCTCGAGTCTTGCCGCGAGATTGACGGTATCTCCCATCATCGTGTAAGCCGAAATGGAATCGGTCCCCATAAAACCTACTTTTGCAAGTCCGGTGTTGAGTCCGATCCGAAAGGTCATCTCTTGCGCTTCCTGGATATAAGCTTTTTTCGCCTTCCAATCCTGGCGTAAAAGATCGAGTTTTTCGATCATCTCAACGGAGGCTCGAGCGGCTTTGAGGCAGTGGTCTTCTATTTCCACCGGTGCGTTGAAAATTCCCACGATCGCATCCCCGATGTATTTATCCAAAACACCTCCGTGTTTTTTGAGGACGATCGTCATCGCGGAAAGATATTCGTTTAACAAAGACGCTAATTCGACGGAAGTTAACTTTTCACTAATATTCGAAAAACCTGCTACGTCCGAAAAAAAAGCGGTGATTCTTTTTTCACTCCCGCGTTTTAATGCCGCAAGATCCACCATCGCTTCGCTGACAACCACGGGATCGATCATCGTTCCCAAAATATTCTTTATCTTTTCCCTTTCTCGGAGACCGTAAACCATCGAGTTGAGGGCCTCCGTGAGAGTTCCCAGCTCATCCTGGCCACCCTGTTCGAAATGAACTTCCAGATTTCCGTGTCCCACTTCCTGAGCGTGAAAGATGATCCGTTTGATTTTCTGAACTACAAAACCCGAAATCAAAATTGCAAGAAGAATCGCGATCGCGCAGATGAGCATCGCCGTCGCAATCGCCGAATTCCGGTTTTTCCGAATCATCTCCAGGCCTTCCGTTCGATCCACGAGGGTTCTTGAAATTCCGGAAAGGTTTGCGGAAAGAAGATTGGAGCTAACCTCGTCTCCGGTTTCGGAAAGAAGCGGTTTAGAATCTAAACTCCAAAGAATTTCCTCCGCTTCTCCTCTTGAGTTTGCGATGATTCCGTCGGAGATCAATTTTTTTAGTTGAGGGGTCGGGGTTTCACTTTTGCCGGAATAGATCCATTCCCGGATCGCGGCCCATCTTTCTTTGGAGAGAGACTGTATCTTCGGATCTCTCAGGTAATCCAAATACGCGCCCGAGTTTTGACTAAATCTCAAAATGATCAGATCTTCCAATCCCGCATTTCTAATTTCGCCTAACGCGTCTATCAAAAGATCCGTGTCGCTTTGGATGGGAAAGAATATCTTTTCTTTGGGAGACTTGGTCTTGCCCGCTTTTATCTTTTGTGAGGTCGCTTCCTGATTCTTCTTATCCTCAGAGAACTCGTTTCTAAATTTTTCAAATGCGGCGTCCCTTTCCTGAACGAGTTTTGAATACTTGGAATAAAGATTGTTGAAATTTTTATCCTTAAAGGGAGGAATTGGAGGTTTTTTCTCCTTAAGTTCGGAAATTCTTTTTTTCAAAGGTCCAACAAGTTCTGCGATTCGTTTTGAAATTTCCGAGTCCTGTTGCAGATAACGTTTCGTAAAGTCCGGAATTTTTTCCCGGATTCGATGTGCCCTTTCGGTGGAACTCTGATTTCGAAATATCGGAGAATACAGCGTCTGCAGTTCCATATTACCGATCGTGTATGCGTTTTCCTCCGCTTCCATTCTGAAATCCAGAGACAAAACCCGGGAGATGGATTCTTTTAGATCCACGTTTACCACGGGAAGGATTTCGTTTCCGTTGATCGGTCCGTCCGGTTTGAAAATTCTCGTGTCGAAAGAAGGTGTTAGATTCTCCTTCCATTGATTGGTAAGAACGGGAAACGTTTGAATTCGATACTGAGACATGTTGAGTCCCAGTTCTTCTATCTTTCTGTGTTGTTTCGGAAGAGCGAGTTCTAAGATGGAATGATCGAGTTGATTTCTGGCCTTTTCGATTCCCGATTTTAAAAGTTCCATCCTTTGTTCGATGGGCAATTTGTCCTTTTCCGTTGCACCTTCTTGTGCGCCTAACTCGTCCCATTTCTGTTTTTGTTCGTTGAGATCGGCTTCGAGAATCGCGGCTTGTTGGGCCAACTTTAGAAGTTTAGAATACATCGCGTCCGAAATTCCGAGACCATTCGGATCTTTGAGAAGATACTTTGTATTCTTTTCCAATTCCTCGATGTCGTCTTTGGAAAGATAAACGGAATAGTAAGTGTCCTTGACGGACGACCTTTTTTCTTTTCCGAGAACTCCGAAAAGTTTCGTTTTGAATCCGAAAAGGCTGACTTGTTTTTCTTCTTGGGTGACGACCTTGGTTCGATACTTTCGAAGAGCTTGGCTTTGTCTTTTTACTCTTTCTCGAAAGGATTCTACGCGGATCAGACTGCTGGAAATATTTTCCAATTCTAATACGAGACCGGAGATATAATGTCTGGAAATTGCGGCTTCCTTTTCATAACTCTGTGTGAGAATTTCGGTCTGCTGATTTACGTCGATTGTGGAAAGAATAAAGACCGTGAACGCGATAAGGGTGCCGGTAAAAAGGGCTAACTTGGCTCTGATCCCTAAATAGAAAACATGACTGAATTCGATCAATAAACCGAACCCTTTTTTGATCTTCTGAAGAATCGGATTTGGACCGGATTTGTTTGGATTGATCGGATCTGTAGTATCCACTGCGGAGTTATCCTTTTATAAGTAGTTCTTCTCCTATCTGAAACTTACCTCGTCTTATAGTCACGAAATAATCTTTCCAAACGTCGAATTTTCGATCCTGAGAAATTGGATTTTGCGTATTTTACTTGGTAAAAAAGAAGGTCTTGGATTTCAAAAAGATTATCCGACTTCAAGCAAACCTAGGATTTAGCTGGAATCTTTGCCGTTCAGAAAAAGAAATTGACTAAATTTTTAGATGGAGAGTATTCAACTGACATTCTTTTTTTCGCCTTACTTCGATTTTAGGGAGAAGAAAGAAAAGAAGAATTTTAAACGAGCGTAAATTCCGGGTTTTTGCGTTACTCTGTTATAAATCCAAAAGAACTTTCCGAGTGAAATCGTAGATTCTATCGTCTATCACTTCTAATTCTTTTTATGAAAAAGCGAATTCTAAAAAAAGCAGATTCGACAAACACCATTCTAAAATTAAAATTTGATTTCGTTTTCTTTAGAAAAACTGAATTCAGAATTTTTTGGTTCGGTTTTTTATTATTCACAGAATCGATTTTCGGAATCGAACCCGCGCTCGTCCTCAAACCGGATTTTTCGAATAAAAAAGATCTGGTTCAATCCGTCTATTACGTAAGGGATCCGAACTACTCGTACAGAGCTGAGAGTTTTTTTTCCGAACTTCAAAAGATTCCGGTTCAAGAAATAAAAAACACGACTCTCGGATTCGGATACGATCCGGTTCCCTATTGGCTCGTTTTTGAGATAGAAACGCTCGAAACCGTTTCGAAGGAATTCACTCTCGCCTTCCATTATCCTCACTTGGACCAAATCGATTTGTATTACCGCGGAGCGGATGGAGTACGGGGAGAATTTAATACGGGAGATACGCTTCCGTTTTTATCCAGACCGATCGAGAATCGATTGTTTTTGTTTCCGGTTCCTTTGGAGAAAAAAGGGAAAACAAGGATCGTTGTCCGGGTTTTGACCGAAGGTGCGATCAGTCTTTCGATGACGGTTTTTGAAAATACGGCGAGAATTCGGGAAGCCAACTATGATCTTGCAAAAGACGCCGCGTTTTTCGGCGCCTTGGCGGTGATGGCATTTTTTAATTTTTTCTTATATTTGGGATTGAGGGAGAAGTATTTATTATATTACTCATTTCTTATACTTTCCTTGCTCTTGTACCAGATCATTCTTCCGGGATATGCGTTCGAATGGTTCTTCCAAAATCATCCTAAGTTCATCAATCAACTTCACTTGGAATCGATCGTCTTTATGATGATCTTTATGGCTCTGTTTCTTTCCCTGTTTTTGGAAACGAAAAAGAATCCTTCCATACTCAATCTTTTGCTAAAACTTTCCCTGGGCGCCGCGGTGATTCTCGGATTTTTGATTCCGATTCTTCCTGGACGTTATCTGATTCCTTTTACTTCCCTATTGCCTCTTCTTCAGATAAGCGTTATCTTTACGATTTCATTTTTGAAAGTGTTACGCGGAGATAAAAGGGCTCTTATCTTTTTGGCGGCTTGGTTTTTTACGCTTTCAGGAGGACTTGTTTTTGCATTGAGTAAATTCGGATTCTTTTTAAAAGAAGGAACGGCGATTCCCTTTTTGCAGACGGGAATCATACTCAGTGTTCTTTTCCTTTCGCTTGCGCTCTCCGAGAGGATTCGTTCGATCCGAAGGGAAAAGGACGAAATCGCGGAATACGCGGGGAAGTTGGAAGAACTTTCCTATCTCGATCCGCTCACTCGAATTTTCAATCGAAGATATTTTGACGAACAGATTCGACTTGCCTGGGGTCGTTCTTCCAGACATCATTCCCCCCTTTCTTTGCTTATGATCGACGTTGATTTTTTCAAACAATACAACGATACATACGGACACGTGGAAGGAGATCGCGCTTTGATTTCGGTTGCGAGAGAAATTCGAGCGAGTCTCAGACGTGCCAACGATATGGTGACTCGTTATGGAGGAGAAGAATTCGCGGTGATTCTTCCGGATACTCCGATCGAAGGAGCCGTCGTAGTTGCGCTAAATATTCTCGAAAAAGTGGAAGCGCTCAATATCGTTCATCTCAAAAGTGAGTTTTCAAAAATCACGGTTTCCATAGGTATCTCTTGCAATGGAGAATCTTCGATTCAATCCTTACAGGATTTGATCTCGATCGCGGATAAAAATCTCTACGAAGCCAAAGGCTCCGGTAGAAATCATATCCAACACTGATTTCTGAATCTTTGCCCTAAAAATTCGGGGTAAAATGCTACTACCTTTTTCCATGTTCTTTTGTTTTGCTTTTAGAGAAACCCTGTCGGAACTACGACGGCTCCTTCGTAAAAGTCGCGCGCCCCACCCGATTTTCGGGTGGAGGGGTGGGTGGCGGAAAATCTCCGGAGGCTTTTCTCTATCAGAAAATCAAACTTTTTACAAGAAGAAATCCCCGTGTAGGAATTCCTACAAAACTTCTCCTTTCTTTGGAAAGACTTTCTTTTGCGATTCCTCATATAAGGATAAGACTATTTTGTGTGGGAACTCTAACGCAGAAGGATCTCAAGGAACCCCCTTTTTCAATGATTTATATCGATTGTTATTTATAATTCGACGGTTTTAATCAAGATTGCTAAGAATTTGTTTGTGAATCAAATTTTTTCTCGACTGAAAGCTAGGATTTCGTACAATTCTCCCCTGCTATGAAAACCAGTCAAATTCCCCCCATACAATCCAAAACCTTATACAATGTGATGAAAGCCTCCGCGGAGAAGTTCGCGGATTCCACAGCGCAATACTACAAACCAGATGGTAAAAACTACCAACCCCTGAGTTTTAAGAATCTCTACGAGAACGTCCAACAAATCGGTTCCGGTTTGATCTCTTTGGGACTGGAACCTGGAACTCCGGTCGGGCTGATCGCGGATTCCGGGGCTCGTTGGATTTGGTGTAGTATGGGAATTACGAACATCGGTTGTGTGGACGTACCTCGTGGAACGGATTCCACCGAGGAAGATCTGCGTTATATTCTCAATCACGCGGAATGTTCGATTGCATTTTTAGAAAACGAAATCGCTCTGAAAAAAATTCTCAATCAGAAAGAAGCGTTTCCTCATTTGAAAAAAATAATTCTTTTCGATCGAAAGGGCGGGATCGCCGACACAAATCCGTTCGAAGTCATTTTGTTAAGCGACCTGATTCAAAAAGGAAAAGAATGGATTCAATCGAAAGGAAAAGACGAGTTTCATAAAAGAGGCTCCGCGATCAGAGAAGAGGATCTTGCGACGATCGTCTACACTTCCGGAACCACGGGCAAACCGAAAGGTGTTATGCTCACTCATAAGAATATAGTTTTTAACGTAGACAGCGCGTTGGAAGGAACTGATCTCAAAATTTATCCGACCGATAGAAGTATGGCTTATCTTCCGCCTTGGCATATCGCCGAAAGACTTGTCGAAACCGTTTGTATCCGAGCCGGAGGAGCCGAGGCTTTTACTTCGATATCAACTCTCAGCCAAGATCTCGCCGAAATCAAACCTACCCTTCTTCTTTCGGTTCCGAGGGTTTGGGAAAGTCTTTACAATAAGATCCACGATAAGGTTCGATCTTCGTCTCCCGCACAACAGGCGTTATTCGGATTGTTCAAAGAGATCGCGATCACTTACTACAAGCACGTTTCCAGACTGCAAGGTTTGGAATTTCATCTCGCCGAACAATCCACGTTTGCATCTATCTGGCAAAAATTTATTTCCTTTTGGATGGTTTTACTTCTCTGGTTGCCGAACCAGATCGCGCAACTCGCGTTTAACAAAATCAAAAACGGATTGGGAGGAGAATTGAGATTCGCACTTTCCGGAGCCGGGGCTCTGCCCCAATACATCGATTTGTTTTTTAACGCGATCGGAATTCCGATTCTCGAAGGATACGGGATGACGGAGTTATCCGGAATTTCCACGAGAAGAATTTTAGGCGAAATTTCGGTGGGAACCTTGGGCCGTTGTATTCCCGGAGTCCAAATCAAACTTATGGACGAAAAGGGAAAAGAGATTACGGAGCCAGGAATCAAAGGGATCGCTTGGCATAAAGGCGATCACGTAATGAAGGGATATTATAAGGAACCCGAAAAAACGAAGGATATTCTCAGTTCGGACGGGTGGTTGAACTCGGGAGATCTTCTGGCTTGGACCACCTCCGGAGAATTAAAATATTCAGGGAGAGCAAAGGATACGATCGTACTTTTGGGAGGGGAGAATTTAGAACCCGAACCGATCGAATTCGCCTTGGTCCGCAGTCAGTTTATCCACCAGGCAATGGTGGTAGGACACGATCAAAAAACTCTCGGCGCGTTGATCGTTCCGAACGAGGAAGCCTTGGAAAAATATCTGAAGGAACTTCGCTCTAAAATGTTAAGCGAAGTGAAGAATTTAAACGTGGATCAAGACGTTTTGAGTCTATTCAAAAGCGAGATTAAATCCTTGATATCCAACGAAAACGGATTTAAGAATTTCGAAAAAGTATCGAGTTTCCGAATCCTTGACAAGAAGTTTGAACCCGGAGACGAACTCACCCAAACGATGAAAATCAAACGAAACGTCGTGGCTGACAAATACAAAAAAGAAATCGAAGAGATGTACAAATAGAATCGAATTTTTCTTTTTTGACCGACGTCTGCTTTTTAAAAAAAGAGCCGAGTGTTTCGACTATGATAGCCCGCTTATTCAAAGCGGGCTTTTTGTTTCCTGATTCTTATAAAATCAACGAGAATCGTGTAACTTTTTTAGAGCAAAACCGAATCACTCAAACAGAATCTTAGGAGCGTTTTCTTGTCACCATTCCATCTTCCCAAAAAAAAATTAATTCTCTTCGGTTTGCGGATTTTCGTCGCGTTGATCTTTCTTCAGACTTTGTTTTTTAAATTTTCGGGCGCACCGGAATCGGTGGCCATCTTTTCAAAGTTAGGTGCGGAACCCTGGGGACGAATTGGAACCGGAGTTCTCGAATTGATCGCCTCCGTTCTTCTTTTGATTCCAGGTTTTGGTTGGTCTGGGGCCTTGCTCGGAGCGGGACTCATGTCCGGTGCGATTCTTTCTCACCTTTTTGCGATCGGAATCGAACAGGAAAGCGACGGAGGATTTTTATTCATCCTTGCGCTGGCAAGCGCGGCGGCTTGTTTCTCACTTCTTTGGATGGAAAGACAAAAGTTGACGGAGATCTTACAAAAAAGGATGCAAAAATAAGCTTTCCTATTCCTTCCCTTTCTCTAACGTCTCTCCAAAAAGAGGAGGAATTTTCATGGGAGAAGAACAAGCAAAGATTCACGCGTTGAACAAGATCGTTTCCATCATAGATGAAAAGGCTTCTATCTATAAAAACGAAAGAAAGTCCATGCCGAACGCGCGTGCGATCGCGGAGAAAAAGTTGATTTTGGATCTAATCGACGACGGGATGAAATTGGCGAAAATGATTCAACCAAAGCCTGTAGATCTCATCCGGGATTTGGAAACACTCAACAAACAGTTTATGAATTTATAATAGACCGGTGTTTCGGAATGTATTCGATCGAAACACATTTTTACATTCTGAAAAAGCTACGTTCGAAAGGTAAGGATGCATTCTTTCAAACAAATTCTTCAGTTCTTCGCCGTATTTTTTTAAGAAGGAATCGTTTGCCAAAGCGAGCTCCAATTCGTTGGCGGCGGTCAATTCGCAGAGATCTTCGGTTTCTTTTCTGGTGAGAATTTGGATCTCCCTCGTCGCCCAATTCTTATGTTTTACGGTTTCGTTTTTTCCGAACTGGGAATAAAAATAATCTCTGTCAGAAGAGCCGTAAAGAAAGACTAACGTTTCCGATTCTTCCCCTAAAATTTCAGCGATTTCCTTTCTTGCTTCCGTACCAATCAGAGGATTTTGATAAGCGAAAGTTCCGTAAACCGCGTGATAGAGACCGGCGTTATACAAAACCGGCGGGGAGCCCCAATCCGCCAAAATTCGAAACGTACCTATAAGATGGGTTAGTAAATCCCCGTGTATGTGTTCGAACTTCTCCGCGTTTAACTTTCGAAGTCGATCCAAAAGAATTCCGTCCGGCTCGGTCATCCGTTTCCCGTTCTAAAAGATACTTTTGATATTACTTCGTTGCGTTCTGACCGTAGTTGAAAAAGAAAATGGAGACTAATGCGGAGAGGATCGAAAGATAATGAAAAAGATTGATCTTTTCTGAAAATACGATCACCCCTACGAAAATGGAAGTGGTAAGAATCGAAAATACCGCATATAAAATGTAATACGAAGCTCCAAAACGACTGTAGAGAAGATAAAATCCCAAAAAAGTAAAATACAATCCTACGCCGCTGATGATAAAGTAAGTCCAATTCTGAAAAAGATATTCTTTGAGAGTTTCGGGTTTGTAAAAGAAAAGCGAAAAGATCAAAAGAAAGATACAAATCAAAAGAGTTGGAACTAAAAACAGGAACGGAGCGTTGATCGCCGTGGATTTTTTTTGACCGTAAGCAAAGAACGCATTTCCGATCGCGGCGATCGAAGCAAATAGGAACGGATAAAACGCCGTATTAAATTTCATTCTATGGAATCTCCGAAGGATCTGATTCTCCATAAATGGATCTTACATCGCCGGAAGAAACAAAATTCTAACTTTTTACTCCGACCGTTCCTGAGACACATCAAAAGAGAACGAACCGACCGAAAGGCCGATTCTTATAAATAGATGAGTTTTAGAATTCGGTTTGAGCGCAGGCAAGAGCACAGCGAATTCCGTCCATCGCCGCCGAAACGATTCCCCCCGCATAACCCGCGCCTTCTCCGCAAGGATACAAACCCCGGATTCTAACGTGTTGTAAAGTTTCCGGATCTCTCGGAATGCTCACGGGAGAGGATGTGCGGGTTTCAGGGGCATGTATTACGGCATCGTTCGTGAGATAACCGCGCATGGATCTATCAAATTCTTTGAATGCGAGTCGTAAGGATCGAACGATAAAATCGGGAAGTACGTTTTTTAATTCTACGGAAGTAATTCCTGGAGTGTAGGAAGTTTTCGGAAGATCCGTGGAGTATTTGTCTTCAACAAAATCGACGAGCCTTTGAGCCGGCGCCGTTTGTCTTTTTCCACCCGCGACCCAAGCGTTGTGTTCGATCGACTTTTGAAATTCCATCGCGGCTAACGCTCCGTATTTGGAGAAGGGTTTAAAGTCCTCGTGTTTTAATTCGACTACGATTCCGGAATTTGCGGAAGGCCTAGCTCTTTTGGAAGAAGACCATCCGTTGGTGACGATCTCTTCCGGTTTGGTCGCACACGCCGCTACAACTCCTCCGGGACACATACAAAAAGAATAAACCCCTCTTCCTTCGATCTGTTTTACGATGCTGTAAGGAGAAGGCGGAAGATAAGGTCCGCGGGTTTCACATCTGTATTGAATCGAGTCGATTAGGGATTGTTTGTGTTCCACCCTTACTCCGACGGCGAGAAGTTTAAGTTCGATTTCGATCTGTTTTCGGTTTAACAACTCGAAAATGTCCCTCGCGGAATGTCCGGTCGCAAGAATTACATTTTTTGCATGTATCTTATCTCCGTTTTTGGTTTCCACTCCTACGATTCGATTTCCATTCAACAAAAAGTCGGTAACTCTTTGGTTAAAATGAACTTCCCCGCCTCTTTCTATGATTTTTTCCCGTATATTTCGGACGATTTTCGGAAGTTTATTGGTGCCGATATGAGGATGGGCTTCGATCAAGATGTCTCGGCTCGCGCCAAAACCTACGAGGAGTTCTAAGATTTCGCGGACATTGCCTCTCTTTTTGGATCTCGTATAGAGTTTTCCGTCCGAATAGGTTCCCGCTCCTCCTTCCCCAAAACAATAATTCGAATCCTCGTTTACGTTGTGATGAATGTTGATTTCTTTGAGATCAAGCGGACGGTTTTTTACGTCCTTTCCCCTTTCCAGGAGAATCGGTTTTTTTCCGGAGAGGATCAATTGAAGAGATGCAAAAAGTCCGGCCGGGCCGGCTCCGATGACGATTACTTCCTCCGCGTTTGCGACGTTCGGATAATCGGGAAGAAAAATCGGTTTTTCTACAAAGCTTTCGTGAATGAAAACCAATACTTTGAGATTTACATAGATCGTTTTTTGTCTCGCGTCGATCGAACGATTTACGATTTCTATATGACGAATTTCTTGAGAATTGATTTTGAGAGTTTTTGAAACAAAGGCTCGAAGTTCTTCTTCTTGTCCCGCAACAGAAGGAGCGACACGAAGTTGCAGTTCATGGATCATATTCGGAATCAAACTTCTCTTACCAAAGAGTTCGATTCCGAACCGGGTGCGTCAATCCTTTTTGCGCGATGTCTTCCGAATCGATCGAAGCTCCTCTCTGTTAGGACTTGGAAGCCAATGGAGGAAGAAAGATCAGAAGGAAACACGCGATCGTATGGAGAATCGCGACAAACAAGCTCAAAGCAAAAAGACCATGATTCAGATAAGGAGCGATGATCGCCGTGCCTCCGGCTGAAACAGAGATGATAGAAAGAAGAATCAGAGATGAGCCGCGATTGTCGTCCCCGTTAGCGGCGATGATTCCCTTTAAAAAACCGTTCGGGCCTCGAAGCCCCAGTCCGAAATTCATGAGCGGAAAAATAAGAAGAATCGAAGTCGGATGATTCTCCCCTAGAACCGAGACCAAAATTAGTAAAAGCGAGGACAGAAGACAAAGCCCGGTTCCGATCGAAACGAGAAGTTCCGAGTCGATTTTGCGATTGAGATAAGAAGAAGATAAAACCGCGCCGATGATAAAAAAGACGACGCCGATCGTCTGCATCTGGGCAAACTTCTGAATATCAGAATTCATAGTATTGACGATTATGACGGGTGCTCCGAAAACAAAAACGAGAAGACCGCCCAGATTGAGAGCCTGGCTCAGAGAATATCTTTGAAAGACGGGGGAAAGAAGAAGTTTTTTATACGATCCCGATTTTACAACGGAAGAGGTTTGTATCGAACCGTTCAAACGAATCGTTAAGAATACGATCGCGAATACAAAGGCAAAAAAAGACGTTACAAAAAATGAATATTTCCAAGTGCCGATTGTCAAAAACCAAACTCCTAAAACGGGCGCCAAGGCTGGAACCAACGATTCCACACTTCCTAAAATCCCCAAGGCTTTTGCTGCCCCCTTTTCATCAAAAAGACTTTTGAAAATCCCAGGAGCTAAAACCGCAGCAGCCGAAGAGGAAAGTCCCTGGAAAAATCGAAGTACAATCAACGTATTCATATTAGGTGAAAAGGAACAAAGAAAGGACGTGATCGAATAAGCGGAAAGAGATAAAAAAAGAATGGATGAAGTGCTCGCGCGAGAAGTGACGTTTCCGAAAAGAATCATTCCGAAAGCGGTTCCGGCCACGAAGGACGCGATGACAAACTGCGAAAGAGTTTGATCCCCTCCCAAAAATTCGGGAAGTTTGGGAATACTGGGAAGCACCAAGTCGATTCCCGAAAGACCGAGAACGGTACTACAGCCCAAAAGAATACAGACAAAAAGAGGATGTTTTTGATCTTTAAACATAAAAATCGTTCCTTACACGGATCCAAGGGTTTGATTTCCAAAAATGAAGAACTTTCTCGGAGCGCAACCAATTCGTTTGCAAATAACGATCAAAAATCCATACAATTATAAAACAATGAATTCCGTCTCCCTTGATCTCGACACGAATCCTACAAAGCGGAATCGTTTACGCGGAACGTTCTCTGCAAAGACGGAGACTCCCCGTTTTTGGTCTACGTTGTTAAAACTCGGCCCAAGTCGGGATATTGTATGGCAATCACGCATCTCCTTTCCGACATTCGGGGAGAAATATTATAAAAACTGCAAGTGATTTTGAATTCAGAATTGATTTCTAAGATTTCAACCGAATCGGGATCCAGATCTCTTCTTCCGAATTCGGATCGTCATTGTGGTATTGATTTCCTAACACCTCAAAGTGAGGTCTGTTGTCCAAGGAAAAATCCGATTCAGGTAGCCAAGTCCCAAAAATATACTGAAAGATTTTCGGCGCCTCTGCGGAAGAACCTTTGTAGAAAAAGACCGCATAAAGACCGGCGGGAAGAATGGTGGTCTCCATATCCTTTGGAACGTGATCAAAATCGGGGACTTCCACACTCGCCCATTTTTCAAATTTTGTATTCGGATTAAAATTATTAAAATAAGAATCATCGTAGATTTGCATCGAATAGAATTCGGTCCCGATTCGATTCCGAATTTCGCCCTTTCTTGTTATAAAACTCTTCCAAAGTTCTCGGGTCTTATTTTCGGAAAGGGACAAAAGAATTCTCATTCCGAGAAGTTTTTTTTCGGTTAAGGTTTCGATACGAAATTGCATTCAGTTTAGAATTCTTCTCCTTCAATCGATTTCAAGATTGAATTCAGAAGAATCCCAATCTTCCAAAAAAAAATAGATCCTCCTTCGATTTCGAGAAAGGTCCGCTTTTTCGATTCTTTTCCTTCTCATCCAAGATCGGGATTTCGAGCTTGTCTCGAAAGTTCGATGAATTGGTTCAAACGCAATTTAGAAATTGAATTCATTGTAGAAGCTCCTAAGAATCCGGCATTTCTGTAGTTTAATCTTTGTAGCAGTTCCTACACTTTTCGAGATTTTACGGATTCTTTAGAATCCATCCGGCCGCTGATTCTGAAAGGACATAGAACCTCGAAGTCGAGATCGAGGCTAAAACTTCCAAAAAGTATTCAACAAAACGGTTTAATATTTGACAAATTCTGATAATCTCATTTGCTCAACCAGATGGTTGAATTAATTGAAAACGAAGAGAAGTTAGATCGGGTGTTCTCTGCGCTTGCGGATCACTCGAGACGGCAGATGCTGGAACGTTTACGAGAACGCTCGCTTACGATTTCAGAGCTGGCGGAGCCGTTTTCCATGTCATTCGCCGGAGTCGCCAAACATATCGATGTTTTGAACGCGGCCGGGCTCGTTCGCAAGGTAAAAGCGCCGGAGGACGGAAGAAGTTTCAGGCTCGAGTTGCAAAACAAAACTATCTCCGAAGCTTTCGCATGGCTTACCTACCATCAGGAGTTTTGGACTCACAAACTCGACCGACTCGAAACATTTATAGAAGAAGAGGATCAAAAGAATGAACGGACCCGTCCTAAAAATAGAAAAAAAAATTAACGCGGATCGAACCAGATTGTTTCGCGCCTGGCTCGACGCTGAAAATTTTACCCGCTGGTTTTTAAGCGGGGATCCGATCGTAGAATCGGTCACTATCGATCCTCGTCCCGGGGGAAAATTTCGAATCGATATGGCCCTCAACGGAACAAATCTCCCGCACGAAGGAGAATACAAAACCATCGAAGAGCCGAACAAGTTGGTCTTCACTTGGCGTTCTCATGCGACCGGAGGCCGTGACACTCTGGTTACTATCACTTTTACCGCATTGCCGGAAACGACTGTGGAAGGTCCGAATGGCGTGCTTCAAAAACCGCAGACACTCGTAACTTTGATTCACGAGCGCCTCGCAAACGAAGCGGAAATCAAATCCCACACTTACGGCTGGACCCATATTCTCGACGCCTATTCGGAATGGTTGAACGAGAAAGTTTAAAACGAATTTTTTATCGGCAAAGCCGGAAAGAAAAATTAAAGGAATGAGGAAGGATAAAAATATGAACGGAATCTATCACAAAATTGGAATACGTTCCGGAGCGGAAGAAGTGCTCCGGGCTCTAACGACACAAGCCGGCCTTGCCGGATGGTGGACCAGAGAAGTCGAAGGACCGTTTTCCGGAGGAGTTTCCGGTTTGGGAGAATCGATTCGTTTCGGATTCGGACACAAGGCGAACATGGAAATGAAAGTGAAAGATGTCGCTCCACAAAGAGTTCTTTGGGAATGCACTTCCGGACCGGACGACTGGATCGGTTCTCGGATCGACTTTAAATGGAATGCGGGTAAAGCTCCGGATGGAGAAGGACTGACGATTCTTTATTTTCGGCATCAGGATTGGAAACAGGAAAGCGAGTTCACGGCTCACTGTAGTATGAAATGGGCGACGTTCTTACTCAGTCTAAAAGACCTAGTTGAGGTCGGGCATGGCCGACCTGCTCCGGACGATTTGAAAATTGACGATTTGAATTAGAGCTCAAAGACGCATGGTCGGATTCTCTTCCATGCGTAAAACTCCGTCCTATCGATCATCACGCTAATCCTTCTTTTTTTAAATGACCGTTTCGACTCGTGGAGAGAATGGTTTTTTCATCACGGGCTTCAACTATGAACGATGATTTGTGTGCAGATCTGTTCTTTATGAACGTCGATCAGCTGTTGAAACTTTTTTAACCATTGTTTCCATGCAGATTCGTTTTTTTGCGAGGGTTCGTGGAGCAGACGCCACCCGAAGTCTTGAAGATCGATCCAGGAACCGTTGGGAAGAATCACTCCGGAAGTATGATAAATTTCAGGTAAGTTTCTGACGTAACAAGAATGATTAAGAATTTCCTCATGATCTTTTGGATAGTTCGTTTTTAGCTCTTGGTCGATAAGAGGATCGGAAGGGAAATACCAAGCATCGAAATGGCGGGAACGAATCGACTTGATATCATCGTCGTCAAGGCGATGCGGCTCGATGATCCGTTTCAGCTCCGCGTAAATGTTATTCGTAAAATTGGGAATGATTACCGTAATATGTGAATGCATACTTTGAAAATCGAC
This sequence comes from Leptospira ainlahdjerensis, assembly GCF_016919175.1. GTDB lineage: Bacteria > Spirochaetota > Leptospiria > Leptospirales > Leptospiraceae > Leptospira > Leptospira ainlahdjerensis. The sequence goes on along the minus strand of NZ_JAFFPU010000012.1, from coordinate 13,240 downwards.
TCGGATGGTTTTTTAGAAAAGGTTCACATTCAAAAGAGAACGGGAAAAACGATCCAATAGGAACGTTATGCGAATTTTTTTTCCGAACTCCTTGCCATTTTTAGTCGTTTTTCAACCTGTAGGAGTTGATTTTTTCTATCGCCTTCGAAGATCATTCAAACCTAACCCGCCTATAATCTGTTCCATACATTTTTCCACCCGTGCCTCGCGGGTTTTGGACTGTTTGGGTGCGGAAAAATGAAGAATGTAAGCCCTTTGTCTTCCCGGCGTCAAACGCTCAAAGGCGGTTTTTAGTTCGGGGAGTTCCTCCAATTTACGTTTGAATTCATCAGGAATATCGAATTCTTGAGTTTTTTTAAACTTAACTTCTAATCCCGCTTTTTCTATTTCAATCGCTTGCCGAATATAGGTCTTTAAGATCGATTTCATTTTTACGATTTCGCGGACATCGGTGAACCGAATCTGCCTCGCGGCTTGTGTATTTTTTGTTTGTTGTATAAGAATCCCTTCCGGATCCTTTAACAATGCGCCTTTGAAAAAAAGAAGCGCACAATATTCTTTGAATACGTGTATGAGAACTATATTATTTTCTTCGAATGTATAGCAAGGCGAGCCCCATTTTAATTCTTCGGTTAGTTTAGAATCTAGAACGATCGCTCTCAACTTCTCCAATTCTTTTTGCCACTTCTCGGCTTTGTCAAAATAAAAATTCACCTTTGGATTCATTTGTTTCATTTTGAATTCACTGAAATCCTATTTTCTCCGCAGCTCAAAAATATCACGAGGTCGAGTCGTTTTGATTTTTCAAACCCTACACTGAGTTCCGAAGTGAGATCTTGTCTTTGGGCAATACCTATTTACGGAATGGAATCTCCGTGTGCAACTGAATTCTAAAATTTATGATTTTGACGATTCCGACTCGGTCTATTCCCTTCGGACGGCTTGAGTTCCTTGATCGCACGTTGTCTTTGATTGTCGCCGCCTTTTTTAGATAGGAAATTTTTCTCCATCGTTCAAACAAACTCGGACTTTCTCAGGGATTTAGAATCCACTCCGATTCTCCCAAAAGACGAAGGACACGATCAATATTTGTTATTAGGCGGGAAAGCGGATTCTACTTCTCTCATTTTTCCGATTCGGATTTCAAAGCTTTTTTTCGGGAATGAATTTGTATTCCCGATTTTCAAAAATCTCGGAATCTCCCTTAAAAAGCATAACCTTGCCCGCAAGTTGTAACAAAACGGAAACAGGAATGGTTCTGCTATAAAAGATTTTGTGTGAGTTCCTACACGGGAATTTGCGCTTGGAAAATTAGAATTTTGTGATATAGGAAAGTCCGCAGTGGTTTTTCCCGCCACCCACCCCTCCACCCGAAATTTGGGCGGGGCGCGCGACTTTCACGGAAGGGCGTCGTAGTTCCGACAGGTTCTTCTGAAGATCCAGGCAGCGTATGGGAGGGTCATGTTAAAAAAGATTAGGTTTTTCCCACGGGATTTTTCTTGAAAACCTATCAAAATTCTATGAGAATTTTGTTTTTCTCTTTATTTAAGTATTGACTTAATTAAGTTATTTCTTAAATATAAAGCATGAACGCATTTGCCGCTCTTGCAGACGACACGAGAAGGGAAATCGTAAGGCTGGTGGCCAAAAACGGAGAACTTACGTCGACCGAGATAAGCCAAAATTTTCGTATGAGTCCTCCCGCCATTTCGCAACACTTAAAAGTGCTAAAAGAGGCGAAAGTTCTTTCTATGAAGAAAGAGGCTCAAAAACGTATCTACAAACTGAATGATTCGGGGATCGAGGAAATGGAAGATTGGTTGCGGGATATTCGGGATCTGTGGGCGAAACGTTTGGATAAACTGGAGAAATATGTTCTAAAAATTAAAAAGGAGAAATCTCGTGATAAAAAATAACTTGGAAACAATCATCGATGGCAACAAGGTCATCTATAAAAAATACTTCGATGTATCGATTGATCTTCTTTTTGAAGCCTGGTCGTCTCAAGAGCATCTTTCGGAATGGTGGGGACCTGACGGTTTTACTCTGACGAGTCACAGTTTGGATTTTACAAACGGTGGAATCTGGGATTTTATCATGCACGGTCCGGACGGACATGACTACAAAAACAGAATTCAATTCATAGACATCCAGAAGCCTCGTCTCATCTTTTACAAACATCTTGGTGACGGCGAAGGAACCGAAGACGTAGACTTTCAAACGAAAATCATCTTTGAAGAAGCCGGGGAAGGAACAAACTTAACCATGGAACAAATTTTCCCGAGCAAAGAAGAACTGGAAAGAGTGAATAAAAAATACGGCGCGATCGAAGGCGGTAAACAACACGTCGAAAATCTGAGCAAATATCTAGAAACCTTAAAATAGGAAAAAGAGTCATTGCGGTATCCCGTCGATGGATTCCGGAAAATTTTTAAAATTCCATCCGCAAAAACGTTCTTTGTCTCAATCACCAGACCCGAATACAACGATGAGACGATACAAGTTTTCGGAGAGAATGTTGGGATGGCGACGAGAACGATAACGTTTTTAAGGCACTGCAATGGAGCGAAGCATTCTTAAGAGGAAGTTATCGGAACGGTCCCTCCCAACGGATCGTATCGAAAGCTCGAAGCAGAATCCCGATCCGGATACGCTTGACAAGTTTCCGCAACTGAGAGAGATCCTATTCCACTATGAACAAAGCCCATCGAAATCGGAAAGAATTGCCAACGGAACAACGCGAAGCGTTGCTTGAAATCCTGAAAGTCCGTTTTGAGAAAAACAGGAAACGCCATAAGGATTTGGAGTGGATCAAAGTAAAAGCGAGGTTGGAAGCGAATTCCGAAAAACTATGGTCCCTCCAGGAAATGGAAAGGACCGGAGGAGAACCGGATGTGGTCGCTCAAGATAAAAAGACAGGCGAATACGTTTTTTATGACTGTTCGGAGGAAAGCCCCAAAGGTCGAAGAAGTGTTTGTTACGATCAAGAAGGTCTCGAATCCAGAAAAGAACATAAACCGGAAAATAGCGCGGTCGAGATGGCGGCTGAGATGGGGATCGAACTTTTAACGGAAGAAGAATACAGAGAGCTACAAAAACTCGGGAGTTTTGATCAGAAAACATCAAGTTGGATCAAAACTCCATCGGATATACGAAAGCTCGGCGGAGCGCTCTTTGCAGACCGCAGATACGGCAAAGTTTTTGTGTATCACAACGGCGCTCCTTCCTATTACGCGGTAAGGGCGTTCCGTGGTTCCCTCAGGGTCTGAATCTGCAAAGCGAACCTTACGAAAGAAGTGAAGGTCGTTCCTCGGTGTTTTTTACTTAGGTTCTACCTGACTTACGTCTCTCACCGCACCCGTATGCGCGGAAGTTGTCATCGCAGCATACGCGCGGAGCGCGGGTGAAACGACTCTCTTCCGAGATTGCGGTTTCCAAGCGTTTTTACCTTTGGCTTCCATCACTTCTCTGCGTTTTGCAAGATCGGCGTCGGAGATTCTAAGATGAATGGATCGATCGGGAATGTCGATTTCGATCGTGTCTCCTTCTTCCACAAGGCCGATTGCCCCGCCTTCGGCGGCTTCCGGAGAAACATGGCCGATCGAAAGCCCGGAAGTTCCTCCGGAGAATCTTCCGTCGGTAAGAAGAGCACAAGCTTTTCCTAAACCTTTGGATTTTAAATACGTGGTAGGATACAACATTTCTTGCATCCCCGGACCGCCTTTGGGACCTTCAAAGCGGATTACGACAATATCACCTTCCACAACTTCGTTTCCTAAAATTTTGGAGACTGCCTCTTCCTGACTTTCCATGACGCGGGCTCTTCCTCTGAACTTCCAGATCGATTCGTCCACCCCGGCGGTTTTGACGATACAACCTTCGGGAGCGATATTTCCATAAAGAACAGCGAGTCCACCTTCTTTAGAATACGCGTGTTCCACTTCGCGGATACAACCGTTGACTCGATCTAAGTCGAGCTCCGGCCAACGTTTGGATTGGGAGAACGCTTCCGTGGTGGGAATTCCTCCCGGAGCCGCGGAGAATAGAGCGAAAGCCTTGGACCCGGAAGCCTGACGAACGATGTCCCATTCTTCTAAAGCTTTTCCTAATGTAGGAGAATGAACCGTAGGAACGTCTCGATTGATCAGACCGACTCGATCCAATTCTGCAAGAATTCCGATGACTCCACCCGCTCTATGTACGTCTTCCATGTGATATTTCTGACTCGCGGGGGCAACCTTACAAATGCAGGGGGTTCTTCTGGAAATTTTATCGATATCTTCCATCTTAAAATGAATACCAGCTTCGTTTGCGGCCGCAAGGATGTGAAGAACCGTGTTTGTGGATCCTCCCATGGCGACGTCTAGACTCATCGCATTTTGGAATGCCTCGTAACTTGCAATGTTTCTGGGAAGAACCGATTCGTCATTTTGCTCATAGTATCGTTTCGCAAGTTCGACGATCAGGTTGCCTGCGGTAAGAAATAATTGTCTTCTGTCGGAATGAGTGGCAAGAGTGGAACCGTTACCCGGAAGCGAAAGACCCAAAGCCTCCGTTAGGCAATTCATAGAATTTGCGGTAAACATTCCGGAACAGGAACCGCAGGTAGGACAAGCGGAACGTTCGAGCTCGGCTACTTTTTCGTCAGAGACATTCGGATTCCCCGCTTCCACCATCGCGTCTATCAGATCGAGTTTGCGAACTTCTCCTTCCCAAGTCACTTTTCCGGCTTCCATCGGACCGCCGGAAACGAAGACGGTCGGGACATTCAAGCGGAGAGCTGCCATCAGCATCCCCGGAGTGATTTTATCGCAATTTGAGATGCAGACTAACGCATCGGCCGTATGCGCGTTTACCATATATTCCACGGAGTCAGCAATTAGATCCCGGCTAGGAAGAGAATATAACATTCCGCTGTGACCCATCGCGATGCCGTCGTCTACGGCGATGGTATTGAATTCTTTTGCCACTCCCCCCGCTCTTTCAATTTCGCGGGCAACCAGTTGACCCAAGTCTTTTAGATGTACGTGACCGGGAACAAACTGGGTGAAAGAGTTGGCGATGGCGATGATCGGTTTTCCAAAATCATTATCTTTCATGCCGGTCGCGCGCCAAAGGGCTCTTGCGCCGGCCATATTGCGTCCATGTGTGGAGGTACGGGATCTATACTGAGGCATAATTAACCTTTTTCGGACAAATAGGAGACGTCGAGTAATTTCCACCGTCCAGGCAGAGATTGATTGTCCTGTCTCTGGAATTTTTTTTTAGGAGTTTTTCGTCCGGGAAGAAAAGGTGTTCGGAGGCCAGCCGGGTTAACAAAGTAAACTGTATCGTTGACTAGGCTCGTTCTTGGATGTACAAACATAGAATGAAAGTTAATTCAAATTTCGACTGGAAAAGGGCCTTGGTGATTCTTTCCGGTCCAGGGAAAAAAGTTCCGATCTTTTCGGATTCTCTCCTGTTGCAACTTGAAACGAACTTCGTTGAGAATGAGATTCACCCTTTCGAATCGTAAGAGAGAACCGGCTTTTCTCGGTTTGTCCGCAAATGATAACCGCAGGCGCTTTGGATTTTATTCTTCATTTTAAAATGCAAAGGTCTCAAGTTCGATCCTTACACTTATTTACGAGATCGATTTGAGTCTTGTAAAACAGAGGGTGAATTTTTTCTTTTTTAGATCCTCTGCAAAAAAGTGATTCACCTGTAGTTCGTTCGGTAGCTCCTGCCTTTGAAACGGAGAAGTTTCGGAAAAAATATGAGATCCCAAGCAGGTGAAGACCGGATTTGCACGTGTATGGAAGCGCCAATCTCTCGGTCAGAAGTTCAGGGAGTTTGGATTTCGAAGATGAATTCTGGCTAAAGATACAACGACGGATTGGAGAATTGAAAGAAGAATGTTTACTGAGGTTTAAAACGCCTTCGTGTTCGGAGAAGACTTATAAGAACCCCAGACTTAACATTATACGAAACCGTTTGTGGAAAAAAGATGAAGTTAAACGAATTCTCTGGCATTCTTTCGGAGGTTTTTTCAGGATTTAAAAATTCTAATATCTCCTTGTTCAAAGTAGAGAATTCCAAATTTCTTTTTGTATTTCATTGATTCTTGCAGAATTGATCGGTTCGTTCGACTCCCATCTTTCCATTCCTTCTCCGAAGAATGATTTTTAGTTTCAAGAAATGGATTTCTGGAGTTAACGTAATGTCGATAAGTCAATATACTTTTAGTTGAATGTTCTTGCTCATAAGTTTCAAGTTCTTATTTAGCGTAAAGAGCATCGCCCTATTTTGAACTACATTCTGAGCAACGATCAAATCAGGAATCGCAACTTTGTTAATCCCATTTCTGAGGTTAGAGTTTTGATACTCAATGATCTGTTCCCAATCAATTTCTAATGGGAGCCGTTCTAAAAATCTTAAGGAAGCGATTATTTTTGGATGTTTTCGCAATTTTAGAAAAGGAATCAACTCTGACAAAATAAGATCGTTTGTATAAATATTCTCCGCATCAATTAACTCGTCGACTTTGAACGAAATTGAAGCATTCCTGTTCCCAAAATACTCAATCCAAACAGATGAGTCCAATAGAATACGGCTCATGGCTTCCTTAAATCATCTAAATTAATTCCAAGAGGAACGGATCCCTTGAATTTCTCCAGATCTTTCAATTTTTCTCTTCTGATTAAAGAAGCAAGCCCTTCCTTAATTACATCCGTCTTAGTCTTCAAACGAGTTAATCTCATCGCCTCTAAAAACAATTCTTCTGGGATATCTACTGTTGTTCTCACAATACGCGTAAAGTGTTTAATTTGTATACATCGTCAAATCTTATTTTCAGGTTGCCGTATGCTTTTGGTAAGTAAACCAAATTAATTCTTACAAAATTCCCTTCGAAAAAATAATCGAAGTTAGACGATGGTGGCGTTTTAAAAAATTAGATTAAGGAATCGTGTAATTCCATTTCTTTTTGCAAAATTGTATTAATAATCGTGCTAAGATCTTTATTCTTTTTAAGAGCTATTTTTTTATAATATTCTTCCAATTGAGGATCGAGGTATACAGGAAAATGGAGATCTTTTAAGTCTCGTGAATAAACACCGCGCTTCCCTTTTGAAAAATCGTATTCTTCTCTCATATCTTTAAATATCAGTTGAGTAGTATTGAGCTTTCTCTGAAGTCGAAGCCGGTCTCGCTGATATAATCCTTATTATTTCTCCATCATTTTGCGTTCGATCAACAAAAATTACAACTGCAATAGTAATATTTTCAATCGTGCCAAGTGCAATTTCTCTGACTTCGCCAATGGAATGATCTGGATCAGAAATGTAAATAGTTCTTGGGTCCGCAAAAACCAATGAGGCTTCTCCAAATGAGAGGCCATGTTTTTGAATATTTATTCTTTCTTTTTCGATATCCCATTCAAAACGCACTTAAATAATTAATAATGATACTATATATATGTAAAGTCTTTATTTTCGGTGTCCCAATTGATTTACTTTAAAGATTGCCGTATAAAAGATTTGATATCCGCCACTGTCGCCTAACGAAAGAGACTTCTCGACGTTGCGTCCGCAAGCGCTTGTGCGCGACGCGGTTTGCACGAGGTTCGAGGCGCCTTAGCGCCGTCTCGCGAACCGAAGTGACAAAGCAATGAGGCTTTAGCCCGGAGTGAGCGGGAACCGTGAGTCGCGAACGCAGCGAGAAGCCGAAGTTAGCCGAAGTGTGGCGTTTTGAGATCAGTAATTTCTTTTTCTAAAGCTCTCTGAACTAATTGATTCAAAGAGATACCTTCTCTCAAAGATTTTCTATAGACGCGTCTATGAAGCTCTGTCGGTATGCGAACATTAAATGAACCTTTAAAAGATTTCTCTGGACTTTTTTTAGCTTTTTGACATAAAATTAAATAATCATCTACTGATTCTTGAAATGCCTTCTTTAATTGTTTAACTGATTCACCTTCAAAGGAAACTAAATCTTCAATTCCTTCTATTCTTCCAAAAAATATTTCATCATCTGCATCAAAATGAACAGAGCCTAAGAAGCCGTTATATTCGATAATATCTTTCATTTTATATAGCCCTCCGATTTTAATTCGTCTAATATTTGATTTATCTGGTACGACTTCAAAATATTTTTAGGATGAGGTTTATGAAGTCTTATTATATGTTTGGTTTCTGAATGAATCCAAGCGACTCTTGAACCAGAGGATTTGCCGGAATTGTTTTCATTATATCCATAGATAGAGAGTAGTTTTCTAAGCTCATCGTAAGAGAAATCCCTTGGTTTTCCTTTGAATCTTTCTACTAACTTTTCGCCCTTCGACACAATCCTATTTTAAAGTAAATTCTCAGAATTGCAACTAATTTTTAGTGACATTTTCAGTCCGATTTCGAATGCAAAAGGAAGCCACATTTCGGCTAACGAAAGAGACTTCTCGACGTTCGCGCCCGCAAGCGCTTGTGCGCGACGCGGTTGGGACGAAGTTCGAGCGACCTTAGCGCCGTCTCGCAAGCCGAACGTCAAAGCGAATGTGGCGAAGCCCGGAGTGAGTCCGAGCGGGAACCGCGAGTGACGAACGAAGCGAGAAGTCGACGTTAGACGACGTTTTGAGATATCTAAGCGCTAATAAGCTCTTTATAATTTCTAATTTCTTTAAGTTCAGCTGATATTTTATCGCGCTCTTCTCTAATTTCGAATTCGTCTTGAATGCCCATCCAAAACTCTACTGAATTTCCAAAGAATTTTGAAAATCTCAAAGCAGTATCAGCAGTTATTCCCCTCTTCCCATGAATTATTTCACTCACTCGAGTCGGATTTATTTTCGTTTCCTTTGCTAAGCGATAGGCAGTTATATTCATTGGAAGTAAGAACTCTTCGTTTAATATTTCACCTGGATGAACATTTGAAATCTTTTTCATATAGTATTCTCCTAATGATAGTCTACTATTTCAACTTCGTAAGCATTTGATTCTTTCCATTTAAAGCAAATACGCCATTGATCATTAACTCTAATACTATATTGACCTAATCTGTTACCTGACAGTTTTTCTAAATGATTCGAAGGTGGAATCTTTAAATCCTCGATACTCTTTGATCGTGCTATCATTACTAGTTTTCGATACGCAATCTTTTGAATTTGATTAGGTAATTTCTTAGAAAATTCCTGATTCCAGACTTTTTCTGTTTCTTGGGATTTAAAAGAGCTAATCACAATTAATATTACTGGAAGCCAAGAGTATTGTCAATCGATATTATTCCTTACGTTGCCTTTTAGCTATAATTTATCAATCTAAGATTCCCCGGTCGGGATCTTTAATCCGGGAAATGTTCTCAAAATGTCGTCTAACGAAAGAGGCTTCTCGACGTTTGCGTTCCCGAAGCGCCTGTGCGCGCAGGGATTGGAACGAGGTTTGAGTGAGCCTTAGCGAACGGCTTGCAAGTCGAGTGACAAAGCAAATGTGCCGAAGGCCAAGCGAGAGTTGCGAAGCAATCTCGAAGCGCCGTGAGAAGCCGAAGTTAGGCGTAGTTGCGGGATTTCGCGACACGGATGTCGCTGAATTAAGTTTCGTTTCTTTCTTTAATACTTAAATACTCATCTGGAGTAATGATGTTAAAGTTCTTAATTTTCTGAAGAGTTAATAAATCTTTGTCTCCAGTGATTAAATAGTCTACTTTTGCTGCAAAAGCAGACTCCAGAATGTGATAATCATCTCTATCTCTTAACTCTAAATAATCTTGAATAGGTTTATTTTTAACAAGCGCAGTAATATCTCTGATTTCAGATAAGACAATCTGAATAAAATTATCATCAAGTTTGAATTTTGGTTTAGAGAGCGTAGATTCAATCTCAGCTAATATTTCCTTCGAAATATATCCTGTAAAAACTTCATCAATTAAATCTTGGAAAACAAGCCTTGGTTTTCCTTTAAATAAAATAGCAGAGATGTAAATATTAGTATCTAATAATACCTTCAACATTAAGAAGCATTTCTTTTATTTCTAACGGATTTAATTTCATTAAAAACATCCTTTTCAGAAACATTACTTCGATCAGTAACTTTTGAAGTGAAGTCAAAGATGGCTTGCCATCTAGTTTTTTTCTCAATATACGTTCTAGCGGCTTCACGAATCAATTCTGACCTGGACCTGTGTTCCCTCTTTGCAATTTTATCGATTTCTTTTAAAAGTGCTTTTTCAAAGGAAATATTAACAGTCTGATTCATAATCTAAATAATATACAAAGATTGTATGCTTGTCAACCTAATTTTATCCTTTTCGCCCCTACTTCTCGCCACATGGATGTGGCGTCTTCCCCGCAATTGCGCATAACGAAAGAGGCTTCTCGACGTTTGCGTTTCTGGAGCGCGCTAAACGCGCGGAAGAATTGGCGCGAGGCTTGAGTGAGCCTTAGCGAACGATCACAAGCCGAGTGACAAAGCAAATGTGCCGAAGGGCAAGCGAGAGTTGCGATAGCAATCTCGAAGCGCCGCGAGAAGCCGAAGTTAGTTGCTGTAGCCCGTTATCAAAATATTAATAGTTTAATATTATCTAAAACTTCTTTCAAAGAAGGTTTACTTACCGACTCTATATACTCTACTTCCCGAATAGTCCAATCCAAGTTCTTTATTTGATCGGAAAGAATTACTCCGTTTAGCTTTTTAGATTTAATAACCACTTCGAAAGGATATCCTTTTACTTTACTTGTTATTGGACAAAATATGGCCAAACCAGTTTTTGAATTATATTCTTTCGGCGATAACACAAGCGCTGGTCTTCGACCCATTTGTTCATGGCCAGCTTGCGGAGTAAAATTTAGCCAGACAATATCTCCTTTTTCAGGAATATACTTACTACTCTTTACCAAGCTTCATTACCTACTGAGCTACCTGTTGAAATTTCAGAATGAAGATTTTGTTTAGTAATTTTTGAAAGCTTTTCTTCAAGAGATGCCTTTCGCATCGGATAAATAACTATTTTATCGCCTTCATATTGCAATTCAACGTGGCTACCGTCATTTATTTCTAATTCAATCGCCATTGCTTTTGGAATTCTAATTCCTAAGCTATTACCCCATTTTTGAACAATTGATTCCATATATACATTGTATATACCATTAAAATCTTGTCAGCATTTTTTTAAATGCGTTAATATGAAAATTAATTTCCGGGCTATGGCAACTAACGAAAGAGGCTTCTCAACGTTGCGTCCGCAAGCGCTTGTGCGCGACGCGGTTGACACGAGGTTCGAGGCGCCTTAGCGCCGGCTCGCGAACCGAAGTGACAAAGCAATGTGCCGGAGGCCGTAGTAAGTCCGAGCGGGAACCGTGAGTGACGAATGAAGCGAGAAGCCGAAGTTAGACGCTGGGTCGCGTTTATACTTTTAACAAGTTTTGTAAAAACTTTCCTTTTAATGTTTTGTAAATAGAAAAGTCAGAATCGATACTAATAATCCGTTCAATCCCTTCCCTTTCTGCAATACACATTAAAGAAGCATCAGCTAAATCCATAGGTAAGTCGGAATATTTTTTCATACGATTTTTTATATATCGAAGATCTTCTAAATTTATATCTAAAATTTGTATGCTTCCTCTTTCAATCCATTCTAAGAAATCAGATTGAGCTTCTATCGAAAATGAAAGCAAATAAACAACTTCCGTAACTACTGGCCATGACGAGAATAGCGAACCTTTATAGGATTTAATAAATTTGTAAGTTGTTTTGTGAAATTTATCGTTAGAATTAAATAAAGCGACAATCGGACCGGAATCAATTAGAGCGACGTTTTGCATTCTTTCCCTTAATTGATTGATGAAGATATTTTTTCCGATTTTGAGCTAAATCTGGAACTCCGGATGAATGCTTTCCAAATAAATCCTCCCCTAATTCAAATGGAGTTTTTAAACTCCCATGATTCTTAATATACTCCAAGATAGAATCTTTAACTATTTCTGAACGGCTTTTACCTTCAGATTTCGCAAAAGAATCTAATTTTCTTTCTAATTCCGGTGGTAAACGTAAACTTATCATATTAAATATGTATCACAGATAAGTATTACAGTCAAGAAGCTTATTTAAATTAAAATACTTTTATTCCTAAGCGATTTGCGACCTTGCGTCTAACGAAAGAGGCTTCTCGACGTTTGCGCTCCCGAAGCGCTTGTGCGCGGTGGGATTGACGGAGGCTTGAGCGAGCCTTAGCGAGCGATAACAAGCCGAACGGCAAAGCGAATGTGGCGAAGCCCGAAGTGAGTCCGAGCGGGAACCGTGAGTGACGAACGGAGCGAGAAGCCGAAGTTAGCCGTTGGTTTTGGGCCCAAATTGCAAAAGATTAAGCCAAGGATGGCGCCTCTACTAAGCTCTAACTTTGGCTTTTGAAGCGCCGGCTTTGATTTTATAATCCTTTATCAAAATCTCTGTAGGAATTCCTAAGTTCTTATTGATCTTCCTAATCATTTCTAACGTCAATTTTCTCTTCTTGCTAAGAACCTCAGTCGCCCTACTCCGACCACCTATCCAGTTTCCCAAATCTACATTTTTTAAGTTCTTTTCTTCCATTACTGATTTAATGGCTTCTATCGGATCCGGACTCTCGATCGGGAAATGCTTATTCTCATACGAATCCACAAGAGTGATTAAAATATCTAATTTATCATACTCAGGTGTATTCTTCTTGGAATCCCAGAGCTTCTCAATTTCTTTAAGAGCTAAGTCGTGATCTTTAGCAGATTTTATCGGTTTGATTTCCATTTAAATTTCCTCTGCATTAATTTTATCATATTGCTCATGTGTCCCAATAAAGCGAATGAAGACAGTTTGTAAGTTATAATGTATTTTTACAATTAGTCTGTATTTGTTTCCGTGAATATTAAAGACAACCCTATTATCTTTTAAAATACTCGCGTTTCGATACTTTTCTTTGATTACACTTGGCGAAGCCCAGATAGATTTCGAAGCATCTTTATACCAGATTTCAATGGACGTTCTGGAATCGGAATATTTCGGATTTTCATAGAAATCTCTCAAAATCTTCCTGGAAATAACCCTCACAGGAACAAATATACAATGTTACCACATTGGGAACAATTCTTTTTTCTATATTTTATTCCATGAAGCGCGAGCACGGAAGCTCGCTGAAAGACTAGTGAGAATTGGGCCCAAAACTTGCGGCTAACGACAGAAGCTTGACGACGTCGCGTCCCGGAGCGCCTGCGCGCGAAAGGGTCGCGAACTTCTATTTCTGAAAA
>NZ_JAFFPU010000035.1 GCF_016919175.1 Leptospira ainlahdjerensis | reverse complement strand
ATCGGGGAAAAAAATAACCGATAAAATGACTGAGATATAAACGAAATCGATTAAATTAAACCTTACAGTTCCGGAAAAGAAGGAATAAATCGGATCTCCTTTGAGATTGATCAAAACTAGAATTAATATCGGAAAAAAGATCAGAGAATATTTTATAAAATTTCCCGATAAATACTCTTTGAGTTGCTCTTTTCGATTTACGACCCAATCCATAAGGATGACTCCTATCACAATCGAATCCGCTCTCGTATGAGTAGGACGAAAAACTAAGGTCTCATAGTCGGTTCCGAAAACATCCGGTAAAAGATAAATGCAAATCCGGATCGAACCGGGAATTAAATATAATCCCCAAAGAATACATTGCCTCGTGAAAAATTCCTTTTTGAATAAAACAAAACCGCAAAAGAAAGGAAATATCAAATAAAACTGCTCGATCATGGAAAGGAACCAAGTATGGATATTCGGTCCCCGCCAATAATTCCCTAAGAGAACAAAATCCGCCCAGGCGTTTCCCAATAGGTTTTCCGTATTTTCCAGCGCACCCAAAGCCATCAACGTTTCCGGAACTGATAATTCTTTTTTAGCGACCCATTTTAGACTCATCGAGTAAGAGACTTTATTGATCCAATAACTGAGAGTGATAAAAATATAATATACCGGTAGAAGTCTGTAATTTCGTTTTAAGAAAAAATCCAGATATCTTATTTTCCCATTCTGAGACCATTCTTTCCAAAGAGCCATCGAAATCAAAAATCCGCTCAGGATAAAAAATAAATTCACTTCAAAATGATGAAGCATGGCAATAAACCCTTCCAGAAGGGAATTATTATTCGCACCTGTATATCCAGAATAAAAATAGTAGTGATACACAAAGACCGCGGTAATCGCAAATGCTCTCAGGCCGTTGAGCGGAGGAATTTCCTCTCTTTTATTTTCTGTTTTTTGGTTCATAAATTCCGTTTGAATCCATTAAAAATATTTAATATACTTAGAATAGCAGATCGTAGATACGGGCTAAATCACCCATAGTTAAAGACTTAATTGAAAAGTCCTCTCATTTTGAGGAGCCGGTCTCCATTTATTGGAATCTTTCCTTTTCAATTTTCTTGGATTTTTCCGATTTGTTTCGAATGAATCGAATTTTATCCCTTTCAATTAAACCGTAATGTCCGTTGCATTTTTCAAGTAAAAATCGAATTTATCGGCGAAAGTTATCTTAAAATATTCCGACTTACGATTTGGGTAAACTCTACAAGTCTTTGAATTACAATTCCCAATAAAGGAGAATTTCCTTGTTCCCTTCTCTTCCCTCAATAGGAGACCATTCTAATCCCAAAATAGAAGCTCCGATTTCTAATCTGAGAAATTTACAAATCGATCGAACGACCTTCCAGCGAATTTTCGAATCCCTGAGAACGCCTTTTACTAAATCTTTCTTTTCCGCTTCGAACTGAGGCTTAATCAAGGTAATACATTCAATTTTTGGAATATATCTTTCTTCTTTAAATTTTTTCAGAATTGGAAAAACGGATCGAAGAGAAATAAAGCTCAAGTCCATCACAATCAAGATAGAATTGGGATCCGAAACCCTTTCTTTTAGAACGTCCCAATCGATCTCAGAAGCGGATAAATTCTTAAGATGAAAACGATCCTTTACGACGACCTTAGGATGATTTCTTAACCTTTCGGCCAACTGTCCATAGCCGACGTCGCACGCAAAAACTTTCCAAGCGCCCTTCTCAAGAAGAACTTCCGTAAAACCTCCGGTGGAAGCGCCCAGGTCGATACAAAGTTTTCCTTTCGCCTCCACTGTAAAACTTTCAAACGCTTTTAATAATTTGTAAGCACCTCGGCTGACATATCGAGGAATCACGTTCAAAATTCGAATTTCCGAATTTTCGGGAAATTGAAGCCCGGCCTTTGTTATTTTCTGTTCGTTTATCAAAACGGAACCGGAAAGAATCAGACTTCTCGCCTTTTCCAGCGTTTCCGCGTAACCCCTTTTTAAAAGAAGTGAATCGAGTCTAATTTTTTCTTTGGCCAATGTAGATCGGAAGCTCCTGGAAGAATATTTTCTCTTCGGGAGTAAAAACGAAATTTGATGAAAGAGAAATTAGATTTTTTTGAAGTTCCTGAACCATTTCCTTACAACGATCCATTCCGAATAACGCGGGATAGGTGGTTTTCCCGGACTTTAAATCTTTACCTGGAGTTTTTCCCAGGGATTCCTGCGTTCCCTCTACGTCCAGAATATCGTCGGTAATCTGAAAAAGCAGGCCAAGGTCCTCTCCGTATTTTGAAAGATAATTTTCCCTTTTTTTCCAATCTTTTCGCAGACGATTTCCCATCAAAAGAGAAGCCTTGATCAGAGCGCCCGTTTTCAGACGATGAGTTAATTGTACCATTGCTACCCGGTCTTCTGCATTTCCGGATTGAACTAAATTTTCCCTTTGCATCTGTAGATCATAGATTTGTCCCGAAACCATTCCCGGCGCCCCGGAACCTGTATGCAGAATTCCTAATAGATCTTTATAAAGGGAAACGTCACCATTCTCCGCTTGGACAAAGGAAAGAAAATAAAAGGCGAAAGAATTGAGCGCGTCTCCCGCTAAGATCGCGGTCGCTTCGGAGAATTTCTTGTGAAGGGTCGGCATTCCTCTTCTAAAGTCATCATTGTCCATACTTGGAAGATCGTCGTGAATCAAAGAATATGTATGAATACATTCCAGAGAAGATCCGAGTAAAAGGGCGTTTGTAGAATCGGCTTGAAATCCTCCGTAAGCTGCGAGAGCCAAAACAGGTCTCAGACGCTTTCCGCCTGCAACGAGACTGTATTTCATCGCTTCAAAGAGTTCCAGTGCGGAACGTTCGGATAAAACGGAGAGTGTATGAGAATCTAAAAAATTCTCAAATGCTACGCGATAAGAATGAAATATTTCGGAAAAGGCAGATTGGCTCACTCTACCTCCAAACTGAAAGAATTCCCATTATTGTAAAGCAAAGTCTACGGAGTCTTGAAGTTGTTTCTTCAATTCAAGAAACGCGCGAGAAAAAAATACGGAAGATTAAAAACTATACTTCCGATCCCGTTTTTACTTTTAATACCACCTTACCCACCGATTTTCCCGATTGAAAAAATCTGAGTGCCTCTTCGATTTTTTCAAAGGGAAATATTTTGCCCACTAAGGGAGGAGCAAGATTGAGTTTCACCAAACCGTTAAGATTCTTAGTAAGCCTTTCAACACGATCATACAACCAGATCAAGTTAAAACCCATTACGGCTTTATTGTCCGAAACCATCTCCATAGGATCCAACTTGGGACGAGTCAGATATTTATACGCCAATCTTGGCCAATTCACGGAACTTCCTCCCCCCATCATATCCGCCGCGCCGTAAACGATCATTCTCCCCATAGGGGCCATAATTTCATAACTTTCCTGAAAAATCTTTCCCCCGATACATTCCAAAACTAAATCCAGTTCTTTTCCGGAAAGAGAATCTTCGAGATCCTTTGCAAAGCGACTTGAACGTACGATTTGTCTATCATAACCTTCTTTTTTAAGAAGGTCGATTTTAGAAGCCGTGCCGATTGTTCCGATTGTGAACGCTCCCATTTTTTTTGCGATCCGGTTTGCGAGAATTCCAACTCCACCCGCAGCGCTATGAATCAAAACCGTCTGACCTTTTTGGAGATCGCCCAGAGCAACTAATGCGTAGTAGGCGGTCAATCCTTGAACTAAAAACCCCGCGCCCTGATCAAAATTCCATTTCGGAGGAAGTTTAAATATATAACGAGAATCGATATTTAAATGAGAAGCATAACCGCCGAAACGGGTCACTCCCATAATCTTATCCTTTTTCTTTAGGTTCTTAACTTTCTTTCCCACCGCCAAAACGACTCCGGAATATTCAAGACCTGGAATAAAAGCCCCTTTTGGAGTCGCGCTATAAAGTCCTTGAATGGCGAAAAGATCGGCAAAATTCAAACCGATGGAATGAATCTCCACTTGTACTTCGTTTTCGGAAGGTTCTGCGAGAGCTTCGCTTATCAATTCTACGTTTTCAAGAGATCCCTTTTTTCGGACAAGAGCTATCGTTCTTTGCATGAAACGAAGTTATAAGAATTCGGACTTTCCGGGCAAGAAAATTTTCTACTTTAAAAAAGAGAACAATGCCGGTCTGGAATCAAACCGCAAAGTCAACTCATTCTCAAAATCGAAATTTTTATACAATACGACAGATTTAAGTTCAAAGTGATAAATGCGGAATCCATTATAAAAATGACTGGCTTCCCTTTAGCTCCGGGAAGTTCATTAGAAAAATGGATTCTTTTGTTCCGACAAACGAATCCATAGAAAAAAAATTGAAAACGGACTTTAAGTCCGTCCGAAATAAAATTTCGTTGATCTCAATCTTTTACAAGACCGGACAAAACGTTCTTGGACGGAAAGAGAAAGTTTTGTTTCCGATTTTACGTTTCTTTAAAATGAAATTCTTTCTTCTAAAAGCGGGAGACACGAAATCCCCCGCAGATAATCAAAATTCAGGAGAATAAAATTCCTTCTCTTTTCCGCGAGGTGCTATCGCAAAACGATATTTCCTCTTGGAATGAAATTCCGGATTGAACCAACGAACTTCGTAGATCGCCATTCCTTCCGAAGAATCACCTTGGAGACGAACGTCGATCTCGGTTCCGGAATCGTTTATCAATTTTCCGTCTTGCACTAAATTCTTCCATTCTTCCTTTGCATCCCTATATTGAATCGAAATCAATGGCTGATGAAATTGTATCAAAGAAGGGTTCACGTCTTTATAACTAAAGATCCAGTGTTTCTCTAAGTTTTCTTCGGCAAGGACAAGACGAGGTGCTTCCTTTAAATCCCGACTTCCACGAGCCTCTTTTTTTTCGGGCATATAATGTTTTGTATCGAGTTGAAATTCCCAAGAATCCGGAAAACTTTCTTTGCCTCCTTCAACGGGCATTTGTTTTATAAGATCCGCGAGATGAGCTTGGAGAAAGGGTTGAGTTCCCGGTCCATAGATCGTATGTCCGCCTTCATAGTGTTGTTTCGAATATTCTTCCGGCGTGGTCGCATAACCGAAATAACCGTTTGTGCAAGATAGGACCGAAGTTTGCGTGATATTTTCCTTACTCTTCGAGGTTCTTTGTTTTTCCGCTTCAAGAGCGGCATTGGAAAATCTTCTTCCTGACTCGTTTGTTACTTCAAAAGGAACCGCGAGCAAAGCGGTATCTCCGATTCTTGCGGATTGAAGAATCATTCTATGCGGAAAATTCTTCTTTGCTAAGACAAGATATTGAAAGAAAGAACCGGCGGTTCTCTTATGGCCCTGACAACCTCCGGTAAAAATATAACGGGGCCAACCCTCTCCCCAAAATGGAAGCCAGAATAAAACGGGGGTCATTCCGTCCTCGGCTCCTCCCGTCAAAGCCGTACCCGCAACGGGTCGACTACAAAGTTCGGCTTCTCCCATCTTCGGATTCTCATACACATCGACTTCTTTTGAATTGTAAGAATATGTAACGTCAGAGTTGAGTTTTTTGCCTAAAGCCTGAAAGAGTTCATAAGATTTTTTTGATATTTCAAGACCGAGTCTTTTTGATTCGATAAAACCCTGCATATCCTCGCGATAATCCGGAGAATTGTCTCCATGAGTTGCGTTAGACACCGCGTGCAGAGGTTCCCATTCCAATCTATATTCTTCTTTGATCTTTAATTCCAACTCCCTTTCCGGATAAGCAAAAACGTCCGCGTTAACCACCTTGTTCCAAGAAGGAACCGTTGTTCCGTGAATCGAATACGTGGAATAAACTGCGAGAGGTTTAAAGGAACCGTCTTTGTCTTTCGCATCCACTCGAATCATAGTCATCGTCGGATTGATCGCGTCATAAATCTGTTCCGTTTTGATTTCCTGAATTCCGGAATTACTATTTGCGGCATAGGCTTCGATCGACCGGTTTCTTGTCAGTCCCCAAACATTGGAGTTACCCGTTGCAATCTTTGCAGGTTTCGCCGATTGATACGCTTCCAAGACGGCGTTGTAGATTCTATCTTCTAAAAATTCATACCAACCTTTTTCAAAGCCGGGTTTGTTTCCTGCAAACTCATTGTAGAAATTATTCTCATAAAAATTTCCGGGCGCGGAATGAGTGTGAGTTCCAGAAAGAACGATTCCTCCCAAACTGATATCCGTTTTTTCAGCGAGTCTTTCCGCGAGCCTATGATGTAACAATAAGGAACCGGAAAGAAGATCCGTTTGAATTAGGACCAAAGGAGCGTGTTGATCCTTTCTGATATAAATCACTCTTGCGTAAATTTTAGTCCTAAAGCCCTTCTCCGTATTCGCCAGCATAGAATATCCGGCGAGCGGAAGTCCGGGCGGAGGCGTAATATCAGTCTTGCTCGCTCCCGCAAAAAGGCCTTTCACGTTCGAAGTCGAAAGCGGTTTTTTATTCTTAATCACGTAAGTCGTAGAGTCGCTACAACCAAGAAAGGTAAGAGAAAATAGGAAGAAAAAGAGAATCGATATGATCTCTCGGATTTTAGGAAGGTTCAAATTCAGCTCCTCCGGGGAAGTCGTTTTTACGATCGATGTCTTGAAAAAGCAAGATGCTTTCGATCAAAACGGAACATTTTACGCCGTTTTCATTATAAATGACTTATTTTCTGATTTTAAAATCGGAGGGATCTTCAACAAAAGGAGAATAACCATAAGGTTTGGCATCAAACTACATGAATTTTTGGAAACGACTTCGATTTTATTTTTTCAATTTTTATCCCCCCTATTTTGCAGCGGGGATCCGTTACAAACAAGTCAGCAAGGATTTCACACATTTCCGACTCAGCATGAAACTTCGCTGGTGGAATCGAAATTTAGTGGGGACTCATTTCGGCGGTTCTCTTTATTCGATGTGTGATCCATTTTATATGCTGATCTTAATGGAGAATTTAGGAGAAGAGTATCTCGTCTGGGACAAAGCGGCTACGATTCGATTCATCAGCCCCGGCTTAGGAAAGGTCTACGCAGAATTTCAGATTTCTCACGAAGAAATTGAAAGAATTCGAAAAGAAACCGATGAAAAAAGAAAGTTAGACGCGTTCTTTCAAACAAAAGTTTACGACGAAAAAACGGGAAAGGTCGTCGCTGAATTAGATAAGGTCGTTTATGTGCGGAGAAAGGAAAGAATCAAAAAGTAAACGATCAAAATGAGAAATAGAGTCTCTTAATTTCTTTTTCGTTCAAACTCGGTAGAATCATTTCTAGTCCTACAAAAATCGCGTAGGCAAGTTTGGCTTTTTGATCCGCTTTCTTACGATCCTTGGAGAGTTCCCAATACGCATTTTTCAAAAAAGAAATTCTTTTAGAATCTACTCGTTCCTGAATTTTTTTTACCTTAGAATTTCGAAACGCCCAAGCGCGGATTGCCCTTTCCGTATTCTTCGGCAATGCCAACGTAAGAGATCGTAAAACTTTCAATCTCTCTTCCGGAGTCGATTCTACTTCCGCCTTCCGAATGATGTCGTCCGTAAAATGTTTCTCCCAGTAATTCAACATCCTTTGCGAAAAGTCTTCGCGATTCTTAAAATGATGATAGAAAGAACCTTTTGTAAGTTTTATTTTTTTGCATAAGTTTTCAATCGTAAGAGACTCTTCTCCTTTGTGATAAAGAAGATCTAAACCCGCTAATATCCAATGTTCCGCCGAATGCATGATTGAAAAATTAAAATGCGAATAGAGGAATTAAATACAAAACTCCGCCAAGAAAAAAGAGCACGGAAAGAAAATGAACCATCGGCTGATTGACTCTCAGGAAAATAAACTGCTCGATCAACCTGCCCCACCAAAAAAAAGAAAGTCCGATCAGGATCCAAGTTCCCATCTGAGAATGGATAAGCTCCGTTCTAAAACAAAAAGTAATGACAGCCATAAAAACGAAAAAATAGATCAACCTCAAATTCGCTATTTGAAGAATCGCACGGTTCGCAAACGAAACGCGTTTTAGGTCCTCTTTCCAATGAAACAGTTTCCAGAAATAAACGTGAAAGATTGCAAATCCAACACTATGAATCGATCCTAAAATAAGAAAATCTTCCGGCTTCATAAAATTCTCCTTCCTTGAAGAATACTTGAAATTTGATTCGTGTCAATCGACATACCATACCTTTTAGTATGTTTTTTAATAAATAAATTCCACGATCCTAAGAACGTACAAATCCAATCCGAATCCCCGATAAAATCGATTAAAACTTCATCAAAAGTCAAGGAGGCGTTATCTGTGGGAACCCCTGCGCCTAAATTACGGATTACAAAATTGCTCAGTTCCAGATAAGATTTTGGGACAAGGCCTTATTATTGAAATCGAATCCGCCTTTTCGATTTTTTCTGGATTCTATTTGGGTATTTTTTTGAAACAAGCGTTTCGACCAAAAATCAAAACGATCGAAATTTTCAAAAATTCTACTTCAAGACCTACTTTGGAGCCCGAACAAAGACGAATCTCGGTAAATTCGTTTGTTGGAACAAATGATAAACAGTAAAATTCGCTTGTAAAAAAGATGGAAACATTTCCGGGCAAAAGTTCTCTTTCACCCGAAAAATAATTCTATTCAGCTGAAAGTTTTTTTTCTTTTTTCCCGAATCCAAATCGAAATAAGAATCAAAGAGGAAACGAAAAACATCGCGAAACCGACTAATAGAAAAAATAGCTTAATCGCCGTGATCGCTCCCGTGAATGTGGCCAAAGGCTCGGGAACCTTCGGCCAAGCGGATAAAAAGTAAAACATCAGAGAATTTTCAAGAATATCGAAAATTAAGAATCCCAAGGACAGAAGATTAAAGGAAATCGGTAGGTCGATTTTTTGAGCCGCTCTTGTATAAATTCCAGCGAAGGACAAAAAAAGCGGAATTGGAAAAATCATATCGACAACATCGATCCAAAAGTAGAGGTTTCTTCCGCTTTCTCCGTAAGCCCCGAAAACTTCCAGAATATCCTTTGAGGATGAAAATGGTCGGAAGTCCATTTTTTTCGGAAGAAAACCAGTTTCCGTCGCGGGAATCCACTTTTCCAAAATCTGCATCGTTTCGGCGCATAACATCGCAAATACGAACAAAATAAGAATATTTTTAATAGAAGTAAATTTCGTAAAAGATCGGCTGATTTTTTGAAGGATCGGGGAGGAGTCGGAACTCAATACAAAACCGGTTATCACCAGCAACAACGGAAGCAAAAATCCGTGAGGCACATAAGAAAAAAATAATGTGGATACGACCATCATTACCGGAAGGGAAAGGAAAATATTACCGTCCCATCGTTTTTCGGTTCTCAATTTATATCCTAAATATCCGAGCGTAAACAAAAGTAGTATTAAGGAAGGAGCTTCGATCCAACGAAAGCCGATGTTTCTAAATATCTCTCCGAAAAAACTTCCTCCCCAATAAGCGACAATATCTCCAAAGGCCGAGATCATAAGAATCGCAACTACCACCTTGAAAATTTTCAAAACTGAAGACGGAAAAAAACCGTTTTTATACAATTCTCTCAAACCAATCAAAATTCCCATGTGAATCAGAATCGTCATTCTTCCAAAAAAATAGTAATCCGTAGTTTCAGGAGAAAGTTCGGTCCTCAATTTTAGAAAGACAGAAATCAAATCGGCCGTTTTCAAAAGATAGAACGGCGTGGATTCTCCGTTCCAAATAAACGACTGGATCGAAGTTAACAAGATCGTTACGATCGCGGTCAGTAGTATAAAAAAGGCTGCCAAATTCATATTATCTCCTCAGTGTCACATATCTTGATATCAAGATTCTTTGCGTCAAACAAATTACAACTTTATCTTGACGTCAAGATATTTTCTGAAAAATGGGAAGTATGAAGTCAAAAAAAGCGGAAGACCATGTAGACTTTATCTTAAAACAATGGGCTCAAGAAAGACCCGATCTGGATATGAGCGCGATGGGAACAATCGGACGAATTCATCGGTTGTCTTCCATTTTCTTTTACAACGTCCATAAGGAAGTTTTCGAAAGTCACGGACTTGCCACTCAGGATTTCGATGTTATGGCAGCGCTTCTTCGAAGCGGGAAACCTTACAAAAAAGCTCCTGGCGATCTCCTTGCAACTTTGATGATCACGTCCGGAACGATGACAAATCGAATCGATCGATTGGAATCTATGGGTTGGGTTCAGAGAGAACCGGATCCAAAGGATCGGCGCGGTGTTCTTATTTGTTTAACGTCAGAAGGAAAACTTGTGATTACAAAAGCTCTTTTGGAACATGTAAAGAGCGGACACGAATTGATGAGCGCACTTTCCGAAAAGGAACACGTCGAACTGTCGAAACTCCTAAGAAAATTGCTTCTGAATCTGGAGCAATAGAAGGATGCGGACCGAATTCAAAATCTAGAAAATATTTAAAGAACGATTCTTCGAAACTTTCTAGATTTTGATTTTTTCGCGTTAGTTTAAACTCGGATAATCGGAATATCCCTCGGCGCCGGGAGTATAAAATTTGCTTTGATCCGCTTCGGCAAACGTTTGATCCTTTTTGAGTCGAATCACAAAATCCGGATTGGCGATAAACGGCCTTCCAAATGCGACGAGTTCACCTTTTCCATCCTCAAGATCGGATTGAGCCCTCTTCTTATCGTAACCGCCGCTGAGTATTAGAATATTCTTAAATTCTTTTCTAATTTTTTGGATCACACTTTCGGGAACTACCGGAGCGCCCATCGAACTGTGATTTACGATATGGGCATAAACAAGTCCGATTGAATTCAATTCTTTGGAAAGAATTTCGTATTGTTCTTCTATTCCATCGAACGCGCCGGTATCGTTAAAAACTCCGTAAGGTGATATGCGGATTCCCACCTTATCCTTTCCGATCGCGTTCGAAACCGCACGAGCCACTTCGATTACGAAACGATTTCGATTTTCATTGGAACCGCCGTAAGAATCGGTTCTTTGATTCGAATTTGCATTTAGAAATTGTTCTAAAAGATATCCGTTTGCTGCATGAAGTTCAACACCGTCGAATCCGGCTTCCACCGCATTCTTAGCGGCTTGAACATATTCTCCGATCGCATGCTTGATATCGTCGGAATTCATCTCACGAGGAACCGCATACGGCTGTTGACCCTTCGTATCCGTCCACGTTTCACCCTTTACCTGAATGGAAGACGGTCCTACAACCTCGCCTCCTTTCGGAAGATTTACCGGAGTTCCGACTCTTCCCGTATGCATGAGCTGAATAAAAATCTTCGCGCCCTTTTCATGAACGGCTTTCGTCGTCAACTTCCAACCCTCGACTTGCTCTTTACTAAAAATTCCGGGGATTCGGCTATACCCCAATCCGTTCGGCGAAGGAGAAGTTCCTTCGGTAATAATCAAACCGGCGCTTCCTCTTTGCGAATAATAATCCGCCATAATTGAGTTTGGGATATGATTCAACGCTCTAGATCTCGTCATAGGGGCCATAACAATCCTATTTTGAAGATTTAGGTTTCCGATTTGAGCAGGACCAAAAAGATCTACCGCTTGCTTTGATTCGACATTCATTTTTTCTTTTCTCCGAAAGTTTAAATTTCCATTCCTCCCTTAGACACCTTGTAACAAGAATTATTACAACTTTTCTTACGAAGTGTCCTTTTATAAATGAGAGATCTGAGTTTTTGGCAGAATTTTGTGAATTGAAAATGACTACTGTCGAGCTTAGGTTCGAATCAGAATCTGGATCTAATTTAGAAAACGATGAGTTGCTTCCGTCGAAGAAAAGCGAAGGTTCCGTTAGTTACCATTCTGACCCTTTTTCCGGAGCCTCCTGAACTTTCGGATGAAATCCAAATCGGGATTCTAATAACAAAGCCGAAGCGTCCAAACCTGACTTTTCGAATCGATAAAAAACAAAACCCATCGTAGTCGATTCGGGGTAGTATTTCCTCTCGAAACACAAGAGCAGAAAAAGTTTTCGAGATCAAAAAGCCGCGATTTTATAGATACGAAGAAATGTTTCCTTCTTTCCCTTTGAGACGTTCCGTAGCAAAGAAAATATCTTTTCAACATGGTGCCGGGCGAAAAATCACGAGACAAAGAAGAATAGAGTGTTTCGTCGTCGTTTGGAATTTTCCGAATGAACGTTCTTTCGTTACTGAATTCTTTGATCAAACCCGGTTTCGGACTCTGAGAAGAAAAACGTTTTTAGAAATAAAAATATATTTCCAATCATGTTCTTATCTATAGTTTGCTTTTTTCATGGAAGTGATTTCCTTATTTCCCATCACGGCAATGTTGGCAAATCTTGCCGCTTTCTTTGCGATCCTTCGTGACCGCGATCCTTTTGCGGTTTATTTCCGAGTCTTTTTGCTCGTTTTAGCGGGAGGAAATTTTTCGATCTTCTTCCTTTTAAAAGCGTCATCTTCCGAGAAAGCTTTTATTTATTTTCATATCTTTCGGCATTTTATTTTTTTCGTTCCTTATCTTCTTCTCAGCTTGAGTAGAATTCTTTCAGGGCGCCCTGTAAGGTCCGCGATGACTTACATCGTTCTCACGAGTACGATCGCGCTTCTGATTCTCATTGAATTTGATTTTTTTGCAGACAAATCCGTTCTGATTCGGGAGTGGAAATTATACGAATGGGGTTGGTTTCCAGTTTTAGAAATTCCCGCGAGAATTCTCGTCGGCGGTTTTTTCGGAATCTGTTTTCTGATTTCTCTGATTCTTTTATTAAAACCGAAAGAAACTCTTCTCAAAGGTTGGATTCCGGTTTTTGTAGTTTTTTGGTGGTTAGGGCTCGGAACGAATTTTATCCCCCTCTTCGGAATCAACTTTCTCCCGCTCGGTATGAGCGCCGATTCGATCATCAGCGTTTTTGTTTCGGTCTACCTTTCCAGAGAAGAAGCGGATTCCGTCTTTCACAGAATGGCGGAAGGGTTTGTATGTTTGAGCGTGGCCTTAGGATTGAGTTCCCTTTCCATTTTGTATTTAACAAGAATTGAATCGACTCGAATACAAACGGTTTTACTTTCCCTAATCGGGGCGACGACTTCCTGGATCATACTTCGTTTTTTTCGACCCTCAAAAATAAAATCGGAACCTCTGGACTTAAAATCTCTCTCGGAAAAAGGTCTCACAAAACAAGAACTAAGAATTTGCGAATTGATAAGCGAAGGATATACTCGTAAACAAATTGGATTTTTTCTTGGAATCGCCGACGGGACCCTGCGGAATCATCTCGTACATCTTTACGATAAAACCGTGGATAAAGAAAAAGAATCGAATTTCGGAAAGGATAAGTTTCAAAGGCTTACTGTATTTCTTCAGAAATTTAGAAAACCGTGACAATCGTCACGGTTCGAAAAACGTTTCGTGACGATGCTACTATGGATTTATTTTCAAAATTCGCGTAATCTCATCCACGGAGGTTACAATGGTAACAAAAACGATTCCACTTTTCATTTCGGTCTTTACCTTATTCTCATCCGGGCTGCTGCTCTTTTTCATTCTATATTTTTTTTATAAAAAATCCAGGATGATCCCCGGAGAAGAGAGAAAAAAAATCTACATTCCTGTTTTCGCGGTTTTTCTTTTTCTATTGTTCCAAAGTGTTTTAGCGTCGCAGGGATTTTTCCATCACTTCGAATTGCCGCCGAGACTTTTGATCGGCGTTCTGTCTACGTTCATAATTTTTTTGAGCTTCGGATATTCATCACAAGTTTTTTCGATTCTGAAAGAATTCGGTCCGCTCAATCTTTGTCTCTTTCAAACCTGGAGAATCCTGCCCGAAGTTTTGATCTTTCTGTTGGTTAGAGAAAATTTAATCTCCGAGATTATGACCTTAAAAGGTCGAAACTTCGATCTCTGGGTTCCGATAAGCGCACCGTTACTTTATCTCGCAATCTCCCGGAATCTACTTTCTAACCGTTGGCTCCTTCTTTGGAACGCAGTCGCGATCATTGTCCTGAGTCTTACTGTGTTTACCGGAGTCATGTCAGCCCCGTTTCCATTTCGGATCCTTTTTACGAATCCGCCGAACGAAATTGTAACTCGATTTCCGGTCAGTTACTTACCTTTGTTCATGGTTCCACTTGCGTTCACTTTGCACATTTTAGGAATTACGATAGGCTGGAAAGAATGGAAGGAGAAAAAAGTCTGAATCTTCTTCAGGCGCATAAAACGATACGATAAAGTCTTCCGAAAAGAAGGATTCAAGATGGAAGCATATTCTTCAACTTGAAACAATGAAAGGTTGGATAGAATTTCGGTAAATTATAATATTCTTATCTTTCCGGAAACCTTCTGAGCACGGGTGCTCCGTAAGGATAAGATTCTTCCAGATGTTTTATAAAACCTTTGTAAGTAAACCACCCCTTGGAACCGAATTTTTTCGGGGCCTTTTCGATATGCATTTCCTGAGCGGGCATAAAACTGAATCCGATGAGATAAAATCTTTCACGGTTCGAGTTTTCGGCCGCATCCAAGACCATCGACACGTGCCCGATTCCTCCCGTTTCATTTTGAACAAAAAGATCGCCGGGTCTGAGGTCAGCCTCGTCGATACTTAGCCCTCCTTTTTTTAGAGAATACGAGTTGGAAGATACGAACGATTTTTTTAAGAACGCAGCGTAACTCAGCCCACTTTCCCGAAACGACTTCTTTCGTCCATTGTAATCAAAAAGATAAAATCGATCGAGAATTCTCTTCTGTTTGTGATACTCCGCCCAAACACGCATCGTAAAATCCGCGCACTGCTCCAAGTCTTCCTGAAATAAAAGAGGAACGTTCAAAACCGCGAGTGTATCATAACGATCGATGATATTTCGTTTTTGAAAAGTCCAAAGCGTAGAATCCGATTTTAAAGGTAAATTCCTAACAAAATCTGAAAAAGACCCCTTTGCGTAAGATATACGAGAACTACCTTCCGGAGTCTGAATTTCACCGATTTTTTCCCATTTTGAATCCGCCTCTACACAACTCGCCGGGAGTAAAAAACTTCCCGCTCCAATGGTTCCTGCAATCATTCCAAAATGAAAAAGAATCGATCTGAAGTTCATAGTTTTTCCTAATTTGAATCCAATTTTAAAAATTTAAAAGTGTTCTTTCTGAGACCCGATTATTATGCGAAATCGATTCCAATCTCTTTTAAAAAAAAGATGAATAAGAAACTGACCTTTTAGTTAAGATTTTAGAAGAGAGTAAAGAAAGAAAATGAAAGAACCCGTGTTATTCGTCTTTTCTGCTTGAATTATAGGACTTTAATTTCGATACTTTTAAAAAAGAAAAAGTCGAAGAGTTAGTTTTTCGTTTTGAATTCAAGAATTCAGAAATCGGATTTTTACGAGTGAAAACGTTTTGCGGGCCCACCGTAGATTCCATCATAAAGAACCGATTGAATTAAAATTATTCTATATTCAGGAATTGTTATGGAATCGATAATTTCTACAATAAACTCGATAGCTTTATCTTTGTTCATTCTATTCTTTCCCTGGTTTGCACTTCGTATTGCGAAAAAAATAAAGTTCTTCGGTCTTTTGGGTCCGGTTTCTCTCTGCTATGTCGCCGGAATTTTTTTAGGAAACATCATCCCTTCTGGATGGATTTCCAAATCCGTTCCGCGGATATTTGCGGAAATTGCAATTCCGCTCGCGATTCCTCTATTATTGAGTTCCACGGATTTCAGAAAAGGGTTTGGAGAGGCAAAACTTGCACTCTTTTCCTTTTTTCTTTCTGTGGTTTCCGTAGCAATCTCGTCCTGTGTGGCCGGTTTTTATTTTTCTTTTTTGCATCCTGAGTCCGCGAAGATCGCAGGTATGCTCGCTGGAATGTACACCGGCGGCGCTCCGAATTTGAACGCGGTCGGACTTGCCGTTGATACGACTAAAGAAACGATCGCGTTAGTAAACACCGTCGACGTAGTCATAGGAGGAATTTATCTTCTCTTCCTCCTCACAGTAGGAAAAAAATTCTTCTCTTTCTTTTTAAAAAAGGAAAATACGATAGCCCACTCTTTCGAGAGCGCTATATCGGAAGAAGAGAATTTTTCGAAACACTGGAAGAATTTGGTATTTTCCAATGGAGTCGGACTTCTTTTGGCAATGATCGGTTTTGGAGTTTCAATCGCGTTTACATTTTTGATTTTCTCTTCTCTTTACGCGCCTTCGATTTTATTAGGAATTACAACTTGGGGAATCGGAACCTCTTTCCATTCCAAAGTAAGACAACTCAAAACTTACGAGTTCGGAAGTTACTTAATTTTAGTTTTTTCGGTGGCTGTCGGTTTTTTGGCAAATCTAGAGGAATTAAAACGAGACTTTGGCTCCGTATTCTTGATTTTAATTTGCGTTTTGTTCGGAGCCATTCTTCTTCATTTGATTTTAGGAATCCTATTCCGAATCCCGGTCGATACTTGGATGATAACCTCGGTTTCAAGCATCTACGGTCCGGCCTTTGTTCCGCCGGTAACTCAAGCGATTCGAAATCGAGACGTGTTGGTGGTCGGAATTCTCACAGGATTGATCGGTTACGCGATAGGAAATTATTTAGGAATCGGAATCTTTTCGATTCTTTCTTTGATACGAAGATAAGATTTGTTGCTTCTTTCAACGCTCGACCCCAAAAGTAAATTCTTAATGATTTTGGAATTTTAAAATGCGTCTGAAACTACTTCAAAACCCAAGGATTGATAAGAATTCGAAACTCAAAATCCGGATTTGCTGTTTTGACCGAAAGCGCCTTCCCCCAAGAAAGGTCGCGTTCGAAGAACTTCAGGTTTGCGCCAAAAATTAAGGAATGGAATGAAGAATTTTTTCAATCGCAAAAACTAAACCGACCGATCCCAAAATCGCACCAAACATCCAACGAGTTTGAATTGCAATGGACTGATGGATATCCCCAATACATCGAAAAGTTTCCAGACGGGATTGAGTCATTTCTTCGCAAAGTTTTCTTCATTTCTTTTCGAATTTCAGTTTTAAAATCGGTGAGATCCGCATGAATTTCGGATCGAAACTTGACATTCTCGGATTGAATCAGAATCTTAAATTCCAAAAATTCATTTTTCATTTCCGTTCTAAACATCGAAAGTTCGACTTTTAATTTGGAAATTTCGGTCGAAAAGGAACGCTCGAGTCGATCCGTAGAAGTTTCTTAAATTTGAGCTCTATAAGAAACCAAAGCCGAATTGAGAAAATCTACAAACTGATCCGTCCCAACCGTACCGAGAACTTCTTCCAGTTTTCTATGAAGTTATTGAATGAAATCGATAACCATAATTGTATTCTCCATTCTTAAAATAGCAAGTTTCTTTCTACCTGCTTACTGGAAACAGTTCCAGGAGGGTTACGAAAGAATGGAAAAACTGAAACTTTTTTAATTTGAATTCAAAAGTAACTTTAAATTTTTATTATATTCTTATTGTTTCATCAACTGCTTCAATCGGTCCGGGTAATCCGTGATGATTCCGTCCACACCCGTCTGGATCAATCTCTGCATCTCAGCGCGTTCATTGACCGTCCACGGAATCACGGCGATTTTATGAGAATGCACTTCTTGAACGAACTCATTCGTTACATATAGAAAATAAGGAGAAATGATGTCGGCCTTGACTTCGAGAGTTTTTTCCAAAACTTCCTTTCTTGTAGAGTTTCCAAAACCGAAAGTCATCATTGCTCCTTGAAAATAGGTCAGAGAAAAAAGAGCGCTCGTTTTGATCTTTGGGTTTTTCTCTTTTACGATCGGAAGAGCCTTCAGATAAAAGGATTGAATCGTAGTTCTATCCGCTACATTCGCCTTTTCTATCGCTTGTATCAAAAGACCGACGTGTTCCCTTACAATCTCTAAAGGAAGTTGTGCTTTGTCGTCGTTCGGGAATTTCGTTTCGATGTTAAACTTCAGCTTCGTTTTTTCCGGAAGTTGTTTTTCGGCTTTGGCAACCAAAGAAAAAAATTCTTCGATCGTGATTAACTCCGTACCGGGAACGGGAATTTGCTCTGGATACTTTGGATTTTTTTTGGTTCCACAATCGAGTTGTTTCAATTCAACCAAAGTGAGTTCGTATAAGGAACGAGAAAGAATTTCGGTTCCATCCTTTTTTTGACAGATCACGGGATTTGTCTCCGAATCGTGATGAATGATGATCTTCTTATCTTTCGTAAGAACCGTATCCAGTTCCAAAGTTGTCATTCCTTGTCGAATCGCTTCTTCGAAAGCGGGCCATGTATTTTCCGGTTTTAAGCCGCGCGCACCTCGATGACCTTGGAGATCGAAATTTCCATTTAGAGGTTTGTTTACGACGGGCACACTGGAACAAGAACCCGGAAAGGAGAAAAAGAATAGCAGAGGAAAAATGGAAAGGAGAAAAAATCTAACTTTGGTTTTGAATCGTAAGAACATGGGGAGAATCTTGATTGTATTTCTCCAAGGAGGAAAGTCTTTTTTTACCGGATTCTAAATTCTTAAAAAACAATCTTTCGTTTTGAACTTTAGTCGTAATTCAATCGCTAATCTTGAATGAAATCCGTAACCGGGAGACTCCGTCTGAAGTAATAAAACCGAAAGAGCTTCCCTCGGTGGCGTGTTTCCTGTTTGAAAAGATAAATCCAAAACGGAAATCATCGGAATGGACTTTAACGTTTCTTTCGGGCTTCGACGTTTCAAATTCTTAACAAAATCGGATTTAGAAAAACCGATCTTAGACGAAGAACGGAAAAAGAATCCAAACAAAATCGTTTCCGGGAAATGTTTTGCTCGGATGGAAAAAAATTCGGAGAACGATCCTGAATTCTTGAATTATCTAAAGATGCCGGATCTCAACAGGCTGCGATCTCCAATTGTTATGAAGCCCGTCCGCGTACCAGATCGGGGCCTCGATGAGTTCCGCAGGCTCTAAATCGGTCAGTGTGGACAAACTGACGCTGATAAACGCTCCCCCGATCTCTTCGATATAACCTTCCGTATAACTGCGAACTCCGCAGTTCTTACAAAATTTATGGTTCGCGCTCATGGTTCCAAACTGATAATTTCCCAAGTCTTCCTTTCCGGAAAGAAGCCGGAAAGCTTCCGGTTTTGTCATAGCGCTCCAATTTCTTACCTTACTGCAAAAGGAACAATTGCATTTCGAAGTTCCTAAAGAAAGATCAAGATCTACTTCGTATTTTACCTTTCCGCAGTGACAGCTACCATTGTATTTTTTTAAACTCATACTGGATTCCTATTCCGTTGTTTTCTATTTCAAAGTATGAATATCTTTCTTTTATGGGTTCAACATTTAAAGTTTTTGAACATAAGAATTTTTCAAATCGATTGTACATTCTTTTTCGAATGTTGTCAAAAGATGTCATATATTTTTCAGTTTCGATTTTCCGTAAAAAAATCTTGGAAGGGCTCTTCTTTCTTACATCTATCTGGCAATTCAAAATCTCATTGAGCCGGATTTGATTTTGAATTTAATAGATCAAAGATGAAACCCAAAAATGACAAACCGAGAGGAGTTCTAAAATCGGAAAAAGAAGCTGAAAATTTAATCCATGCTCGTTACCTTCCGGGCGAAAATTTAGAATTTTTTATAGAACATCATTGGACGGTGGAATGGGATCTTCGTAGAAAAAAACCGCAACTCGCCGAAACACTTCCACATCCAAGTATTCATCTTGTGATCGATCGAGGCAATTCTAGAATTCAAGGAATCATCGAAGGAAAATTTTCTTATCTCCTAAAGGATTTGGGAAAGGTCTGGGGAATCAAATTCAAACCGGGAGCTTTTTTTCCGTTTTATCAAAAACCGGTTTGTTCTATCCGAAATCGATCGATTCCAATCGATTCAGTTTTTCACGTCGATGTGCCTTATCTGGAAAACTTGATTCTTTCCGCAAAAAACGACGAGGAAAGATTGAAAACCCTGGAGGAAATTCTTTTGCAAAATCTTCCACAAGCGGATGAAAACGTTTTGTGGATTCAGGAAGTCATCGAGTACGTTCTTAAAAATCCGGACGTTCACAAAGTGGATGATTTGGCGAGCCGGCTTCGCATTCACAAGAGAACTCTACAACGCCAGTTCAGTCGTTATGTGGGAGTATCTCCAAAGTGGGTCATTCAAAGATATAGATTGCACGAAGCCGCGGAAAGATTGGAAAAAGGCAAAGACGTTGATGGAATCCAGCTCGCCTTAGATTTAGGTTACTTCGATCAGGCTCACTTCATAAAAGATTTCAAAACGATCGTGGGAAAATCCCCCGAGCAATATTCAAAATTACTGATGCTTAAAACCGATTCGTTTCAATCTAAAAAATTGTAACCGTATTTTTCTTTCTCCGGATCCGTTCCTACTCGCGCAACCATATTCACAAATTGAAAGGAAATACAACGAGAATCGGCCCGAGCAGGGAAATTTTGTAGGAGTTCCTACAAGGGGATTCTTGCTTGCAAAATTAGAATTTTGTGATAGAGGAAAGTTTCCGGAATTTTTTCCACCACCCGCCCCGCCACCCATAAATTGGGTGGGGCGCGCGACTTTCACAGAGGAGCCGTCGTAGTTCCGACAAATCCTTCTTAAGATTCAGACAACTTCTGGCTAAGGTTATGCGGACTCAAAGAGTTAAAATACGATGTCGTGAATCGACATCTCTCATCCCAATCGCAAAACAAATCGGATCGCCGATTTCATTCGTTTCCCTTCCTTTTAATAAGAATTCAAGAGAAATAGAATTTCCAATTTGCAAAAAAATATATCCAAAACGAAACCAAAATTCTCTTTCAGATTCCATTTTTTAAGATTTGTGTTATCGTTTTATTCTTCCCTTGCATTCGGAGCAGTTATGGCCGATTTTTTAATCGATAATCGGAATCAAAATTGAATCCAAAAATACTGAGGAAATCGTTTATGAATTCATTTTGTTCGAAACTAAATTTAGAATTCAAAGATTTACCGCGTCTCTTGAAAGAGAGTTCCGAATTCTTTTTTTGAACTTGGAAATTTTTATGATTCAGCATTCCATAAATCCAACCGGACTTGCAAAAAAGGAATCGGCTTCGATTTTAGAAGCGTTCTATAAACTTTTACGTTTTCCGGTCGTATTATTCAAAACGTTATTCGGAAATGAATATCAATCCAAAGGTTGGCTCGCTCTTTCCGACGCGGAAGAACAAAAAAAAATCGAACTCTTACTGAATCATCTCTTTCAAGTTTTTGAAGAACTCTCCTCGGGACAATCTCTCAAAGACATTCTTCTCACTCTCACGTCCTCTATCGAAGAGTATCGTTCCGATATTCACGCAAGTATTCTTCTTTTGGATAAGGACGGAGTCACTCTTAGACACGGAGCGGCACCAAGTCTGCCCAAAGAATACAACGATAGTATAAACGGAGTAAAAATCGGTCCCAAAGTTGGTTCTTGCGGAACTGCAGCTTACACAAAAAAACTCATCGTCGTCCAAAACATTCAAACCGATCCGCTCTGGGAGAACTTCCGAGACCTCGCAGAAAAATTTCATTTGAGATCTTGTTGGTCTCATCCTATTCTTTCCCCCTCCAATCAGGTTTTAGGAACCTTTGCGCTTTATTACGACGAACCCAAAAAACCGTCCGACTTGGATTTAAGATTGATTCATTCGTTAGCCCATATCGCCGGGATTGCGATCGAAAGAAAAAGAATCGAAGATCTCAAATCCGAAAGCGAAACGCGTTATCGTTCCTTAGTGGAACAAGCGTCCGACACAATCTTTCTTATAAACAAAGACGGCAGATTTGTAGAGATTAATCCGAGCGGATGCGCCCTGTTAGGTTATTCAAAAAAGGAATTTTTGAGTCTTACGATTTGGGACGTCATAGAACCGGAAGATATCAAAAAAAATCCGCTCCGTATGAACGAACTTCTTACGGGGAAACCAATTTTGAGCGAAAGAAAATTGGTACACAAAGACGGGAGTATCGTACCCGTCGAAATCAACGCGAAAATTTTGGGAAACGGCTTTCTACAAGGGATAGTAAGAAACGTTTCGGAAAGAAAAACCGCGGAAGAAATCCTCCGTCAGGCTCAAAAAATGGAAAGTATCGGACTGCTTGCCGGCGGAATCGCCCATGATTTCAACAATCTATTAACGATGATTATGGGAAGCGCGGAAGTTATGAAGTTAAGAATCGAAAACGATTCGGAACTAAACAAACACGTCCATAGAATTATCGAAGCCGCAAAAAGAGGAGGATCGATCACAAAACAACTTCTCCTTTTTTCAAGACCGGGTTCTTCCGAACTCAAACCGATTTCCATTTCGCATATCATTCGAGAAATAACCGATATACTTTCATTTTCGCTTCCGAAAAACATTTCGATAGAAACAAAAATCGAACTTACCAACGGAATCATTTTAGGGGATAGCAGTCATCTTCATCAAGTCATTCTAAACTTAGCATTGAATGCGAGGGACGCAATGCCGGACGGCGGAAAAATTACGATTTTGGAAACAACCGTAAAAGGAACGGAGATTCGAAAAAAATTCCTCTCCGGAAAAGCGGAGGAGTATGTTTGTATCCACGTAAGCGACACCGGGAAAGGAATGAGCCCGGAGACAAAACAAAGAATCTTCGAACCTTTTTTTACAACTAAAGAAAGAGGAAAAGGCACAGGTCTGGGACTTTCGATCGTAGATACGATAACAAAAAACCATTTCGGTTTTATCGACGTGGAATCGGCCGCCGATCAAGGAACTACCTTCAAACTCTACTTTCCCGCCATTGCGACTGCGGAAAATCTAGTTTCAGAAATCGAAAAGCAGCAAACGAACATTCAAGCCAACGTGCTGATCGTAGACGACGAAATTATGGTTTTGGAAGTCTTAAAAGATATTCTCGAATTATCCGGTTGTAACGTCTTTACTTCAAATACGGGAAAACAAGCCCTCGAAACATTCCGGAATCCCGATCACCCGATCGATCTGGTTATCACAGACCTAGGAATGCCGGAAATGAGCGGGGACTCTCTCTTTTTCAAACTGAAGGAAATAGAACCGGAAATAAAAGTTATCATTACTTCCGGCCATATAGAAAGAGAAAAAAAGGAAAAACTTCTTTTGCAAGGCGTTAAGGCAATTTTAGACAAACCCTATAAAATCGAAGAAGTGCAGTCCGTAATCCAAAAAATTCTATAACGGATCCACCAAAGCCTCGTTTTTCTTTAGATAAACTCGACGTTCGTTATAATATTTATTGCCTAAGCAATTACTTAGAAAAAATTGGTTCCGAGCAAGTATGTATTCTTATAACGTTGAAAGTTATTTTAGAAATCTTGAAGAAGAGTCGATTCCCCGTTTTTCATTAGGAGATGCGGTAAGCATTGCAGTTGAAAAAACAAAAAACGAAACGGAATTTCGTTACAGGGCTCTGATCGAACGATCCGAAGACATTATTTTTTTCGCCGACGGAAACGGCAAATTTTTAGATATAAGCTCGAAGGCGCATCAATTATTGGGTTATTACGCGGAAGAACTTCTGACTCTTCGTATTGTAGACATCGTCGAGGAACGCGATAAAAATAAAGTTCTCCTAGAGGATTCTGTCAGTTCACATTCGAACACGGTCCTGAAAATCAACCTGATCCATAAATTTGGCAATACGATTCCCGTTGAAATCAGTTTCAAATATATCTCGTACAACCGACTACAAGGAAATATCAAACAATCCTTATATTCCGATTTACTAAAAAGGGCGCAAAAGATGGATACGATCGGGAGAATCGCGGGCGGAATCACTCACGACTTTAACAACATTTTGACTATCATTTTGTCGTGTGCACAACTCGTAGAACTGAACGTCGAAAAAAATTCTGAATCCGAAAAACATCTTCAAAGAATTATCGGTGCGGCCGGTCGTGGCGGGTCCATCGCAAAACAGCTACTCTCTCTTTCAAAACCGACAAACTGCGTTTTTGCACCCATCTCCGTTTCCGGAATCGTCAAAGAACTGACTCAAATCATTCCATATACGATGGGAAAAGGAATCGAAATGGAAAACTTGGATTTAGCGCAAAACGTGCGTATAATGGGAGACAGTTGTCAAATCTACCAAGCGATTCTGAACTTGTTGTTGAACGCAAGAGACGCAATCGACCGAAACGGAAAAATTAAAATAACGCAGGAATTAGTTTCCAAAGAATCGTTTTCAAATCGTTTTAGTCCGATTCTCGCGCAAAAATATCTCCGTGTTGAAATTTGCGATTCGGGTGAAGGCATGAACGAAATTACAAAAGAAAAAATTTTCAATCCGTTTTTCACCACGAAAAAAAATGAAAAAGGAACGGGGCTCGGACTCGCCGTTGTAAAAACGATCGTAGAAGAACACTCGGGGTTTATCGATTTTCAATCCACACTCGGGCAAGGAACGACGTTTTCCTTGTTCTTCCCGGTTTTAGAAGAATCCGATTTTCATCAACCGAACCAAGATTTATCTTAGATTCATTTCGATCCAAGAGTGTAATTGTAAGAATCTTTCCTTACCGCAAATTCAATTGAATTTGCGGTAAGGCGGAATATTCGCTTTTTAGAATGGATGTTTTTTGTCACAATCCGCTTCACAGGAAGCTTTTGCACCGATACAAGTGATAGGACTAAAGTAGAGACTCAAAAAAGAATTGGATGAACTGGATGAAGTACTCGAAGAAGAGCTACTACCCTGAAAGAGACTTGAAATCAACAAAGAGGCCGCGATACAATCAGAATCGGCGGACTTGCAGTAGTTATCCTCATAACATTTTTGACGAGGGGAAATTTCAGAACACTGAAACGAGAACACAACGAACAGGATGACCGATAACATTGATAAATATTTTTTCATAGGCTCAATTTGAAATAAAACACCTTATCATTGCAATAAATTATTTTATTTCGACAAAGATGGTGTTATGTTTTTTCAAAATCAACCCGAAAGAAAAAAAACTTTTTTAGATCCCGATTCTATTTTTTTTATTTTTTTCTGTCCGTTAGAGAGGCTTCAAAGGATATGATCTCCTCGGGTTTAGAATCCGAATTCAGAAAATCCGATCCATTCGATTCTTTGAATATTCTAATATAAAAAGCTTTTGATATCCCGATTTTTTTTCCGAAAAAACTTCCCTTAAACCCTTAAATCTCGTTTTTTTGCGGGCCGGGAATGTTTCTTCAAACGAGATTCTTACAAAGAAACGAAGATGAATCCTAATTCTCTAAGTCAGATTTTATTCCCTAAGAATCAAATACGATTCCTTGTATCCGAAATTCTAAAACTGGAAGGATTCTAAATTCGGTCCCGATCGGAATTTCCGAAAGATTCGAACTTTTTTTCCTCAAAATCCATTTGTCCTAGTATGGAACTAGTAAAAACTGGTACCCGGAAACCTTATGTCCCAAGATAAAAAAACTCCTCTTTATGAATCCCATCGTGCGCTCGGTGCCAAAATGATTCCATTCGGCGGCTGGGACATGCCCGTGCAGTATTCCGGAATTATCGCGGAACACAACGCAACCCGGGAATCCGCCGGACTTTTCGATGTCTCTCACATGGGAGAGATTTTTGTAACGGGAGAATCCAAGGCGATTCTTGATTTTTTAGAATCCGTCACCTGCAATTCCGTCGCGTCCCTTTCCGAATTTCAAGTTCAGTACAATGCGGTTCTGAATGAAAAAGGCGGCCTTGTAGACGACGTTACGATTTATAAATTCTCGCCCGAGAAATATATGATCTGCTCCAACGCTTCGAATTACGAAGCTGTGACCGCACACTTACTTAAGTATCTTCCTGCGAAGGACGTGCATGTCGAAGACCAAAGTTTTCGTTGGCATCAGATCGCCCTCCAAGGTCCCAAAGCGAATGAAATTTTTTCCAAATACTTAGGACGGGAATTGGATTCGATCAAATACTATCATTTTGCAATTCTCCCATTTCAAGGGGAAGAGATCATCGTTTCCAGAACCGGTTATACGGGAGAAGACGGTTTTGAAATCTATTCTTCCGTTCCTCTCGGACTCAAACTCTGGACAGAACTTTTAGATTTTGGAAAAGAATTCGGTCTTGTTCCCTGCGGACTCGGCGCCAGAGACACGCTTCGTATCGAAGCGAAATACCCTCTTTACGGACACGAACTCAACGACTCCTGGACTCCGATCGAATCCGGAATCGGATGGATCGTAAAAGAAAAAGAAATCCCCTACTTTTCATCCGAAAAAATTCTTTCTCAAAAGAAGAATGGAGTTCCTTCGAAAATCGTCGCTTTTTCTCTTACGGAAGCGGGAGTCCCTCGGGAAAACTTTCGTGTTTTGGATTCTCAGGGAAACGAAATTGGCAAGACGACTTCGGGAACATTCTCACCTTCGTTGAAAAAGGGAATCGGCCTCGCCCTGATCTCGGCTGAAAAAATCAAAGACGGGGAACCGATTCAGATTGAAATCCGAGAACAACCGAAACAAGCTATCATTACTACAATGCCTTTTATCCCAGGCAGCATCAGAAAAAATTAAATAGGAAAACGGATCATGGCAGAAACGCAAGCGCCCTCAGGATATCTCTTCTCGGAAAAACACGAATGGGTCAAAGTGGAAGGAGACGTTGCTCTCATTGGAATTTCGGACTTCGCGCAGTCCGCGTTAGGCGACATCGTCTTCGTGGATCTTCCGAAAGCAGGAAAAACGATCAAACAATTTGAAACCTTTGGAACGATCGAATCGGTAAAAGCCGCCGAAGACTTATACGCTCCGATCGGCGGAGAAGTGATAGAATCCAATCCGGCACTTTCCAAAAGCCCGGGAGAAGTAAATGCAAAACCTTTTGATTCCTGGATGATTAAGGTGAAAGGATTCGTCCCAGCCGAACTCGAAAAACTTCTCAGTCCCGAAAAATACAAAACGTTCGTAGCGGGACTCGAATAACAGCAAAGTCTAATCTTGAGAATTCAAAGCAGGTGAACATGAACTCCACTCTCCAGAACCAATCCAAACAAAATCTTACAAAGGTCGGTGTCGATCCTCTGGATTCCTTTCCAAGAAGACATATAGGCCCGGATCCGGAACAGATCGGAATCATGTTGAAAGAACTCGGCCTTTCCTCTCTCGAAGAATTGGTCGAAAAAGCGGTTCCTGCCGGGATTCGTCTAAAAAAACCTTTGGATCTTCCGAAAGCTTCCACCGAGCATAAAATTCTTCAAGATCTGAAAACGATCGCTTCTCAGAACCAAGTCTTTCGTTCTTATATCGGAGCCGGATACAACACCTGTGTGATTCCCGGAGTCATCCAAAGAAACATTCTGGAGAATCCGGGTTGGTACACGGCTTATACTCCGTATCAGGCCGAAATTTCTCAAGGTCGTTTGGAAGCGCTTCTCAACTTTCAAACGATGATCATCGATCTTACCGGACTTGAAATTTCCAACGCTTCTCTTTTGGACGAAGGAACCGCCGCCGCGGAAGCGATGTTCCTTGCATATTCGGTTCGTAAGAATGAAACTGCAAAAAAATTCTTCGTCTCCGAACTCTGTCATCCACAAACGATCGACGTAGTCGTTACGAGAGCCAATCCGCTCGGAATCGAAGTGGAAGTCGGAAACCACGAAATCATAGAACTCAACGAAGATTTTTTCGGAGTTCTTCTTCAATATCCCGCAACCGACGGAAAGATCATAGATTATACATCGTTCATCCAAAAGGCGCATAACGTAGGATCGATCGCGACCGTAGCGGCTGACCTTCTTGCTCTCACGATTCTCAAATCGCCCGGAGAAATGGGAGCGGA
Organism: Leptospira ainlahdjerensis; assembly: GCF_016919175.1. Taxonomy (GTDB): domain Bacteria; phylum Spirochaetota; class Leptospiria; order Leptospirales; family Leptospiraceae; genus Leptospira; species Leptospira ainlahdjerensis. The sequence continues at coordinate 158,694 of NZ_JAFFPU010000035.1, read as the reverse complement.
CATCGCGGTCGGTTCTTCTCAGAGATTCGGACTTCCTCTCGGTTACGGCGGACCGCACGCAGGCTTTTTCGCGACAAAAGACGAATTCAAACGGAGCATGCCCGGAAGATTGATCGGGGTTTCCAAAGATTCACAAGGGAATCCGGGACTCAGACTTTCTCTACAAACGAGAGAACAACATATCCGAAGAGATAAGGCGACGAGCAATATCTGTACAGCTCAAGTTTTGCTCGCGGTAATCTCTTCCATGTATGCGATTTATCACGGACCGGAAGGACTGAAAAACATCGCCACAAGGATTCATAGATTCACTTCGATTCTTTCGAACGGTTTGAAATCCGCGGGATTTGCGATCTCGGAACATTCTTCTTTTGATACGATCACGGTTCAGGCCGGAAACAAAGCGAAAGAGATCCTCCAAAAAGCACTTTCCAAAAAAATCAATCTGAGACAATACGACGACGGAAGAATCGGAATCGCGTTAGACGAAACCGTAAACGCAGAAGACCTTCAGGATCTTTTCGAAATTTTCGGAATTAAAAACGCGGAGATCGAAAAGAATTTTTCAAACGCAGATACGATTCCTGATTCTTTAAAAAGAACCTCTTCTTATCTCACACATCCTGTATTTCAGTCGCATCACACCGAAACCAAAATGCTTCGTTATATTCGAAAATTAGAATCAAGAGATCTTTCTCTAACTACTTCGATGATTCCTCTTGGTTCTTGTACGATGAAGCTCAACGCGACCACGGAAATGTATCCTGTGACTTGGCCGGAGTTCGGAGCGATCCATCCGTTCGCACCAGCCGATCAAGCCAAAGGTTACAAAGTCATCTTTGAACAACTGGAAAAATGGCTCTGCGAGATTACCGGTTTTGCCGGAGTTTCTTTACAACCGAACGCAGGTTCCCAAGGGGAATACGCGGGACTTCTCGCGATCCGAAGATATCACGAAAGTAGAAAAGAATCTCATAGAAACGTTTGTTTGATTCCGATCTCGGCGCACGGAACAAACCCCGCGAGCGCTGCGATGGCCGGATTTAAAGTGGTCGTTGTTTCCTGTGATCCGAACGGAAACATCGACTTAGAAGATCTCAAATCAAAAGCCCAAGAACACAAAGACGACCTCGCCGCGTTGATGATCACCTATCCTTCCACACACGGGGTCTTTGAAGAATCCGTAAAAGAAATCTGCACAATCGTTCACACGCACGGCGGACAAGTTTACATGGACGGAGCGAACATGAACGCTCAAGTCGGTTTAACGAGTCCGGGTGAAATCGGAGCGGACGTTTGCCATCTCAACTTACATAAGACTTTTTGCATACCTCACGGAGGCGGTGGTCCGGGGGTTGGTCCGATCGGAGTCGCAAAACATCTCGTTCCATTTTTACCGGGACACGTTTTAGTGGATAACACGACCGGGAACGAACACGGCGCCGTATCTGCGGCTCCTTGGGGAAGCGCGAGCATCGTTCTGATCTCTTGGACTTACATCATTCTTATGGGAGCTGAGGGACTTGCGAATGCGACCAAAACTTCCATCCTAAACGCAAACTACATTGCAAAACGTTTGGAAAAAGCCTTCCCGGTTCTTTATAAAGGGAAGAACGGCTTTGTCGCTCACGAGTGTATTCTCGACGTAAGACCGTTCAAAAAAACAGCCGGAATCGAAGTGGAAGACGTTGCAAAACGATTGATCGACTACGGTTTCCACGCGCCCACAATGTCCTTTCCCGTTCCGGGAACTCTGATGATCGAACCGACCGAATCCGAATCTTTGGAAGAACTGGATCGTTTCTGCGAAGCGATGCTTCTCATTCATCAGGAAATTTTGGACGTTCAGAACGGAGTTTTGGACAAGACTGACAATCCTCTAAAAAATTCTCCTCACACAGCTGCGATGGTGACGTCGGATCGTTGGGATCATTTGTATCCGAGAGAAAGAGCGGGTTATCCTGCATCCTGGACAAAAGAACATAAGTTCTGGCCGTATGTGGGAAGAGTGGATAACGTCTACGGAGATAGAAACCTAGTTTGTTCCTGTCTTCCGATCGAAAGTTATCAGTGAATTGTTAAACGAAGTCCGATAAAAACGCAAAAAGCCGAGGTCAAAACGATCTCGGCTTTTTATTTTAATTTAGGAATCGTGTATTTTCATTTTCACGAAATCCTTTTGTCGAAGAAATTCTTCGAACGGAGAATGTTCCGTCCTGAAAGAAGTGTTCTTTATAAGACATAACTAACGTTTTAAACCAGAGACTTTGGATACAACTCTAAGGTCCTTGTTTTTTTTCTTTGAAGTAATCGATTTTTTTACAAAGTTAGAAGATCTTCCTGAGGCCGACTCGATGCGTTCGAATCCGCATCGTTCGAAAGAAAGGATTCGATTCACGAAAAAGAATCCTTTCTCAACGAAACTCCGTCAAATGATTACGCGATATAGGAACAGCAATAATCGCTGATCTTCTTTACATCCAATTGAAATCTGGATTTCGCGGGGACTTCAAAGGATTGGCCGCCTTTGATTTCTTTCCAGGAAGTTTCGCCGGGGAGTTTTACGAGTAAATCCCCTTCTAAAATCTCCATGATTTCTTTTTCGTCAGTTCCGAAGTCGTACTCGCCGGGCATTAAAATTCCCAGAGTCTTTTTACTTCCATCTGAAAATAAAACGGTTCTACTCGTAACCTTTCCTTCGTAATAGATATTCGCTTTTTTTACAACGGTAACGTTTTCAAACTGAGCCATGCGGCCTCCATCCAATGTTTTTCACTTTCCCAAATTTGGTTTCAAAAAAAATCACAAATGGTTTCGGGAAAGACTTATTTGCAAGACTCCTAAAGGAAAGGATCAAGGATACAATTTTAAGAATGGAGGGCTTTCAAATTTAAGAAAAATGATTCGAAAAGATCTCCTTTTTTACTACTTGACCGAACTTAAAAAGACAATCATTGATTGTTCTTATTTTTCGAAAGACGCCGAGTCTGATCTTCGATTTTTAAGAATATGTCGTAAACGGAATGAAACTCGGAAATATAATTTTTGAAAAAAACTTTGATAAGAGGTTCCAATGTCTACTTGGAGTTTTGAATCCGATTACGCCGTAAAAATCTCTAAAAACCCGTATCGTTTCCAAGGATGGATCGGATGTTTTCTAATCTTGATTTTACTTTTCGTTTCCATTTTCGGATTCGGACTATTGATATATACGATCCAACTTTTAACCGAAGGAAAAGTTATTTTTCCTGGATTGATCCTATTCTTGACTTTCTCCTTTTTGTTTCTCATTTTTTCTTCCATAGGAACGTATCGTAAAACAAAGGATGCGACTCAAGAGGAGAGAATCCTTCCGAGAGAGGGAATTCTTAGAATCAAAGAGACCGGTCGAGCGGATCTAAATATTGATCTCTCAGCAATCGTTTGTTATAAAGTAAAGAAGCGGCTTGTTTCCAGAAACGGATCCTCGGGTTCTTCCGGCGGGTCGGGTTTTCGGACCGTTTGGGATCTATTCTTCCTAAAAACGGACGGCGCGTTTTATCTTCTCCATTCTTACCTTGAACTCGAAACTCTAAAAAGGGAACTCTCACAATTTCGATCTCTCCTTCCGCTTCCGATATCGGACGATTCTAAGGAGAATTTGGATAGCAGAGACAACTCGACAAATTTTCCTTCCTACGAAAGATCAAAAGTGAATTCAAAATATTTAATATTCTCTACGAACGAGACAGGAACAAAAATCGAATTGATAAAAGAAAAAACGATCAAAGACAAATTGACCCTTTTTTCTGTAATGGGAATATTTTATGGAGTATGGGGTGTTATATTTCTATCGATAAAAGAATTCGAAACAATATTCCTATTCTTTTTTGTCCCTTTTTCGATCCTATTTCTCGGAATTTTTACTTTGGCCTTGGTTTTTATCATGACCAAATCCTTGGAACTCACGGTAAATTCTTCCGGTTTGAGAATTCGGTACAGGACGACGTTGCCCATCTTGTCGAACTTCCTTTATCTCGAAAGATTCTTTCCCAAGCACGTTGTGCGTCATTGCAGGGTCAATCGTTTTCCTGAAAACCAAAGCGTTCTCACGATCGCTTTCCGGGAGAATGAAAATACGTCACAAAGTAAACTCTCCTTTTTATTCAATCTACAGACGTTTTCTCTGAAAGATTATATTCTTCCAGGCGACAAAGAACTTTTGGGAATCTGGCAACTCATGCCCTGGCTTCCGCATTCCCCCGGATTTGCGGACTTAATCGCAGCGGAATTCGCAATCGAAGAAAGACTCCATCTCGAAGAAGATAAGATTCTCTTCGAAAATTCTTAGATAAAAAAAGAAAAAAACGCTCTTACTTTTTAATTTAAGAATGACAAAGCAATCCTTTGGAAAATACTGTCCTCAAGATTCCTGGTGACTATAGAGAGAGGGCCACACCCGTTCCCATCCCGAACACGGAAGTTAAGCCTCTCATCGCTGATGGTACTGTGTGGTTCGCTGCATGGGAGAGTAGGACGTTGCCGGGTTTTCTTATTTTAAGACCCTCCTTTTAAAAAATTCTAAAATCGATTCTTCTGCCTTTTCATTTTTGCAACTTTAGAATCGAATTCATTTCCAATCAGAAAGGCGAGACCAGAAAGAAAGAGGTCCTATTCTTTTCTTTTACGTTAAGATTTTTAGTTTAATAATACCGGAACGATGTAGAATTGCGCTCTCGACTTGAGCGTTAAAAAAGGAAGGCTAAGATGAGTCATCGAATTTTGCAAAGAAAGGATCTATGCAAACCTTTAAGTTACCAAGAAGGCCTTACCCTCTCTTACGAAACGGCTCCCGACAAAAAGAGATCTCTTGCGGACTTGATCTTCGGAAACTCCGACCTGGCGTTTCATTACGGTTATTTTAAGGAAATATTCAGAAGCAGAGCCTTGGCCCTTAAGGGTCTTTACGATAATCCGACTTGGTGCGAATCTTCCGCCAAAATTCTGGATCTCGTTGAAAATTGCGGCGGTAAAGTCAAAGTGGAAGGAATTGAAAAAATTCTTTCCGTGGACGGCCCGGTTGTCATCGCTGGAAATCACATGAGCACCTGTGAGACCTTCATTCTTCCCACGTTTATAACTCAGTACAAACCGGTCACATTCGTAGTCAAAGAAAGCCTTACAACCGGAAAACTTTTCGGTCCGATTATGAGATCCAGAGATCCAATCTCGGTCGGAAGAAGCAATCCAAGAGAAGACTTGGTTGCGGTTCTCGAACAAGGAACCGCTTTGCTCAAAAAAGGAATGTCGATCATCGTATTTCCACAGAGTACTCGAACCACAGATTTTACTCCTGCCGAATTCAATTCCATCGCAATCAAACTCGCGGCCCGCGCCGGAGTTCCCGTGATTCCGGTCGCGCTCAAAACGGATTTTTGGGAGAATGGAAGAGTCGTGAAGGACCTGGCTCGCATTTTTAGAGATCGCAAGATTTTTATTTCCTTTGGAGATCCGCTTCTTCCAACCACGGATTCGAGAAGGAATCAAGAATCCTTATTGAATTTTGTACTCTCTCACTTGAAAAACTGGGGAACAAAAGTCAATGAATGAGAATCGAAATTTTATTTCAAGGTTTCAAATTGCGAAACTCAAATTGAATCTGAACAGGAATCAACTATATTCCATTCTTCTTATTTGCCTTTTTTGTTTCTCCTGCCGGTCTACGCCGGATTCTAAAAACGTTTCCTCTGACGGAGGGGTGGATGAGAACCGGGCAAACCTTTTGTGGGACCAAAAATGTGCCGTCTGTCACGGAGTGGACGGAACTCCGAAGGATTCGGTTTTTCCAAGGCCTAAAAAACTTCGAGGATTTGGAATCAAAATGGGATTTCTTTTCGGAGGAGACAAAATGAGGGAAGGAATTTTTAAGACGATCCGGGACGGAAAGAATCAAACCATGCCCTCTTTTAAAGAAGAATTATCGGAAGAAGAAATCCGCGCTCTTGTAAAAAGAATCGAAAGATTCTGATTCAACTCGGAGTTTGTCGCAAAACGCAGAACGAGCGCCGGTCTTCCGACCATCCAGGTCCAATCGGATCCTTACCCACAAGTTGTCCGGATCTTCAGAAGGATTTGTCGGAGCTACGACCGACACCCCCTCAGTGAAAGTCGCGCGCCCCACCCTGATCTTGGGTGGAGGGGTGGGTGGCGGAAGAATTCCGGAGACTTTCCTCTATCACAAAATCAAACTTTTCGCAAGAAAAAATTCTCATGTAGGAATTCCTACAAAGTACCTTCTCTCGGGACGATCCTTGTTGTATCTCCTCGCAACTTTGGGTAAAGGTTCTGAATCCAATCGGATCGCTCTAAAACAGACTCCGAACATACAATTGTTCCGACAAACTGTCCGAACAAAAAAATCTTGAATTCAAATGTCCAATTCGATTGCGGAAAACTCCCGAAAAGTTATAAGGTTTTCGAGAGTTCAACGACCTCTTCCCTGCTATACCAATCCGGTTTTTTTAAAATTTGCACCAAGGCTTTGAACTCATTCTTTTCTAGACGGATGGATTTCTTTCTAAAATAGTAACGCGAGGCCTGGCTCAAACCGTTCATTCCTCTTCCCCAATAAACGCTGTTGATATAATATTCTAAAATTTCCCTTTTCCCAAGATCCTCTTCCAATGCGGAAGCGATCTGGATCTCTTTCCATTTTCGAGATAAGGATTTTTCCCGAGACAGAAAGAGTGTTCTCGCAAGCTGTTGTGTGATCGTACTCGCTCCCCTAATCTTTCGAAAGAAAAACAAGGAAGAAAGAAGAGTAGAATGAATGTCTGATAGAGAATATCCTCCGTGAGTATAAAATCTTCTATCCTCCACTTGGACTACGTAGGAAATCCAATCCTCGGGAAGCTCTTTCAATCGAACCCACTCTAATTCCAGAGGAACCGATTCTTTTTGATCCGGCAGATAAACTAGACGATCCTGTTGAACCAAAATTTTTCTTTCCGGAAAAAACTGTTCATAAACCAAAACCGCAACGAAAAAAATAGGAAGAGCTCTTAAAAAAAAGGTATAAAAAAGTTCTTTTTGTTTCAAGGTTCTTTTCCGAAAGTCAGAGCTTACTCGTTTTTTTCGTACATTAGAAAAACTTCATTCTCTATCGCTTCCGATGCGACGAGTTTCCATTTTTTCCGATCAAAATTCGGATATTCCTTTTTTCCTCCACTGATCGATGGTAGATCGTTTTTTCCGATCAGAAACGGAACGACCGTAACAAAAATTCTTGAGATAAGATCGAGACGAAAAAAAGAATCATTCAGAGAAGGCCCGCCTTCTAAAAGAATTTCTCGATAACCCATTTCCGATAATATCTTGAGCACTTCCAGGGGATTCAAATCTACACCTGGAATCAGAATGATCTCTGCGAGAGAGTTGAGATTTTCTCTCACTAAAGAATAATTTTCATTCAAACAAAAAATCAGAGGAGGTTCTTTAGAAAAACGGAATACTTTTTTGTCTTCCGGAAGAGTTCCGGAGCGAAGAAGAATCACTGGTCTCGGATCTTTTCCGTTTTCCACATACCTCAGATGAATTACTGGATCGTCGTTAAGAATCGAATTCTTTCCTAAGATTAAGACCTCCGCCTTAGAGCGAATTTCATCCATTCTCTTTTTATCGTTTCTGGAAGAAAGTCCATACCACCTCCCATCAGGACGGGAAACTTTTCCGTCCAGAGTCATCGCCATGTTGATTGTTACTTTTGGGAGTGAGGTCATGCCCGAGGAACGTTGAGTTCCCGAGCCAGAAGTTTACGAACCGAGCTCATACAGGTTCCACAACCGGTCGAAGCGCCCGTATCATCCATGAGTTTTTCCAACGTATCGTGTCCGTTTCGAATCGACGTTAGGATCTCTTCTTCCGAAACCTGATTGCAGACGCAAACCTTTCGGGGGCGCATCAATTGGCAGAGGTCAACTTGGCTGAAAAATGAGGAATCCATATCTTCTATATAATTGGACAGTTAGAAATCGGGTTTCCAATCAGATTAGAGACTCTGAAATTCTTCTGCAAGAGAAATTTTTTACGGTTTTCATTTGACATCCAGTTTCCGAAAAATAGCCTTTTTTGAAATTTCTGATTAAAAAACAAAGGAAACCCATGCAAGATACAAAAAGAGCCCCTCTCCGAGAAATCCTCGGCTGGTGCATGTTCGATTTTGCGAACTCCTCTTATACGACTGTCATTATCAGTGTAACCTACGGAATCGTTTTTAGCCAACTAGTAGTTCCTGCCTCCTCTAACCAGGACAATCCTTACGAATACGGAAATCTACTCTGGTCGGTCGCCCTCGCAATTTCCTACCTGCTTGTAGTATTGACCGGACCGATTTTTGGGGCGATCACTGACTATTCTGCGAGGAAAAAACAGTTTCTATTTTATAGTTATGTCTTCTGTATCGTTTCGACCGGGGCCTTGTGGTTCGTCATTGCACCGGGAGAATACGTTCTCGCTTTTATTCTGATCATTTTATCGAACTTTTTTTTCGCCTCCGGAGAAAACTTTGCATCGAGTTTTCTTCCCTATCTCGGTCCCAAAGAAGACCTCGGAAAAATTTCTGGTTATGCCTGGGGAATCGGTTACTTCGGCGGAATCGCCGCAGTCGCGTTAGTCAACACCTTAGGACCGAAAACCCTCGAAAATTTCGATAACCTCAGAATGGTCGGGCCGTACACCGCATTCTTCTTTTTATTCGCCGGAATTCCGACCTTCCTACTCTTGAGAGAATACACCGCAGGAAAAGACAAACCAGAAGGACTCTCCTATCTCAAAATCGGAATGGAGAGAGTCGTTTCGACGATGAAAGAAATTCACAAATTCAGGGATATGGCGATCTATCTCGTTTCGCTTTTCTTCGCGATGGCAGCCCTGGGAATCGTGATTAGCTTTGCATTTATTTACGGAGCCCAGGAAATCAAAACGGAAGAAAAACACGAAATCGCGATGTTTCTTTTGATTCAACTTTTTGCTGCAGTAGGTGCGATACTTTTCGGATTTATCCAGGATAAAATCGGGGCTAAAAAAACTTTTAACATTACACTTTTCTTATGGATTGCTTGTCTTTTACTCATCTACTGGGTGAAGGATCTGACCGCCTTTTTGATCGGAATCGGAATTCCGACCACGCAACAATGGGTTTTCGTGGGAACCACGGTTCTCGCCGGAGCTGGCTTAGGCGCGACACAATCGGCGAGTCGTGCGATTGTCGGCCTTTTTGCTCCCGAATCCAAATCCGGGGAATTTTTCGGTCTTTGGGGTTTGTCGGGAAAAGTCGCGGCCGCCTTTGGACTCGTCGCTGTTGGAGGACTACAGATTTTATTTGATCTCAGAAATTCTTTCTTAGTAGTCGCTGTCTTCTTCGTGATTTCGCTTCTTATCAACGCGTTTGTGGATGAAGAACGCGGAATCCAGACCGCAGTGGATTACAAAGAGACCTAAGTTTTGAAAGAATCACAAGAAAGACTTGCCCTTTCTTGTGATTCCTATTATCCTCTAAATGGATAAACCTAAAAATGGCGCTGGAATCAGAAGACGAGTTCGAATCGCATCAGAGTCAGAGAAAACTCGCTTTGGCTACAATCGACGAATTGACTCAGACAAAACTGGATCTTTTGGACTCCGGAAAAGAGATTCCAAGATTTATCAACTATGCCATTTCCTATCTCAATAAAAAATATCTCACCGAAGAAAAGGTTATCAGCGACTTTTTGATTAAGAAGTAGAGCCTTTTTTTTCAAAAGAATCATTCTCTTCAATTTCCAAGCCGCTTCGGTTCTGAACTTAAAAACCCTTCACCGTTTTCGAAAAAAACCCTCGGAATCAAACGGAATAAAGTCGGTTTTCGAACATTGAGAACGAAAGAATTTTCGATTTAATTTTCCAAAGACGATCCAGCTTTTTAATAAAAAAGCCGCGAAGTTCTCAGCGGCTTTTCAAACATTCTAAAATTAGAATAAACTTTTTTTAGCGGAATTCCAACATTTTAGAAACCATTCTCTTTTGATCCAATTCCATCGTATGAAGTTTTAGAGCGACCATTTTATCGACTTTTCTCATGTATCTCTTATATTGAAGAATGATTTGTCTTTGTTTGCTGTAAGGAAGAGGATTCGCCGGATCGTGTAACTTGGAGGTAACGCTCGCGGGAACCGGTTGAATCGGATTGTCCGGCCAGAGAAAATCAGTATCGTGGCTGGAAAAAAATTCCAAAAGAATTTCACTGTTATTGTTCGGAGTTCTCTTCCCATCGCCTAGGAAAGTAGGCCCTTTCGGAGAGTTATTAATAAGACGTCTCATTTCTCGGATAAAAACCTCTCCTTTCGCATTCGTTCTTTTGAACTGGAGAATGATCTTTTCCAAGGATTGACCGTCCGTTCCTGGATAGATATAAATTCTGGATTGATAAAGATAAGTCTTCGGATAATCCGCAAAGGACTGACCGAGACCGAGATCCAATTCTAAATATTGTTTGTTTTCTTTGTCTTGAAAAAGAAACTTTGCCGCTTCTCTCGGTTCATCTTCGATATAACGAAGAGCTTTTTTGTAGGTCTCGTCTTTTAAAAGGTTATTGATCTTGAGAATATTCCCAGCGATCGAAGCGTGAAGATTATCCACTTCTATATCCGTAAAACCGCCTTTCCGAACGGCTTCTATCTGTCTCTGTTCTTCCTTCTCTTCTAAAGTTAACACCTTGTTAGGCGCCGCGCCGATTCCGGTAAGCGAAAGAATTGTCAGAATTGATAAAATACGGATGTTCATAGATTTACCCTTATTCAGATTATCGAAATTCTTATCCCCCGATCTTTACATTACAAACGAAAAAAATGCAGAATATTATGACTCGTTATTCCAGGTTTAACGGCTTTTTCGAGGAGGAGCTCAAAACCGGCGACATCGCGCCTGAGAAACTGGATTTTAAAAACAGAACTCTGGAGAATCTTTTTCACCTGTTTCAAACGATTCGTGATCCTAAGACAATTTCTTTTTTGAGCGAGACGCCGGACCCGGAATGGATTCGATTTTGGGAATCGAGGGGATTTCGGCTCGGAACGTTTCAGATTTTAAAAAGAAATTCAAAGAAGAATCTGATGGCTCCTCTGCCGGAAGAAGAATTCCGCTGGGAAGAATGGGGATCGATCTCCGATCTCAATCCATCGGGAGAAATTCTTTACTCTCCTGCGAAAGCCGATCTTTCGAAAAGACTGAATTCTAAAATCCTTTTGACTCGTTGGAAATCGGAGATGGGTTTTGCGGATATCGACGCTCGAATTCTGGAAAGAATTTCCGATCTGCCGGCTCTCTTGGGAGAATGGTCGGAACTCCCGCCGGAAAGAATCGTTCTCAAACCGGAATTCAGCTTTTCCGGAAGACATAGGATTCTTACATTCAATTCTCTCGGCTCCGAAAACTCGGAAGGATTCGAAACCGAGAAGGATCGCTCTTGGTTTCCCTGCGTCGTGGAGCCTTGGGTCCAAAGAACCTTGGATTTTTCCTGCCTCTACGATTGGAAGGCCGGGGTTCCGACCACAAAAGGCTCCACGATCCAAATCTGTGACGAAAAAGGAAAATACAACGGAGCCTTCCTTCCCTCGGAAAAAGAATCCGAACGAATCCAATCTTATCTCCACCCGATTGCAGAAAACCTTTCTAAGAATTTTGCCCTGGATTATACCGGTCCGGTTTCTCTGGACGGTTTTGAGTTCTATTCTCAAAAAAAAACCAAAATGAGAAGATTGAGCGAAGGGAACTTTCGTTGGTCCATGGGAAGAATTCTTCTCGAGTTTTCTCGTTCGGAACTCCTCCAAGAAACGAAAAAAAACACGAATCAAGATCTTGCAATTCTTCCTCTTCCCTTAAAAAAACCGATCCCTGGATTTCCCGAATGGATTTTTCGTTGGGGAATTTCTCAAGGCATAGAAATTCTCCCCCTCACACCGGATCGATTTTCCAACGGAAAAACCTTTGGAACTTCTTGGATTCTTTTACGATTTCCGGAGAATTCCGAACAATCGATGTTTGAAAGAATTCAAAAATTCTACTTAGAATGGAGGAAAAAGATTCTCCTTTGAAATGTACTTGAGGCTTTTTTAGACCTTGCCAGGATGTCCCATAGGTTGCGGTTTACCGCCCGGAAAACCATCCGCAAACTCTGCGGTCCAAATTCAGGATATAAAATGGAACTGTTTTTAAACTACGCTCTTTATGTAATCGTCAGCATCGGTTTTTTGATCCCCTTTACCGGGTTCGTGGTCGGAGCCGGCGCCATTGTAAACGCAACTCTTGCGGGATTTGCCGTTAACTTTCTTTCTCAAATTTTGGAAGAAAATAAACTCCAAGATTTTATCGCAAGAAACAAAGATAACAAACTCGGCAAGGCCCTTCAGGACGCCATTACAAAAGCTCAAAACAATATGAATGGTGTTCCCGCAAAAACCGAACACGCCGAAGAAGGCCACGGATCACACCATATCATTTCCGTTAAAACTTATTCTCTCATCTTCGGCACTTTGATCTTCTTTACCTTCGTGACCGTTTGGGTTGCGGGAATAGACTTTGGAGCCATGAACGTAATCATAGCGATGGCGGTTGCGACGGTGAAAGCTTCTCTCGTTCTTGCCTACTTCATGCACTTAAAATACGACACGGTGATGAATAGAGTTATTTTTGGATCCGGTTTGTTCTTCCTCTTACTCCTTTTTGGATTTTCGGCGGCCGACATCTTCACTCGATTCAAAGTTCTAATTTCTTTCGCTTTCTAATAAGAATTCTAAATCTTAGAATTTGGACAAAGGCCGGTCTTTTTAGATCGGCCTTTTTATTTTTTAAAGAAAAGTTTCCGAAACAAAAGGAACGAACAACCGATCATTTTCCGTTCGGTATTTCTTTACCGAACCATTATTTGATTGGCTTTTTTTAAAGAGAAGTTATCTCTTCCATTTCCTAAGGGGCATTTTATGAAATACAATCCGATTCGAAATTCTCTACTTTTAATTCTCATCGCAGCTTTCCTCTTTGCTTGCAAGAAGGATCACAATTTAGATCCGAACTCGAAAATCGTCCAACTTCCCTCCCTAGGACTCGGACTTAACTATGAAGGCTGGCATTTTAACGAGGATCCCAATCTAATCAATCAGGCGCACGAAATCGCCGCAAGCGACGACAATTCGGGAGCAATCAAAAAAGCTCTGGAAGTCGCCGGAATCAATTTCTTTCTTTTTGAATATCCTCCGGGAAGCCCTGAAGCTCAAACGTTTAACACCAACGTAAACTATACGATTGAAGATCTTTCCAAACAACCGAGAGAGATTACACTTGATGATTATATTTCTGCTGTCACGGGTTTGTATCCGACCGTATTTCAGAAATATGAAATGATCAACCCTCCGAAAAAGTCCAAAGTACAGGGACTAGATTCCGCGCTTCTCGAAAGCAGATTCGAACAAACCATCGCCGGAAAAAATTACAAGGTTCACAACTATCAACTTGTGTTTATCGTAGATAAGAAAGCTCACGTCTTTACGGGAACCTTTCTCGATAAGGACGCGAAGAGCAAAGGCCAGAAGGTTGTTGAACTTTTGGGTAAGTTTATTAAGATTTAAGATCTATAATCCTTCTTTGGAAATCAATCGGTTTCCGAAGAAGACGATCCCGATCGAACTCTTCCGATTCGATTCTTCCCCACATCAACTTCGATCGACTACACCTTAAGATCAAATTCCTTAAAATGCAAAATATACTTTTTATATGCAGTCAGAATAAACTGAGAAGCCCAAGCGCAGAAGTTATATTTAGCGAAGTGGAGGGTTTGAATGTTCGATCGGCGGGGCTCACCACGACGCCGAGCAAACTCTTTCAAATGAAGATGTGGAGTGGCCGATACGTTTTTCATAATGGAAAACATACATCGAAATAAGTTCAGACAAAAATTCAAAACTTCTTTAAAAAATCAAAAAGCAATCTCGCTGGAAATTTCAGATGAATACGAATTTATGGAACCTTCCCTAGTAAATCTCTTGAAGAAGAAAGTTTCTCCGTATCTGAAGATTCTGAATACTCAAATTTGAAAGCTGGAATTTAACCTTTAAAAGGAATTTCCATTTTCTTTAAAATCAGCTTCGCCTGATTTTGAAATTCAAGTTCTTCTTCTTTGGAAAACGGTCCGAAGATTCCTTCCTTAAAACGTTTCGAAAGAGAAATGTATTCCAAACATCCGGCTACCGTATGAATCGGTTTTGCTTTTCCTTCGAAAATTTTCAACTCTCCGTCTTTTTGAATGACCATCGCACCCGGAGGAATCTTTTTTCCGCCTCGAACCATACAACCTGCCATGATCATCGCACCGTCCCCGATTTCAGCGTCGTCCAACACGATACTTCCGATTCCGATAAGACAACCACGCCCGATCTTGCAACCGTGAAGCATCGCATTATGACCGACTAACGTATAATCTCCGATTTGAATTCCTCTGCTGGAATCCGTATGAAGAGTTGTATTGTCTTGGATATTCACACCTTCTCCGAGAACGATATGGTTCATATCGGCTCTCGCAACGGCTCCCGGCCAAAGAGAAGAATAGGCCTCCATCTCAACCAAACCGATCGCGGTCGCCTGCGGATGAATAAACGCGGTCTCGTGAATTCTCATCTTTATCTCAACGCAAAACCGTTTTTGCCGGCCAGAGTAACAAGTTGATCGGAGATTTCTTTGATTCTTTCTTGAGTAAACGTTTTCTCATAGTTCACCAATTTGAAACGATAGCTGACGGATCTTTTTCCTTCGGGAACGTTTCCTCCGGAGAATTGAGAGTAAACCCAACCGTCTTTTAGCTCCGGAATATTTTCCTTTTTAACAAGTTCGGTAAAATGATTTGTGTTTTCCTTTTCTCCAATGAGAATCGAAAGATCGATCTCGGCTTCGGGAAATTGAGAAGGAGGAACGAATCTTGAGATCTTACGATTCCGATCCCAGATTTCCACGATCGAAGAAAAATCAAAGGAACCGTAGATCACTCTTTTTTTGAGTTCAAAAGAATCCAAAACCGCCGGATGAACATAACCTAAAACTCCGAGCTGTCCCGAATCGACGACCAAAGACAAGCTCGCCCCCGGATGATAAAAAGATTCCTGTTTGATTTCCCAGGTAGAATCAAAAATCTTAATAGACTCCAAAAGAGATTCGATCTGTTTTCTTACGTTTAAAAAATCTTCTTCCAGAAGTTTTTGATCCGATTCTGAATTCTTTCTATCAAAAGCGACTGCAAAGGCTAAGAATTTCTTCTCGTTATTCGGTTCCGGAAGATTAAAATACGTTCTTCCGAACTCGAACAATTTGATTTCCGAAAAACGATCCTGATTCGTTCTCACATTCTTCAGAAGCGAAGGGAGCAAAGAATTTCTGAGAACTGCTTGTTCTTCCGGCATCTCGTTCTTGATTTTTACTGAAAGTTTCGGATCTCCGTCGAACGCGTTGTCTTTCAAAGATTGAAAAGAATAATTATAAACTTCGTGAAAACCGAGAGACCCCGCAAAAAACGTTTTGAGTTTTCTTTCCAATTCGCGACTCAGATTTCGAATCGGAGTTTTTACTTCGGCCAAAACCGGAGCGACTTGAATCGTGTCGTAACCGCGAGTCCTTCCGATCTCTTCCACGAGGTCTTCCGGAATCGTCACGTCGTAGTTGTGACGGAATTTAGGAACCAGAACTTCCAGGTGTTCCCCTTTCCAAGAGACAGTGAAGTGAAGCCTTTCTAAAATATCGGTAACGTCACCTTTCGATAATTCCACTCCCAACTTCGCATTGATAAAATGAATGTCCGTATGAATGTGAACTTCTTTATGAGGAGTGTGTAAGAATCCGACCGGTTCCGAGGCTTTTAGTTCGGAACATCCGTTCTCCTTTAAAAGATTGAGCGCTCTTCGAAGTACCGGAAGGGTCGTCGTCGCTTCCAACCCTTTTTCATAACGAACGGAAGAATCGGAGCGAATCCCTGTTAGGCGGATCGATTTACGCACCCTTTCCCTCGCGAACACAGCGGATTCCATTACGATTTCCGTGGAATCATTTTGCACCGCGGATTCCTTTCCACCCATCACTCCTGCGATAGCGACCGGTTTGCCTTGATTTCGTATGAGAAGAATTTCTTCCTCCAGAGCAGGAGAACTTTCATCCAACAAAGCAAAACTTTCTCCCGTCTTCGCAAACGATACTTCGAGAGAAATCCCACCTTGACTTTCTAAAAACTTTTTATCGAAAAAATGAGTTGGCTGACCCATTTCCAACATCACGTAATTGGAAACGTCTACCACGTTGTTGATCACACGAATTCCGCATTTTTGAAGTCGTGCTTGAAATTTTCTTTTGGAAGGAAGAATCGAAACTCCCTGAATCGAAGAAGCGTAGTAAGAATGTGCATTCTGATTTTCTAATACTTTTGGAAGAGGAATGTTGAGATCAAAATTCCAAAGAGACTCAAAAGGATTAAATTGAACCGGCAGTTTCAGCTGCGACGCAAGTTCTCTCGCAAAACCGAAATGATTCCAAAGATCCGGTCTATGAGTGATCGACTTATTATCCACGTCGAAAATGATATCATCGTAATGTAATAGAGCTCGGATCGATTTTCCGATCTCGGCTCCTTCCACTTCGTTTAGAATCCAAACACCCGAACTTTCTTCCGCGAGAGACAATTCTTTTTCAGAGCAGAACATTCCAGAACTTTTGACTCCTCTCAGTTCCGATTCTAAGATTTCCTTATCTCCCAGTTTTGCGCCGGGAATTGCGAGCGGAACCAAATCCCCAACTTTTACGTTAGTAGCGCCGGTGACAATTTGAGATTTCGCGGAGCCGTTCGTGATCTGCGCGATTTGGAGTTTATCTGCGGAAGGATGTTTTTCCAGCGATTCTATCTTTACAATTTTTACAAAATCCAACTCAGGACGAAAGGGATCGGCGCCGTCGATTTCACAAACCGAAATCGCAATTTTTTTTAAGATCGCATCGAGACCGACCTCTTTCAAAGGTGCAAAGTCATTCATCCAGTCTAAGGAAAGTTTCACGTCGTCAGGCTCCGTTCCAATTGCTAAGGTCCAGAAACCTCGACCAAAATCGGATGTCGAGCAGGAAAAGGAGTCGGGTTCAGTTCGGCAAATATACTTGGAAAAGTTGAAAACGGTGTTGAATGGTTTTTCCGTTTCTGACTTTCCGAAGCTCTCGATCAAAGTCTTCTTTTACCTTCTGAATCTCGTTTCGAGTTCGGTTCATCGCGGATTTTTTTTCGGGTTTTCCTTCCCATTTGAAAGCGGCTTCCTGACGCATCAGTTTTTCTTCGAGTTGTCTCAGGGTGTTTTGATTGCTCGTGCGAATCTTAAATTCTTCTTTTTGAAAAAGATCCAGGGTTTGATCTCCCAGCTGCTTTTTACGCGATTCTACGATTTCATCCAAAGCCAAATAAGTTCGGATTAAATTTTCTTCAAAACGGGAAGGGAGTTCGATCTCCCTCTCGCCGGTTTTAGGATTAGAATCGAAATTCCTGAGTTCTTCCGGGAGTTCGGAAATCTGTTTGATACTTCCGCTTTGACGATTGCATTCGAAATAAAACAATTCGGTACGATTGAGAGTAAACTGAAAGTCTACCAGAAAAACATAATATTCTTTCTTGGAGACGGAATGAAAGGAAACTCCCCAACCCTTTTGATTCTGGATTAAATGAGAAACGGCCTTATCAACCAGAGGATGTCCGAATGCTAGAAATTCTAAGCTATCGTTTTGGAGCGCGAGTTCGGAATCGAAGGTCCCCAATTTTCCCTTAAATTGAGCGGAATCGATTTCGTAAATCTGTGGTTTCTTTTTGACGAGTTTAAAACCCGCCTCTTCCGGAAACGTTCGCGTAAACCGGGATACGAATTCTTCGAGGTGCGTATTGTTAAACGAACGCTCTTCAAGTGTATGACTGTAATAATCCAAAAGATTAAAATCGATCATCTTGGGAGTTACGAGATCACTCAACTTTTCAAAACCTTTTTTTGCGATTTTGATTCGATTGTCGATCTCGTCTTCCATTTCGACTTTGGATTTATTTCCCGTAACGAATTTCATAAAGGAGGAATTAAAATCCAATTCGTCTTCGATCGCACCTAAGAGTTCGTCCGATGAGCCGATCGATTCCTCAAAAAGACGAATTTTATTTGTGAGCACTTCGAGAATTCTTTCCGCAACGGTATCCTTGCTCGCAAAGTTAAAGATGAATACGTTGTCCTTTTGTCCAAACCTGTGAATTCTTCCGATCCTTTGTTCTATCTTCAGCGGACTCCAAGGAAGATCGTAATTAAAAAGAACGTTCGCAAACTGAAGATTTCTTCCTTCTCCTCCGGCTTCGGTGCAAATAAGAATTTCTGTTTTCGTTTTAAATTCTACGATCGCCCTTTCTTTCGCATCCGCGCTCAAGGAGCCGTGAAACAGGGTCACTTGAAATTCAGCCAAGACGGACGCCAGAAAATCCTGAGTCGTTCTAAACTGAGTAAAGATGATAAACTTAGGATGTCCTTCCTTCTGCAGCTTTTGGATGGTTTCTTTGAGTTTGATCGACTTCTTATCTTCTTTGATTTTTTTTCCGAGAAGAATCAATCGATTGAGAGAAAGAAGTTCTCTTCTTAAACTCTGAAGATCGAGCTGGACGGACTCATCCAAACCGGAGACGAATTCCTCAACGTCCTCGGTCTCATCCAAGTCCCATTCTTCCAATTTGGATTCCATTTGTTTGATATGATGGAATCGATTTTCCAATAGAAACTTTCTCTTTGTAAGCGCGGATAAAAGCGCGAAAACGGAAGAATCGAGAAGTTTTTGAAAAACGATCATCACAAAACCGATGGCTCGGTTTTGTGTTCTCATCGCGAGATTGTATTCCCTACGTACGTAGTTAGTTGTTTCTTCGTAAAATTCCCGTTCCACCGGAGAAAGTTCGATTCTTACGGTTTTGGCGAATCGTTTGGTGAAACCGCCGACTTCGACCTTTCTTCTTCTCAAAAGGACCTTGGAAATTTTCTCTTTGAGATCGGTTTTATTTCCGAGTATATAATCGTTTACGAATGTATGATACGGTCCTAAAATATTCGGATCGATCAGATGCATCAGATAATACAATTCCTCCAACTTTCCGCGAAACGGAGTCGCCGTTAACAAAAGAAGACATTCGCATTTTTTGGAAATCTTCTCCGCGAAAAGATAAGCCCTTGTGATTTTATGATAATCTCTTCGGAGTCGATGTGCTTCGTCGAAGATAACAATGTCCCATTTCGTTTTTAGAATTTCCTCTGCGTATTTCGGATTTTTAATAAAATCCACCGAAGTAATGACGTGCTGAAAATTTTTCCAATTCTTATCGCCTTCGGTGTGAAAGTTTCTTCGCTTAACAATTTCAAAATCTTCGTTGAATTTATTCTTCAACTCTTGTTGCCACTGAACCAATAGAGGAGAGGGGGCGACGATCAGAACTTTCTTATAACCTCTTCGGAAGATGAGTTCCTTCATCACAAGAGCGGCTTCGATCGTTTTTCCCAAGCCTACTTCATCCGCGAGAATAAATCGAGGACGAAGGCTATTGACTACGATATAAGTCGATTCGATCTGATGAGGCAATAGTCTCGTTCTGGAATTGGAGAGCGCCGAAAGTTTATCGAAGGCATGCGTAAGTTTGAGTTCGTACGCGGTCAGAGAAAGATCCATCAGACTCGGTTGTTCTCCGATGTTTCGGAGCGGAGATGGATAACCCGGAAGAATTCTTAGATGAGGAGAATTTTCAGTGACCGTTTTTTTCGTTGAGGAGGAAACGAATTCTATCGTAATCTTTCCTTCCTCGGAAGAAACGATCTTTCCGATTCCCAACTCGGGTGAGTTTGCAAGAAAACAAAAATCACCTCTGTATCCGGAACGCTGTTTGGATTCAAAATCTAGGCTGAGTTGTAAGGTTTCTTCCAACTATACGCCCCTTTGATCGCCCCAAATGTATTTATGGGTTTGCAGAGAAAGGCGAAGACCGGAACTAAGAGAAGACTTGATCCACTCGGAAAGAAGTTCCGGTGACAATTCGCCCTGCACCGGAGAAGCCAAAAGATTCCCGAATAACCGAAACTCTCGGATCACTTCGACACATCTGTCAAAATCCATTCTATCTCGAATCACAAACTTAATTTCATCCAAACTGTTTTTTCTATCTTTATAAATTTCTAAATTTTTCAAAAGCATCCGATCTTCCATACCGGAACCCGGAAGCTTATAATCCAAAGTAAAAACAAACAAATCCAATCCTTCGATGGACTCGGCTCCGTTTGTTTCCACTCTGGGTTTGGGATAAGAACCCGAATGATTTCGAGTTCTAAATATTTCGTTTCCCAATGCCACGCTGAAGTTTCTATTTCTACCTTCCAAAGGTTCGCCTCCGGTCAGGAGAATCTGAGTGTTCACCGGACTGAGATCTCGGATTTGTTTTAGAACTCGTTCCAGATCCGATTCTTCCCCCGCGTTTGGAGAAAGAGCATAAGGAGTATCACACCATAATTTTCTTCCCGCTGACATACCACATCGTAACGAACAACCTGCCATCCGAACAAAGACGGTCGGCAATCCTGTTGAAATTCCTTCTCCCGAAAGAGAAAGATAGATTTCGTGCACGGAGGTTTTCAGGTTGTTCATGGGTTCTTATGAGTACAAGATTTTTCTTTTTGTAAGCTTCGCGTTCACAAAAAAATGGAAAGGCTAATTCCAGAATTTCCAACCTGCCCTTTGCGGTCAACTCTCGGAGTTTCGATTTGGACAAAGCGGATTTTTTTCGAGTTCGAAACTTCGTGTTGACAAAAAGAATATTTCAAAATGAAAAAAGATGCAAGATTCTTAGAAGAAATTTTTAAGAAAAGATTGTCTTCCTTCTTTTTAATTTGAATTCGCAATGATGTCGAAAAAAGGGACGTTCTTTTGCTTGTCAATCCTAGCCAAAATCATTCCCTTTGTAATATAAAAACAATTACGGGGCTCCCTTGATTCGTTACATTCCGTCATTCCTCTTTGTTTATCTATTTCAACTTCCCTTTCGCATTTTACCGTACCGTCTTTGTTTATTGTACGGAAAGTTTTTGATCATTCTTCTTTACCCCTTTGCCAGAAAACACAGAAGAATCGCTTATGAAAATATATCCTATGCATTTCCCGAGTATAGCGAGGCCCAGAAAAAAGAACTCGTCTGGAAGAGTATTCTCCATATCGGAAACTTAGTGGCTGGAACCCTCTACGCACCGAGACTCAATCAGAAATGGATGGATCAATATCTCGTCTATGATAAGGAATCTTTAGAGATCGAAAGGAAAACGAACGAAGAAGGAATCGGGGTCGTTCTTATATCCGGACATTTTGGAACCTGGGAAATTTTAGTACAGTTCATGGGAATCCGAATGAAAGGAGCGGGGATCTATAAGAAGGTAAGAAATCCTTATGTGGATCGATTGATTTATAAACTTAGAACGAAGAATGGAATCAAACTTGTCTCTACCGAGGAATCCAGCCAAGTCGCGAAGATGCTCAAACAAGGTTATTGGATGGGGTTCGGTTCCGATCAGAACGCCGGAAAAGTCGGAATTTTCGTTAACTTCTTCAATCGTCCTGCTTCTACCTATCAGGGCCCCGCTTTGATGGCGTATCTTACCGGTGCCAAAATGTTACTCTATTCGGTTCTCTGTGGAGAAAAAGGAAAGGTAATCGTTCGGATCAAGGACTTGGGCTTTGTGGACAAAAAAGCCTTTGCAGACCGGGAAGCCGCGATCCGTCATTATACGGAAGTTTGGACAAAAGCTTTGGAAGAAGAAGTAAAACTGTTTCCGGAACAATACTTTTGGGTTCATAGACGTTGGAGAACGAAACCGGGAGATTTTCCCGGTCAAGTTTGAAAATGAAGAATGGTTCTTAAGTTCGATCCAATTCTAAACGTCCAGTTCAGTTGAAAACTGACCAAGAAAAATTTCGGGAATTTATACTTTTGTGTAATCTGATTTTTCAATGAATTGAGAGAACCGAAGAACAACTCTCGAAAAATAAAATCTTTTGGTTCGATTCTCAAAAAGAAAATTCCAACCGAAAGTCTGCGACTGTGAACCAATCGGTTTTTAAGCCAAATCTCAGATCTTTTCTGGAAAGGTTGATTCTGCCTTGTCGAAAGAAATTTAAAATTTATCCCAAAACCGCGAAGTGTAGGAACTCCAATAAGAATCCAGCAAGAAGAATTCTTTTGAACAAGTTCTCAAGTCCTTGAAAAGACGGACTTTGTGGGAACTCTTGCGTTTTTTATCCGCGGCTAAGTGAATTTTCAAACGATTCCTTTTCAGGATGGGGGCAACCGAATCTCTTAGGTAAATTCTGAAACGATAGAAACCGATCTCAAAAAGAAATGTTTTCTTCGGAAAATTCTTCTCCTAAAAATGAATCGGAAAGAAAGAATTTTCTAAATCTTACTTTTTTGGAAACGTTTTCTTATACAATTCCAAAGAATCCAAAACGATCTGTCTCGCGAGTTTTGCGTTTTGGAATTCCTCGATCACGACTGTCTTTTTTTCGAGCTTCTTATAATCTTCAAAGAAATGTTTTAACTCCAGGGTAAAATGCGGCGGGAGTTCGGAGATATCGTTGATATGATTTACCGACATATCGTTGGCCGCAACCGCGATGATTTTATCATCTTCTTCGCCGGAATCCAACATTCTCATGACTCCAATCACTTTCGATTTGACCAAACAAAGGGGCTCGAGCTCCACTTGCGAAAGAACCAGAATGTCCAGAGGATCGTGGTCTCCACAATACGACTGAGGGATGAATCCATAATTCGCCGGATAATAGAAGGAAGAATATAAGACTCGATCCAATTTTAGAATCCCGTATTCCTTATCTACTTCGTATTTCGCTCTGCTTCCGCGTCTGATTTCGATAATTCCATTCACAAATTCCGGAACATCTTCTCCAGGAGAAATATCATGCCAAGGGTGTACCATAACGGAAACCTATGGAACGGTTTTAAGAATGGCAAGTGTAAAATGTTCAAAGATCCGATTTCGACTTTCTAAATGTGAGAATCCAGAAACGGAAAATAGACAATTACTCCCAAAAAATAGAAAAATTCTTCATTTTTCGCAAGACAGCAAAAAAAGGAGAGAAGTTCGACAGGAGCCTATGAATTCGCAAAAAAATAAAATAGCGCTTTTTTATTATAAAAAAGGATTTTTTGGTAAATAAATTTTCTCCCAGGAGTTATCTTGATTGGGGTCAATCTTATGCGAAAACGAATTATTCTCATGATCATCTTCTTGGCGGCATCCTTGTTTCAATGTGCGCAAGCCAACAAAATGCAATTCGATGCCTCCAAAAGTTTAGGATCCGTTTTACAAGTGATCGCGACGGAAGTTGTAAACGACGTTCCGGTAAGTACGCAGCAAAGTTCGGGCACCGGAGGTAGCACAAACCCAACATATACTTTCGGCGGAAATGTTTCCGGCCTCGTAAGCGGAAGCCTTACTTTGGCTAACGGAAGCGATACGGTTACGATTCTTCCTTCTTCTCCGGGAATTTCGGGCGGGGCCGGAACCTATCAATTCTCCACTAAACTAAACAGCGGAGCTTCTTATAACGTTTCCATTACCGGATTTCCGACCAATCTTTCCTGCAATCTTTATAATAATACCGGATCGGCTTTGACGAACGTAGTTGATATCGACGTCTATTGCTATTCCGTAGTGATCACATCCGCTCTTACCGTCGTCGAAGGTACAACCAACGGTTCCACAAATTTTACTTTGAATCTTTCTCATCCCCCAGGCCCCGATCCTTCGAGCACCGTAACCGTATCTTATCCGAGTTTCCCCGCAAACCTAAGCGTAAATTCTGCTCTTCCAACCTCTTTGGGAACAACGACCGTAAACCGTATCGTCAGCGGGACGAACGAAACGGGAACTCCCGATTTTACGGACGAGAGCGAAGTGATTACGGCGAGAGTAGCCCAATCCATTGGAAGCGCGACTAACGTATCGACGACTTCCGATATTACGATTTCCGACAATGATAAAAGAATGTATATGGTGAACGCGGGAAACGGTGGAACCGGAAATTTCGGGGGAAAAGCCGGTGCTGATACTCTCTGTTCCTCTAATAAACCGGGAGGAGTTTCCGGAACCGTCATCGCGCTCTTAGGAACTTCTACAAGAAAACCTCTTCCCACCCCCAGCGCCGACTGGCCTCTCAAGCCGCTCTACACTTACTACAGAACTGATAATACCACTGTGATTGCCTCATCGAACAGCGCCTCCATTCTTCCTTTCTCCTGGACAAACAAGGTAAGCTCTAATTCAGGAGTGACCGCCGCTTTCGCTTGTCCTATGGGAAGCAACGCCTGTGGATATATCACGGGAATGGACAACACTTGGACGGTTCTCCTCGCTCAAAATTGCTCTAATTGGACAAGTTCCAGCGCATCTGCAGACGGAATGACCGGCTGGGCAGGAAGTGTCAATTCCTCAGCGATCAATTACTTTGCTTCCACCTGCGACACTTTAGGTTCCTCCGCAAACGTTATCTGTGTGGAACAGTAATTTAGTAAATAAGAGAACTCTAAAGTCCATGCCGAAGGTTAAACAAATCCATTTACGCCTTCGGTTTCCAACTCCAGGTAATCGCCAAGAGGGCAAGCGCCATCAAAGTCGAGCCGATAATCAAATACAAGGATTGCTCCCAGTGGAATCCTTCTTGTTTACTCATCCATCCCACCGCTTTGGAAAGACTCGTTCTACCAAGATAACCGAATAAACCAATAAAACCGGCCGCAGTTCCGACCGCTTTTTTGGAAGTGAAATCCAAACCCGCAACTCCTAGCAGCATAACCGGCGGATAAATAAAAAAACCTATAATCCCGAATAAGGTTAAATCCAGCCAGAGATGACCTGGAGGAGTAAAGAGTAATCCGGTCAAAGCGAATAGGATCGGGACCATACACAAAAAACTGACCATTCCCCTTTTACCCCCGAGTTTATCCGATCCCCAACCGACGAGTAAGGTGGATCCGATTCCTGCGAATTCGTAGATCAGCGTACTTACGCCCCCTTTTTCCAGCGTTGCACCCTTTGCGAATTTGAGATAAGTCGGTCCGATATCCGTGAGGCTATAACGAACCACATAGACGAAAAAGTTAGCAAAAGCAAAAGTCCATATATAATAATTTTTGAATACAGCTTGAACGATAATTTCCCTAAAACTCAGTTCTCGTTCCTGATCGGCGACTGGAATTCTTAATTCTTTTTCAGGATCTTCCTGAAATTCTTCAATCGACGGAAGACCCTCTGACTGTGGCGTGTCCGTCAAACGGAAAAGAAGATACACGGAGGTCACGATCGCAATAGAAGCGGGAATATAGAATGCGTTTCTCCATCCCCACCAGGAAGCACTATAAGCGGCCACCACCCCGACCAAACCACCGCCCACGTTATGCGCGATGTTCCAGATCGCGAACTTAGATCCTCTTTCCGTAACTCCAAACCAATGTCCTAAAGATCTTCCGCATGGAGGCCAACCCATTCCTTGTACGAATCCGTTCAGAGCCCAGAGATAAAAGTGGGTCTCATAATCACTCGATGCACCAAAGAATAAATTACAGACCGCCGTAAATACCAAACCCAGCGGCATAAAAAAACGCGGATTACTTCGATCCGATAGAGCGCCCATGATAAACTTTCCGATCCCGTATGTAATCGCGGTCACCGCGAGAATATTAGTAATTTGTTCCTGGTTATAGTGAAGCGCCTCGCCCATTTCCTTGGATACGACCGGGAAATTATTCCGAACCAGATAGAAAACGGCGTAACCGATAAATGTTGCTTCTAAAATTCTCCAGCGAAAACGAGGATATTTTTTTTCGATTTCTTCCGGAGGTAAAATGGGTTTTGGTTTTGCGGGCAGAATCCAGCGAAATAAGGAAATCATTAGGCCACGATCTTAAAAAACCAAGATCGTATTACAAGATCATTTTCGATCAAAAACTGATAGCATTCTTGAGATCAGTCGAAAATAACTTTTTTCATTTTTTAGATTCGAGCCCCCATCCTAAAAAAAACGGGAAAAAACCCGGAATCGCCTCTACGTTCAAAGTTTTGAGATTCCCTGAATCCAAAAACTACATACAAAGGGTTACTCATCTGAAGGCGCTTTCATTTTAGAATTCTCAAAGCCGGTAAAAGACTTCCCTGAAATCTCAAAAATAAAATCGTCGAAATTAAATTACGGTTCCCGTTGCTAAAAGAAATTGTATCGTTTTATAACTAACCATTTATGATTAAATACTCTTCGATATCTCCCCCAGCGAGAGTTTCCTTTATTTATCTCATACTCGCCTCTCTTTGGATTTTTTTCTCGGACCAATTCATCAGTCTTCTCTCGTTGGATCCTATGATTCTGACCACTTTACAAACTTACAAGGGTTGGGGGTTTGTCGGATTCACGACCTTACTCTTATTCATCATTCTCAATCGCTATTTTACTCTTCTTAAAAAAGAATCGGATGAACAAAAGTTAGCGGAAACGGCTCTCATCGAATCCGAACGAAGATTTCGTGTAACCTTGGAGAATATAAATTTGATCGGACTGGGATTGGACTCCGAAGGAAATATAACTTTTTGTAACGATTATCTTTTGAATCTGACCGGATGGAAAAGAGAAGAGCTCATCGGAAACAATTGGTTCGATTATTTTTTACTGCCGGAAGAAAAAGAACAAGTGTTGTCGATTTTCAAAGAAGCAATTCGAACTCAGCTTCTGCCGCTTCACTATGAAAATTATCTGCGAACCAAGGGTGGCGAGAAAAAATTAATCCAATGGGACAACACGATTCTTCAAGATAGAAACAACCGTATTATTGGAACGATCAGCATCGGAACCGATATCACCGATCGTAAACGTGCAGAATCGGACCGCCTCGAACTGGAAAGACGTTTGTTACACGCCCAAAAACTGGAAAGCCTTGGGGTTTTAGCCGGAGGAATCGCTCACGATTTTAATAACCTCTTGGGAGGAATTTTCGGTTATATAGATTTAGCACGCGAAAAAGCGGCAGCAGGAGAATCGAACGTCAGATATCTGGAAAAAGCAATCACCGTTTTTAATCGAGCTAAGGATTTAACTCAGCAGTTGTTAACGTTCGCAAAAGGAGGAAAGCCGATTCGTAAAACGGGATCCTTGGCTCCTATCCTAAATGATTGTGTATTGTTTTCTTTGAGCGGCTCGAACGTATCCTGTCACTTTGAAATCGATGATAATATCGGACTATGCGATTTCGACGAGAATCAAATCCATCAGGTTGTGGAAAATATGATCATCAATTCCATTCAATCGATGCCGCTCGGAGGTACGATTTTAGTTTCGGCGAAGAATATGTATTTAGAGAAAAACAATTCTGTTCGATTGCATGAAGGAAATTATATTCAGATTTCGATTCAAGACAGTGGAATCGGAATTCCAAAAGATCTGCTTCCCCGCATTTTCGAGCCTTTCTTTACAACAAAACAAAAAGGTACCGGCTTAGGACTGGCAACTTCTTATTCCATCGTTCAAAAACACGACGGGGGAATCGAGGTAAAATCGGAGTTAGGCGTCGGTAGCACGTTTAATATTTATTTGCCCGTCTCACGGAACAAAATGAAATCGCCTCCCCCAAAGGAAACGGATCAGCATCAAGGAATCGGTAAGGTTCTCATCATGGATGATGAGGATTTTATCATCGAGATATTTTCGGATATGTTGGAAAAAATGGGATATCAGATCGTCTCCGCAAAGAACGGAACCGACGCCATCCGACTCTTTCACGAGGCGAAAAATTCTTCGCGGCCTTTCGACGTTCTAATTTTCGATCTCACGATTCCGGGAGGAATGGGCGGTGAAAAAGCGATTTCAGAAATCCGAAAAATAGATCCCAAAGTGATCGCAATCGCGTCCAGCGGTTATTCGGAGGATCCTGTAATTTCTTCCCCGACAGAATACGGTTTTTCAGCAAGTCTTCGTAAACCTTTTCGTAAAATCGATCTCGCCGAACTTTTAGAAAAACTTCTCAGCGGTAAAACTCATCCTACAATCTGATTTTTTAAAACAAAAAGTTTTATTTTTTCATTCATTCGATTTTTTCGAACGTTTCTTTTGATTTGTAATTTCTTTCTATTAAAGTTATCTACTTTGAAATGATCGAATTCGACGCACAACAAATCAAAAAGATGAAATTTAAGAATGGGGACAAAATCTTCGTGTCTTTTAAGAATCGAATTTTTTAATCCTAATCGATCGAAGGAGTCGAATTCATCGCTCAAAGCCGCGAAGCCGATGGAATTCTCCTTTTTGTGGATTCACAAAATTCTCTCTGATCCTCCCTTTTAAAGATCAAAGAATATCCTAATGAAAATATTCTTTTTTAGATCGCTTATCCCCAAAAGTCTTCGGGAATCAAAACGGATTTAGAAAGGAATCACGGTTGGAAACAACTTTTCGAAAACAGTTACGAAGGAGTCGCCTAAATCTCATTAAACGATACTTGGTCCGCCATACGATTCAAGAAGAAAGATAATATAAAAAAAGGAGGTGCAAAGGCGGAAAAACAAAAAGGCCCGAATTATCGAAATATATAAATTAAGAAAAGAAAACCATTCGACTTCCGACCGACGTTCTCAAGTTCTTCTCTAAATCGAAGAAGGCGCTCAATTCCTTCTATTCTATTTCTTGGTCGCATCAAAGAGAAAACCTCGAGTTCAATCCTGGAGGCAAAACTCCGGAAACAAAAATCAAAGGAATTCTAAAATGGATCGATCATTTAGATTCTAAAAAGAATCAAGGGCTAAAACCGAAAAAGATAAAGAAGTAAAATAGAACTACGGTTTAAGTCCGCTTCTTACCAAGGAAAAAAATTCAGGACGTTTCCTTCCAAAATTTCAGCTTGTTCACCCGGATGCAAAGCGATTCCATCCGCAAACAGACCGGCACGAATGTCGCCGCTTCCGTTAAACGACTTTGAGCTGAGTCCTGTTTTATCCTTCGTTTCCAAAAATGCAGGAAAAAACTCCGGTAAAGAACTCTTCTTTTTTCTTTTCCCGTAAAAAACATATCTCAGCGGTTCGGAGATTTGCATTCCTAAACAAGAACGAATGTAAGGATCTAAAAAAATTCTCGCACAAACCTGAACGCTGAAAGGATTTCCCGGAAGTCCAAACACTACGGTCTTTCCTTTTTTTCCAAACCAGATCGGCTTACCTGGTTTTAGGGAAACCTTATGAAATATTTTTTTTACTCCAAGCCTTTCCAAAATGGGGGGAATCAAATCCATACTTCCCATGGAAACTCCGCCCGATAACAAAAGTATATCCGACTCCAAACCCTTATCGAGAGCCTCGGTAATTTTTATTTCTTCATCCGGAACTAAAACGATCGATTTCGGTTTAATATTGTATCGATTCAAAATGGCGATCAAAGAATAAGAATTGGAATCTCGGATCTGAAATGGAAGCGGTGTCGACCCAACGGGGACGACTTCGTTTCCAGTAGAGACAATGGAAACCGTCGGCAAGGAATTTACGGAAACATTGTCGACTCCGAGAGAGGCCAACAATGAAATTTCAGGCATTCCTATTTTGGTTCCGGAACCGAGGACGAATTCCCCTTTTTTTAGATCTTCTCCTCGAACCGCTATATTCATAAAATAGAATATTTTGTCCGAATTCAATTTCACTTTTGAAACCGAATTCTCAAGAGATAACTCTTGACTGTCCTCGATTTTGATCACCGCGTCCAAACCTTCCGGGACGGGGGCTCCCGTCATGATCTTTACGATTTCTTCGCCCGGATCCAAGTTGGATTCCATTCCTGCAAAGATTTCTTTTTTACAATGATAGATTTTTGAAGAATCATAATCGGCGCTTTTGATCGCATAACCGTCCATCGTGGAACGGTGAAAAGGCGGATAATCACGATCCGCGTAAACATTGTCCGCGAGAATTCTTCCCAAACTTTCCTCAAGAGGTACTAACTCCCGATTTGTGACGGAAATTTCGGAGAGAATTTTCGAAAGAGCTTCCTCGATCGAGATCAATGACCTTCTCCTCTCATCATCTTCTTCGCGTGAAAGATCGCAGGAAAGATCGCCTTAAGACTTTCTCTTGCTCCGTTCGAACTGCCGGGCACACAAACGATCAGAGTCTTTTTGATTCTCCCCGCGAGAGAACGGGAAAGCATCGCATAAGGAGTTCTGTCTTGTCCAAAGGAACGCATCGCCTCGGCGATTCCGGGAATTTCCTGATCTAGAAGATTTTTTACTGTATCCGTAGTATTGTCCCTCGGACCCAATCCGGTTCCTCCGGTCGTGACGATTAGATCGACACCGGAGGCTACCCAGACCTCGATTTTTTTACGAATCTCATTCGGTTCATCAGGAACAATCGTATATTCGTGAATTAAGACATTCGCATCTTTCAATATACTTTCAATGACCTTACCTGAACTATCCTCGCGCTTGCCAGCAAAGGTGGAATCCGAACAAACTAAAATCGCTGCTTTCGAACCTTCCGCAAACTTTGAAAATTGGACTTCGCTCTTACCACCTTTTTTTTCGAGCAACCGTATGGAGGATATTTCTAATTGTTTATCAATCGGTTTGAGAAGATCATAGATCGTCAACGCCGCCAAACTGAGTCCGGTTAAAACTTCCATTTCGATTCCGGTCTTTCCGATCGACTTTGCGATCGCCGTTATCTTCACTCCCTTTTCCACGAGCTCGAAAGAAAAATCGAAAAAATCGATGTTTACCGGGTGACAATGAGGAATGAGATCGGATGTTTTTTTAGAAGCAAGAAGTCCGCTTGCTTTTGCAATTCCGAAAAGATCTCCCTTGGGAAGATTATTCTCTCGAATTCTTTTTAAAGTTTCAGGATTACAATATACAAATCCCTCAGCCACCGCGGATCGGAGGCTGATTTTTTTTTCGGTGATGTCGATCATTCTTTTGTCCTAACTGAGAGAATACGGACGGTGGATAAGCGATCGAAGAGAATCCATTTCCAAATAAAAATGGACTATACTTCCGATGATCAATAGAGCCGGAGACCGCACTTCCTTTTCCTTCGCGATCCATTGAATATTACCCAAGGTTCCGGTGATCATTCTTTGCGATTCTAAGGTTGCATTTTCTATAATCGCAACCGGAATCGTCTCCGAATTTCCGTAAGAGATCAAATCATCCACAATCTCTTCTAAAGAATTCAAACCCATATAAACTACGAGAGTTTTTCCTTCACAGGAAAGATTTTTAAAACTCTCTGAATTTTTTCCATTCTTTCCGTGTCCGGATAAATATAAAATTTCTTTAGAATACTCGCGATGTGTCAGAGGAAATCCGAGATGTGCGGCCGCACCGGAAGCGGTCGTGATACCGGCTACGATCTCACATTCGATCCCGAGCGACAAAAGAGATTCTACTTCCTCGCCCACTCTTCCAAAAACGGAAGGATCTCCGCCTTTCAGACGTACTACAACCTTATATTGAAGGGCCATATCGGCGATCTTTTGATTGATCTCTGTCTGTTGGCAACTGTGTTGTCCCAGTCTTTTGCCGACATAGATCAACTCGGTCTTCTTACGGCACATTCTGAGAATTCGAGAAGCGACGAGATCGTCATATAAAACGACGTCCGCTTGGCGAAGAACTTTGACGGCCTTTCTTGTCAGCAATTCAGGATCTCCCGGTCCCGCGCCGACGAGATAAACTTTTCCATAGTTCGGATTCATTTTAAAGTTCCGGCTACGGTCAAATCCGTAAGAGTATTATAATTTAAGAATGCTTTAAAATGTTCCTTCGGAACGTCCGATCCGATTCCATTCGATGTTTCGAGAATATTTTTCGGAGACGGATTGAAATCAGATTTTTTTATTTTTAAACCGACTTCGTTTAACAATTTGGAAGTATAGATAGCGGGAAAGGGTTCGACTTTTCCTTCCAATGTAAAAAAATAACTCTTCTTTCCGGGATTTGAATTGTATAAGTTTAATAACTCGGAAAATATCCAAGGATCGCGAGAAGGCATGTCGCAGGCAAGAACCAGAAAATCCTCACTTGGGTAGAGATCGTGGGTCGAAAGGATGCCGGATATCGGCCCGATGTTTTCGTAGAAATCTTCCACAAATTCCCTATCTAAAATTACTTTAGAGTATTCGGTCCTTTGTTCAGGCCGAATCGAAATCAGACAACCGTCGGTAAACGGAGACAAGGTTTGAATTCTCTCATCGACCCAAAGAATTCCTTCGGTCGAGAGTAATCCCTTGTCTCTTCCCATTCTGCTGGAGTTTCCTCCGCATAGAACGAGTCCTTTCGGCTTTCGTTCCGTCATCGACTCACCTTCAATGGCGTATAACGTTCATGTCCCGTTGCTCCCGCCGCGCAACCCGCACAGTTGAGAGTCCATTCGGAAGTTTGATCGGAGTAAAATTCCTTTTTCCAAATCGGAACTTCGTGTTTGACACGGTCGATGATGTATCGATTGGCTTCGTAAGCTTCTTTACGATGAGAAGAGGCGGTAATTACACAAACAGAAGATTCTTCCGGATAGACCGTTCCCGTTCTATGAACACAGATCGCTTTTTTTAAATGAAAGACTTCGATCGCGTCTTCTAATATTTTCGCGATCATCGGCTCCGCCATCGGCGCGTAAGCTTCGTAAAATAAATGTGTGACTTGTTTGTTCGAGTTCGCGGTATCTCTGGGTTCCCCGCTGAATAACACAACCGCTCCGCAAGAAGGGTCGTGCCCTTGAGAAAGTATTTTGTTTAGATCAATCGGTTCTTCTTGAAGATACATATTAACCTCCGCTCAAAGGAGGAAGAATTAAAACCGTTTCTCCCTCAACTACGATTCGATCGGCTCCAACCATCTTGTCCTGAACCGCCCAAAGAGATACTTCCAGGATCTGACTCGTTTCCGGCTTTTTCTTTCTCATCTCCTCCACCACGTCCAAAACACGAACCGGAGATTCTAAATTTAATACGAAGTCGGATTGAAAGTGATCCTTTAAAATTCCGAATGTTTTTACCGCGACTTCCATCTTCAACCTCCAATCGCCATCATCGTAAGATCGCTTCCCTTAAAACGAACGTCTTGTTTCTGACGCAACGCCAAGATAAGAATCTGTTCCATATCAATTCCTTGTTCCCTGAGCTTCGGCAATGGAAACCCAGTGGAGGAACTTAGACAACCGTAAAGACTTCCCTTGCTGTCCAATCGAAGACGATCACAATCGCTGCAAAAAGGAGCCGACTCGTTTGCGATGATGCCGAAAGAATTTCCGTTTTCAGTATTCCAATAATTCGCGGTGGAAGATAACTTTCTCGCTTGAGGAGTCAGAATTCCGTAGCGCTTTTCCACACGGTCTAAAATTTCTTTTTGAGAAAAGATGGGGATCGTATCCGAATTTTGTAAATAACCCATCTTCATCAACTCCAAAAATCGAGGAAGAATTCCTTTATTCCATGAATATTCAAGAATTGGAATGATCTGATCTTCGTTTTTTCCTCTTACCAAAGTACAATTGATTCTAACCTTTAGTCCGGAATCCACCGCTGCATCAATCCCCTTCAATGTCTGCTTAAAAGCAGAACGTCGACTCATCGTTTGAAAAGATTCCGACGTCATCGCATCCAGAGAAACGTTGATCGAGTCCAATCCCGCGTTCTTTAGATCCGATGCTTGTTTCGAAAGAATCGAACCGTTCGTGGTCAGAGAAATTTGCGGAATTCCTAAATTCTTCAATTCCCGAACGAGAACTTTCAAGTGCGGATAAAGAGTGGGCTCTCCTCCGGTAAGTCTTACCTTTTTTAAATGTAACAAAGAGTGAAGTTCGTGAACGATACGAATCCATTCATTCACTTCCAAAAAAGAATTTGTTCGGGACAAACGGACGTCTTCATCCACGCAGTAGGTACAGGCAAAATTGCAACGATCCAGAAGACTGATTCTTAGAGTTTGAAAACTCCTTCCAAAACCGTCGCGTATCATACACCTTACCCCTTAACTCATTCTTTCGCTACCAAGGAAGAATCGACTGCGAGATAAACCATCCCATCTTCCACTTTCACTGGGAAGGTGCGAACCGTATAAGAATCTCCGGAAATACATTCTCCCGTTTTTAAAGAGAACGATCTCTTGTGCAATGGACAAGCAACCTTCGGTTCCCCTTTCGAGTCTCCAGTAAGTCCTCTTGATAAGACCATATCTCCCGTATGCGGACAGCGATTCTCACAAGCATACCACTCATCTCCTTGTTGGAAATGAAAAATTGCGATTTGTTCGTCTCCAACCTTGGCGCACGTTCCCCCATCTTGGGAGAATTCGGAGACCGGAGCGATTTCGATCCAAATTTTTTCTTCAAACGCTGTTTCCATGAAAACCCCTTCCTCCTCTATGAAACTGAAATTTCTTCTTTTACCCAATCCACAGGACGGATTTGACCGCGCTCTTCGATGAACTGAACGTTTGCATCCGGCTGATCGCTGTTTACAAAGTGTTTGAATTTCTTTTGTTTTTCAGGATCATCCACGACGGCTTTCCATTCGCAGTGGTAACTGTCGACGAGCGTTTGCATTTCGGCTTCGAGTTGTTCGTTGATTCCGAGACGATCGTTGATGATCACGTCTTTGAGATAATCGATTCCGCCTTCTAGTTGTTTGAGCCAAGCCGCGGTGCGAGTCAACTTGTCCGCAGTTCTAATGTAGAACATTAAAAATCGATCGATGTATTTGATGCAGGTGTCTTCGTCGATATCGGCAGCCAACAAGAGCGCGTGCTGCGGTGTAACTCCACCGTTCCCGCCGACATAAAGATTCCATCCTTTTTCGGTAGCAATGATTCCAAAGTCCTTACTCTGCGCTTCGGCACATTCACGAATACAACCGGAAACTGCCGCCTTCAATTTATGAGGAGAACGAATTCCACGATAACGTTCTTCAATACGAATGGCAAAAGACGTACTATCCTGCACGCCGTATCTGCACCAAGTAGAACCCACGCAACTCTTTACGGTTCTCATTGCTTTTCCGTAAGCGTGTCCGCTTTCAAAACCCGCGTCTACGAGATCGCCCCAGATATCCGGAAGGTCTTCCATCCTTGCACCGAGAAGATCGATTCTTTGACCGCCTGTAATCTTGCAATAGAGATTGAATTTTTTTGCAACGGCTCCGATAACGATGAGTTTCTCAGGAGTGATTTCTCCCCCCGGAATTCTCGGAACAACGGAATACGTCCCGCCTCTTTGAATGTTTGCTAAATACTTATCGTTCGTATCTTGGATCTCTCTGTGTTTTTTATGTACGATCGTTTCGTTCCATAAACTCGCGAGAATGGAAGCAACCGCAGGTTTACACGTTTCGCAACCCAATCCTTTTCCACTGCTGGTCAGAACCTCTTCGAACGTTTTCAATTTTTTGACTTTGATCACTTGAAAGAGTTCTTGTCTGGAATAAGCAAAGTGTTCGCAGAGATGCTCGGTAACTACTTTTCCAAGCGCTTTCAATTCTCCTTTGAGAAGAGAGTTTACTTGTGGAATACAACCGCCACAACCGGTTCCCGCTTTCGTACATTCTTTTAAGGAACCCATTTCCAGACAGTCTTGATTTCGAATCGCGCTCAAGATGTCTCCTTTGGAAACATTGTTGCAAGAACAGATCTTCGCTTCATCCGGTAAAGATCCGGCGCCAAACGACGATTCGGCGGAAACGGATCCGACGATAAGACTTTCGGGTTCAGCCGGAAGTTCGATTTTGTTGAGATAGAGAGCGAGAAGATTGCCGTAAGCGCTTGCGTCTCCGACAAGAATTCCGCCCAGAAGCGTTTTGCCGTCTTCCGATACGACCAACTTTTTATAAATTCCGGTAAGAGGATTTTTAAACGCGATCGGAATGTGTTTGGTTTGGCCGAGTGCGTCTCCGAAGGAAGCGACGTCCACTCCGATGAGTTTCAGTTTTGTGGAAAGGTCCGAGCCGGAGTATTGTTTATAAGAATTTTCCGAATTACATAGATTATGCGCTACGATCTCGGCCATCTCGTAACCGGGTGCGACAAGACCGTAAATCATACCGTTATGAAGCGCACATTCTCCGATCGAATAGATTCCTGGAACATTCGTTTCTAAAGAATCGTTCACGAGAATTCCGCCTCTCTCGCCGACGGAGATTCCGGAAGACTTTGCCAATTCGTCTCTCGGTCTAATACCCGCCGAAACTACGAGCATTTCCGTTTCCAAAACGGATCCGTCTACAAATTCCAAACCCGCGATGAAAGAATCGCCAAACGCACGTTTTGTGTTTTTTTCAAGATGAATCGAAACACCCAGTTCTTCGATTTTTGATTTAAGAATCGAGGAGGCCGCTTCATCCAACTGACGAGGCATCAAACGAGAAGCAAATTCGACGACTTCGGTTTTTAGATTCATATCGACGAGAGCCTTTGCGGCTTCCAAACCGAGGAGGCCGCCGCCGAGCACGGTTGCTTTCTGTACAGACTTACCGTATTCTAAAATTTGTTCCAAATCCTCGATCGTACGATAAACAAATACTCCCTTTTTATCAATGCCTTCAAAGGTAGGAACAAAAGGAGCCGAACCGGTTGCTAAAACGAGTTTATCGAAATGATAAGAATCTCCTAAGGACGTTTCGATTTTTTTAGAAGTTGTATCGATCGATATTACCTTTTCTTTCAGGTGTAAGTCGATTTTATTTTCAGAATACCAATTCTCTTTAGAAAGATAGAGCGGGTCAACGGAACGATTGGTAAAATATTCGGAGAGATGAACTCGGTCATAAGCGCGTCGAGGTTCCTCTCCAAATATTAGAATTTCATACTTTTCTGTTCCACCGAGCTCTACCAATTTTTCGGCGAGACGATGTCCCACCATCCCATTCCCAATAATAACCAATTTTTGTTTCGACATTTTTATTTCCCCGAAGAATTTTTCAGCTAAGCGGATTCCATTCCTAAGTCCGTTTTGTCGGGCGCCTTACTCCAGACGTAGAAGTTCGTTCCATATAAGACCGCCGCGGCAATGAGAACAAGAAAAGCTAATACCGTAAATCCCGTTGAATAAGTTCCCCAAGCGGACTTTAAGGAACCCAAAAGATTCGGGACGAGAAATCCTCCGAAACCTCCGAAAGCGCCGACAAAGCCCGTAATAATACCGATGTCCTTTTTAAAACGAGAAGGGACCAATTGAAAGACGGAGCCGTTCCCTAACCCCAAACAAAGCATAAGAAGAACAAACAAAGGTAAGACGATGCTCAAAACCGGAAGTGTTGAAATTCCAAAAAGAATCAGGGAAGCAATGATCAAAACTACGATTAGGACGGAAGCTCCTCCGAATCGATCGGAAAGATAACCGCCAAAAGGACGAACCATACTCGCGCCAATGATACAATAAGTGGTATACAGTCCCGTTGTAACCTTATCTGCTCCGTATTGATCGTAATAAAACATAGGAAGAAAACTTGCGAGTCCGACAAACCCGCCGAAGGTGATGCTGTATAAGAAACTAAAAATCAAAGCATCGCCCGATTTGATAGGCGCAAGATATTCAAGCACAGTCTTACCGGAAGGTTTGATCTTTTCTTCTTTCGCAAAAAAGAAAAAAAATATAAAAACCAAACCCATCGGAATAAGAGCCAATCCAAAAGCGGAGTGCCAACCGTAACTTCGGGCTATGTCCGGGGCAAAAAGAGTTGCGAGGACGGACCCGCTATTTCCGGCGCCAGCAATTCCCATTACCAAACCCTGATATTTTGTGGGATAACTCCGGCTCGCGAGAGGAAGAGCGACCGCAAAACTGGAACCGGCAACACCGAGTAACAATCCGATTGCGTAAACTTCAGTCATTGAATTTCCGAATTGCCATCCCAAAACCAAAGGAATCATCGTAATCAACATTCCAATAAGAGCGACCTTACGAGAACCGTAGCGATCGGACAATAAACCCATCGGAATCCGAAGCAAGGTTCCGCCTAACAACGGTATGGAGACCATTAGACCCTTTTGAGCGGGACTCAACTTAAACTCCTCGGCAAGAAAAACACCCAAAGCCGCGAGAAGCATCCAAACCATAAAACTAAAATCAAAATAAAGAAAAGAGCTAAGTAAGGTTGGAAAGTGACCGGCAGACAAAAATTCTTTAAACTTTTTCATTTATATTTTTCCCTCTATGAATCGAATCCCGATTCGGAGCATATACCTCAATAGAGCAAAAACCGTACCAGCAATAAGTTTTATTCAGATTTCCCTTTTCCGAACGATGTACAAAGGGCAAACCAGGGTTTGGAAGAATCACACTCTACTCCTTTTCAAAAGAATGTAGAACTTTAGAAAAAGAAAATTCACGTCATTCGCTGTTTATAAAATGAACATTCGGTACATTGTTTTATACATTCTTCCTTTTTGCCATCGTTTGAGTAACGCGAGTTTATCATTTCAGTGATATTACAAAAGCTTGAAATCGGAGAATGCAAGTCTCTGTGACAAAGATTCCTCCCTTCAAAGGTTCCTTTCTTTCCTACCCTTTTTATAAAAAAGCACACATCATACATTGGTATCATTCTTGCATAAGAAACGGAGTGAACCATTCAGAAACGTATTCTACCACTTGTTCGTATTGCGGTGTGGGATGTGGGGTGCTCGTACATAAAATTTCGAATTCCGAACTGAAAGTAGAAGGAGATCCAAGTCATCCCGCGAATCGTGGTTTACTTTGCTCCAAAGGAATGAACTTAAACTACTCGGTTCTGGATCGCTCCGATCGATTGACATATCCGATGATGCGAAACGATCGGTTTTCGCCGCAAATCAGAACAGATTGGGAATCGGCTCTCAATCGAGTTTCGAAAGAATTTAAAAGAATCATTCAAGAACACGGACCGGATTCCGTTGGTTTTTATGTTTCCGGTCAATTGTTAACCGAAGAATACTACGTCGTTAATAAATTAGTAAAAGGTTTTTTAGGAACCAATAATATAGATACGAACTCAAGACTTTGTATGAGCTCTGCGGTTGTTGGTTATAAGATGGCTCTTGGCGAAGACAGCGTCCCTATCAGTTATGAAGACATTGAATTGGCGGATTGTTTTTTAGTTGCCGGTGCAAACCCTGCCTGGTGCCATCCGATTCTGTTCCGAAGAATAGAAGCCAGAAAACAATCCGATCCAAACGTAAAACTGATCGTAGTCGATCCAAGGAGGACCGAGAGTTGCGAGGAAGCCGACCTCCATCTACAAATTCTTCCTGGAAGCGATATTCATCTCTTTCACGCAATTGCAAGAATTCTTATCGAGAAGAACCGCATCGATTCTGAATTTTTAAATAATCACACCGAAGGTTTTGAGGAATTAAAGCAAAAAGTTTTTTCAGTAAGTGTCGAAGAATGCGCAAGACATTGTGATATTCCTTACGAACAAATTTACACAGCCGCAGAGATCATCGGAAACTCCAAAGGATTTCTTTCTCTTTGGGCGATGGGACTCAATCAAAGCGTGATCGGAGTCAATAAGAATCTCGCACTCCTCAATTTATCGCTCCTCACGGGTCAGATCGGCAAACCCGGCTCAGGGCCGTTTTCGCTTACAGGACAGCCGAACGCGATGGGCGGTCGTGAAGTGGGTGGACTTTGTAATCTCCTTCCGGCCCACAGAAACTTAGCGGATCCGCAACACAGAGCCGAAGTAGCGCAATTTTGGGGAGTAAATTCCATCCAAGAAAAACCCGGTTACAGCGCGACCGAAATGTTCGAACATCTTCGAAGCGGAAAGATGAAAGCGATTTGGATCATCTGCACCAATCCAACCGTTAGCCTTCCGGATGCTCGTCTCGTCGAATCCGGACTTCGTTTAGCTGAGTTAGTCGTCGTTCAAGATATTTCCAAAGATTCTTCCGCAATTCCTTTTGCGGATGTGATTCTTCCCGCCGCCGGTTGGGCGGAGAAACAGGGGACAATGACAAACTCGGATCGAAGAATTACCTATCTTCCGAAGATTATAGATCCTCCGGGAGAGGCGATGGCGGATATGTGGATTCTCAATCAATTTGCGATTAAGATGGGATTTCATTCTTCTTTTGCTTTCCAAGACGAAGGAGAAG
Source organism: Leptospira ainlahdjerensis (assembly GCF_016919175.1). Taxonomy (GTDB): domain Bacteria; phylum Spirochaetota; class Leptospiria; order Leptospirales; family Leptospiraceae; genus Leptospira; species Leptospira ainlahdjerensis. Next base: position 118,454 of record NZ_JAFFPU010000035.1, on the reverse strand, counting down.
TTTTTGACGAACATTGTCGCTTAACAAAAGGGACCAACATCGATATCGCCGGACTCGACTATTCCATCCTAAAAGAAAGAAGATCGGTTCAATGGCCTTTTCCAACCAGGGATCACGGCGGCACGGCTCGCCTGTTTACGGATCATAAATTTTACAGGCCCAACGGTAAGGCAAAAATTCACGCCGTAGATCCGGAAGATTCTTCCGAAAAAGTAAATTCCGAATTTCCGTTGATCTTAACCACGGGAAGAATTCGAGACCAATGGCATACCATGACTCGTACGGGGAAGGTGCGAAAACTCAACGAACATAGACGCGAACCCTATTTGGAAATTCATCCTATGGATGCAAAGGTAAGAAAGATCTTAGAAGGATCGATCGTGGAAGTTGCAAATGCAAGAGGAACGGTCCGCGTAAGAGCGACAATTAGCGAGGATATCAAAGAAGGTGTCGTGTTTCTTCCGATGCACTGGGGAAAAAAACTCGGAAGAGACGATTCCCGCGCTAACAATCTGACAAGCGGAGCCTTTGATCCTTTTTCAAAACAACCCGGATTTAAAATTTCTGCGGTCAACGTTCATCCATATCGGAAAGAAAAGGAAAAAATTCTCATCATCGGCGGCGGGAATGGAACCCTCGCATTTCTAAAACACTTTCGCGCCTTGGACAGCGAAAGTGAAATCACGGTTCTTTGTAAGGAAAAGAATCCGTTCTACAATCGAATTCTTCTTCCTGATTTGATCAGCGGTGAAAAAAAATTCGACGATCTTATGGGAATCACCGAAGAGGAAATCCAATCTTGGAATTTTAAAATTCTTCCCGATACCGAAGTCTCTCAAATTCATCCGGAAGGAAAAGTCGTCCGAGACGTTCAAGGAAATGTTTATTCTTACAATAAGCTGATTTTTGCAACGGGAAGTTCACCTAACGTTCCAAATACGATCAAAAAGGAAATGGAAGGAATCTTTTGTCTTCGCGCGAAAGAGGACGCTGAAAGAATCAAAGGTTTTTTTGTAAGAGATTCTCATGCTTTGATAATCGGCGGAGGATTGCTCGGCTTGGAAGTCGCGGTTGCATTAAAATCTCTGCATATACGAGTTACCGTTTTAGTTCGTACGGATCGACTCATGTCCAAACAACTGGATCCAATCGCTTCTCAAATTCTAAAAGAGGAAATCGAATCCAGAGGAATCGAAATCATTTTTGAAACCGAAATCGCAAAGATCAAAGGAACTTCTAAGGTTCAAAACGTAAAACTTAACAACGGTCGAATCATCGAACCCGATGGAATCGTTTTTGCTACGGGGACTTCTCCGAATCTTCAATTAGGACTGGCAGCGGGTCTTGATTGCAAACATGGAATTCTGGTAGATCCGTATCTTAGAACTTCCGATCCGGACATCTATGCAATCGGTGAAGTTGCGGAACACGCTTCCGGGCTTTACGGGACGGTAGCTGCAACGGAGGATCAATCGAAGATCGCGGCTCATCATATTTACGGTTACGCGTTTGATTTTTACAAAGGATCGGTTCATTCCAATCTTCTTAAGATTCCGGAATTGGATTTGGTTTCTCTTCGTTTAGCGGAAACCCCGATGGATCTTTCCGAGGGTTCATCCGGAGAATACGAAGAGATCATATTCTTAGATCGTAAAAAAAGAAAATATAAGAAATGTATCATAAAGGCCGATAAGCTGGTCGGGGCCATTTTGATCGGCGACAAATCCAATCTCCAAGAATTTAGAGAATTGATTTCAAGCGGCATCGAACTCGGTGAAAGAAGAGAACAACTTCTCTCCGGAACTGCGACTCCCAGAAAACCGGTGATTGGAAAATTAGTCTGCGCCTGCAACGGTGTCGGAGAAGGAAATCTCTGCGAAGAAATCAAAAACGGAATCAAAACAATAGAGGAACTCGGAAAGATTACGGGTGCGGGAACAGGCTGCGGCAGCTGTCGCCCGGAAGTTTCCAAAATTCTAAAATTAAATTTAGTGAAGAGTGAAAGCGAAAAATGAATTTAAAAAAAACTAATCTTAAAAGGTCTGAAATTGAAATCTCACAAAACAAGGGCATGCGCTCTCTTACTTATTTCTTTCACTTTCCTTTTTTCAACGATCCAGGCGCAGGAAAAAACGGATTCGACGCCGCCTAACGTTCAGAACAACCCGACCCAGACTACGACTCAGCCATCGGTCTCCGAAAAATCCGAGCCGATTCTTCCTAAGGAACACAAAAAAGAACTACCTTGGTTTGAAACGATTAAATTCGGCGGTATGATTCGAATTCGCCCAGAAGCGAAATACAATTATGATTTTGATAAATTCAAAAATGATAATATTTCTTTTGTCGGCGCAAAAGCCCAAATCTGGCTGGAGAAAGATCTCTCCGAAAAAACCAAAGTTCGAATCACGTTACAAGACACGGTTCTCTGGGGAGGTGAAAAGGCTTCGATCACCGGATTGGACACCGCAAACGATAACACAAGACAGTCGGTCGGGGTAAGAGAAGCCTGGATCGAATCGAAGGAGTTAATTGGTCCGATCTCTCTTCAAGCGGGAAGGCAGATTCTAAAATATGGGGACGAGAGACTGGTCGGCTCTTTGGACTGGACGAACGTAGGACGGAGTTTTAACGGATTTCGTTTTAAATTAGATCAAGATCTTTTTTCCTCGCACGCATGGATCATGATCGTTGGAGAACAGGATTCCGATATCGCAGGAAATACAACTTCTCTAGGTAAAAAAAATTCCTTCCCGGCGCAATACAGCTGCCCCGCAAATACGAATATTCCCTGTAAACTTTCGCCGGATATTCAGAAACAACAACAAGGAGATGCTACTTTTACCGGATTTTACAATACGATCAAATTCTCAAAACACTTTCACTTGGATGCGTATTACATCGGCCTTTATAAAAAATGGCTTCCTCAAAATAATTCTGCAATCCTCTTGTTCGCAAATCCGGAAACGATTCCCCGAGATTCGAGATATGATCAACTTCATACGTTTGGCTTCAGAATTTCCAACAAAACGACGAAGGATAAAAAATCGGAGACTCCTCTTGATTTTTCTGTCGAGTATGCAATTCAAACAGGTAGAACCGGTTGGGACGTGACTCCCGGATGGGATTCATTCAACACGAACGTTTCCATAACGGACGCTCTTACCGGACAAACTATTACAAAAAGCTTATACAAGGAAAGACAAGCCTATGACGCTTATGCTTTCGCGTTTGACACGGGTTATACGATCGGATCTTTTCGACTCGGCGCGGAATACAACGTCGCGAGCGGTGATCCGAATCGTAAAGACGGTAAGGTCGCTACATTTTCCAACTTATTTCATTCCAACCATATTTTTTACGGAGAAGCCGATCAGGTAAGCTGGGTCAACATGATCGGTAGGTCAGTAAATCTTACTTGGGACGGGGCCGAAAAGGGAAAATTAAGACTCGCTTATTGGATCGTCGACAAACAAAAGCTCCAAGACGGTTGGTATGATATCGCAGGAACTCTTAAAGAAGGTGCGAGCACCGAATCTTACACAAACGATCGTTTCAAAAATCCCTATTTACAAAGTGAAAAAGGCGCAGAGTCACAAAGAGGCGTCGGTACGCTGGGGAAAAATTTATTCAGAGAAATCGACCTGGTCTATACCCTCAAATACAAGGATATCCTCTGGGCTTTGGGTTATAGTTGGATATTTGCGGGCGACGCGGTTCGCGGAAAAGTAAACGACGATTCGATTTCTCCGGAATTCAGAAAAACAGACTTTTTGCCTCAGGCACAGTTCGCATATCTTTCGATGACGGTCCAATTCTAAATCGGTTTAAAATTCTTACCTAAGAAATCTTCTTAAATCATCTCTTGTTTAAAATAAAATGAGAGATGATTCTTTTATCCTTCGATCCTATATAAGAATTTTTGAAGCTTCTTAAACGAACATAAAGGTCGATTCAGGTTAGGATCATCATTCTTTCCTTGTCGTTTTGTTAAATGAATTCGAAAAAGGAAACTTCATCCTTTGTTTTCTTGTTGTAAAAATAGGCCGTTTTTAAACTGTAGTTAATACAGCGTGTCTTATCTACGCAGAGACACAAAATATCTCCTGATTCCAGCCTTCCTCTCGTTTTAATTGGCTTTTTGATCTTCCGGATAGTTCATCTTGAAAATTCAAAGTATTAGAGGTTCCCGGAATATGGGATGATCCAATACTTTAAAAGGAACATCTATGAAGAAACTCAAGTTTAGCGAACTAAACTTATCCGCCGAAATCCAAAATGCAATTGCAGAAATGGGCTTTGAGGAAGCCTCTCCGATCCAATCAGACGCAATCCCAGTCATCTTAAAAGGAAAAGACATTATCGGACACGCACAAACCGGCACAGGTAAAACGGCGGCGTTCGCAATTCCAACAATCGAAATGTTGGAAGTGAATTCTAAAAGTCTACAAGCATTGATCCTTTGTCCGACCAGAGAACTTGTAATCCAGGTCAGCGAACAATTTAGAAAGCTGATGAAATACAAAGGAAACTTCGAAGTTGTTCCGATTTACGGCGGTCAAGAAATCGACAGACAATTACGAGCTCTCAGAAAAAACCCACAGATCGTAATCGCGACGCCTGGAAGAATGATGGACCACATGAGACGCGGTTCTCTTCGTTTGGATGAAATCAAAATCGTAGTCCTCGACGAAGCGGACGAAATGTTGGACATGGGGTTTAGAGATGATATGGAAATTATTCTCAAAGACACTCCTGCCCAACGTCAGACCATCATGTTCTCCGCGACCATGACCGACGACATTTTGAACATGATGAAACGTTTTCAAAAAAGTCCTCAGATCATCGACGTGACTCATCAAAAACTTAGCGCTCCTAAAATCGAACAAATCTATTTCGAAATTCAAGAAAGTGCGAAAGGCGAAGCCCTCGCGAGATTGATCGAACACAGAAATATCAAACTTGCGCTCGTTTTTTGTAACACAAAGGCGCAAGTCGATACGTTAGTCGAATTATTAAAATCACGCGGTTACTTTGCGGAAGGTCTTCACGGAGATCTCAATCAAAAACAAAGAGATAAGGTAATGAACGGGTTTCGTAACGGAACCGTCGAAATTCTCGTCGCGACCGACGTAGCCGGAAGGGGAATCGACGTAAACAACGTTGAGGCCGTTTTCAATTACGACCTTCCGAGAGACGGGGAAGACTACGTTCATAGAATTGGAAGAACGGGAAGAGCCGGTAAAAAAGGAATCGCATTTTCGTTTATCGTTGGAAAACAAATCTACAATCTTAAAAAGATTGAACGCGCCAACGGAGTAAAAATCGAACCCGGAAAAATTCCAACGTTAGACGACCTTGAAGAAACAAAAATTCATTCGTACACAGCGAAGATCCGGGGTCTTGTCGATGCGGGGCATTTGAGCGAATACGTAAACCAAGTAGAAAGATTGATGGGAACCGAATATACCGCTCTTGATATCGCGGCCGCTCTTTTTAAACTCACAATTCACAAAGAAAGCGGGACCTTCGATCCGAGCGTTAAGTTCGAAGCAGAGCAACGTTTTGACGACAGAAAACCGTCCCGCAAGTCCGGAGGTTATAATCGTGACAGAGGTTATTCCGGAAGACCGAGCGGAGGTGGCGGCGCCGGCGGGGGCTCTCGTTCCAAGTTCGGTGGAAGTGGAGGCAGCGGAAGAAGCGGCGGCGGGGACCGAAGCAAAAAATCCGGCCCTCCTCCTTACAAAGCAAAGAAGAAGTAAGAATTTCTAAATTAGAAAAGACTCTTAAAAAACCTCGTCCGGCAAGACGGGGTTTTTCTTTTTAGGAGTTCCTACGAAAGAAATCTTCTCTGATTTTCGGTCATAAAAGAAAGAATTTTCAGAAATCCCAATGGCTATAGTCCAGTCCGATGCCAAGTCTTTTTCAGACTTCCGTAGTTTGTCGGAACAAATTGATAAGAGCTGTCCCACAACTTCGGAATGTGGGAACTCCAACGAGAATCGAACAGTTACCAAGGCTACAGATAAAGTCGATAAAGCCCGAAGACCTAATTAGCGGGGAATTCCGGCGTTCTTGATTATGCCGCCTACTATTATATCAGATCAAAAGCCTTTTTTTAAAGGTTTCAGGAAAAGTTCTAAATCGAAAATCCTCTCAAAATCTCAAAACACCTTTCAGAATATGAAATCCCCGAAATTCATATTCGTATTAAAATTCTCCTTTGAAGCAAACGATTGTTGCCGAAGATTTAAGAAGAATCCCAATCTTTCACAAACGATTCAAGAATATGATCCGGCCACGACTTCTTATATTTTCAAAATTTCTCATCCTTCTCTTCATTTTTTGGATCGGGACGGAATCGACCGGACTCTTTTCCCAAGACCAAGAAGACCAGTCCCTCAACTTAAGAATGGTTCCTTTTTGGAAAGGAGAAGTGGAAGCCGTCTATCGAGGAAAGGGTAAAGTAAAAATTCGAATTCGAAGAGGATCCGTTTTTTACGGAAAGGAAGAGGAAGAAATCAAAGCCATTCTCGCCCGAAGAACCGAGTATCCGGTTTTACAGACCAATCCTGAAAAGGAGATCGGTTCGTTCTCAATTAGACAAATCTCCGTCGCTTATCAATCGACTTCTCGAGGAAGAAAAGCGAACGAGGTAGAACTTTTCGGATCCTTTACCGCAAACGCGGGTATTCCGGAAAATCTTCTTACGGCGGGAACGTTTATCCAAGACTACAAACAAGAAGTCGCCTACGTGGAACCGGGAGCTTTTTTTACGGATGAAAGAAGAAGAACCAGACCGACAAAACAACTCAGACATCCGAAAGATGGAAAGGAAATGGTTCTCGTTTCAGGCGGATACGAACAAAACGGAGAATTGTTTTACGAATCCATGGGATTTTTCCTTCATGGACAAGGAAACGACGCATCTGAAGACAGTTATAACCCATTCTATTTTAAACCGGATCGTGGGAATTTACAAGACGTCTCTTCGTTTTACATCGATAAGTATGAAGTTACAAATCAAGAATATTCAAAATTCTTAAAGGAAACTAACAATCCCACTCCTCCGCACTGGCCGAACGGAACCTATCCTTCCGGAAAGGAACATCATCCCGTAATCGGTCTTACATATAGGGAAGCCGAAGCTTACGCACGCTGGTCCGGAAAACGTTTACCCACGGAGATGGAATGGGAAAAGGCCGCAAGGGGAACGGGAATCACTTGGATGATCAACCGCGACGAATCCTATTCTTTCAATCCCAATCCTTTAGAATATCCTTTCGGAAACGATTTTGATCCTGTTCTCTGCAATACGATCGAAAGCAAACGAATGGATACAATCGGAGTTTATGAACTCGCAAAAAAATCGGCAAGCCCATACGGAGCAATCGGGATGTGTGGAAACGCCGCCGAATGGACAAGTTCGGATTACCTTCCCTACAAAGGACATTCTATCAAAAGAAACGCGTTTGGAAAAATGCACAAAGTGATTCGCGGCGGTTCCTTTGCTTCCACAAAGGAAGAATCCACAACATATCATAGATCTTTTGGCGGAATTCCGAATTTGAAAACGGATCGTAGGGCCGGCATCCGTCTTGTCTGGGATCTTTCCGGAAGATAAAGTTAAGTCACTCTAACCCTTCTCAAAAGTTTATCTAACAATGAGGGTGAGAATCTGCTCACCCAAAGGGCAAACAACTCTCGAAATTGCGAAGGATAACAATCCCTTTTTCCCAATTCAATCGCTTTCAAAATTTGATTCGCGACAACTTCGGTGGAAAGCCCGTTCTTAATTCCTTCATCCATAATCCCATAGGCAGATCCGTTTGAAGACAACGCTTTCACGGAAATATCAGTTTTGACGTATCCCGGAGAAACCGTCATAACGTGTATTCCGCTCTCGAAAGTTTCTAGACGAACGCTGTCCATAAACGCCTGAACTGCGTGTTTACTAGCCGCGTAACCGGAACGATATTGTGTGGAAAATCTCCCTTGTAGCGAAGAGACCGCCACAAAATGCCCCTGATTCTGCCTAAGCTCCGCTTCGCAAAGTTTGAAAAGATGAACCAGAGGATAAAAGTTTACGTCCATTAGACTTTCATAAACTTTTATCTCGGTTTCTCTTGCGAGCGCCCGCATACTAATGCCTGCGCTATGAACGATTCCGTCGATTCGCCGAACTCTTTTCCTAAAATCTTCCGTGATTTTTTTAAGCTGAGAAGAATCCGAGACGTCACCTGGAAGAGGAATGATTTTTTCCGGATAAGCAGCTTCGTTTTTTAGTTCTTTTAAAAGTTCCTTTCTCCGAGCAAGAGCGCCGACGATGGCGCCCCTTTTGTTGAGTTCCAAGACGAGCGCCTTTCCGATTCCGGAACTGGCTCCCGTCACCATAAATGATTTTTCTAAAAAGAAGGAAGTCATATCTAAGCCGGACTGAAGATACCAGAAAAGATAAAAAAAGCAAATGAAAATAAGTCTAAAAAATTCTTTAGGGAATCGACTGTTTTAAAAAGATGAACCAATAAGAATTTAGGGCATACTTTTGTTAGAAAGGATTCTTTCGAATATTGCGAGGTTAGTATGAATATGCTGCAGGAAATCAAAGACAGAATTCGTTTTAGAAACACGGATTTTCAGAGAAACTATGAAAGCCGATACTATTGGTTTCCGGAAGAATCGCCTCCCTTCTGCGTGATAGAAGTAAATCAGTATGATCCGTATCACGATATGACACTTTATCTCGAAGTGGACCTAACTACGATGAAAATCAAAAAATCCGGAGTGGAGGAAAAAAGGGTTCCTTACGAAACCTGTCCCGTGGCGATCCGAAATTATGATTATTTAGTCGGCGAAGAAATGTCCTATTCGAAACTCATGAATCGTTTTCCCGCGGATAAAACGTTGGGTTGTCTTCATATCAACGAATTGATTCAGAATGCCGCGATGAATTTCCATTCCGCATACGCTTTCTATTTAAAAGAAAGAAACTTTCCGGCACAATTCGACGAATATAAAATGTATGAAGGTGATCTTCCCGCTCGAGAAAGAAGGGAAATCGGACGGCACTGGTGGATGAAAGACAGAGGAGTCAAAAATTCCTGTTATTCGTTTTCTTCTCGTCACGAAAAACCGGAACTCAAAGAACAAGTGAAACATCTTGACAGCATCACTGCAATGATGGTAAAAGAATTCAAGAAGTCGAGAAAAGATGGACCTTAAGAGAGTATGTCCGGTTTGCCTTCAAATCTCCGAAGTAGTGTATGTCCACGGACATGGACAATGCAGCCTTTGTAAAACAAACACCGAACCCTGTTGTTCGGGAGATTGTAGCGAGGATTCTTCTTTTTTCGAATGGAATCAGTCCGCCCGCTTAGCTCAGGGGTAGAGCATTTCCCTCGTAATGAAAAGGTCGCCGGTTCAATTCCGGCAGCGGGCTATTTCTAAAACTCTTGCCCTATCCTTTCCGATCTTCACTGTGTCCAACGGATGGCCCATTTAATTCTAATTCCGATTTGCATTTTTGCCGGTTGGCTTCTCAAACGCAGCGGAATTCTTCCGGAGAACTCGGCCCAGGTTTTAGGAAGTTTTGTGATTTATGTTTCGCTTCCCTCCCTCATCTTAGCGAACGTTCCGTCCATACTTTTGGAATTTTCTTTTATCTATTTAGCGTTGATGCCTTGGCTGGTGTTCGGAATTTCCATCGTATTTTTTTATTTCGCCGGTCGATTCTTCCATTGGACTTCCGAGACTAGGATCTCAGTTACTCTTTGTTGCGGACTAGGAAACACATCCTTTGTCGGACTTCCGGTGCTCAGAATGTTCTACGGAGAAGAAGTCACGAGCGCAGTCCTGATCGCGGACCAATTCGGAACCTTTCTTTGTCTTGCAATCCCCGGTTTTCTTTTAGCGGTAAGATATCTTCCCGAAAATAAAAAGAAAAATGATCCAAAGCTCTTCGAGTCCATTTTGAAGAGACTCTTTACTTTCCCTCCGTTTCTTGCTTTACTTTTTTCGTTTTTCCTAAGACTTTTCACAATCCCGGAAGCGATCCATTCCGTGTTTAAAACTTTAGGAGAAACATTGGTCCCAATTGCCTTATTTACGGTCGGGTTTCAGCTTCGGTTTTCGGATCCTGATTCCCAAGAAAAGGAATCGGAATCTTCCTTTGGAACCGCTCTTTTGACCGGACTGATTTATAAATTGCTTTTTGCGCCGATTTTAATATTCCTTTGCTATTTTTTTCTGAAAGTAAACCCGAAACATATAAGGATTGCTGTTTTGGAAGCGGGAATGGCGCCGATGATTACAGCTTCGGTTGTAGCCCTTCAGATGGGATTTAGACCGGTACTTTCTGCCGCATTTCCGGGAATCGGACTTTTGTTTTCCATTCCGACTTTGTTTTTATTTTACTCTTTTTTGGAGAATTTTTTCTGAGTGATTTTTCTGAATCTCTAATCGACCTTTTTTCCGCAGTCAAAACCGGAAAGAATGAAGAAATCAAAAGACTTCTTTCAGAAATGGAAGGAGAACAAATTCTTATCGATTGGTTGAAAGATTATAGGGATAACTACGGTTCCGGAGTTCTTTCCTGGGCGGTGAAAAATTTAGACTTGGAAGCGATCGAAATTCTTTTGAAAGCGGGCGCCGATCCGGACGAAGCAAACTCTCGTGGTGAAACCCCTTTACTCATATCTCTGGATCTTGGAAACGAAGACTTGATAAGAACGTTTTTGGAAGCCGGCGCCGATTGTGGTAAGAAAGATTTTGCAGGTAACACGCCTCTTACTAAGGCAGTGAGTACGGGGAACGTAGAGATCGTAGAATTGGTTTATGAAAACGAAGAACCGCGTCCGGACTTGGAAGAAAGAAACGGAGAAGGATATTCCCCGTTGTTGCTTGCGGTCGATCTCGGACATCTTTCGATCGTAGAATATCTTTTGAATCAGAACGCCGATTTTTTAAAGAAGAATTCGGAAGGAAGGACCATTCTTCATCTCACTTCTCTTCACAATGATTTTGAAATCTTGGATTTATTTTTGGAAAAAGAGGAAAGCAAATCCATTTTAGAAAATCGTGATGCGGACGGAAACACTGCCCTTTTACTCGCAGCTTCTCACGATAGCGTAGAATGTCTCGAAAGGCTTCTAAAAATCGGGGCCGATCCTTTGAAAGTAAATACTTCCGGAAAAACCGGTTTGGAAGAAGCCGAAAGACAGAAATACCACCACGCCGTAAAAATTCTCAAAAAGATTCTTGTGGAAAGACTTTTCGAAGCCGCAAAAGTCGGAGACGAAAATCTTTGTAAAACGATTCTCGGCCTTGAAATTTCTCCGAACTCGATCGACCTAGAAGGAAATACCCCGCTTCATATCGCCGTAATGAACGAAAGGATCGGAATCGTCAAATTCCTGTTCGGCGAAAACGCATCCCCATTTTTAAAAAATTTAGACGGGAAGTCGACTTTGGATCTTGCCAGAGAATCGGAAAATAAAGAACTGCTTCTAATTCTGGAACCGGAACCCGAGAAAGAATAAGTTTTGTTTCCCGGAAGGAAATTCCGATTCCTCATAGATCGAAAACATTTTGTTAGATCTAAATTGGTGCTAAAATCCTTTTTGCAAAAAGATTTCAACTTCGGCCGCTGTAAAAGTATTGAAAAAAAATTTTCCGTTTTGAAAATTCCCAAAAATTAAAATCTTCCATTTCAACCTAAAAAGAAACCGCTTACAATATTCAAGGTGGCTGGTGATAAAAAGTTAGAGTTCCCACGGATAATGTATCTTTAGAGATAAATGGCTTTTGTAAAAAACCTCTCCAGTTTCATTCTTATGGGAGTTCCTACGTTCCGTTGGTTTTAAGAGAATTTCTTTTTTCAGAGATAGGAATTCTCAAAACTTCTTTATCAATAAATCCAAAAGTTCGGAGGGATTTTCCGAAACGATCAAAGCTTCTTTTGTAGTGGAATCCATAAAACCGTCTTTGACCATTCTATCCAGTTGTTTGAGAAGATGATCGAAATAACCTTCCGTATTCAATAAACCCAAAGGTTTTCTGATGAGTTTGAGCTGATTCCAAGTCGTGATTTCCACGAGTTCGTCCAACGTTCCAATTCCTCCGGGGAGCGCGATAAAACCGGCGGACCTCTCATACATTCTAAACTTTCTTTCGTGCATCGAAGATACGATCATGATATCTTTTACACGATCGTGTTTGATTTCTTTTAACGTTAGAAAGTCGGGAATAATTCCGGAAACCGATCCTCCATTGTCCATCACCGCATCCGCGATCGTTCCCATAAGTCCGCAAGACGCGCCCCCATAGACCAGATCCAGATTCTTCTGTACGAGCAAGGCCCCTAACTCCCGAGCGACTTTTGAATAAACGGGATTGTTACCGTTTCGGGAACCGCAAAAAACACAAACTGCTGACTTGGTAAAATTCATACTCTCTCTTTTTTATTCTATTGCATAAGACTTTTAAGAATTCGAATTCATTTTTTATTTTTATTTCCGTTTTCAGTGAGCGGAACCAAAGGACGCGACTTCCATACGGAAAAATTCTAATTTTAAACTTCCTTCCACGCATCGGTAATTTTTTTGATTTTATGAAGTTTCAAATTTACCGGTATAAAAGATAAAATTTTAAAATATAAAAATCACCGAAGAGAAACCTTAGATTTTAAATCCGTAACTTCCGATTTAAAATTTGGAATGATTCCTAAGATCCTCCAAAGGTCGATAAAAATAGGAGAGACTCTTATCCATCAAAACGTCCAGCTAGGCGAAAAATCGGAGCGCTCATCCAAAGCCTATAGAGAAAGCTAAAAAAAACCTTTGGGAAATTCGGTCCATCTCTAAGGTCATTCTATTTCTTTATTGTACGAAGAAGAATTTTGTAGTGTTTTTCTTTTTCGTCTTTTAGGAAAAAAATGTTTGAATTTCGAATTCTATCGTCTTATCTAATTCACACTCGAAAAATATATGAAGAACCAAACGCAAAGCCTAACAACTTTTATTTTATTCCTTCTGTTCGTTTCCCTTTCGTCGGGAATTCTCGCTCAAGCCAAAACGCCTCCCCTAAGTCCTGACCAATTGGACAAGGAAGCGGATGAACTCGAAGCAAAAACCGGAAGAGTTCAGGATCCTGTGACAAGACAGAGGCTGATTTTAGAAATTCAAAGAAAAAGAACGGAAGCCGCCGAATTAAGAAATACGCTCCACGAACAAGAGCTCAACAAAGCCCCCAAAGGGGCCACATTCGAAATCGGAGTCCTTTTTAATCAGGCGACTTGGGTTCCGGAATCGTTAGCAAGAAGACAAAACGTTTCCGCAAACGAAACCAATTCTTTTCTTTTTACTTCGGGGACATACCGAAGCATTAATTCAGCGGCCGCCGTAGGAGGTTTTGACGCACATCTCATCAATAACACCGGAAGTTTCTATTCGAGCCCTCAGGGAAATACGAAGACCGCTTACCCTATACGTTTTTTATTCTTAACCGAATCCAAAAAGTTCGGCGTGGAAGCGACTTTCTTAGATCTGAGAATCAATCCCACTTTTTCATCGATCAATATCAATCCAACCTCCGGAAACTTAAACCAATCCTATAGCATTTACGGACCACAATTGAGAAGAACAGACATCCAACTCAATCTTCTCTATTTTTTTGAAACCGGTTCCGGAACCAGAATTGGACCTTCTTTGGGAATTCGAAATTTGGATACGTATTCGAAAGAATACGGAAATCTTCCGGGTGGTTCAGGTTTTGGAAACATGGAGGAAAAAGCGGGGGGGCTCGGACCACAGATCGGATTTCGAATCGTAAAAAAACTGAATTCGTATTTTCAGTTTCACGCAAGCGCAGACTACTTTAAAACATTGGGAAAATATCATCTTAAAACCAACGGAACGACAAATTATAACGGAGTTCAGAATTTTCTCGTGACCGAAACCGCGGGGTCAGCCGGGGAAAATCTTGTGAAAAGAACAGGCTATCAATTGGACACGGGGCTTTCTTTTTCTAGAACGAGCTGGTTAAAGTTTACATTCGGTTTTCAATACACGGAGATGAGATCTTCAGTTTCCGGCTACAACTACAACGCTTCTCTTTTAATTCCAGACTTAATCAGCTCCACCGCTTTGAATACGATCACGAAACCGGCGGACTTGACATCTACAAGACCGGCCCTGGAAAAAGAGGTCGTAGATTCTTATTACGGATTTTATTTGGGGGTTTCTTTGATCTTGTAAAAAGGATTGGAGAATTCTAAGATCGAAAAAGGAAAAATTTTCAGTGCAGATCGACGTCGGAACTCCGAACTGCACCGAATTCAAATTCTGATAAGAATCCGAATTTATTTCACGGGAACAGGAGCCAGTTTCAACCAACCGGCTTTTTCAATGAGCGCGAACGCCCCGAAAAGAACCGAAGTATAAAAAAGATCTCCCAACAAACCGTTTGGAAAGAACGGAATCGCCATAATGTAACATTGGACAAACCCGCTTAGATCCAAAGTATACATTCCCGAAGTCAGCCAAACGAAAAAGTTTGTTACCGCAAAGAAGGCTACAGATCCGATTACGGAAGAAAGAGCGATTCTTCCAACGGACAAAGAAGCGCGCAACTGCCAACCCATAACAACAAGCAATAAGGACATTCCGTAAACGACCGGCATCAGATCATGAAACCCAATGATCAAATCGCTTATTAACAGAGCGAGGATGGGAAGAATCAGAGATAATTTTTTGGAAGCAAAATGAGCCCCCGCAAAAAGAGAAATCGCGAGAATTGGCGTAAAATTAGCCGGGTGTGGAAAATAGCGACTGGCAACCGCGATCAGAATGAGTGAAAGAACGATAAGACTTTTTGAACGTATCATAGAGCGCCTAGAAAGTATTTTTTATTACTATACTCGTTTTTTGCGGTTCCCGTCAATCCAATCCCGAGCCAAAGCGCCCGAAAAGACGTGCGATTTGCGCTCCTTTGAAAAAAATGGAACCATTCGCCTTTCGTCATTTTAGAGGACCATTATGCCAATCAAATCGCTTCACGAAGAAATCAGCAAACTTAGGGACGTAACGGCCACTTTACGGGGTGAAAATGGATGTCCCTGGGACAAGGAGCAAGATCACCAAACCCTCGTTCCTTATCTGATCGAAGAATCTCAGGAGGTAATCGAAGCTATCCTCAAAAAAAACGACGAACTTCTAAAGGAAGAATTGGGAGATCTTTTATTTCAGGTAGTATTCCACGCAAGACTCGCCGAAGAAAGAAATGCCTTTGATTTAGCAGACGTTGCGGAACGTGTAGCGGATAAGTTAATTTTCAGACATCCTCATGTCTTTCGTCCGGAAGAGCTCACACTTTCTTCTTCTCAGGAGGTGATCGAAAATTGGGAAAAAATCAAAGATAAGGAAAAGAAGCAGTCAAGTTACTCGTCTATTTTTTCTAACATTCCGGAAAATTTCTCCTCTCTCTTAAAAGCAGAAAAGTATCAAAAGAAAGCGGCTAAGGTTGGATTCGATTGGAAAGATATTTCAGACGTGGAAGGAAAAGTCAGAGAGGAAATGGAAGAGTTCTTAGTTGAATACGGTAAGACGAAGGCAGACGGATCCAATCAAGTTCGTATCGAAGAAGAATTTGGAGATCTTCTATTCAGTCTGGTAAACTTAGGAAGACATCTTGGAATCTCCGCCGAATCAGCTCTTACAAGAACGAATGCAAAATTCAAGACAAGATTTCAATACATTGAAGAGTCTCTTCAAAATGAAGGAAAGACACCGGCCGATTCCAACCTACAAGAAATGGATCGGCTCTGGGACAAGGCCAAAGAATTAGAATCATGAGTGAAACAGGTTCATTCGAAAATAAGGTAAAAAAAACGGAGGAACTCATTTCCTTTTTGAATGAGTCTTTTCCCTTAGAATCAAAATCGGATTCCGGGGAGTGGCCCCGAGCCTATCAGACGTCCTATCACGGAAAACGATACAAAGCCATATTCTCCATCTTTGGTTCTTTTACTCTGATGCCTTCCGATATAAAATCCTTACCCGGCGCTTCTCCGATTTATTATCTCAGCTTGGATACAAACCCTTCGAATTCCCTTTCTTGGACAAAACCAAGCGGAGAATTTTTGGAGAGCCCCGAAGAAATCGTAGATGAACTGATTCGTTATATTCAAATTTACGAATCTGGAATTTCTGAAATCAATTCAGGTGAGAATCCTATTTGAAAGTTTTGGTTTTAGATTCCGGGGCCACCGTTAGGAGAATCATATCTTCCTTTTTTCCTTCCGAGGATTTTCAAATCGTCGAAGCGGCGACTGCAAAAGAGGGATTGGATCTTGCGTTTCAGGAATCTTTCGATCTTATCACAATCGGAATGATTCTTCCGGATGCAGACGGTTTTAACGTTTGCAAAATCATTCGAACAAGTTTTCGCGATAAAAAATCGAGCGCTTGCAAAAATTCTAAAATTTATCTCATTACATCGGGCGACATCGAATCCAATCGAGACAAAGCGAAAGAATTCGGTTTTGACGGAATCTATCCAAAACCTTTAGGAATCGAAGAATTTAAGGCAGTCATCGAAGAAATTATAGAACTTGCTTACGGTAAAGAGGATTCGAATCAGTTACATCCTAACCACCATAAAAAGATCGTCATCGTGGACGACTCCGAACTCAATCTTCTTTTACTCGGAAAAATTTTGAAAAAGAACGGGTTTCAAGTTCAAGCGTTTACGGAAGGAAAAAAAGCGTTGGAATTTCTTTTGTCCTCCGATTTCGAAATTTCACATATCTTCACAGATTGGATTATGCCCGATTTTTCAGGGGAAGAATTTGTCGAAGCTATCAGAAAACAAAATCGTTTTGATTCGGTTCCGATCGCGGTTATCACTGGGCTGGAAGAAAACGAAGGAATCAGCAGGTCAAAACTTCCGATAAACGTAAGGATACTTCACAAACCGTATTCCGAAAGAAGTATCTTAGAATATATTCAAAAAAACTAATTTACTGCCGGAAACTGAATCTCACGGATCACGTCCGGATGACAGTCCGATCTAAATTCTCCCGAAAAGGATTTTAAACCGGAAAACCACTGTCCGTTTTCGTATTGAAGATCGTTCCAATAAAAAAACAAAGTCGCGTCCCCGAATTGATTGTTAAACGAAATCTGTTGAATCTCTCCGGTTTCCAGAGGTTCTTTCAAAAAAGATTCTCCCGAAAACGAAAACATCTGAATCTGATACGGTTCGGCTCGATACGGAGTTCCTTCTTTTCTAGGATTGGAAGCCTTTAACTTCCAGGTAACAATTTTAATTTTGGAAACTTCTTCCAGCTTGAGCGCTTTGGAATAAGTGATATTGCTTTTTTTGTGTTTGAACTTAAATTCGTTCGGTGCGTTTTTCCAATAGCCATCGACTTCCCTTCCGTCGCAAAAGATCACTTTGATTTTTTTTTCGCCCTTCTCATCGACTCCGCTCCCGCTTTGTTTTCCAGCTTCCCCTCTCGAATTACGGGAATCTCCGTTGATCGTCGGTTCGGATGGTAAGGTCGGTTCTTTGGGATTTTTTTGAGAAAAAAGAGAGAATGAGAAAACGAGGAAGATCAAAACCACGAACCATTTGATTCTTCGAAATTCTTTTGATTTTCGGAGAAGGTTTTTGAGTTTCATAAGTCTTGATAAGAATCCCCGACCAAAGTTTGGTCGGGAACTCGAATTCAAATCATATTAAAGTTTTTTCTGAATCGCTTCCATAAACTGAAAGGTATCCAAAGACTTTGCGTTCGGATCGGTGCAAAGGAGAGTTAGATCTTTAGTCATTTCTCCACCTTGAATCGTATCGATAACCGCTTTTTCCAGTTTCTGTCCGAAAGCGACCACGTCCGGAGTTCCGTCCAATTCGCCTCTTTTGATCAGAGCTCCGGTCCATGCGAAGATAGACGCAACGGAGTTTGTGGAAGTCGTTTCCCCTTGCTGATATTTACGGTAGTGTCTTGTCACCGTTCCATGTGCTGCTTCGTATTCAAATTTGCCGTCCGGAGAAACCAATACGGAGGTCATCAAGCCCAAAGATCCGAAACCGGAGGCGACCATGTCGCTCATCACGTCTCCGTCGTAATTCATAAGCGCCCAGAGCATTCCACCTTCGTTCTTCATGATCTGCGCTACAGCGTCGTCGATGAGATAATAAGAATATTCGATACCCGCCTTCTTGAGATCCCCCGCTTTTGCTTTTGCGAGTTCGTCGAAAATGGCGCGGAATCTTGCGTGATACTTTTTAGAAATGGTGTCTTTTGTCGCAAACCAAAGATCGATCTTTTCGGAAATCGCATAGTTGAAACAAGCCTGAGCAAAACTTACGATCGATTTATCCAAGTTAAACTGACCCATGATTACACCGGCTCCGTCGAAGTCGTGAACCAAGGCTCTTTGTTTTTCCTTTCCGTCTTTTCCGGTATAAACCAATTCTACCTTTCCGGCTTCGGGAATGTAGAGTTCGGTATCCTTATAAAGATCTCCGAATGCGTGACGACCGACCGTGATCGGTTTTTTCCAAGAACGAACTGCGGGAGGAATATTATTTACGATGATCGGTTTACGGAAAACGGTTCCGTCCAAAATCGAACGAATCGTTCCGTTAGGCGATTTCCATTCTTGTTTGAGATTGTATTCTTTGACTCTGTCTTGGTTCGGAGTGATGGTTGCACATTTTACACCGACTCCGTATTTTTGAATCGCATGGGCGGAGTCCACTGTAACTTTGTCTTCCGTCTTGTCTCTGTATTCCACGCCTAAATCATAATAGTCCAGTTCGATATCGAGATAAGGATGAATGAATCTATCCTTAATTTCTTTCCAGATGATTCGAGTCATCTCGTCCCCATCAAGCTCTACGAGCGGGGTTTTTACCTTTATCTTTGCCATTGAATTCTCCTTTAAAATTTTGCGATGATGCTATAGTAGAATATGATTTTGTTTTAAAGTTCTACTGAGAAGGAAATTTTGGATTTTCCGTGATTTTCATAATACCGTTTCTGAGCCAAGCAAGGTTCTGCATTTCAAAATAATTGATCGCCACGGGAAGAGAGACAATCCCGATCACAGAAATGTAACGATACTTAAGACTATCTTTGGCGCTTAAACCCCGAATCGTTTTTTCCAGACGGATCAAAATTCTTTTCCAGCGCAAAAAGAGAGGTTTCAATTCCGGATTGCAGTCTTCGAAAAAAAGCTCTTCCGCACTCTGAGTGATCACATCCTTTAAATGAATCGGAAGGGCCGGAGATCCGAACTGATCCCGAAAACGCACCAAATCTTTTTCGATGTCTTCCTCGGATTGTCTAGCGATGGGAAGAATAGAACTGATCCCGATGGAAATTGGAAGGGAAACTCTCAAAAAAAAGTCCCCCGCTACCATAGCTTGCAGGAAGGAGCGGATCGACTCCCTCGGAGTCACCGAAAAATCAAGTTGGTTGGAACTGTAATGTTTCGTGGTCTGAATAATATATTGAGTCAGTTTGATTTTTTCTGTCCAAAATATTCCCAGCAGATCGGATTCCATAGTTCTGAATGATACTATTTTGATTTTCGCTTTTTTAGCAAGATTTATTAACAGCGCACTTTCCCGAAGCCGTTGACCAAAACTTTGGGTAAGATGATTCGATTCCCTTTTCGAATCCATCTTTTCACTTTTTTACGCCTTTTTTTAGAAAAAATCGGATTGGAAACTCCGTTCTGAAAGTTCATGGAACCGTTTCTTTCGAAGAGGTAAAAAAAAATGAAAGAAACAATCGATTTAGATCGAGGAGAATGGAAGAAATTGATCGGCCGAAAAGACGAGTTTGCAAACATCGTCTCGGTCTTAAATCAATTCTACGTTGCAAAGACCCCTTACCCCAAACTGAGCAATTCTCAAAAACTGAGAATCCAATTGGAAAAGGACGGTTTTAAGAATTTCGAAGCATTCTTTAAACGTTTGGGGGAACACGACTTTCTCATCTATATAAAGGCCAACGAAAAATACGAATCTTGGATTCACATCGACGGAATCCAGGAAGAAAGAGATCGTTTTTTAAACGAAGGCACGAAAACACATCCGGTTTTTGACATTGTCTGCATTTCGGATCTTTTCGAAAAAGATTGTGTTTTTGCCGACGAAGAAGAAACGAAAATCTTCAGCAAATAAGTTTCTGCTTGATCAATTTTTTCCCAGGATTAAGGATCTTCCGCATGTCGGAACAACCTCGCTTGGGAAAAGTTTTTTTAAGAATTCTGTCTCGTCGTAAGTCCATAGCGCTTTTACTTTTTGCAAGTTGCATTTTTTGGATCGATTCTCCAAAAGCGGAAGAGATTGCATTTCTCAAAAAGGCAGGTCTCAAAGACTATTCTTTTCAACCCTATGCTCAAGAAGGTTATTTCGAAGCTTGGAATTATTCTTTCACCGACGATAAAACCTTTATCTACGCTACTTTTTTGGTGAGCAACCTCGGACCGGGAACGAAGAACTGCGGAATCAGTTTGGTCATTCATACTCTGGGAGAAGAAACAAAATTCATCACGAAAGAATTTTCCGGAAAAGAACTCACCGCGGAAAAGGGGAAGTTCGATCTGAAGATAGAAAACAATCGGATGGAGTTGAATTCCGAAGGAATCGAAATTCAGCAAGAAACTGAAGATATTAAATTCTTCTTATCCTTTAAATCCGGTCTCAAACAGGGAGTTTCTCTTTCCGGAGGAAAATATCCCGTAAAAGATCCGAATAGATTTGTACAGGCCGACATCGCCTATTCCTTTCAATCCGCTTGGGGATATTTGATTCAAGACGGAAAAAAAAAGGAACTTTCCGGAGTCGGAGGATTGGAACATCTCCTCACAAATTACGAAGTTTACAAATACAGTCGAAGATGGGAGCTACTCCGTTCGATCAATTCAAAAGACTTTCGTTTTTATACGGGCGGCTTTTTGGGAAACGATTCTTTTCCGGGCGGTTATTTTAGAACCGTGGCGCTTCTCGATCCACACGGTAAAAACATTCTTTCCGGTAAAATCACGAAGTTCGAGGTTCTGGAAACGGAGAAGGAACCCTTTTCCGGATACGATCTTCCGAAGCACGAAAAGATTTATTTTGACGAAGGATGTTCGGCGGAAATCGTAAGAAAAAATTCCGTGGGAAGCATCAATGTCCTTTCTAATATTTCTTCCGTGCTTCGTTTTTTCATTCGTCTATTTTTCGCCAAACCCTACCAGATCTATTCTTTGTCGGATCTGAGTATAACTTGTCCCGGAAAAAATCTTCCCCAAGGATCGACTGAAACCTTTCACGGAATACTATCTTATTATCTCATCAATCCGTAAGATGGCTTGGAGTTTGTTTTTTTAGGAATTTTAGAAGGATCCGTGTATCGATACAAAAAATTAAGAACACGCCGATCAAATATGCGAGCAGATCCAATGGGTCGAATACGGATCCAAAAATAATTCTGGTTAGATAATTTTCTTGAAATCCTAAAAGTCGAACGATCTTAAAGTATTGAAGCGTTTCTAAAACAAATGAAAATAGAATGATAGAAATCGATAGTTTTACGGGATCAAAGTCCGCGATGGATTTAAAAAAACTATAAAGAACCATTACTATGATCAAATCGCCCAGAAAGCCGCGGATCAAACGATTGGAATCGAAGAATTGGACGATGACAAAACAGAGACTTAAAAAGAAGAATAATAATCCTGCGTAGATCAGTCTCCGTTTCATCGGTATTTTTCCTAAGTTTAAGAAATTAAGAAAAGTTTTCGAACGATTCGTTTATCACTTCTTTCCTTTACGAATTCCGATCAAAAGGTTCAAGTAGTAGATTCCGGTCAGAAAAAGCATCAACCAGGGAATCAAATTTCCGTACTGGGTATAAAACGTAGGCGGAGAATCGATTACGTCGATCGTTTCCGAAATCGATTCAGCGGTCATCAGACCGGTCTTCTTACCTCCGACCAATCGACCTAGATGATCGATGTTAGCCGAAATACCGGAGTTAGTCGATCGCACCATCCATCTGCGTAACTCGATCGAACGAAGTCTTCCGAGTTCCATGTGTTGATCACTTTCGGTCGTCGTTCCATACCATTTGTCATTGGTAAGATTGACTATGAACTCCGGATTCCCGGCGGTTCTAAATTCTCTCACAAACTCCGGAAGAATCACTTCGTAACAAATCAAAGGAAGAAATTTTCCCGACTCTTGTACGTCCGTCTTGGCGGGTTCATAGTAAGAGCGGACGGCTTCGTGATTTAGATTTTCCGTATCCAACCATCCGAGATGAAGACCTTTCGGAGATTTTTCCTTATCGGCGGGGGTGTAATACCGAATCAAATTATGATTTAGACCGGGTTCGAATCGTCCTGTCTGTTGACTCAAATCGTAAAGAAAATCAAAAGGCATATATTCCCCGAACATAAGGAGAAATTTTTTCTGGTAAGAATCCCTTCGATCTCCGTTAGGATCATAAAGGACGTTGTTATTGTAATATCGTAAATTTCTTGCACCCGGAGTTCCTTTATAACCCGCGTCGATCTCGTTAAAAAATACGTTGGCCTTGTATTTATTCGCAAGAAGAAACATCAAAGAATCGAAACGGTGCCAATATAATCTTCTAGCAACCGTTGTCACCGTGGTGTTGTGAGCCGAGAAAAATGGAACTCCCGCCTCCGGAAGAACGATCAGATCCGGTTTGGTTCCCATTTTTGCGACACCTTCTTCCGCAAGTTTTTCGATCCGAGCCATAAGCGCTTCGATGGATTCTTTTACTTCTCTTCCATCGCGAAAACTCAGAGGTGCGTCGGGTTGAATGACAAGAACACGGATCGATTTAGAAGGTTTTACGTTTTCCCATTTTTTATAAAGGACGGTTCCGGAAACCGCGAAACTCAATAGAAGAAGCGCGGGTAACGCGACAAAACGAAAGTATTGTTTTCTCTTTTCAACGGAGTTAAGAATTTCTTTCCAATGCCATGGATTGGATTGAAAGAGAGTATAAGAAACTACAAAAACAAGAAAGCTCAGTCCGTAAGCACCCGTGATCTCCACGTTTTGAGCCAGTAAGATATTTCCTGCCGCAAGATTTCCCCAATACCAAGGAAACAACTGAGGACCGATCAATTCGGAAAGGAGACCGCAAAATCCCGCGACCCAAACGGAATGACGTCCTATTTTTCCGGAAAGAAAGGAAAAGCTCATCATAAAAAGCGGAAACTTTAAACTAAATAGAAGCCCCGCGAACAAAAGAATAAGGAGCGCGATCACGAAAGGGAAGTTCCCAAACGTAATAGCCATGTGAACGATCCAGTGAAAGGAAATGGCGTAAAAAACCACTCCGATGATCAAACCCTGATAGAATAATTTCTTATACTTTCCCTGATATTTTAAGCTCAGCCAAAAAAGCCCAAAGGGAGCGATCCAAACAAAGTGACTCAGAGAAACGGGAGCAAATGCTAAGAAAGAAAAAAGTCCTGTCCAAAAATAACAGAAAAGGTTGAACCAGACTGTCTTCTGGAATTGCTGAAAACGATGGTGTAAATTGTCCATGGATAAAACGTTCATCTCCTTTTTAGAGCGGGAAGTCAACAGAATTCATCGAGAATTGCCGATCGGAAAATATAGAATGCGATCGTTTCAAACGAAACCGTTCTAATTCTCAAACTATTTCACAGGTGATTCAAAAATAACAAGGGCTTACAATTCGATTGCCAGAAAGATCGGATTCTACAGTTTATCATTATGAGTTCTTCGTATTTTAAGATCATTGGAAAGACCCCTCTTCATGGAACTGTGGTTCCACAGGGAAATAAAAATGAGGCCCTCCCTCTTTTGGGAGCGGTTTGTATGGTTCCGGGGACGATTCGAATCACCAATATTCCGATGATCTCAGACGTTCTTATGCTCATGGAAGTGCTCCGTCATCTTGGAATGGAAATTACGGAAGAAGAACCGGGCACTTTTATCTTCAAACACGACGGAAAACTAAAAAACCAGCTTCCAGAAGAACTCTGTTCCCGTATCCGAGGAGCGGTTACGTTAGCCGGTCCGATTCTCGCGATGACCGGCCGTGTGTTTCTTCCCAAACCCGGAGGAGACAAGATCGGTAGAAGAAGATTGGACACTCATCTTCTCGCGTTACAAGCATTAGGCGCGAGCATCGAAGTGTTTCCCGACGGATACGAAATCAAAGCGGATCGACTTCGGGGAACCGACATACTAATGGACGAAGCATCCGTAACGGGAACTGAGAATGCGGTAATGGCGGCGGTCTTTGCCGAAGGAACGACAATTCTGAGACACGCCGCGAGCGAACCTCACGTACAACGACTCTGTGAATTTTTAAATTCTGCGGGAGCGAAAATATCCGGAATCGGTTCCAACATTCTCACGATCGAAGGTGTCACTTCTTTAAAGGCGCCTCAAAAAGATCATAAGATCGGGTCCGATTATTTGGAAGTCGGTTCCTTTATCAGTTTAGCGGCCGTCACCGGAGGAGAACTTATGATCCGCGACGTGGAACTCGAAGACATTCGAATGATAAGAATGGTTTATTCCCGTCTCGGAATCGAAGTGCGTCCTCATGAAAACGGAATCTTAGTGCCAGCGGATCAAAAAATGGAAATCATTCCCGATTATCACGGGGCAACTCCGAAGATAGACGATTCTCCATGGCCGGGTTTTCCGGCGGATATGACCTCGGTCGCGCTCGTGACGGCAACGCAGTGCAAGGGAACCGTTTTGATTCATGAAAAAATGTTCGAATCAAGACTATTTTTCGTGGATAATATCATCGCGATGGGCGCTCAGATCATACTCTGTGATCCGCACAGGGCCATCGTGATCGGACATTCCCGACTTTATGGACAAAAGGTGGCGAGTCCCGATATTCGCGCCGGTATGGCGATGATCATCGCAGCATTGTGCGCCGAAGGAACGAGTTACATTCACAATATCGGCCAGATCGACCGCGGTTTTGAAAACATCGACACCCGCCTGCGCACGTTAGGCGCGAGAATAGAACGAGTTAGAGAAGATTGAACCGAAAGGATTTTTTTAAAAAGGGTCTAGCAAGAATGCTGGACCTCGCTCAAGAGAGCGCTGCGGATCTCGCTTCCGGTTTTAAAGAAATCACATCCGAGGATCCCAACCGGCATCAGCCGGCTCCGAAGAAAAAAACAAAGAAGAATCCCAAAAAGGAAACCTCTTTCATACTTCCTCATCAAGTAAAATCGACTCAAAAGAAAAAAATTAGAAACATACAATCGCCTCCCGGTGCGTTAGACGAAACCAAGTTCTTAAAAAAGTGCACAGGTTGTGGAGATTGTATATACGCGTGTCCTTATAGCGTTTTGTTTCCCGTCTTCGACGAAAGGTCCGAAAAACACTTTCCAAGAATGGACGTAAACTTAAATGCCTGTATGCTTTGTAAAGATTGGCCTTGTATCAGCGCCTGCAAAGACGAAGCTCTCCTTCCGTTAAAAAATGCCCCTAAATTCGGACAAGCAAAAGGAATTTTTGAATTTTGTCTCAATCACAAAACGGGGGAAGCGACTTGTTCCAATTGTAAAGACGCATGCCCGGTCGAAGGTGTGGTCAATTTTAAAGGAATCAAACCCTCCTTTTCCAAAGCATGCACGGGTTGTGGTCAATGTGTTTCCGCGTGTCCTACCTTTCCAAGAGCGATCCGAATTCAATAATTTTATGATTTTGAGAATCCGGTTTTTCTGTATTCTTTCCTGTTTTTTACTTTCGACGAAACCTACTTTTACGGAATCGATTCCTTCCAAAATTCGAGTCGGAATTCTAACAAAGTATTCTCCGTACGAAATTAAAATCAGCTACTCGAACGCTAAGATATTCGCGGGTGATCATTCCATCTCAAAAAACATATCCGCACTGCACTTGAAATCGAAGGGAAATCAAATCGAAGTCCGATCCGAATATAAAAAATTTACGGAAGAATTGATCGGTTTTTTAAACGGGAACTACGAAATATCCTTACCCGATCGGAAGGATATATTTCATTATTCGGGCGATTTAGAAATCACCTCCGTCAATGGAAAACTGCGCCTGATTTTATCCATTCCAAAAAACGAATATACAAAAACGGCAGCGGAATCGGAATTCGGGATGTTGTTTAACGCGAATCCCCCGAATGGAACCGAAACCGCCCAGGATTGGAAAAAAGAGTTCAAATTCGTAGCCGAGACCGTGGTTCTTTCTTATGCGTTAGCCAATACAAATCGTCACAAATCCGAAGGTTACGATCTTTGTGATCTGACGCACTGTCTTCAGTATTCCGGCCGTTTAGGGCCGGCTACAAAAGATCAAAAAAATTCTTCCGCAAATTTCGCTTTGAAGGATGTAAACGGAAAAATCCTCGAGGCGTTCTTTCATTCCTCCTGCGGTGGAAATCTTTCCCGTCCTTCCGTCATGTGGAAAAATTTTAAGAACGAAGAAGCCGCGTTTCGTTCCGGAAAAGATATCTGGAAGAAGGATGAAATTCTATGTGAATCCTCACCTCATTCCAATTGGGAAAGTTTCCTCCGCCAAAACGAACTCGAAGAAACTCTTGAATTAAAAAAGATAACTCTTCTTCAGCCGATTCTAAAAGAATCAAGGGTCACCGAAATTATAGCGACCTCTGAAAAGGGAAAGTCCACAATTCCTATCTCATCGTTTCTTTCAAAGATAGGGAAACGATCCGGCTGGAATCAAATCAAAAGCAACGATTTTAGAATTCGGAATTCGCAGAATGGATTTTTGATCCAAGGGAAAGGATTCGGACACGGAATCGGGCTTTGTCAATACGGAGCACGGGAAATGGCGTTTCAGGGGGCCAAGTCTTCAGAGATTCTAAAATTTTATTTTCCAAAAGCGAAATTGGAGAGATTTTGAAAAGGTTCGTTTGTTTTTTATTTTATTCGTTTTGTCTTCTCCCGATTTTTTCGGAACCGATCCGTTATCAAATCGAAAGTTATGAATTTTATTTCATAAACGATCGAAATATTTACGTTCCGGAATATACGAACAAAATCGTTCAAAACTTTGCGGATCAGTTCATATTAGAATTATCTAAAGAATCAGAACGGCTCAATCTCAAAAGACCTTCGGAAGCCACCGTTTTTATTTTCGAAACTTCCAAAACTTTCTCAAAAACGAGCGGACAACCTTCCTTTGTCGCAGCCCATTTTGTCCCGGAGACGAATCGATTTTTTTTTCAAAATCCGAATACATTAAACAAAAGGAATATTTTAATTCCGTCGATACGACATGAGATTTGTCATTTTCTTTCTCCACATTTGAAAAATGAAAATTTGAAATGGATCGAAGAATCCCATTGTGAAGCTTTGTATCCGACCAACACCGTCGTTCCTAAAAAATTCCTGAATTTTCCCAAATCATGGGACCAATTCAAAAAAATACACTCGAACAAATCGTCAAAAAAGGAGGACGAACTCCGAAAATACAAACTCCTCGCGTCTTGGGGAAACTGGATTTTACAAGATCAAGGGGAAATTCGTTTTCGGAATTTTCTGGAAGAACAAGTCCACGAAAAGGAATGGAAAATTCTGTATTCGAAATTCTTAAAATCCGAATAAACCTACTCGGACTTTACTTTTATTTTACCCCAAACTTCCCCCGCCTTTCCGTTTCCAAAAGACATTGAAAAGTGGGAGAACGATTTCATCTTATCAAAAATCGGCTGAATGTCCCTTTCGATCGTTTTCGAGGTATATTCCAAATTTTCACTCGCACCGTATAAATAAAATCTCTTCAAATCGTTTAATAAATTTGGAATATAAATGCTGATATGATGAGGATAAGAACCGTGATTTTCGAACATTCCCGAAGAGAATAAATCCGTCTGGTTCGGTTTGTTCCCGTTCTTTGTCGATATCGTTTCTTCCGCACTTTTTCTATCGGAACCGAAAAAAGACCAGTCGTCCCATTGTACCGAGGATGGAGAATAATAACCTCCTTGTTTTAGGGCAAAAGTGGAGAATTCCACTTTCTGAAAGTTTTGTTTCGATTTTGCTCCGACTTTAAAAATCGACTTTAAAATTCGATCCTCTTTTATTTCGGATGAAAAGGAAATTCCGAATCTAGGATAAATCATACCGTTCTTCAGATCCAATCCATGAAAGGAAAGAGCGATCCCCCTTGATTCTTGAAAATAATTCTTCGGATTGATACCGGCGCTCTCGCTGAATCGTTCGAAACCTTTGGAGAAATTCTCCCATTCCCCGTCCAATTCGCTTAACGTTTTCCAGACTTCAACCGGCTTGAGCGTCTCGGAATAAAACGCAGCAGTAAGGTCCTTGGGAAGAATTTTGGAAAGACTCGGCGCAATCGGATTGGAAACGGTTTCCGATTGTTCGCCGCCGAGTCTGTAAACTTCCCCTTCTAACGATCCGTATTCCTTCCAACCGAGCAAAAGTCCCATTCCCGAATTTCCAAAACTCGGCTTTAAAAGAGGAGTTAAAAAAGAATTCTTACCCGCAAAGAGAAGAAGTTTGTTTTCTTTCTTTTGTGCGGACTCTCTTAATCGGCTAAATCCTTTTAGATTTCCAAGGGATGAATTATTTTTCGAAGAAGCAAGGCCGAGCGAAAGATCCAAGGTTTCCTTTGAATTCGTGATCAATATAAAATTTCCGATAACCGTAATATAAACGATCTCATGTCCAAAATCATAGCGATACATTTCCAAGTTTCCGAACTTTTCGGATCCAACGGTGAACT
Source organism: Leptospira ainlahdjerensis (assembly GCF_016919175.1). Lineage (GTDB taxonomy): Bacteria > Spirochaetota > Leptospiria > Leptospirales > Leptospiraceae > Leptospira > Leptospira ainlahdjerensis. Next base: position 89,675 of record NZ_JAFFPU010000035.1, on the reverse strand, counting down.
GATCCGTAAAATCGTCGGCGCTGTGAGTCTGAGCGCTATTTTCGGAATCGGATTCCGATTCATTCTGCGGTTTCGCGTTTGTATTCTTGGGTTCAGTTTCCGTTTTTGCGATCCTTTCCCCTTGAAACAAGGTCAATAGGCTCACTCCCAACTTGGATTTGATGCTGGCCTTTCCTACTACGATCCAATCTTTTTTTTGCAAGAACGCGGTCGTCAAGGGTCCGTCAAAAAGACTCGCCAGTCGACTCGGCTCCGTCAACACTCCCGCCTTTGCTTCCAAAAGATAAAGAATGGAACTGATTTTTCTCAGTTCCGGAAGAGTTAATGTTTTCCGAAACGTTCCGTCCTCGGATAGTTTTTTACCGATTTCGGTTTTTGAAATGTCGTTTATCAATTCTTCCGGACGAAAAATCTGAATCGCCAAACTCGCGTTATCCGGAATTAAAAGCGCCGGATCGTCGATGGAAGAATCGAAGGAATACTTATCCCTTAGTAGAACGTAAAAAAGAGCCGAAAAAGTAAGCGCAAGAATCAATAAAAAGGAGTAACGTCTTTTTGGATCTTTCCAAATCTTCTCATTGAAAATCGGAATAAAACGTTCCCAGTTTTCATTTGCTTTTTTCTTCGTCTTATCTAAAAAGGCATTCGATCTTTCAATCCAGATTTTTATTTTTTCCTTCATTCTTTTCTCCAAGAGAGGTTGTCTTGTTTTCCGATCTCGTTCAGGATTTTTAAAACCAAACGTTGTGCTTGTCTACTTCCCGAGCCTTTTTCCACAAAAGCAGTCATCAGATAATTTTTTCTTTTTATCTTAAAATACAAAGTAATCCAACCGTGAGTTTCATATTTTTTTGTGTAGATCGTCCCGGTTCCGGTTTTTGCTCCCAGTATTTCTATCTCAGGATCGTTGAAAGTTTTAAGTTCCTTGAGAGTTCCGATTTTAGGCACCGAGGATAAGGCGTGCAAAACGAAATGGATATCGCGATTCGAAAAAGGATTTTCACTAACCTGAATTCTTTTCTCTGAAGTTTCCCATGATGGTGAAAGTCTCGGCCCCGAGGACCAGAGGGACGCGTACAATTGAGAAACTTTAAGAGGACTGAGTAAAAAACCGCCTTCTCCGATCGCGGCGCTCGCTCTTCGCAAATCGGTCGGGAATTCCTCAAAATTGCCCGGAGTTTCCTTGTACGGTTTTAATCTGGATTGTGTGGAATTTGCTAAATCGAAATCGGATCTTAATTTTGAATAGAAGAGCTTAGGATTCTTACCCGCATTTTTTAAAAAGTATACGTTACAGGATTGAACCAAGGCTTGTTCCAGATCAACTTTGCCGTGACCTTCTCGCAAAGAACATCGCAAATATTTCTTTCCATTCTGATCTTCCGGAAGATGAAATCGAGAAAGATCGCCCTTTGTGATCTCCATAGTGTCTTCCGGATAATATCGCCCCTTACAATGAATTTTCTCCGAAGGTGAATATGCGAATTCTCCTTTGTATTTTAAAAAGATTAAGGCGGAGAACGTTTTCAAAAGCGAGCCAGCGCCGAACTTTTTTTCAATCGCCAGCTCCGGACGAAATACATAACGGACGATACCGGAATCTGTTTCTAGAATCAATACGGAAGACTTCGAATCGGAGTTTTGATTCTCAAAATCACGAATCGTAGAATCTAGGTATTGAAAGCGACGTCCGTCCAAACTTTCAGAATACAATGAATATTGAATGTGTATTAGGATATAAACCACACTCCCCTTAAAAAGGGATTTTAAAAAGAATCGAGACAAGTTTCAATTCTCCGGTTCGATCTCAAAATTGGCAAGGTGATATACCTGCTGCGATTTGGTCATCACAAACTGGAACCGCAGTCGTTTTTCGTTCGATTTTCCTTCATAAAGAACGACATACGCGTTGACCCGAGTGATTGGTTTATCATAAGAGCCGTAGTATTGAACTTGGACCGAGTAATTGCCGGGCAATGCCTTTGCCATCGTAAATGTTTCCGGGCCGAATCCGTCAATCACGTCCACGTCCAAATTGCCGCCGGATTGAGTGGAAGGATGTGAATAGTAACACTTTTCACCTTTCGGATCAATCACCCAAAGATCCACGTCCGTTTGTGTGTCCCAGATCAATACTACTTTGATATCCCTCGGTGGAACCTTTGCAAAGAAAGAAATTTTTTCTGAAGTTTTTCCCGCTTTGATTTCAACGAGGTTATTTCCCGGTGCAACGACGGCATTCATAGCGAATCGCCCTCCGCTTACGGGAACGGTTTGGGGTATTCCATTGAGTACGATCGTAATTCTGTCTTCGGTCAATCCGGACACACTGCCTGAAATTTTTTGAATCCGTTCAGTCGTAAATCCTCCGTTCGGAGAATCCACGATCAACGATTGAGAATATAGGCCGGAGGAGGTAAACAATATCAAAAGTAGAAATGCAAAATCTCGAATAGACTTTGTTTTTTTTGTATTCATTTAGATCTCCGGTTCAATATTAAAATTCGCGAGATGATATACTTGTTGAGCGCGCGTTAGGATAAACTGATACTGCATTCTTTTTTCATTCGGTGTTCCTTCATACAAAACGACGAAAACGTTAGCCCTTGTAATCGGAGCTTCAAACGGCGCGTAATACTGAGCCTGAATTGAATAAGAACCGGGAAGCGCCTTTGCCATCGTAAATGTCTGCGGTGCAAACGTAGAATCGTCGTACACCAAATTTCCGCCCGATTTCGTGGATGTATGAGACCAATAACATTTTTCTCCGGTAGGATCGATCACCCAAAGATCCGTATAACTCGCCGTATCCCAAGTTAATAAAACTTTAATATCCCTTTTCGGTATTTTAGCGTAAAATGCGGTTTTTTCCGAAAAACGGCCGGCTTTGACCTCAACTATATTTTCTCCGGGAGAAGTCACTGAAGAAAACGAAAACCTTTCTCCCGAAAGTGGAATCCACTGCGGAATCCCGTTGATCACAACCGTAATTTTTTGAACATCCATTCCGCTCACGGTTCCGGAAACATTCAAAATTCTTTCCGTCGTAAATCCTCCTTTCGGAGAATCGATCTGGATCTTTTGAGACCAGATGGAACCGGAAAAAAATAAAATCAAAAAAATCGAACTAATCCACTTTGATTTCATCATCGGAGCTCCCTCCCGTTACTTCGGGATAATACATGAGATAAGCCCTAGCAGGAATGGCCTTGTATTTACCGCCGACTTCGGCTCGTAGAAAATAGCGAACCGTGAAATCTTTTTTTGGCCCGGCGCCGAAGAAGACCGCCCGATCGTCGAAGATTTGACGAGAATCGTATTCCACCTTTCTGTCTCCGGAAAGATATTCCGCGTCCCTTTGGAGAAATGAAAAACCAGGCAGCAAAACGTCTTCAATCATAAAGTAAGAATCCGGACTTCCCTCTTTGATTACATTCAATTCCACTAATACGATATCGCCTGTGGAAAAGGACTTCGTTTCCGAAACTTCGATTCCGGATCCGTCCGAACCGGTTTTGACTTTGTAATATTTTCTTCGTATTTGAATTCCGTTTGAATACGAAGAAATCGTCTTGGAACGATCCTTGTAAAACAAAGACGCGGTAGCGTAAAAAACGGGGCCGTCCTTCTTGATCACTTCTACCCGATTCTCACCCGAATGAATGAGATCGTTAGCGACTACGATTTTAAATAGTTCACCGTCTTCAGATTTCGGAGAAAACGTCGCACTTTTGAGCGTTGTTCCGTTCAGCTTGATCTCAACCTCGGCGGAAGAATCCGATTCTCGAAGAACCGTCAAATATTCCGATAAACTCAACACCGCCAAAGAAGTATCCCTGGAATTGTTCCAGGCATAACCGTTACGATTTGTGAGAATGGAAGAGGCCAAGTTTTCCAAAAGAGTTTCGTTTTCGTTTAAACGAACACCGAGACTCAGAAGACTGGACAGGCCTTCGATTTTGTCCTCTTCCCAATTCGGATTTTTACCGTAGGAAGCCAGTTTTAGGAACGGAGCTTTTCCAAAACCGCTTTCTTCGATCGCCTTCTTAAACAACCGAGACGCTTCCGCCTTCTTCCCTTGATTAAAAAAGGTCAATCCCAACAATGCCTTGCCATAGAAGTTGAGTTTGGATTCCGACTTGGAAAGACCTTCCACCAAAGAATTTTCCAATGATCCGCTTTCACTCAAAGCATTCAAAACGTGAGATTTCACGTTATCCGAAATATCTCCTCTTTCCAAAGAGGAATAGAGAAAATTTCGAGCCCTATACATCGTATTCGCAGTCACCCTCGCGCCGTTCTTTTGACTGATAGCCAACGCTTTCAAAACGTAAGCCGACATCAGAACGTCACTCTCCGAATTTCCATCGAACCAACCGAATCCCCCATCCGTTCTTTGTAATTCTTGAACTTTTTTTAAACCGACATCGATCATCCGAGGTAATTCTTTTTGAATTCGAGAATTTATAAAACCCGCCTTTTGAGCGGAAAGTAGAGGATAAAAACGGCTCATCGTTTGCTCCACACAGCCGTAAGGATAATCCGCCAGATATTCCAAAGATTGTTTCAGCGCGGGCAGGGTTGCGGGACTCAATCTGATTTCCAAATACGGATCTGCCAACTCTTTGGTAACGTTCAACTTTAATAACCCGGAACCGGTTCCTTTGTTCAACCCAAGACTATCCGAGCTAACGCGTGGCGATCCCCAAACTTTCAGAGGAATTTCGGATCGTATGGAATCGGAAACACCGCCCCCGGAAGCAAGAATATTCAATTTTGCTAATTTTATCTTAGGATCCTGAAGGGCCTGAACCGTAAATTGAACCGATTGATTCTGACCGGGCTCTAACTGGATCGTCGTATTTTCAGGACCGATCGCTTTTAGGCCTTCCATTTTTAGAGAAACGTTTACCGGAAACTTACGATTTGTCTGATTGGAAATCGTTGCGGTCACCTTTTGCGATTCTCCCTTGAGAATGTATCTAGGAAGACCTCCCAGAATCATCAGATCTTTTTTAGTGACGAAGTTCGTCTGTCCTCGACCGACTTTTGTATCCGAAGTAATCGCGATCGCAGTGACCCTCCAAGAAGTGAGATTATCCGGCAAAACAAAACTAACGACTGCGGTTCCGTCCGAAGCCGTTTTGACCTTCGCGTTCCAAAAACTCGTATCCTTAAATCGATCTCGATTTTGTTCTTCGTTTTTGATCGCGGAATAACCGGATTCTCCCTTTTTGCCCAACGCCAGTTTCAGACGTTTTTCTTCCGAATATCCGAAAAATTTATAAGAAGAAGCTAATGTTGTCTGAACGTTATTTCTCCTTGGGTGATAAAAAAAAGTACCGATGTTCGGAATCTTTTCTTCTTTGATTTGATAGATTGCTTCGTCAACGACCGCGACCGAAATTTCCGCAGGAACGGCCTTTCCTCCGAGTCCTGTAGTTTTGAGTTTGATCTCCGCCTTATCGCCGGGTCGATAAACCTTATTAACGGAAGCCAAATCCACTTTGATAAATTTTTCTTCCGGGGGCGCTACGATTCGGACCTGACTCTTATAAACGTCGCTTCCGGAAAATTGAACGGCGGATAACGTAAAGTTGGGACTCATTTCCGGACTGATCTTTACGGAATACTTCAGAGCGTTTCCGTTCATCTTGACAACTTGGCTTTTAAAAATCCGATTCCCTTCGACGGTGAGGACAACGTGACCGTTTGAAATCGGACTTAAGATAAGAATTTCAGCATTTTCGCCGACGGAATACAAATCTTTACCTGGTTTTAAATTGATGTCCTTAAAAGGAATATCGATCGAATCCGATACCGAAGAAGCCCAAAAGAAGGTTTCACTTTTGGTTTCGTTTCCTTCCGCATCCTCCGTCTCGGCGGCAACTATGTATTGTCCTCGTTTCGGAATTGCAAATGAAACTTCGGCGCTCCCCGAAACATCTGTTGTCGCGGATGTTTTGGAAATTTTAGAACGCCCGCCTTCGGAGGAATGGTGAATTTCGCGATTGTAAAGGACGAGTTCGACCTTACGTCCTTGGATTTCCTTCTTTCGCGCCTCTTCGCTTAACGTTTTGTCGTAAGGAACCAATTTGACCTTAAGTTTACTTTCCTTTCCAGGTTCGTAAACCGATTGATCCTTTTCCAATTTTAAAAAGAATGCGCTTCTATTTACGGAAAACGAAGCCGCTCCATCCAGAGTAAGATCTTCGGATTGAACCGAAGCGATGACCGTATAAATAGAATCGGCGTCCACTTTGTTCGGTTTAAATTGAATAGAATAAGTACCCTTTTTGTCCAAAGAACCCGTTCCGCTATGAACTAACTCTTGTTTGTCGCTCTGCCCCGCTTGTTCCAGATAATCGGCGCTCGCGTCGAAATTCATTTTACCGACCGGAGAAAAATCGAACTTGGGTCTTCTGAAAACTCGGAACTGGACATCCTTTCCGCTCAAAGGTTGACCGTAGTAGTATCTCGCTTTTACGGTCGCGTTCACCTCTTCTTTTTGCAAAAAATTGGATTTCGGAACGTTAACCGTAACGAGGAAGGTCGGCTTGACATAAGCCTCCACTGAGAACTCGGTCTGAAAAGTCTGATCTTGAAAATTCAAAACCAAAGTGAAGTTTCCGAGTTTGATCGATTCTTCATTCGGAATCTGAAATTCCCCCGAAAAGGTTCCCTGATCTCCGGAAATCGAAACCGGTATGACCGGAAGCTGACTTTCTCCGTCCTCGGAATGAATCGAAACCGTGGCGCTCCCGGATGCTATTCGATAATCGTCCCGATTGAAATTCCGCACCACACCTTTAAAGTAAACAGTATCCCCCGGTCTATAAACCGGTCTTTCCGTATAAATATAAGCTCTCGCTCCTCCTTCTCCGTAAAAAGAGCTGGAATAGAATTCAGGATCAGAAACTGCGTATTCTCCTCCTTTCTTCGCTAAGATGAGAGTTTTAACCGGAGTATTTCCCTTATAAAGAAAAGTCCCATCCGAACCCGTTTTAGAAGAATGGAATATACTTCCCGTCTCGAGACTGAACAGACTCAGATCCACATCGGAAACCGGTTCTCCCGTATCTTTTCTAGCGACATAGACGAACGTCTCGGAACTGGCTTGTTTTACTAAAAAATTCAAACTCGATCTTACAAGAACCGTGTAGGCGATATTGGAACCGGAAACGCCTTCCACAAGATAAACACCGTTATCCGAAACCGGGACGGGGATTCTTCGATAAGCCCAGGAGGACGCGACACTCGGAACATAGAAGGTCGAAATCAATTCGTGCTCGGGAAGAATGGAGGCAACCGCCAACGTTCGTTCTTTCGAAGGAGTCTCGTAATTGATTCCTAAAGTATCCTTTAACACCGAGCGAGTGGAAGAATTGAATTCCTTTCTTGCTACGGATCTGAAATTCTTTTCAAACTTATCCATTGTTCGGGAAAAAAGAGAAATCGGATTTCCAAAGGCACCTTCGTTATTTTCTTGAATCAATCTTTCTTTTACTTTTTTAGAAAGAAACCCTTGAGGATCGGCGATTTTATAAATTCTAAATTCGTAATCGGCTCGCCCGTTACCTTCCAAGTTGATATAAGGTTTTTCTCCGGGACCGAAACTTCGATCTGTTCCTAAGTAAAAATTAGGATTCCCCGAAATTGGAAATCGATACGCTAACCCCAGAACCAACACGGCCCCGAACGATAACCCTAAAATCAATTTTTGAACGCGTTTCATTCCATAACCTCAATCTAAAATACGAAATCGATGGATTCCCAAAAAGGAAGGATTGCTCGGCTCCGGTGAGAATCGATTGCTCTTATTCAACTCTTTTGAACGAATCAATTGAATTCCCCGATGAGAACCGGTATGATACAATAAAAGTGGATTCTTTTTATTTTCTTCCACCAAAATCATCGAGTGAAAATTAGTCCCATTTCCTCGATCTTCGCGAAAAAATAAAATATCACCTGCAAGTCCCGACTCTAAGTTCTTCGAAACAAAGGATGTATTGTATTTTTCAAGGCTTTCCGCATCGGCAAACGCGCCAAATGTTTTCAATCCGGTTCTAAATAAATTGATACCGATAGAAGGTATATCCGGATATTGAAATTCTCGGACATCGGGAATGTTCTTATCGAGAAGAATTCCATTTTTTTTCTGCCAAGATAAATCATGATTTTTTAAAGCTTCTTTATAGGAGAATCGAATCAGTCCACTGCAATCTCTTTCTTGCACGTTCCAAGAGCCGGTTTCTTTTAGATATTGAGAAAGAGCGATTTGAACAAACCATTCTCGAAATGCCCGGCGATCCTCTTCGGATCTGAGTTCGGATAAATCCGGAAATCCGTCCTCGTCCCAATCTCCTTCTCTCGAAAATAATTCAATCTCAACGACCGTTCCTAACTGAGTATGAAGAAACTGTTTTCCCGGTTTATAACCTGCAATCAAACGGAGGATTTGCTTCGAGCCGGAATTTTCCAAAGACAAAAGTTTTAAAGAAGAGTCCTTCTTCTCATCCCATTGAAAAGAATCCGGAGTTCCGAAATACGGGTTTGTGATCGTCAGGACTGCGATCGATTTTCCATCGGCTGGAATTCTAACTTTTGTGGAATCGATACTCGGCAAAAAGAAAGGTCCGCAAGAGAATGATAAAAGCAAACTCAAACTCATAAGCAAAGGGAAACGATTCACAGAACGGAAGATTCGTATAGGAAGGCGAAAAGGAAAGCGATTTTAGAATTCAGTATAAAAATTTTAGTTTAGACTTTCGAGTAATGCTTCCGACTAAGATCGCGTTTTGTTGAAATTTTTTTCCAAGAAAAATCGCTTTCTTTTCAGGAATTCCAAGCACGAGGAAACTGGATTCCGGAATCCAATCGGGATCCTCGCCTTTTCCTTCCCCCTCCAAAACGAGATAAGAATTCAATTCGAGTTTGAGTTCCCGATTTCTACTTTGGTTTTCTTTCATGGAAATGACTTTCGAACGAGGATTAAACGCAGTCAGATAAGCCCATTCTTTTTTTCCCTGTTCTTTTAAGAAGTCGTCCAATGCAGGATTGAAGGATTCGGCGCTTATCGACAAACTAGGATCAAAGACAAGATAACGTGTCTTTAGATAAGATTCAATCAACGAAATCGTGAAACGATTCCCGCTCCGTAATCTGTGATAAAAGAATAGAATTTGATTTTTTAAAGAGATCAATTTTAAAAAGAATTCGTTTAATAACCGAGATTCTTTCGAATCTTTTCCGGAATTTCTTCGAAGTGTTTGTATTTTTGTTTTTTCCCGTCTGGAAAGATCACGTAATAAACTCCGTTTAAAATTTCCATATAATACTTACCCGCTTTTTTTTCCCCCGTCGCACGATGATCCATCTCTTTGACCATTCTCTGATACCGGGAAGGTAGTGTTTGCCAAGAAGCGTAGACTTCGATTTCTCCGCCAGTGTTTACGGTATAAATTCCGTTCTCGTGCATGATTTTGATTCCATTGTAATCAAAAACTTCCAAGATATTTGTTTTGGGATTTTTGGAATCTCTTGTATCGGAACGGTTCGAAACCGAAGAACCTTCCTCCTGATCTTTAGGAAGCCCGTATTTTACTATGGAATTGGAGCCGTCGTTCTCCTTCTTTCTAACCAAAAGAAGAAAAAGGTAAGTCAAACCGGCGAGCAGGAGACTGATTCCAAAAAACCATTCCGCGGGCTTCATTCAATTTCCTTAATATCGAAACTCGATCCCTTTACAGGTAGCCGGTGTTGCGTCCGTCGAAGTGGAGGACCAAGACTCGCAACTCACCGCAAAGACCGCGCTCACACAAAGTTCAATGTCTTTTTTTCTGGATCTTCCGGGAACAAACGCAGTCACTCTTCGGCTCGTGTTACAAAGAACATCCTTCGCTTGATATGCGACGATCAGCTTCGTATTCGCTTCCTCAAACTCGTAAAAGTCCGCGTCCGTATTCTTCTGATAACATCCGGAAAAATAAAATAAAAATAAGAATCCTATGATAAAAGATTTCAGGAATCCTTGCAAAAGATTTCTCAAAAATGAAAAACACATCGTATTCACCATTTCCGCCGAAGAAGCTTTGGATTCAAACAGGAAAGATTCATCAAAAACCGATCGAACTTTTTTTGGAAGTTTTCAAAGGAATTTTTTCGTTCACCGGGATCTGAACCGGTCCAAAGATCGTTTCGTATTCGAAACTCCCGCGAATCGTAAAAAGAAGTTCCTTTCCGGAAATACCCGCCTGTAAGATTCCCAGAGCGATTTGAAGAAGATTTCTATCCATCTTTTTTTCAAATAAGGTTTCGACCTGAAGATCCACTAGCTTTTTCTGAAGCGCGGGGATCACGATTTGTTCGCTCGAAACCACTCGTGCAAGTTCCGAATCTTTTTCCGAAGAATCCGGAACAAAAAAGGAAAGATCGAATTTATGAATCGTAACATCCGTTTCATTCGGATTTTCGATTTCCACCTTCGCCAAAAAGATAATTTTGGGAACCGGCGGAAAAGAAATGAGTTCCGCCTTTTGGGCTTCCAAAGAAAGAACCTGAAACTTGCACTTCTGAAGAGCTTTAAAATTATCTTTCAAAGCGGAACAGGAAAAAAGGAGAAACAAAAAACCAAAAAGCAAAAACTTTTCGATTCGGTTTTTAGGATCGATTGTTTTCAAATTTTATTTTCCTTCCGCGAAAGACGTTTGAATCAGCACCTTTCCTTTGGTCATATTTGCGGCATAATTATCGATTGCTTCGACCGCTTTGTCCAACGGGAATCGAGCTGCGATATCCGTTTTCAATTCTTTTTTAGCCAAGGATCTCAATTCTTTGGAAAGTTTCCAAATCTTATAAGGACTTTGTTGCGGAACCCAGGTAGAAAGCCAAAAACCTTCCAACTTCTTATCTTGGAATATCATCATTCCTGCATGGATTGGAATTTCCTTTTCGGATAAGGCGCCGTAAATGATAGCGCGGCTTCCGTAAGGCATCGCGAGTAAAACTTTTGTGGTCAATTCTCCAGCCACCGCGTCCAGGCAAACGGTAGCCTTGAGTTCGTTAGAAAGAACTCGAAGTTGTCTTTCGAAATTGGAAACCTCCGAATTGAGGATGTGTTTTGCTCCTACCGCTTTTAGGGCTTCTTCCTGTTCCGGCTTACGCACTACGTTGATCACCTGAATTCCCTTTCTCGCTGCGATTCCGACAACCATTTTTCCCAAAGCGCTCGCAGCGGCCGTTTGAACGATCGCCTTGGCCCCGTATTTTTCAGCGAGATCCACCATCGCGATCGCAGTGATCGGGTTTACATAAAGACAAGCTCCTTGTTCTAAAGATAGATCCTTTCCGATCGGAAGACAACTGAAGGCATCCGTGATCATATACTCCGCATAAACACCGTCGCCTCTTCCCGGCGCAGTACAGGCGACATTCTTACCTTTTAGATAAGATCCGTAAAAACCACCTCCGGAGGATACGACCTGTCCGCTTCCTTCAAATCCTGGGACGACTGGAAGTTTCTTCTTGATACCGTAAAGTCCGCGTAAGAACATCAAGTCGGAAGGGTTGATGGACGCCGAATGCATCCGAATCAAAACTTCTCCTTTTTTTAAGGGACGAATCGTCTTTTCAACGATCTGAGCACTGTTTTTGTTTTCACTGTATTCTCTGAGTTCTAAGGCCTTGTATGTTTTTGGGAGATTCATAAATTTTCCTTGATGACTAAATGTTCTATCTTTTCGATCTGTTCCGATTCTATATAATATTTTAAGAATATATCGACGTCTTCTTCCGTTTTAAGGGAAAACCACATTCCTTCCGGATAGCTTACTTGAACCGGGCCAAGCTCGCATCGATCCAAACAACCCGCCCTTTGGATTCGAATTTTTCCCGGAATTGACAAATCCTTTATTTTCTTTTTTAAAGAAGCCAATAACTGAATCGAACCGGAGCGACCGCAGGAGACCCTTTCCCCTTCTCCCCTTACGTTTTCGCAAACAAATATATGTTTGTTGTAAAAGTCAGCCATGGATAAAGAACCCCGTTTTCATTTTCAGTAGAATCCAAGACCAGGTAGAATGTGCAACCCGTTTCCAGAAATCAAAACCCGAGAGAAGTTCGCTTTCAAACGGAATCGAGGACATAAACAGGCGGAATTATATCGAAGTATAAACCGTTATCGATCTGAAGGTTTTTCAAACATCTTGCGCTTTTCGAGATCAAAGTGGGACTTGAAGAAGTCTTTTGCATTTTTTGTATTTTAATCGTTTCCTTACTTTACACCAAGGTTTTTTCTAGAATCTTAGACTTAACCTTATGACCGTCTTGGAGACTTTGAGAATGTTCCGTCCATTTGTAATTTCCGCTGGGATTCTTGTACTTCTTACGTTTTGTGTAAAACAAAGAGCTCCTATCACAGAACCCGAAAAAGACGCTCTTCAGTCTATTTTAATCGAAAATGAATCCATTCATAACTTCCTCATGAAAGAGGAAGAAAAAATTCCGGACGTCTCCAAATTAGAAACCAATGTTCAGGCTCTGATTCAATTGAACGGAGGTCTAAAAAACGAGGCGGAGAAAATGTTACATTCCCTTCGTAAGAAGGACTCGAAAGACGTGGAAAAATTCTTCGAAGCATATTCTTCATTCTCCGAAACCTTGGCCGAAAGTGTAAAACTCGCCGGCGGGAACGGAGTTTTTAATAAATTCTATTGTCCCATGGTTAAAAAAACCTGGGTAAAACAAGGCACTCAAATACAAAATCCATACGCTCCTGAAATGAGAGATTGTGGAGATCTTGTTCCCTGATATAAAGGAAACCTTCTGGAACGAATTTTAAAAACTCGCTGTAAAATTGGTATTTCCTTGGGGGAGCCGTGTCCCGCCAATTGCAGACAAAATCTTATTCCGAACGAATGGAGTATAGCGATCAGGGAATCCTGTATCGCAGAAGAGAAAATGAATGCCTTTGCCGAAGGAAAGGTGGGAATCAACGTGGGTGCTTCAGCCTTTTTACAAGCGCATCCGCTCGTGCTGGAAGGATTTATCGCGAAGGGTGAAGCCTACTTCGAAGTTCTGAGATATTTTCTTGCGATCATCGAACCCGAAAAAATAAAAGAAGTAATCGATGCATTCAGCGATAAACTGCTTTATAAAATCGTAATACACGAATACAATATATTCATGCAATCGGAGGACGAACGCAGAAGAGAAAGAAAAAATATCGCCTTCTTGGATTTAAAATCAAACGATTATTGGAAATCTCTCTCTTCTAAGAGGATTTGTAATTTTGTCGCGTATTGTGTAAGAGAAGCGAAAGACCCCGAATTCGCATCACAGTTTCTAACGGTTCTTCCTCCTGATACCGTCTCCGATTTAAAAACTCTCGCTGGCCTCTCAATCGAAGAAGAAAAGGAATTATATCTTTCACTCAAAGACGGAATCTACGAACTTCCAATTCGAAGCCCGGGGATTTATCGACACATTCTAAATCTTTTCGAAGACGATCCTGAAATTTTTATGATCCTTTCCACTATGGAAGAATTGGTTTCCCGTAAACAACAGATCATTGAATCCTCGCACACGATCCTTGAAAAATACCAATCCGGAAAACTCAATCATCAATCGCTCTTCGCCGATCTTTCGGTTTTAGAACCGGAGATTACGATGGAGATTTTGGGAATCTTTGAGGAAAAAGGAATTTTAGGTAGATCCGAAAAAAATCTAATCAAAGAACTTTTATACAAACAAAAACCCGTTAAAAACTGAGTTTGGGTCAGCTCTTAGTGCAAAAAATTTTCCGGTACATCTTTTCGCCGTTTCTCAAAAACGAAAAAGAAATCCAGTCTTTAAACGGAATTCGTGCGATCGCAATCCTACTCGTAATCATTTATCACGTCTGGCTCCCCTTTTCAGTGACGGACATTCCTAAAATTCTTCAAAACGTCCTTTCCAATTTCAATTCTGGCGTGGATCTTTTTTTTGTATTGAGCGGTTTTCTCATCTATTCAGGAATTCTAAAATATCGGGAACAACCCGATCTTTTCAGCAAAAAAAGTTTTTTTATCGCAAGGACGTTTCGAATTTTCCCTGCTTATTACTTTTGCCTATTTATTCTCTATTTTTATTATCAGGGGCGATTCCAAAAAATCTCTCAACTTCCGAATCCGAACGAATTACAATCGGCGGAGTTGAATTCAATTCTTCTGATTTTACAAAGTAGTTACGCGGATTTTTTTTACGTTTCTAATTATACGGAACATCGCCTTTCTTTGGTGGGATGGTCTTTATCCATAGAAGAACAGTTTTACCTAATTCTCCCTTTTCTTTCCACGTTTTTGCTTTTTAAACTAAAATCCAAAAAAAGAATTTTCTTATTGGCGATTCTTTACTTGATTCCTTTGTTTTTTAGAATTTTTTACTTTCTTCAGAAATCCGACATTTCTGTTTTAATCTACTCGCATACGAGGATCGACAGTTTGATCGCAGGTATGATTCTCGGAGAAATTCAAATTGTTGCGTCGCATTTAAGACCTGAAAGACCGAAATTTCTGAAAAATTATATTCCCGCGATTGGAATTCTTTTTCTTTTGATCGGACACGGATTTCCTTTAGAGCACTGGTTCCGGAGAACATTCGGTTTCAATTTTTTTAATATAGGTTTTGCACTTTTGGTTTTTACCTCGATCCGAACGAAAGGATCGGTTTCCTTCTTATTGGGATCGCCATTCCTGAGACCGATAGCAAGACTGAGTTATACGATGTATTTGTGGAATATCCTAATCGCGGGAATTACGGTTTCAAAAGTGATCGCGGAATATAGGACTCCGAGCGCGGGTGTTTTTTTGTTCGCTGTCTTGGCCGCAATCCTCTGCTGTTTTCTTTTTTCCTGGATTTTATATCTTTTGATCGAAAGACCTTTTTTGATTTTGAAAGAAAGGATTTTGAGCGAATCAAAAACCAATCTATAAGAAAAACTTAAAACGTTCATTTAAGAATTCGATTACATCCAGGCGAGATCCGTAACTCCGACGTCAAAACCGAATTGAGAAATCAAGGTAGTGATCTGCCCTCTGTGATGAGTCTGATGATTGAATATATGATCGACCAAAACCCAAATCGGCTTTTCCAACTCCTTTTGATAAACGACACTGAAAAAACGAAAATTAGATTCCAACCAACTCGAATCGATTCCGAGGGACCAGTCCACGATCTTCGAATCACATTCTTTCCTCGCGCTAAAAAGTTCGTCAAAGTCTGAATAGAGATCCGAACTCGCAGAACCTCCGGGAAGATCTTTTCCCTCAAACCTCGCCATCCACGACAGGTCCACCCAAAGGATATGATTTAAAGTAGAATGAATCGACTTAAAGAAAGCGCCCCTGTTTTCCTTTCTCTGAGAATCGGTAAGCTTGAAACAAGTGGAATAAACCTTTTCGTTCATCCATCGATTATATTGCGCCATAAGTTTGCAGTATTCAAGACTAATCATAGTTTAACCCTGTACGGAAATGGGCGAAAGTTTTTGAATCGATTCGCCAATTCTACAAATTCCTCTTTCAATCGTTTCGATAGAAGAATGTGAGAAGTTGATTCTCATCGTATTCGTTTCTGCAACACCCGTATAAAACGGATTTCCAGGAACAAAGGCCACGTTATTTGCAATCGCAGTTTCGAAAAGTTTCATCGTATTCAAATCGTTTTTCAGATTTAACCAGAAAAACATTCCTCCCTTTGGAGAAATCCAATCCGCAAATTCTACCAAATATCGATTCAGAGCGGACTCCATAGCTTCCTTTTTGAGTTTGTAAGAATTCCGAATTTTGTCGATTTGCAAATCCAGATCGTAATGATTTAGATATTCGTTTAACACAATCTGAGAAAGAATGTTGGAATGAAGATCGCTGGCCTGTTTAGCTATCAGGAGTTTGTTTATAATTTCTTCCGGTGCACAAACCCAACCAACTCGAAAACCCGGAGATAAAGTTTTGGAGAAGGTTCCGATGCTGATCGTTCGTTCGGGATAAAAAGACTGAATGCTCGGCATCGTGTCTGATTCAAAACGGATTTCTCCGTAGGGATTGTCCTCGATAAGAATACAATTCTCCATTCTCAAAATTTCCGAAATTCTTCTTCTTTTTTCGATGGAGAGAGTTTTTCCGGTCGGGTTTTGAAAGGTAGGATTGGAATACAAGAATTTCGGTTTCGTTTTAGAAAGTGTATTTTCTAATACGAACGTGTCCAAACCGTCGTCTTCCAAGGGAACTCCGATCGTAAAAGGTTCATAGAGTGAAAACGCTTGAATCGCTCCCAAGTATCCGGGGCGTTCTATCAAAATCGGATCTCCCGGATTTATAAAAATTTTACCGATCAAATCCAAAGCTTGCTGAGATCCCGTAGTGATAAGAATGTTTTCAGGACTCAGTCCCTGGTAATTAATGTTTTTATAATATCTTTCAAAGATTTTTTCTCGAAGCGGAATATAACCCTCGGATATTCCGTATTGAAGCAATTGTGAACCGTGTTTTTGAAACGCCAACTCGGACGCATTTTTTAATTCTTCCAAAGGAAATAACGCGGGATCCGGTTGCCCCCCGGCAAAAGATATCATTTCTGGATCGGAAGTTATCTTTAGAATCTCGCGAATAAAGGATCTGTTCGATTTTATAATCCTATCCGAAAAGAAAAATTCGTTTGCGTTCATATTTCGATCCAACCCTCCAGATACGGAACACAGGTTCCTCCGATACGAACTCGATCACCTAAATCTTCGCAGAATAATTTCCCGCCTCTTCTGGAAGCTTGGTATGCATTTAAATTTTTCTTGCCTAATCTTTCTGACCAGAAGGGAATCAGCGAACAATGGGAAGACCCTGTGACCGGATCTTCATACAATCCCGCGGCCGGTGCAAAGAATCGGGATAAAAAATCAAAATTTTCACCCGGACACGTTGCGATAATACCAAGAGTGTCCAAATCTTTTGCGATCTCCGCCTTATAAGAAAGTTCACGAAGATCTTTTTCATTTTCATAGACAAGAAGATAATCTCTGGATTTCCAAACCTCAGTTGGAAGAATCGAAAACGAATTCAGAATTTCTTTCGGCGTATCTTCGATTCGAATCGGCTTACGGGAAGGAAAATCCAAGTAAAGAATATCATATTTTTTGAATACTGCTAATTCTCCCGAAAGAGATTGAAAACGAACGACATCCCCTTTTACGATTCCATTATCGAAAAGATAATGGGCGGTCGCGAGAGTGGCGTGACCGCAAAGATCCACTTCTTGTTCCGGAGTAAACCAACGAATCCGAAACATATCTCCTTCCGGGACAAAAAAAACGGTCTCGCTCAGATTATTCTCGAAAGCGATGTTTTGCATCCATTCCTCGGAAATCCAACTTTCCAACGGACAGAGCGCCGCAGGGTTTCCTTGAAATACTTTTTCGGCAAAGGCGTCGATCTGAAGAATTTTTAATTTCATAAAAAATGATTTCCCTTGTTGACACTCTATGTTATAACAAATTTACCTCGAACATAACAGATACAGAAATGAACATTTCAACCAGTACAGATCAAAATTCTAAATATGAGACCATCGCCACCTCGCTCAAATCCATGCTCGAGACCGGAATCCTAAAGGCAGGGGACAAACTACCTTCTTTGCGAAAACTTTCCTTGGAAAGCAAGGTCAGCATCTCGACCGTTTTGTTGGCGTATGAACTTTTGGAAAACGAAGGTTATATAGAATCGAGACCGAAATCAGGTTACGTCGTGCTCTCCAGAAAGACGGGGACAAAAGCTCCAACGATGCCTAAAAAACCGAAACTCGTTTCGTCCTTTGGGATCGACGAAAGAATTTCCTCTCTTTTAGATTCATTACAAAATCCTGATATTCTTCAATTAGGAACCGCGATTCCTGAAAAAAAATACCTACCGATTCCGTCCCTGCATAAAAATTTAAAGAAGGCAATTCTGATTGCGGACAGCCATAACTACCAAGATTCACAGGGTTATCCCGGACTCAGAAAACAATTGTCTTTGCGTTCCTCGCTTCAAGGAATTGCAAGCCACGAATCCGAGATCATCGTTACAAACGGATGTCAGGATGCGTTGAATCTTTGTATCCAAGTTTTGACAAAACCGGGCGATTTGATCGCGGTCGAATCTCCGGTTTATTTCGGAATCCTTCAGAGCGTTCAAAGATTAGGAAGAAAGGTTTTGGAAATTCCGGCGGATCCGATCCATGGAATGAGCCTACCCCATTTAGAAGAAGCCTTACACAAATATCCGATTCAATGTATAATCTTAAATCCGAACTTTCAAAATCCCACCGGGAGCCTTCTATCCAATGAGAATAAAAAGATCTTCGTAGAACTTTGTTCGAGTAAAAATATCCCGATTATTGAAGACGATATCTACGGAGACCTTTTCTTTACGTCTTCCCGTCCCTTGTCTTTAAAGTCTTTTGACAAAAAGGAAATCGTTTATAAAATCTCATCCTATTCTAAAATCATTTCTCCCGATCTTAGAATCGGCTGGATTCTTCCCGGGAAAAAAGGGGCCGAACTTCAAAAGGAATTAAAACTTTCCAGACTGGCGCTTCCGAGTATTCCGCAAATTGCACTCTGCGAATATCTGAAAACTTCCTTCGAAAGAAATATAAAAATTCTTCGAAGGGATCTTTCCTCCAACCTTTCAAAAATTAGAGAATCTGTCCTGAAACACTTTCCGGAGTCCACATCCATTTCCAATCCGCAAGGAGGCCTGGTATTTTGGATCGAACTTCCGAATAAAGTCGATAGCCTTCTTTTACAAAACGAGGCATGGAAACACAACATTTCCATTGCGCCGGGTCCTATCTTTTCCGGAACGGGAAATTTTAGAAACTTCCTAAGACTGAGCGGCGGAATTCGCTTAACAACAAAGGTAGAGGAAAAAATAAGAACGTTAGGCAAATTGGCTTCCCAGTTGAAAAGATCCCAGTAGTCGCTAAATTCTAAATCGATATTCGAGCCAAAAACACATATTCACCAGTAATCTCTATCCTATCTTTTTTATTCTTCTTCGGATCTCGGGATAAATCCGGCGAGTCCCGTTTATAAATTTTTCACCTCGTTTTTATTCAGACCCGTTTTCAGGTTGAGTGAATCGATTTTTCTGCGTCGGGAAGGTTAGCGATTCGATTTGTGAGAAAGAAAAAGGAGGCTCTGCCCTGATCCGGATTTTTCCATCTATGAAATTGTTTGTCTAAAGATTTTTATCCCTTGTCGGATTCTTTATCTCATTGTTCGGAAACCTTTTCACAATGCCAAAGTGAAAAGAGACGAGCAGCCTCACTGCGGAGAAGATCTTAAGAAAGCTAAACTTCCTAAATGAGAAAGAGCCGTTTAATAAACGACTCTTTCTTCCACTTGATATTCTTTGAAAAGACTCTTCTGATTTCCCATTTCACTCTGAAATTCTACAGGATATTGCGACGTAAAACAAGCGTTGCAGAAACCGCCGCCCTTATGATCGATCACAGCACGATTCATAGATTCGACGGAAAGATATGCGATACTGTCGACTCTGAGATATTTCCGAATTTCTTCGATCGTATGTGTCGCCGCAATGAGTTCGTTGTGAGTGGGAATATCGATTCCATAATAACATGGAGAAATCGTCGGAGGCGCCGAAACTCGAAGATGAATTTCCTTCGCTCCCGCGTTCCGAATCATTTTGATGATTTTTCGGCTCGTCGTTCCTCTCATGATAGAGTCATCCACTACGATGACTCTTTTTCCTTCGACGACGTTTCGCACAACGTTGTATTTGATTTTCGCCCCGAAATCCCGAATCTTCTGATCCGGTTCGATAAAGGTTCTTCCTATGTAATGAGAACGAATCAATCCCGATTGATAAGAAATACCTGATTCTTCCGCATAACCTAAGGCCGCGATACTCGCAGAATCCGGAACCGGGATGACCACGTCGGCTTCCACCGGCAATTCTCTGGCTAAAAATCTTCCTAAATTCTTACGAACCTTGTAAACGGATTCTCCAAAAATATTGGAATCCGGTCTCGCAAAATAGATGTATTCGAAAATGCAGAGGCTTGGTGTCGCCTTTGGAAACGGATAATAAGAACTGACTCCGTTTTTGTCGACGACGATCATTTCGCCCGGCTCTACGTCTCTTTCATATTTCGTATCCGTTATATCAAAGGCGCAAGTTTCGGAGGCGAATACGATTCCTCCGTCTTCTCTTCGCCCCATTACCAACGGACGAAAGCCGTTTGGATCACGGACCGCAATCAATTGAGATTTGGTAAGAATTACGAGTGAATAAGCTCCTCGAACCTTTTTGAGAGCGGTGGAAAGTGCGGAAAGAAAATCGGTTTCTCCCGATCGAGCCATCAAGTGGACGATCACTTCGGAGTCGATCGTAGTTTGAAAGATACTTCCTTCCTTTTCAAGCTGGCTTCGGAGTTCCCAAGAATTGACAAGATTTCCGTTGTGAGCCAAAGAAACCGGCCCGAGGTGGGATTCGACCCGAAGTGGTTGGGCGTTTCTTAAAAAACTAGCCCCGGTTGTAGAATAACGATTGTGACCGATCGCAGAATTTCCCTGAAGTTCTTTTAGTTTGGTCTCGGTAAAGATATTGGCGACCAATCCCATCCCGGCGTATCGATAAAGATGCTCCCCGTCCGAGGAAACGATCCCGCTGGATTCCTGCCCCCGATGTTGCATCGAGTAGAGACCTAAATATGTGAAATTAGAAGCTTCCGGTGCGTTGAAAATACCAAAAATCGCGCATTCATCTTTTGGTTTGTCATCCTGGGCTTGTCTTCTTACTCTGGATTTATCGGGAATTGAGCTCATTCTCTGCCTTCTTAAGCTTAAAATCTCAGGTCGCGTTTTTCATGCAAATAAATTCCGATTACATCGTCGTAGATACACTTCGAAGCCTACAACTCGTTCTCATCAATTTGGGTCAGGCTGACTCGATCTCCATAGATACGGAGTCCTCCGGATATTATACGTATTTTTCCAGAGTCTGTCTGATTCAAATTTCCGCGAAGGGAAAAAATTACATCATCGATCCGTTAAAGTTACAAAACTTAGAGGGTTTGGGCGCGCTGTTTGAAGAAGAAAAAATTCTAAAAATCTTCCATTCCGCCATCGATGATATCAAAGCCCTTAAAAAAGACTTCGGTTTTAAATTTAAGAATATCGCGGATACGGGATTCAGCTCTCGTCTTTTGGACCATGAGCAATATTCTTTAACACATCTTGTCGATTATTATCATAAAATAAAGCTATCAAAGAAGGAACAGAAGTCCAACTGGGAAAAGCGACCTCTGGAAAAGAGTCAGCTTCAATACGCGGCTTTAGATACGGTTTATTTAGAAACGATTTGGGAAAAAATGAAAGAGGAACTCATCAAGAGAAACCTCTACGAAGAAGCCCTTTCAGAGTTTGAAAAAATTTCCACCGAAGAAGCGGGATCAGAAGGAAACTCCATTTCCATGGATAAGTTTCCGGATATCTTAGAATTCAGCGCGGACGAAAGAAGATTTATCTACGACACTTTAGTCTTTCGCGACGACAAATCTCGCAAGTTAAACAAGGCGCCGTTCCGAGTTTTTAACAATGAGAAGGTGGTTCTTCTTATGAAGAATCGAAGAGATATGGCAAAGTTAACGGAAGTCCTCGGAAAAAAAGACGCCGAAACTCTCTTTCAAATCTATGCGAATCCAAGCGGACCTCCAATTCAAAAATCGGAGCTTTTTAAAAAACCCGGAGAAAATCTCACAAACGAAGAAGGCGAAAGATTCAAACGTTTAAGAATTTGGAGAGAAACGATCATGTCCATTCGAAGAATGAGTCATCAGATGATGCCTTCCAATAAAATGATCGCCGAACTCGCGCAGAGAAATCCGAAAACTTTGGACGAACTGAGAGAAATGAATTTGTTCTCGGAATGGAAAGTTATGCACTATGGGCCTTCGATCTTAGCCGCTTTGGAAAACATTCCTTACGAATCCAATCTCAAAGGATTGATTCCGATCAATAAAAAATTCGTGTAAGGAAAATTCAATTTTTTGAATGAAGTTTCAAAATGAAATTCGATTTTCAGGCGCTGAAAAACAAACTTGCAATTCCCCAAGAAAGTTTTAACGGAATTCCGGCTCAACCCTTAGATGGAGAAGAAAACACAAAAGCGTCTTCGGTCATACTTCCGATTTATGAAAAACCGGACGACACTCAAGGTATCATTCTTCAAAAAAGAAATTCCAATCTAAAAGCCCACCCCGGACAGATTTCGTTTCCGGGAGGAGCTCATTCTTCTCATGATAAAAATCTTTTAGAAACAGCGCTTCGAGAATGGGAAGAAGAAATGGGAGAATCGAGTTCAGTCCTCGAGGTTTTGGGAGAATATCCGGGACTTTATACTCATACGGGATTTCATATTTCCCCGTTCATCGCGCGTTACAAGGGAACGTTTCGGTTCAACCCCAATCCTGAGGAAGTAGAACGACCGATTCTATTGGATCTAAATCGGTTGAAGACGTCTCCGTTTTATTCGATTCGGATTCGAAGATCCGGCGCAAAAGAGTTGGAAATCTATTATTTCGACTTAGAAGAAGGATTACTCTGGGGAGCCACAGGAAGAATCATCGTAAATTTCCTCCGAGAACACGCGAAATTCGATCGTGAACCGACCCAAGTCGAACCAAACTTAGGATTTCCTCCTTTTTTTGATCCGATTCGCAAATTCTCTAAAAAAAGTTAAAAAGACTTTTTTTTCTTCATCTAGATCTCCGTCTGAAAATTGTGGATACGGATTCTGTCGCAAAGAGACAAGTTTCCACTTCTTCGGTAGAATGTAAATCCGAGCCGGCGAGAAGTTGTAAATTATTCGATGGAATTTTTGAATCTGCCGATAATTTAATCGGACATAATTTATAAGGAGGTAAAAAACGATGAAAATACTAAAGAACTTATTTCAAACGGAAATTCGTAACTCATTCTTAAAAGAAAGTTTTCAAGAAGAAGAATGGTATCAATCTCTGATCAATCGCCCCGGCATAGAAGAAAGATTTCCTTACTTCAAGACCAAAGCGGAAAATAGAAAAACAACATCAGCCATTGTAAGATGAACCCAGAAGAAAAAGCAAAATTACTACAAACACTGGATTTGATTCTGAAACACCTTCAGGATCAAAACGCCAGCTCCGGATCAGAATACAAAGTTGTACTTTATTCGGTGCCGATCTTTGGAATCGTATTTGGATGCGCTTTGTTGTTTTTTGTTTTTTATTGGTGGTATCGACAACGGATCGAGATCATCAAAGCTGGGCTTTACAAAAAAGAGTCCTTTGATCTTAGAACCTATTCTTTTTTCTTAGGATTGATTCTCACCTTCGTTGGAATCGCCCTTTCCATCGGATTCATTTCCGTATTAGGACAATCGCTCGCAATGCTCGGCGGACTCGTTCCCCTCGGAACCGGGTTAGGATTACTCTGCTACTATAAATATTCTCGATGAGGGAAAATCTTCCCATCTTATGCAAACCGGAAGACTGGGATTGCATTCAAAAAGTCCTACAAGGGGATTTTAATTCTTTCGAACAATTGATGAACCGATATCAAGGGTTGGTCTATTCCCAAGCGATCAAAGCCTTTCGGAACGAAACAGAAGCCGAAGATTTCACCCAAGACATTTTTTTAAAAGCCTTTGAGAGTTTATCCACCTTTCAAGGACGTTCACAATTCTCCACTTGGTTGTTTACGATCGCTCGAAATGAAATTATTCGAAGATATCGAAAGGAACACCCTGAAATCTCCGGTTTGGATGCGCTGATCCTTGCGGAAAACGAAAAGGAGAAAAAAAAAGAGATCGCCTCCGAACAAGAGAACAAACTCTTAAAACAGGAGAGTTCCGAAAAGATACGAAATCTTGTGGAAAATCTGCCCGACGTTTATCGAAAACCGATCGCACTTCACTACTTCGAGAATATGTCCTATAAAGAAATTTCAAAAAAATTAAACTTGAAAATGAACACTCTGAAGAGTTATATTTTCAGAGGAAAAGAAATCATGAGGGATTGGTTGAGTAAGGAAGAGAATGAAAAACAAGAATAATTCAGCTTCCCAGTTTTCCTCGCCTGAGCCGGTTCCGGCCGACCTCGAAGAAAGACTCCATTTTTTTGAGGATGAACCCGGAAACGGAAACGCTTCCGAAAACACAGCGGTCCCTCCCGACTTAAAAAGAAGAGTGATGCTTCATATCATTCCGGTGAGGCATATTAAGATTATCTTATTCGGTCTTTTTCTTTTGGGATTTTCACCCCTCTCGGTTCTCTTCTTTATCGACAAAGAATTTCTGATTGAAACCGGGTTATTGCCTCTGATTTTAGTAACGAGCAGCATTCTCTTTTGTGTTTTCGCCATACTGGCGGGAATCTATCTTGTCCATTATAGAAATCCATACACAAAAGAATGGAAAAACAAATTAGGCTTTTTTGAATGAACCCAACCACTTTAAAAACTTCTACCCTTACGCTTTTTATCTTTCTGATATTCAATCCCATTCAGACCGTTTTCGCAGATAAAGTATCTTCTGATTCCAAACCCGTAATGGGGGCAAGAGAATATCTAAATGCTGAACTGGACCAGGTTTTTCCTCTGATCCAAAAGATGAAAAAAGAAGACGCGGCGGTCCTCATCACCCAAATTAGAGAAGAATCCAAAAAAGAATGGGCAAACGCCGATAAGTTTTACTTTCTGATTTCTCATCTGGAAGCGATCAAAGCGATCGAGGAAGAACAGGAAAGACTCAAGAGTCTCAACGAAGTTTATCTCATCGGTTCTTTGTTGCTCGGAGGTTTTTTGGTATTTTCAATTTTCCGTCAAAGAGTTCTGATTCGTAAGATAAATTCACAATTGGGTGAGAAAGAGTAACTTTTGTTTTCTCTCTGTCATCCAATTCTTTGAATAGAATCGATTTTCTGGAGTTTGTAATTTTTTCGTATTCTAATTGTAACGAATTTCTGGAATATTAGAACTACAAACTTTGTCCGGTAGAAATAGACAATCTGTTCACATCGATCAGAATCTTAAAACTTTAGAATTTTCGATAACGAAAGTCAAGTTGTAAGATAAACTGTAAAGCCGGCAAAAAAGAATAGGACTCATGAAAAACCAATCAGGGAACCCGGGACAAAAAGTCCTCGTTGTAGACGATGAGGAAGATATCGCCGAATTGATCCGATTCCATCTTGAGGAAAACGGCTACCAAGTAGACACGTGCCAAAACGGATTGGAAGTACTTCCCAAGCTCGAAAAAAATACTCCGGACCTCGTCATTCTCGATTTGATGCTTCCCGGTATCGGCGGAATGGATTTGTGTAAAAGAATCAAAGAAAAATATTCCATGCCGATCATCATGGTGACCGCAAAATCCGGAGAAACGGAAGCGGTTCTCGGATTGGAACTCGGCGCAGACGATTACGTTCGTAAACCCTTTAGCACAAGAGAATTGATTGCAAGAGTTCGCTCCGTTTTAAGGAGGTCGAAGGACTCCGAGGAAGAAGAACAATTCGAAGGAAATATAACGATCGGAAATATTTTTCTCAATCTAAAAGCTCACAAAGCGTTTATCAACAATGTGGAAGTCGATCTAACTCTGATCGAATACAAAATTCTTAATCTTTTTATGACCAATCCCGGCGTCGCTTTTACAAGAGATAAATTATTGGATCGAGTTTGGGGAAAAGATATTTACGTAACTGACAGAGCAGTCGACGTAAATATTAAAAGATTACGCGATAAGCTCGGGGATGAAAAAGAAAGGCTCGAAACTATCCGCGGAATCGGCTATAGATTCAATGAGGCGTAGCTTATTTTCAAAACTTCTCCTTAGCAACTGGTTGCTTCTCCTCGTGCTTCTCGTTGCGGCGGGTGCAGTCCTCTTTGTGGAAAAATACATTCCTCCCGATTTTAAAATTCTCCTTTTTTCTTTTTACGTCTTGTTCGCGATGTTTGGAACGTTTTATATGTCCTACTCGATCGCAAAAAGCGTTTCGGAACCTCTCGACAGAATTGAAAAAAAGACCGGGGATATCAACGCAGGCGACTTTGGTTCGGAGCTTGCCCTGCCGGACATTCGCGAACTTGCGGATTTAGCTTCTTCCATAAACTTGATGTCAACAAGACTCAAGAATCAATTCGTAGATCTTACGATCGAAAAAGAAAAATTCGATTCGGTTTTACAGAATTTAAAAGAAGGAGTTTTTGCGATCGATCCCGAAAACTCATCCATTCTTTTTCAAAACAAAAGTGTTCCCGGTTCTTTGATAGAACCTAACTCCAGATCCAGAAAGGTCGCCGACGCAACGCGGGACCATAGACTATTAGAATTCGTAAACTCTCATCTGAAAGGTTCCGGCGATTCTAAAATGGAAATCGACCTTGGACAAAACTTTTACGCGATCAAAATGTATCCCTTGAGAACCAACGGTAAGGTTTTGATGTTCATAGGCGTTATCCGAAACATCACCGAGGAAAAACAATCTCATATCATACGAGAACAATTTGTCCAGAACGCGTCTCACGAGCTCAAAACACCGATCACGTCGATCAAGGGTTATACGGAAACGTTACTCGATCGTCTTAAATTATCTCCGGAAAGCCATGAGAAACGATTCTTAGATGCGATTTCGAGAAACACCGATCGAATGGTCCGGATCGTAGAAGATATGCTAACGATTACAAGAATCGAAAATCAAACGAAAATCTCGGGAGATGAAGAATTCTCGCTTAGATCTCTGGTCGAAAATTTGAGTTATACCGTGGAAGGTGTCATCTCTTCGAAAGGTCAAAAATTCGTAGTCGAGATGAACGAACCTCTGATGATTTTTGCTGACTGGGTTCTTCTAGAACACATGCTTTTGAATCTGATATCGAACGCGTCTTCCTATTCCCCCGATGGAAAAACGATCACTCTCAAAATTCTTCCCGTCAAACCGGATCAGGTTCAATTTCAAGTCATCGATCAGGGAATCGGGATTCAAGATGAAGACAAAAGCCGCATTTTCGAAAGATTCTTTCGCGTGGATAAAAACCGTTCCCGAAAAGAAGGCGGAACCGGACTTGGTCTTTCCATCGTAAAACACATCGTCCGTCTTCACCACGGTTCAGTAAAAGTTTTCGACAATCCCGAAGGTGGGACTATTTTTTCAGTTACCATTCCGATCCGTTATCAAGCCGAAGTTTCCTGAATTCTTCTTTCCCCAGGGAAGAATTTTCCAAATATAGATCCCAAAAGACACGTTGAGGGATCCTATAATGACCATGCCTAAAGGTTTTTCATCCTTTGGAATTAATATCGGAATCAAAGATACTACGAAAGACTTCGGAGTTATTTATTCGGAAGTTCCTTGTAAAGCGACCGCAGTTTTTACGAAGAATAATTTTCCGGGTGCGCCGGTAATCGTAGGAAAGGAACACATTCAGTCCGGTTTTCTTCAGGCAATTGTGATCAATTCTAAAAATTCCAATGTGGCAACGGGCGAGAAAGGTGTTGAGAACTCTAGAGAGATCTGCAAATTCATCGGAGAATCTCTCGGCGTCTCGGAAAAACTGGTTCTTCCTTCTTCCACAGGCGTGATTGGAGTTCCTCTCAAAATGGAAGTCATTCTTCCCGCCTGTAAAAAAGCAAAAGAACTTTTGAAACCCGGAAATCTAGAAGAAGTTGCGGAAGCAATCATGACGACCGACACCCGAAAAAAAATTTCTTTCCGCAAAATTAAAACGAAATCGGGAGAAGGGGTTATTTACGGGATCGCGAAAGGCGCCGGGATGATCGAACCGAATATGGCGACAATGCTTTGTTATATCCTTTCCGACGTTTCCCTTCCGGAAAATACCGATCTTTATTCCGTGTTAAAAAAATCGGTCGATCAGAGTTTCAACTGTCTAACAATCGATTCCGATACTTCGACATCCGATACGGTGGCTTTACTTTGTAACGGATTAGCGGGAGAAACTTCCGTTGATGATTTTTCAAAAGCCCTTTTGGAAATTTCCACCGATCTTACGAAACTCATCGCAATCGACGGAGAGGGAGCGACCAAGTTGATTGAACTTTCAATCACAGGCGCTAAAAACGAAAGCCAAGCGAGAAAGATCGGAAAATCCATCCTCAATTCTCCATTGGTAAAAACCGCAATTTACGGAGGAGATCCGAACTGGGGACGTTTGGTTATGGCGGTCGGTAAGGTTTTTGACGAGCCGATTCCTTTTGAAAATTTGGAAATTTATTTCGGATCTTTGCCGGTAAAAGGAGCGAGTCCTGAAACTCTGAAAAAGCTTTCCGAATATTTAAAAAATAATACTGAAATTTCCTTAAATGTAGTATTGAATGTTGGAGCGACTTCCATGAAATTCTGGGGTTGCGATCTTACTGAAAAATATATCGAAGAGAATGCTTACTATACTACCTGATAACGATAATAACCAACCCGGATTTAAAGAAGCCTTTCGTTATCTTGTAACGGATTACTATCTAATTTCCGGGATCATAAACCTATTCGCAAAAGGAATCTCCATTCTTATCGCGCTCGGCCTCTACTTTTTTATTCTTTCGGTGATCCCCACGGCGATCGAGTATTATATGGAGGTAAGTTTTCTATCAACGCTCCTATTTGCAGTTTTTGTTATATTCCCTCTTCAGGAAAAGCTCAGCGGTAAACTCAAATCAATTCTGATTTCGGAATATCTGAGCGACGATCCTCGTTCTTCCAGAATGGCTTACAGAAGATTCGATCACGACGGATTGATCAAAAACGTATTCCCCGATTTAGTCCGTTTAACGGAAAGCAACTACGGCAAACTTGCCTTGCTCAACAACGATCTCAAAACCTTCGAACTTTACACGTACGCAAAAAAGAAACAAAGAAAAGTGATCACCCACGACGGAATCAATCCGGAAGCCAAGCTTTTAAAGTATATTTTAAATAAGAAGAACGGAGCGATGATCGGGGAACCGGATCAGAATCACGAAATCAACGAAGACTTTGTAAGTCTAAGGGCGAACTTCATCCTTCCGTTCGTTTATAGGGAGACACTTTTCGGTTTTCTTGCAGTTTCCAATATTCCAAAAGACTCGGTTCGCCAAGATCTAAGTTTTCTTTCCGGAAAATGCGGAATCGCGGTACACAATCATATTCTTTCTTCTCAAGTCGCCGAAAATAAGAAGTATAGAAAAGAATTGGAAACCGCAGGTAAGATCAGAAAATTCTTAGAAGCCGGCGAACCTCCGATGATCGGAAACATTCGAACCGAAATTCTTTCCAGAGAACCGGGAGAACTCGTCGAATTCTTAAACGCGGATGGGGAAGAAACGTATTTTGTAATTTTAAAATTAGGGGTTACAAATCAAGTTTCAGTTTTGGTTCTTTGCTACATATTAGGAATTCTTTATTCGGCAAGGACTTCGAAATCCGTTCAAAGTTTGAATTACATAAAGAATCTCGTGGAATCCTACTTAAAGGAAATTACCTGGAACGAAGAATATGATCTTTTAGTCGGACTGATTCGAAGAACCGAAAGTACGATTTCTCTCAGAAGTTCGGGAAAAAATTTCAAAGTGCATAGGAATTCTAATTTTGGTAAGAACCTTTTGTCGATCGGTTGGGAAATCGAAGAGGAAATCGGAAACGATCCCTTGATTCTAACTTGGAAAAATCGACCGATGATTTCTTTCTACGATCTGAGGTTTCCGACGTGAGAAATATTCTTCTACTCTTTATTTCTCTAATACTACTCAGCTTCGTGTTACTCGTCGGAGTTTTACAGACTTCATCGGAAAGTTTAAGACCGCCTTTTTACTATTATCCGAACGGAACAATCATCCAAAGCAGCGAAGAATTTCCGGGAATCCTCGGTAAAAAAGTGGATCTTCTTGAATTGGAGATCGCGGTAAAGATGGCGGAGTCGGGACAGTCTTACGAAAATGGGATTCACGTCTACGACAAGGGAGTAAGCGAAACGATTCCGGTGATCCTCGCGCCAAAATCGGATTATTCAGTACTAAAGGATTTCACCCGCGATATTTTAATTTCGTTGATCTACCTTTCCGTAGCGATTTGGTTTTTCTTTTATACAAGAGATCTTTATATGCTCTTGTTGTTCGGATCCTTATCTTGTTTGAGTTTGTTTAATTTTTTCCTCGTCGGGTTTCACGAATTTCATTTCTTGTTCTTCTTCTTTTTATATTTTACGGCTTTCGTGATTTTCAATATATCCTTTCGATTGCGAGGAAAGGAATTGCCGACACGTTGGTTCGCTCCCGAACTCATATTTTCCTTGATAGCGGGTTTTGTGGGGAGGTCTCAAAAAGCGGATCCTCATATTTTCAGTATTTTAGCAACCAACGGAGTCTATTTTATTCTTCTTTGTTCCGTGATCTGTATTTTCTTTTTAATTTTAGATTCGATTCGAAATCTGTTTCCTCTTCCGAGTTTATTTAAAAAATTTAGCTTGATCCTCGCCTTCAGCGCGATCTCCATTCTTCCTTTTGTCTCCGTGGAATTTTCGGACTTAATCTCGCCGTATCTATCAAAGGCTCTGATCCTCTTCGCTTTTTTAATTTTTCCGGTTTTAATCATTTATGGAACGTTCACATATTCGATCGTTCCCGTTCAGATTGCGTTCAGTTCCTCGCTCACGTCGATGTATCTGATACTAATATTGGCCGGGGGATATCTTTTCCTATTGGGCGCGTTTTTTAAATTCAATCCGATCGCCGCAGACAAGTATCTGGAAGAATTCAATATTCTTTTTCTTTCCGTGAGTATTTATACACTGAGTTCTTTGAACCGAAGACTTTCCAATCTTGTCGATACTTGGAGTTTTAAGAGAAACCAAAAACTGCATTCCGCTTTGGAAAAAGTTTCGGCGATGATCAGTGCTCCCATTTCAATGAGGGCAACGATCAACAGCCTTATGAGAAAAGTTTCCGAAGCATTGGACATCGGCAAAGTCCTTGTATTGATTCCCGCCGATAAATTTCCAAGAACGGATCTACGGAATATCAATTTTATTAGAATATCTTCCAACTCGGAGATTTGGCAGTATTTCGCAGCAAATACCGAAGTTACGGTAACCACACATCTTGCTTACGGACTCGGCATTCGCGAGTCGGTCTATAAATTTTTGCAAAACTCCGGAATTCAGCTAACGTATCCAATTTTCAACTATTCGAAAGGGAAAGAAGTGCTCGGAGTCTTTCTTGTGGGTGAAAAGAACAATCGAAGGAATTTTAATCTCGGAGAACTCCATTTTCTGAAAGAATGTACGAGAATGGCCTCCATGTTACTGCAAAACTACGCGTTATTAGCGGAAGAAGTTGAAAAAAAGAGAATCGTTCGTGATCTCAATATGGCCGCGATCATTGATAAGACTCTCCACGTGGCGGAAGGAGGCTCGATCAAGGGAACAAAGATCGGATTCTTCTCGATTCCTGCGGTTGGAATCTCCGGAGATTACTTAGACATTCAAAAATTGAATACAAATCGCATGTTGTTGGCTTTAGGGGACGTTTCCGGTCACGGTTTGGGAACGGGATATCTTGTAAGTGCGATCAGAGGCATCATTCAGAATCAAATTCGCAAAAAATCGGACTTATCCACCATTTTCAAAGTGATCAACTCGTTTCTCATCGAACGGTATCGAGGAAGCGAGTTTATGACTTTTATCTGCGGAGAATACAATTCTCAAGAAGAATCCTTCAAATATATCAACGCAGGTCACTCTTCGCCGATTTGTATTCGAAAAAACGGAAAAATAGAATTAAGAACGGAGACACAAAGAGTTCTCGGCGTCTTACCTACCGAATATAAACACTTAACGATACCGATTTATCCAGGAGATAAATTAATTTTATTCACTGATGGCATCACTGAAACGTTCAATGAGAATGAAGAAATCTTCGGAGATGAGAATTTTTTAAATCTTCTGAAGAGTAATCATCATTTGAATCCGCAAGATCTTGCTGATCTTGTATTAAAAACGATTCAAGACTTTCGCGGAATCAAAGATCCAAGCGATGATATATCTTTTATCTGCGTTGAAGTGAATGATAAACCTTCATCATGAATCAAAAATGATGATAAGAAATAAATTTTAAAAAAAATTGTAAAATTTTATTAAAACACTTTACATTTTTATCTTGATCGATTAATTATGTCCCTAATCACGGCATTTAGAACTGAACAAAATTCAGAACTGATGTTAGTAACACGGAGGAAGAGTCAATGGTTGCAAAAAAGAAAGCAGCAAAGAAGGCAGCTAAGAAAAAAGTTGCTAAGAAAAAAGCAGCTAAAAAGAAAGTTGCGAAGAAGAAATAAGTAATCTCGCAGCACACTTTCATTCTAAGAAGGGATGAAACTTTAAAACCCGCTTTTCGAAGCGGGTTTTTTCTTTTATACACATCAAAATTGATCGTTTTAGATCGTCGTTCGAGCTGAAAACAGCTTAAAATCCTAAAAATCCGGTAAGAAATATCATTTCATCCTTCATCTCGGGCATAATATCGCCGTAAACTTTGATTTGTTTTGATTCGCCGTCCGCATTGATCTCATACAGACGATATTCTTGATTGGTAGCCGGAGATCTTTCTAGTTTGAAAAATCGAGTCGGCTTTCTTGAAAAGCGGTTGTACAAGGTAAACTTATGATAATAAAAGCCGTCCTTTCCCGCATTGATCGGATATGGAATAAAATATTCCGCTCCCAACAAGAGAGAATCCGGTTTTACGACGATCATTCTTGTCCAGGTTGCGAGATTGATCGGATAATTTTCATCTAAGAAAGACTTCTTATACTTTTTTTCCCAGATGGATAAGATTCTTTTGCGAGTTTCATTCGCTTGTTTGTGTCTCTGAAGTCCGTTTAATGAAATTTCCAAGAGTGAAAGAAGAGGTATTGTCTCATTTTTACCACTCTTTGACAGTTCTAGTTGTATTAACTTCTTAGAAGAATGAAAATCTTGATTATAAATCTCTTGCCAAATCTTTTCCTGAACTTCTGCGCTAAGAGGATCTGTACTTTCGGATAAGAGAGATAGCGGAAGAATCATCCATAGCAGTCCTAAACAAATCAAAGTTAAAAGAAATGCGGACTGATTCGAATAACGTCTGATTGAACGAATGATGTCTTCCGTAAAAAACATTTTAGATGAGTGATTGCCTTTCCGCGTCGTGAAACCAAGGAAATTTTTTTTCATCCCAGGTTTGATTGAAAGATTGAATTCCGTCTTTCTGAGCGTATTCTTTTTCTTCTTCCGCAACCGGTATCAAGGATAAGAATCGAATCTGCCTTCCATTTTCGGAAATCAAACCGGTTAAATCGGGTGCTTCCGCATCGGAAGAAAATGTTTCCAGATCTCGAAATAGAATCGAAGTGAAATTGAGATACAACGCTTCCGGATCTTTACGAGACATGGAAATCGTATGACCGTTACCGAACCATTTCGCCATATTCCATGGAAAACGAATGAGCTCGCCGATGAGATGCGGAACCCACGATTCCGATCTTTCTAAACCTTCAGAACCGATTTTAACGGCTAATACCAGCTCTATACGTGCATAGTCCTCGTAATCCTTGTGAAAAAGCTCCACGGAGGGCATATTCTGAGCGCTCATTCCGATCGTAGAATAAATCCATAGGTCAGGATTTTTGGGTGAACGAAAACGAACGATCCCGAGTTGAGGATACTTTCCACCATCCGCCGACCAATATTTGTCGTGTTTGCCGAGTTTTGATTCTAAAAAGTGAAGACGTTTCTCTTGAATTTCTTTCCAGGCCCCTTGTTTGGAACGTGCTTCCCAAAAATTACGAGACGCTTGGACCCGATCGGGAATTACACCGAACTCAGAATTCCCCAGAGGATAAGCGGTTAAAGAATCCACTTTTGCATGAATCGAATAACCGTGAAATCCTTTGATTCCGGACCAGGGAGGAAGAAAGGCGTATAACGTCTCCTTGTAAAATAGAGCGACCCCGTCGCCTTCTTCCGTCCAGATAAAGTAAATATCTTTCTCTTCCAAAGCAGCGTGCGGTCTAGACTCGAGTACTTCCGTTTTCAGAAGAAGAGGCGCGAATCCGTCCGAAAGATCTTCTCGATTTCTGATCTCCGGAGCTTCGACCCGATTGCAGACCCAGACCGACTTGATTCCAAATTCGGGATTTTGTTCTCCTTGAAGATAAAGATAAACCGTTCTTCCGTCGTCTTCTAAAAACGCCGTGAAGGTTCCGTAAGGATTGGCCTCTTGATAAATAACTTTTGGTTCCATCGTCTGATTCATTGAATAACCTTATCTACAAGTTGTGAATCTTAAGAAAAACTTGTCGGAACTACGACAAGGCTTCTGTAAAAGTCGCGCGCTCCACCCTGATTTAGGGTGGAGGGGCGGGTGGTGGAAAAATTCCGGAGATTTTCCTCTATCACAGAATCATAATTTTGCAAGCACAAATCCCCTCGTAGGAACTCCTACAAAACCCCTTCTAGTAAAACGATTCTCGTTGCAGTTCCTCTCGACTTGTAGGTAAGGATATGGATTCATTGAATGGGGATATCCACGATTCTTTTTTTAAATTTTTCGAGGAGAATTTGGATTGCGGCCTCGGATCGATATTCGTTTAAAACTTCCGGCTGATAAAAGGAAGCGTTGAGAAGTCCGGTGAGTTCGATTTCATTCCAGGTTTTAAAAGAATCCAAGACCATCACGACTTCGTCTGAGATCGGTTCCTGGTTCTTTTTAGAGCGGATAAAAGTTTCTACGGCTCGGGTCGGAGTCATTGGTTTCTTATACATGCTTTCCTCGGTCTTTGGACAAGGTTCTAGCGGAATAAGAATGTTTCAACTCTCTAAAGAAGCGGTTCTACAAGGAGACTCGGAAAAAGGGCGGGTTGAAAAAATGAAAAACCGGGAGCACAAACACATTCCCGGTTCAAAATTACTCAAAAACTAACGATGGACGTATTGTTTAAGAGCACGAATTGGAATTCGTTCCCGGGAAACCCTGGTTTTATACTGCTCGAATAGAATTAAGAAGAGTAAGGTGATCAGAAATAAGTTTTCCATACTTACAGTTGACTACGATTCCTAAAAAAAATCGAATCTTTTTGGAAATTTTTTTCCAAAAAGATTTTTTCGAACCTTTATTTTTTGGAAATAAATTGACTGCTTTTAAAAAAAAGAAATATATTTTGGCACACTTTTTAAGCGAGAATTAAAAACCAACGAAGCAGATAAGGACGGCGAAAGAATTCCTTTCTTTTTTCAGATTCGGCATCAATTCTAAAAATATAAACCCTCGAATCTACGCTGAAAACAAAATCGCTTTTATGAATATTGCAGAGCGCAGATAGAATTTAGTTTCCTTGAAGAATCCGTTTCGCCGCAGACTTGATTGAATTTTTCAATTTTGTCCGATTGCCGGACGATAGCTTTGCCATAATTTCAATCGTCTTCACAAATTCCTCGGCGGCGAGATCTACCATATCCGAAAGACGGATATCGTTTTTTTTTACGGAGGAAGATAGAGGAGCTCGTTTTTTTTTCGGAGCCGCTTTTTGGATTTTGGTCTTTTTCTTTTGGACCATGATGAATTCCCCTCGGAAAAGAATGGTGGATACGGATTCTATTTATATGTTGGATCGAATCCAGCAGAAAGTGAATCTTATTCCAAAAATATTCCCATTACGCGATAACAGTCCATTTTGCTTTCCGAAATTTCGATCACGGAGCCGTCGGGACCGAATTCCTGCAATTTGATCTTATCCGGAAACCCGGTTTTAGAGACAGAATCGGAAACGACGAAGAATGTTGAATATTTTCGGAGATTCAGACAATTCTCGACCTTTCTTCCATGAAGGAACATGGTTCCGCTTTGTTCATTGGAAGAATCCGGAATTAAGATCAAATCCGAGCCGTTAAAGATTCGAATCTGGCCTGTCTGAATATTCTCAGCCTTAATATGCATAGTTCGATCCATTCCTGAGAGAACCTTCTCCCATCCATCCTTGGTTCGAATTAGCGAGTATATATCTGAAGAATGCTAAAAAGTAACCAGTCCGGAAATCTGAATAATAAAGTTCCACAATTGCATTTGAATTTAGAATTAGCTTTTCGTTTTCGATATCCGCAAAGGACAATACCCTTTTGACTGTTTTTTCTTTGCAGATTCTTGGAAAATATACTGACTTATGATCTTGAAAATTTCTTTCAATTCAAGATAAAATTCCTTTTAAAAAGCCGTTTTCATTTACAATTTTTAATTTCGAACGATCGATTTCCAGAGTTTGATCCGTTTTTAAGAGTTCTCCATTCTTATTATATGCGTTTACCATCACATATCTGCCCGATTTCATTTTTACAATCGCCAAAGAATAAGGCGCTTTCGTAAAGGAGCCGGGATTCAAGTTGACCGTTGTGGAAGAAAAAACCGTCCCTATCTCGTTCTCTTTCGCGCCATTTTGATTTAAAAAAAGTTTAGGACGTTTTACTGACTTTGCCTTCAGTTTAGAAGGTTTCGAAGAAAAGATCGCGACAGAATTGATACTATCCACGCCTCCGTTTCCACCCAAGAGGGATTTTTCAGGTCGTGTCACTTTGATATTGGGAACTTCTCGAGAATACAATCCATAGTGAGCCGCGAGATCAATGAGTCCTGTTGCCGCAGACATAGACATAGCAGCTTGATAATTTAAAATTCCGCCCATTTCATTGATCTTAATCTTTTTACCATTCTTCAGTTGCAACTCCCCGTTCTTTAGAGTTTCTGCAACTTCCTTCTTCGATAATCCAAAATACTCGGAGGACTGAAGAATAACCATTCCTGTAAAACAATCATAGATCCAAGCGTAATCGATATCTTCTCTTTGAATTCCGGCGGATGCGAAAGCGATTTCACCGGCCAATCCCGCCGGTGTCGTGAAGTCGCCTTTGAGCATAAAATATTCGGAATGCGCCGCGTGACCTGCACCGATGAGATACATCGGATCCAAATCTTTTTTTAGCTTTCCTTGTGTTTGGAGTTTCTTCGCTTTTTTTTCGGACATGAGTAAAGTTGCAAAGCCATGATCGGTTACGATCGCGATCATAGGAGTGGAATACGGATCGGCAATCGTACGAGAGATTTGTTTTTCGGTAATCTCTTGTTGATAAACGCTCGCTCTTTGATTGGAGATAGCATTGGATCGGAATTTTCTGGTGATCTCTTCCAGATCTCTTTGAACGATGCCGTGTTCGAACATCATTCTTTTCATAAGAAGTCCGTACATTGCGATTAATGTCGCGCCATAGTTGAGTTCGAAGATCGGATGACAAACGGTTTCGTTCAATCGTTTCAAATCGGAAACTTGTTTGAAGGCCGATTTAGGTATGTCCGCGGCCGCGACCAGAACCACCGCTTCCGGATCGGATTGAAGAATCATCCTTGCCTGTCCGATGGCACCCGTTACGCTCGCTCCACCCAAATCGATCAAATGGGAACGAAAACCGGTGTAACCAAGTTCGTTGGCGATTCGAACGCTATGTCCGTAACCGGACTTTCCCAAAGACGCAGGTTCGATGCTTACAAAATCCGTTAAATTACTCTGAAGAATCTCCGGTTTCATCTCTAAAAATTGAAGAAGATCGGATATTGATTTTTTATAATGTTCTAATACTTTCTTTTCACCGGACCAATCTTTATATTCTTCCGAAAAATCGCCTGCGATCGAATCGCTAATACCTAACAAAACAGGATTCATGAATTTGCCTTTTTGGATTTGTTTTCAATCATTCTAAGATTAAGAATTCGATTCGGGCGGAAGAACCTTACATTCTCCTTTTCCAATCGTTTCCCCTTTTTGGTTGGTCCAGAGAATTTTCATCTCCACCATTTTTAGTCTTTCGACTTTTGATTTTACTTCCACCGTACAAGTAACCGTATCACCCGGATAAACCGGCTTTCGAAACTTTGTTACTGTCTCCAATGCGACGGTTCCTAATCCCGGAAGTTTCATGCCTAAAACGGGAGCGAGTAAAGAAGCTGCCAGCCCTCCGTGTGCGATTCTGGTTCCGAACATCGTAGTTTTTGCATATTCTTCGTCCACGTGAAGCGGATTAAAGTCGCCGCTGATGCCCGCAAAAAGATAGATATCAGTTTCCGTGATCGTTTTCGAAAAACTAGCCTTATCTCCGACTTGGATTTCTTCGTAGGATTTCCCTTTTTGATACATTCAGAATTCTCCGTTATTTATGCGGAAACCGCAGTTGCGCCGAGGATTCCCTCTTTTAAGAATTCGATACAATGTTCGATTTCTTTTTCGGGAACGGTCAACTTTCCGAATGTTTTTAAAAGATCCGCTACGCCTTGTTCATCCAATTCTTTGAGATAACCAATTCCT
Source organism: Leptospira ainlahdjerensis (assembly GCF_016919175.1). Taxonomy (GTDB): domain Bacteria; phylum Spirochaetota; class Leptospiria; order Leptospirales; family Leptospiraceae; genus Leptospira; species Leptospira ainlahdjerensis. The sequence continues at coordinate 51,233 of NZ_JAFFPU010000035.1, read as the reverse complement.
CGGATGTAACGAGCCGTCAAATAATATGCAAGAATTTGAATATCTCTTTCTTTATCCGCAACCTTATAGTGATTGCTATCGTTCATCAAATCCCAGACGCTCAATTTAAGAATGGTCGTGAGGGTCAGAAGATCCGCGAAGCCGAATTCAAAAGGTTGCCTTTTTTTTCTTTCCGGATTCTCACCCACTACCTGAACGAGTTTATCCAGCTTCTCAATCAAATCTGCAACAGGAGTGTCCTTTGTTTTTTTCTCGGAAGCGATTCTTGTTTTTTCGGAAACTGCGCTTTCAATGATATTCTTAAATTTATCATAACCGCCGTAACTTGCCGAAATGATACTTCTTTGAACTTCCGAGGTGCCGCCACCGATGGTGCCAAGTTTGACGTCTCTGTAAAGTCGGCTTACAGGAACTTCTCTCATATACCCCATTCCGCCGAAAATTTGAACCGCATCCGATGCGACCTCTTCGCAAACTTCGGAAGCGTAAACTTTTACGATCGAGCTTTCCATAGGAAGACTTACATCGGGTTCGGAATCTTTTTTTCTGGCAACAAAGTAAATCACTCTTCTCGCCGCACAGAGATATGCCCAAGTCCTTGCGATTTTTTCTTTCATCGCAAAAAAGGAAAGGATCGGCTTACCGAACTGATGACGATTCCAAGCGTATTGTAAACAACTCTCGATCGAATATTCCATTCCGCCCATCAAGGCCGCGAGAAGAACGGTTCGTTCCCACTCTAAGGTGGCCTTTCCGATTCTTAAAAAACCGGAATTAAGAGGACCGAGTAAATTCTCTTCGGGAACGAACATGTCTTCGAAGGAAAGTTCCGCAGTCGTGGAAGTGTTATGCCCTAATTTTTTTAAAACTTTGGAAACTCGAAATCCTTTCCAATTGGATTCTACGATAAATGCAGAAACGCCCATCGGCCCACGAGATTTCGTAGTTCGTGCCATTACGATGAACACTTGACCAATTGGACCGTTCGTTATATACATCTTGCTTCCGTTAAGAATAAAGCCGCCTTGCGTTTTTTCCGCGAACGTTCTCATACCCGCCGCATCGGATCCCGAATCGGGTTCCGTCAAACCAAGACCGGCTATCCATTCACCGGAGGCAAGTTTCGGCAAATACTTATCTTTCTGAGCGTCCGTTCCTTGAAAAAGAATCGGGAGGGTGCCGATGATCATATGAGCGCCCCAAGAAAGACCGAAGCCCGAGTCCAGCGAACCAGCGTTAAACGCTTCTTGCGCCAAACAACACTGGAAACAAGTTCCTCCTTGTCCTCCGTATTGTTCCGGAAGAGGAATTCCGAGCAAACCCATACTTCCCATTTCTTTCCAGAGTTCGCTATCCCAAGTGCAATCTTCGTCTCTCTGTTCCACGGTAGGAAGCGCTCTTTCTTTTGCAAATTCCTTTACAGTAATATAAAAATCTCTATCTTCACTTTCTAAATAAGGGTTTAAAAACAACATGTTACTTAGTTAACTCCAATATTTCTTTTTTAAAATTCTCTAATATTTCATTTCGTTTCATTTTTAAGGTTCGAGTCATTTCTTTGTCCGGATCAAAAGGTCGAGGAACCACGTAAAAAGCGTTTTGTGGAATCAATTCGAAAGCTTTAAATCCGCTTTTGCGAGAAATTCTCGTTGAAATTTCTTTCTTAAAAACTTCTCGGACCTTCGAATTCTGATTCCACTGAGTAGGATCTTCCGGAATCCCTTCTATCTCGGTTTTCATTCTATCAAAATCAGGCACAATTAAAACAACAAGATGTTTGTTTTCATGGCCGGTCACCATGACCTGATTGATAAATGGAGAATTGAGAAGTTGATCTTCGATGGGAACCGGCTCTATGTTCTCTCCTCCCGCAAGCACGATCGTATCTTTCGCTCTTCCGGCAAAAGATAATTCTCCGCGATAATTCACGCGCATGATGTCGCCCGTATCGAAAAAACCGTCTTTGTCGAAAACGACTTCGTTGAGTTCGGGACGTTTGTAATATCCCATAAGAATCTGCTTGGACTTGAGCCAGAGAGTCCCCTTTTTCACACTTCCTTTTGGAATCGGATTTCCGGATTCGTCCTTCAATCGATACTCATAACCTTCGACGGGAATACCGACCGTGCCCGAGGACGGTTTTTTCGGATTCCGGATCGAGGTAACGGCGGAAGTTTCCGTCATTCCATAACCTTCGAGTACGATCAGACCTATCGCGGATAAGAATTTATCGACGACGCTTGGAAGAGCGCTCCCCGCCGATACGGAGACCCGCAACCTTCCTCCCAACGCCTTATGAACGGAGGAAAAGATGACAATGGCGAAAAGTTTGAGCGGAGACAAAAACGTGAGTTTGAAAAAGGCAACGAGCCTTCTCGTTATATCGCTAAAAAACTTCGGTCTTTCGATTTGGAAGTCGTATCCGAAAAGGATCGATTTGTTAAGCGACCAGATCATTCCAACTTTTAAGAAGAAGTGAAACAAAGCTCTTTTCAAAGGGGATTCTTTGGAAACCTTCGCCATAATTCCGTTGTAAAGGGATTCCCAAATTCTAGGAACGGATGGGAATAAAGTCGGACGGAAATCCCGGAGGTCTTCCTTCAAAGACGTAATATTAGAAATTAAGAATGTAACACCGAGCGCTACGGTACAATATTCGATCGCACGTTCGAAAGCGTGCCAAGGAGGAAGCAAACTTACGCCCGAATCCTCTGAAGTCAGCCCAGCAAATCGGACAACTTTTTCAATCGCTGAAATCCAACCGGTCTGATTGAGCATCACACCTTTGGGCGCCCCTGTAGTTCCGGAGGTGTAAATCAGGGTTGCAAGTTCATCGGGAGACTTTTCCTTCAAACGATCGCGGATCGCATTCGGATGACTTTTCAGATAATCTCTTCCGGATTGAATCAAACTCAAAACACTATCGGATCCGGACTTCAGTTCTCCGTTATCATCCTCTAAAACAAAAACCTTTTTGATTCCTGGAATTTGAGAAGCGAGTTGTATCAGTCGAGCTTTGTCTTTATCCTTCTGAACCAAGGCATATCTGCTTTCGGAATGATTTACGATATAGAGAATATCTTCGTCAACGACATCCGTTCCTCTCGGAACACAAACCGCGCCGGAGCTGATGATCGCTAGATCCGCAACAAACCAGTTCACGCTTGAATCGCAAAGATAGACGATCTTATCTTCCTTCGTTATACCTTCTGCGATAAGACCGGCCGTCAATTCATCGACTTGATTTTTGAGAATGGAAAAACTTCTTCCTTGAATTCCGTTTGGAGTTCTTTTACAAAAAGTTTCTTTATTCGGAAAACGTTGGGCCGTACTTTCCAGTAAATCGTATAAATATTTAGATTCAGTTTTCAAAATCATTCCCCTCAAAAAAAGAATATCCGCTTCCGGCAGAAAGAATAGAAATCGAAGTCAACGTATCAAGTTCTTTTTGTGAAGTCCGAATAAATTGAAATAAAATAAACGAATGTTCATTTTTTAACAAAAGACCATAGCTCGATTCAAGTACAAAACCAACTTTTGTAGGTTTTCTAACAATTAAAAAAGAATCTTAGAAAAGTAGAAGATCAATTCTTAGAAAGAAATAGAATGCCAATTAGCGGCGAAATCCTATTGGAAAGAATTCAATTTATTTTAAAGAAACAAAACTTACAAATTCAGAATGTGGAATCGGGTTGATTCTTTACTCTGAATTCTCCTTTGGAAAAACGACGTTTCAAAAGAGGATCTTAATAGTCCCGAAGGCCAGTGAGATAAGATATAAGTGTAAAATCAGAAGAAAACTGATACGAGAAAGAATTCTATTTTATGTATGACCACGAACCATGAAATCGACGAAAAAATGGAACCGAATTAAATCGAATTTCTAAAATCGATTCCTTCCGATTTTAGCAGATCAAGAAACTGATTTTCATCAAAGACGGCGATTCCTAGTTCATTCGCTTTTTCTAATTTAGATCCGGCCCCTGGACCGGCCAAAAGATGGGTCGTTTTGGAACTCACAGCGCTTACTTTTCTTCCTCCGTAGTAAACAATCAAATCCATCGCCTTATCTCTCGGCTGAAAGTTTTCAAAAGACCCTGTCACACACCAAGACTGACCGGCAAAAGGCTGGTGATCGGCGACCTGAACCGGATCGGCTTTCATCTTTAGTCCGGCCTTTTTAAGCCTATCGATCAATTTTAGAATTCTCTTATCTACAAAATTCTCTGCGAACGCTTGAACCGTGGAAGGCCCGATTCCTGGGATTTCCAATAACGATTCGATCTTCTCAGTTTCTTTTGCAATACTTAGGATTTGATCCATGGAGTCGACACCGTGTTCGATCAAAAGTTCGGTCACTTTATGACCAATCTCCGGAAGACCGATCGAAGGAAGAACGAAACGAAAGTCCTTTTGTTTGGAGTCCTCGATTCCCTTTAAGATAATCGCTACGCTCTTTTCCCCAAAACCTTCCTCTTGTGTAAGTTTTTCTTTCTGATTCTTAAGATCATAAAGATCCGCGATCGAACGTAGGTAATCATGGTCATATAAAAACTCGATCTGTTTGTCTCCAAGTCCTTCGATATCCATCTGCTTTCTTTGACAGAAAAAGATGATTCCATTCTTCACACGATCCGGGCAATCGGAGTTAGGACAAAATAAATCCACCAAACCGTCTTTCTTGATCGTTTTCGTTTTACAGGAAGGACAACGATCGGGAATCTTAAAAACGTCTTTGCCTGGAGTTACGACTTCTTCCACTGCGGGAATAATCTCTCCTCGCTTGGCGACCCTTACGATCGCACCGATCCCGACCCCGAGTTCGTCGATATAGTCTTGGTTGTGTAAGGTGGCAAACGTTACAGTAGTTCCGCCAAGACTTACCGGTTCGATTTCCGCCCTCGGCGTAATCTTCCCCGTGCGACCGACTGCGTATGTGATATCTACGATTTTACTTTCCTTCATCACAGCGTCGAATTTATAGGCGCGAGCCCAACGCGGAGAATGGGAAGTATAACCCAACGCATCCCTTTTCGAAATATCATTGAGCTTGATTACGAGACCATCGGTCGGAAAACCGAGGCTTTCCTTTTTCTTTTTAAAATCCTTGATCGTCTTTGCGATCTTGGAGCCGGCCACATAGACAGTATCCGGCGCCAAAGGAAATTTTAATTTTTCCAATTGAGAAAGAATTTCTTGATGTGTTTTCAGTTTTTTTGTCTGGTTCGGAAAAGCCGCGTCATAGGTAAAAATTCTCAACGGTCTTTTTGCGGTATCGGAAGAATTTTTTTGTTTGATCGATCCTGCGGCGAGATTCCGTGGATTTGCGTATTTACCGGAAGAGAGTTCGTTAAATTCTTCGAAGTCTTTATAGGTCATAAAAACCTCTCCGCGCAAATACACACTTGTAGAATCTGGTAAACGAAGCGGGATATTTCGAATCGTCCTTATATTGTCCGTTACGTCGTCGCCGATTCCTCCGGAACCGCGCGTTACGCCGTTCTGCAATATTCCATTTTCATAATAGAGAACTATCGAAGCTCCGTCGATTTTCCATTCCACGGAATAAACGCCTTCCGGATCGGTTTTATTGACCCAATCCAAAAGTTCATCGTCGTTATATGTATTGATCAAAGAAAGAACGGGAAGTTTGTGTTGGAATTTTTCAAAATCCTTATCCAAATCGGATCCCACAACCAAAGTAGGGCTCGCCGGGTCTTTCAGTTGAGGGAATTGTTCTTCGAGATCCTGCAATCGGCGAAAGAGTTTATCGAATTCGAAATCGGAAATCGTCGCGTGATTTTTTACATAATAAGAATGCTGATGAAGACGGATTTCCTCCATCAACCTGGCTATTTCTTTCTTAGCCTCTTTTTCCGAAAGAGATTTGTCCGCGTTCTCTTTTTTCTTAGCCATATCGAATTTGAATCGAGATTAATAGACGGGAACTTTCAGGAATTCCATCGGATCGGTACGATTGGATTCTCCAAGCCATACTTCATAGTGCAAGTGTGGGCCGGTAACGTTTCCGGTGGATCCGACCGTAGCAATCAAATTTCCTTTTCGAATCTGTTGACCGTCTTTTACGAAAATTCTCGTACAATGTCCGAAAAGGGAAAAATAACCGTTTGCGTGTTGTATCACGATGTGATTTCCGTAACCACGATTGGAATAGATTACTCTGTGAACTTTACCGTTACCCGTAGCATAGATGGGAGTGCCGGGAACGTTTGCGAGATCGATCCCGTCGTGATATTCCATATAACCCGTTGTAGGCGAACGTCTTGTGCCGAAATAAGAAGTTAAGTTGTAAGAATAAAGCGGTTCTCCGAAAGGAAGTGCATCCATGATATCATATCTTGAATTGAGAAAGTCATAAACACTATCCATGAGGGGACGTTGTTTATCCATATAAACTCTCGCGGTACGATAGCCGTAAATTTCGGAAAGATAACTTCGTCCCAACATCAAATCTTTGTCGGCGGCTTCTTCCGTTTTTAATTCTGCGAGAGCGATCGATTCGATATCCGATTCGTCCGGAAGTTTGAGCATCTCGTCCCTTTCTCCATCGACAAGGGAATAAATTTCCTCCAAACTTTCCGTAAGAGCGAGGAAATCATCCTGAACTCCTTCCAGTTGTTCGGAATATTCAATGTATTCGTCGAAGTATTTACCGTAAACCTGCGCAAGCGCGTTGATTTGTTTTCTTGTATTGTTATATTTTACGATTCCGAAAACCGCGATTCCTAAGATCGAAACCAAAAGGCTGAATAAAAAGAAGATCGTAAAAACCGATATCTGAAAATGAAATGATTTATCGAATCCATGAGGGATCAAAAGTACTGTGAGTCTTTGATGACCCTTTTCCTTTACCTGATCCAGTCGTTTGCGGATTTCCTTTTCCATGGGAATAGACTCCAGATAAAGAGTCTATTCCGGGGAAGTATAGGTCAAGTGGAAACCAAATCCATCCACATTCCGTGTTTTGGTCTTAATGTGACTAAAGGTTCCAATTCGACTTTATGACCGGGAACCGGCCTTAAATCGTATTTTCTGGCGATCATACTTAGAATGAGAATTCCTTCCGTCATCGCAAATACGTTTCCGATACAAATTCTCGGACCACCACCAAACGGAATGTAGGCATATTTCGGTCTGTCTTTTGAGTTTTCTTCGGAGAATCTTTCCGGCCAAAACTTTTCGGGTTCTTTCCAGAAACGCGGATCTCGGTGAATCGTGTAGATACAAATGGAAACATTGGTTCCGGGAGGAACCTTGTATCCACCGACCTCGTCCCAACCCAACGCGGATCGTTCGACCGTCCAGGCAGGTGGAAAAAGCCGCATCGATTCTTCCAAAACCATTCTTGAATAAGTCAGAGATCCGACGTCTTCTAAAGAGGGAATCTTCTCTCCCAAAACATTCTTCGCTTCCGCTTTGAGTTTGGAAAAAACATCCGGATGATTGGATAAAAGATAAAAGGCCCATGTCAGTGCGTTTGCGGTTGTTTCATGTCCCGCCAGAAGAAGTGTAATCGCTTCGTCTCGCACCTGTTCGACGCTCATCTTTTCACCGGTTTCTTCGTCCTGGATTTCCAAAAGCATACTAATCAAATCATTTGAAGGATTTTTTCTTCTCTGGTCGATCAGTTCGTAGATAACTTCGTTCATGGATTCGATCGCGTTTCGTAATCTTCGATTTCCGGGAAGAGGCCAGTGAATCGGAGGAGGAAAAACCATCGTCAAACGTTTGGTGACTTCCTGCATGGCGATTTCGACATTCGTTGCGATGATGTCCGAATATTCTTTTACGTCGGAGCGAAACAAGGTCTTACCCACAATCGCAAATGTAAGTCTCATCATTTCTTCAGAAAGATCGACCCCAAGTGTTCCGTTTTTTTGTCTGGATTCCCATTCCTGAAAAATGGTTCGGGTTTCTTCCGCCATTATATGAGTAAACTCTGATATTCGCTGACGATGAAACGCGGGTTGAATCAGCCTTCTTTGTTTTTTCCAGAAATCTCCTTCGGAAGTTAAAAGCCCTTTTCCGAGAATTCTTTTCAATTCGTCGTAGAAGACACTCTTATGATAGTTGGCGCTGTTTTCCTGAAGAACATGACGGATGTCTTCTGGACTCTGAATCATAAAAATTCTCGTTTTACGAATTCCGAACAAAACCACGTCTCCGTGTTTTTTCTTCATGTCTTGGAAGAATCCGATGATATCTCTACGCATCCTATAAAGATGACGCAGTGCAAAGAAACCGTAAGAACCCGGCGGGGATTCGATCTTTTGAGAGTCTTTTTTTGGGGAAAGACTGGAGTTTAATGAAAACATTGGATTCTCCAAGTTTGATTTTTTTCCGGAAGAATCCGGACTCCAGCCGAGACACTGGTAATCTTAGAATTCCATAATTCTAAGATTACTTTCGATTTTTATTTTTGAAAGGAATTTGAATTCCTAAAACTTTCAGAAGGTCAACTACACTTCAATACAAAAAGAAACCAATATAATCGGAATAGATCCGAACTTTGATCGTATTTCTTTCGACTTAGCAATTATCTTCGATCTAAGGAAGCCTCAATCAGAGTATCCACATCCAATGAAACTGGCATCGTCGTGGATTCGGCTTCTACGGCCGTTCCGTAAATTTGCTCCTGAACCCAAGAATGTAACTCGTTTCGAGCTATGCTGTTTTCATCCGTTTCAAAAAAGGAGAACCATACAATGGAACTCGAAAAGAAAGCGGATAAGAATGTGATCAACGCCAATTGAATCATCTTCCATTTACGCTTTTTATAAACTCCATCACAGATTTTAGAACTCCAAACCTTACTACAGAGCCTGTCTGAAATTTCTTTTTCGAATCCGTTCGATTTCATGCTGTCTTTATCCTATCTCTCACTTATCAACGAATATTTTCTTTAACATCTGTTTTCCTCGGAACGCTCTGGACTTTACCGTTCCCTCCGGAATACTGAGTTTCTCCGCAATCTGCTGTTCTTTGTATCCTTCCCCGACCAAACTCAACACGGATTTATATTTCCATGGAAGCATCGCTAAAAGATCTTTCAATTCAAAATCGGTAAAGCTCGCGGAAGCGGCTTCTTTTTCCTGAATGGAATGATCTTGGATGACTTTTTCTTTCAGCCTGCTTGCAAGGGCGGTTTGTCTGGAACGTTTTTGATTCATTCTCAGAGATTCGTTTCTTGCGATCGTATAAAGCCAAGTGCTCACCGCAGAGTCTCCGCGAAACTTGTTTGCGGAAAGACTTTTGTAAGCCCGAAAATAAGTTTCCTGAACTACGTCGTCAATCGAGTCGTGAAATTCTTCGAATAAATTTTTCTTAATCGCAGACAATACGATATGTTTTGTCGAATCGATCAGTTCGGTAAATTCTTTCTGGTCCATGAATACCTCAGTGTAGGATTCCCTGTATTGGTAGTATAATTCTTTCCGGAGAAAAAAGATTCACGGGGAATCCGTTTTCTTGGCGAGTAGAAGGCTCTTTGATTTTGGACTTTTGGTCCCTGGTAAGTATTTTTTCAATAGCAAGACGATGAGAAATCTGATTGATTCTAATTTCGGTCGTATATCTCCCGATTTCGATCAAAAGTTTTCTGATCTTCGTTAAGTCGACGTTAGGCTCCATCAAAAGCCCCTCGAGTTCGATTTCGATCGGAGAAATTTTCTGAAGCCATCGAAAATGCGCTTGTTTGTGTTTCTCGTTGATTCTCGAGATCTCATCCAACTGTTGTTCCGAAAGAGCAAACCTTTCACGGACCGTATCCACATTTCCGAAGACCAATCCAAAACTTCTTAACTGGCGAATCGGCGCCAATTGACGAACCGGAGCCGGAGTGTTGGAATCCGTTCCGGACCGAAGCCCCATCAGTTCTTGGGAAAAAATAACCGCCGGCGCAAGAAAGCAACCGGCGACGGTCATTCTGACAATTGAATTCAGGAGATTCATGAGGTATTTGCTCAAATTATAAGACCCGTAGCCCGAAGGTTAGTTTCCTGTTTCGAAATTTTTTACCGGTTCCCATCCTTTGAAAAGAAAAAAAGGGGTTTCACACTTGAATTTGGCTTGTAAGGGACTAAAAAAACAATCCTGATTTTGACGGATTGCAACTCCGTGTTTCGCTTAAAATTCTTTAAAAACCCTAAATTTTATGTCTGGTCCGGGTTCGTTCTATTTCTTCTGATTGCCGCGCCGATCGCCATCGATTTCAGTTTCGAAGAATCGTATCTTCACGCCGAAAAATTCCAGAATCACAGATCCGCCAAACCGGCGACAGTCGCGGTCGTACCGGGCGCCTCGGTTTACAAAAATGAACCTTCTCCCGTTCTAAAAGATCGATTGGATTGCGCTCTGGAATTGTATCACCAGGGAAAGGTCCGCAAAATTCTTCTCTCCGGCGACAACGGCTCGATTTATTATAACGAAGTAAAACCCATGCTTCTCTACATTCTTAAAAACGAAGTAAATGAAAAGGATATATTCGTGGATCACGCCGGCTTTCGAACGTTAGACACCTTGGTCCGCGCGAAGGAAATTTTTCAGGTTAAGGACCTGATCTTTGTCAGTCAGAGAGTTTATCAGCCGAGGGCTGCGTTTCTCGCAAATAAAATCGGACTCAAGTTCCAAGCCTTCGAAGCTGATAGAAGAATTTACACAAGCGGACCTTTTAGTCGATCCCGTGAATTTTTCGCCCGCACTTTGGCTTGGGTCGATATGAATCTATTCAAGACAAATCCGAAATATTTGGGGGATCCTTTTCCGATCGAGGGAAGCGGAATCAAAACCTGGAAAGGCTCCGTCCTTTAAAAATTGAACCGAAAGAAATCTTAAAATCAAATTTATATTCTATCGAATTGGAAATTTTTTTTTCTAATATAGAATTTATAAAATTAGCTTATCGAATCGAGCGAGACGAAGGTGACGGAAGCTCGAATCCAAAAGGAGAATCATGAAAGAAATCGAAACGGCAAAGGGAACGATCCTGTTCTTCAATGAAGAAGACCTTAAGATTCAGGATGTGAATTCTTTTTTGGAACTCGTTTATTCCGCAAAAGCCGACACGTTTGCTTTCAATCGTTCCAGTTTTCCAGATTCTTTTTTCGATTTAAAAACAGGCTTTGCGGGAGAAATTTTACAAAAAACCTCCAATTATAAAATTCGAATTCTCATCGTTGGAGACATTTCGAAATACAATTCTAAGAGTTTTCAAGACTTCGTCTATGAAAGCAATCAGAACGGAAAAATTATCTTCTGTGATCTTTTGGAGACGGGAATCGTTTTGTTAAAGTAAACTTCTCTCGGGAAAAAAGAATTTTCTAATTTATTAAATCTGAGTTCCAACCCAACGATAAACGTCTCGAATCGTATCTTCCAATCCGAACTTCGGAGTCCATCCTAACTTCCGAAGTTTGAGATTGTTTCCAGACAAACGTCTCATCTCCGCCGTGCGGAAACGGGAAGGATCCACTTCAACGGGAATCTGTTTTTCGGAAACGGTTATAATTTGATCGAGAACATCCCGAATGATAACTTCCTTTCCGGAACAAATATTGTAGATTTCGCCCGGTTGCCCTTTTTCGGAAAGAACTCGATAAGCATGCACAACGTCTCTCACATCGAGAAAATCCCGAGTAGAAGTCAAATCTCCGACCAAGATCTTCCTTTCGCCTTCCGATTGTTTGGCGGAATTCCAAACCTGAGCGCAAAAATTCGGAATCACAAAGTTCAAACTTTGTCTCGGCCCCGTATGGTTGAAAGGTCTCGCGATCACAACTTCGATCTCCGGGTTCCAACGATGGTATTGAAGGCAATAAATTTCGGCGCAGGATTTGGAGGAAGAATAAGGATTGAGCGGTGCTGGAATTATCGACTCCAAAACGGGAAGATCCTTTTCGGAAACATTTCCGTAAATATCGGAAGAAGAGATATAAACAAAACGAACTTTCTTTTTTAAACCTCGAAGAGCTTCTAAAATATTCAAAGTGCCGTGGACATTGATTTCGAGTGTCTCGCCCGGATCTTCAATAGATCGCGGAACAAAGGGTTGTGCGGCTAGATGAAAGACTGCGTCCGGAGAAAAATCTTCGATGATTTTACGAACCTCTTCTCCGTTCCGGATATCGCAAATTGTAAAACGATACGTTTTTGGAAGCTCGGGATCATCTTCCACATTCGGTCCAGGAAGAATTCCGATCCCTAAAAATTCCGAATAAGAATCCTTTAGCTCTTTCAGCAGGTAAACTCCTACAAACCCAGCCGCTCCTGTAATAAGGCATTTCATAGAATTCTTGCTTTTCCGTAAAAATACTGTTGTTTTAGAAAATGAATAAAAAACAATCGAATAAAATTCTCTCTCCCTTTGCGCATGGAAGATAAATTTCAGGAACTATTCGAAATCAGAGATTCCCGGATCAACGTCCGGGAAATTATGGAAGAAATAGAATCCAAACTCAAAAAAAATCCTTCCACAAAGGAAGACATCGACAAACTCACTCATTGGAAATTCTCACCTCCCAGTCCGGAAGGTTATCGAGATTTTGATCCGGCTGAAATCGCACATCTTTTTGAAAAAGGAATTGCCGCACCCAAATTTTCCAATCCAAAACTTTGGTTTGTACGCGGACCTTTGAAATGGTTGTTGATCCGTTTTGCGGAATTTTATTCCTTCTTAGATAAAAAACTTTCCGAAAACAGAACTCGAGCCTTTTACAGCGTCCTACACGAATTGATTTTGATCCGGTCCGAGAATCAAAATTTAAAACGGAAGATGGAATCCTTTTATTCGGAATTTTTAGAATGGAATCAAGCCATTGGAAAAGAAGTGAGACCAGAGTTTCTGTGGGCGAATGAAAATCTCTATTCAGAAGACACGATCGAAGAAAGTGAAACTTTTTTGTTGGAATCGATCGAACCTTCCGAAAACGTTTTGGTTCTTTCACCTGGTTGGGGCAAAATTCTAAAACAACTTTTGAAGATAGGGGCTCAGTTCGAATCCGTAACCTGGAACCGTTCCTGCGAAGAATTCATCCGCACTTCGATTACAACAAAAATCAAACTGGAAGAACCGGGCTCCATTCCCAAAAACTGTTTACAATATTCTAAAATTATAATATCCGAGAACCTTTCGATTCATCCGCATTGGTTGATAGAAAAGGCGCTTCGTTCCTTGAGCCGCAGCGCTTCTTCCGGAACGGAGATCCGTTTTCGATTCTCCAATGAAAATTCGAATTATCCTTCTCCGTTTTTGCCTCTGAGACTCACAAGAATCCAGGAACCGTTAATTCGAGACTATCTGAAACAATTAGGTTTTAGAAACATCATAGAAAAAAAATCGGAAGACGGATTCACAATTCTATCGTTTAGAAAATGAAAGTCTATCAGCACGTTACAGAGTTCCGGGACGGAGACGGAATCGGAAACGATATCAAAGGTATTTCCAACGTGCTGAAAACATTAGAAATCCCGAATTCGATTTTTTGTCTTAAGAACCTATCGAAAGAAAACTATGAAATCCAAGTTCATCCTATCGGGCAGGAATTCAAACGGGAAGACGTTCACATTCTAAACTACGGAGGATGTGGATATCCTCTCGATTGGTTTCGCGATCTTCCCGGAAAAAAGATCATCCGCTATCAGAGTTTTACTCCTGTTGCCTATTTTAAGAATTTTGTAAGTCCCGAAATTTATAATACGCTTCAATTGGAGGAAAAACGTTCCCTTTTAGAATTGTATTCTCTCAAAAATGAAACCGATCTGTTTTTACCCTCTTCGGAATTCAACGCAGAGTTTTTACGATCTTTGGGAATCGAAAATCAGCTCATATTGCCGATCGTGAGGAAGTACAAAATCAGAGAAACGTTTCCGAAGGACAAAAGAGAATTTACGATCGGTTTTATCGGAAGAATTTCTCCGAACAAAAAAATGGAAGACCTTTTAGAACTTCTTCCTTCGATTCTCAAATTTAGACAAAACGTCCAACTTTTGATCTGCGGAAACGTTCCTCCCGTCTTCAAAGAATATTATATTTTTCTTAAAAAGCTCGTTTTACAGAAACGTTTGACTGGACATGTTCAAATTCGCTTAAACGCGAACGACGAGGAAATGGAATCGTTTCTAAACTCGATGGATCTTTACGTTTGTATGAGCGAGCACGAAGGATTCAACATTCCGGTTTTGGAGGCTTTCGGCGCCGGAGTTCCCGTGATTTCCTATTCTGCGGGAGCGACACCGGAAACGATGAAAAACGGAGGAATTCTTTTTAAAAATAAATCCTTCGAATCCATGACTTTTTTGGCCGGGTTGATAGATCACCTCATCGAAAAAAGAGACTTAAGAGAACGGATATCTCAAACCGAAAAAACCGTCATCGAAGAATACAATCGTTTTTCTTTTGAAAATCTTTTTAAAGAGCGGATATTGGTATGAGATCCGTTCAACAATTTTCGGCGGGTTTCAATCCGGGAGATGCGATCAGTAATGAGATGCTGGAGATCCGCAACTACTTAAGAGAATTAGAATATAAAGGCGACATTTATTCCGAAAATATAGGGGCATCCAAACTTCCATTTGTAAAAAAATATAAAACTTACAAAAAGTCCTCGAAGGATATATTATTCTATCACCACTCGATTCATTCGGGAGTTTTCGATTTTCTGAGAAGTTTCCGGTCCCCGAGAATTCTAATTTATCATAATGTCACCCCGCATCATTTTTTCGAATCCTACGATCTCAAGATGAGTTATCTCCTGAAAAAAGGCAGAGAGGAACTCAAAGAGATGAAGGATCGATTCGACCTTGTCTTCGCTGTTTCCAAATTCAATCAAGCGGAGCTGCAAGAATTAGGCTTTCAGAACGTGGGAATTCTTCCGATCACATATCAGCTATCCCAGTCGATCCCAAAAGCTGAAAAGCCCGTAACTCCGATCAAAAAAATTCTTTTTGTGGGAAGAATCACACCGAACAAAAGACAAGACGATTTGATCCGGCTCGCACACGCTTACAAAACTTTATATTCGGATCAGTTTCAATTCTACCTCGCTGGATTTAGTTCCAGAGAACTTTTTCTTTATAGGGAGGAATTGGAAAGAATGTTGGACTTTTACGATTTAAGAAAGAACGTTTTGATCACGGGATTTCTTTCGGACAACGAGCTGAATCATCTCTACCAAGAAGCCGACGTTTTTGTTTCCATGAGTGAGCACGAAGGATTTTGTGTTCCCTTGATCGAGGCGATGGTTCATAAAATTCCGATTCTCGCATACGCGGGAGGTGCGGTCCCGGAAACATTAAACGGAGCGGGAATTCTTTTTAAGAAAAAGAAGTTTTCGGATTTGGCTGTGTTACTCAATAAAATTTTGACAAATTCGGATTTTAAGAACCGAATTCTAAACGGACAAGATTTGCGTTTGGAAGCATTTAAGAACGTAGAATCGAAATCCGTCCTTAGGAAAGCGATTGAAAACCTCTCTTAAAAAAATCGCAGTCGTTTCCCCCATCTTTTCGAACCAAGTTTCGGGAGGATCCGAAAAACTGATCTTTCAATTCGTGGAGTTATTGGCAAAGGATTACGAAATCACAGTTTTAACGACTCGAAGCCTCGACTACGTCTCTTGGAAAAACTCGATTCCCGTTCAAGGAAGTCAAACTTTCCAGGAAACAAATCACCTTACTAAACCGATCCGTGTCGAAGAAAGAACTTCCTCTCTCGGAGGAACGTATAAAATTTTTCAGTTTACGGTTGAAAAGAGCAGGAACATCGACAAGTTCAACCGTTTCTCCAAAAAAATTTTAGAAGAACCTTCTCTTCAAAATCGGGAAAGTGTAAATCACTGGATCGAGGAACAAGGCCCCTATGTTCCCGAAATGATTCAATTTATCGAATCCAGAAAAAGCGAGTTCGAAGTCTTTTTTTTCGTGAGTTATCT
Organism: Leptospira ainlahdjerensis; assembly: GCF_016919175.1. GTDB lineage: Bacteria > Spirochaetota > Leptospiria > Leptospirales > Leptospiraceae > Leptospira > Leptospira ainlahdjerensis. Next base: position 35,286 of record NZ_JAFFPU010000035.1, on the reverse strand, counting down.
CTATTATCCTCTCGTTTTTGGATCTCCTTTGGTCGCGGAAAAATCGATTATCATTCCGACATTTCACGACGAAGCTCCCGCATATCTTCCGATTTACAAGGAAGTTCTCACCGATTTGAGTTCTTATTCTTTTAATACTCCTGAAGAATTGGAAGTCTTTCGAAACATTCTCGGATTTACCCCGAGCACGTACTCGATCACCGGGATGAACTTGAATCTGGATAAGAATACTTTCGCATCCGTTTCGGAGAGTTTTTCGAAAGAAAAAGATTCGAATTACGGAAAACAAGAGCCGTTTTTATTATATGTAGGCCGTGTGGATTTAGGAAAAGGTTTTTTGGAAATGGCCGAATGGTTTTTAGAATGGAAGAAGAATTCGGAACTTCCGCATAAACTCAAAATTGTGGGAAAAATCGCTTCGAAAATTCCGACTAAAATATTAGAAAATCCGAATGTAGAATTTTTAGGTTTTGTGGAGGAGAAAAGAAAGATCGAACTTCTTCAAAATTGCGCTTGTCTGATCAATTCCTCTCCTATGGAAAGTTTTTCCATCGTTTTGATGGAGGCCTGGTTGGCCGAAAGACCGGTGCTTGTAAACGGAAAATCGGAAGTTCTAAAAGGTCATTGTCTAAGGAGCAACGGCGGTCTTTTTTACTCGGATAAAAAAAGTTTCTCTGCGACCGTAAATTATATACTCGAGCATCCGACGGATGCGTTAGAAATGGGAAAGAACGGAAAACGTTACGTCGAACAAAACTTCAACGCCGAAATCGTTCGGGAAAAACTACTTCGTTTGATAGAAAAGACCATTCAAAAAAAATACGCCGGAATTTGATACGAAAAGTCCATTTGTTTTTTAAGATGAAAACTTTGCCGTGGCGTAATTCCGACCAAATCGTTTCTAAAAATGCTTGATCCGGACGTAAGGTTCGATTTTGAAGAAAATAAGGCGTTCCTAAGTTTTCGAACTTCTGCCTTTTCTCATTCTTAGAAATTTAAAAATTTATAATATACTGTTTTCGATCTATAAGCGGGGTTCACGGTAAGAGTTAAACCGTTCCCCTGGATTCGTGATTTCCACATTCGTGATCGTAGTTCCGGCAAAATCGTTTCTAAAAAAGATTGATTCGGACGTAAGGTCATATTTAGACGAAAACACCGCATATTCTATGTTTTTCGAACTTCCGAGCTTTTTCACCTTCGCAACATTATAAATCTATAATATATCTTTTCGATCCCTAAGAATTTATCGTCAAGTTCTAAGTTAAATTATGAATATACTCGCTCATTCCGTCCAACATCTTTTCGTGTAGGACTCCGTTACTTGCCACCAGATTAGGAATATAAGGAGTAAAAATATTTCCGTCATACGTCGATAATTTCCCGCCGGCTTCGCTGAGAATAACGGAAGGCGCGGCCACATCCCAAGGCTTGAGACCTTCTTCCCAGAAAGCGTCAAACCTTCCTTCCGCAGTCCAACAAAGATCCACACCGGCGGAGCCCGTTCTTCTCACACCTCGAGTTTTGAGTAAAAAATTTCTATAATAAAACATCAAACGATCGATCTTCTTTTCCCGATCGTATGGAAAGCCAGTACACAAAAGAGATTGTTTTAGGTCCTTCGTTTTGGAAACGTGAATCTGCTTTTTATTCTTAAACGCCCCGAAACCTTTTCTCGCGTGGTAAACTTCTCCGGTGCCCGGAAAAGGAACGATACCCATCACAACTTCACCCGTTTCTTGATTTTCCAAACCGATACAAAGACAATACAACGGAAGCCGATGCGAATAATTTACGGTTCCGTCTAACGGATCGATAATCCATTTGAAAATTGAAGTCCCTTTTTTATCCGTTCCTTCCTCGCCGAGAATGCTGTCCGCAGGAAACATTCTTTCAATCTCGGAAATGATTCTTTCCTCCGATCCTTTATCAGCCTTCGTAACTAAATCGATTTCTCCTTTGTAGGCGATTCCAAGATCGCTCTCTTCCTGCGTCTCTGCTAAAAATTCCATAACCTTGGGAACAAAGTTGAGGAAATGTTCGTATCTGATTTTGATTTCGTTTTCTAAGCTCATTCTATCTCCAGCTTCTTTCTCGCTCTTTCGCGATGCTCCGCACGAATTGCGGATTGAACACTTGCCAGTACGGCGGCAATCACTCCCGCGTCATCCAGAAATCCCGCGCCGGGAATAAAATCCGGAACTGCATCCAAGGGGGAAATAAAATAAGCTAGCGCTCCGGCGATGATGAGCTTGGTTCTGAGAGGAGTTTCAGGATCCATCATGGAATAATAAAGCGCTACCAGATCTTCCGTAAACGGAATCTTGGAAACAACGGATTTTAATTTCGGCCAGAATTCTCTTTTTACCTTTTCGATCAGATCCATAATAAGCTCCTTTTCCGGACGGAAAGTGATTTCTCTCTTGTCCCAAATTCTGCTTCCAGGTATCAAGAAAGAAAGATGATTTTTATTTCCACAGCTCTTTTCCCGGAAGCAAAACCTTTGATAGAATTTCTCGGTCTCAAAATTCTCAGAGGAAAATCCGCGTTTCCAATCTATCAAAATGAAAAATACACTCTAATCATTTCCGGAATCGGAAAAATTTCCTCGGCCATCGCGACTTCTTTTTTGTTAAGTCGGTTTGAAAACACGATTCAAGAATCGTCTTGGATCTTTAATTTCGGAATCAGCGGTTCTCCAAAAGAATACGCCTCCATCGGAGAATCTTTTTTAATACACAAGGTCACCGACTCGGGTTCCGGAAAAAACGCGTATCCGGATATTCCTTTTAAATCCCCTCTAAAAGAATCGAAGCTTGTAACCGTAGACAAGCCCGTTTTTGAAAAAGAATCTTCCGATCATAAAAACACGTTAGTCGACATGGAAGCTTACGGTTTTTTTCAGGCCTCAAAGAAATTTTTTACTTCCGATAAGATTCGGATCGTAAAAACGGTTTCCGATCATTTTACAAAATTAGAATCTTCTTCCGGTTCTGATCTTACCGATATCGTCTCGGAAAAAATTCAAGTCGCACTTCCAGACATTCTTTCCATCCTATCGATTCCGATTGTTCCCGAAAAAATAGTTTTTCTCGATGAGAAAGAATTGAAAACCCTCCGGTCACTAACCGAATTTTTTCGTTTATCTGAGACGGAAACGATTCAATTGAAGGATTGGATGCTCGGTTATAAAATTAGAACCGGAAATTCTTCCGAAGACGGGTTTATTTTTTTAAATCAAAACTTTCATCCTGAAAAGGAAAAAGTAAAAACGAGAGAAGAAGGAAAAAAAGGATTGTATGCGCTCAGACAATTTTATCAGTCCTAAACGTTTTTCCCATATTTATCTGGAAGAATCCGCAAAGGACCATCCAAAGACGAAGGAAATTCTTTCCAAGTTTCCGGAATCGATCGTGATCCCGATCGATTCTTACAAAGAAGTTTTTAATCCTTCTTCTCAGAGTTTTCAAACTCAAAAACGAAGCCCAAAACTGATCCTGGCAAAAAGGAAAGAACAGTTTTTATATTCCGGCTCCGGCGTAGCACCTGACTTCGGTTATCAATTTTTCTATTACAACGCTCTGGTTCTAAACTGTCTTTACAACTGTTCCTATTGTTATCTCCAAGGAATGTATCCTTCCGCAAACTTGGTGGTCTTTGTAAACAACGAAGATTATATTCAGGAAACCAAGGAACAACTGAAATTATCCAAACCTCTTTATCTGTGCATCTCCTATGATACCGACCTTTTGGCCTTGGAAAGTACATTAGGATATTGTAAAGAATGGATTTTATTCGCAAATTCAAATCCGGATCTGATCTTAGAATTGAGAACCAAAAGCGCGAACTTCAAATCGATTTCCCATTTAAAAGCGACGGAGAATATCATTCTCGCATGGACTCTTTCTCCGGAATCCGTAATAACCGAACACGAACCTTTGACTCCAAGGCTTTCCTCGCGATTGAAAAACATCAAAGAAGCCCTGGACGCAGGTTGGCAGGTTCGTCTTTGTTTGGATCCGATTCTGGGGATTCCGGATTGGAAAAAAGTTTATTCTGAATTTGTTCAGAAAATCTTTGAAGAAATCGACGGAAATCGTTTGAGAGAAATCAGCCTTGGAGTTTTTCGAATGAATTCAGATTACTTTAAAAATTCTAAAAAGAGAAGACCCGATTCTTATTTATATTATTTACCGATGGAAACTCACGATTCTATCAAGTCGTATCCGGAAGAATTAGAAAATGAAATGTTCGCAGAGGTTGAAAAAGAATTGGTTCGATTTGTTTCCAAAGAAAAAATTCATAGGTTGGTTGCAAGCGAGATGGAATCGAAATGACTGAAACTTCAAAATCGAACGGCTTCTCCGCAGTTGTCACCGGCTCTTCGAAAGGAATCGGACAAACGATTTCAGAATTCTTAATCTCCAAAGGATATCGAGTTATAGGAATTGCAAGATCACAACCGAATTCGCTTCTTTTAAAGGATTCTTCTTTGTATCGTCATATTCGAATGGATCTTTCCCAAACCAAGGAAGTGATTCGACTTCCCGAACTTCTCAAAGAAGAACCCGCATTGAAAATTCTTGTGAACAACGCAGGCTTCGGAAATTTCTCTCCTCACGAAGAAATTCCGATCGAAGAATTGGAACAAATGCTTCTTGTGAATTTTGTTTCCCCCATTCTTATCACCAAATTGTTGTTAAGAGATCTTAAGAAGAATGAAGGTTGGATTTTTCAAATTCATTCCATTGCCGCAGTCAAAGAATCTCTGAGAGGCGCCGCGTATGCTGGAACCAAGGCTGGACTCAGGCATTTCGGTTTGAATTTGTTTGAAGAGATTCGAAAATCGGGAGTCAAATTAGTAAGTATCAATCCGGATATCGTCGATACTGAATTTTACGATCGTCTTGACTTTGGGAAGGACGAGGATCCGGGTTCGTTTCTTTCCGTGGAAGAAGTTTTAAACGCAGTCGAGTTCGCTCTCGACGGAAGGGAGAATCTCGGTTTTGCGGAAATTACGATCCGACCCAGATATCATAGAATTTCTAAAAAACCGATTGTTCGAAAGCATGATAAAATTTGAACCGTGATAAAAAGGTGAAAAAATGAATCCAGGAGAATTGAACGTTGCGCTTGTTCAGTGCGATCTTTCTTGGGAAAATCAAGACGCGAACTATAATCACGTTCAAAACCTAATTCTTTCCACTCTGGATAAGAAGAAGGAAGAAAAACCGGATTTGATTCTTCTTCCGGAAACCTTTGCCACGGGATTTACGATGCGCTCGGAAAGAATCGCCGAACTCGACGGAGGCCCGACCGAAACCTTTCTAAAAAAAATCGCCGAAGAAACGAAGGCCTATATCTGCGCGGGTTGGATTCGAAAGAATCCGGAAGGAAAACCCTTCAACACGGTCAGCGTCGTAAAACCCGACGGCGACATTGTATTAAGATATTCTAAAATACATCCTTTTACTTTCGGCGGAGAAGACAGACATTATTCTTCCGGTTCCGAAATTCTAAGCTACGATCTAAACGGCTTTCGAATCACTCCGTTTATCTGTTATGACATTCGATTTCCGGAAATCTTCCGAAGAGTCGCTGGAGAGACCGATATTTTCACAATTCACGCAAACTGGCCGATTCCCAGAATTCATCACTGGGAATTGATTCTCAAGACTAGAGCCGTTGAAAATCAGGCCTACGTTTTTGGGGTCAATCGGATAGGAATCGCAGGTTACAACAAAAGTGTTCATCACAACGGACATTCTCTTGCGGTGGCGCCTAACGGAGATTTTCTGGACGCGGGGGAAGAATTGGAAACGATTCTATTCTACAAAGCCGAAAAGAAATCGATTTTAGAATACCGAGAATCGTTTCCCGTCTTGAAAGATAGAAAAGATCCGAAAACGATACAAGTCAGATCATCGGAGCATTCTTCTCAAATCTAAGAAATCGTTCGGTCAAAGGAAGAGTCGCTTCAATCAATTCTCCCGTAAACGGATCTTTAAATTTTAGGAAAAAAGACAATAAAAGAAGTCCGTAAGATTCGAACTGAGCGCCCGCTCTCGAATACAATAGGTCGCCGACGACAGGACATCTTTGACTTTGGAAATGTACCCGAATCTGATGAGTTCTTCCCGTTTCCAATCCAACTTCCACAAAGCTGAATTTTCGCCCGGTTCTCGAATTGATATATTTTAGAACTTTATAATGAGTCACGGATCGTCTTCCCTTCGGAGAAATGGTCATTTTAAGTCTCTCCACAGGATGACGAGAAATCGGAAGATCGATCGTTCCCGATTCTTCCGGAGGATGACCTTGCACCCAAGCGTAGTATTTTTTTTCGATTTCCCTTCTGCGAAAAAGTTCGGATAACCTTCCATGAGCTCGATCGTTTTTTGCGATTAGAATCAATCCTTCCGTTGGTTTGTCCAAACGATGGACGATTCCCGGTCTGGCCTCTCCTCCAGCCTTAGAGAGATCCCTGAAGTGATAGAGAAGTCCGTTCACAAGACTCGGAGAACGATCTCCTGGTCCACTGTGACTGGCGATTCCCGCCGGTTTATGAATGATGAGGAAATCCTCTCTTTCTAAAATTACCGGCAAGGACATAGAAACCGGTTCCAAATTCAATGGAGGTCTTGGAGGAACTGAGATGGAGAATAGATCCCCTTCTTTCACCTTGAGAGAACTCTTATCTTGAGTCTTATCGTCTTGATTCCGAACATAACCGGATTCTATCCATTTTTGAATGGATGCGCGGGAGACTTCGTCTCCTAAAGAGAGTTTCAGAAATCGATCGAGACGATTTCCAGAAAATTCTTCCGTGACCTCTGCTTTTAGTTCTAAGTTCATTGAATGGGGGAAAGGATCCAGATTTTTACTGCACGCGTTTTTAGCACTCTAAAAAAACAGTTTCCATTTTCCTTCCTAAGCCTTAATATGACACACTGAAACCCAAAACCCCTTAGATCTTAAGGAAGGATAGAAACATGGTCAAAAAGATTTTGAATCTGATTCTGCTCGGTGCAATTGCATTTTCTTTCACTCTTTGCTCCTCCGCTGAAAAAAAAGAAGAAGCTCCTGCTCCGGAACCGACTCAACAAGAGCAGGGCGCTGCAGCAAATAGAAGTGTGGACGCAAACTCTCCGGAAGCCATTGCGGATTCTTTGAACGAAAAGTTGAAAGAATTCAGATACCCGGACGGACTGACTCGTCCAGGATTCAGCTACAAGAAAGCGGATGTAAACGCTGGAGATTTTAGCGAGTGGTCAAAAGTAAACGCTCCAGTGATCAAAGAAGGTCTTGGAAAACTTCCTGATAGCTACGCTCTCGAAATTACGGGACATACGGATGCGGTAGGGCCCGAGCAAGCAGAAGGCGACAAAAAAGGTAACATTTTTTATTCAGAACTTCGTGCAAACGCAGTAAAACAAGCTCTGATCAAACAAGGAATTCCTGCAAATCGTATCACCACGAAAGGCGCTGGTTCTTCTGAGCCTGTTTCCGGTTTGGATGCAAAAGATGCTAAAAACAGAAGAGTAACCTTCCGTTTTGCGGCTTCCGCTCCACAACAATAAACAAATCAGAAATCTGATTTAAGAGGGCGATGAGAAATCATCGCCTTTTTTTATCTCAGAAGCATTCAATTTTTCTAAAATTCCATTTCGCACTTCCGTTTCCATTCGACAAAGTCGAATTTTACGAATCTTTTTTTCAATAAAATATCAGAAGAAGAATCGGTTAGGGTAAGGTCTTATTTTGTCTGAGCGCGAAATCCATACGTTTCTCTTCGAACAATCCGTTGACTTCCTTTATCATTCTTGGACTGGAAGATACGGGCGAATCGATATCGTATTTGAACGAATAAAATTCCAAATCCGTTTCGGGAAACGTGGACGTGATACGATTTGATCAAATCAGAACCCGTCCTCATCACATCTTAAGGTTCAAATTTTTTCGAATATTTTCTCTAAATAAAAAATGCTTGGAACACCGAGGTCAAACAATTCATCCAGATCGTATTGAATCAAGTGCCCGTAAGGATCGATATATCGAGGTCCGACTCCGAATGGATCTGAAACTTTTAAATATTTTTTACCTTCACTGGATTCTACGATTCCAATTCCGCGGATGATATGTCCTTTCTGAGTAAGATAGGTTCCCAAACCACAAGGATAATTTCCCGTCTCAAAATACCTGCAAAGCTCTTCCTTATTCCCTTTTTTCTTTACGATCCGGAAAGAAATTTCATTCGAATTCATCAATAGATTGAAATGTTCCGCGTGATCAAAAGAATCATAAACGTTCTTATGGTTTTTAATTGCCCAATCCTCCAAAAGAGCATAGTAATTGTACGTTGTTAAACGAATAAAATCAGGGATTCTATAAATCAAACCAATATAAACGATAAAGTCCTGGAAAACGTTTCCCATACATTGCTGATAATCGCGAAGAAAAAGACGCGGGGTCGTCGGATCCTTTCTTTGCGGATTCCAAGGTGCGATCGGATGAGATATATAAGAGATCATTTTGTATTTCCCCTTCGTTTCATAAAATACGTCCTTCCTATCGGGGCGGTTTTATACGTAAAAAATTCCGAAGGAAGGGTTGATTCCAAAATTCTGACTCTTTCTTCTCCGAATTATTCCGACCGGCCCATTTCCGAATCTATCATTCTTTTGAAAGCCAATAGAAAGTGAAAACTTCCTCAACATTCATTTCGTGTTTCATAACTTTTCATTTTTAATATCAGGTTTTGGGAAAGAGCCGGAATCATTCGAACCGTTCATCGTTTCTATGACATTTTCAAAAACGTTTCTCTTAAAATTCAAATCTTCGTTTACACGTTTCCCTAAATACAAACTCCCTGCGGTTCCATAAAAAATAACGAGCCATTGAATAAGATCCATGTGCAACGGCCTTAAAGAATCGGGGGAAAAAATCGAAAGAACACAAAGCGCTATCAAATATAGAATGACTAAGATAAAAACGATCCAAGTTCTGAAAGTAGTGTCCGATCGCTTTCCGTTTCGATCGTCTCGCCAAAGAAACTTCATTCGCTCGTCCTCGCCTTCGCGGATGTAAGTTTGATTAGGTCTTTTACGTCCGCTTTGATTTCTGCTAAATCTTTGGATATGGAGGTCATCTCCGTTTCGATCTTTACGATACGAATTTCATGGTCCTTATACATAGTGTTGTACTGAAACACCGCGGAGATTAGAAAGCCGAGGATTACAAGAAAGTCTTTGATCCCCAGTTTTATCTGACTCAATTTCGAATTCTCCATTCTTCCTCGCAAAAAATGACCCGCACGGCGGCAGGCTAACTACTCAATCGCTTCGATTGTGATGAGAGAATAACATAGAGTGTTTTCGAAAACAAGGGACGAACTCGATTCTATCGGTCGAATCCGCCGCTATTTTTTTGAAGAATTGGGACCAGGGACATTTCAGTCTTAACGGATTTGTTTTTTTGTTTTGAGGGAATGAGAAACCTTATCCAGATCGGAAACGGAAAATCTTCGAACTCTTGGGCTCCATTGTATAAAAGGAATTTCGTGATCGATCACATATTGTGTGAAAGTCCTTACAGAAAGATTGAGATATTTAGCGGCCTCCTTTGTCTTTAAAACATAATTTTTATCCTTTTGACTCGGTGATTCTTGTTCTTCCTTAAGCGAATTACCGCCTTTTTGACTTGCCTGCTGAACCGCTTTTAGCAAAGAACCTCTTTGACTGTGACCTGTGATCTCTGACATAGGAAGACGGTTTACTTCTATGTCTTCGCTTTTGTCAAGCGGTAAACGAAGGATACATTGGTCCCAAATAGGAAACATAAATTTAGAATATTCTAAATTTAGAATTCTTCTGAACGCTTCACTTTTCGAACTTTCTGTTTTTCAAAGTTCGGATTTAATTTTCAAATCCTTTCCATAAAACGCTTCGATTTGAATTTTAAAAAAACGAATCCTCCGTGTTCTATGGACTTAAAGAATGTGGAAAAGCGGTTTCGACTTTGGTTTCGAAAAGTCGAAACCTTTTCGTTATTAAAGATTAAGATTCTTACAATGCGCGGAACTCCGGCTAAGAATGAGACATATTGAAATTATTGTCCTCTTACCTCTCAGCAAAAAGGATTCCATCGAATTTCCAAAGAGTCGTTGAAAGTGAACAAAAAAAGGACACACTTTCGGATTAAGGATGGATTTTGTCGGGGGTGAAAAATATACTAAACGTATATATAGCGAAATTGTTGGAGCAAGAATTTGGAGACTACGAAGGATTTACGCGATTATCTTTTTTGGGAAGTGGAAGAGACTCTTAGAAAGTTCGAATACGACTTCCAAGTATCTCCAGAACCGATCCAAGTCCTAAGACATACTTACGCACTCGAAATCGTAAATCGTGTTTTCGCAACTCTCGAGAAAGAATAATTATTTTTTACGGCGGAATTTTTCGATCACAACATTCAAAGCTTCTAATTCTGTATCCGGAACTTCTAGAAGATTCTCCAGTAATCCTTCTATCTGAGGTCTCGCTCTAATCTTCCTTAAGATCGTTCTATAACGATCCGTTTCTCGATCCGACTTTAACTCCGTATCGGAAAGCAACATTTCTCCTTCCCCGGCTATCAGCCAAAGCGGATTTACATTGTGTTCCGCACGAAGTTTCACCAAGGATTCTTGCGAAAAACTTTTTGCTCTTTCATTGATAAGATCACTGATAAAGGCAGGTTTCAACTCTATGGATTTTGCAAACTCAGCCTGAGAAATCCCCAAAGTTTCTATGAGTTTTTTCAATCGTTCAGAAAATTTTTTATCCGCTTTATACATTTCTACCGTATTTTTTACTTGACCAAAATACATTTTTAACGTATGGTCGTTTCAGACGGGACGATCCCGCCCAGGTTACATTTCGCTTTTAAAAACCGAAGTTCGGTCACTCGCACTGCCCAAGCCTCTCAAACGGAAGCGAAATCGCAATCACAAAAAGGAGTCGATGTGATCTTCACGAATAAAGACGGGCGCAAGGAATTGATCTATGTTACGCATCGAGTGAAAAACTCGGCTGAATTCGTAAGAGGAATAAAAGGAAACTATAACTCCCTCTCTAAGAATTTAAACAGAAATCATTCAGACTCTATGATTCGAAAAGAATTCAAAAAGTGGAATGTTTTATTTAACATTGGTCAGTCGTCTCGATCCTACAATCAACCAAACAAAGGAGAATAGAAGAATGAAAGAAGTTACATCGCTAACACTAGATCGAAGACAAAGTTTTCTTCGAGATAACCTGAACCCTATAGTTCTTGCCGACATTGAGGACAAAATGATCGGCCAAATTGCCGAATACGTCAAAGAACAATTTCCGACCTTCGATTGGAGATGGGACGATCATTCAGAGATGGCGGACAAAGCTGTCACTTCGCTTTTCTTAGTTAAGAACGACATCGTCCAAATCTGCGAAAAAGATCAGAATAAGGTTCGGGAGTTTATCAGTATTCTTGAATATATTTTGGAGGAGGAATACGGAGAATGATTCTAATTAAGGAGCGGTTAACGTTATTAAGAAGGGGACTTCTTCTTTCCAAACTCTATAAAAAGGACGGAAAAAGAAGAACCCATTTCGAAATTATCGAAAGTCTTTTGAGCAGATCCGCGATTATAGACGCCTTTCTCCAGGACAACAAGCTTGAGGGGGAATTTTCAGAATGGATCAATGAACGAAAAATCAAGGAGAATTTGGAATATGAGCGTTGAATTATGCATCGGATGCAATCGGAACGTTTCCCTCTTTCAAACGGATCTCTGCGAAGAATGTCTAAAAGAAAACTTTCAAGATCTGACTCGGAACATCGATAAGATTCGACCTTCTTGTTCTAAATTTTCTCCTCCCGTAAGCAAAAAGAATCCATGTATGAGGGCTGTATGAATCTTACTAAAAAACAGAAAATTCTAAAATTAATCCGGGCTGACAAGAACATCTTCGAAGATTGCTGGAAAGAAGTTCCCGAACACATGATTCGTAAATTAAAAGCGGATGAACTCGCGGATTATATGAGCCGCCACATTCTTCCCGTTATCGAAAGAAGAAACGTTCGAACTTCTTACCTTCACAAAGCACTTTCTAAAAAGGAAATCGCGGTCGCGTAAAATAAGATGAGCAGTATTAATCCGGTTAGATTTCTCGTGAACGGGGAAATCGTTCATTATAAAAGATTCTGGAGAAGAGGACGATCCTTATCGCAACGTTTGGAACAGATCGTAATCGAATCCAAATTAAATCTCAGGGATATAGCTTTCAAATATTCAATTTGCGCCGAAGACGATTTCGAAAATAAAGCGGGACCTATCTATCGCGAACACCTTGCCGATGTGATCAAGGATATTCGAAATACGACACGTTATGTGATAGCGATTGAAAACTCTTGGAAACTTCCGATTGAAACGATTCGAAAAATCTATCAAGAAGATAAAGAAAGGGAAAAACAAGGGCAGTCTTTGGACCCTGATTCAATAAGGGAATTTGCAATTTGGTATTCCGGCGTTCTTAATTCTATCGGCGTTCGATAATAGATAAATTTAAAAGGAAAACCACTATGAAGGGATCAAATAGACAAACGAGTAAAATCACAAAGTCGGGAAGGAAACAAATCTTCCGTAAAAAGAATTCCGACAGTGAAAGTTCTACCTTTTTCAAGAAACGGAGTTTCGGTTGAGATGACTTCAAAAAAGGAGGGATTTATGTCCAAGTCAAAAAAAACAATCAATAAGAATAGTATTTTAGATTCACGCGATAACAATTTCAAAGATAGAACCGAGCTCTCTCAAGCAATACAATTGCTTGGAGAGATCAAACGGGAAAGAGATCGAATCAAGAGCAAGGTAGACGACCGGATCAGCAGACTTCAATTAGATCTTCAGAAAAAGATTTCACCACTGGATATAAAAATTCAGAGCATCGCTTCCGGCATAAAATATTTCGTTGAGCGTCATAAGGAGGAACTCTTTCCGAATTCGGATTATAAAACGTGTAAACTGAGCACAGGAGTTTTAAAACTTCGCAAAACTCCCGCCTCGGTAAAAACCAAAGGAACTCTAAAATTTTTTGAAAGGATTCTTTCCGAAAACGGACTTCTGGAAAAATTCGACACCTTGATCTTTAAGTTGAGCGGCTTATATCTTCGGGTAAAATTAGAACTCAACAGAGAACAGATTCTAGCGGAGCCGCTCAAAGCCATACAAAAGATCCACGTTGAACTTAACGAAGAATCAGAGCGTCTCTACATTACACCTAATGAAACGGAAATCGAAATCGAAGCCGTCGAGGATGCGGCATGATGTCGAAACAAATAAACAAGGAAGCCGATTGGGCAACGTTCATCGCATTTACGAAAAGATTTTCGCCTTTCACACACGAAGAAGTTCAAAGTCTGAAAGTAAAGATAGATCCTCTGAGTTTTACGATCGAAACTTCAATATGTTCGGAGTACGTAAAGATTCTCATAGAACGTTATTTTAAAGGCACGGTATGGAAAATTCAACAAGGAGAAAACAATGCGGTCGATGTTTAAGGCTCAACTCAAAATTCAATTCGAAGACTTGGAATTCAACGATTTTACCGATGCGGTTTTGGACGAATTCGGAATGGTAAACATTGCAACGATGACTCTCTATGCGAAGAGGAAATTGGGAGTTTCGCAAACTACGATAGAAAAAATTACGAAAACAAAAAGAAACTGACCTCTTCGTTCTTAAGTCTTGAAAAAGGAGAAACAAAATGGATCAGATCATATATAAGAATCTGAAAAACTATAAGTATCAACTGATGAAAAGTTACGAATATCAAACCCCAATACACTCGAGCTCCTTTCTCCAGATCGGCGTCCCTGAGGTAAAAATTTTTGTCGAACTTTCCAAAGAAGGTCTTTTGAAAATTGAATCCGGCTATGCTTGGGACGGTCCGAGCGGCCCGACGATCGATACAAAAACTTTCATGCGGGGCTCCCTCATTCACGACGCTCTTTATCAACTGATGCGCGAAAAAAAATTAGATCGCTCCCTTTATCGCGAAGTGGCCGACAAAATTCTCAAAGAAGTTTGTCTGAAAGACGGTATGAATTCCTTTCGCGCGAACTATGTTTATCAGTCCGTTCGTCGGTTTGGAGAGTCATCGGCAAAGCCAAAAGATGACACAAAAGAATGGGAGGCGGCTCCTTGAAAACGGTCGAATCGGTAACTTTGGTAATCGGATATGCGGCCTTTTGGACGTTGTTTGTCTGGTTTTTCGTAGGCGCGATCGCCGCATTTTTTTGGTTTTTCTTGGTGTGGAAGCGAAAAGGCCGAGAAAGAAAATAAACCTTTTATTTGATTTTTATCGTCAATCGTTTAAGAAACGATTTTTCTTGTGCGCATTTCACATCAGATTTATCCATCATTCTAAATTTGGAAGATAAGAGAATCCCTGAAGAAATAAAAAGCCCGTTCTTCCGAACGGGCTCGTTCACAAAACCGAATGAAATTCAATAATCAATCTACGGAAGGAGAAATCATTTTTTCCGGAAGAACCCACTGATCAAACTGCTCACTTGTCAAGAGCCCCAATTCAATTCCGGACTCCTTAAGAGTGCTTCCTTTTTTGTGAGCGTTCTTCGCAATTTTCGCCGCATTATCGTAACCGATATGAGGATTGAGAGCCGTAACGAGCATCAGAGAATTATTCAAATGTTCGTTGAGTTTTTCTTTGTTCGGTTCGATTCCACGCGCGCAGTGTTCTTCGAAAGAAACGCAAGAATCGGAAAGGAGTCGAATCGAATTCAAAACGTTATGGATAATCAGAGGTTTGAAAACGTTTAACTCAAAGTTTCCGGACGCTCCTCCTATATTGACCGCAACGTCGTTTGCGATTACCTGCGCCGAAACCATCGTCATTTGTTCGGATTGAGTCGGGTTCACTTTCCCAGGCATGATCGAAGAACCCGGCTCGTTTTCAGGAATACTGATCTCGCCGATTCCGCAACGAGGACCGGAAGAAAGCCAGCGTACGTCGTTTGCGATTTTCATCAGGGAAGCGGCAATCGTTTTTAACACACCGCTTACTTCTACGAGAGAATCGTGAGCCGCTAAAGCTTCGAATTTATTTTCGGCGCTGACAAAAGGAAGTCCGGTTTCCTTTGAAATTTGTGCCGCCGCTTTTACGGCGAACTGAGGATGCGTATTAAGACCGGTTCCAACCGCAGTTCCGCCTAACGCAAGTCTGTAAACGGAAGGAAGAACCGCCTTCACTCTTGCAATGTTGTATTCCAATTGCTGAACGTAACCTGAGAATTCCTGACCTAAAGTCAAAGGGGTCGCGTCTTGAAGATGCGTTCTTCCGATTTTTATAATATTCTGAAATTCTTCCGTTTTCTTTTTTAAAGTATCTTTGAGTTGCACAAGTGCGGGAATCAATTTTTGATTCAGTTGTTCCGCCGCCGCAATATGCATAGCGGTAGGAAATGTGTCATTGGAAGATTGGGCTTTGTTTACGTCATCGTTCGGGTGAATTGGTTTTTTCGAACCTTTTACGCCGCCTGCGATTTCAATCGCCCGGTTTGAAATGACTTCATTTGAATTCATGTTCGTTTGAGTACCGGATCCGGTTTGCCAAACAGAAAGCGGAAAGTGTTCGTCCAACTTACCCGAGATCACTTCATCCGCAGCTTGGATAATGAGATTCTTTTTCTCTTCGGTTAACAATCCGAGCTCTGCGTTTACGATCGCAGCGGATTTTTTTAGAACGCCCAAAGCGCGGATCATTTCCCTTGGAAAACGGTCGTTCCCGATATGGAAGTGATGAAGGGAACGTTCCGTTTGCGCCCCCCAATATTTCGAATCGTCTACAGCGATTTCACCCATTGAATCCGTTTCGATTCTGGTTTTCATGAAGCCTCCGAATGGTTACAAGTTAATTAGAATATTATTTTTCCGCAGAGGATAGAAGGTTCTTAAGTAAATCCTAATATGATTTAAAATCAAATAAGAATCGTCATTCTTCTCGGAATCGTCTCAGAGTGTCCGCAAGCGCGGAAAACTCAGGTTTTTTTGCGGAAACATTATCGAGATAATCCAGAGTGGATTGAATCCAAGTAGGATCGGATTCTAATTCTCTTCGAATGAAAACGTGCCGAACCTGATTCATCGCTCTGATTTCCAGATATCTCCGCTTCTGGTCATAGTAAATGAGGTCGGCCACTTTGTCTTTTCCGAATTCGGGAGAAGCAACCGCAACCACAACCTCATCCAGCCAAATCAAACCGTTGTTCTTACGATCCACGTAATCGATCGCTTTCTGAAGTCGAGCGGGGACTATCATTTCCTTTTCTTTCGGTCCAACAATCACACCCAAAGAAAGTTTCTTTTTCGGTTTAGAAGAATCTTGTGGAGGATTATCAGGATCAGAAACTTTCAGATCTTTTCGAACAAAACCTTTGTTCGAAATCTCTCTTTCTTTTGGAGCAACTGAAATTCCAAAAAGACTCAATATGAATTCGATGATTCTTTCTAGGATCGATTTCGAGGCTCGTTCCGTACGGATTCTTTCCTTTTCAGTATCTTCTTCCCATTCTGCGATCGCTTTACTCAGTCGTATTTGTTCGTCAACGGCGGCTTGGCCGTCTTTTAAATCCGAAACTTCTTTTAAGAATTCGTAAATTCCTCTTGGATATCCGTTTTGTCTAACAAGATTATGAATCGAAGTTCTTCTTGGCCGAATGTCAGTGAATGCGCGCAAGATCATACTCTTCGCTAAGATCTGAAGACCAATTACCTCGCCACCCGGCCCTTTTCGTTCTTTTTTTAGAAAATCTTCTCTTGCACGAATCCGTTCCAAAACTTCCCTGAACAGTTCGTTACGACTCATTCCTACGGAATTAAGAGCGACTTCGTCGACTTCGAAATTGGAAAGATCAAAATGAACCGGTTCTTTCGATTCTTTAAAGCGAAATAGATTTTCGCCCGTGATAAGATTGATCAATGATTCTTTTTTAAGATTGGAAAGAGTCCGAATCGTTTGAATTAAGATTTCGTAAGCCTTGATAAAATCTCCGCCGCCGACCCAATTTTTTCCGGACATAAACGCGGGATGTTTTTTTAATTCCTGCGCGTATCTTTCCGCCTGTTCATTTCCAGTAAGTTCGATCCAGGAAGATTCTTCCGTAGGCAGGATATGTAAAAGAATTTTACGGGCAATGACTGTGAACAACTCGAAGATGACTTCCAACTCCGTGGTTCTGCCTTGTTCGTCTTTTTCTTTCGCGTGTCTGAAACTCAGAAGCTCGTCCAAGGAAGGTTGGAAAAGATGAAAGCGGGGATGAAGTTGCAAAAGAGGAGAACGGGATCCTCTTTTTTCTAGAACCGGTAAAACCTCGGGTTCTACTTTTATAGTGGAAAGTTGATTTAGAATTTCTCCGGGCTTTTGATCCAACAATTGAAAAATATTGTTAAAAAGATCGCCTCTTACTTGCAATCTACTCAAAAGAGATTCAAGTGAAAGAGATTCCAAATTTTGCATAGACTTTTCGAGAAATTTAGAATCCGAAAGATTAATCGGCATCCCTTTATCGTCAACGTTGATGTAATTTTGGTGAACCCAGTCTTCGATTTCAGAATTCTTAGAAACGTTTAAAATAAACTGATCTCTTGCGTGCAACATTTCTAAAACCGAGGCGACACTTTGTAAAAGGCATCCTCGTTTTACTTTTACGATCTGATCGGCCTTTAAGGACGCGGGACGAATGATAACGCTGACGATCTGAAGTTCTCGGATCTCTTTTTGGAAATGAAGATACTGATAGGATTGAATTCCTCTTCTTTCCTCGAGAAATTTCAAATCTTGCAGTTTGAGGTGTTGAAGCTGTTCTATCTTTGTAAGCGCAAACGGAGAATGGTTGAAAAGAAAATAATTCTCAACTCCCTTCTCCACCAAATCGATATCTTTAAAAGCTCCCGGATTAAATTGAAGCATCAGGACTTTGAGTTCCTGATCGGTGATCATATCCTGAGTATCCTCCGTACTGATAGCGGAGGTTTCGGGAGTAGGGACTTGATTTTCAGATTTGGACATAATCCACCGTACCCGATTCAGGGTATATTGTTAAGAGACTTTAGAAATTGGTAAAAGCCTCGTATCTTTATAAATATCGGATTTCGAAAGTGAGAAAAAAAATCAGCTTCGGATAATTCCTTCCAGAAATCCGAGATATTTTTCTCTTCCAGGATATGGAATTCGAGCGGATCCGCTCGCAACCGCGGCTTCTGCAACGGCAGGAGCAACGTGAAAAAGGACTCGTTTATCAAAGGGTTTCGGAATCAAGTATTCCGGACCAAATTGAAATTGAACCCCGCCGTAAGCTAAACTAACAGCCTCAGGGACTTCTAACCGAGCCAATTCCGCGAGAGAACGCGCGGCTGCCAATTTCATTTCGAGAGTGATGTGGCGAGCCCTTACATCGAGAGCTCCGCGGAATATAAAAGGAAAACCTAATACGTTGTTCACCTGATTCGGATTATCGCTTCTTCCGGTTCCCATGATTAAATCGGAACGGACAGCTTTGGCAACCTGATATGGAATTTCCGGATCCGGGTTTGCTAAAGCGAAGATTACCGGATTCTTAGCCATAGAACGAACCATATCCTCATCGACCATGTCTTGTACGGAAACACCGACAAAGATATCGGCTCCATTCATCACGTCTTTCAGAGTTGTAGAATCCGTTTTTTGAACGTATCTTCTCTTCGACTCGTTGAGATCGGTGCGATTGTGATGGATCACACCTTTCGTATCGACTAAAAAGATTTGTTCTTTTTTGATTCCGATATGTTGAATGAGTTCAGCGATTGCAATTCCTGCGGCACCAGCGCCGCAGATAACGACTTTAACGTCTCCAGCTTTTTTACCGGTGATTTCAAAAGAATTGAGAAGGCCTGCAACGGTAATAATCGCGGTTCCGTGTTGATCGTCGTGAAACACGGGGATGTTCATTTTTTTGATGAGTTCTTCTTCGATATAAAAACTTTCGGGAGCTTTGATGTCTTCCAGATTGATTCCGCCGAATGTCGGCTCGAGAAGTTTCACCGCGTTGATAAATTCATCGGGATCCTTCGTGTTTACTTCGATATCGAAAACGTCGATGCCCGCAAATTTTTTAAAAAGAACCGCTTTTCCTTCCATCACGGGTTTACCGGCAAGGGCTCCGATATCTCCGAGCCCGAGAACCGCAGTCCCGTTTGTGATGATGCCGACTAAATTTCCTTTGTTTGTATATTCATAAACGAGATCCGGCGTGTCTTTGATTTCTAAACAAGGATAGGCGACACCGGGAGAATAGGCGAGGGAAAGGTCATAAGAATCCAGAGTTGGTTTCGTTGGAACCACTTCTATTTTTCCCTTAGGATGGAGCGAGTGATACTGTAGTGATTTTTCCCTCATACGATATTTCCCATATTTTTGAATTCAGACCGTGAGACCATAACATTTCATTTGCCAACGCAGAACTTGCTAAAGATTCTCCCTAAAATTTCTTCGGTATCCACTCGGCCGTTTACTTCGCCGATCTCGGTAAGTGCGTAGTCGATTTCTTTGATATAGATTTCTGCGGGTGCGCCTTCTGCGATCAAATGCAACGTGTTGTTTAGACAGCGGACGATGGTTTCGAAATGATATCGCTGTCTTTCCTCCAAGAGGACATAATCCTCGGAGTGACCGAGACTTCCGGCCCTTTCCTTGATCGCTCCGAGAAGAATGGAAATGCCATCCTTGGTCTTACAAGAAATTTCGCAAAGAGTGAGGTCTTCTATGTTTGAAAAAAGATTCGGATTCCAAGAAGAATCACGGATGTCGATCTTGTTCGCGACAAGAATCGAACCCGAAAGACGAACACGATTCTTATCAACATATTGTTTCCAATCCACTTCTTTGGAAGTATCGACCAAAACGAGTCTGATGTCTGCGGATTGAAATTCTTTCTCGCTTCTTTCGATTCCGAGTTTTTCGATCGTGTCTTCGGTCTCCCGAACGCCGGCAGTGTCGACGAGTCGAACGGGAATTCCTTCAAGTAAAATTTCTTCGCTAATATAATCTCTGGTGGTTCCCGGAATTTCGGAAATGATGGAACGATCTTTTCCTAAGATTACATTCATCAAACTCGATTTGCCCGTATTCGGTTCCCCATAGAGAACGATTCTAAGTTGTTGAATTAATTTTTCTGCGGAATCCGATTTCTGAATCACGGCCTGACACAAGGTTCGGACTTTTTCGATTCTGGCTTTTCTTTCTTCCAAGGATTCGTAGGTAAGATCTTCGGTTGAAAAGTCGATCTCTGCCTCGCATTCCGCTTTGAGAGAAATGAGCTGGCTTCTCAGGTTCGAAGTAAAACGAGAGACTTCGCCGAATACATTTTTTTGAGCGAGCTCGAGTTCAAAACGAGAACGAGCCGAGATCAAACGACCGATCGCTTCCGCTTCGGTCAGATCTAATTTTTCATTTAAGAATGCTCTGCGAGAAAATTCTCCTTGTTTCGCAGGACGGGCGCCGGCCCTGAAGATGGCGTCTAACGCTTCTCTTAACAAGATCGGATTTCCGTGAAAATGAAATTCGCAGAGATCCTCTCCGGTATAAGAATTGGGAGCTTTGAAGTAAAAAAATAAAATCTGATCTACTTTTCTATCTCCAACTTGAAACACGCATTGAATCGCAACTCGAGGTTGGATTTTATCAGGAGATAGAAAATTATTTTTAGAAAAAAGAAATGAGGAAGAAATCGTAAGGGCTCCCGGCCCGGAGATTCGGATGATACCGATGGCTCCGGATCCGGAAGCAGTTGATATAGCTGCTATCGTATCATTCAAAGTTCGCTTCTTCGAGAAGGTCGTTGTTAGGACCTTTCTCAGCAACGTCTTTGTATTTGTGTTTATCTTTCATAGGAATGATTCTTACTTTTTTGTAAGTTCCGTTCCCTTCGGATCTCGTGAATACTTTCTCATTTTCTTGAAGAGCCATGTGAATGATTCTTCTTTCAAAAGGATTCATTGGTTCTAAAAGTTTGGATTTACCGGTTTTTGCAACGGTTGCCGCTACGGATTTTCCAAGACGAACCAAAGATAATTCTCTTTTGTCCCTGTAGGATTCGATATCCAGAACGATTTTTCTTCCGTGTCTGATTTTAGAATCCACCATCAAGTTGAAGATGAACTGAAGAGCGTCTAACGTAGCTCCTCTTTTTCCAATCACTAAACCGGATTCTTTGCTTGCGATTTCGACGTAGATTTTTCCATCCACGTCGCCCATTCCTACCACTTCGGCTTCGATTCCCATTTTTTTAAGAACGGTGAGAACGACCCCGTGAATGATTTTCTCCGCGGGAAGATCCCGAGAAGTAACGTAAGCCCGGACTACTGCCGGCTTTTTTTGTGAGATTCCGAAAAAGCCGCCTTTTCCGGAATCAACGGTTTCAAAACGAACCTCGTCCGAATTCAGTCGGAGGGTTTTGAGAGTGTAATCTTCGGCTTCGGACTTCGATTTGGCCTCTGCTTCAAAGATGTAATTTTCCATGTGTTTATCCTCGATAATGAGTTCGTTGCGAGATCAGGCTTTTGCCTTTTTCTTTTCCTCGGTCTTTTTCAAGTGGTTTGTAATCCACTGTTGAGCGATGGAAAGAATGTTTTGAAAAGTCCAATAGAGTGTAACACCGGAAGGCATGTTCCAGAAGATATAAAGCATCATTACCGGCATTACATACATTAGCATTTTCTGATTCGGATCCATGGAAACCGAAGTCATCCTTGTTTGGAAGATCTGAGTTCCAACCATCAGAAGTGCGAGAAGATTTAAACCGAGTCCGGTTTGTGTAAAATATGGAATCGCAGGAGAAGTCCAAATTACGTCCGGTTCACTAAGGTCTTTAACCCATAAGAACGGAGAATTCCAAAGATCAATTGTATCAGAGAAAGCGGTATAAAGCGCGATAAAAATCGGAATTTGAATCACCATCGGAAGACAACCCCCGACCGGATTGACGTTGTTCTTCTTATAGAGCTCCATCGTTTTTTGCTGACGCAGCTTAGGATCGTTCGCAAATTTTTCGTTGATCGTTTTGAGCTGAGGACTGAGTTCCTGCATCTTCTTCATACTATCCGCTTGTTTCTGATTGAGTGGATAAAAAACGAGTTTGAAAAGAATCGCAAAGATGATGATACTCCAACCGTAGTTAGGAACCGTGAACTGATAGATTTTTTTCAGAACCCAGATGATTCCGTTTCTGAAAGGGGTAGTCATTCCTTGGTTGAAAGATTTATTTAAGTCGGCGCTTAGACCCGCAAAAGGACTGTTCTTAGCTTGGTTCGGATCGAGTTCGGGATTTCTAAAAACCATTCCTTCACTTTCACGAACGCCCACATAAGTCCCGAAGTCCATATTGTAAGTTTCACCGGGAGTTAATGAAATATTATCATACAATAATACGGCCCCGGTTTCATTTTTCGTTCTGTTGTCCAAAACGACACCCTGTGGTTTATGATCGAGAGGATCCGCAACTGCGATAAAGTATCGAGAACCTGTCCCGGCAAAATCAACGCCCGATTCTACGTTTGTTTTTACGCTGAAGCTTTCGTCGGCTCCGGAATTACCCGTAAAGAAATTTCCAACCGAGGACCAAAATCCAAGAGAAGAACTTCCGTCCAAAGAATCGTTAAAAGATCCGCCGATATGATAGAAACGAAAGAAGTTTGCGGTATCACGATCGTTTAGGGCTCTGTCTTTCGGAAGAGGACCAAGACTACCGAAGGTTCTCAGGTACTGAGTATTTTTCTGGGAAGCAAAGGAAAGTTTTTCTTTTGTAAGGTTTACGATGGAAAGTGAGATTTTAAAATAATTCTCACCGGGATAAAAACGGAAATGTTTTTTTAGAAGAAAGGTTTTGTCCGGAGATACGGCGCTAAAAACCACGGAAGAATTGGCTTTGTCTTCTTCCAATGAAAAAGAAATATCGTTCCAATCGGATTCCGGAAGTTGATTTAAAGAATTTACGAAGTTAAAATCGAAACCCTTGTCTCGGGAAAGTTCGACCGCTTGATAAGATTTACCATCGACGTTAACGGTCTCAGGATTTTTACGAGCGACTTGCATCAAATCACCGTTAGGTCCTACATAATCTTTTACATAGAATTTGGAAATTCTTCCGCCTAAGGAACTCAACTCGACAATGTAAGAATCCGTGACAATTCTTGCTTTCTTTTCGTCGGAAGGAGCGACCTTAACTTCTTTCACCGGAGCGGTGATCTGAGCCTCTTTCATCTTTTCGATTTGAGTTTTGTTTTCTTTTTTGATATCCGAAGCTTTGTCCGAAGTAGCTTCTTTCGTTTCGGGAGCTTTTTTAGGAGGAGCGGAAGGGAAGAAAAAATAATTCACTCCCATCCAAATTCCCATACTTAGAATCAGAGCTAAAAATAATCTACTTTGTCTATCTTCCATCATTTCGTCCTTTTTATGTTAGGTGGTAAGGGATCTTCGAATCCCCGAGAGAGAGGATTGCATCTCAAAATTCTCCAAGTACTCAACTGCAATGCGCGGAAAAATCCGTATTCTTGAAATGCTTGTGCTGCATATTCTGAACAACTTGGGGTAAATCGACAGGCTGGAGGGAGTAAAGGAGAGATTAGCCGTTTGTATAGCTGAATCAGTTTGATTGCAAGTTGGTTCATAAGATTCGGTTGATCAGAGAGACCAGAATCTTAACCAGCTCCCCGTGGGTTAGATCCAAAATTTCTTTTTTGGCTAATATTGCGATATCAAAGCCCTTTAGAAAATTTTTCTCTTCCTCGTGTATGACCGATCTTAGTTTCCTTTTGATCCGGTTTCTTTGAACCGCAGTTTTTACCGTACGTTCCGGACAGTATAAAAAACGATTCTTAGATAAGGAATTAACGGTGAATACTAGAACGATCGGGAAGCGGGAGACTCTTTTTCCAGCCTTAAAAAGAGATTGTATCTCCTTCCTGGATTTTAATGTCTCTTCGATGGCTTAGTTCTTAGAATTTTTTACCGAGTTTTTCGTCGGAAACAGTGAGCTTATGTCTGCCCTTCTTTCTTCTACGAGAAAGAACTTTTCTTCCACCGGAAGTAGCCATTCTCGCGCGAAATCCGTGTGTTCTCGCTCTTTTTACTCGGCTGGGCTGGTAATTTCTTTTCATACTTATCCCTGATTGGCGTTAATGATTGCGTAAATTTCTTCTGTTTAGAAGAATCCAATACTCTTTCTAACAGAAGCATTCTGAAAAAAGTCTAAGTCAACCATTTCACATCCGATTCTGATGTGAATTTGTCTTGATCGGGATTTCTTATATTCTTAGGAATTTCAGGGAAAACCCTGAGGAGAAGGCCCGAACGACCGGAGGAGGATTGTTCAGAATCAATCCTCTGTCCTAAAATAAAAAAACCCGGCAACGTCCTACTCTCCCATGCAGCGAACCACACAGTACCATCAGCGATGAGAGGCTTAACTTCCGTGTTCGGGATGGGAACGGGTGTGGCCCTCTCTCTATAGTCACCAGGAATCTTAAAGTCAGATTCGCGTACCGGTTTGTGCGGTCAATCTTAAATTAATAAAAAAGATGAAAATTCTTCTGAATTCTTTCGGATGTTCGTTTTAAGAATTTGGAAAACGGCATTGTAGATGTTCTCGATCCTCTCTTCGAAAAAGAATCATTTTCCGTGGATAAGGATTCTTCTCGAGGAAGTTCTGATTTTTCGTTTTCCAATTCGATGCGATCGAATATCCAAACTGGCTGGCAGGTTCTCCCGTAAGAATCGTATTCGCGTTCGGAGCTCCGACACTCGGAATGCCCGAGGATGAGCCTGAAAAAATATAAGCCCTTCCCGTATTTCCTCCACCCGAATATCCATAAGCCCCAATCGCTGCATCCGAACAGCCGTCTCCGTTTGCATCCACG
Source organism: Leptospira ainlahdjerensis (assembly GCF_016919175.1). Classification (GTDB taxonomy): domain Bacteria; phylum Spirochaetota; class Leptospiria; order Leptospirales; family Leptospiraceae; genus Leptospira; species Leptospira ainlahdjerensis. The sequence continues at coordinate 10,301 of NZ_JAFFPU010000035.1, read as the reverse complement.
AGGTTAACAAAAATTCCAAATTGATCCCCTATCGTTTCTCCGACAAAGGTTGTATGTGCGGTTCCGCCGCTCTGAAGATTTTGACTTGAGATCCCGGAAGATCCTCCGGAAAGAAAAAGAAACGAATTCCCCGTAGCAAGACCGTAGGCTCCTACAAGCGCATCGGCAGATCCATCCCCGTTCACGTCTCCTAAGGAAACCGAGATCCCAAAAAAACTTCCCGCGCCTTGCCCTGTAAGAATCGTATTCGCAAACCCCGATCCGGAAAGATTCTGATTTGGAATCCCGGATCCCCCATTCGAATGAAAAACATAAGCTCTGCCTTGATTTGCTGTGTACGATCGGGCTCCGATCAAAGCGTCTTGAAATCCGTCTCCGGTCACGTCACCCAAGGAAACCGAAATTCCAAATTGACTTCCCGTTTCCCCGATTAGAATCGTATTCGCCGTTCCACCTGTGGAAAGATCTTGCCCGGAAATTCCTCCGCTCCCACCCGAATGAAATAAATAAGATCTAGAAATTCCATCGGCTCCCACTAAAATATCTGAGTATCCATCCCCGTTTGAATCTCCAGTCGCTACCGTAATCCCGAAACGTCCGTTGATCACGGACCCAATGAAAGTGGACTTGGCGTTGGAAAGGCCTCCGGTCGGAACTCCGGATGCTCCGGAAGAATAAAATACATCCACTCTTCCGGTGGAAGTAGAATAACCGTAAGAACCGACGACTACGTCCTCAAATCCGTCTCCGTTGATATCCCCCATAGCGAGAGCGCCTCCGAAAAACATCGTCGAACCGGCCGAGAGTGTCGCACTCGGAGTCGCATTCGTAAGAATTCCGTCACCGCCTAAAGAATGATAGATTAGAACCTTATCCGCACCCGCGTTCGGGGCTCCAACAACAGCATCTGCGTAACCGTCTCCATTGACGTCTCCTAAGGCTACGGCCCATCCATATTGCCCGGCCGGAACTCCCGCTATACTCGTTTTTGCGGAATTTGCCGATTGAGAAACGATTCCCTCAACTCCTCCATAAAATAGGTAGGCCTTTCCCGTTCCGGCGCTGAATTGATTCGCCCCGACGAGTACATCCGGAAAACCGTCGCCGTTGACGTCTTGATTGTTTCCCTTTCGAATCACAACCGTCCTTTGTGCGGAAAGTGGACCGGAGCGGATCGTAACCTTATGAATCGAATTTTGCTTCCAAGAATCAGCCCCCTTTGGTAACGGAAAAAACCAGGTGTTCTCCGTTACCAAAGCGCCTTGAAAGAAGCCATCATCGAACGAAACCTCTACGGTGGATGCGAAGGGCGCCGTATTTCCCGTTAAAAAACCGGAATTTAAAACTCCAAAATCTCGAACGTTACGAATAGAAGGTGCCGTACAATTTGCAGCTTGGCCCAAAAGACATTGGATGATTATATTTTCATAATATGCCCCGGAACTCATATCACCCGGATTCAAACTTCGAATACGCGCACATCCGGAAAGAAGAAAAAAACATGCGAGGACGATTATTTTTTTTCTAAAAAAAGAGGTCGTGTTCGAATCAAAAACGATAGAGGATGTCTTTAAATTCGAAAAACAATTTTGGAAGAAGAAGTTCAGAGAGAAATACAAACCAACGTTCACTTGTTTCAAATTAGGTCCAAAAGGACTTTTAAGTCAATTCCAATTCTTTTAGAATAAATCAAACGAAACCATAAAGCCGGAATACTGGCCGAAAATGGAAATTTTATTTCTTTTTTCTGCTCGGGAGATATTTATAATATTCCACTTCGATCGTGTTAATTAAGAAAGTATAATATTTTACGAGCTTCTTATCGTATTTTTTTTTCTGGGCTTCGTTCCGCAAGAATTCGGAAATCTGATCCCGAATCAAAGGCGCCTTCAAGTCGTTATGATTTAAAATGATAGATCCCGGCATTCCCTGTGGAACCAAATCGTCAGGAATGATGATGGTCGCAGAATTCTGCAACAAAGCGTATTCAATTGTTGAGGCGACTTTTTCATCGTCCTTTTCTCCCTTTAGATGGGCCACGCTATTTCGGATGTTATCCAAATTCTCATAGATTTTCTTACGCAACGAACGGGAATCGTGAATCTTATCCGTGATCTTTGTAAAACGACTTGGAAAGACGAATCTCTCGGCCCCTTTTGCAATCAAGCTCACTTTTTTTTCTTTGGGGGTTTCGCCTTTTGTATAAGTATGTTCCTCTTCAGAGTCTTCATTCCCGGCATAAAAACCTTCAGCGGAAGAGGAAGTTGCCGATCCGTATTCTCCCTTAAAACCCGAACCGAGCGAAGCCGATCCTCCGGCTCCGAGGATATCCGATTTATCCTTATCTCGAAAATAAAAGGCGAGCATAAAACCTAAAAACAAACTTACCGGAATTCCGACGAACAAGATCCCTGTAGTTTTAAAATGGACGGATGCGATTAAGAATAGAATCATACTCGCGACAAAACCCAACATACCCATCGGAAGATTAAATTTTTTGGCGAATTCCTGGGAGCGCTGTTTTTCCGCTTCGATTTGTTCGATCGCTTGGATTCCTTGCTGCAATTTGACGATGCTATCGGCTTTCAACTTCGCGTTTAGACCCGGATGTTTTGGATTGCTGAGAGTCGTATTGATTTCTTTCGCGATATCCAATTCTTTTTGGAAGGAAGGATTGTTAGCAGCCATTCCGCTTAACTTATGTAAGACGGCAGCCATATAGCCCGGATCGACCGCGTAGATCTCGGAGGTTTGATCCGGTTTTTCAATCACCTTCATTCCGAATTGTGCGGCGATGTCTTTTTTTAATTCTTCAACCATGGCCGGATAACGCGTTTCGTCCATCAACCCCGAAGACTTTAATTTTTGTTCCGGTGAGAATCGATAAAGGGTTTGGTCCTGTAAGGTAGTCTCCGCGATCTTATTCAAAATTCTTGTTTTAAGCGATTTAAAAACATTCTCTTCTTTTCTTTGAACCAACTTATCCTTTTCTTCGATCAATCTAGATAGAATTTGAATCGAAGCTCTGCAGGTTTCGGCAATTTTCTTTCCAAGTTCGTCTGTCTCACGATCGAAAGGATAATCGTTGATAAGCGAAATTAGAGCCTTGACCTTTTCGCTGTTTTGCCTTCTTCCAGGTTCCACCAGTTGAACGTGGGTCTGTTCGAATTCCGCAATTCTCGTTTTGAATAGGGTGTAACCCGCCCTTTCACTCAGCTCCTTGAGATAAGGAATAGCGAATTTTTCAAGGGCATCCGCCTGACAACGATAATGCGCGATGACTTCCGGTTGGTTTACATAGGAACCGTCCGGGTTCAGCTGAAGGTCATCCAGGATAATATGATAATCCGGAAGAATTTTCATCACATAATTCTTCTTGAGCGAATAAGTAAGAAAGTCCCTTAAAAAATCGGTCATCGGAATATAGCTGTAAGGCTGAAAACCCCGTTTGAGCAATGTGGAGAATTCGGCTTCGATCGAAGCCAATTTTGGGAATAACCAAATTTTGCCCGCTTTATTTTTATGAAGCAAAAAACCGCCTGGGTTATCTTCGTCCGGAAGTTTCGGCTTTTTAGCACGATTTTGAAGAATCAAATCGATCATCTCTTCCGAGAATTCAAAACAAGCGACTCGAAAAGGAGTTACGTCGGTCTTTGTTTCTTTTTGCGGACTTGCGATTGCGATCCTTGCCAAAACCTTGGCGCCGTTGCGGACAAGAAATGGATAAATATAAGCGGATTTATTTTTTCCCTTTTTCTCGTAATCGACCAACTGTCTCAAAGCAAAATCTACACTCTGAGGCGACTTTGATTGTTCGCTTAGATTTCTATACTTATTGAGAAGTTCGGAAAGCTTGTCTAACGTTAGTAGATAGGAGGGGTGGATTCCCTTCGAACCGTGTTTTTCCGTTTTTTTATGCCAATCTCTTAGTTCGTCTAAGATACAACGAGCGGTGGCGGAAAGTCCGACCGCGCCTTCGTTTAAAAAAATATAATCCGGCATAAGAGACTGGATTTCCACCGGCTTACTCGCCGCCAGTTCTTCAAAGCTTATGTCCTGTTCAGTACTTTCCATTTTTTTTAACAATATAACAAGGTGATTTCGATAAATTAAATCTTTCTAAGTATCCAGTCTTCCATTCCGAATGGCAGGACGAAACCTTTTTATTTGGAGAATTTTTCCAATACTCGGCCGATTCTCAAAATTCCTTCTTCGATTTCCTTTTCTTCTTTCACAAAACTCAAACGAAAACATTCCTCTCGATGAGACCAGCTCTGATCTGAGCCTGGGAAAAAAGTTTTCCCAGGCACGATGATCACACCCGCTTCTTTTAGAATCGGATATAACTCGGAAACCGTAAGTTTTAAATTCTTTACCCAGACCCACAAAAAAAACGCCCCATCGCTCTGATGAATTCTATAATCCAAATTCGAACTCCAGTTTTGACGGATAACCCCTCTTGCAAACTCCGACTTTTTTTGATAGTAAGGCAGAATAACGTTCTTACATAAACGTCTCCATTCTCCGGAACGGAAAAGTTCGAGAGCGATATACTGCCCCGGACTGGCGCTCGTCAAATTGATAACCGAATTGGCTTTGTGTAAAAGTTCTATCGTTTCCGAATCGCCTAAAACGAATCCGGTTCTCACACCGGGAAGTCCCAACTTGGAAAGACTGAATCCCTGAATCATCCCGGGCTTGTGAATAAAGGAACTTTTTTCGAAAACAACCCCCGGAAAAGGATAACCGTAGGCGTTGTCGACTAACAACGGTATGTCGGCCTCCTTCGCCCTAGTAATGAGAAATTCCAATTCAGCATCGGTGATCACGTTTCCGGTAGGATTCGTGGGTCGGGAAACGCAAATACAACCCGCTTGTTTCCTCCAATCGGAGAAGGTTTTAAATTTTTCCTTGTCGATAAAATATTTATAAGAATAAGAATCGATCTCCTGAATTATCGGTTGAAAGGATAAAAAGGAATCCTTTTCCAAAGTTTGATCCGTATAACCGATGTATTCAGGAAGGATGGGAAAAAGAATTTTTTTATTTCTGTCATTTTCAAATTTGCCTGAGAAAAAATTCAACAAAAGATAGAATGCGTTCTGACTTCCATTAGTGATCGAAATTTGGTTTTCGGAAATACGAGTCCCGGATTCTTCGGATAAGATAGATGCTACACATTCTCGTAATTCTTGGATTCCTGCCGGAGATTCATAGCTTCCTAAAATTCTTTTTAGACTTCCAGATTCGATCTGTTTGGATAAAATCTCTTTCCAAACCTCCGTGACCTCGAGAATCGAGGCGGGATTTCCTCCCCCAAGCATACAAGCGCCCGGTGGAGGATCGCCTAAATCGTGCATAAGTTGTCCGATTCCGGTTTGCTTTTTGAATTTTTGTCCAAATTGAGAATATTGCATACCGTACCAAATTTCTTCCGAACTCTAAAGCAGGAAACAGAATCTAATCGAAAAGAGAAATTTTGTAGATTCTTTTTACAGAGAATCGGATCGTCTTCTCATTCCTTTTATGGTTGCGAAAATCGCCATAGACACTTTTGCAGAATTTAAGATCAGAATTTATAAAAACAAATTTCTTACGGGAACCAGAGAATCGACATGGAAACGAATCAAAATAAAATCAAGTCCAAGGAAATCCAAAACCTTCGTGAATTCTTAGAACAATATCCTTGGGACGAAGAATGGACCCGGTCCGGAAAACCGTTAGACGTCCTCTGGGAATTTGAGTTAGCCATCGATTTAGAATCTCTTTGGCCTTGGCTCATCGATACGTCTTCGTTTAACAAAAGAATAGGTATTCCCGAAATGAAATACGAGGAAAGGGAAGGAAAGCTATTCGGTCGTTCTAGAAACGCCGGCATTCTGATGGAATGGGAAGAAGTTCCTTGGGAATGGGAATACTGTAAAGGTTTAAACAATGCAAGAATCTACAGCAAAGGCCTCGGTAAGTATGTTCGATGCCGTTATTTAGTGGAAAAGCTTTCGCCTAACAAAACGAAACTCACCGTTTATTTCGGATGGATCCCGAGAGGAATTCTCGGAAAGCTCATCCTTCCGATCGGAATGAAACAACTCTTTCAAAGTTATCAAAAAGGACTTTTAGGACTTCTCAAAGATATCGAAACGAGAAAACAAAACGATTCGATAATTAATCTTAACAATAGGTTAAAAGAATCGGAGCCCGTTACCGAAAACCTCAAGCTAAAACAAATCAGAAACAATTTAGCGAAGGAAGGAATCGACGAAACTCTGATCGATCGAGTGATTCATTATATTCTTTCCGAAGACGAAAACGAACTCTATCGGATTCGGATCAAAAAATTGGCTTTGGATTGGAAAATTCCCTTAGAAAGTCTTCTCCTTCTTTTTTTACACGGTTGTAGACAGGGTTTGTTTACGCTTTCCTGGGACGTAATCTGTCCGCACTGTCGAGGAGTTCGATCCGAACTCAATAACCTGGGGGACGTACCCTCCCAGGACTCTTGCGATGTCTGCGGGATCGATTTTGAATCTTCAAAACTCAATACGATCGAAATTACGTTTCACATTCATCCTTCCATAAGGGAAGTTCAAAAAAGATTCTTCTGCGCCGCGGAGCCTGCTACAAAGTCCCATATCCGTTTTCAAAGGACAATTCAACCGGGAACCGAATATATTACAGATTTATTATTAAAGGACGGAATCTATCGTCTCCGAATCGCGGGAGAAAAAAAATACAATCTCCTAGAACTACAGCCTACCGCGAATGAAACGATTCGGTGGACAGCGGACCAATCGGAGCAAGAACTCACTGCAAGACCCGGACCGAAGGTACAAATTTACAATAGCGAACTGTCGCCCAGAACATTCGTCATAGAAGAAAAGAAAGAAGACGCTTACAGCCTAAGACCCGCGGAATTGTTTAACTTCCAAGACTTTCGCGATTTATTTACGGAACAGGCAATCGCTTCGGATCTTCAACTCGATATCGGAGTCCAAACAATTCTTTTTACCGATATCGTTGGATCCACTCGATTCTACATTTCCGAAGGAGATACCGGCGCCTTTAAAGAGGTTAGAGAACACTTCGTACAAGTCTTTCGAATCATTAAAGCAAACAAAGGTGCCGTAGTAAAAACGATTGGAGACGCGGTGATGGCTTCGTTTTCAACTCCGTTGGATTCTTTATTAGCCTCCGTTGAATTGCAGAAAGTATTTCAGATTTCTCCGGAAAACCGAATCCAAATTCGAATCAGCGTACATACTGGTCCTTGTTTGGCGGTAAACCTAAACAGCAATATCGATTTTTTTGGGAACACCGTAAATTATGCCTCAAAACTCCAAGGGATTACGGATGCAGGAGAAATCGCTTTTTCGGAAGCGATCTTTCGGGACAGCGAGATTCGGAATTATCTGAGAGAAACCGGTTTAAAAGTCAGAAAGGTTCCTTTTCAATTACCTTGGTCAAAAGAAGAAGATGTCGCATACAAATTAGCATACGACTTTAAATGAATCCGAAAAGAAGCGCTTTTTTACGGCGCTTCTTTTTCCAGCTGATCAAAAACTTGCAGGAAAAGATTCGATTCTTGTGCGCCCGAAACCGCGTATTTTTCGTTAAAAACAAAAAACGGAACTCCGGAAACGCCCAATTGTCTTCCTCTCAATTCTTCTTCTTGAACTTCTTTTAAAATAGATTCGTTTTCTTTTATGTAGTTGAAATCGTCCTCATTCAAACCGGCTTCTTTCAAACTTTCCAAAATCACCGCAGGGTCCGAAAGATTTTTTCCTTCTGCAAAGAAATTTTTGAAGAAGATTCCGGTAAGTTCGGAAGCCTTCCCCTTGTCTTTAGCTCTTCGAATCAACGCATGTAATAAGAATGTATTGGGTTGATGACCTTGTTGTTCCGTTGAAAAAGGAAGCCCCTCGGCTAACGCGATATCGGCGACTCTCTGAACCATCATCTTGACCCGCTCCGCAGAACCGAACTTACGGCTCATGTGTAAAACTCGATCTTCCCCTTCCTCGGAAAGATTAGGATTGAGTTGAAAGGCCTTCCATTCTATTTCAATCTTATCATTGGGATGGGATTTTTTGCGAAGTTCGATCGCGTCCTCGATTCTTTTTTTTCCGATATAACACCAAGGACAAACAACGTCCGAATAAATCGAAATTTTAGTTTCCAATTTCTATCTCCTCAACTCCCAAAAAGGAAAGAATAAATCCAATGATCATGGTTCGTTTGTAAGGATGTGAAAAATTTTCCCGAACAACCTAACAAAACTTGGATCTTATAAGTATCAGACTGTTGTAATACAAATACGGTTTAAACATAAAGTGTTAAGAATTCGAATTTATAAAAGAAGGTCTAAATGGAGAATTCAGGGACATTTCATTTTTTCGAAAAAGGAAACGAAGGAAGCCGGAAAAATCCGAATTCAGAGAATTCTAAAATCAAGACGAAATGAATGAATGCGATGGAGACGGCGGGGTTCGAACCCGCGTCCTATTGCGCCCCAGATTAGCCTCTACGTGTGTAGTCTATGTATAAAGTTGTCGGATCGAGTTTAACCCACAGACAGGACTCTCTCTCCTATTCAGCTCAAATACGATCTCTCTCAGGAACCGAAAACCAAAAGAGACGCCTCCCGAAAAGTGTCAGAACGTTTGGCCCTCAGGAGAAAGAACCAAGGTTCCGTAGCAGAGATTAAGCTGCTAGGGCTAATTCGTTATTAGCGGTTATTGTTTGAAGGTTTTGAGAGGAGCCTACAACCTCTACACGCCACATAATCCCTGACAACAACAGTCGAAACCAATTTCGTCCCCGAGTTATCTTTTTATTAGACTGTCAGAATTCAGAAACTCGGATGCTCTCGCAAGTTTTTTATCAAAATAAGAATTTTATAGGCAAGAAAGAATACTTCGTATTAAAAAAGGAGAAAAAAGAAGAATTGAGATGTTAACCATATAACTAATTCATTAAAAGGGGTGCAAATACTATGGATCAAATCAAGGATAAGATTTCCTCGTTTGGAGCTTTTCTTTCCTTCGCGGGAATCGTTTCCGGAGCTTTGAGTTTCTTCAACTACAACTTAAAGATTCTTATGTGGATCGACAATTGGGGAGTGGCAACCGGTTGGGCAATTCGGGCGGGTTTGGTAGCCGTCGGCGTAATTTTATATTTCTTAGGAAAGATAGGAAGAGATTCCGCAACTGCTTAGTACAAGAAAAGGGCTGCCCAAAATAAAAAACGGTGGCCCTTCTAAAAATAATAAATCGCGGAAAACTTCGATTCCGATTCCCCTACTTCCGGTCTAAATCGACTTCCGAATTTAATCTCAAAAGAACCCCTCTCTTTGGAAGCAATTTCTTTCTTCTTTCCAAGAATAGAAATTACTTGAGTTACTGAAAAATCCAAAAGTAAAACGGATATCAATCCTGTGGCGGCCCTCTCTCTTCCTTCGTTGATTTTTTCTTGAGTGGTATATCCGCCTGAAACCGGATCCTTTACTAAAGAGGCATTTTCATAAATAAAGACCAAACTGATAAATTTCGGATTTTCAGAGGAAACATTGGTATCGAGGTTTCTGTATGCGGAAAAAAGATTTACCGGATCATCAAAAAAGCGGGCCGTCGGTTTCGAATAAACGGATATCATGTGAACGAGGTAAAGTTCCGTAAGAGAAAACAAAGCCCCCAAGGAAGGATATCCTAAGCGATAGAGATTGGACCATCCCGGAATCAAACTCGGAAGCGACTCCAGAATCGATTGTTTCACAATCGCAGAGTTACTGAGAAGAGGCGACCGTCTCTCCGAATTCGTTTTCGAATCCTTGGATAAATCGTTCCCGTTACCGGCATTCTCATCCTCTGATTTCGAAGAATCCTTTGACACACCGTTCCATAAAACCGGAATCGACTTAATGGATTTAATCGAATGAATGGGTATGTTCACGACGGAACCCGTTTCCGATTCGATCGTAACCGAAAACTTTCCCAATACGGTCTTAACGTTCTTATACTCGATTCCGTTTCTAAGAATGACGTTATCCGCATATAAATTCCCTAAAAAACAGGGAAAAAGGGGAGAGACACAAAAAATAAAAATGAAAAATTTGATATTGGCTTTTTGCCGATACAACTCCGATCTCGATTGATTTCGCATAGTTTTGTTAAATTTCTCGATACACAAATCGAACTGATTGATAGTTTCAGCGAATTGTTTAAAATGATCGAGTCTTTTATTCGAAATCGATCGAGTCGACCGCATCCACCGGAAACAATAGATTTCCGTCCGATTTTAAAAGA
>NZ_JAFFPU010000007.1 GCF_016919175.1 Leptospira ainlahdjerensis | reverse complement strand
AACCTTCGACCCGCAGATTATGAGTCTGCCGCTCTAACCAACTGAGCTATAGGCCCGGAGAGTTTCCAGTTTTTCTGGGAAGTCTTGTTCTTCAAGTGAATTTCTACAAGAAGTTGCATTCAGAGGTTTGAATTTAAAAAGAGGAAAGTTTTACTCCATTGGGCCCGGAAGATGGATGCCGATCCGTAGAGAGGCATCCGCTGAGTTTCCTTGAACCTTCGACCCGCAGATTATGAGTCTGCCGCTCTAACCAACTGAGCTATAGGCCCGGAGAGTTTCCAGTTTTTCTGAGAAGACTTCTTCTTCAAGTGAATTTCTTTTGGAAGGATTTAAAAAGAATCTTGAGAAATCGGTTCGAGAAAGTTTTTCGGAGTTTGAAAAAAATCAGAGATCGTTTTGTTCTCAGAATCGAAAGCGAGGTAGATCGAGACGATCTTTTCTTTTTTTTGAAAGAGATAATAACGAACTGTGAGAGGATTTCCAGAAACAATTTCTTTTCTTTCGGCGCCGATCCCGAGCATTCCGCCCAGTTTTGGGCTGGTGAAGTCTTTGGAATTCGGGAACAAATTTTTCAAAAGCGACATTAAAGAATCTTCTCTTAATGGGCCTTCCCATTCTCGAAGGATTAACATCCAAGCCCTGCCTTGAGTTGGAATTACTTTCCAGTGATTTCCGTTCCCGTTTGTTTTGACTTCTCCTTTTTCCGGAAAACGGATTTTCAAAAGATTCAAAACAAAGGGAGTGGATGGAGAGTAATAAGCAAGATTTGGATCCAACGGATCTAAGGCCGGAGTCTCTGAGAAAGACAAAAAACAAAAAACAAAAAGAATCAGACTTTTAGTATATGATTTCATCCAGAGCGAGCTCTCTAAATTCTCCCAGATCATAAACCGGGATCGAGAATCTTCCTTTTTTATCTTCGAGTGTGACTTCGGAGGCTTTTTTAAAAAGTGGAATCGTGGAAACCTGGTAGACGATCATTCCTTCCCATCTTCCTCTCACTTCATAGGCTGCGCCTTCGGCGAGTTTTCGAACCATTCTTGCACGAGACTTGTCGAATTTGTTAATTCTATATTTGTAATATACGGTTTCTCCGTTCCAGTCGTAAAAGACCGCGTAGTTTCCTTTGAGTTCTTGGAAGAATAATTTGATCGTTTCCGGAAAATTGGGAGATTCGGTAGTTAAGGATTCTTTAATGTCTGCGATTCTTTTTTCTTCAAAAGAAATGGAGCTTCGATACGTCGCTGCGGCTCTCTGGACTTCTTGCGCAAAAACGCCGGAGATACAAACAAAAAAGAGGATCAAAACGATCCCCTTTTTGGATTTCAGAATTTTAGAATTCAAATCCCGTCCTCTAACTCTTCCGCTTCTCCTTTTCCTCCCGGAGAAGCGCCTCCAGGGGAAGGTGATCCTCCATCGGAAGGAGCGGTAGAAGTTCCAGGAATTGGGGAAGGATCTCCCGAGCGAATCGGTCTTTCTCGGTTTCCCGCTTTGTATTTTGGAGAATCGGATTCTTTCAGATCGAGATCGTTTCCGGATTCTCCTTTTTTCAATTTCTCTATGGCCATCTTCGCGGCTTTTTTTACTTTTTCACTCGGATCTCTCTGAGCCTTGTATTCTAAAATTTCAAGGACTGACATATCTCCTGTGTCGGTGAGATGTTTGATAGCCCTGAGTCTCACGACCGGATCGTCGTCTCTTGCGTAAGCATACAATTCTTCTAATATATCCTTGTCTCCCATAGAAACAAGAGCGGTGATCGAATGGATTTTCAGAGGCTGATAGTCTTTGACTTCGTTCTTACTTTTGATGTTTCGGATCTTGTCCAATTCTTCCTTGATCGTAGGCATGGAAGAAAGAGCTTTCATCTTTCCTAAGGAACTTACGGAAAAACTTCTTAGAGTAATCGGCTCCTTCGCGTCCTTGTAAATTTCCAGAAGAGCACCTTCCGCTTTTTTATCCTTATTCTTCCCGAAGAAGAGAGCGATTTGAGCGCGGATTTCGGGGTCGTTGAAGTTTTCGTTGAGTCTCGCAAGAAGAAACGTGGAAGCCTCATCCTGAGGAGGAAATTCTCCGAGTGCGTCCAGAACTCCGACGGTGAGATTCGAGTTTTTTGTAAAATCCTGCGTTTTTAGAATCTCAAAAAGAATCGGAGCTCCCTTTTCAAGTTTGAGTTTTTTAGTCGCATAGATCGATTCTCTTTGAATGTCCGGTTGTTCACTTTTTAAAAGTTTAAGAATTTGATCGCTGAACTGCGAAAGTTTGAGATCGGAAACCGTTCGGATCGCGTAGACTTTCATCATCCAATCCGGATCTTTTTCCAAAATTTTTCCGAGCTGGTCTATTAGAACTCCGGAATGTTCGGGAGGGAAGTCCTCCAACTCCCGAAGAGCCATCGCTCTTTCCTTAGTCGTTCCGTACTTCAAAACTTGAAGTAGGATGTCCTTCTTCTTTAGAATTTGTTCTTCGGAAAGTTGTTTTGCGGGTTTGGATTGAGGGGCGGAGAATGTCTTCTGATTCGTAAAACAAATCAAAAGAATCGTTGCAAAAAATGGAATGTACTTCACGAGTTTTCGAACGGTCTTTTTCGAATTATTTCTGGAGTTTGGAATTTTGTTCTTCCAGTTCTTGGATCTTTCTGTTGAGTTCATTGATTAAGTGTTGGTTTTCTAAATTTTGACGGAATTTTTCGATTAGGAATCGAATATCTCCCGTGAGTTCTTCGATATTCCAAGGTTTCTCCACATATCGGCTGAGACCACCGTAATTGATCGCATGAATCGCGGAATCCAGACCGGCTTGACCCGTGAGCATGATCTTGATGGAATCGGGAAGTCTTCTATGAACTTCCTCTAAAAACTGAGATCCTTTCATTCCCGGCATCACCTGATCGGCGATAATCACTTCGATCACGTAACCGGATTGTTGGATCTCTTCCATCAAAGCCAAACCTTCTTCCGCGCTGCTTGCGGTTTCGATTTCGTGGCTTTCTCCAAACTCGTTTCGGAGCTGCTGCTGGATCGTTTCCAATACCGATACTTCATCATCGACACAAATGATATAACCTTTATTCATAATCCCGTTCCCAAATCGGAAAGTCTCTTCAGAAAGAGAATTGCGTCGCTTTCTCTGGAAATGTCAAGAGGTTATATCGATCCCGGCAAGAATTACTAAAAAAGGAAATTCGACTTATCTAAAAACGAATCTCTGGATCCGAGAAGAAAAATAGTTCTTTCCTTGAAATTCCGGATGTGCGATGCAAAATCGAATCCAGTTCGGAATCTGAATTTTCCGAGGATCTTCCAAAATCAAGCCGGAACGAACTTCCTTTTTTTCAGCCTCCGGAAGGTCAGACACAAGTTCGGTTTGAAAAAGTTCCGGCGCTTCCCGTTTCAGAATTTCTAAAACGGAGAATCTTCGGTCCCAAGCGTCCGATTTCTGATAACGAATTCCAAAAAGGGTTTTCTTCCGGGAAAGATGGAGCCGGTCATAGGATTCATAACCCGTGGAACGGCAATGAGTTCGACCGCCGCTTCTCTGAAAGTCCACACCTTTCAAAAACATTCTTCCGTATGCGAGTTGTTTGGCGAAAGAAACCGCGATCCCGGCCATATTCAGGGACGGATTCTCCAGAATCGGAGCTTCGGGAAAGAAGAGGGCGCGTAACGTTTGATCCAAAGGATGAGTGGAAAAGTAGATCCACTTCGGATTCGGAAGATCGAAAAGATGCGCGGAACCGCCGAACCAAGTAACGATCGGAACGTCGGGAGGAAGAATGTTTCGAAAGTGAAATAACGTTCCTCGAGAAGAATCGATGCTCAAAACCATGTCCGGAACGATTCCCGAAGCGACAAGCCAACCCAGAGAAGTGTCGGAAGCAAGAAGATGAAATCGATTTCTGTATTTAAGAATCCAATCGGTTTCTCCTTCCAAAGAAGGACTCGCACCGGTGAAGAGTAATGTCTGGTCCTGGAAAAAATTGTCCTTGGCTCCCGAGATAATTCCGGAAGAATTCAAATTCTTGAATATACTCGAAACGTTTCTGACCTCGTTTCGAATCCAGATTTTTTGAAAGTAATCTTTTGCGGTTTGATTTTGGGAGGTTTGAGAATTCTGTTTGAGGGAATCCAAAAAGTGAACCGTAAGATCCGGGAATTTCCGCGTATAAACCGGATGTAAGAACGGAGTGACTTTGTTTGTGCCTTCTGAAAGCCAGTGAGTGAGGGGATGTTCTAAAAAAGAATCCAAACCGAAGATCATCCGAATTTGGTGTCCTTTTTCGGAATAAGAACGCAGCAGTCGATCAAAGAATTTTTCGGCGATCGGTTTGAGAGAAGAGATCGGTTCTAGGATGAGAAGATGAACCGGTGTTTCCCTTTTGTTGAGATAGGATTCAACGTGATAACCGAGCGCAAATCCAAAGATTAGAATTGTTTCCTTTGGCGATTCCGGCATCGGAATTTGTTCGGAGAGTCTTTCTCCTTCGGATGTGGGATTGAATCTAGAATGAAAAAGGAAACCCGATTGGGTTTCCTCTAAGTTCAGGGTTCCGTTTGGATTGGAAATGAGACGGTAGATAAGCGAAAGACCTCTTATTAGTCCTCTTTTTTCTCGGCTACTTCTTCCTCTTCGTCGTCGTCATCGAGTTTTTCTTCCTCGTCTTCGTCGTCGTCATCTTCATCCTCGTCTTCCTCATCATCCTCGTCCTCTTCTTCTTCCTCATCTTCATCGGCGTCGAGACCGTCTTCGTCTTCGTCACCATCCAAGATCGGGCGAGGAGCTTCTTCTGGGATAAAATCTTCTTCCGTATCTTCTTCTGCGATCGGTGCTTGAGGAGCTTCAAAAAGTCCGTTAAATTTAGAATAGGACGCGTTTGTGATGTTTGCCTCTTGGTCGAGTACGATTCTTTCTTCTTTTGTGAAGTAACCATACTGAACTTCTTCGCTCGCGAGGGCATACATCGCTTGAACGGCTAATTTTCGAGCTTTGATCTTTTTAGGGAGTTCTAATCTTTCGATTCGGTCCAGCGTGTGGAATCCGGCAACGGCTTTTTCATACTTGTTGCGTTTTGCGAGTTCGATGAGAGTTACGATGTCAAATTCAGGATTAAGTTGGTTCATTCGGATTCCCTGGTAGAGTCGAAAGGACGTTCAAAATACCAGGAAATCAAGGGTAGAGTAGTTGTCAAACCCTTATCGTCCTCATTTCAGAGAGAACTCTTTTTTGGGATCCTCAGAAAAAAACTGTAAAATCGATCAAATTATGTCTCATAAGGGTCTTTTTTCGGGACATCCGGCCGGGCCGCCGCCAAGGTTTTGAGCCAACCAGAGGTTCTTGTTTATTCCTTGAATTTAGAGCCGGAACGCTTTCCTTTGGTATTATCCATGAATTCGGAACCAGATTTCCGCCTTTTCTTTCCCCCTTTATCTGGAAGTTATGTAGCATTGATGAACCGATTTGCCCTTTTTATTCTCACCACAGTTTGCCTCTTCCAGTGTGCGCCTTCCGAACAACCCAATTTGGGAGTTCAGAGTTTCCAAGGGGTGACTCTGGAGGGAAAGGAAATCAAACTTTCCGAAGTCACCGCTCCCCGTTTGGTTCTGAACGTTTACGGACCAAATTGTGTCCCTTGTATCAAGGAACTCCCGGCCCTCAACTACCTCTACCAAGAAATGCAAAAGGATCCTAAGATCCAATTCTACATGGCCGTAGATCCCGCTCTTTTTTTCGACGATCCCGAAACCATGACGGAAGAGGACTTGCTTACAAAGGCAAAACCTTTGGTGCAGGAAGAAGCTCGTAAGTTTGGAATTCAAGTTCCGATTCTTCTGATGAAAAAACCGTTTCGTGTGAGTCGATCCAATTCGATCGTTACTGGAACTCCGGAAACACTTCTTTTCAAAACAAAACCTTTCGTTCTCTATTATAATTTTATTGGTCCGATCAGCGAAGAAGCAAATCCAGCCAAACTCTCTACGGATCAGAAAGTTCTCTTTTTCAAAAGGATGGCTGGATCTTCATGAGAAGTTTGATCGTTCGTTTTAAGGACTGCGAAGGTCCAGGAATCCTTTTGGATTCTTTGAAAGAAAGAAATTATAGAATTTCGTATCACAACGCTTATGATACGAGAATTCAACCCATCCCGGACGCGCACCTGATCTTTGATCTGATCATTTTGTTGGGAGGTCCACAATCGGTCGCGGACCCGGCGCTTTTTTCTTTTTTTGAACCTTGGTTCAACTTGGTGCGTTATGCGTCATCGATGCCCAATCGAAAGGTGATCGGAATTTGTCTCGGTTCTCAAATCATAGCAAAAGCTTTAGGTGGAGAAGTGAGTGTGGGAAAGAAGGGACCCGAGGTCGGATTCTCCAACGTGAGCATCCAGGATTCTCATCCGGTTTTGAACGGGACTTCTTCCTTTCCCGCCTTTCATCTTCACGAGGACGTGTTTACGATTCCGAAGGGCGGCAAACATCTTCTCAAAAGCGAGATGTATCCCAATCAGATGTTTTCTGTTCAAGATCGAATTTTTGGGATCCAGTGTCATCTGGAAGTTACGGCTCCTATGCTCCAGGTTTGGCAAGGGGTTCACGCGGATTTTATTCGTTCCGCGGGTTGGGTTCCTGGACCCGATACGGAGTCTTTGAGGTCTCAGATGGAGACGTCAGGACGTAAAATATTCAATGCGATTCTCGATCTATGAAGTTCGGGATTCCACAAGCAACAATTCAATAACGTAATACGGAAAACTGATATGATTCAAAGCATTCTCCGGGTAATCCTTGGAAGCAAATTCGAAAGAGATATAAAAAAACTCATCCCGATCGTTCAGCGGATCAATTCTCTGGAAGATTCGATGAAGGCAATGAGCGATTCAGAACTTTCTTCGCAGACGATCCGTTTTCGAGAGAGACTCGCGAAGGGAGAAACCCTGGACGCCATTCTTCCGGAAGCGTTTGCTACGGTGAGGGAAGCTTCCCTTCGTACAATGGGAATGCGTCACTTCGACGTTCAGATGATGGGCGGGATCGCACTCCACGGCGGCAACATCGCGGAGATGAAAACCGGTGAAGGGAAAACTCTGACTTCGACTCTTTCGGTTTATCTGAACGCGCTCGCTGGGCACGGGGTTCACGTAGTAACCGTGAACGATTATCTCGCAAAACGGGACGCGAACTGGATGAAGCCGATCTATGACTTTCTTGGAATTTCCGTCGGCGTGATTCAACACGATATGGATCACGAACAAAGAAAGATCGCTTATTCCGCGGACATCACATACGGAACCAACAACGAATTCGGTTTTGATTATCTCAGAGACAATATGGTTTCTCACAGGGATCACAAGGTTCAGAGATCTCATTTTTACGCGATCGTGGACGAGGTCGACTCGATTCTGATCGACGAAGCGAGAACTCCACTGATTATATCCGGTTCCTCGGATGAAACCACGGACAAATACGTTCGTATCAATAAGATCATTCCTAAGTTAATCGAAGGCGAAGACTACGAGGTCGATGAAAAGGCGCGTAACGTGCTTCTTTCGGAGAGAGGGGTTTCTCACGTGGAAGAAATTCTCGGGATCGACAACCTTTATGCTCCGGAAAACGTAGACTTGGTTCACCACGTTCATCAGTCTCTCAAAGCCCACAAGATCTTTCAAAAAGACGTGGACTACGTAGTTCAAGGCGGGGAAGTCATCATCGTGGACGAATTCACCGGACGCCTTATGGCGGGAAGGAGATATTCCGACGGTCTTCACCAATCTCTCGAAGCAAAAGAAGGTGTGACGATCGCAAAGGAATCCCAAACCCTCGCCTCGATCACCTTTCAAAATTATTTCAGAATGTATGACAAACTCGCGGGGATGACCGGAACGGCAGACACCGAAGCGGAAGAATTTAGAAAGATCTACAACCTGGACGTCATCGTAATTCCGCCTAACGTGACGGTGAAAAGAAAAGATTTTCCGGACCGGGTTTATCGAACCGAAAAGGAAAAGTTTGAAGCCATCCTCGGAGAAATCCGCGATCTTCAGAGCAACAAACAACCGGTTCTTGTGGGAACGATTTCCATCGAGAAGTCCGAAGTTCTTTCCAGAATGCTTTCCTCCGCTGGAATTCAACACAATGTCTTAAACGCAAAGTTTCACGAAAGAGAAGCCGAGATCGTTGCGAACGCGGGAAAACCGGGAGCGGTCACGATCGCTACGAACATGGCGGGTAGGGGAACGGATATCGTTCTCGGTGGAGCGCAACTCTACAAAGAAAACCTGGAAACCTGGAAAGACGAAGACGATCTCGTTCGCCAATTCAAGGAAGCCATCTTAAAACAAGATCTCGAAAACGCGGAAATCATCGCGCAGAAAATGGATTCTGGCGCGAAACAAAAAAGAGCCTCCGAAATTCTCGGGTCCATCAAAATTTGGAAAAAGAACCACGAAGAAGTTTTGAACGCTGGCGGTCTTCATATCCTCGGAACCGAAAGACACGAAGCAAGACGGATCGACAATCAGCTTCGCGGACGTTCCGGTCGTCAAGGAGATCCGGGTTCCAGCAGATTCTACCTTTCCCTCCAAGACGATCTGATGAGAATCTTCGGTTCGGATCGGATTTCCGGACTGATGAAATGGGCGAACATGCCGGAAGGTCAAGAGATCGAGAGTAAGATGGTGAGTAACGCGATCGCAAGAGCTCAGAAACGAGTCGAAGGTCATAACTTCGATATCAGAAAACATCTTCTTGAATACGACGACGTCATGAACCGTCAGAGAATCGTAATCTACAAAATGAGAAACGAAGTCCTCGAAAACGAAGACATCGCTCCTCTCATTCTCGGGTTTATAGAAGAATCCGTTGAAAATCAAGTCGTCACTCACTGCGAAGGAAGTAATCCTTCCGCTTGGAATCTGGAAACACTCAACGAGTGGTTGGAAGGATTGGACCTCGACGTTACAATCAAAGAAGAAGATTTCAAAAAGACAAAAAATCCTCAGCTTGCTCTTTTTGATACGATCAACGCCGCTGCGAAAAAACGTTACGAAACGAGAACCGAAAGTATCGGAAAGGACATCTGGAAACTCTTGGAAAGAAATATTTTCCTCGATATCCTGGATCATCGCTGGAAAGAACACCTCTATTCTATGGATCATCTCAGAGAAGGGATCTGGACCGTAGGTTATAGCGAAAGAAATCCTCTCGTGGAATACAAACTTCAAGGTTTTAGAATGTTCGACGTCGCGATCGAAAATCTGAAAAACGAAGTCGTCAACTTTCTCTTCCGAGTGGAAGTAACGGAAAATTCTAAACTCCCCGAAGAGAAAAAAGAATATAAAAAAGTAGGTCAGGAAGTGACCGGAGGTTTTCCAACGTTACAAGGTGGAAATCCGAATTCCTCCCGTTCGAATGGATCCACGGTTTCGGTTACCACGAGTTCCGGAGGCGGAACCGAAAGAAAGACAAGCCGGAGAAGAAAGAGGTGAAAACCTCGGCTCGGATTCTTACCTTATTGGCGGGAACGGGACTTCTCTTTTTCTGTGTAACTCCTCCTCCGCCCAAAGGATCGGCAAAACAGATCTTTGCGGATTGTATGGAAACCTTCGAGGACAAGGAGAAATGCGAGAAATTGGTTCTGAAACAACTTCTCGGATCCGGGCAGACGGTCCATCCGGAAACAGGAGTCGTGGAAAACCAAACCTCGATCGAACCTGCGTTGGATCCTGAAATCGAAAAGAATCTTCGGCTTCGTTCCGAAATCAAGGACACGCTCCAGGGTCAAAATCGGATTTTTGTGAAGGAATTTTTGGGAAATCCCGATCAAATCCAATTTAGAACCAACAGCATCGAAGCCTTTCTCTATACGAGGCCGATCAGTCGTTTTAAACCCGGTGCAAAACCGGATCTTGAAATCCGAGTTTTGATGCGAAACGGAACCGTTGTCCGGGTCGAGCACATAGCCCCTTAAGTTTAGTTCGACCGCACAAGCACAATAGATGCCCCGTAATTAAGCAAAATTGCGGAAAAACGTTTGTAGGGCTAGTCCTACCTAAGAAATGTGGATTGAATGCAGGTCCCCTGGCTCAATAAATTTCTGATTCTTGCTCTCGCTGCGGTCATCGTTTTACCCTGCGAAGAAGACGGAACGTTTGATCTCGCATTCGTAGACGTCAAAGGATCGGAGGTTCATTCCTCCCTTGCAAAACGTCTTGTTAAAAAAGAAACCAATGCGCGCTTACAGTGTGAACTTGATTCTCAGGATTTTGTTCTTCCTCTCCGGAGCCGTTACGACTTTTTAGATCTCGTTTTTTCCGATTTTTTCGAACTTTCCAAAACGGAAGTCGAATTCTTTCCAAGAAACTTCTTTGCTCCGAAAACTCTCTACAACTACCTTCTTTCCTCCTTACTCCTCAATCTTCCTCCACCGATCGCTTAATTCGAATATTATAAAATTCTATCGTAAGAATTTTATCCAACGATAGATCTCCGTTTGGTGCGATGCGCTAAGTCGGAAGCGAATGCCCTTTTTAGGCAAGGTTGAATCTTGGAGAACCGTACCTCTTGATCCGTAAACATACAATACTGGAAAACTTATGAAAAAGATTTTCACGCTCTTAATTCTGCTCTCGCTACAACCCATTCTTCCGGAAGAATCCAAAACGACTTCTTCTTCGAATGGCGAACAGCCGAGTCTTGGAATCCCGGCCACTCCTACCCAATCGGAAAGTCCGATTCAATCCGAGACGACCCAGGGAATTCCGATCGAGTTCAGTTTGGATTTGAAAACGGCGGAGGAAAAGCTCTGGAAAAACAATCTTCTTTTGCTCGCTTCCCGTTTTAACATCGACGCTCGCAAAGCAGGAATCGAACAAGCCGGTCTTTACGCAAACCCGAACATCTTTATCGATCAGAGTATTTTTGCGGAACCGACTCAGAGATACTTCGATTTCACTCGTTCCGGACAAACCGTGGTTCAGATCCAGCAGTTGTTTTTGCTCGGCGGTAAGATCGGAAAGAGGGTTCGTGTCGCGGAACTAAACGCTCGTATGAGCGAACAAGAATTCTACGATCTCGCACGCGGTCTCGTCACCAAACTGAGAAAACTTTTTTATGCGATCTATTACTATCGTCAGGCGATCACTTTTTACGATCAAAGTTTGGAAGCCCTTGGCAGAACCGTTTCCTCCGCCGAAATGGGTTACAAAAGAAGAGCGATCTTACAAGCGGAAGTACTTCGTCTCAAGGCCCTTTATTTCTTTCTCAAAAAGGAAAGAGAAGATTTGAATATTCGAATTTTGGAAAGGGAAGCCGACCTTAGAGTTTTGTTAAACGACGATTCTTTGAGAAGTTCGGACGTGAAAATCGTTCCCCGAATCAACGAAGAACATCTGGATTTTTTGGAACCAGCGAAGTTAAAACGGGACGAACTTCTCGAAGTCGCAAGAAACAAAAGACCCGATCTCAAAAAAGCGATTCAGGCTCTTCGTTACGAAGAAGCCAACTTGGATTTGCAACACGCAAACGCGATTCCCGATCTCGCCTTCGGTCCGATGTACAACCGGGGTGGAACCGCCTTTCAAAACTATTGGGGAGTCACGGCTCAGTTGAACATTCCCATCTTTGATAGAAATCAGGGAAACATCAAAGCATCGGAAAAAGCGATTCTTTCCAAAAAGCAGGAACTCAAAAACACTCTTTTGGAAGTGGAAAATGAAGTCGCAGTTTCCATTGAGACCGCGAGGGTTAAAGACAATCTTTACAGAAAATTCAGAAACACCTACACCAAGGAATATCTGGATCTTTCGAAAGATATGATTCTTAGTTATGAAAAACGTTATATTACGATTTTGGAATTTGCCGATTTTTTTGAAACTTATCGTTCCAGCGTCGTAGAAATGCTAAAATTGCAAACGGATCGTATGGACGCGATCGAGGGAATTAACTTCTCGGTCGGTCAGGGAATTCTTATCCCGAAACTGGCGGAACCAGTACCCGTAACGAATCCAAAGAAGGAAGACTGATCATGAAATTACCTTTTACAAAACGCACCACATTCATTCTTGGAATCGCAGCCGTTGTCGCCATCGTTTCCCTAGCCGTTCTCGGGCTTTCCAAACGAATCAAGCCGAGCATTCAAATGCCCAACAAAGCGATCGTTCATGACAAGGGAGAATGGATCGAATTTAAAGAAAACAGCCCCGGTCTGGAGATCATCAAAACCGCTCAAATCGGTAAGGAAGGAGAGTTTGTGGAAGTGGAAGCCCCGGCTCGTTTGATCGCTTCTTCTTCTCCTTCGATGAGCGGAGGAGAAAAGATCATTCTTTTTGAATCCGCCGATCTAAACGATCTCTATGTCGGTTATATTCATTCTAAAAATAGCCTGAATCGTTCCCGCAAAAACTTGGAACGGATCAAGGACATGTTCAAACACAGGGTCGCGACCGAAAAGGATCTCATCGAGGCGGAGACCGAGTCCGAAAACGACGCCGCGGAACTCGCCGAGTTTGAAGGGAAACTCCGAGCTGTGGGTTTAAATCCTGCGGAACTCAGAAACGCCAGCGCCCACAGTGCTTGGATCATCTGCGACGTTCCGGAATCTCAACTTCAGAGTTTGAAAAAAGGGAAGAAGGTAAAACTCAAATTTTCCAGTTTTCCGGAAACCGCTTGGACCGGAACGGCAGAAGCTCTAGGAGACAACGTGGATCCCACAACTCGAACGGTTAAGGTTAGAATCGCGGTTCGAAACGAAGGTTATGTTTTGAAACCGGGGATGTTTGCCACGGTCCGTTTTCCGGAGGATAGAAAGGGGGATACGGTGGTCATTCCGTTTACTTCCGTCATCACGGTGGAAAGCAGAAGTTATGTTTTTGTGGAAGAATCTCCTCGCGAATTTTACAGAAGAGAAGTGATCTTGGGTACTTCCGGCGAGGAAAAAGTTACCGTTGTAGAAGGCCTCACGAAAGGAGATCGGGTGGTCGTCGAAGGAACGATTTTACTCAAGGGACTCAGTTTCGGATTCTAACATGAAAGAATTTAAAATCATATCCATACTCATACTATCTCTTTTTTTGAACATTGCCCTTCCCGGGCAAACTCAAAAACAAGATTCCAAATCCGATCCTTCGCCGGAATGGGTCGAAGAACCGAACGGTAATACCCGAATCGGAAAAGAAGGACCGAATGAAAATTCTCTCAAGGGAAAAGCGCTTCCGAATTCCACGAATTTTTTAGTCTACGGCGCGAGCGTCGGTTCTCCGGGAAGTATCAACTTGAACGTAGGTTATTATTATAAGGACGTCGTTCTCCGTGCTTCCGGCGGCAGATGGAATCCTCATTGGTGGGGCGGTCAGGTGGACATCGGTTACAGCTTCTGGAAAACGCCGGTCGTGGCGCATAGCGTTTCTCTTGTATTCGGAAAGTTTCAAGTTGATCCGTTCCAGCCGGAGATAGGCCGCGGGGGGCAGAATTCTTATCCTTCCGGTTCTTCTTTTCCCGGTTACAGCCATAGAGATCCGACCTACGAGGATTTGATCATTCGTTCTTACGTTACCGAACAAAATCCGACTTTGGCTTTGTATCTGGAACACGAAAGCCGAGACAGACAAAAAGTTTATCTGAATCAACAATACGTGGGTTTGACTTACGATTTTTTACTAGGAAATTTTTTCCTTCAGTTGGGAGGCGGAATCGGGAAGGGCGATTATAAGAATCCGCAGCTTCTCATCCAAATCGGTTATCTTTTTGATACGAGGTCTTCGGAATGATTCGAAATCTAATCGAAGTTGTACTTCGTTACCGTATTGCCACTCTCGCTGCCACGATCGCCTCGATCGTTTTTGGAACCTGGGCTTGGATCGATATTAGAAAAGAAGCATATTCTGATATCGCGGATACTCAGGTGCGTTTGATCGCTAAGTTTCCGGGTAAGGCCGCCGTAGAAGTGGAAGAGCGCGTTACGATTCCGATCGAAAGGGTTTTGAACGCGATTCCTAAGGTCGCGGTAAGAAGATCCAGAACGATCAACGGCCTCGTCGTATTTCAGTTCGTTTTTGAAGACGGAACGGACGACTACTTTGCAAGGACAAGGCTTCTCGAACGAGTGAGAGACGCGGACATTCCCGCGGAAGTGGAACCTTCACTTGGACCGATGAGTTCTCCGGTGGGAGAAATTTTTAGATACGTGGTGGAATCGAAAGCCAACCACACTTCTATGGAACTCAGAACGATCCAGGACTGGGTGATCATGCCTAAGATGTTGCAGATCCCGGGAATTGCGGACGTGGTTACGTTCGGCGGCTTGCCGAAACAATATCACGTCGTGACAACTCCCGATAAGTTGATTCGTTATAAACTTACGATCAACGACGTGATCAAAGCGATTCAAGAAAACAACTTAAATACAGGAGGAAATCTCCTCCTCCAAGGGGAACAAGGATTTCCGATCCGTTCCCTGGGCGCGATCCGAGATCCGAAACATATCGAGAACATCGTCGTCAAAACCGTAAACGGGGTTCCCGTTTTTATTCGAGATTTGGGAACCGTGGAAATTTCTCATCCGATTCCGAGCGGTGTGCTCGGATATTCGGTTCAGAACGACCAGGAGGGTTTGATCGACGTTGATTCCTCCGTACAAGGTTTGGTCGCGATCCGAAGATGGGGTGATCCGAATATTATGGGAGAACGGATCCGGGCTCGGGTCAAAGAGATCAACGAGAACTATCTTCCAGAGGGAGTTCAGATGAGAACTACTTACGATAGAACGGATCTCGTAAACTACACGTTACGCACCATCGGTAAAACCCTGGTAGAAGGGGTTATCGTCGTAAGTCTGGTTTTGATCTTTTTTATCGGAAGTGTAAAGGCTTCGATGGTCGTTGTTGCCACCATCCCGTTTGCGATGCTTTTCGCTTTTTTGATGATGAATCTCACGGGGATCCCTGCCAGCTTACTTTCGTTAGGCGCCATCGATTTCGGAATTATCGTGGACGGCGCCGTGATCATGGTCGAGAATATCATGCGTCGTTACAGGGACGCTTCTCCTTCGGATAAAACAAAGGGAATCATTCGATTTACAGTGGACGCTGCTTCGGAAGTGGGAACCGAGATCATATTCTCAATTTTGATCATCGTACTTGCGTATCTTCCGATTTTCTCTTTTGAAAGAATCGAAGGACGTCTTTTTAAGCCGATGGCTTTTACGATTTCATTCGCGATTCTGGGAGCCTTGATCTTCGCAATGACGGCGATCCCCGTGATGATGTCTTATATATACCGAAATTATTTCGAATCCGCAAATCCGGGCCCGATCGAATGGCACAATCCGATCTACGAATGGGTGGAGCGAAAATACGAGAGACTTATAGAATATCTCGTGGAAAGATCCAAACGAGTCGTAACGATCTGTTTCTCCGTAGTTGGAACGTTACTCGTCATTGGCGGTCTTTCTTTGGGAACCGAATTCTTACCTGAAATGGACGAGGGCGGTTTTAACTTAAGAATTTTCTTTCCCGTGGGAATCTCCCTTCCCGAATCCAGAAAGTTCATTCCGAAAATCAGACAGATGATCTATAAGAATGAACAAGTGAACGTAGTCATTTCCCAATTGGGAAGAAACGACGACGGAACTGATCCGCTTCCTCCTAATCGCTTGGAAGTGCTCGTAGGATTGAAAGACTACGACGATTGGAAGGAAAAGATCACCAAACAAGAGTTATTGCTCAGAATGAGAAATGATCTGGAAGCGGGGCTTCCAGGCGCAAGGGTGAGTTTTTCCCAGCCGATCATGGACAATCTCTCCGAAGCGATCATGGGTACGATCGCGGATCTTGCGGTATTCGTTTCCGGGAACGACCTAAAGGTGATGCGACAAATCGGAGAAGAGGTTCTCGAAATTGTCAAAGATATGAAAGGAGCGAGCGAGTTCGGGATCGAACAGGAAGCAGACAGCTCTCAGCTAACGATTCGAATCGACCGAGAAGCGGCTGCCCGTTTCGGAATCAACGTGGTCGACATCCAGCAGATGGTGGAAGCCGCGATCGGGATGCAGAGAATCGATACTCTTTACGAAGGTCCGTCAGACATTCCCCCGAAAACGCCGGCTCGTTTTGGGATCGTGGTCCGCTTTTCCAAGGACTACAGAACTTCACAAAGAGCCATCGAGAATATGCCGATCATTTCTCCAAAAGGAGAACGGATTCCGCTTTCCGAAGTCGCGCAAGTGACTTTAGAAGAAGGTGCGACGATGATCTTTCGTCAAGAAGGAAGAAGGACGGTCACCGTCAGAACCAACATCCGCGGAAGAGACCAGGGCGGTTTTGTCGCCGAGTTGCAAAAACGAATCAAAGAAAAAGTCAAACTTCCCGACGGTTACGAGATTCGTTACGGAGGACAATACGAGAACCTTTCTCGGGTTGGAACCAGACTTATGATGGTGATCCCGGTGACGATCGCGATTATTTTCGCGGTCCTCTACTTACTTTATAAAAACTTTAAGTATGTCTATGTCGCTCTTGCGTGTCTGCCTCTCTCTCTTGTGGGAGGTATTTATGCGCTTTTACTTCGAGGTTATTACTTCAACGTTTCCGGAGGTGTGGGTTTTATTTCCCTCTTCGGAATCGCGACGATGTCCGGAGTGCTTTTTGTATCCCGAACAAATCTTATCTTGACGGAAGACGATGACCTCAGCGTTCGAGAGGCCGTAAAAAAAGCGGCCGTGATTCAGCTTCGGCCGATGCTCATGACGATGCTTTTGGCTCTTCTCGGTTTGATTCCGGCGACCTTGGCTTCCGGTGTGGGATCCGACGTTCAAAGACCTCTGGCAACCGTGATAGTAGGAGGTTTATTCTCCGCGCTTCTTTTGGTTCTTACCGTTCTACCTTCTCTTTATCTGATCTTAGTCGGAGAAAGAAAGACCTATGGGGTTTCCAAAAAAACAAAAGACTTGGAACCCTATTCTTATCTGGATCAGTATACGATGGAAGAATATGAAGCGGAAGAGGTGACTCCTTTGTCAAAAGACGAAGTCAAAAAGAAAAGTTCTTCCATGACAAAAAATAAGAAGGCAAAATCCAGTCCGGGAAATCGATCTAAGAAAAAATAGATCGAAAGTTTTTCCTTTCTCTTTGCAGGTCAGATCATCCTAACGCTGGCCCGAGAAGGGAAGAATGAAACGAGAATCGTCCCGAGGAGAGGGATTTGTCGGAGTTCCTACACGGGGGGATATGCTTGCAAAATTAGAATTTTGTGATAGAGGAAAGTCCGTCGTGGTTTTTTCCACCACCCGCCCCTCCACCCAAGATCAGGGTGGGGCGCGACTTTCACGGAGGAGCCGTCGTAGTTCCGACGGATTTTTAAGATCCATCCAACTTGTGGGCAAGGTTATGCGAATTCATAGAAAGCCCGTAGAGAATCGTCCCGAGGAGAGGGATTTGTCGGAGTTCCTACGCAGCGGTTTTAGCTTGCAAAATTAGAATTTTGTGATAGAGGAAAGTCCGTCGTGTTTTTTTCCGCCACCCGCCCCTCCACCCAAGGTCAGGGTGGGGCGCGACTTTTACGGAGGAGCCGTCGTAGTTCCGACTGTTCTTTCTGAAGAATCGAGCTTTGGGTAAATATAGGCTGAATCGCGGGTCAGGTGACTAAAGAACTTCTCTGAAATACTTTTTATGGACCTGGTCGGAGGGAAAAACTGGGGGAATTTTCTTTACCGAAAACGAATCTTTTTGCGAGCACAAAAAACTTTCCCTCTCTGCAGAAACTCTTACAAAAATTCGAATGGCATCTTTTGGATTTGAAACGGCTTTTCAGCTTGCGGTTCACCCTTTGCAAAATTCGAGGGCGTCTGCTTTTAGGCCAAGTTGGAGTTCCTACGGACGGTCGAACTTTAAGATTCTGATTGCTTGCTGATTATTGGAGGATTCTACGGATTCTTGATGAGAAAGGGTTCTTCACATCGATCCGAGGGAGGTCTCTGAAAATCGGCTTCTAAAAGGGAAGCCGAGTCGTTTAACGAAGGGCCAGATAATACTCGGAAATGTATAAGAGCTGTTGTTCCGTCAGAAGATTCTCGCCAAACGGAAGAGGGCTTACATCCATTCTCGACAGCGAGGTTTTGCTTATTTGAATTTCTTTTCCCGAGGTGATTTGAGAGGAAGAGTAAAATTCTTTCCAGGAAGTTTTTGATTTGAGTAAGATTTCTCTGAATTTCATGTTGCTTTCTCTTTTTAAAAAGGCGCCCTTTTCAAAGGGCGCCTTTTTGTTTCTAAAACCTGAGAACCTTTGCCAAAGTATTAGAACTTGGCAACGATACCTAAAGTCAGACCGTTTTGGTAATCTTGTTTATCACCTTTCTGATCCACGAATTGTTTACCGGTTGCCCAGTCTCTACGAAGATCCAATTTGATTAAGAGGTTCTCGGTAAAGTTCCACACAGGAGTTACAGTAAAAGTTTTGTATTGTCCCGCGTTTCTGGTTCCGCTGTAATCTTTGTAATCGTCGCTCATTGCTTGAAGAATTTGTTCTTTGCTGATCGCAAAAGCTCCCAAATTCGGGTCGGCGGCAAGCGCGGTTGCAATGGATTCTGCAATGATCGTGTCGTTCGCCTTTTTGTATTCACTTACGTAAGTGTTCGGGCCCATGAACGGATTGAAAGTGGTCAAAGCGCCGTTGTTGTGTTTGTCGTCGATATACTCACCACGAACATTCACACCCCAAGCTTCGTTGATTTTGAACTTCGCCCAAATTCCGTAAGCTTTGTATGTGGTCTTTACGTCGCGTTTGTTGTTCAAACCGTAGAAAAGTGTATCCTTGTTGAAAACCTCAGAGCCGGTAGCGTCCACGTTGTAACGTTTTTGATCCAATCCGTTGTTTGCAAGACTTCCCGATTTTTCACTCCAAGTGTAATCCAAGTCGATCGTGATTTTATCGGTAGGAGTGATGGAGAGGATCGCGTGGTTCATGAACCAGTAGTCCTTGTTGTATTTCGCTCTTTCCGGGTTGGCAACATTGTATTTGCCGAGGGCTGGATCACCGTTGTTAGCTAATTCGGTAGCGAGAGCAGCTTTTAAAGGATCGACACGGGCGCCGGAGTTGTCACTCGAATACAAAGTGTTCCAGGTGATGGAAAGTTTGTCTTCGATCAGAGTTCCTTTGATTTGAGTTCCAATCGCCTTTCTTTCGGTAGCTCCTTCCAAGAGGAAGTTCTTAGAAGACGCGAAGGCCGCATTCTTCGTAGGATCGCCGATTGCGGTCTGCGGCGAAGTGTAACCGGTCCCGATTCCGCTGTTGTAAAGATAAACGGTTCCAGCCCATTTATCGGAAAACTGCGTGGTCAAACGAGCACCGGTGTGAATGAAGGGGATTGTGTTTTGGAAGATTGCGCCTATCGAGTAGTTCGGATTGCTCATGGATTCGAGAACCTCGTAACCGATATGCGTTGCCATCTTACCGACGTCCAAAGTCATTCCTTTCAGAACCGGAAAATACATACTGATATATGCTTGTTTTAGCATATTGTAGTTGTAGGCCGCGTTATTCTGAGTATATGGGTTTTCTTGATACGGGTTGTTAAGACCGTTTTGAAAATCCACACGAAATCCCCAAGGAGAACTTTTCTCTGCGGCCTTTTGGACCGTGAGCGCTGCAGCGTTTACTGCAAAGTTCTTGTTGTTGGTTTCGAATGCGCGAGTAGAATCGATATCATTTCCTTGTTTCGGGTTCAGGTTGTACATGTAATACACGTCAACAAACCCGGAAAATTCAACCTGATCATACCATTTCTTATCTTCTGGCTCGGCCGCTTTGACCGGCGCGGGTGCAACTGCCGCTTCTGCCGCAGGTTTTTTTCCAGTCTGGGCAAAGACTTGGGAAGTTCCTACAAGACAGAGGACAGAAGCAACGAGGCTTAATGTTTTTATTCTCATCATTCTCCTAAATCTCCTATGCCCTTTCTATGCAAGATGCGTGCCAAGGTTCAAATTAGGGAATTTAGCTGAAAAAAGCGCAGATTTTCTTAGATAAAAAGGATTATCATGCTTATAGAATAGGACAAGCATGAATAACGGAGTTTTTTATTGGGACAAATGCCTAAAAAATAAACAAGTTTAATATGGAGGTTCGTCCGGGATCCACGCGAGAAGTGTTTCTTTTTGGTTATCGAAAGGATTTTCCAGGACATGAGACAAAAGTTTTGAGAGAACCGTTCCGATTTCCTTGGGAGGAAGCTTGGGTCTGTGTTTGAGAATGTCTTCTCCCCGAAGGGCGAGTTCGGTGACAAGAAGGGCTTGCCGCTCTTTCGCCAAACCAAAAACGCGAGAAGAATCCAAGACCGACCGAAGAGAGGGTTCATACACAAAACAAAGTGTGAGGATATGTTCGAGGACGATCAAAAGATTCTCGCGGGTCGCATGGACGCAGGTCGAGTGCAGAAGAATTTTTCTCAGTTCCGTGTCTGTGATTTCTTTCTTTTCTTTCCAGGCAAGAATCTCGTAAAGAATTCCCGCAAAGAAAAGGGAATCCTTTGTATTGTGATTGGAATAACGAAGATCTTTCAAGAATTGTTTGGAATGAGGCCCGACTGCAAACGAGCCAAACAACCAGGCGTGCAAAAATGTTAAACGAAGACTCAAAGGAAACGCAGGAATCTCCCTCATTCTTTCCGCGGCGGGTTCGTTCTCGTTCGGGTAGAGGACGACGTTTGTAAACAATTCTAAGATTTGGAATTCTTTGAAAAGCTGGAGAGAGGGAAACGGATCTTTGCTCTTGAGGGTTTTGTTGAGTTCGTCGTGAACTCTTTCTCTCGAAACCTTTGCGGTGATGTTTCTACAAGTGCGGATCGCTTCGGCCGTATGAGGATCCAAAGAAAATCCGAGGCTACTCACAAAGCGCAGAGCGCGGATGGGACGGAGTCCGTCCTCCGTAAATCTTCCGATCGGATCGCCGATCGTTCTTATGATTTGATTTTGTATGTCTTTTAGTCCGTCGTGTTCGTCGATGAGGAGCTTTCTTTCCAAGTCGAGAGCGAGTGCGTTCATCGTAAAGTCTCTGCGTTTCAAATCTTCGCTCAAGGAAACTCCGAATTCTACACTTTCGGGTCTTCTTCCATCCACGTAGTCCGCGTCTTTTCGAAACGTAGTTACCTCGTAGGCTCGATCCTGGACTAGGACCGTGACGGTTCCGTGTTTGAGTCCGGTCGGAACGGTTCTTTTGAAAAGAGAAAGAATCTGTTCGGGCAAAAGAGACGTCGTGAGGTCGAATTCTTCCGGTTTGACGTTGAGGACTAAATCTCGGACGGAACCGCCGACGACGTAACATTCTCCGCCAGCGTTTCGGATCGTTTGTGTCAGAGAAAGGATATCGGAGCGAAAGGGTTCGGGGATTTTCCCGATCAAAACGGAAGGATCCAGTTCAGTCATTTTGAATCATTTTCTTCCAGAGATTTCCATATCGGTCGCGAAGGGTTGCATTGTTCTCCAAGATCCGATCGATCTTTTGTTTCCATTCCGGATCCACCGTGATCTGGCTAAAGGGAAGTTCCGTTTTTTCGGAAAGGATTTTGTCGATCCCAAGCGCGGTTTTCTCTGAAGCAAGCGCGCAGAGTTCTTTGGTATCCGGGGTTTCCTTTTCAGAAAGACAGAGAAGAAGCATCTCTTCAAACTTTTCTTCCTTTTGGAGAGAAAGAAGTTTGTTTTTGAGGGAGTTCCCACATTCCAAAAAAAGTCCGAGTGCGAAGAAGAGAATCCAGATTCTTCTTAAAATGGAAACGTCTGCGGGAATACGCCGTTGGGTTTTATTTAGAAAAGGCTTCGTTGGCGAGTCGATCGGCGAGTGCGTTTTTTTCACGGGGAACATGGGTGATCTGGAAAGATTGTAACGTGGAAACGAGTTTGTCCACTTCCTTTTTGTATTCCAAAAGATTGGGATGTTTTACCTTATATCTTCCCGTCACTTGTCGAACCACGAGTTCGGAATCCATAAATGCGTGAACGGAATGAAACTTTCTTCGGATACATTCTTCCAGACCTCGTTTGAGCGCGGACCATTCAGCGACGTTATTGGTCGCTTCTCCGATTCTTTCCGAAATGGTGAATTCTTCTTTGTTGTCAATAAGACCGGCGACTCCGATCGACGACGGACCGGGATTTCCCTTGGAAGCTCCGTCGCAATAGATCTGGATCAAGAATTCTTATCTCCGCGAAAGAGATCCATCACGAACAAAACCGGTTTCCAGATAAGAATGTAGAACAACAAAAGTCCTCCTTTGACAAAAGCGCTCAGGAAATTGAGGATGAATTCTAAACTCCAGCTTGTAAAAGAATTCGTGGCTTCGGGAAATAAAAAGGTGAATCCAAAAAGAAGAATCCCGAGTCCGAGAAGGACAAATTGTAAGACCGCGTTTCCGAGGAGAAAGGACGTAAGACTGGCCAGAGTGAAAAATAGCGCTAAGCGAAGTCCGCGTTTTTTGATTTCGAAGTTCATAAAAAGACTGTGCATTTCCGAGTTTTTTGATCCTTGCACGAAATTGAGTTTCTTTGCCATGTTGAAAACAACCGCGTCTTTCGTCGAGTTTTCCCTAAAAAACTTTACGAGTCTCGTCGTCTGTGACATGCTTTTCCAAAGATGATCCAACAAAAACTCCAAGACCTCGTGGATTCGCTTCCGATCAGTCCGGAAAGAAATTGTTCTTACTATCCGGATCGTCCAAGCCAGATTCAATACCTTCCGTTTCAAGGAGAGATCGCAAAGGAAGCCCTTCAGTTTTTTTTCGATTCCGGTTTTCGAAGAACCGGAAACATTCTCTATCGAGCGTCTTGCAACGGTTGTAGAGATTGTCTGAGTTATAGAATGCCCTTGGATCTTTTTGTTCCCAGTCGCAACCGCAGAAGACTTTTGAAAATCAATTCCGACTTAAGAATTCGTTTCGCCCAACCGGAACTCACCAGCGAAAAAGAAATTCTCTATCTTCGTTATCAAAGATCTCGTTATGAAAATTTTGTAAGCGGAGAATCCGATCAGGAGCTCTTAGAAGGAATGCGTTGGAATCTTTTTGGTTATCCCGAAAATTCTTTAGAGATGACTCTTTGGTTGGAGGAAAGGATCGTAGGCTTTCTAATTCTGGACGTGGCCTCCGATTCTCTCTCGGCCGTGTATTCGGTGTATGATCCCGATTTTTCGGATCGAAGTCTGGGGAGTTTCGCGATTCTTTGTTCCATTCTCCACGCGCAAAAACTCGGAATGAAATTCTATCACCTCGGTTACTTTCTTCCGGGTCACCCCGATATGGATTATAAAAAATATTGGGGGCCTTCGGAAATTCGGGAACCGGACACAAATCTTTGGATCCGATCGGAAGAGTTTCAAAAAAAGCACCCGGACTTTCCTTGGAGTTAGAGCTCCCACTCTAAATCATACTTGTCAGTTCCGTTTCTTCCCGTAAAACGGATGAATATGGCAAAAAAAATCATCGTCGTTGGTGCATCTAGCGGAATCGGAAAAGAACTCTCCATCCTTCTTTTGGAACAAGGACATACGGTGACTCTGGTCGCTCGTCGTGATAAGGAATTAAAATCCATCGCGGCTCCTTTTAACACTTCCAAGGAAACAAAAGCCTTTATTATCAAACAGGACGTTACCAATTTCGATCAGGTGGACTCCGCGTTTCAAAAAGCGGTAAAATCCATGAAGGGTCTCGACGAGATCTACTACGCATCCGGAATCATGTATGATATCAAACCGGAAGAATTCGATACTACAAAAGACATCGAGATGTTAAACACAAATCTTCTCGGCTGTGTCGCTTGGTTGAATCCGGCGGCGTTCTACTTTCAAAATCAAAAGAGCGGAAAGATCATCGGAATCTCTTCGATCGCCGGAGATCGCGGAAGAAGAGGGAACCCGGTTTACAACACTTCGAAAGCGGGAATGAATACCTATCTCGAAGCGCTTCGTAATCGTCTCGGAGTTTTGGGTATCCAAGTGCTCACAGTAAAACCCGGTTTTATCGATACGGCGATGACACAAGGATTGAAAGGACTCTTCTGGTTGATCTCCGCAAAAGAAGCAGCTTCCATCATTCTCAAAGCCGCCGACGGCGGAAAGGAATGTATCTACGTTCCGGCGCGTTGGGGACTCGTGGGACTGATCATAAGAATGATTCCGTCTTTTATCTTCAAACGTCTTTCTATCTAAACCTGAATCGATTGAAAGGGTAAACACTATGGCAACCGCATCCAAAGCTTCTGCGAAGAAGAAGACCGTTTCTTCTAAAACTGCAAATGCAAAACCGGCGAAGACAAAGAAGTCTTTCGTTGACATTCATCTTCCGGAGGCGACGAAAGTAGAAGCCTGGGGAATGAATCACCATTCGATTTCTCCGGTCGTCTTCCCGGAAAAAGAAGAGGATTTTAAAAATCTATTTGCTTATGCGGAAGAGAAAAAACTCAAGCTAACCTTTCGCGGAGGCGGGTGCAGTTACGGAGACGCGGCGACGAACACGAAGGGAGTCGTGATCGATATTTCGAAATACAATCGAATCTTAGAATTCAACGCAAAGACAGGAATTCTCAAAGCCGAATCCGGAGTAACGATCAAACAACTCTGGGAATTCGGAATTGAAAAAGGATATTGGCCGCCGGTTGTAAGCGGGACCATGTTTCCGACGTTAGGCGGAGCTCTCTCGATGAACATTCACGGAAAGAATAATTTTGCCGTGGGTCCGATCGGGGATCACATTATAGAATTCACCTTCATGACTCCGGACGGAAAGGTTCTTACCTGTTCTCGAAAGAAGAATCAGGATCTATTCTTCGGAGCGATTTCCGGCTTTGGAATGTTAGGCGCTTTTTTGACCGTCACGATTCAGTTAAAACATATCTACGCGGGTAAGATGAAAGTTTGGCCCGTGGTCAGTAAAAATCTTCAAGATATGTACGACTATTTCGAAAGGGAATATAAGAATTCGGATTATCTCGTAGGTTGGGTGGATGCGTTCGCATCCGGAAGTTCTCTGGGAAGAGGACAGATTCACAAAGCGGTTCATTTGAAGAAGGGAGAAGACCCGGAGTTTCCCGAAAATTGTAAATTAGAAAATCAGAATCTACCGACCACGTTCTTGGGAATCATTCCTAAGTCATGGATGTGGATCTTTATGCTTCCATTCTCCAATAATTTGGGAATGCGTCTTGTAAACTTTGCCAAGTTCATTTCGGGTTATCTTACAAACAACAAACCTTACATGCAAGGCCACGCAGAATATGCGTTCCTTTTGGATTACGTTCCGAATTGGAAGTTTATGTACAAACCCGGGTCGATGATTCAGTATCAGAGTTTTATTCCGAAGGAGAATGCGGTGGATGCGTTCTCGGAAATTTTAAGAATCTGTCAAAAAAGAGGAATCATCACTTGGCTCGCCGTATTTAAAAAACACAAACCCGATCCGTTTTTACTCACTCACGCGTTGGACGGATATTCGATGGCGATGGATTTTCCCGTAACTTCCGGAAACAAAAAGAAATTATGGGAACTCGCGGGTGAGTTAGACGAAACCGTCTTGAAATTCGGCGGTAAGTTTTACTTTGCAAAAGACAGCACCCTTCGACCCGAAATCGTACAGAGGGCCTTTCCAAAAAAGAATTTGGAAGCTTTTCACGCGTTAAAAAAGAAATACGATCCGAAAGGAATCCTCGAAACCGATCTCTACAGAAGAATCATGGGAATCTGGTGAACGGATGAGTCGTGTAAAGGCGTATTTTGTCGAATTAAAACAAAATCAGGATCTCAAAGTATTTCTTTTTATCTTTGCGTTAGGCGCCTTCTTTCGTCTTTTTAGGTTGGATCTTCAGAGCCCCTGGGAAGACGAACTCTTTTCGATTCGGGCTTCCTCCGAATCTTCTCTGATAAAACTTTGGGATTGGATGAAGAATGATCCGCATCCGCCTTTATATCAGACACTTTTGTTTTTTTGGTTTCAGACTTTTTCTCCGACTGTTTTTTACGGAAGGCTGCTCAGCGCCATCGCCGGACTTCTCGTTCCTCTCGCATTCTATATGTTTGCTCCGAGAACTCTGAGCGGAAGAATCAAGGTCTCCGTTTCCGCGTTACTCGCGCTTTCCACCGGGCTCATCTATTATTCGCAGGAGCTGAGATCTTATAGTCTTCTCGTTTTGTTTTGTACGATCCAACTTGCGTTTGTACTTCGATCCGTATATGAAAACGAAAATCAAAGGAAGATCTATCTAACGGTTTTGGTAATCTCTCTTCTTGCTTCTTACACTCATTTTTTCGGGTTTATCTGGTCGGCGTCCGTATTTCTTGGGCTGTTCGTTTTCAGTTGGATTTTCACAAAAAAATTTCCGAAAGGTGAGTTGCTTATAGGAATCATTTTTGCGATTTTATTTCTGCCTGCCTTGTATCTTCTTTTCAATTCGGATAAGATCGGAATCGCTTCTTGGATTCCGGAAGCAGGTTTTACCGCCTTTTTAGTCTTTTTTGATTTGATCTTTCATTCCGGAATTCTAAAAAAATTCATTCCCGGTATTGTGGCTTCTTTGGCCTTGCTCGTTGGATTCGCCTCTCTTAACTTTCGCAAAAAAAAAGACGAAGTCGATTCTACGAATTTGGGTACAGAACATAAGAAATCCGTAATTCTTCTTCTGATAATTCTTTTGATCTTTTCGGCCGTACTCGGAATTCTTTCCGCGATTCAACCTTTGATCACCGCGAGAAATCTTTTGGTAACGAGCCCGGCGTTGTATTTTTTAATCGCGACTGGCTTTTCACTTTTTCCGATATACAAAGGAAAACGTCTGGAATCGGTCTTGATTCTTATCTCTTTGGTTTCTCTCTATTATTTCACGCGTCATTTCTATAAACCATACAAAGAACAGTGGAGGGAGACTTCCCACTATATTATCTCCGAAGTAAAAAAACATCCGGAAGAATATACGCTTCTTTGTTCTTCTCATGCCTACAATATGGAATACTTTTTAAAGACGGCTGAGATTACGGGGATCACCCCAAAAATCTACAGCAGAGAGGAAGCAGATCTTTTTATCAAGGATTCGAAAAGAAAGAATCTTGTGATATTGGAAACGTCTTGGAAATACCTGGACTCACAGGAAGTAGACGCGTTGTTTACAAAAAAGATATATGATCGAAACGATCGATTGTTTTACGGAATGAGAGTGATCGTAATCCGTAAGTAAAAAATTCCGGAATTTTAAACTATGAAGAAAAAAAATATCACCTACGTCATCCCATGTTTGAATGAAGAAAGAACACTTCCTTTGGTTTTAGAGAAGTTAGTAAAACTGAAAAAAGAACTGAAACAATACAACGTCGAAATTCTTGTTTCCGATAACGGAAGTGAAGACAAGTCGATCGCAATTGCAAAAAAAATCGGAGCAAGAGTTGTAAACTGCAAAGAACGCGGTTACGGCGCGGCTCTCAACTTCGGAATTACGAATGCCACCGGCGAAATCGTAATTTTTGCGGACGCGGACAATACATACGACTTTTTGGAATCTCCGGCTCTTCTTGCTGAGATGGAAAAGGGAGCCGAGTTTGTGATCGGATCGCGTTTGAGCGGGAAAATTCATCAGGGTGCGATGCCGTTTTTGCACCGTTATCTCGGAACCCCGGTGATCAACTGGATTATCAATCTATTATATTCAAAAAAAGGAAATCGTGTCCAAGACGCAAATTCCGGTTTTCGTTGTTTTTTGAAAAAGAAATATCTCGAATGGGAAATCGAAAGTACCGGAATGGAATTCGCCTCCGAAATGCTCGTAAAAGCTCTGAGAAGCGGAGTGAAACTATCGCACGTTCCGATCAGCCTATATCCTGACGTTGCGGGAAGAATCCCGCATTTGAGAACTTGGAGAGACGGGATGAGACATCTTTTACAGATCCTCATCCATTCTCAGCAGTTGTTCTATTATTCGGGATTTGCTCTTTTTCTTTCGGGTTGGGCGATCACACTCGTCGGATATTCAACCGGAATCATTGCGGTCGGACCGTTTCATATCTTCGGTATTCATTCTCTCACCGTTCTTCTGTTAGTTGCAACATTGGGGCAAACCGTATGGGCCATCGGACTTTTTCTGGCGGCTCGAAAAACTTCCGAGTTGGGTTTTTATTCTAAGTTAAACAATCTTTCGGAAGATCTTTTGTTTTGGTATTCCGCAAGGATGATTTTATTTGTGATTCTTCTTTTCGGATTTATCGTATTTCGTTGGTGGAGAAATTCCTTTCAAGTTTTGGATCTCGAAAAGGAAATTTTGATGATCAGTTTTTTGAGCGTCCAGATTTTAAACCTCATCGGACAAACCATCACCGCGCATTTGTTGAAAAGAACCTAACTCGCGACCCATAGGGAGCGAGTTAGCCAAAAACACGCTGACGCGTAAGTTTTTGGCTCTTGACGCAGTCAAGAAATATCGCGAGAACGGCGATGAGATGCAAACACGCTGACGCGTAAGTTTTTGGCTCTTGACGCAGTCAAGAAATATCGCGAGAACGGCGATGAGATGCAAACACGCG
>NZ_JAFFPU010000067.1:130000-160204 GCF_016919175.1 Leptospira ainlahdjerensis | reverse complement strand
GGACGCGTAAGTTTTTGGTTCTTGACGCAGTCAAGAAATATCGCGCGAACGGCGATGAGATGCAAACACGCGGACGCGTAAGTTTTTGGTTCTTGACGCAGTCAAGAAATATCGCGCGAACGGCGATGAGATGCAAACACGCGGACGCGTAAGTTTTTGGTTCTTGACGCAGTCAAGAAAACGAAAGTGAAAACTAACCAAAACTCTAACTTTTTTGTGTAAACTTCAGATCACGATCGCAGATTCTTGTGCAAAAAAGAATGACGAATTTGATGAGGGAATGGTTTTAAAGGTCCTCAGGTCTTTGTTTCGAACAGAGAACTCTAAAATTTAAAATTCTATCGTAGAGAATAGGTTTTGAGGGTGAAATTCAAAACTTTCTTTTGCTCTTTTAGAATGTAGAATCGATTCGGATCCGGGAAACGAACAGCGATCTTTTCTAAAAATTGTTTTTCCGGCAGATTCGGATCCTTGGGCGGCTCGAGATCATATTCTAAGATGGAATAGGATTCTATATTCTGATTTTTTAATATTTCTTCCAACTCCATCGCGTCCTTTGAAGCCGTTACCGAAAGGTGGATGGCGGTAAGATAAGAATAGCCGATGAGATAGTTGGTGAATTGTCCTTTGTGGACGATGATCTTTCTTTTTTGAAATTCGGCTTGAATTTCATTGTAAGGTGCAATGGCTCCAAAAAGAATTTTAAATCCTTCTCTGGTAAATTTATAATTGTAATACAAACTGGAAACGGCCAAAAGAAGGAGAATGATCCCTGCTTTTGGAAATTCCGTAATTCTCCGATACAAAAAGATAAGAATTCCCGCTGAAAGAAAGATAAAGCCGGACTCCAAATAGCGCAAACCAAAGTGATGAACGCCCGCCGTATAAGGACTGAAAAACGAGATCGAAAAAATGGTTCCGAGTCCTACGATTCCCAGTATCGATTCTCCGGACAATTTTTTCTTACGAATGAGATTGGATAGAATTCCTAAGATCAAAATTGCATACGGAGAAGCTTTTAAGAATCCTGTCTTTGATTCGTCTCCGAAAAGATAACCTTGAAAAATCGATACTTGTTTGGAGAAGGAAAATTGACGGACCGCGTCTCCCGAACTTACGAGAAATCGAATTCCCATCGGATGTCCGGAGTATATAAAGTTCAAAAGTCCGATCGAAACAAAGGCAAAGGCTGCGCCGATCACCGCAAAGAATAAGTATTCAATAAGGTTCTTTTTGGTTTCCTTTTGAAAAAAAGAAAGAAGTCCGAAAAGAAAAATCGGAAATGCGGATTCCGTCCTTAGAAAAAATGAAGTCACCGCGAGAACTCCGGAAACACAAGAAAATATTCTAAAATTAGAATGTTCTTCGTATGTTTCTTCTACGATCGTATTTCTAAAAAGAGATTTGATCGTAAAAAAACCAAAAGAAAGAAGGAGTAGGTTGTTGAACGGAACCTCGGAAAATTCCACGGAGGAAAGCACCGGGAAACTGAGTCCGAACGGTATCAAGGTTCCGATCAAAATCACCCAGGTCGGCTTTATATAAAGGGAGAGTATAAGGTCGAAAACGATCATACTGAAGAGGAGAGAAAGAAGTGGTAAAAAAGGAATGATCTTCGGGCCGAAAAAATAAGCAGGGAGGCCGTTTAACAAGGCAAAAAGCGGAGGATATTGAAATAAACAGTAACCTTTCGAACTTACATTCAGAAATGCCCAGGGATAATCGAAGGGAAAAAAACGAAATTCGGGGTCGAGGTTTTTTCCCGGGTAAGTGCATTCGGATTTTGAAACCGCCCCCAATCCGTTTTGGGCAAATGCGATCGTCTGATAGTATTTGATTTCGGAATCGCTTGAAACAAAAGGCATTAGACGATCCAATTTAGAACGATTGAATATTAGAAATCCAAAAATAAGCAAATAGAACGAATAACGAACAGATCGTTGAGTCAGTCGGTTTAACATCGTGGGCTTTATTCCGTAAAAATGATATGAAAGGGATCCGTCTTTTTTGCTTCTTCGATTTCTTTTTGTATATCCAAATTCGGATTGTTTTTTCTAAGAAGAGCCGCTTTTTCCTTTCTGCAAACGGAAGAATACGGGTTTTGACGGATGCATCTGGCGAGCAAGGATATCGAGAGCGGTTCGTATTCCTTTTTTTTTCTAAGAATAAAAGACGCTAAGACAAGACTTTCTTCGGAGCGAATCCATTTTTCATTTTTGACAATTTCATCCGTCGGATACGATTTTTTTTTCCGATTTTCCGAAGGATTCTTCTCTTTGTATATTAGGAAGTTATCAAGTTCAATTTCGTTCTGAACGGATGCGAGGATTAGGTTTCTCAGTCTTTGTTCCCAAATCAACTGAAAACAAACCAAACCAAAAACGATCAACGCGGCATAGAAGGCCAACCGAAAAATACCTTTCTCAGTTTGAACCGCTTCACTTTTAAAGGAATCTTTGATTCGTAGTAGAGAAGCGGAGAGCGCAACCGGTATCAGAAAGTGTTGTTCTCCCAAGTTAAAATCAAAGAACTCGTGAAAGGCCACGAAAACAAGAATACTCGAAAGAAACAGTCCTAAGTTTGTCACTGCTCGACTTCCTGATTTCAACATTCTCCAAGAATAAAAAGAAAACTCAACCGAGATCGCAAGAAATACGAGCGATCCTAAAATTCCAAAACTAGTGTATGTCTCGACGTAAAGATTGTGAGCCTGCGGATAAGAACGAAAGGAATGTAAAAAAAGATAAAAATCCGAATAACCAAGGTTCGTAGCTTGTACACCTGGAAGATGTGCAAGAAGGGAATCCGCGTCCGGACCCAGACCTAAGACCGGTGCGCTTTGAAAGACCGATTGAAAATGGAAAGCCCAAAGAGAAAAACGAATCCAAAGGGTTTCCGGATTCAGATAGTGTGCGATCGATTCCCGCGCCGTTAAAAAATAGATCCCGAATCCGACTAAGAAAAGTACCAAAGCTGCGGGAAAAATCACCTTCGGAAAAGAAGTCTTCTTCCCCAGACGAAGGAGCAGGAAAGAAATCCCCGCAAGAAAAAAAGCCAAAATACTTGCCCTAGAATGATTTAAAAACGTAATATAGATCGAGAGAATTCCAGCGGGGATAAGAATCCAAGAATACAAAGAAAATTGAAATGCTGTGTAAAACAAGATGAGCGCTGAAAACGCCGAAATGACAGCAATGGCAGAAACCGGAAAACCCGCGTAGGTCAACAAAAGCGGCGGCTCCAGGATGGAAAAAGGCCACATCGTATGAATCGCAGAGAAAAGATTCACCGTATTTAGGAGAAGATCAAAGGAAAGAATCAGAAGAAGGCCTTTTTTCACCGCCCGACTTGGATACGAGGAGATGAGAAAGAAAATTCCAATCCCGGAAAGAAGCAGAGAAAGTTGTAAGAGTCCTGCCTGTGATTTGTAAGAAAGGATCGAAGAAATCAAAGCCAAAAGAAAAAAGAAGGCGAGGATCCAGTGGATTCTTTGAAAACGGATCCGTTTCGGAGCCAAGTACAAAAAGGAAGCGAGCACAAAGATCAGAACCGGAATCGATTTGATGCTGGAAAAAAGCGGAGGAGAAGAAGCAAAAGCGATCGTGTGAATAAAAAGAAAAATCGGAGAAACGTTTTTTAAAAATAAAAAAATGGAAAACGAAAACGCAGCGACATACAAAAGTTTCAGATTTAATTTTTGCGGAAAGTAAACGACAGGAGCTCGATTGATTCCGTTGATCGTAGAAATTCCTATGAGAAAAAGACAGGCGAGAAAAAAGAAGGGATGAATTCGGTTTAATTTTTTCTTCCAGGCGATCGCAAAACAAACGATCCAAACGAAAAGGGAAAACACCAAGGTGTCTCTGGAAAGAGCCGGATTAGAAGGATCAAAAAAAAATAAAAAGCCGAAGCAAAAACAGAGCAGGATGAGCGGTAAAGTTTTTAAATTGAGAAACTGACTCATTTAAGTTTTTGTCTGATCGATGAAAGGAAGATAAATGCAGACTATCTTCGATCCCCGATTTTAGCAATCAAGATTCTCCAGATCGCTGGAGATCGGCTTTGTCAAAAATCACAGATTCTTTTGATACCAATCCTGTCTATTTTTATCTTTTGAATTTCGGAAGTAGTATTCCTCAAAAATACGATACTTCTCTTTTCGAAGTTTCGGGGAAAGACCGAGATACGTTTTTTGATATC
Source organism: Leptospira ainlahdjerensis (assembly GCF_016919175.1). GTDB lineage: Bacteria > Spirochaetota > Leptospiria > Leptospirales > Leptospiraceae > Leptospira > Leptospira ainlahdjerensis. The sequence continues at coordinate 156,004 of NZ_JAFFPU010000067.1, read as the reverse complement.
GATCCAGATATTCTTCAAAATTCAAAAAGGAGAAGGAAGTAATTTTTGCGAGCTCGTTCATCGTGGAAGGAGAATAGTTCAGAATTTTCCAAGTCACACCAAAGTCCGCAACCTTTAGAGAATCAAACTCGTAATTCTGAATCTCCGCTTTGGTAAAAAGAAGAAGTTCTATGTTTCTTTTTTTTAGATATTCTAAAGGGACAGTTTTTTCGTGTCCGATTCTTCCCCTTTGTTTCGATCCCAATCGAGCGATGAAGGGATCGGTAAGTCCCGCTTCCGTTTCTATCGCCAAAATTGGATTGAGATAATAGATAAAGATACATTCCGATCCGGCAAAGGCGACTTTTATCCGTGAAGTTTCAAAGTGTTTCTTCCACGGTAGAATTCGATTTTTAATTTTTTCAGTCGTTTCCCTTTTGTAAATTTTGTTTTCATCGGCGATGTTGTACAAAATGGGAAGAGGCTCCCCTTTGTAAATATCCCAGCGAAGAAGAATTAAAAGAGGAAGAACGTAAACCGAAAGATTCAGAATTTTTTTTAGGAAAGAATTTTCAAAGGTTTCCCGGAAAAGACCGGATTCCACCCAAACAAAAAGCAAGGGAAGAATCGGAAGGTAGAATCGGGAAAACATAAAATCACCGCCGATCCAAGTATAATACGCGGAATACAAGACGGGAAATAAAAAGAGCAGGATCCAGCGATAATCGCGACTTGGATCCGGTTTTCGAAATTGGGTCTGTAAGGATCGGATAAAAAGAAAAAGGGAAATTCCTAGGATTGGGACCAAGGCATAATACATTTTTAAAAATAAAAGAAAGTAAACAAGCCCTTGTTCGAGATAGAAATCACCGCCGGATTTCGCGTAAAAAGTATTGGGTAACAGGTTTCCATAATATTCTAATTTCCAAATGTAGAATAGGGAAGGACTCGCATACGCAAAAATAAGAAGTAGGAAAGAATTTTGGAAAACCACATTTTTCCAAAAGGAATTTCGATTGGCCTGGAATATAGTTAAGAACGTATAAATTCCCGCCAAACCGTGAAACAAAAGTCCGTCCGGACGGTTGAGACAAGTCAAAGCTGAAAAAAGGATTCCGGGGAGCCAATGATAAAACGTCACTCGCCTTGCAAAGATCAAATGATAAGAGGCCGCCAAAAACAAAAGGGAATGTAGTGAAGTTTCGAGACCACCCGTTGCAAAAACACGATTGTGATAGAAAAGAATAAAACAGGAAAGCGCAAATGGAAAACGGAGAGAGCCGGAAGTTTCTTTGAAATTCCATCTAAATAGATAGATACAAATACACAAAAAGAAAAAAATTCCAAACGTATATGCGACCGGTATCGGATCGATCATTTCAAAAAAATGAGGTAAGGTGAGAAGGAGGGTCCATAAAAAATTTGTATATCCTTCTACCTTTTCACCTTCGTTAAAAACCAAACCCTTTCCGTCCGCTAGGTTTTTCGCATAACGTAAGGAAATGAACGCGTCATCCGAAATCCAACGCAATTCATAAGCCGAATAGATTCCGAATAAAATCAGCAGAATGCTGAAGGTGAAATACAATATGCGCTTCAAAGTTACAATCCCTTCTTAAAATCGAATACGCAAAAACGATTCGTTAAAATACTCATGTTTTTCTATGCGGGTCGGATTTTCCTTGTAGGAATCGGAGTTCCGAAAAACGTGTAACTGAATGATCAGGCCACTTGGCACGCTTCCGAAGACGAAAGTAGAATGGGATAATTGGTTCCAGTCCGGGGAGATCATTCCTTATTTTCAACCGATCCTTTCCGTGGAAAGGGATTCTATCTTCGGATATGAAACTCTAGGAAGGTTTAGGGATCAATCAGGAAATGTTCATTCTCTCGGTCCGTTTTTTTTGGATGCAGAAACGGGAGTTTTGGATCCTCAGGAACGGAAAGAAATTTACAATCTCAAACGGGAAGTCGATCGGGATCTTCGAAAGAAGGCGATTTTACATCTTCTCAAAAAACAACATCTCTTTCCGGAAGCAAAACTTTTCTTGAATATTTCTCCGGCTTATATGAGGGATCATATCGAAGAAGAAGCCGAAGATTCTTACACGATCCGTCTCGTAAAAGAATTGGGTTTGGATCCATCCAAAATTGTGATCGAAATCGTGGAGGAACATTTCGACGGAAGTTTGGAAAGTCTTCGACCTCTGATCTCCCGTTACAAGAAGGAAGGTTTTCTCGTTGCGATTGATGATCTAGGTTCCCGGTCCTCCAATTTGGATCGAATCGGAATCTTCCATCCCGATATTTTGAAAGTTGATCTTCAAATGTTGCGGAATTCCGTGACATCCAGAAATTTTCAGGAAATTCTTTTTACCATTTCGCGCCTTTCCGAATCTCTCGGTTGTTCTCTTCTATTTGAAGGGATCGAAAACGAAAAGGAGCTCTTTCAATCTCTTACCTACAGTGCCCGTTTTTTACAGGGTTTCTACTTTGCGGAAGCTCTTCCCGATATGATCGGACAAGAAGAATTAAAACTCAGATTCTCCACTTTACACGAACTCTTTTTTAATTACAAAAGATACCAGTTGATGAAACAGATCAAAAGAGAAAAGGATCTGGAGGAAAAGCTGAATCTTTCGGGGATCACGGTCCACGAAGAAGGGGATCTTCACGGAGTACAGATTCAGAACCCGAGTGTTCTCAGCGATTTTGTTTTTAGAATCTACGTCACTAGTCTTACCGGAAGTCAGGTTTCTCCCAATTATATGAGAATCGGAGAAGTATCGATGGATACTGACGATTCCTTTATCGGAAGAAACTGGAGTTGGAGACCGTATTTCCTCGAACAATTCTACAAGTCGATGAAGGACACAAGAGCGGAATGGATCATCAGCAATCCATACTACGATATCAGCTACGCTATTCTTTTGATCACCTACAGCAAACGTCTCCCCGACGGACACGTCCTCTTTGTGGACGTACAAGTTCCTGAATATTAGAAAATTCTAAATTTATTTTCCTGCGAGTCAGACTTGAGCTTGGTTGGCTTCCGCTAGAAGGCGATTGACGTTGTCGATGTATTTTTTTCTTTCCCCTGGTCGGGAGGAATTTCCCTCGATCGAAAGTCCCACATATAAATTTCCATCCGCGTCCTTTGTTACGGACCGGATTACTCCGAACGCCGTGAGAGGAGCCTGCATCTTAAAGAAGATATCGAACGTAAACCCCGCCCTTTTGGTGAGGTCTTGGTTTAGATCGGGGTGGTTGATCTTCGCTTTAAGGCCTCCCGTAGAAATGTTGACGATCGGAAATCTTTCTTTGACAAGGACCGTATTCGATTCCCGGATTCGATCCACCATTTCAAAGGTGAGGGTTTTGATTTCCATTACGTCCAAAATGTCGATCACCTTGTTTCGGTTTTGGGCGTGAACATAACCGATCGGAATCGCCTGTTCCTCGTGGTTGAGGTAGATTACGGGAACGATCAGTTCTGAGCGAATCTTCTGGTTTGCATATTCGATGATTTTTTTGCGGATATCGTCCTTGTCTCCGATTTCCTCTTGGTAGTCGATAAAACCGTCCTGGTCAAAGGGCGCATAACTTGCCGGCTTTTGAGTGTCCGGAATAAAAAGGATTTTCCGGGTTTTTTTGACCATATCGAACTTGTCTCCGATGGTGCTAAAAACGTCGATTTTCAGAATATCGAATTTCGACTTTAACTTTGTTTCATAATCGGCGAAGTTGACTTTGACCGAAGTTGGGATGTTAAAAAGGTTCGCGTCGATCGTCGTCTTGCTCGTGCGGATATTTGTGATCCAGACTGCGCCTTCCTGGGGGGCGATTCGATTGAGACTGCGTTCCTTACTTGCGATCGAAATATCGGAGACTCCGAGAATCAACTGATTGCCCGGTTTTTCGTCCAATACTTCGCATTCCAATTCCACATACTTAGCGAGAAGTTTTGTAAGCGTAACCTGGCTGTTGAGAGGAAACGCATTGGGAGTTCTGGTTTGTATGAGAATTTTTGTCGCGTCTTTGGAGACCTGCAAAATTTTAACGATCTGTTTTACGATGCCGGGTGATTGCGCGACGATGTCTGTTTTTACGAGAAATTTCGAAATAATGTGAAACTTTTTCGCAGGGTCGACGACCGTTTCTTTCTCTCTTTTTTTTCTCTGAATGGTTTCCATAGTTTTTCAAAGTAAAGGAGGGGAAATTCTCTTGATCTCAGTTCTCTGTTTACCTTTTATGTACTAGGTAAGGAATAAGAATGTCAAACCAAACTTACCGCGACTCCGAATATTTAGACGGACTATCCGGAGACGAACTTTTCAGTCTTCAGATCGGCCTAACCTACAGAGATTTTCTCGTCCTCCCTGGATTTATCGACTTCCATCCCTCCGAAGTTGAGCTTGAAACCAGACTGACTCGAAATATAAAACTGAAAAGACCTTTTATAAGTTCTCCGATGGACACTGTAACCGAATCCGCAATGGCCATCGCACAAGCGTTGATGGGTGGAATCGGAATCGTTCACTACAACAATACGATCGAGGAACAGGTTGCTCTTGTTGAAAAAGTAAAACGTTTTGAAAACGGATTCATCACAGATCCCGTAATCCTCGGACCTAAAAACGTAATCAAAGATTTGGATTGGATCAAAGAACACAAAGGGTTCACCGGTATTCCCGTGACCGAAGACGGGACCAGAAATTCTAAACTTGTGGGAATCGTAACCAACAGAGATATCGATTTTGAAAAGAACAGAGAGATCACACTCGATAAAGTGATGACCACAAACGTGATTACCGGTAAAGCGGGAATCACTTTACAAGAAGCGAATGATATCATCAAAAAATCAAAGATCGGAAAACTACCGATTGTGGATTCCAATGGAAAGTTGGTGTCACTTGTAAGTCGATCCGACTTAAAGAAGAATAAAGAATTTCCGGATGCCTCAAAAGACGAAAGTAAAAGACTTCGTTGCGGAGCGGCGGTGTCGACATTGATGGAATCGAGAGAAAGAGTCGCCGCACTTTACGAAGCCGGAGTGGACGTGATCATCATCGATTCGGCGCAAGGGAATTCGAACTATCAAATCGAGATGATTCAGTTTATCAAAAAAGAGTTTAAGAATCTGGATGTAATCGCCGGAAACGTTGTCACTCGCGGTCAGGCCGAGAACCTCATTCAAGCGGGAGCCGACGGTCTTCGGATCGGTATGGGACCGGGATCCATCTGTATTACTCAAGATACGATGGCGGTGGGAAGGGCTCAAGCGACTGCGGTGTTTCAAACCGCGAAACACGCAGCGAAATACGACGTTCCTGTGATCGCGGACGGCGGAATTTCGAACATCGGGGATATCGCGAACTCCCTTGCGATTGGAGCTTCTACTTGTATGATGGGTTTTATGTTCGCAGGAACGACGGAAGCGCCTGGAGAATATTTCTATGAGAACGGAATCCGACTCAAAAAATATAGGGGAATGGCGTCGATCGAAGCGATGAAGGCCGGGGGCGACAAACGTTATTTCAACGAAGGCCAAAAGGTAAAAGTGGCTCAAGGTGTGAGCGGTTCGGTCGTAGATCGCGGATCCATTCTCAACTTTATTCCTTATCTGTCACAAGGGCTTCGACTTTCTTTCCAGGACATGGGATATAAATCCATCCCTGAACTTCATAAGGCTCTCAGAAACGGAGCGATTCGTTTTGAGAGACGTTCCGAATCCGCGCAGGCTCAGGGTTCCGTTCACGGACTTTATTCTTTCAGCGCGCCGACAATGAGGGCGGAGTAAGTTTGATTCGGATTCTTGCGCTGATCGTAAGTTTCTTGGCGTTCACCATTCCTAGCCGAGAAACAAACCCGCAAGGATCCACAGGTCCTAGAGTCGCGCAGGAATTGGTCGCAAGACTCGATCAAGCCTTGGTAAAATCAAATCAAGGATTGATCAAAGGAAATCTGATTTTGATCCGAAGGTCCGGAGAGACCTGGAGCTGGGACGTAAGCATTTTTCGAAAGGACGAGGATACGCTTTATCTTTTTGAAAGCCGGGGAAGAGGATTGGAATACAAGATTCTTATCAAAGACGAAGGCGAACAGATCTACGCCTTCAACGTACTTTCCAAAAAGATCTTTCGAAAAGTGGACGAGGAAAAATACGAACAACATCTTTCCACCGGTTTTAGTTTTATGGATCTCTCCGGAGTTTCCTATCAGGCTAACTACAACCCGATCGTTCAGAGCGATCTAAAAACTTCCGATCATTCTTTTAAGAGGGTTTCGCTCAAACCCATCATTCCTTATTCTTATTCCAAGCTCATTCTATTGTTGGATTTGGATTCTCTGAAGCCTACACGTCTCGATTTTCACGATAAGGACGGGGTTCTGTTTAAGACCATGAATATAAAATACGGACCCATTAAAGTAAAACAAAATCAAAAGGTCGGAAAAGAGGAGCTCGCGAATCGATTGGAGATGTTGGATTTAAACACCGGTTCTATCAGCGTATTAGAATATACTGAAATAGATAAGGAAGTAAAGCCGGACGCTTCCCTGTTCGACCTCGCCAATCTAAATCGTTAGGAATTTCGTTTTGGAAGAAACGATTCTATTTCGAAAAACCTGGGATCCCGAGAACGAATTCTCTTTAAATCGGGATGAAATCTCCCACTTAAAAGCCCTTCGGATCTATTCGGAGAAAAAGTTAGTTCGTGTTTTGAACGGAAACGGATTAGAATGGATCTACGAAGTGGATGCGAACACAAACCGCGGAATTCTCAAAGAATCAAAAACGCATTCGAAACAGAACGGAATTTCCGGAATTGCAACCGCGATCCCGAAAGGAAATCGTTTGGAATGGCTTTTGCAAAAAGGTACCGAACTCGGTTTGACTCATTTTTATTTTTTAAACTTCGAACAATCCGATCGAAAGGATTTTAATCTCGAAAGAGCTCAAAAAATCACGGAGGAGGCCGCTGCTCAATCCAAGCGGATTTTTCTTCCGGAAGTGTTCGCTCCGGTTTCTCTCAAGGATTTTTTAAAAACGTATCAAGAAGAACACGATTCTTATTTTCTCATGGATCCGAAAGGAGAATCAAAATTAAAACCGGAGTATTTTCGGAATTCGATTTGGATCATCGGGCCGGAAGGAGGATTCCGAACAAAGGAGACCGATTTACTAAAAGAGAAAAAAGTTTTGAGTGTAAGGGCAGGCGATTCGATTTTGAGAATCGAGACCGCCGGAGTTTTTGCGGCCTCGATGTTTCGATACTTTACTTGTTGAGAGCGCTGTATTGCAGATACAAACTTACGATATTGCAGTTTGTTGTGCAGGCGCTTGTGCAAGTATTGAGATTTTGCAGATTGGCGCTGGTTACGGTCGCACCCCAACGTTCCGCACAAACCGCGTTGCAGGAATCGATCGTTCCACCCGGACCACAAGCAAGGATAAAATTGAAAACGGCCTTATCGGTGGTTTCATCTTTTCTAGAATTACAACCACTCAGAACAAGGAAAGACAAAAGGGAAATAAGAATGATCGAAGACAGTTTCCTCATACGGTAAGAATCCCTAGCAAGGAATTCCTCGTAAATCAAAAAAGATTGGACAGAGGTAGAAACCAACACAAACTTTTTTTGTTGTCTTTATGAAAGTGAATGGAAAAAAACTTCTCCTTTCTGAATTGAAATCGTCACAAATTTCAGATCTATTAGAATATTTGAAGATCAAGCCGGAGATGGTTGCGATCCAAAAAAACGGAAAGATTCTTCCGAGAGAGTTTTGGGGTCAAACGGTATTGGAAGAAGAAGATCAACTCGAGATACTAAGGTTTGTCGGCGGTGGTTGAACCGAACGTTTGGAAACATTCCGGTTTGTATCCGATTCTGGATTTGGACTTTTGTAAAAAGAAGAATCTGAATTTCTTCGAGCTTCCGAAACTTTGGCTGGAATATCCAGATCTGGTTCCTTGGATTCAGATCCGTGCGAAGAATGTAAGCTCCGAGGAGTTGAACTCGCTCGTAAAAACGCTGTTAGACAAATATCCTTCGATTCCTTGGATTCTCAACGACTATTGGAAAGAAGCGATCCGGTTTGATTGTTTTGGCGCTCATGTTGGAAAAGAAGATTACGAATCTTTGAACAATGAAGAAAAAATTTCACTGAGAGAATCGAAATTATTTTTAGGAACTTCGTCTCATACCGTCGAAGAGGTGGAAACCCTGGATTCTTCTCTTTGGAATTATACGGGTTTGGGTCCGATCTTTCCGACGGAAAACAAAGAAGACGCCAAATCTGCGCTAGGTCTTGAGAACTTGGGAAAACTTACACAGACCGCATCGGTTCCGGTAACACTGATCGGAGGAATTCAGGTCCCCCATCTGGATTCCATTTTGGAACAAGGTTCGTTTTTGCTCTCCAGCATTTCCATGGTTTGTTTGGAGGAAGAATTTCGAGCCGCTGCCGAAAAAATACGGACTCGAAAGCGGTAACTTTCAATTGACTCTGAACTTATGTCGTATAGGATGCCTTTAGGATGAAAAAGCCTGGTGAAATCATACATCTCTCCGCGAAAGACGATCGGGATTACCTCCTGGATTATCAAATCATTCAGACGGAAACATTAGGAAAAACGGATATTCTCGGGGTTCCTTTTGACAACGTTTCCCAAGACGAAGCCGTCGCGAAGATATATCGTTTATTGGAAGAAAAAGAAAGATTTCATCACGTTCTCTTCTTAGATCCGATCAAGATCATGTCGGTGAGGAAGGGAAAGAAGCTTCATCGAATCACGGAAAAAGCAACCTTGATTCTCGCGGAAGGAGCCGGTCTACAATGGGCGGCGACGAGGCTCGGAAAGAATCTCAAAGAAAGAATTTCTCCCATCGCGTTGATGATGGACTTGGTTCGCCTTTGTGAGCTCAGAAATTATTCTATCTTTATGCTTGGTGGAAAAGAAGACGTAATCGAAAAAGTTTACTTTACGCTTTCCAGACACTTTCCGGGGGTAAGAATCGTTGGACGTCACGCGGGATATATGAATCCGCAGAGAGAATTGATGGTAAAAGAATCGATTCGTAAAACAAGTCCGAATATTATCTTTCTTGCAATGGATTTTCCGGAGCAGGAAATCTGGATCGAAAATAATACCGCTTTTTTCGGTCATTCCGTGATCATCGGGGTGAGTGGCTCGCTCGATATTCTTTCCGGAAAAGTAAGAAAGGCTCCGAACTTTTTCAAACTCCGAGGGCTCATTTGGGTTTGGAGAATTATCAGCAAACCTTGGAGACTGTTTCGTCTTTTTAGAATGTTTCAGTTTTTTACAGTTGTATTTTTCAAATCTCTCTTTCGTAAAAAATCTTCGGAAAGTTTGATTTCTTAATCATACGATTGGAGCCACTGCAATTTCTTGTCGTAAGATAAGAAATCGTATATTTATGTTTTATAATGTTTTTTTTAAATGCTTGCGCCCTTCAATTTTTACGGTAGAATTCCGTGTATACTTGATTACAGTTTTATTACTTTGTTTTTAACAACCGTTATTGGTTTTGGATCTCTTCTCGGTTTTTTGCATCTTGTTTGGAAACAGCTTTTTTCACAATTGGAGGAGTCCAAAAAAGAAATGAAATCCGATCTTTTGTATTTTGAGGCCGAATTAAAAACGGATATCCGTCGGGTAGAATCTCGTTTGGATCGTTCGATTTCCGCACTTGGAGAACGTATTGATATTTTAGTGGATCACTTTTCGCTTCGACTTATGACCGAAACTCCTAAAAAAACAAAACGCCTCCAGGGTTGAAATTTCCAATCTTATATTTTAAAAAAGTCTTTTGATTCATTAAAAAAGGCCTTGGAAACTTCCAAGGCCTTTTTTGTAAGATTCCAATTTGAAAAGCGGAGATCTGTATTACGATATTCTAAATCACTCCGGACGCATCAAAGGAAATAAAATTGTATCTCGAATCGAATGTGAGTTCGTAAGAAGCATCACCAAACGATCGATTCCGATTCCAAGTCCTCCGGTCGGAGGCATTCCGTATTCCAGAGCACGAATATAATCTTCGTCCATCATAAACGCTTCGTCGTCTCCGGCTTCTCTCTGTTTTACTTGTTCTTCGAATCTTTCTTTTTGATCGAAAGGATCGTTTAACTCTGTAAATGCGTTTCCGATTTCTCTTCCTGCCACATAGGGTTCGAAACGTTCCACAAATCCCGGTTTTTCCGGATTGGATTTTGCAAGAGGGGAAAGCTCCGTCGGATAATCCGTGATAAAAACGGGTTGAATTAGGTTGGGTTCAGCCTTATCGGAAAAAACCTCGTCCGCGACTTTCCAGATGCTCTGGCATTTGGAAACGTCCACTTTTAATTCGGATGCCTTTTTCTTTGCTTCTTCCAAAGTTGTAATCTGACTAAAGTCGATTCCGCTGTATTCTTTGATGATATCTACGTAAGTAACTCTTCTCCAAGGAGGAGAAAGATCGATCAAGTCCTTTCCGTACTGAATCTTCAAAGTTCCGCAGACTTTTTCGGCGAGATAGGTGATGAGTCTTTCGGTAAGGTCCAACATCGAAGCCATATCCCCAAAAGCCATGTAGGCTTCCATCATCGTAAATTCAGGATTGTGTTTTGTAGAAATTCCTTCGTTTCGAAAGTTTCGGTTGAGCTCGAAAACCCGATCCATTCCGCCCACGATTAGCCGTTTGAGATAGAGTTCGGGTGCAATTCTTAAAAACAACTGCATATCGAGAGTATTGTGATGTGTGACAAAAGGTCTCGCCGCTGCGCCGCCCGCGATCGGTTGCATCATCGGTGTTTCCACTTCTAAAAAACCTTCGTTTGTGAGGAAACTTCGGATTTCTGAAACGATTCTGCTTCGAGTGATGAAAGTCTCTCTTACAGCGTCGTTGACTACCAAGTCCACATAACGCATCCGATATCTTTGTTCCACGTCCGCAAAAGCGTCATAGACAACCCCGTCTTTTTCTTTTACGACGGGAAGGGGACGAATACATTTTGCTAACAATTGAACGCCAGTTAGGTGTAAGGTGATTTCCCCTTTTTGAGTGGTAAAAAGATATCCTTCTAGCCCGATAATATCGCCTAAGTCCAAGGATTTGAAAATTGCGTACGTCGCTTCTCCGAGATCGTCTCTGGTTGCATAGAGTTGAATGATTCCGGCGCTGTCTTTTAGATGTGCGAAGCTCGCTTTTCCCATCACTCTTTTGGAATGAAGTCTTCCGCCGAGTTTGTAGATCGTTTCTGGGCCGGTCGGCGTTTTTTCGAATCGCTCCACGATCTCTTTGGATTTTGAATCCGGGAAAAAACGAATCGGATAGGGATTGATTCCTTGTTTTTTCAATTCTTCGATTTTCTGAATTCTTTGCTGAATGAGCTCGTTGGATTCTTTTGCGTCTAACATTACGATTCTATTTCCCTGGGAGTATTTGATAAAACGTTCTGGCTAAATTTGTAAACACAAGTTCAAATCCTTCTTCGGTCAAAAACCAATTGGAAAGACTCGTTCGATCCGCAAGAGGAACGATATGGACTTTGAGCCCGGCCGGTCCCAGAACGGATTCGTAAATTTTTTGATTGAGGGCCGACTCAAATCTTTTGGAAAGAATGAGAATATTCTTCAGTTGCCGATCGAGACAGATCTTCAAAAGGGATTTTGAAAAATTCTTCGCACCCGCTGGATACGGCTCGAGTTTATAGATGAGAATTTTGGACTCTTCCACTCCCATGCCTACGAGAGAGCCTTGAATCTCCTGCGTGAGATCGAGTCCGATTCCTAAATTGGAATTTGCAGTCGCCGGTGAATATAAAATGATGATTATTCCGGCGTAACCCTTTTTGAACCCGTCCGCCGCGTTTTTTAAAATGTCTCTGGGAAGTGTCTCCTTTACTTCCAAAACGAGCGCGTCGCTTTTTGGAAACGGACTGTCTTGGATCAAAAAAAGCGGTGAAAGGAAAACGAGTCCTGAGGTCAGAATCAAACAGAGGAAAAATCCGGAAAGGAATAACCGCGTTTTGTACAAAACTTCCTGTACGGATACCGGTCCTGGATTGGCAGACATATAGAACGAGAGTTTTTCTCAGCAACCAAATGACAAGAGGAATTTAGAGTCGTTCCAGTTGTCATTTTTTAAGAATTCGTTTCCTTTTCAGTTTAGGAGGCGATGTTCTTCGGTTCCAAAAGAAAAATTGGAATTACTGAATCGGTTCTCCGGGAGTTGTGTCGTTGGCATAGAGCATCGCGGTCTCAAGTTCGATTGTAACTCTCGGTTCCACCAACTGCGCGACGGTTTCCACGATTTCAACGGGAGGTTTGTTCAAAGAAAGCGTCAAATCTTCCCAACTCGCTCGAAGTCCTATAAACTTTACGATCGCGTATCCCAACAGCATCGCATTCGCCAGATTGTAGAAAGAATAAGCCCAGTTTTTATGAAGGTAGTTCGTAAAAAAACCGAATAGCAACTGCGCTAAAAGGGAATAAGCTGCTATGACATAAAGAGCGGGCATCGCGGTTCTTCCTATAACTTTGGGAGTTCTGCTGAATGGAATTTGTTTTCCGGTAATCGCTTGGTTCATTGACATGAATACTCCGGCGAGATTGACCGGAATGAGGAGTAGATTCAACGCATAAACTCGGAAGACGTCCATCCAGCGATATCCCATTTCTACGAGATCCATTCCGTAGAGAAAAAAATAAGGAAGAGAAGAGATCGCGATCCAATACGTTTCCATTCCTTCTCCGAGAGGACTTCCCATTAAAATCACCAATCCGATATTAACCGCGGCGATCGAACCGAGATAATGAACTCGAAAGAATGCCTCCACAAACTTGGCAAGGCTCCATGGCCATTGAAAGACGTGGCGAAGAAGTTTTGGAAGAATGATCAATCCGCCGTTGGCCCATCTTCTTCTTTGGATGAGAAGCGAGCCGAAATCCGCGGGTGTCGCGCTGTAAGCAAGACGTTCCGGATAGTTGTAGAGATTCCAATTTACTCCCAAAAGATCGATACTCGATTCCGTATCTTCGATCACCGTATTGTCCTGGATATAACGATAAATCTTATAACCTCGTTCTTCATAAACGGTGCAGATATCAAGGAGGGCTTTGTAACGAAGCATCGCATTGGCTCCGACCCAAAAAGTGGCTCCAAAATGAGTAAAACCTTGGTGAATCTGATACTGAATGTCGGTTGTCGCGCCCGCCATTTTTTCCAGAAGTTTCGGGGCCCCCGGTATGGCGCTGTAGGGAGTCTGAACGACGGCGATTCTTTCGTTGTTAGGTGAAGCCATGACCTGAGCGAGTTTTAAAACGTAGTCAGGGAGAAGAGCGCTGTCCGCGTCCAAAGTGATTAAAAATTCTGCGGAAGGTATTTCGAAAGTGGGATTTGTCTCTTCGGTTTTTTCAAGAACGGTTCCGTGGGATTCTTGTCTTTCCTTCCATTTTTTTCCCAAAAGATAGATATAACTGTTTAAGTTCATGGCTTTGTTGGGAAGATGCGAAAGGTTGAGGTATTTTTTTCTTTCGAAGCTTGAAAAATTTACGGAAAAAAGACAGGCGAGGCGATTGAATTCTTTTTCGACTCGTTCCAAAGAAGCTCCGCCTTGAGAAAGCAGATTCTCCAATTCCATAATTCTTTCGGAATGCAACTCTTCCCATTTTCCAAAAAAACGATCCCGCATAAAAATACGTGTATGTTCGGGAAGTTCCCGTTTGGTCGTAAGATCGTCGTAACTTAGAATCCGTTTTTGAAACCAAAGAGTTGCACTTTTGTAGAGACGAATCAATTCTTCTGTTTCAAAAGTTAAGTTCAGAGATCCGGAACGTTTGCGATTTAAAAATTCTTCTCTGGCGTGAAAGAATGGAGCGTTCGTTTCCTCGAATTCCTGCTGAAGAGATTCCGGGAGGCTTCTCATCTTCTGAAGGGCTTCAAAATCGGAATAATTTTTCGTTTGTGGCGGATCGTCGATCAGCAAAACCACTCTTCTGTTCGGATAATCCTGAAGAGCCGCTGACAAAAGTGTTTCTCGAACGATATCCAATTCTTCCTTATAGGAAGGCACCAAAACGGCCAGCGGAGGAGAATCGTTCTTGTAGACGATTTCCATTTCCTCACGACTGGGAGGATCGTGTTTGAGACGTCTTTTAAAATAACCGAGACGGGTAAATTGATAAACGAAGTTTCCGTAAGTGAGTAACGTAATGATGACGATGAAGGCCATTTGCCCGATCGCTGCAAAAGGCCTTCGGTCGAGGATCTCTTCGACGAGGATTTGAAACATTTCGATCGTTGCGAAAACACAGGAGACAATCGTCAAAAAAAGAAAAATGCGAGTGATCCAGATCTGGTTGTTATCATACCGATTCGTCTTCAAATTTATGGATTCTGCTCCAAGAGCCGGATTCTTTCTCATCTAAATTGTACTGAATCTACTATAACAAAAATAACCCTTCGTTGTGTAATTCATAATTATATTCGGAAGAAGGAAAAATTATTTCGTTTAGCAAATTTAGAAAATACTAATAAGCGTACGGTGAGTTCCCTTGTGTGGATTTCTGTGTCTTCTGACATACCGTATATTTTGCATTTTCCAATTGTCCAATAAACGTTGCAAGATCGCATTTTCCGTCGATGAAGATACGTTTGATCCGGAACGGATCCGATCCCGGTCCGTTGGCTCCTTCTTCCGTCGTTAGGAGCGCTTTGTAACCGGAAAGTTTGGCCAATTCAACCAGACGTTCGTTGTACCATCCGCAAGGCCATGCGAGATAATCGATAGGAATTCCTAGGCGGTTTTCTAAGATTCTTTTGGATTCTTGGAGTTCAAAGAGAACTTCTTTTTTTCCTTTTGGCGGAACCTTATTGTCGATCCAGGTTACGAGATTGTCCTTCGGATTCCAAGGATGACTGTAAGTATGAGATCCAATTTCGAAGAGCGGGTTTTGAGAAAGTTCTTTGATTTCGGACCATTCCATATATTCTCCCTTTCCGATTCCCTTGGGGCCGGAAATGATCCAGAAGGACGCCGGAAAGGAATATTTCTTAAGTGTTGGGACCGCGTTCAAAACATTCTTCCAGCCGTCGTCGAAGTTGAGAACGATGGAACGATCGGGAAGTGCGGTTCCTTTTTGCATATAAAGGAGGAGTTGTTTCATTGAGATCGGATGATATCCGTGCGAGGAAAGATATTTCATCTGTTCCTCGAATTTTTCCAAAGAGATCACGGTTTCCCCGAGTTCTCGATCGGTTTCGGTTACGATCTCGTGATAGATAAGAACGGGGATTCCTTTGGGGTTGGGGAAGTTCGTAGTTTTGTATTCTTTTTCAGGAGAATTACAGAGATTGAATGTAAACAGAATGAAAACCGATCCAAGCGCTGAGAAGTTTAGAATTTTCAATACCACCGATTTCAAAGTTTATCTCGTTTTTCGATGATTTTAGGATCCGCTCTTAAAAGGCATTTCGCCCAGATAATTTTTCTTTCCCAGATCGACCCCGTTATGACGCAGAATCGAGTACGCCGTCGTAATGTGAAAATAGAAATTCGGAATCGCGTGTTGGATTGCAAATTCTTTTCCCGTAAGATATTTTCCTTCCCAACGAGGTTGAGAGATCTTACGATCGAAAGAATCGTTAAAATCCTTTTCCGTAAATGTTCCAAGGTATTCGAGAACGGATTGGATTCTCATTTGGAGTTCAGGGAGCGTTTTTTCTTGGTCGTCGTGTTTCGGGGCGTCCTTTCCTGTAAGACGAGAAACTCCCAGTTTTGCGGTATCGCATGCGATTTGGACTTGTTTGATGAGGTGAAACTGATCCGGCGCTAGTCTGGAATTGAGCAGAATTTCGACATCGAACTTTTTGGTTTCTGCATAAGAAGATCCCTTTTCTAAGAGAATACTTAGATTTTTGAGCATCTTTGTAAATTGGAGAATTGTGATTTCGTAGAGCATTTTTTTCCTGATAAAACAACGCAGTGATTTTTCAAGCTTCTGAGATGCTCGCTATTCAGATAGAATTTTTCAGGAGAAATGCGTATCCGAAGATTTTTCAAAGAAGAAGAAAACAGTTTTCTCGGACTTCCAGATTGAAGATCAGGAAAAAGGGATCGGAGCCGCTGCAAACTCAGGGAATGAATCCTTCTCGTTGAAAAATACGGCTTTTTATGTGAGGTTTCGAAAAGTTCCCCGCGAGTCCTCCTCAGACCGCGGAGCTGTCGCAAGTCTATCTTAAATTTCAAAATAAAATCTGTCGGAATTACGACAATCCTCTGTGAAAGCGGCGCGCCCCGCCCTGATCTTGGGTGGAGGGGAGTGGGGGCGGGAAAAACTCCGGAGGCTTTCCTCTATCACAAAATTCTAATTTCGCAAGGAAAAATTCCAATGTAGGAATTCCTACGAAACCCTTGTCTCGGGACGATTCTCGTTGTTCTACTCTTAACTTATTGGTAAAGCTATGCAAATTTCGGGTGGAAGGGTGGGTGGTGGAAAAAAATGGAGGACTTTTCATTATCACAAAATCATGATTTTTTGAGAATAATTCCAGTTTGTAGGAGCTCTCACAAATCTTTCTTTTGTAACCGTTCTCCTTTTGGAGTTTGTAAGCAACGGGACGCTCGCCAGAACAAGGAAGTATGTTTCGTTTTTACGGAGGATTGTGGGAACTCAAACGTAGGATTTGTAAAGTCCGGTCCAGCTCAAAACGGTTTACCAAAGCTCGCTTCGAGTCCCGATTTTTCGTAATAGATTGTATGATTTTAAAAAAGAGGAAAGATTCTTGCTCGAGAGGGGACTCGAACCCCTACACCTAATCGGCACAAGCACCTCAAGCTTGCGTGTCTACCAATTCCACCACCCGAGCGGTTGCAATGGACAGGATGTGAGAGGACTCTTGGGAGTCAAGGAATTCCGATCAAACGAGTTCGTATTTCTTTCGAGTCTTTTTGTCTTCCGGGTCGATTTGAATTTTTTCCGGGTGAAAGACTATATTCCAATAACGTTTGGAGTATGCGAAAATTCCGATGCTGAGAATGAGAACCAGAATATAGCCGGAATATTCAGGATGTTTTAGAAAACTTTCCCCCACGATCTGCATTTCTATGAGAGGAATACACATATACCAAAGAACCGCGACGGCAACGAGTCCAACACCGAACTTTCCCCACCAATTGGGTTTCCCCTGAATTCCTCTCTTGAGATAAAGAAAACTTCCCAGCCAAACTCCTAAAATTTCCCGGATTACATACGCAATTAGAATCCAAGACGGAAAACGAAAGTAATGAACGATAACCGAAAGCCCGCCTACGGTCACGATCTTATCACATACAGGGTCCAGATAACGTCCTAAAACGGATTCTTGATTGAGGAGACGCGCCAAAAAGCCGTCCAAGTAGTCGGTGATTACTGCGATGATACAGATAAAAACAGCATAGAGAAGGAATTCCGTCTTTTGCGGATCTTCCATATACGTTTTTGTGAAGGTGATAAAAAAGGGTAAAAGAAAAACTCGGCTGACGGAGAGAAAATTCGAGACCGTAAAAATTCGATCTTCTAAGAGTTCCTTTGGTTTTTTTTCCTGAACGATCATTCTTATTTCGTTCCAATATTTTTATCAGAAGAATTTTGTATTCCAGTAAATGAAAGAACTGATTTTCGGAATAGAATTTTTCGGACTAATTTGTTTGAAATCGGTTGACCGTATACCTTCATTTGAAAAAGTATCAAAGGAATCAGGAGCTGTAGCTCAGCTGGTTAGAGTGCCTGCCTGTCACGCAGGATGTCGCGGGTTCGAGTCCCGTCAGCTCCGAGATTCTTCCATTTTCCAAAATCAATTTTCAACGAATATAAACTTGGACTCGAAACTTTCGAGCGAGAGCGTTTTTCGCTTTCGTAAAAAGCGCAAAACGCGATGCGAATCCATGATAGGTTTCGACCCATAGGGAGAAACTTGCTGAGTTGAAGGAGATGAGCACGCGAGGAAGACGCCGTGGAGCTTAGTTTTGCAGGAAGCAAAACTGCGTAACGGCGAGTCCCGTCAGCTCCGAGATTCATCTTTTCTCCTTCCTTCATATAGTATCTGCACTCAAAGCTTTCGAGCGGGAGTATTTCAGATATATTCTTCTCCGTCTTTTTTCACAAAGATCGTTCCTTCTTCTTCCAATTCTCGAACCAGGTTGAGAACGATATTACGAGCGTCGTTGATTTCGCGTAAGGTGAGTTTTCCGCGGATGTCCATCATATCCATGATTTCGGCAGCGCGATTTCTGGACATGGCGTTTAAGAAATGATTTCTGAGATCGTCTCCGGAACCTCGGAGAGCCATGCTGAGAGTTTCGTCGTCACTTAGTCGGTTGATAAGAATCCGCATCTCTTTTTGATCCAGACCAAGAACGTCTTCGAAGGTGTATAACTTCTCTTTGACTTGTTTTGCGAGTTCCGGAGAATTCGCCTCCAGCTCTTTTAGAATATTCTCTTCCTGAGACTTGTCCATGTGATTGAGAATGTTCGCCAAGGCTTCCGCTCCGCCGGCTTCGCTGTATTCGGAACGATCTCTCTGTTCGTATTTTTTCTTTAGGACCCTCGCAATTTCTTTGATCGCATCGGGATGGGTCTTTGTAGTGTTTGCCAAACGATAGGCGACACTGGCCTGCAATTCTCCCGGAAAGAATTTTAAAATATCGGCGGCTTTTTTTGGAGTCATAAAGGCGAGAGTGACTGCGATTGTCTGAGGAGATTCGTGTTGGAGAAGACCGGCAAGAACTCCCGGTTCCGCTTCGCTTAAAAAGGAAAAATCGTCTTCGATGTCTTTTCGGGAAAGTTTTCCTAAAATATTCTCCGCTTTTTCCTTTCCCATCGAGTGCTGGAGAATTTCTCTCGCCGCGTCCATTCCCCCTTTGATTTCACCTTCACCGGGAAGAACCGAATTCTTAAATTCTAATAGAACGTCTTCTTTTTCCTTTTTGGAGATGGTCTTGATCTGAGCCATCTCGAGGATGATCTCTTCGATCATCGAGTCGTCTAAT
The DNA here is from genome assembly GCF_016919175.1 of Leptospira ainlahdjerensis. Classification (GTDB taxonomy): domain Bacteria; phylum Spirochaetota; class Leptospiria; order Leptospirales; family Leptospiraceae; genus Leptospira; species Leptospira ainlahdjerensis. Next base: position 136,990 of record NZ_JAFFPU010000067.1, on the reverse strand, counting down.
TTGGAAAGAACCTTAGCGGCGTCTTCTTTGTTAAGCGACAAGAGGAGAAGGGCCGATTTTCTGATTTTTTCTTTTCTTGCACCGGAAGCTGATTCTTTATCCACAAAATAAAATCCTTAACCTGTTAATAGGCGAAGGGGATGTTCCGTAAATTCTCGAAATGAAGAAAGAAATCTAGCACCGGTGGCGCCGTCGACAACTCTGTGATCGCAGGAAAGAGTGACCGTCAAGGTCTTTCCTGCGACGAGACTCCCATCCCGGATCACCGCTTTTTCCACAAGAGCTCCTACCGCGAGGATAGCCGCTTCCGGTTCGTTGATGACCGCAGTGAAGGAAGAAATTCCGAACATTCCGAGGTTGGAGACGGTAAAGGTTCCGTCCGTGTATTCCCCCGGTTTGAGTTTTCTTTCTCTTGCTCGGGAAGCAAGTTCTTTTATCTCATGACTGATCTCTGTTATCGTTTTCTGATCCGCGTTTCGAACATAAGGAGTGATGAGGCCGCCGTCGATCGAAACCGCGACACCGATATCGATTCTTCCATATTCGAGAATATGATCTTCTCTCCAAGAAGAATTGACCTCGGGAACTTCCTTCAAACACAAAGAACAAGCCTTGAGAATGAGATCGTTGACGCTGATCCTCTCGTGACCTTCGAGTTTTAGATCCTTGTTGATCGAATTTCTGAGCCTGTCGATCGGATCCGCGTCGACTTCCATCGTAAGATAAAAATGAGGAATTGTGGAAGTGGAATGCGCGAGTCTTGTCGCTATGGTCTTTCTCATTCCGGTGAGTTCTAATTTCCGATCTTGGCGTTTTACAAAACCGATTCCTTTTTTTCCTCCCGATTCTTGAAAGGAAAGAATGTCTCGTTTGATGATTCTTCCCCCGGGACCGGAGCCGATCACTTCGTCTAGATTGACTCCGTTTTGAAGTGCGAGATTTTTTGCAAGTGGAGACGCCTTGATCGGAGCGCCCGCGTTTGTACGTTCCAAAAATTCTTTTTTTTCTCGGGATACGTTTTTGTGTCCTGGAGAATTTTGTAAACCGGTATCAATCGATTCTTTACCGGAGGAAGGAGTGGAAGAAGAGGCCTGCGACTTTACCTGCGACGTTTCCGATTGGGAAACATCGGAGGACGCGTTCGAAGTTGAAGTCAGTGGAGGGTTTGAAGTCGATGCAGGTTCTTTTTTTGTAGGAATCGCTTTCTTTGCGGTTTCGACTAACGCGGAAATGTCCTCTCCTTGTTTTCCGATGATCGCGACGGGGGATCCAACCGGAAGAAGAGATCCTTCGGGTGCGAGAATTTCAAGAAGAACTCCGCTTTCAAAGGCTTCCATCTCCATGACCGCCTTATCGGTTTCCACCTCCGCCATAATTTCACCCGGAGAAACGGAATCTCCGTTTTTTTTGAGCCAACGGACGATCTTTCCTTCGGTCATCGTCGGACTGAGTTGAGTCATTTCAGCAATTTTAGCCATTTTGAATATTCCTTGCGCTTGTTTATTCGAGCATTTCTCGAACTTTGGCGATGATCTTTTCCTCGCTCGGAAGAGAAGCCTTTTCCAAGTTGGCGGCGTAGGGCATGGGAACGTCTTCTTGTGTGATTCTTTCGACAGGAGCGTCCAGGTGATCGAACGCATTCTTCTGAATCAAATACGCGATTTGAGAACCGAATCCCGCGACTTCCCAGCCTTCTTCCACGATTAAGGCTCGGTTCGTTTTCGCTACGGAAGCGTAGATGGATTCTTCGTCCAAAGGACGAATGGATCGGATGTCCAAAACTTCCACGGAAATTCCTTCCTTGGCCAGTCTTTCCGCGGCGGGAAGAACATACATTAACGCGCGAGACCAACTAACAATTGTTATATGAGAACCTTCTCGTTTGAGATCCGCTTTTCCGAAAGGTATCGAATATTCCTGCTCCGGCACTTCTCCGCGACTTCCGTACAGAACTTCGCTTTCAATAAAGATCGTAGGATTGTTATCACGAATCGAAGTTTTCAAAAGTCCATAAGCGTCTGCGGGAGAATAGGGCGCGATGACCTTGAGACCGGGGATATGCGCGTACCAACTTTCGAAAGACTGGGAATGTTGTGCGGCGAGTCTTCCACCCGCTCCACCCGCTCCTCGAAATACGATCGGAATCGGAAATTGTCCCGCACTCATATAATTCATCTTCGCGGCCGAGTTGATGATCTGATCGATCGCGACGAGGGAAAAGTTCCAGGTCATAAATTCGATGATCGGACGTAAGCCCACCATCGCCGCTCCGATTCCGACTCCCGCGAATCCGTTTTCGGAAATCGGTGTATCGATCACTCTTCTTTCTCCGTATTTCGCGAGCATTCCCTGCGAAACCTTATAGGCTCCGTCGTAGTGTCCGACTTCTTCTCCCATGAGAAAGATATTCGGATCCTTGTCCATTTCTTCGCACATCGCACGGTTGAGCGCTTCTCTGTAAGTGAGGATCCCCATTAGACATTCTCCGCGTAGACGTTTTTATACAACCAGCCTAACGGCGGTTCGTCGCTTTTTTCCGCGAATTGAATCGCGTCTTCGACTCTTGTTTGAAGATCTATATCTAATTTTTCTAATTCTTCTTCCTTCCATTCCGCGTGAAGAAGATCGTCCTTTGCTTTCAAAAGCGGATCGCTCTGTTTATATCGATCCAATTCTTCTTTGGTTCTGTATTTCGCGGGATCGGACATCGAATGACCCCGAAAACGATACGTGGAAATTTCCATCAGAGTCGGGCCTTCTCCTCGACGAGCTCGTTCCACGGCGACGCTCACATGATCTCGCACCTTCCGAACCTCGTCTCCTTCGATATGATCTCTTGCGATATCGTAAGCGCCCGCTCGAACGGAAACGTCCTTTACGGAGAGTGCTCGGTATTCCGGAGTTCCCATCGCGTAGTGATTGTTTTCGCAGATCATCACTAAAGGAAGTTTCCAGATCGCGGCGAGGTTCATTCCTTCGTGGAAGGACCCGATGTTTGCGGCACCTTCTCCAAAAAAGCAGATCGTGACCGCGTCCGTTCCTTTGTATTTAGCCGCGTAGGCGATTCCGGCCGCAAGTGAGATATGTCCTCCCACGATTCCGTGTCCACCCATGAAATGTTTTTCTTTATCGAAGAAGTGCATGGAACCTCCGTAACCTTTGGAGATTCCCGTTTTTTTTCCGAAGAGTTCGGCCATGAGCGCGTTCGGATCCAAACCTCTTGCGAGCGCGTGTCCGTGATCTCGATAGGTGGAAACGATGTAATCTTGTTCTTTGAGGGCCGCTATGGAGCCGACTCCAACCGCTTCTTGACCGATATAGAGATGGCAGAAACCTCCGATCTTACCGGTGCTATAGGATTTTGCCGCCCCTTCTTCGAATCTTCGAATGAGGAGCATCTGTTTGTAGAGTTCGTAAAGGTCTTGGGTTTCTTTTTTGGTTTTTGGTGAATTCATTGATACCCGATTTCTGAAAAGAAGATTGATCCAATTTCAGCGCAAAGTATAAGAATGGATTTTAGAAGAGCAAACGGAATTCCTAGGAATTCGGAAAAATTTCTCTTTCTAAAAAGAAATCGGAAAGTGACCGTATCTCTTCCCATAAGGGTCTGTCTCTTCGGATCGGTTCAAAATCGGGAAGGGAGAATTTGGATTTCATTTCCGGTTTTAGATTTCGATTCAAAGACGAAGAATTTGAAAAAAGAAAATCATATTGTCCTAATGCGATCCAAAGTGAAGCCAAACAACCGCTTGCGAGAAGAGTTTGTTCATAGGCTTTGCGACTTGCAAGTCCCGCCATCGAAACGATATCCTGATTTCCTCCGTTAGTCGGAATCGAAAAGTTCGCGAAGTTTCCCGAATTCGAACGTAACTCGGCGAGGAGCGCCGTAGCCGTGAGTTGAACTCCAGCAACGCCGCTTTCAGCCCCCGGTTGAGGAGACAATAAGAGAGGAAGACCTCCGTTCCGGTTCGGGTCGATGAGGAGATCTAAAATTCGTTCCGCCAAGATCGCGCATTGAACCACGCTCGTATTGATTCTATCCGAAAGAAAGGAGAGATGTTGTCCCTGAAAATTTCCTCCGTGAACCGCGAACGCATTTCCGTCCTCTTCCCTAAAAAACAAAGGGTTATCGTCCACACCTTGGATCTCGAGTTGAAGCATGTTTCGAGACTCTTTCAGTTGATCCCGAACCGCTCCGATCACTTGCGGCGCCGTTCTGAGCGAGTAGACTTCCTGAAGATTTTTAGAAGAGCGAGAATCCGAAAAACAGAGGGCAACGGTAAGAATATTTTTTGCGCTTACAATTTGTCCGGGATGAAGACGTGCTTCGTGCAATTCCGATCGTAAGTGGTTTTTGTTTGCACCTAAGAACGCATAGGTGATTCCGACCAAAGTTTCCAAGTTGGAAAGAATTCTCTCCGCGTGTAATAGTGCGAAAACGGCGTAGGATTGGGAAAAGGAAAGTCCGTTTGTAAACGCCAGAGCTTCCCTGGATTCTAAGATACGATCCGGAATTTTATTTCTCTTTCTGTATTCCTCCGAGGAAACTGTTCCCGTGTCCGTTCGGATCGAAGCATTGTTTAGAAAGATTCTTCCGAGAAAGGAAAGAGGAACCAGATCCCCCGAGGCGCCCAAAGACCCGATCTCGGGAATAGACGGAAGATCTCTCTGCATTAGAATATTAGAATATGCAAACCAAGTCTCCGGACGAATTCCGGAAAATCCCTGGGCCAGAGTCGATAAACGAAGTAAGGCCGTTGAAAATACGATCTTTTCCGGTGCGAATTTCCCGAAGCCGACGCCTAAATGATTGAGAAGACTTTCCGCTTGTTTTGTCGTATCGGAGTTGGATTCAAAACGGACGAAAGGACCAAATCCGGTTGTAGTTCCGTAAATCGGTTCTCCGTTCGAAACCAATTCTTCGAAACGAAGTCTCGATTCTTCGACGGCGGTTTTTCCCTTCTCGGAAAGAATGACTCGAATCCCTCCGTCCTTTTCAAAGGACTTATAGAAAGATTCGATATCCTCCGGTAGAAGAGGTTGGTCCGGTCCTAAAGAAACAGTTTTCAATGAAGGATCAATTCCCTTTTTTATAAAGAATCTGAAAAGGTTCCTCGCTTCTGATTTCGATTTGCCCGTTTTCGATCAGGATCGAGTCTTTCATTAAATCATAATATTCACGAAGTTGCAAGTCCATACTTTCCACAAGATCGGGTATTTCGGAAAGTTGTCCGACTCCGAGTTTCGTGAGTAAACTTTCCTTTTCTCCGTAGAGATCGTTCAGCTGTAGATCCAAACCTTCTACAATGGCGACGGGGGAACTTTCCGATCGTTCCCTTTCTTCGGAAAGTTTTGCAGTTTCTCCCAAGAAGACGTTGATCTTATCCCGGGTCGCGTTCGGAATAAATTGTTCGATGACTTCTAAAAACATACTCGTAACCGAGGCTTTGTAAGCGGTTGCGCCGATCTGTTTTCCTTTTGTGAAATACTGATATTGAATCTGCGTATTGAGGTTGATCCAAAGACTTTTGAGTTCGATGTATTCCACGGCGATCAAAGATTCCCAGTCTCCGTTCTCTCCGACTTCGTTTAACATTTCCAAAAATTGGTTCCGTTTGTTTTTGATGAAGTCCAAGAGATCTTCTCGATCGTTGATTTCGGAATCATCCCAATAGGTCAGGGTTTCCTTCCAGGTTTGTTCTAATTTCGGATTTTGGATCGATTCCAAAAGGGTTTGATAGTTCATGAATGAAGCCACCTTTCTACGTTTGATTTTGAAATGGATCTAAGAATTTCACCCTTAGCCGAAAACGAAACGATCTCCTCCGGTGCAAAGAAAAGTTCCTCGATCCAGGGAAATGATTCTTTCCATCCGGAAAGAATTCGATCTTTCCTTTCGGGCGATGTATCGTCCGGAAGAATGCAGATCGTCTTTAGGTCCTGCGACTGAAAGACAAAAGCCCAGGGAAGATCCAAGAGTTCGGTAATCGAAGATTCCATAGGGAAGGGGGAAAGAAATTTGCCGTTCTGTAATTTGAAATGATCCGTTGTTCGTCCGATAAAAAAATATCCGTCCGATTCCTTACGAACGAGATCCCCCGTATCTCTCCATTCTTCCGGAAAAAAATAATTTACACACCCGGAAGAGTCGATCTCCAACGAAGAAGCGTTCTGTCCCCGAAAAAGAAGCGATCCCGATTCCGAATCGATTTTCACCTCGCATCCGACTGGCTTACCCAAATATCCGAAATCGAAATCTCCCGGTTCTCCTAACGTGATTCCGGGACCGGCTTCCGTTTGTCCATATCCGACTCTGAGTTTTGTGTTTCGAAGATGCTTTGCGAGCGAGGAAGAAATCGGAGCCCCGCCGACGATACCGGATTCTAAACTTTCTAAGAATTCGGAACCGGCTGGTAGAGTCTGGATTCTTGAGAAAAAAGAAGGAACGCCGGAAAGGTGCCGAATCGGAAAGGAATTCAAAAATTCGAAACATTCTTCCAAATCGAAGGAAGAGGACACATACTTGATCACCGTCGAGGAACGGAGAAGAGAGGGAAAAAAATCAAGAATCAGCCCGAACGAATGAGTCCAAGGCAAAACGGAACCAACCGTGGATCCTTCTTTTGGAAAGGCTTCGAGATGCGTTCTTAAATTGTGAAAAATGGACGAATCGGAAAGACCCACCCACTTCTGTGCAGCGCTTGTGCCCGAGCTTTTGAGAAAGATACGCACGTTATCCGAAATCTCTCTTGAGAATTCAATCCTTCTAAAAAGATGAGCTCTTGAATCGGGTACGGAAGAATTTAGAACTCTTTCGTATCCGATCCGTTTCATACTTTCATTCGAATCCTCGTCCAAGGTGACGATCCATTTTGGACGCAACGAATCGATCGAAGAATCGAGTGATCCTTTCCCAAAGGGAATACACGCCACGGAAAGATCCTCCCAGAGACCCGCGAAAAACGAACCCAGAAAGGAAGAATCCGTTGG
>NZ_JAFFPU010000067.1:0-125000 GCF_016919175.1 Leptospira ainlahdjerensis | reverse complement strand
AATTGGCTAAAATTGCGTAAGCCAGTATGAAGAAAGAAATTGTTTTTTTCATAAGTTTTCCTCTTTGAGATTCTTAGAATTCTCATACAGATAAATAACTATCCGGATGATTCTATTGAGTAAATGTAATATACTTTTGTTTGAATGGATTTTTGTTTATTTTCCGATTCCTTTTCCTCCGATTTGATTTTGAAGGCACGCTTTCGGCGATAGGCGAAATTTCATCTAAAAAAATAAAAATACATACCTTAAATATCGAGCGTTATATTAAATAAATGTGATATTTATACCTGATTTATAGTTTGTTTATGATTTTATATTTTAAAATTTTATCTTTTTGTGAGATTTGTTTAAGAATAAGTATTCTAATTATTATCGTTTGAAAAAGATTTTCGATTGAGCGGGATCAAGGTTCTATGAAAGTCGATTGGTATTCATAGAAGTTGTCGATTGAGAACTTGACATAAACAAAGTCTGAATTCCCGATTGTTGAATCTTGAAATTTAAAATCTCACTGTGATGAATCGGATTTTGTGATTCAATTTATAATTCATTTTTTTTTGCACAATCCGTGAGCCAATTTTGTAGGAAGAGAGTAATTTCGGAGAAGAAACGTTCTCAGGATTTATTTTTCGAAACTTTGACCGAGATTACGACTTTCACCCAAGTGCGAAAAGACTTCCGTTTGCAGTTTTTATGAAAGGATCGACCAGTCGCAAACGATGGAAGATTTTTTAAAAGACTGTAATTTTTTCGGAGGGACTTGATTCCGCAATTTTTTGAAGAATGTAGGAACCACCCCCAAGAATCGAGTCGATTCTTACTTTATGGTTTTACGGTTTACGGTCTTTTCTTTTTGAAAGCGATACGATCGAACAAGAGAGCGGAGCTTTCAAAAAACCTCTTTGGACTTCTAACAAAAGTAGAAGAAAATTTTCCTCTGCTGAAAGATGAAACCGACGTGGAAAACGAAAGTCTAAAGTCTTCTTTCTGCCACGTTCTTTAGAATCCGGGTGTGCCTCGTTCCTGGAAGCCATTGTCGTAATTCCGACAACTTCTCATGGAATTCCAATACTTTGCAGTTGGAGAATGCAAATCATCGACGGAAGGATGTCGTTTTTCGAAACGATTCCGGTAGTAGTTCCAATTTCTGCCGTGAAATAAAACTCTGGTCTCCAGCTCGTTGCATAACCTGACCCGCAGTTCTTGAGTGGGTGTAACAAGAAACTTTCCGAGATAAGGAATTTTGTAGGAGTTCCTACACCCGGATTTGTGCTTGAAAAATTAGAATTTTGTGATATAGGAAAGTCAATCGTGGTTTTTTCCACCACCCGCCCCTCCACCCGAAATTTGGGTGGGGCCGCGCGACTTTTACAGAAGAACGTCGTAGTTCCGACAAATCTTCGTCCGATCCAGACAACTTTGTGGGTAAGGTTTATGCGTTGGCTGGAGGAGGCGGGGAAGATTTGCGGAAGATCCCTCTATCACAAAATCCTTCTTTTTACAAATAGAATTCTTCTCACAAAGATTGTCGTAGTTCCCACAATCACTCTTAAGAGTACAAAAAAAATGCCCGGACAAAACTTCCCGGGCATTTTATATTCTCGAATTAGAAATTAATTTTTTACTTCAGAGGTTTGAATTCCAAAGTTACAACTCCGCGAGTTGCCGATTTTACTTCTAATGACTTACTCGATAAGAAAGAAAATCCTCTGTCTTTTTTATAGACCAATTCTTCTTGAAAGAGGGAATCTTTTCCAGGATAGATCACTTCCCACTCGGAACCGCTTGTATCGGAAGTTCTTACGTTCACTTCTTTTGCGGCGGTAAACTCCGTAAGATCATCTTTGAACTTGGTCGCTTCGTCTGCGTTCAAACCGGTGAATTTCAAAACGATCGGGTTGTTTTCAGTGAGGTTGAACCATTCTTCTTTCAACTGCGTGTTTACTTTTTTAGAAACGGATGCGGCCCATTCGGAAACGGCTTTTTCTCGCGAAACTTTCTGAGTGATGTCCGCTCCGCGTCCATCCGCAGTTCCGCTATCAACGATCTTTCCGTCTCCCCAAAGAAGGACTACTTTATACGTTCCTGTCGCCGCCGTGTTGTAAATGGTTCTTTCAAGAGCCTTTCCGTTAACGGATTCCAGAGGTTGTTGATCTTCGGTTTCAACGGTTCCTAAAACCAAAACTTCCGCTTGGAGCATTTCAGAAAGAATTTTGATCAAAGGAGATCCTTCTACTTTTTCCGGATCCACTTGATTCTTACTTACTTTTTTCGCGGTTAAAGCCGGATCGATGATCTTGTTTCCGTTTTTCTTCAGAGCTTTGATGATTTCCGCTTCGCCGAAATTATTCGGACCAGCAGGAAATACCGGAGCTCCTCCGACTTTTCCAAGAACAAGAACTGCAACTCTTGGATTTCCCACGTCTGCAAGAAGATTATCCACCGCGGTGGAAATTTTGGATTCTTCCACTTCACATCTTACTGTGAGTTTTAACATCGGTTGGGTATCGATCTTTCCTTCCGCTTCGTCGATGATATCATAACTTTTTACAAAAGCGTCGGTTTTAGAAAGAAGGCTGGAACCTAAACTCTCTCCGTCGGATGCCTTGCTCTTGTTGCTGATTTCTTCTCCGATCACTTTTCGAACTGCGTTGATCTTTGCGTCTTTCAAAGCCCTTTGTTTTGCGATTTGTTTGTCGCCGTTATAAATAGGCGCTTCTCCGATCACGGTAACTTTGTTACCTTCTTTTTCGTAGAATTCTTTCTTTTTTCCACGAGTGGATCCGGAAGAACCGCAGTTGACTGCGAACGAAATCACTGCTAAGGCTGCGATGAGCCTGATGGTAGGGAAACGATTCATTTTGTCGTTTTTCTCCTTGAAGAATAGGTTTGAGGGATTTTCTTAAACAAAATAGGAATTTTCGGATGCTCTACACAAAAATAAAGAAAAAATTCTTCCTCTTAGTCATTTTTTTTCTCTTCCTTCCTTCGGTTGCCTGCGCGGAAAAAGGATTTCGTAAACATATTTCGGATTCTAAGCTCGTTCCTTCTGAAAACGAATTTTACACAAGGGTTCTTCCCGGACTCTCCGGAAAGAACGTCATTCTCATCACAAATCCATCCGGAATCGGAAGAAGTCCCGAAAGGATCATCAAAGAATTTAAAAAACACGACGTAAAGATCAAACATCTCATCGGACTGGAACACGGATTCTTGGGTTTAGAAGAAGACTTTAGCAAATCTCCCGTAACCGTTGACGAGTTTTTCAATCTCCCCATCTATCATATCTATCGAGTCAAGAACGCAGAACTTCCGGCGATTCTCAAAGGTGCGGACGCGATTCTTTTCGACGTGCAAGATATGGGAATGAGATGTTACACTTATCTCACGGTTTTAAAAAGAATCATGGATGGAATTCCGGATCCAGCTTCGACGAGACTGATTTTACTCGATCACGTAAATCCGGCCTTGTATCTAAAAGGAAGAGGGGAAATTATCGATAAGAAATTTCTTAACTTTGCTGGAGAATTTCCTTCTCTCTTTTTCAGCGGACTTACTCTGGGAGAATCCGCGAACTTTTACAACAATGAATACCTCGCAAAAAAAGTTCAGTTGGAAGTTCTTTCTCCAAAAAATGCAAAACGTTCTTTCGATTGGGACAAGGAAGGAATTCCTTGGACGACTCCTTCTCCGAATCTTCCGATGGTGGATTCCGCGCTCAACTACCTTGGTCTTGTTTTATTAGAAGGTGTGAATGTTTCCGTCGGTCGCGGAACGACCGCTCCCTTTGTCTATTTCGGAGCGCCTTGGATGATCGAACCCGAAAAATTAGCAGAAGAATTAAACCAGAATTCCGGCGGAGATTATTACTATCAGACCGTATTTTTCAAACCCGTCTTCGGGCCTTTTAAGAATGAGATCTGCAGAGGTCTTCGTCTAACGGTTGTGAATCGGAAATACGATCCACTAAAAATGGCATATAAGTTGATCGCGGGAATCAAAAATTCTTACGGAAAGGATTTTAAATGGAGATCCTATCCGGATGGAACCCACAATATCGATTTTCTTTGGGGCACCTCATCTTTTCGGAATGCGATCGAATCCGGAAGAACATATGAGCAGTATTCAGAATTCTTGAGTTCTACCGAAAAAGAATACAATGAGAAAATTCAAAAATACTATCTCTACTGATATGGAAAGAGTAAGAACAACACTTTTACGAACGATCCTCGGCATTAGTACATTCTTCTTTTTGAATGTATCGTTGTCAGCCGACGCCGGCTCTTGGAAGGAATACCAGTTAAAGGACTTGATCGGAAGATTGAAGTATTATACGTTCGCGAAAGTCGCTCAGAGTCTTCGAGGAGTTTATCCTACGAGCCAGGAACAACAGTGGGAGAAGTCCAATTGTTTTGTTTCCGTTCCCGAACTTCCCGGGCCTTTTTTCTGCGGATTGCTTCGGCACCAACACCCGACTTCTTCTCAGGAACCGATGCAGATTATGGAAACGGAACCGAATGCTTCTTCGAAAGAATTAAAGAACATTCAACTTTATACAGGAACCACGATTTCCGGTAAGAATGTGGTACAAATCACATCGGACGAAAACCCGGGGGATTCTCTCCGCGCCTTTTATCTTTCCAGCGGTCACTTGAGCCACTACGAATTTCAGGATCGAATTCTCATTTTTGATTGGTCAGGTTCTAAGCTGAATGGTATTCTGGAGGTGAAAGTGGATCCGATTTTAAGACCGCTTTCCGGAAGAGAAATCCTATTTCCATGAAACAAAACGTCTCCGGTTTTTTAAGAATGATGGATCACGAAGGAATTGATCCCGTCCGTTATATTTGGAACTGTGCGACTTATGAAACCGAAACCTCAGAAAAACAGGAAAGTCATCTACAAGAAGATTCTAATATTCTAAATTCTCTCGGTAAAAAATACAAACTCGAGTTTACGGGAAGGATCCGTTGTGTTTCCTGCGGACGTATCACCAAAAAAAGTTTCAACCAGGGAAACTGTTTTACGTGTTTTCAAACGCTCGCGGAAAACGATCTCTGTATCCTAAGACCCGATACCTGTCACTTTCATCTTGGAACTTGCAGACAACCGGATTGGGGCGATTCTCACTGCTTTCGACCGCATACGGTCTATTTGGCGAACAGCTCGGCGATCAAGGTTGGAATCACCAAGGAGAATCCGGTTTCCAACCGTTGGGTGGATCAGGGAGCCGTCCAAGGAATTCCTTTGGTAGAAGTGAGTTCGAGAAGGGACGCGGGGATCATTGAAAAAGAATTGTCCAAGGTTTTATCGGATCGAACGACTTGGCAGAAGATGGTCTCGGGGGATCCGGAGGAGATCGATCTTTCCGAAAGAAAAAAAGAATTCTTACAAAAGATTGAGGACTTGGATTTTGATCTCGACTACAGGGTGTCGCCTCAAGAAGAACCGACTCGGATTCGATATCCGGTTTTACAGTTTCCTCAAAAAATTCTTTCCTTATCTCCGGAAAAAAATCTTGTCATAGAAGACGTCCTTACCGGGATCAAAGGACAGTATCTCCTCTTTCAATCCGGGGTCATCAATATTCGCGCGTATGGCGGATACGAAGCCACTCTCAGCGTAGAATAAAAATTCTGCTATGATTCTAAGTTCCTCTCGGAAAAGAATGTTCCGTATGAAAAAGATCGTAGTGAAGTTAGCTCTATTCATAACCGTCGTTTCGTTCTGGGGCTGCGGTGTTATCATCGAATCCGTCGTTCCGATTGAATTGGATCTGCAAATCGGGAAATCATTTTTAGAAAACGCAAAAGACGGAAAGGAAGGAATGCATATCCTCAAGAATGAGGTTCTTGAGAAGTATGTAAAGTCCGTCGCCGAAAAAATTTTAAAATCGGATAAGATCCAATACAAAAAAGAATTTCCTTATAAAATTTCCATCCTCGACGACGACGATACGATCAACGCCGTTTGTACTCCGGGCGGTTATATTTTTGTCTATACCGGTCTTTTAAAGCTCATCCAAGACGAGGCGACGCTCGCCGCCATTCTCGCGCATGAAATCGCACACGCTGAAAAAAGGCATTCAGTGAAACAGATCATCAGCTCTTTGGGAATCTACTTCACGATTTATATCGGTCTTACGATCTTTTTGGGTTCGGACGCGGCTAATCTCATCAACCTGGGATCGAGAGTGGGCGGAGAAATTTTGACCCTCGCCAACAGTCGCTCCGCAGAAGCGGAAGCCGACGAAATGAGTTTTGAATATTTGAAATCCACGAAATACTATCCGGGTGCTCTCGAATCTTTTTTTGTTCTGATCGAAAAAAAAGAAAAGGAAGAAGGTGGGGTGGATCCCGACAAACGTGTGATCAAATTTTTGTCCACACATCCTCTCAATGAAGATCGAATCGCAGAGAATCGAAAACGTTTGGAAAAGATCGGAAATCCAAAAGCGACTTCTGAAAATCTCTATTCCGCTCGATATCAATCCGTAATGAAACGGGCTTTTGACGAAGCGGAATAGTTCTTTGATTCCTAAGGTCCGCAGCTTCGAGAGCGGCTTTTTTCTTTGCTTTTGGAAAGTGAAGACCTTAGAATGTTTCCTCTCAAGAGCCTTTCAGAAGTTGATCGAAGGTTTAGTGAATCTCTCCCCTTTTGAATTTGAAAGAGTGCTTTCGTCTAAGAACATTCTTTCAAATTGATTTCTCGCAATTTCCACTTCAAAAAAAACTCGTTCCGAATCCTGACTTCGCAAGAACTGGATCGGAGACGATCGGAAAATTTCTTGTATTCTGATTACGCATAGATAAAGTTTCTCCATCTATGCGTCTGGAACACAAACTTAAAAAATGGGTGGAAGCGGGGCTGATCGGCACGGAACAATCCGAATCGATTCTCCGCTTTGAAGAAAACAAAAAGACTCCTTACTTATATTATTCATTTCTAATTTTAGGAGTTGTGGTGATCGGAATCGGGATCATCGCAGTGATCGCCGCCAATTGGGAAGAAATTTCGGATTTTGTGAAGTTAGGCGCCGCGCTCCTCGTCTTGACTTCGATCGGAACCGCCGGATTTTTAAAACGAGAGAATCCGAATCTTCTCACGGTGTTGATCGTTCTCAATTCCATTTTGATTTTGGGAATGATCGGACTCATTTCACAGGTTTACAACTTAGAAGGAAGATACTACGAAGCTGCTATGCTCTGGTGTATTCTGAATATCTTATTTTTGATTTCTACGGATTCCAAAACTTTTTTACATTTATGGCTCGTCGGTTTTCAGATCTTTCTCACCGGATGGATTTTTGAAAAAGAATATTCGATTCAGAGTTTTCACTGGCCGGAATACTTCTTTCTATCCACGGTCGGATACTTTACGCTTTGGTTAGTATCCGAAAAATTTTCTTTGGATTCGAGAAAGGGAAGTTTTTTTTTCTGGGCCGTTTTGTTTTTGATCGCTGGGAGTTCCTATCGGGGATTTGTAGAAAAAACTCCTCCGGAAATATTGGAGGACCTGGGTTGGATTCATTCCGTCGCGGGATTTCCTTGGTTGAAACTTTGTTTCCGTTTGCTCGCGCTCGTTCCCGCCGGATTGCTTCTCGTTTCCAATAAGGACTTTTCGATCAGCCAGAAAAAGTCTTTGGCTTTGAGTTCCGTCTTTTTGTTTTTTCTCTATTTCCCGTTTCCGTTTCAATACGTTCCGATCACGTCCATTCTTTCTTATGTTTGGAATTATTCGATCTCCTTGATTCCCGCGCTTTTGTTTATTTTTTTCTGGTTGGGGATCGCGTCTGCGTTTCGTTCCCACAAAAGAATCTTCGATCTTTCGATCGCGATCATCGGAATTCGTTTTTTGTATTTTTACTTCGACGTCTTTGGTTCTCTGACCTACACCGGTTTCGGATTGATTCTTTCCGGACTTTTGATCATCGGATTTACGGTCGGATATTTGAAATACAAGACTAAAGTAAGGAACCTACTCGGAGGGGAAGAATGAGAATTCTAAAGTATTTGCTTCTGTTTTCCTTTGGGATTCCGGTTTTATTCTTCGCTTCGGAAATATTATATCTCGAATTTGCAAAGAAGTCAGGGAAAGAATTGATTCTTCCGATTGCAGGTTATGATCCTCGAGATCTCCTCGCGGGTCATTATCTTCGTTACAATATTTCCTTTCAGACGGAGGCTCTTTGTCTGCGAAACGATTCGGAAAGAATTTCGAATCACAAAGCCTCGGAGAATTCACATTGCGTTTGTTATTCTCATTCCGGAAAAATTCTGGAAGGTGAGGGACTTTTTGTTGAAAAATGCGAGCCGGACACTCTGAAGAGTCGTGAACTGTGCCGGGTGTATCTTCGTGGGATCTGCCAGTACGGAAGATTTAAGATTGGAAACGAAAGATACTACGTGAATGAACAAAAGGCTCTCGATTACGAAGCGCGTCTTCGTAAAGAGAAAGACGTTCATATTCGTTTGAAGGTGAACGAGGAGGGAAGAGCGATTACGGACGCTCTGATTTGGGAGGATGGATCTTCGCTGTGACTTCGTTGAGGCTGCAAAAATCGTTCTCTCCCAAACCTGCGTTCATTCCTGCGTCGTAAATTGCGGGAAGATTTTGACAAAGTGAAAGGGACGTTTTGGATTCTTTTGCGAGCTCCATTGCGTGATAGACGTCCTTTCTCATGTTCTTGAGTGAAAAATGGGTTTCGTAGTTTCCACTGAACACAAAAGGAAATTTAAACTCGGCGATTCCGGATTTTGCGGCGGATTGAAGAAGAATTTCTTTTAGGGTTTCCGCATTCACTCCGGCGTTTTGAGCGAGAGTAAATCCTTCCATATACACTTCAAAGATTCCGGCCTGAATCAGATTCAATGCGAGCTTTGCTTTTTGTCCGTCTCCGATCTTACCGCAATAGACCGTATTCTTTCCACAAGCTTCCAAGAAGAATCGAACGTCTTCCACTTCTTCCTCGATGGCGCCGATCATAAAAAGAATCTGTCCGTCTTTTGCTGCGTTTTTAGAACCCGTCATCGGACAATCGTAGAATCTGATTTTTCTTTGAGCGCAATCTTTTGCCAGACGAAAGGTGAGGGGAAGGGAAGTGGTTCCGCAATCCAGGATCACTTTCGGATTTGAATCGAGCAAACCCGATCGTATCACTTCCTTTTCGACGACTTCGTCTTCGGTAAGGCAGAGAATTACGAGCTCACTTTCTTTTGCAGCTTCTTTTGGGTTGTTAAAAATTTGAGAATTCTCGTTTTTTAAATCTTCGATTTTTTCAGGACTACGGGAATACAATCGAACCTTGTGACCATTTTTTAGAAGATTGGAGGCGATGCCTTTCCCCATAATTCCGGTGCCTATGATGGAAACTGTATATTTGTTCATTAGAATATATAAATAAAATAAATTGTAATATTAGAAAGCACTCAAGGCCGCTCTGATAAAGCTTGTTACAGGGGCCTGTTCTCTCGTGTCCTCGAGTCCCTCTCTGAGTTCCCGCAATACGATTTGAGCGTCGGTCAAAACGGTGTTTACATTTTTATGGACGTCATCGTTGTTGATCAGTCTTCCTAAACTTCCGTCTCCGGTGTTAATCTTTGTCGTGATATCCGCGATGTTGGAAAACGTTCTTCGAATATCTCCCCGGTTTTCCGAAATGAGTTCCGATAAACTCACCAATGGGTCCTGCAAAACCCTTCCTTTTAAGGCTCCGGCCGTTTTGTAGTCGATCATGGTTACGGGAGTCGATCTTGCCTTTAGTTTTTGAGATTCCGGATCGGTTGTTCCCGGATCGATCGAGATGACGCGACCGGTCAAAAGACTTTCGTTTTTGATGATGATGTCATAGTTGTCGTAGAGTCTGATCTTTTCTTTTAAGAGGAGTGTGACTTCGACTCTCGTTCCGATTCCCAGATCACCGCTTTGTACTTCGAGACCGTTTTCGTCGATTTGGATGAGTCGGATCGAGGAAACATAACCAAAGGGAACCCCTTGTACGGTTACTTTGTTTCCCACCTTGATTCCCTCCGCATTTCGAAACGTGATCTTCATAAACTCTCCGCGTTTTTTCACGGGGCCACCTTCGGTGATAATCGTAAAATAACCGACAACTCCGACAGCGGCGGTAAAGATGATTCCGACGAGTAAATAACGCAGTGAACTCATATTCGTTTCTCCTAATGGATCTCTCGATCGTTTCTATTTTGTTTCCAGGATCATCGGCCCCTTGGTTTTGCCGTGAATGAATTGTTGAATCAGTTCGTTGTCAGAGTTTTGAATCTCCTGCGGCGTTCCCGTGAAAACGAACTTTCCTTTATAAACAAAGCTGATTCGATCCGCGATCATATACGCACTCGACATATCGTGAGTGACCACAACCTGTGCGGCCCCCGTTTCTTTTTGGATTTCAAGAATCAGTTCGTTGATTACGTTAGACATGACCGGATCCAAACCCGAAGTAGGTTCGTCGTAGAGGATGATTTCCGGATTGGTCGTGATCGCCCTCGCAATCCCGGCCCTTTTTTTCATCCCGCCGGAAATATCGTTCGGAAAATTATCCTTTGCGATCACCATATCCACTAATTTTAATTTTTCCATTACGATTTCGCGGATCTTTTCCTCGGTCGCAAGTTTGTGTTCTCTCAGAGGAAGTGCAACGTTGTCGAAAACCGTCAACCAGTTGATCAAGGCGCCCGACTGAAACAAAACTCCCATTCGCGCGCGTAATTTTTCCTTGGTCTTAGTTTTTACTCGCGAAATACTTTCTCCGAAGATATAACATTCTCCGGCATCGGGTTCGAGAAGTCCCGTGATATGTTTGAGTGTGACGGACTTTCCCGTTCCGGACGGACCTACAATCACCAAGGTTTCTCCCTTTCGCACTTGGAGATCCAAACCTGAAAGTATCTTTCTACTTCCAAAACTTTTATGGATGTTTTTGAGTTCGATCGCGAGTGGTTCCATTTCTATTCTCTGTAAAGAAGGGCGGTGATCATATATCCGGTAAAGATTACCATCAAGAAGGAAGTAACAACCGATTCTCTTGTGGCACGTCCGACTCCGATCGCACCGCCCGAAGTTCTCAATCCGTGGGAACACGAAATCGCGGAGACGATGACTCCGAAAATAAATCCTTTGAGTATTCCCACATACAAGTCTTTGAGTCCTGGGATCGAGGCGACTCGATCAAATACATCCCTGAAATAAGTAAAGTAGTCGATTCCCAATTGGAAATAACCGACGATCGCTCCTCCGATGATTCCGAGGATCGTGGAATAAACGCAGAGAACCGGGACCATGACGGAAAAGCCGAGGATCCTCGGAAAGATCAGATAACGCACGGGATCGATGGACATCACTTCCAAAGCGTCGATTTCTTCGGAGACCTTCATCGTTCCAATCTCGGCGGCCATCGCGGATCCTATGGACGCGGAAAGAATCAACGCCGTCATAAACGGAGACATCTCCCGAGTGAGTGTGATCGTCATCAGAAGTCCGATCTGTCCTTCCGCTCCGAAGTCTTTAAGACCCAAACCTGTGTTCAGCGACATGATCATTCCCGTAAAAACCGCGACGATCGAAACGACGGAGATACTTCCCACTCCGGTGATATACATCTGATCCAGGATTTCTTTTCTTTTAAAAAAGCTGTAAGGAAGGTTTAGAATACTCTCATATACGAGGAGGATCGTAAAACCGCTCGCGTAAAAGAATTCGGTGGATCTGGACTTTAAACTTTCAATCATATTTTGATAAACCAGAGCAGTTGCAGATTCCGATTCGATTCGATTCTTTCATAACCGATGAGACCGTAAAGGAATTTCCAGGACGTTTTTTCGGGAGTCAGGGAAAGTTCCAAAACAAAGGGAATGCTTGCATGAAACTCGGTCTCGGTCCATCTCTGGGAATACGCCCTCATCAAAACGGAAAATCTTTTTTCTCCGTTGGATAGTTTTTGATATTCCACGACGGACCAAAGAGGATCCCAGATTCGATCCACAACTTCCGATTTGATCGGAAAAAGCGATAGAAGATTCCAGATCACGTTTCCTTCCCTGTCTTTTTGGTATTTGAAGAAAGGCCATACTTTGAGATAACGTTCGTCCCGATCCCATTGAACGTAATGTCTTCTCGAATTGAAAAAGAACGGAATCAAAAACGTATCCTCCGATTGGATGTGATACGTGTCGGATTTAAGTCGAAAGTAAAACGGACTTACGAACGTCGTTTCTTTGGATGCAAAGCGATAGTTTCCGTAAAAAGGAAAAAGAATTAACTTTTTATAATCCTCGTCCTGGTTGCTCCCGTACTGAATAAAGAAGAAGAGGGCGTTGAAATCCTTTTCTCCCGTTCGATCGTCGTATCCGTAGCCGATAAAGGATCCCAATAACGGAAGAATCAAAAATCCCCTCGATTTCATATTTCCCGCTTCCGAATTTTTGATTCCGAAAAATGGAAAGAAGATTGTGTAATGAACGGGTTCTCTTTTGTCTTGAAAAGTTGTTCCCCACTGGAAAATAGGCCAAAGAAAAGAATAACGTTCATACTTTCCGCGGTGGATTTTTTTGGAGTAGAGTGGAAAGATTCTAAACTCTTCTCTTGTTTCCGAAGAGCCGTAGAGAAAGAGCGGCCACAAAACCGCGGTCGCTTCGTAGTCCTTGTGTTTCCAGTTCGAATACAAAGGAAAGAGTGCGAAGCTGATTTCGGAATAGGCGATCTTGTTCCGCATTCTTCCTAACAACGGAAAAAAACCGAAATACTTTTCTCTTTCCGTATCACCTGATCCCCAAAATAAAAGCGGGGTCAACACGTCCGAATCTTCTCCCGTGTCTTCGTGCAACTGAGAAGTTCCCGTGATAAAAAACAGAAATGTCCAAACCTTCCAATACTTGGTTTCTTCGCTGTAATAGATGGGATAAAGAAAGGTCTGAAAACGATAGGCCGACTTTTCCTCTTTATAACTCGAGTAGAACGGACGAAAGATGATTTCGGATTCTCCGGCGCGGATTTCTTTCTGATACAAAAACCAGAACTGATCATACTCCGATTTGAATTCTCCGATCGGTTTGGAAGGATATTCCGAAAAGATGTTTTCAGAGGAGAAGAGAAGAATTAGGATGCAAAAGATTCTAAACTTCTTTCCGAAGTTTGAATAGATCCCATTTCTTTTGGAGAAATTTTCTTGGCTAAGATCGCAGTCTTTTTTGGTGGCAGTTCTACGGAACACAGTATCTCGATTCGAACCGGTTGTTTTATTTGTAAGACTCTGCATACGATGGGACATTCGGTCAAACCCATTCTCTGGACCAAGGAAGGAGATTGGGTGGTTCCTTTAGAGTATCGGTTGGAGCTTCCATTTGAGTCAGTCAATTCTCCGGATTCTTTCTTAGAAGGGTTTCAAAAAAGGAACGGTGTAAAACGATCTCCGATTCTTCCGTCCTTGGATGCCGAGATTGTTTTTTTAGGTCTTCACGGTGGAAAGGGGGAAGACGGATCGATTCAAGGTTTTTTGAGCGTTTTGGGAATTCCATACACCGGGTCTGGCGTGACCGCTTCCGCGATCGCTATGGATAAGACCCGAGCAAATCAAATTTTCCTGCAATCCGGACAGAAAGTCGCCCCGTTTTTTGAAATTCGGAAAGAAGAATACGATTCTTCTCCCAAAGCTGCGGTTACAAAACTTGCGAGTCTTGGGTTCCCTCAATTTCTCAAACCCGTAGAAGGAGGTTCGAGCGTCTCCACACATAAGATCAATGATTCTTCTCAACTCGAAACCCGACTCGGCGCGATCCTTCAAACCGAATCTAAGGTGATGAGCCAGGCCTTTCTTGCCGGAACGGAAGTTTCCTGCGGAGTTTTGGAACGGTATCGAAACGGAGAATTACAAACGATCGCGTTACCCGCAACCGAGATCGTTCCCGGTGGAGAATTTTTCGACTTCGAGTCCAAATACAAATCGGGTGGCTCCAGTGAAATCACTCCTGCAAGAATCCCCGACGATCAGATGAAACGTGTTCAGGAGCTGGCGATCTCCGCACATCGATCTCTGGGATGCAGAGGTTATTCTCGAACCGATTTTATCATCGTCAACGGAGAACCTCATATTTTAGAAACGAATACGTTACCCGGAATGACGGAGACGAGTCTCATTCCACAACAGGCCGCGGCCGCGAATATTCCGATGGAAGAGGTTTTTGCAGACCTCATAGAGATCGGACTGAAACATTCTCTTTCTTAAGAGATTACAAAAAGCGCCAGTTTGGAAAAGAAGTTGGGTCTGAATTTGACTCGGCTTAAATCCCGAAAATAAGCCCGGTCTTCGATCTTAAATTTTTGAATCTCGCAGAATTCTAAAAAGTCCAAAACCGAAAGAAAGTGTAGGTTCGGAGTGTTGAACCATCGATAGGGAAGTAAATCCGTGACGGGAGTTTTTCCCGTCGTCAAGATCGTCCAACGGACGTTCCAGTGGCCGAAGTTCGGAAACGCGACGATGACTTTTTTTCCGATCCGCAAGGATTCTTTCAAAATCTCTCCTGGGTTTCTTGTTTCCTGGATCGTTTGGTTGAGAATCACAAAATCAAAACGTTTGTCCTGATGGTGTTCCAGTCCTTCGTCGATGTCCCCGTGATGAACATAAACCCCGCGTTGGATACATTCCACGATACAATCCTCGTCCTTTTCGATTCCCTGACCGCGGATTCCTTTTTCCTTTAAGAGATAGAGGAGGGTTCCGTTTCCACAGCCGAGATCCAAAACCCTCGAACCGGAGGGAATCAGATTGAGAATGTAAGCAAAGTCCGGTCTTTCTTTGAGAGTGAGATCGACGGATGTTTTTTTTTCCAGAGGTGTCATGACCGAATTAATTCGAACCTTCTAAAAACCCTTTGAGGATTTCGATTTGTTTCGTATTCTTCAGTAAAAAAGAATCGTGACCTTCTCCTGATTGCAGTTCCAAGTAAAAAACCCGTTTGTCCGCGGCTTCCAAAGACTTCACGATTTCTCTCGACTGCGAGGGCGGATACAACCAGTCCGAACTGTAAGAGACGACTAAAAATCTACAAGTCGCCGGAGAAAGGGCCGCCGTCAATTCCTTGCCCTTTCCTAAACTGTAGTGATCCAGAGCCTTGGTAACATAGATATAGGAATTCGCGTCAAACCGATCCACAAAACTTTCACCTTGATAGATGAGATAACTTCCGACTGCAAAGTCGGTGGTAAGAATGTTTCCACGAGGCGGATTCCTGCCGAACTTTTCTCGCATCTTGTCATCGGAAAGATAGGTGATATGACCGACCATTCTCGCGAGCGCCAAACCCTTGCGCGGAGAATTTTCTGCGTAGAGGCCGTTGTTCCAATTCGGATCGGAGAGGATCGCTTGTCTTCCGACTTCGTTGAATGCGATCTGCATCGCGGAATGTTCCGCGCTGGAAGCCATCACGATACAATTCAACAGAGAATCCGGATAAGCGATGCTCCATTCTAATGCTTGCATTCCGCCCATGGAACCTCCCGCCACGCAGAGGAGTTTGGAGATTCCTAAAGATTCCACCAAAAGTTTCTGGGCGCGCACCATGTCCTGGATGGAAACGAAGGGAAATCGAGAGCCGTAGGGAGTTCCGCTTTCCGGATGGATCGAAAGGGGACCGGAAGAACCTTTACATCCGCCGATCACGTTGGAGCAGATGACATAGTATTGGTTCGTATCAAAGGACTTTCCCGGTCCGATATAATCGTCCCACCATCCGGGTTTTTTATCGGACTCCGAGTTGTAACCGGCAGCGTGAGCGTCACCGGAAAGAGCGTGACAGATTAAGATTGCGTTGTCTTTGGATGCGGAAAGAGAACCGTAAGTTTCGTAGGCGATTGTGACCGGAGATAGGACGGACCCGTTGTCCAAAGGAAGTTCTTTGAACTCGGCAAATTTTGTTTCTACAATTCCGATCGATCCCGGTTCATTCATACAATTTGGTTGCCACTTTTCTTCCGACCGGATAACTTTTCAGTTACTTTCTAGAACCGGTTTTGAAAAGAAAAGCGGCTTTCTCTACCTAAAAAAGTTTGAGTCCGTGCAAGATCAAACTTTCTTCAGAGCTTCTTCCAAATCGAAAAGAATATCGTCAATGTTTTCGAGACCCACCGAGAGGCGAACGAAATCCGGAGTTACACCTGCAGAAAGCTGTTCTTCCGGACTCAACTGTTGGTGGGTTGTAGAAGCTGGATGAATTGCGAGTGATTTCGCATCTCCCACGTTTGCGAGTAAGGAGAATAACTCAAGTCCGTCGATGAACTTCTTCGCTTCCGCAACTCCCCCTTTGACGCCAAAGCCTAAGATCGCGCCGAAAAGATCTCTTTTGTGATACTTTTTCGCAAGGGCGTAATTCTTATCAGTTTTCAAGCCTGGATAATTTACCCAGGATACTTTTGGATGTTTGGAGAGATATTCCGCTACGGCTAAAGCATTTTCAGAATGTTTACGGACTCGGAGAGGAAGGGTTTCCACACCTTGGATGATCTGCCAAGCGTTGAAAGGAGAAATGGCCGCACCCGTATCTCTCAAACCTTGTACTCTTGCTTTGATGATGTAAGCGATATTGACTCCGCCGAACGGTTCGAACTTTCCGAAGACGTCCCAGAATTTCAGTCCGTGATAACTTGGATCGGGTTCTGTAAAATTCTTAAACTTACCGTTGCCCCAGTTGAACTTACCGGAATCGATGATGATTCCGCCGATGGAAGTACCGTGACCGCCTAAAAATTTTGTAAGCGAGTGAACTACGATATCGGCCCCGTGTTCGATCGGATTTACCAAGTAAGGAGAAGGAAGAGTGTTGTCTACGATGAAGGGAACTCCCGACTCGTGAGCGATTTTTGCAATGGCTTCCAGGTCCAATGTGTCTAACTTTGGATTTCCGACGGTTTCGGCGTAGAAGGCTCTGGTTTTGTCGTTAACCGCTTTTCTAAAATTTTCAGGATTGGAAGGATCCACAAAGTGAACCTTGATTCCCAATTTCGGAAACGTATAATGAAGAAGATTGTAGGTTCCTCCATACAAAGAAGCGGAGGCGACGATTTCTTGACCCGTTTCCACAATATTTAAGAGTGCTAACGTTTCTGCGGCTTGACCGGATGCGGTAGCAAGAGCGGCAACTCCACCTTCCAAAGCGGCCACTCTTTGTTCCAAAACGTCGGTTGTTGGATTCATCAGTCTTGTATAGATATTGCCGAATTCTTGCAGGCCAAAGAGTCTGGCGGCGTGATCTGTGTCTTTAAAGACGTAAGAAGTCGTTTGATAGAGTGGAACGGCTCTGGAAGTCGTCGTAGGATCGGGGGTTTGACCTCCGTGAAGGGCGATGGTCTCAGGTTTATAATTTCTTGGCATAGAATCTAGTTCTCCTTTTTTCGAATCCTGGAACGGATGCAGAATAAGTCAAACAAAAATCTGTTATATTAAACTAAAAATCTGTTTATGCGAATGGGTTTGGCAAAAAATTTCCATTGCATTTTCTAGGGTTTCTGATTCCATTCTCTCTCTGATGCCAATTCACAGCGTAATTTCCGGAATTTCGGTGGTTGTAAATTCAGAAAGTGGCCTCTTCGGAGCCGATAATGGTCAGAGACTCTTGACGGAGAGAATTTGACGAAGTTTCTTCGAGAGACTTCGATGCACAAACTGATCCAAATTATGATCCAACGTTCGAAATACTTCCTTTCCTTCCTCTTTTTATTTTTAGTTACCGTTTCCGGGATTTTTGCGCAAGGGACGCAGCTTTGGACCCCGCCTGGGAGACAGTATATGCATCCGAAAGATCCTTTTACTTATGATATGGGGATCAATAAATACGATAAGGATTATTATCTTTACGTCGCCCCGACTGCAAATTTCAACTTCGGAGGGGATTTTGGAGCTTCCCTTACGGTTCCTCTGAACTTCCTTCTGTATGACGTGGAGCCCAAACAGGAAAATTCTAAGATCGGGAAACTGAGAGCCTTTGATTACAACGAAAAGAGCGATTATCTCCGTTTGATCAACAATATTTGGTTTGGTCAGTTCGGAAAATACACTCCCGGTGAAATTACATATTCCGCGTATTTGGGGAAGATGTTCGACGGTTATATCGGACATGGAACCATCGTAAACCGGTATATCAACAATCAAAGGTTGGACGTCTACAACGTCGGTCTCCAAGCCGATATGAACAGCGACTTCGGCGGAGTTCAGGTTTTTTCAAACTCAATCTATTCACGGGAGGTCAGTTCGGCGCGAGTTTATATACGACCTTTTGCGGTAGGATTCAAGCTCTATGATATCATTACCGGAAGATCCAAGACCTTTGCGATGCTGACCGTGGGACAAGGAAATGTCGCGGACGAAGCGGGCAGGAAGAAAGTTTATGAAGAAGTGGGGGCGGAAGAAAAAGAATCCTACCGGGCCTTGATCGAAGACCAAAAGACAAAAGAAAAAAAGGAAGAGATGATTCCTGCGGATAAAAAACCCGAGAAAAATCAGAATCTAAAAGAACTTTTCAATCAAGATAATTTTACCAATCGATTTGCGATCGGTTATACCACCGCTTTCGACAACAAGGCTCCCACCGAGTTAAAGTTCGATACCACGGGAAAACTCAGAGTCGACGACAATGATAACCCCCTCGTAAAGTCGGTTGAAAAATTGACCATCAACGGATACGACTTTGAATACAAGCTTCTCAGCGCGAAATACGTGGAACTTACTCCGTATTACGACGTTAACAAGATCAAGCAGATCGACGGAGCTCAAGGAACCCACTACGGTGCGATTCTGCGATTTGGCGGAAAAGATATTTATATGCAGATCAAACCGGAATATCGGAGTATGACTTCGAATTATATTCCTATGTATTTTGACAGTTTTTACGAATTGGAAAGGTATCAGAGCAATTTACAAAGCAATATTCCTCAGACAAAACTCGAAGCCGCAAAACTCAAGGATCCGAACGGCCCTAAGGTCAAAGGATATTTTACGACTGTCCTTTTTAGTTTTTATAAAATTGCGGTGGAAGGAAATTACGAAAACTATTCAGGACCCGACAACTCCAGAGTCTTTTTAGGAATTTATATTCCTCTCGGAACCTTATTCTTGGTAAACGGATATTATATGAAAAAAGGTTTTAACGAAAATAAAGAAGCCTTTATTCTGGACGATCGATCTCAAGGGGCTTTGGAACTCGCGGTAAATCTCGGATTTGCCGCCGTTCGTCTCCAGAACGTAAGAAAATGGGTCTATGACACGGCTTCAAATCAATATCTCGCTCAGGACGAGCAAAAGATTTTATTTTCGAGCAATCTAACTTTTTAGAAAGAGGGATTCTTCTTCTAATCTCGAAAGTAAAAAAGCCACGGCGGTTTCGGTTCTCAAAACTCTACTGGAAACGGTGACACTTTCAAATCCGCTGTCCTTCCAAAAATCTATTTCTTTTTTTACAAAACCGCTTTCCGGACCGATCGCTACTAAAATTCTATTTTCTGAATATTCTAAATTTCTGTTATACGGTTCTTCGAAGATTCGAGAGATCGTTTTTCCCTTTCGGTCCAATAAAAAAAGAAATCGAAACTTCCGGTCTTTTGTTTTTTCAAGAAAGACGGTTTCCGGCCGATTTTCAGAATCCAATGCGACTTTGGGTAAAAAAACGTTCTTACCCTGTTCCATTCCTTCCAAAAGTTCCTTTTCGATCTCTTCCGATTTCCAAACGGGGGAGGTGAGATAATCCCTTCGGGAATTTTTTGTTAGAAAGAATTGAATCTCGCAGACGCCCCAGGTTCCCGCGAGTTCAAGAATTTTTCTAACCGTCGGAGGACGATTGACTGCGAGCAAAAGATGCACTTCCGGTATCCGGCGTTTCGGGGTTAAAATCGGTTTGTAGGTTCCTACGATTTCCTTTAGGCTCAATTCTTCGATTCTAAATTGTCCAAAACTTTGATCGACAATTCCCGCTCTGAGTCGATCCCCGATTTGTTTCCGCAAAATTTCGGATATATGTTTGATCTTGATTGGATCGACGATTCGAAAACGGTTCGAACCCGCGATTCTCCATTCTTCTTTGCAGATCAATAGGTTCACTTTCGCAAATCAAAGATTAGATTTGAAATTTCGGATTGGGTTCGGATTCGGTGGGTGGGTTTGGAACGGAAGGCTCCGGAGTGGGCGATTCTTGCGGCTCCTGAGAAGAATTCGGAATCGGACCCGAATTTGGAACTTCATGAAACGGCGAAAAAAAACAAGTCCGAACGATTCCGATGGCAAGAAGGAAAAGAAGAAGATTTCTTGCGAATCGTTTTCCGGGTGTTTGGCCCAGACTTCCCATGTTTCGAAATTTTGTTTTGAAACCGGAAAAGGAATGTTTTAAATTCTCCCAGTAAGATTCCAGGGAGGTTTTTCGATAAGGACTGTTTGCTTTCGAGTCCGTTTCAAAATATCCGGACTTGTATTGCCCGGTAGAATCCGGATCGAACAAGAATGATTCGTAACACCGCGGACACCGGACGGTCAGTTTTCCCAAATCAATGGGAATTCTGAGTTCCGTCTGGCATCGGGGACAGGGGAGAATGTAACGCACTTTTTAGTAGCGGAGAGATTCCTTCAGAGCGTCTACGTTCTCTTTGTAATTTTCGTTTCCTAACTGATCGTTATAATCGAAAATTTTAGTGAAGAGTCTATCAAACTGATCCAAGTGTTTAATATAAAATTCTTTTTTGAAAGAGTTACGGATCGGGTGAGTTTTTGTGTTTTCTACACCGGCAAGAATGTATTTTCCAACACCTTTTTCACCGGGGGTTTCCGGACGACCGTATTCCGGATATCCGTCTTTTTGAAAGAAGATTTCCACCTTATCGTTGTGAGCCGGCTGTGTGTTCGGCCCTCTGTCGATCACTTCGGAAATGATCTTATCTTCTAAAATCATATTGTTTTTATAAATTTTGGATTTGAGTCTGTTGATGTTTCTGGGAGCTTCCGTTCTCGGTTCAGGATCGTTGCTGTTCTGACCTTCGAAGTAGATTTCCATGTATTTCGCCAGAGAACCTTGAACGACTTTATTCAAACCTCTTTCTTCGTCGCGGATGAAATCGTAAACTTCTACACGAATGCAGTTGTTTGCGGGATCTTCCTGATTGAGCGCCGGAGTGCACTCGTCGTTGTTCGCTTTTCCTTTAAAAAGAACCGTTCTAAAAGGAAGAACCCGAACTTTCATTTTCATGAGAACCGTGTGACGTGTGAGTCTTTGGTTGAGTTCGAATACTTTCTCATCCAGTTTCTTTTCCGTATCAAGAATGGACGCGCCCAATTGCGCATCCGACGGTGATTTCTGTTCTGCGTTGGAATTTTGCTGAGAAAATACCGCAGTTGAAATTGCTACGAGAACCACTAAAAATAACTTTTGAAGTTTCATTTCCCCTTGTCCTTAGTGAAGCGGATATTTGAATTCTGCAATCAGGCCTGACCTGATTCTAGAACCCTATGTGTATTATCGGAATAATAGACTCCGGATTGAATGAATGCACCACTTTTTATTGAAAAATCAGCGATTATTTCGAAGATACGGAGCTAGTTTCCAGATACAGTTCATACGGTGGTGGGACCGGATTCAATCCTTTTTCAATGAGGTAGGAAGCCCATTTTCTTTCCACAAGATCGCAGAAATCGCGGATGGTTCTCCCGGAATGTCCTTTGAGCCCTTCGGCGATTTGGATTCTTTCCTTTTCCGTAAGATGGATCGCATATGTCTCCAGAACCTTCGATCTTTCGACTGCGTCGGGTAACGGAAAGTAGATGGATCTGTCAAAACGAGAGAGAAGGGCGTGGTCCAGATCTTGTTTTCGGTTGGTTGCCCCGATCGTTATGGAATTCCTCTGGCTACTGAATCCGTCGATCTTGCGCAAAAGAACCGAAAGAATTTTACGAGTGGCCTCGAACATTCCTTCTTCCCGACTGCCGGCTAAGGAATCGATTTCATCCAAAAAGATCAAACAAGCCGGAAAGAGGGCGGCCGCGTCGAAAACATAGGCCATGTTTTGAGCGCTTTCCCCGTAGTATTTGCTCATAATGGATTCCACCGGGACGTAAATGAGGGGAAGCCCCGTCATACAGGAAACTACTCTCGCCATCGTTGTCTTTCCGACGCCTGGATCTCCTTCAAAAAGGACCGCGCGGGGGCGGATATCGGTCGGAAATTTCCTAGTCAGTTTGGAAACCTCGGAAAGAAGATTCGGATTTTTGAGGGGAAGGATGATGGATTCTAAGATCTGTTGTTTGACACCTTCATACCCGGCGACGTGTTCAAAGGTAAGCGCTTTTCCCTTTTTCTCCGCTTCGATCGGATCGAAAACTTCCACTCCCAAAGCGGCCAGCAATTCTTCCGGCTTCGCGGTTTCCGCGTTATTTCCGGATTTTAGGAATTTAAAAAGGGAAAGGCTCGCGAAGAGTTCCTCTCTTGTGAAATCTCCCTTTTTTGTGATTTCGACTCGATTTTTCGTTCTTCCGGAGTAGAATCGAAATCGGATCGTATCGAGTAGATTTTTGGTTTCAAAAAGATTCTCATTGAGGGCCTGAATGCAGTAATAGCCGGGTTCAAAGGTATGAATTCTTAGATTTTCGATATGGTTTTTTAGAATCTGAAGACAATCCAAAAGGGCGGACTTGGAAATCGAAGGCACTGGAAATTCTATCTTGAGATCTTTTTTTTCGGAAGATACGACGGGAAGATCGGCGTTTGAAAATCCGAGCGCGGTCAGTTCCCCGTGAAGAAAACTTTTGGTTTTTGTAAAATCGACTTCGGAAAGGGGGAGTTCTCCGGAAGAAGTGTCGGGTGTAAAAGAGGAACTCAATCGAATAATACCTCGTAAGAATCTGAAAATACTCTTGTAGGAATCTTAGATTCTGTCGATTTCTTTACTATCGGATTCGGTTAGGAGAAGGAAAAATGGGAGAAGGGTCACTCTCACAGGAAGATATAGACGCGCTTTTAACGGGCGGAGGCGGAGATGCACCGGCCGGAGGCGGGGGTGGAGGATCCGATTTCAATCTCAGTGGAGAATTGGATTCTCTCTTAGGCGGCGGAGGAAGCGGCGGCGGTGATACCTTTGGCGGCGGAGGATCGGATTCTCCTTCGTTTGCGGATATTTCTGCGGCCCTCGGACCTTCCGCACCTCCTACATCGGCGCCGAGACCTTCCAGTCGTCAAACCTCTCCGTCTCAATCCACGAACTTAAACTTACTCATGGACGTGAACCTCGCTCTCACCGTGGAGCTCGGAAGAACGAACATGTATATCAAGGACGTAAACGGTCTCAATGAAGGAACCGTCGTGGAACTTGACAAGAATGTCGGCGAAGACTTGGACATTCTTGCGAACGGTCGTTTGGTGGGTCGGGGAAAACTTGTGGCTATGGACGATTTTTACGGGATTCAGATCACGGAGATTGTGGATCAGAGCAGAAGGCTGTAATTTTAGAAAAATAGTATATTCTAAATTTCTGGTAAATAAAAACCCGGCCGCCTTAAGCCGGGTTTTTTAATTTCGATCTCGATGTCGCTTTTCAAACCGCATCTTCTCAAAACTGGGAAGTTCCGATTTCTTAATCAGAACAAGTCTTTTTGAAAAAGCCCTTTCGTTCGGTTTCTATATCCGATTTTTGACGTCTTTTCAACGAAAACGTCGAGTACCGATTCTTGCGACAAAGCATGTCTTTTTGAAAAGGGTGGAAGGGACTTTAAGTCCGATTTCCAGTAGAATTCGGTCCGAACCGGCTTTTGCACGGAAGGACCAAAAATTCTTATCCTTTGGTCGAAGACGAATCGCCGGTTCCCAAAACCGATTTCAAGATGGAACGGAAATTGGTGAGATTCATCGGAAGAACGATTTCGGTTTTTTTACCGGAGATCTTTTCAAATTCTTTGATAAACTTTTGACCGATCCTGAGTTTGACCGCGTCTTTTCCTCCTTTCGAGTTGATGGACTGCGCGAGGAGTTCGATTCCCTTTGCGGTTGCGACCGCGATCGCTTCCACTTCTTTGGCGACCCCTTCCGCTTCGTTGATTCTTTTTTGTTTTTCCCCTTCGGATTTGTTGATCGCTTCTTCTTTGAATCCTAAGGACCGGTTGATTCTCGCGTCTCTATCCCCTTCGGAAAGTGAGATCTGAGCT
The DNA here is from genome assembly GCF_016919175.1 of Leptospira ainlahdjerensis. Classification (GTDB taxonomy): domain Bacteria; phylum Spirochaetota; class Leptospiria; order Leptospirales; family Leptospiraceae; genus Leptospira; species Leptospira ainlahdjerensis. The sequence continues at coordinate 100,819 of NZ_JAFFPU010000067.1, read as the reverse complement.
TTTTTGGTAATCTGAGCCTTTTTCTCCTTTTCCATCGCTTCGAGAATCGACTTGGGAGGAGTGATGTTTACGATTTCATAACGATTGACTTTGATTCCCCAGGACTCGGTTGCTAAGTCCAGAACTTCGAGAATCTTGCTGTTGATCGCGTCCCTGGTTTCAAAGGTAACGTCCAGATCCATCGTTCCTATGATCGCGCGCATTGTGGTTTGTGCGAGTTGAGAGGAAGCAAACTGGTAGTCGTTGATTCCGTAACTCGCCTTGTGCGGATCCAAAACCTTGAGATAGAGAATTCCGTCCATCTCCACCTTTACGTTGTCTTTCGTGATACAGGTTTGCGGCGGAACGTCCGTCGCCTGTTCTTTGAGGGTGTGATAGTAGGCGTCTCTTTCGATAAACGGCCAGAGAAGATGTAGGCCCGCGTGTAAGGTTCGGCTGTACTTTCCGAATTTTTCGACTACGATACAATCCTGAGCGGAAACAATTCGGATCGAACGATAGAGTTTATAGGCAAAGTAGATTCCGAATAAGGTCCAGAATATGGTTACAAACGTATTTTGTGCGGTTTGAAAAAACATCTTACTTCTCCTCTTTTCCCGTTTTGATTTCAGGAAGTTTACCGGTCACTTTGGAAAGCCCTTCGAAAACCCCAGCGATGTTTGCGAGTTCCGCGGGAAGGATCGTAGTTTTGGATTCACTCAAGATCGTTCCCAGTCCCGTAAGATAGTCTTCCGTGATCTGTAAGTTCACGGCTTCGGAACCCCCGTCTCTCGAAATGGATTCCGCGATCATTTGAATTCCTTTTGCTTTTGCCGCGGCGATTACTTCGATCTCCAAGGCCTTTCCATCGGCTTCGTTGATCTTTTTCATCTTTTCCCCTTCGGAAACGTTGATCGCTTCCTCTCTTTCTCCCACCGAACGATTGATCCGAGAAAGTTTTTCTCCTTCCGAAATTGTAATCTCTGCGCGTTTTACACGTTCCGCTTTTACTTGTTCTTCCATTTCATGAAGAATTTCTTTCGGAGGAGAAATGTTTTTGATTTCGTAACGGGTGACTTTGATTCCCCAAGGATCGGTTGCTTCGTCCAAAGCGCGCACAACGTGGGAATTGATATCGTCTCTTTCCGCAAAGGTCTGGTCCAAGATGAGTTTTCCGATTTCGGAGCGAAGAGTCGTCTGGGCGAGCTGTTGAGTCGCGAGCATAAAGTTTTCGATCGCATAAGAAGCCTTATACGGATCCACAACTTTTAGGTAAAGAATTCCGTCCACGGAGATGGAGACGTTGTCCTTTGTGATACACATCTGAGGGGGGATATCGATCGCGATCTCTTTAAGATTTTGTCTGTATTTTACGACTTCGATGATCGGCCAAAGGAAGTGAAACCCCGCTTCCAGAGCTCCTTTAAAAACTCCGACTCTTTCCACGACGAAACAATACTGCTGCGGAACGATGATGAACGTTTTCCGAATCAGATAGATCAACGCAATGAAGAGTAACGTGAATATAAATCCTGCGGACATAAATTCTCCTTTTAGTCTTTTATTTTAAAATCATTCTTCGGGAAGTTCTATGGGTTCCACGAGAAAGGTAAGATTGTCTCTGCTCAAAATTCTCGCTTGGCTTCCTTGAGGAATGCGTGTTTTTTTTGAAACCGCATCCCATTCTACGCCTTGGAACAGGACTCTTCCTCCCTTTCTTTCCACGAGGACATCTTTGACGACGGGAACCAGTCTTCCGATCTGATCGTTTCCGGGAACCGCGTGTTCGGATTGAGCCGGAAAAATTTTTCGGATGGTCTGGCTTCCTACATAAATAAGACCCGTAGAAAGGGAGGCCCAGATTCCCAGTTGCAAACCGAGACCGAAGTCAAAAAAATACACGAGGATTCCTGTAAGAATTCCCGCCGTACCTAAAAAGGCAACGAAGGTTCCGGGAATAAAAAATTCAGCAAGAATCAAAAAGATTCCGCCGCCGATCCAGAGGGTCACGGGTAGATTGGAAAGAAAATCAGGCATGAAAGACGCATTCTCCCGAGTGGAGCAGTTTCGTAAATTTTTTTCAGAGTTCAATCCGTTTTTTCTATTTTAAAAAAAAGGGAAGGGATCGAAATGATCCAAGGTAAACCGCATGAAAAAGAGAATCCTGCTCGTCTTGTTAATCGGACTCGGATTGCTTCAGTTTCTCCCTCTGAGCGCTCCGAGCGGAAAGAACGAGAACGAAATTCGAACTTCCGACGAAGTCAAAAAAATATTGAAGCAATCCTGTTATGACTGTCATTCCGATCTCACGGCATGGCCTTGGTATACGAAAGTATTCCCGATCAACGTTTATCTCTATCACCACGTGGAAGAGGGAAAGGCAGAGTTGAATTTTTCGGAATGGGAAACCTTGAGTAAAAAAGACAAAGCAAAAAAGGGGGATGAAATTCTGGAAGCCCTCGAAGAAGGAGAAATGCCTCTTCAAGATTACGTCCTGCTTCATCCGGACTCGAAAATTTCCAAGGAAGAATTGGAAGTTCTTAAAAACTGGATTGAAGATTTGGAAGAAGACTTCCAGAAAGAACCGTAAAAAATAAACTGACAAAGTCCTTATGACTCAAAAAGAAAAAAAACTCTGGGGCGGAAGGTTCCAAGAAAAAGCGTCTTCGATTTTGGAAAGAATTGGAGAATCCGTTTCCTTCGATCATAAACTCTATAAAGAAGACATCCAGGGAAGTATCGCTCACGCAAGAATGCTTCAAAAAATCGGAATTCTTACCAAAGAAGAATTATCACAAATCGAAACTTCTCTCGCGCGGATCCGGACCGAACTCGAAGAAGGAAAACTCGAATTCAAATCGGAACTCGAAGACATTCACATGCATATCGAGTCTCGTCTCACCGAACTGATCGGAGAGACCGGAAAAAAATTACACACGGCTCGTTCCAGAAACGACCAGGTTACACAAGACGTAAGACTTTTTATTCTGAACCAGGGAAAAGAAATTCTAAGATCGATTTTCAACTTAAGAAATTCCTTATATGAAAAAGCGAAACAAAGTGTGGACGTAATCATCCCCGGTTATACTCACCTTCAAGTCGCACAACCGATTCGTGGTTCCCAGTATTTGCTTTCTTGGTTTTGGGCTTTGGAAAGAGATCAAGAATTTCTTCGCTTCGCTCTTCAGTCTTCGAGCGAGTTGGCTCTCGGATCGGGAGCGATGGCCGGAGTCAACTATCCAACCGATCGGGAATTTTTAAAAAAAGAATTGGGTCTTTCCACAATTTCGCACAACTCCATGGACGGTGTGGCGAGCCGGGATCATATTCTACAATTCCTATTTGCCGCGAGTCAGTTGATGATCCACGCATCGCGGATCTGCGAAGACATCATTCTTTATTCTTCGCAAGAATTTGGAATTCTAAAACTACCGGATTCTCTGACAACTGGTTCTTCGATCATGCCTCAAAAGAAAAATCCGGATATCGCCGAACTCATCCGTGGGAAGTCGGGAAGGGTGATCGGAAATCTCAATCATCTTTTGGTGATGCTCAAAGGTCTCCCCTCGACTTACAATCGGGATCTGCAAGAAGACAAACTCGCGCTTTTTGATTCGATCGAAACGGTTCAGATCAGTTTGGAAGGAATCCAAGCGATGGTCGAGGGTTGGGTCTGGGTTCCGGAACGCGCGGAAACTTCTCTGAAAAACGGTTTCGCTACGGCGACCGATCTTGCAGACTTTCTTGTGAACGAAAAGAAAATTCCCTTTCGAACGGCTCACGAACTCGTAGGAACCTTGGTCGGGGTTTGTGTGGAACAAAAGAAAACCCTCTTTGATCTTTCCGAATCGGATCGAATTTCCGTTTCGGAACACTTTGCAGGTAAAGAATACGAGGCCGCGGTTTCCCTTTCACTTTCGGCTGATAAAAAAATTTCTTACGGAGGGACTTCCCGGAAAAGACAGGAAGAACAATTAAAAATTGCGCTGGAATCTTTGAAGGAAGCTGAAAAATGGCCGTTATGAGAAAATTTTCCTGGATCTTACTCTTACTTTGTTTTTTTGCCTGCAATCGAAATCCGTTTGCGGAATCCAGATATCAACCGGCTCAGTATTCGCCGTCTTCCGTCGTAGTTCCAAGACCGGATAACGCAGTCCTGGTTTTACCGGATAAACCGGCGATTTACGCGATCTTTCTTACGACTCAGGGAAATATCGCAGTGGAACTTTTTGATAAGGACGCTCCTAAAACGGTTCAGAATTTTATCGATCTTGCCCAAGGCGAAAAAGAATTCACAACTCGATTCGGACAAAAGGTTAAAAAACCGTTTTATGACGGACTTACGTTTCACCGAGTGATCAAGGATTTTATGATCCAAGGCGGATGCCCGAGAGGAGACGGGACCGGAGGCCCGGGTTATGAGTTCGACGACGAGATCAACGGAAAGTCTCTGGGCCTGGATAAGTTAAAAGCGGGAGAAGCTCCTTACTATCAATACCAACTGCAAAGAGCGGTTGCGAACGAGCTTCAAATCAAAAGCAGAGAAGAAGCGGAGTCCAAAAGAGAACTGATCGAAAAGGCCTTTGAAGACGCCAAAAAATTATCAGTCCTCGAAATTCTTTTTAGAACCGGATACAAATACAACGAAACTCTCAATTCGCATAGAGCCGTAAAGGGTGCGCTCGCAATGGCAAACGCCGGACCGAACACCAATGGTTCGCAATTTTTTATCAACCAAGTGGATACTCCTCATCTGGACGGACTTCATACGGTATTCGGACAGATGGTTTCCGGAAGCGAAGTTGTGGATAGAATCGTCAGCGCCGGAAATTCAAAAACCACGATTAAAAAAGTTCTGATCGTAGACAAAAGAACGGCGGCAACTCCAGCACAATGACTACCGAATCGGACAAAGCCAAGGTGGGAAGTTTTCTAGCGGTTGTAAAAGAGCTGGGGGCGTATACTTCCGGTTCCAGCACAAATCGGATTCTTGAAAAACTTTCCACCTTTTCAGTGCAGGAGTCCGAATGCAGGGTCGCGATCATGGAAACCAACGACGGAAAAAATCTTCCGGACCGTCTGGTCGGAATTTTGAGATTGTTTCGAATCGTTCATTTCAAACGGCAGGAAGTAAACTCGTATTACGAAACCGCGATGTCGAAATACGGAGTCATCAATTCTCTGACCGCAAAAAGAAGACCCACCGACGACGAGGCTAGGATCAAACAGGTTCTTACCGATTATATTCTAAAAATTGAATCCTACTTTGAAAAAAACGATATTTCCGACGAAGCTCTCATAAAAGAAATCAGTCGATTTTTAACCGAACTCGAATCATTTCATTTGTTAAACGAAGACAATCTCGGTTCCCTGGTCCTTTCTGCAAAAGCGATTTCTCTTTTGCAACCTCCGATGGAGAAGTTGATCGCCTGTTATAAAGACTACGATCAGGTAGGAGCTATTTTGAAACGGTTGATTCGAATTTCAGAGATGATTATCGAAGACGCAAAAGCTCCGGGATGAACTAAAAAGAGGGATTTTTTCAAAGCTTTTGGGAGAAACTGCCGAAAATAAACCAGAATGATCCGGATTCTCCTCGTTATCCTCCTTACTCCTTGGATCCTCTGGGCCTTCCCAAAACGGGACGCTCGAGGCTCCGTATCCGAAAATTATCTCAGGCAACAGGGAATCATCTCACTGGATTTGAAGAAGATTCACTTCCGTGAAAACGACCGGATTCCCATAAAGATGTCCATCACGAACACAGGAAACGAGGTGGTAAGAATTTTTCCTTCCGGAAGAGATTTGGAATCTTATCGAATCGTGGTTCGAGACGAGGACGGAAATCAGATTCCGGAACGAGACGAGGAAAGAAGAATCGATCCCGTTTTAAAAAGAAGGAACACGATCGAATCTCTGGAAGGAAAGGAAATCAAAGAAATCATTCTGCACAAGGACGAGGTCTTTTCCAAAGAAATCGATCTGAATTCTCGCTTTGACCTAAGCCCTGGAAAGAAATATTTCGTAACCGCATACTTTCATCCGAATATCACGGAAATGCCCGCTCTTTTTATCCGTTCCCGCAATCAGCCCTATTTCTTTTACGAGGAAAAACACAAGGAACCGGTTCTATCCGCGATTCCTGAAAAAGATCCAACCGTGGATGGATTGGAACCGGAAGAGGTGATTCATCTTTTCCTCGGATCCGAGAAGAAAAAAAATTGGACTCATCATTTCAAGTGGATTTATTTTCCGGAATACATCCAAGCTTATGATCAGTATTCGGAAGAATACAATCGATCGGAAGAATCGGAAAGAGACTTTCTTCTCGAGAATTTTAAAAAGTATCTGACCGAGTCCAGAGCTGGGCTTCTGGATTCTTATCGAATCCAAAGCGTGGAGAATGTTTCTCCGAGTTTGGCAAAAGTCACCGTCTTTGTGGAAAGAAGGTTGAATCGTCTTCGTTCCAAATACGAATACACATACACTCTCAGAAGAGTTCCCGACGAACAGGGCGGCTTCTGGAAAGTGTCTAACTTAGTAGCGAAGGTAAAGAAATGACAGAGATTTTATCGCAGGATGAAATTGACGCGCTACTCAGCGCCATCAGTTCGGGTGAAGTAAACGAGTCGGACTATGCGTCCGTATCCGAACAGAAGAAAGTAAAGATCTACGACTTCAAACGTCCGGATAAGTTCTCAAAAGACCAGATCCGTACTTTGCAGATGATGCACGAGACCTTCGCTCGTCTTGCGACCACAGGACTTTCCGCGCAGCTTCGAGCTCTCGTTTCGGTGCACGTGGCTTCGGTGGATCAGTTGACCTACGAAGAATTTATCCGTTCGATTCCGAACCCGACGACACTTGCTGTCATCAACATGGATCCTCTGCGCGGTTCCGCGATCTTAGAGATCGACCCTTCGATTTCGTTTACGATCATCGATCGTCTGTTTGGCGGTAAGGGTGAACAAGCCAAGATTTCCCGAGAACTTTCGGAGATCGAGATGAGCGTTATGGAAGGGATCATTGTGAGAATTCTCGGGAACATGAGAGAATCTTGGTCCACTGTGATCGACTTAAGACCTCGTCTTGGAAACATCGAAACCAATCCACAGTTCGCTCAGGTCGTTCCTCCCAATGACATGGTGGTTTTGATCACACTCGAAACAAAAATCGGGGAAGTGGAAGGGATGACGAACCTTTGTATTCCCTATATCACGATCGAACCGATCATCAATAAGTTATCCGCGCAATACTGGTATTCTTCGATTCGAAAAGGGGAATTGGACGAGAACCGCGCCGTAATCCAAGAACGTTTGGATCAAGTCGCAATCCCTCTCATAGCGGAAGTCGGTTCCGTAGACGTTTCCATCAACGACTTTATGAATCTTTCGATCGGAGACGTGGTAAAACTCGAAAACACTTCTACGAGATCGGAGATGACGGTAAAAGTCGGAGAAAGAAAGAAATTCAAATGCCTTCCGGGAAGAGTGGGAAGCAGGCTTGCGATTCAGATCGGAGATCGAGTGGAAGACATTCCGGACGAACTTTTGGGTTCCACAAGATCCGAACAAGAATATTGATCCTCGCGGTTTGTACTTTTGGACGTGGATCTCAGAAATACCAAAAAATCTCCGTCGTCTCCTGATCGGAGAGGCTTCCAGTTCGACTTCGATTGATGAAAGCGGATTTAGTCGAGGGAAGAATGGTAGTTTCGAACTTTTTTAGAAAGAGCGTAGAATTCGGAAATTCTTAAAAAACTTGGAAGGTCTTTAAAATCAAACGAAGACAAAAAAGGCGGCTTTGGAGCCGCCTTTTTTGTTTCTTCAAAGAAAGAAGTTTATAATTACTTCTTCCACTGAATGCATTCGCCGGGGCATTCGTCCATTTCTTTTTGAACGATCTTCCAGTCTTCTTCAGGAATCGCAGCGTTGTTGATTGTCTCTCCGCCGATATGAGTTTCCGAAGTATCATTGTCATCCATCTGAAAGTATTTCGGAAGGTTGTCCGCACATTGATTACAGGAAGTGCAGTTGTCCTTATCTACATACGCAATTTTAGTCGCCATAGGCTTCGATTCTCCTGAGTTGGTCTCCCGGTCGCTTAAAAAACAGGTTCCAAGATCAATTTTCTAATCACTCCTTAGACGGCAACCCCTTTTCTTTGGTTCTTTTCCCGCCGCTTCGCTTCCAGGGAAGAATTCTTCACAAATCACAATCCACAATGAGTTCCAAAAAAGGGAAAACTCTGGACTTGAAATAAATTTCGTGCTACTTTGCCGGGAAAGAATTTATAAATGGGAGAACCAGAATGATTCAAAAGGGTTTATACCTCGCTTTGATCGTCTTATTCGCAATCGACTGTAGCAAATCCAAAAAAGAGGACCTTCAGGGCGGTGTTTTTACTTTTATCAAAGGAACCGTGAAACTTTCCGACAAAAGCGGAAAGGAAAAGAAGGTTGGGGTTTCCGAGTTCATTCTTCCGGAGGATAGAATCGAAACCGGAAAGGCTTCTTACGCAGACGTTCAGTTGATGGATGGAGTGATTATCCGCGTAAAGGAAAATACGATTCTTACGCTCAACAAGATTTTTGTGGATTCGAAGAATGCCGAAATCTACACGGATTTGAGTCTGAACAAAGGAAAGATCTTTTCGAAGGTCGGTACGAAGCTGAGTAAATCTTCTGGTTTCAAAGTCAGCACTCCGACCGTGACGGCGGCCGTTCGAGGAACCGATTTCCAAGTCGAAGTGGAAGGAAATCAATCGGAAACTCTTGTCTCGGAAGGATCTGTGGAAGTTGTAGACAATGACAACGCAGATCAAGTAAACACCGCGGACGCGGGAGAGAAAGTCACTTCGGATGGTAAGAATCAGACCGAAGGTAAGTTGTCCGAGGATGAACTCAAAGAACTGCAAGAAGACGCAGCGACCGTTCAATCCGTAACCGAAGAACAAAGACAAAGAATCGAAGAAATTCTCAAAGACTTTAAGGAAAACAAAGAAAGAATCCTACAAGGTCTCGAAGAACAAAAACAAAGAAACCAAGAATTGATCCAGTCCACAAAAGAAGAAAACAAAAGAATGATCGATGAAGTAAAGGAATCCGGGAAGGCGGAAAGAGAAGCCATTAAAAATGCCGCAGACGAAGAAAGAAAAAATATCAAGTCGGGCATTGATAAGGACAAAGAAGCCTTGGAGAATTCCAGAAAGTCTCTCAAAGATCAAGTCAAACCTCAATAAGATGAGTTTGAGAATCCCCGATTTCGTTCTGCGAAGTCGGGGATTTTTTCTGATTCATTTCGCGAAAACCAATCGATCTTCCTCTTAGATAGTTTGTTTTTTATACAAACTATAAGAAAGTTCTCTCCTTATAAACCGTGAGATAAGAAAACTTCGGCGAATTCCATCTACTATTTTCCTCCGAATTTATCATTTCGGGGGAATTTTTCATTCTATGAATTTATAATGAAATCGATTTTACATTGAATAGGAAAATATGGACAATCGTTTCTTAACTATTTCAGCTCTGCTTTATATACTGATAGGGTTCTTACGCTTCAAAAAAGAATCTGATGAATTGAGGTCGTATCAAGCTCTTCTCTTTCTTTCTTTGGGATGTATTCTCTGGTCTTACTCTGCCACCAGTTGTTCGACGGAAGGTGGCCTTTTCTGTTCCGCCTTAGAGTTCTTTTTTGTTTTTTCGTCCCTAATGGCGGCACTCGTTTTTTATCACTTTCAAAAAAAGCTGAGGTCGGGAATCGCCACGGAAACGGACTTGGATTCCCAAGGGGCTTTTTTGGATCCAATCAAAATTGTGATTCAATCGATTCTAACTTCGAGTTTTATTTTTTTGATCTGGAAATTCTTACCTAAAAATTCGCTTCCCGGTTTGATTGCGTCGGTTTCCTTTTTTATAAGCATCTATTATATTTTGATCTTTGTGGATATTCTTGTTCGATTTCGAAGAACCGGGGAGGAGCGGATCAATCTGCTTCCGTTTCTCACGGTGATCTTGGTTGTAAAAGGTTTGGAAGTGATCAGACAAAATTACGGTTTTTCTTCGGTCCCGAGCTTGGTCGTACTCGATGAATACTTTATTCTTCTGTCTCCGATCGTTCTTCACGAGATTGTTCCCAAGGAGAGATGGAACATTCTTTTTCGTAAAGAAGTCGAGGACCGTATCCCTCCTTATCTCGAAGTATCGGCTGTCGAACGGAATCCTTATTCGAGTCGAAAGTCGCAGGTCAAATATAATCTTCTCGGTAATCTAAACCTTCTTGCAGTCGATCAAAAGTTAAAAAACCTTTTTGAGGTGGAGAAAGTGTATCTGGATGAGGATTTGAGATTACCGGCGCTCGCCGAGGATGTCGGGATTTCGGTGCATCATCTTTCAGCTTTTATCAACGAATACTTGGGTTTGAGTTTTAATCGTTTTATCAATTTCTATCGAGTTGAGGCTGCAAAGTCGATGTTGCTCGAAGAGCCGGAACGGACCGTTTTATCGATCGGAGTGGCCGTGGGATTCAATTCAACCTCGGCGTTTCATCGGGCCTTTTTTTTGGAAACAGGATTGACTCCGAAACAATTTAGGGAAAATCAATTTGAAAATCGCGGACAAGTTCTCCCTTCCTCCTCTTCCACAAATTTTAATCTGAATTGAGAAAATCTTTCCTAAGATTTTTGTGAAAAGTGGAATCCACGGAAATTTACTTTCGTTTCTCTTGGGAAAAAGAAACGAAAGTAAATTTTATAAGTCCTTTTCGATGGAAGCTTCGTCTATTGGGAAGTGGACTTAAGAAAATTTCTGTGAATCCCTCAATGATCGTCTGATGTTCAATAATATCTATTTATTCGGTTCTCTTCTTTCGTTTATGCTTGCTCTTGTGCAGATAATGAAAGGATTTTCGATTCGAAATTGGATTTTGTTCGGAATATTTAGTTCGATGGGAATCTTTCAGATCAAGGGATTTTTTATTCTCTGCGGACTGTGGATGGAGTATTCACATTTTTACGCTGTGGAAATCTTTTTTATCCTTCTGATCGGACCTTCGCTGTTTATTTATTTTAATATGATGATCGGAGTCATGCAATTTTCGGATCGAAAGATCTTCGCTCATCTTCTGCCTTCTTTGCTCTTCCTGATTTATTATTTCTGCGATACCGCTCTGATTTTTTTTTACAACCCTTCGTTTCGAGACTTGAGCGCCGATTTTAAAAGTCGATACAATGTTCTTTATTATTTGGTTTCATTCGTTCCTTGCGGATATTTGGTAGTGCTTGCCCGGAGTTTTTTTCTGATCTTTAAAGGAAACTTTTTAAGAATTGGCTGGCCTTTTCATATCTTTGTCATCTTTGTGCTCTCGCTTTTTTCCACTTCGGTTAGCATTTTTATCGGAACCCGTTTTTTACTCCATTTTCAGGATCACTTTTTAGAATTGTATCGGCTTCTTCTTTTTCTTTTTTTCTGTATCATCGTTTACACCTTTTTTGTAAGTCAGATTTATCCGATCACTTTCAATCTGCTTTCGGAGACGATGAGTCGTCTTCAGTACGAAAAGAGCACGCTGAATCGGCTGAACCCGGAAGAAATGAAGAAAAAAGTGATTTGTTTGATGGTCACAAAAAAAGCTCATTTGGATCCCGGTCTGAGTTTGAAGTCGATGTCCGAAAGATTGGAAATTTCCCCGCATCAACTTTCAGAACTTTTAAATCAATACTTGAACACGAATTTTAATTCCTTTGTAAACTTTTATCGAATTCAAGAAGCGAAAGATTCTCTTCTCAACGAAGGTGAAAAAACCATTCTTACGATCGCCTATGAAAGCGGGTTCAATTCTCTCTCCGTTTTCAACGCAACTTTCAAAAAAGAGGTAGGGGTGACCCCGCGTTTTTTTCGAAAACAAAAAGGTGAGATTTAGAGATTCTTTCTATAAAATGCTTTTGATACTTGGATTCCGAAATCAAGACTGGGATTTGCTTTTTATAAAGAATTATGAAAACGTCGTTCTTTCTTTAAAATAGGAATCTTATAATGTAGGGATTTGCGGTTTATAAGTGTAATTTATTGATTTCCCGTTTTCGGGTAGAATGTCCTGGCCTTTGCAAATTCAGTATACTTTTTGCCGGATGAGAATCTAGAAATACTGGGTTGGAGGCCATGATTTCGGGAGAACACATGCGGATTTTTAGATTTTTACACGGATTGACGGTCTTATTCTTTCTTTTTTTCCAAGCTTGTTTAGGTGATCGAAATGATCAGCATCTTTCTTTTAAGGGTATTTTCGGATTTCCAATCACGTCGGTCGTAAGTCCAGGGCCTTATTCCGTATCTGGTTTTATTTCGGGTCTCACTGGGACCGGTCTTAGGCTGCAAATCAATGGAGAAGAAACGTTAGACGTCTTTTCAAATGGGGATTTTAAATTTCAGACTCTTCTGGAGAACCAAAAAATTTACCAAGTCATGGTTCTTATAAATCCATCTCTTCCCAATCAGACTTGTTCCGTCGCAAATGGAACCGGTTTGATCGTTTCGAGAGACGTTTCCGACGTTCGGGTGGTTTGTTCTTCTTCCTCTTATACGATCGGCGGAAGTGTTACTGGTTTGAACGGAACGGGTTTGAAACTCAGGAACAACGGAGGAGACGAGATCTCGGTTTCCGGTTCTACGTTCGTTTTTCCGACCTCTCTTGCGGACGGATCTACTTATACGGTGACGGTCTCAAGTCAACCAAACTCACCGCTTCAATTTTGCAGCGTAAGCTTCGGGTCGGGAACGGTTGCTGGAGGAAATGTTTCTTCTCCTTCCATTTCTTGCGTCAATCAGTACAGCTTGGGAGGAACCGTCACCGGTTTATCCGGAAGTGTGGGTTTGAGAAATTCGGTGAATTCCGATATTTTGACTGTCAACGCAAACGGAAGTTTTACGATGCCTCTCGGTTTGTCGGCTTCGGATACGTTCAATCTCGAGATCACTTCCAATCCTCCCGGACAATTTTGTAAGATAGCGATGATGTACGGAACGATCGTGAGTTCCCATATAACGGATGTTAGAGTCCATTGTCAAACAGGGATAAGCGGAACAATTTCGGGCGGAAATTCCGTTTTTAACGATCTTTCTTTTCTCACGGGAAATATGGAAGTTTTGAGCGGTGGAATTATTTTCGCAGGACAGTTGGCGACGAACGGCCATACCAATGGAATCGGGAACGCGGCGATTTTCGACGATCCGAGCCAGATTGCTACGGACGGAAAGAATCTATTTGTCGCGGACTTTATGAACGGTAAAGTAAGAGCGATCGAGATCACCACAAGAAATGTCTCCGATCTTTTTACATTCTCAAAAGCGAGAGGAGTTGCGACGGATGGAGTTTATGTTTACGTTTGTGGGGAGAATTCTTCAGCGATTGTAAAATACGATTTAGGAACCGGGATCCAAACCACGGTAGTTCCCGCGAACGCTTCCGGGTTTCTGGACGGACCGATCGCTGCTGCGAGGTTGAATCAACCGAATCATCTTTCCGTAGACGGAGTCAAAATTTATGTTTCCGATAGCGCAAACCATAGAATCCGAAGAATCGATCAGAGAACGGGAACCGTTTCCACGATTGCAGGAACGGGACTTGCCGGAATCGGAAACGGTTCCGCGACCGCCACTCGATTGAACGCTCCGAAAGGACTGTATCTTCAAGGAAATTCACTTTTTATCGCGAGCACGAACGCGGATGCGATTGTGAAGTTGGATCTTTCGCTTTCGACTCTTTCCGTAATCGCGGGGGGAAATTCAGGTTCCTACGACGCGCCTACAGGAATTGGAGCCGCTTTTTCAGCGCCGACGGGGCTGATTTCCGACGGTCAAAAAATTTATGTGACGGACGCAGGAAGCGGATTGATTCGGACAATCGATCTTGTATCTCCCCATCCAACGGGAACGATCTCCGGATGTATTGGAAAGATAGGAAGTTCCTCCGGGGTTCACTACGCGGCTCCTCCTTGTCCTGGCTCCGCGGCGACTGCGGCGTCCTTTTCCACTCCCTTTGGAATCACGTCCGATGGAACGAACATCTTTATCTCGGACGATACGGATCATATCATTCGAAAGATGGAATGAGTCTTGAGGTAAACGAAAGAATGATTCCTTCCTGTGAGGAAGGTTGGATCTTTGTGGGAGTCTTTTCTGAAACGAGAATCGAGTTCTTTCTAATATATTATAAATAAAGAATATATTGGAAAATGAATGGATTGAATTTGGAACAGCCGTCCTCCGTGAAGATTTGTAGGTGCTTTAGTCGATTTTTCTTCGGTTTCAAAATACTTTTATACGAAAGGTTCTGAGTTTAGTTCGGTTGTGAAAGAATCTCGGGAGAATTTTTCAAGATCCTAAAATTTTACTCTTGGCGAGTAAAATTCGCGAATGTAGAAGCTCCTACAAAGGAATCTTGTTTCAGAAATTCTCGCTTCCATCTTTTGGGGTGAAGATTTAGAAATCTTCTGTGCAGGCTGACGAAAGACTCAAAAATACTGCGTGTGACGGATTGAGTTCGGGGAGAAATCCAACGGTCCCGGTGTTGATTTTTTTCTATAAAAATTCTTCTTTGTAGGAACTGCAACGGAGAAACTATAAAAAAAAGGTTGTGATTTTCTCATTTCCCTCTCGAGTCGTTTCTCAATTTAAAGAAGAGGATGATCGAGGTGAAAATAAAGGTAAAGATATTGGCTAGGATGATCGGAAAATCTTGTTTGAGGCAACCGTAGATAAACCATATCACGACTCCCGTTACAAAAACGACGTACATATTTCTCGAGATGTCTTTTGTGCTTCCTCCCATCACGATTCGAATGAGCTGGGGAAGAAAGGAAACCGTGGTCAAAAGGGAAGCGATATAACCTAAGAATGTTACTGAATCCATCTTGTTCGGAATTCCCTTACGCTTTTTGGTATTCTCTGGTTACGATGGTTTTGATTCCGCCGCGAGGATTGTAATCGCCGATCACCTTTAGATATTTCGGATCAATCGCTTTGACAAGATCGTCAAGAATCTTATTTACAACGAACTCGTGAAAGATTCCTACGTTTCGATAGCTAAGAATGTATTCTTTGAAAGATTTCAATTCGATACAACGGTTTGTGGGAACGTAGGAAATTTCGATGATCCCGAAATCGGGAAGGCCGGTCTTAGGACAAACCGCCGTGAACTCTGGAACAGTAAAATCGATTGTATAATCCTTTCCCTCGTAAACATTGGTGAAAGATTCGATTTCGGGAGTTTTTAGGGCCGGGATATGATCTTGTCTTCCGTCGTAGGTCTCTGGATTGATTGTTTCCATGGATTGTTCCTTTCATGACCAGACTTTTCAATCTTTCCCCCAGGAAAATTCTTTTTCCTGAATCCGAGTCTGCATCAAAGTTCTCTGAGGGGTGGAATGGAAATCCAAAAGAAAATTGCCGTAGTTGATTTCGGAGGGCAGTATGCCCACCTGATCGCATCCAGGATTCGAAGGCTCGGCGCTTATACGGAAATTCTTTCCAACGAAGAACCTCTTTCCAGCTATCAAAAATACGCAGGCATCATTCTTTCCGGAGGACCCGAGAGCGTTTACGAACCGGATTCTCCAACCATCACAACAAAACTTTTTGAACTCGGAATTCCCGTCTTAGGAATTTGTTACGGTCATCAACTCATCATGAAGCTCTTAGGTGGAGTTGTCGAACGTTCCGGTACGGGAGAATACGGACCGGCATCCTTAGAACTTCATTCTTCCAACGGAAATTCTTTATTGAAGAATTTCGTGGGTGGAGAACAGGTCTGGATGAATCATGCGGACGAGGTTGTAAAACTTCCCGATGGATTTTCAAGAATCGCGTCTTCCAAAGACTGCGGATATGCGGTCGTAGAAAATTCTTCTAAGAAAATTTTTGGAATTCAATTCCACGCTGAAGTCAGTCACAGCGAAAAGGGTTCCATTCTTCTTGATAACTTTATTGAAATCTGCGGAGCTTCCCGCACTTGGGGAATCGATCAATTCCTCAAGGAAAAAATCAAAGAAATTCAAGAGACCGTAAGGCCGGAGCAAAAGGTTTTTATGCTCGTTTCGGGAGGAGTCGATTCCACGGTTTCGTATCTTCTTCTTTGTAAAGCCCTTGGAACCGAAAGAGTTCTCGGATTTTTAATCGATACCGGATTTATGAGAAAGGGTGAAGTCCTTCCTCTTCAAGAAAAACTCAAGTCGCAAAATATTCACCTAACGGTGAGAGACGAATCCAATCTATTTTACGAAAGTCTAATAGGAAAATCCGATCCCGAAGAAAAACGAAAGATCGTTGGAAATCTTTTTCTGGAAGCGCGGGATCGCGCCGTTAAGGAATTGGATCTGGAACACGGGGATTGGCTCCTCGGACAAGGAACAATCTATCCGGACACGATCGAATCCGGCGGGACCAAACATTCTCATACGATCAAAACACATCATAACCGAGTGGAAGCGATTCAAAAACTCATCGAAGAAGGAAAGGTGATCGAACCGATTCGAGATCTTTATAAGGATGAAGTTCGGGACTTGGGTATTCTTCTCGGCTTGGAACCGGAGTGGGTGGGTCGTCATCCCTTTCCGGGCCCAGGTCTTGTGGTTCGTATGCTCGCCGTGGAAAAAACGAGTTCTGATGCAGATCAAAAAGAAATCGATGCCTATCTTTCGACTCAGAACGGTTTGTCTGGACGAATTCTTCCGGTTGCGAGCGTGGGTGTAAAAGGAGATCGAAGGTCATACGCCAACTGCGCGGTGTTAAACGACATCGATACGGATTGGAAAACTCTGGATCGTATCGCGACACATCTTTCCAACCAGTTCTCCTTTATCAATCGTGTGGTACTTCTTCCTTTTGAGAAGAACGTAAAAAATCTAACCTTCCGTTTTACGGGGATGCAGCTCGATAAAAAATGCTCCGATCTTCTTCGGGAAGCGGATTCTATCGTCGAGTCCATCATCTTCAAAGCGGGACTTTACAATCAGATCTGGCAAATGCCCGTGGTTCTTCTTCCGATCGGTGAAAAAGATGACGAGAAAAGTATCGTGCTTCGTCCGGTGGAATCTCAAGAAGCGATGACGGCTAACTTCTTTCCGATGAAGCGGGAACTCTTACAAGAAATCAAAACGGAAGTTCTCAAAATCCCCGGGATTCGTTATGTGTTCTTTGATCTTACGAACAAACCGCCGGGAACGATCGAGTGGGAATGATTCATTCTAACTTTCAATCTTGTAAATTTTGACAGCCTGGGATTTTCCTTTCACTGTAACTTCGTCGATAAATTCGTGCGGAAACTGTGTTGGATCTTTTAGAGAAGCGATCGTGACTTCGCTTGCAACGATCGGACATCCGAATTGTTTCGTCAAACCTTCGATCCGAGATGCGAGATTAACGCTATCACCGATCACCGTACATTCCATTCTATTTTCATGTCCGATGATTCCGAGCATCAGATGACCCGTATGAATTCCGATTCCAATATCGATTTCTTCCTGCTCTTGACTTTTTCTGATTTCGTTGAATTTTCGAAGAGTTTTTCTCATCGCCAATGCCGCTTCGACCGCATCTTCAGCCCGAGTCGGGAAGATCGCCATGATTGCGTCTCCTATAAACTTATCGATAAATCCGTGATGCTCTCGAATTACGGGAGCAATCATTCCTAGATAGTCGTTGATAAAACGAAAGTTTTCGCTAGGAGTCATCTTTTCGGAAAGAGTTGTAAACCCTCGGATATCAGAAAACATAATTGTCATGAGACCTTCCGTTTGATCCGCGAGTTGGGTTTCTAAAATCGATCGTTTGCTTAAGAGAGCAAGTGTTTCCTTGGGAACAAAACGGCTGTAAGCTTCGGAAAGTTGCTGTTGGGTGTGATAGGCGGCTGCGTTTTCGATCGCGACCGCGATTTGATTTCCGACGACGCTGAGGATTACCTCATCCAATAATTTGAAGGCATTGATCTCGGAGCTTTCCACTGCAAAAACTCCGAGCAATCTTTCTTTGACGAGAAGTGGAATCGCGATCTGACTTTTGGCGTCTTTTAAACCGGGGAGTTCAATTTTTTTTTCTTCCATTCCCATCGATTGACCGACCTGTCCCGCATAACGCATCTGAGTGGAGATTCCGACCATACGCATGATTTTTTTTCTCTTTGCTACGACTCCGATCACCCCCTGTCCAAACTCTACTTTGGCGCCGATTCCGACTTCCTCATAACCTCGGCTGGCCACTACTTTCAGAATCTCGAATCCTTCCTGCACCATCAAAATCAAGGCGTGTTTGAATCCGAAAACCTCATCCATCACTTTCATAATTCTTTCAAAAATCTGATCCAGATCGAGTGTATTTAAAATTTCGGCGGATATCGATTGGATGATTTCAACTTCTCTCGTTTTACGATGAAGTTTCTGGTTTAATTCTTCGATTCCCTTTTGATTTTCTACGAATTGTTTTTTAAAATTTTCAATCTCCGGATCGTTCGGCACGATTAGATCTCCTTCGCTTCGGCGAGATTTCGAATGGATCGAACTTCGAAGATATCAGCCGCCTTGAGTTTGAATACGTCGCTCATCCCGGACATGGATGCGATCGCTTCGAGCTGCATTTCCATCGCTTCGAATAATTCTCCTTCCGTCTCGGTTCTTTGGTAATAAATTTCTAAGATCCAAGGTTCTAAATTCTCCGGGTTTAAAACCTGAAGCACAGCGTGTCGATTTTCCACGGCGTTTTTATGAGTTTTTCCAAAGAATTGGTTGGAGATCGCGACATGATTTTCATCCACCGGATACACCTGGCTAACGATCGTAGCGTTCGGAATTCCGTCTTTGGATGAGGTAACCATTATGCTTGGAACGATTCCTTGCAAACAAGGATGAATCTCCTCTGTGATCATTTTAATTTTTCTCCTGCTTTGGCTCCGGGGGATTGTTCAAAAAGTTCGGAAAGTTCAAAAGTGATTGCCACGGCCGGTTTTAGAATGTATTTTCCCCAACCTTCTCCGGCATTCGGTCCAAAAAACATTCTACTCGTTTCGGATCCCGCCTCGCGGATTTTTTGCATCAAATCGTAATCCTCATCCGAACATTCGTCGATTTGTTGTACCCTTCCTTTGAACTGTCTGGTTTTAAAGGAAGACATGTGTGCGACCGTAGTTGCGATCCAGCCGTTGTCCTGAATATCGTTTAAACAGCTTTCCACTACAACTTTGGGAACCAGTACGGTCATTCTAGTTTGTTCCTCGTTGAGTCGAACACCAAAAGCCCTTGCGAAATGTGGTTTCAGATCCGCATTTCTTGTCGCGACGCTGATCGACAAAGGACCGCTCAGTTCGCCTAAATCTTCCTGCGATAACATTCTACCTCCGTTTTTTTAGAAAAAAGTGGCTTATCGTTTCTTGTCGGTTGATCAGGGGCAAGAAGAATTCGGATAAAATCGGATTGGATTCTTAAAATAAATTCCAATAGTTGAATATTCAAATAATTGGAAGTATCTTTTTCGGAATGGAATGGGGAATAAATATCGAAATTTATATTTGCAATTTGATAACTTGATGGGATGAATTTTTAACTTTGTTTTGTACGGATTTTAAAAGGAAATGCTCGTCAGGTCAGGTCAGGATTGGATCTGAGTTTTGAATCCATTCCGAATGATCCGCAATAGAAGTGATTGGGAAGTTTACAAAAGGACGGGAATCCGAAACTCTTCGGGTCCGAATTGAAAATAAAATTCGTTTTCTCTTTCTATCACTTGATTGGAAATTTCGAATAGAAGTTCTCTGGAAAAAGAACCCCATTCTCCGAGAGGATCCGGATGAACCAAGGAATTTCTAAAAATTCTCAACTGATTCGGTTGAAAGGGAAGGGCGAGACTCGGCGCATAGAAAAGTTTTGCTTCTTCCAATCTTTGAAATACAAAGACGGAAGTTTCGGGTTGGATAAAATTCCATTCTCCCGCACAAATGGAAAGATAGGGAAATTCTGTATGAAGTCCGGTTTTATTTTTACGGATTCTGGAGATAAAAAAATCCAGGAAGTTCGGATCGTTCAGTTCGCTCTTTTCGTGAAATAGGCGGCCTCTTGCGTCCATCCGATAAAAATAGATTCTCTTTGGGCTCATACAATTTCGGTCGGATCCGGATGGAATTTTGCGGAAGTTCGATCGTATTGGAAGCTTCTTTCAAAATCCGAAAGAAAATTCGTAAGAGGTCTTACAGTCGTCTTGTATTTCTCAGTCTTTCGGTTTTCGAGAGATTGTTTCCTCGATCGAAAACGGAGGAGTTCCCACTCTTTCCGATTTTGAGAGGGGCTCTTGGTAAAACGAAGAGCAAAGACAGGTTGCAAAGACTTTTCTATTGACATCCTACTTTCCCTTAAAATCATACCTTTTAACGGCGTCGTGGCCAAGTGGTAAGGCATGGCTCTGCAAAAGCTTGATCCCCGGTTCGAATCCGGGCGACGCCTGTCACTTTGTATCTGCCTGGATGGTGGAATGGTAGACACCCAGGACTTAAAATCCTGTGAGAGCAATCTCGTGCGAGTTCGAGTCTCGCTCCAGGTACCATGGTTTCTTTTCCGTAGACATTCTACCTCGTCTGCGGAAAAACCGTATCACAGATCCTTCCAAAATACAGTTTTGGAAAATCCACCCTTCCTTCTTTTTCAAATTCCAAAAAGGAAATCCTAAAATCTCGAAAAAAAACTTCCTCCGGAAATTCTTTGGGAAACGTGTTCAGTAAAAAATTCGGAATCAGAATTTCGTTCTTTCCCGGTTTTAAAGTGACTTCGATCTCTCCCAGATCCGTTTCCCCTTGCGCCCAGTAGAGTTGGTCTTGGTCGAAAGAATCCCTGGAAACGATCGTGATCTTCGCCTTTTTGGGCGCGTTCACCGCGTTTTCTGCGATTAAGACGGTAAAACTATAAGGGACGGTCCTTGGGATAGGCGGATTCGGAAATCGATGCGTGAGACAACCTTCCACCTGAAAAGACAGAGAGGCTTCGGAAGTGGTTAGTGTTGAAGCCGAGTTTTCGGATTCAACATGAGAAGTTTCAAATTTTAGAATATTCTTCTGAACCGTTTTTACAAGATTCAAATCGTCGGCCCGAACTCTACGGTTATAAACTTCCAGAGGTTTTAGGCTGAGACGAGGAATCCAAAAAAGCCAATAGAGGAAGAGTGGAATTCCCAAAGCCCCCAAGATTTTGAATCGAAACGGTTCCCTTTCTTGGATCCTCTTTAGAATTCCGCGCTGCTCGAGTTTTGGAAAAGAATCCGGTTTTTCCTCCGAGTGTTCCGTGTTTTTTGGATCTTCTTCGGAAATGCCTTCCGTTTGTCGGGAAGAATCCGCAAACCCTCCTAAAAAGATTCCGCAAAAAACGAAGAAGGGAAGTACAACTTCGTCGTCCAAAAGATAACACTGAAAAAAGCCGGCCGGATAGAGACTCAAAACCCCGATCGTCAAAATCGAAATACTTTCCGTCCTGTTCGAATCGATCCGAAAAAAAATTTCGAACAACTTCCACCAAAACCATAAAAATAGAATTCCCGCAAAAATTCCGCCCACCGCTACGAAATGAAGAAGGTCGTTGTGGGCGTGTCCTCTGGGTGTGATATAGAGTTCATACCAGAGTTGTTCCTGAGCTTCGATCATCCTTGTCGATTCTTTCCAGTGGGAATCCTTATAGTTTCCTCCTCCCACTCCGATGAGAGCGTTTTTTTGCAAAAGGGGAATCGTATTCTTATAGATATAGTATCTTTGATTTTCCGTATTATGAACTTCGAATATTTGAGAGATGGATCTTTGGATCAGCCAGTTGTTTCGAAACAGATAAGCGGTCGAGATCAAAAGGAAAAAAAGTAAAAATGCGGAAACCCATCTTGTTTTCTTTGAAAAAACGGGAAAATTTTTTCTGAGAGAAAAAGTTCCGTTTAACAGTGATATGACGAGGAGGACAAAAATTCCGAGCCAGATCGAACGACTTTGATTGAAAAAAAGTACGATCCAACCGCAAAGAAGAAGGGTCGTCTTTGCGTAGAACCAAAGATTCTTTTTTTCCTTCCAGTTTCGAAACCAATCCAGAAGAAAACCGGGCAGGATCAGTCCCAAAAGTCCGCCGTAGGTTAGGTGTGTATTCATCATTCCGATCGGAAGATAGAGTTTGATCGGTCCGAGTTTTCCCGAAAAATGTTGGAGCCGATCTCCGGGCGCGTAACGAAATCCGTTGGCGATAAACTTCCCGATTCTTACTTCCGAAAAAAGACTGACAATGCCGAGTATCACCACGATCGCCACCGACGTGTAGAGAAAGTTTCGAAGCACGTTTCGATTTTTTTCTTGCGAAGCGATCCAAAAAGAAGCCGGAAAAACCAGTAGCATCCAGAAGTCCCCGAACTCGGATTGTTTGATGAACTTTTTAAAAAAGGGCTGATACGATTCGGCTTGGATCAGTGAGGAAAAAAACGATAAGAGATAGATCCCGAAAAAGATTAGAAAATAGTTCCCGATTTTTTTCCAATTCTCCCGGTATTCTTTTTTGAAATACAAAAGGGGGTAGGTGGTAGCGATGACGAGTCCTGCAAAAATCTGCGAAACGCTGACCGATTGCGGAAAGCTGAGCAAAAACAAACACAGAGAATAGAGGGACATCTTCTCCACATTCTTTACAAATCCTTCTTTCAATGTTTGCTCCTCGGAAGTTCTGAAAAATTCCCCTAAAAAACCAATGACAGAGAAAGAATTCATTCTACCATTAGAAAAAAGAACGGATTCCGGGAATCAATCGAACCGATGGGAAAAACAATTCCAGCCAAGAAAAAGAAAACGGAAAAAAAAACCGACTCTGCTCCTTCCTCTGCGGGCAAAAAGTTATCAGTTGCCATTATCACTTACAACGAAGAAAGAAATATCGGTGAATGTATCGAATCCTGTCTTGAGATTGCCGATGAAATCGTGGTTCTCGATTCGATTAGCACGGACCGAACGGAAAAAATTTCGAAGTCGTATCCGAACGTCCGATTTTTTAAACAAAAATTCAAAGGTCATATCGAACAAAAAAACGACGCGATTTCGCTTTGTAAATTCGACTGGATTCTTTCTCTGGATGCGGATGAAAGAGTTTCTCCCGAATTGCAAAACTCTCTTCAAAAGTTCAAACGATCCAAAACGGAAAATGAAACGAACGGTTTCCAGGTTTCCCGTCTTACCTTTCACTTGGGAAGATTTATCCGTCATTCCGGTTGGTATCCTCAGTTTCGTTATCGCATTTTTAAAAAAGGAAAGGCGGTCTGGGTCGGCGAAAATCCCCACGATTATATCAGCATTCAAGGAAAGGGCGGAAAACTTTCGGGGGATATCATTCACTATAGTTTTCGAGATCTCACTCATCAGGTGAACACGATCAATCAGTTTTCTTCCATCGTCGCGATGACGAGACAAAAAAAGGGAACACGTTTTTCGGTTCTCCGTACGATTTACAAACCATTTTCTAAGTTTATCGAAACCTATTTTTTTAAATTCGGATTTTTGGACGGATTCCCGGGTTGGGTCATCGCGGTTTCCTCGGCCTATTCGACGTTTCTCAAAGACGCAAAACAATATGAACTCGAAAATAAGATCATAGAAAGACCGTCTAACGTAAAAGAGGGTTATGGGAGTTAAGTCGTTTTTCAAAAAAATCCTCTTCTTTTTTCGAAGAAAAAAAAAGAAAAAGGGTCACTCCGAAGAAACTCCTCCTGTTCGGGAAAGTTACGGATACAAACGGGAACTTTCCGAACTTAGGGAAAAGGCCGATCGTTTTTTTGTAACTAGAAAACAAAACTCCGGCGTAGTCCACGAAACAAAATATTATAAAATTCTAAAGAATGGTCCAAAATTGTTTCGCCTTGAAGGAAAGGAAAAGAACGGAAGAGATTATTCCATCGTGGTTTCCACCGGAAATTTTTTGAGTTTGCAAGGTGAAAAAATTTCGGGGGTTGTTTTTGTTCCGGAGGCGGAACTCAACCGAATTCTTTCCTACGAACATACCGATCTCAAAAGTGTTTTTTCCCGATTTCAACCCGAAGGAATCGCCGAGGATCTAAAAGTTTTATACGGAGAATCCGGTTCTTCGCAAGAATCGTGGAAGGATTTTTATAACTGGGAACCGATCTGGAAACAGCAGATTCTCATCCGTTTAAAACCGAGTCTTCTTGCGATCCTTCTCGTTTATATGGGAGCTGAGTTCGAACAATTCTTTCAGTCGAATTCCACAAAAAGAATGAAATCGATCGTTTCGGATGAATTGTATTTTTTGAACGTGAGCGGAAACCAAAAGGAGAATTCTCCTTATACGGAAAATCTTTCGCTTCAGGACTTTGAAAAAGCAAAAACGGAATTCTTTCGAGTGTTGGAACAGATACGAAAAAAAAGAGGTACTACCTAAGATGGATATCAAAGAAATCGCTCTCGGTCAGATCCGGGATTCTATTTCCACCAAACAGAAATGTATCGATTCGATTTTAGAGGATATCACAAAAGCGGGCGAGCTGGTTTCCAAAGTTTTGCAGGCGGGGAATACGGTCTTTCTTTGTGGGAACGGAGGTTCTTCTTGTGACGCTTCGCATATCGCCGCCGAACTTGTTGTTCGTTACAAATCCGGTAACGAAAGAAAAGCGCTTCCTGCGTTGTCTCTTTCGGCGGACTCTGCGGTTTTGACGGCGTGTTCGAACGACTACGGCTATGAAGAAGTATTCTCCAGACAAATCGAAGCCTTCGGTAGAAAAGGGGATTTGCTCATTGGACTTTCCACGAGTGGAAATTCCAAAAACGTTCTTCTTGCATTGGAAAAAGCAAAAACCCGCGGAGTAAAAACCATATCCCTGTTAGGCGGAGACGGCGGTAAGATGAAAAACCTCGCGGACTTGGACGTGATCGTTCCTAGCAAGGTCACCGCTCGAATTCAAGAATCGCATATTTTGATCGGACATATTCTTTGTAGTATCGTTGAATTCAACCTCTTCAACTTGGAATAACCCTGATTTGTGAAATCAACCCTAATTGAAATTTCCAATCTGAAGGTTTCCACTCCCGGTCATCACATTCTCAAAGGAATTGACTTTTCCTTGCGAGCCGGTGAAGTTCATTGTATCGTTGGAGAATCCGGGAGCGGGAAATCGACGTTTGCATCTTGTCTTTTGGGAATGAGCGATTCGGAACTTTTTTTGAGGTCAGATCGTTTTCAGTTCTTGGGAATGGACGCCCGTTACTTTACGGAAAAAGAATGGTTGCCCCTCCGCGGTAAAAAGATCGCTCTTGTTCCACAAAATCCAGTCTGGGGATTTCATCCGTATCGAAAGACTGGCTCTCAAATTCTCGAAGCATTCTCCCTTACCAATCGTGAATACGCTAACAAGGAAAAGATTCTTCCACTTTTGGAATCGATTTACATTCACGATCCCATACGAGCCTTCGACGGACTCCCCGGAAATCTTTCGGGAGGTGAAAGACAACGAATCCTGATTCTTCTGGCTGTTTACTCCGGCGCGGAAATTATCGTCGCTGACGAACCGACCGCTGCACTGGACTCGATCAGTGAAGCGGAAGTTTTGAGACTTCTGATGAAATTTCGAAAGGAAAGGGGACTTTCTCTGATTTTTATCACACACGAAATCCCAATCGTCAAGGCGATAGCCGATATTATGAGTATCTTGTATCAAGGAGAATGGACCGAGGTCGTTTCCCGCGGAAAAACCGGAGATTTGATTCCGAGTTCCGAATATGGAAAAAAACTGTTTGAACAGGGAAGCTGATCTTAGAAACTACTCGAGCGAATGATGGGTTACGCAGTCCTCCTAACACTGGTTTTATTTACCTTTCCGATTTTTGCCCAGAAATCACCATTTATAATGGAGGAAATCGACGCGTCCTCTTACCCTTCCATTCAACTTTTGATCCGAGATAAAAAACAATTTCCGATCGAGCGAGAAAGTTTTCTCATCCGAGAATCCAGGGGTTCGGAAAATCGTACGGTTCTCAGGCCGAAAGTCACCCGCAAGGAAGGATCCAGATCCGTTCATACGGTTTTCCTCGTTCAGTCCGGAACGAGCTTGGAAGAAAACAATTTCAATACACGTCTGCTTCAAAAAATCGTTCAGGCCAGCGGTGACGAAGATCATTTTAGTTTTATCTTCTTTTCGGACGATCTCCTCGTTGTAGAAAAAGATTTGGATCGGCAAGCCGCCCTTGTAAAAGCACGGGTTCCCGGTTCTCTCAGCAATCGGAACACCGGAGTCAACCTGGATCTTGTATTCCAAAAAGTGAATACCATTTTAACGAGAGAATCCTATCTTGCACTTTTGGTTTCGGACATCGACTACAGACTTCCTCCGGGACTCAGACAAGGTTTGTCCACGTCCGGTCTTCCGATTCAGATTTTAGGAAAGCGCAATTTCGCAAACCAAGAGCTCGTTCGAATTTACGGAGGAGAATTGTATGAGATGGATGCGGCCGAATCCGTTTCCCGCTTTTTGACCGACCTTGAATACTTCCACAAACATCCGGCAGTGATTCAGTATGATTCTCCGTTTCAAGACGATTTTTGGAAAGGAGAAGGCGATTTTTTGCGAGGTGATTGGGAATCGAGCCGAGGTGGAAAGTTTACTTATACATACAAACCCGGAGCGTTGAAACAACTTCGATTCGTTATTTTGAGTCCGGGAGTTTTTCTTCCTACGATCGGATTCTTGCTGATCCTCACTTTGATCGGGCTTCTACTTTTGTTCAAAAGAGAAAAAGAACCCGAAGAATTCTCGAATCCTTCCAACGGAGAAGCCGAACGCAGATTTCACGCGATGGGCGAAGAAAGAGAAGTCTACCAGAGAATGTATGGGGATCAGTTTCATACTTCTCCGTACGCGAATCCGGAAGGAGTTTACGTGGCTCGTTCTCTTCCCGTAGATGAATCCGAGTTTGAAGCGGCGGAAGCCTATGACCTCGCGACCTTGATTCAGAAGGAAGGACGAACTCCTGGAAAACAAGTTCCGATTCGGAAAGCCGAAACTACCTTGGGCGCCGGAGATTTGTCCGATGTTTTGGTCGCCGATCCGAATGTGAGTAAACTCCACGCGAGAATTCGGAAGATCAAAAATCGTTTTGTACTCTACGATCTCATTTCGGACGCAGGCACTTATCTCAACGGGAAGAAGGTTCTAAGACCACGGGTTCTCTATGATTTCGACGAGATCAGTCTGGGAAAGACGGTCTTTGTTTTTCGCGCGAGATAGAATTTTCATTCTTCCAAATTCATTCCAGATCGCTTAGAATAGATCCGGGTAGACGAAAAGACCCGATTTCCCAACGATGGAAATACAGACGGATGCGCTCTTTCTCCCTCCGAGAAATCCATCCAATCCACAAATTCCGAAAGAATTTCTTTCGGGGAGACAGAATCCAAAATGAAGACAATGTTCGAAAAAATCTGGGAAGACCATCTAGTCGGGGAACTGGATGGAGGATCGTATATCATTTATATTGACCGTCATCTCATCCACGAAGTCACCAGCCCCCAGGCTTTTGAAGGAATCAAAATCGCGGGAAGAAAGGTGCGCCGTCCGGAAGCGACTTTCGCAACGATGGATCATAACGTTTCCACAAGAACCAGAGACATGAGTCTCTCCGATCCGATCTCCGCGATCCAAATGCAAACTCTGAAAAAAAACTGCGATGAAAACGGGATCCGTCTCTATGACTTTCAAAATCCGGACCAAGGAATCATTCACGTTATCGCTCCGGAAATGGGTCTGACCCATCCCGGGATGACTATTGTTTGCGGAGATTCTCATACGTCCACTCACGGCGCTTTCGGAGCTCTTGCATTTGGAATCGGAACAAGCGAAGTGGAACACGTTCTCGCGACGCAGACCCTCGTTCAGAAAAGAGCGAAGACCATGGAAATTCGCGTAGACGGAAAACTTTCCGATAAGGTCACCGCGAAGGACATCATTCTTGCGATTATCGGTAAGATCGGAACGGCCGGGGCCACCGGGTACGTGATTGAATACCGCGGTTCCGCGATCCAAGCCCTCAGCATGGAAGCTCGTATGACGATTTGCAATATGTCGATCGAAGCGGGAGCAAGAGCGGGACTCATTGCACCCGACGAAACCACTTTCCAATATATCAAAGGAAAAGACTTTGCTCCGAAAGGCGCGGAATGGGATCTCGCCGTTAAAAAATGGAAACACTACGTCACAGACGAAGGTGCGAAGTTTGATACGACCGTGATTTTACACGCGGACGAAATCGCGCCTATGGTCACCTGGGGAACTTCACCGAGCCAAGTGATTTCCGTAAAAGGGGTGATTCCCGATCCAAAGGACGCGACCGATCCCGTTGAAAAAATCGGAATCGAATCCGCGTTGAAATATATGGATCTCAAACCGGGACAAAAGATCGAAGAAGTAACGATCAACAAAGTATTCATCGGGTCCTGCACGAATTCCAGAATCGAAGATTTGAGAGCGGCGGCGGCAACTATCAAAGGGAAAACCGTTTCCTCGAAAGTGCAAGCGATCGTCGTTCCCGGATCGGGAAGAGTGAAACGTCAGGCGGAACAGGAAGGTCTAGATAAAATCTTCACTGCGGCGGGTTTCGAATGGAGAAATCCGGGTTGTTCCATGTGTCTTGCGATGAACGACGACGTTCTCGAACCGGGCGACCGATGTGCTTCCACCTCCAATCGCAACTTCGAAGGCCGCCAAGGGAAGGGCGGTCGAACGCACCTCGTTGGTCCGGAAATGGCTGCGGCCGCGGCGATCGAAGGTCATTTCGTGGATATCCGAAACTGGAAATAAGGGAAAGAATTTAGAACTATGAAAGCATTTACGACACTCAGCGGAATCGCGGCCTTACTCGATCGGCCGAACGTGGATACCGATCAGATCATTCCAAAACAATTCTTGAGAAAGATAGAACGAACCGGATTCGGGGTTCATCTTTTTCACGATTGGAGATATTTAGACGACGCAGGAACCAAGCCCAATCCTGAATTCTCCTTAAACCAGGATCGTTACAAAGGCGCCATTATCTTAGTAACGAGAGACAACTTCGGTTGCGGCTCTTCCAGAGAACACGCACCTTGGGCCTTGGAAGACTACGGTTTCCGTTGTATCATCGCTCCTTCTTACGCGGATATCTTTTTCAATAACTGTTTCAAAAACGGAATGCTTCCCGTGGTTTTAAAATCCGAAGAAGTGGAAGAATTATTTCAGGCCGTTTCTTCTCAGGCGGGCGCGAAGATTACGATCGATCTGGAAAAACAAACCGTTACCGGACCAACCGGAAAAGTGTACACTTTCGAGGTGGATTCTTTTCGCAAATACTGTCTTTACAACGGACTCGATGATATCGGGCTTACACTCAAACACGAATCCAAAATCGGAGAGTTTGAAAAAAAGCAGAAAGAAGTTGAACCTTGGTTGTACGCTATATAATTCTGCACAAATAATATGTTTGATGAAATCTCCCGTTCGATCGACGAGTTTGGAAACAGTTTCCTTGGCGCTCTGAATAACATTCAGAAATCGTTTGGACGGGAACTCAGCGTTGCAAAGCCGGTAAAAGAAACGATCCTTCAGATGATCGGAAACACTCCTCTCATCCGTTTGAATCAGATCGGTTCTCATATTCCCAATGTGGAATTCTATCTCAAAGCGGAGTTCTGTAATCCCACCGGCTCGGTGAAGGATCGAACGGCTCTTTCCATGATTCTTTCCTCCGAAAGAAGGGGAGAATTGAAACCGGGAGGTCAGATCATTCAACCCGGATACAATTCCACAGGGCTCAGTCTGGCTTGGATCAGTACGATTCGCCAATATAAATTTCGTTGTTTGGTCGCAGGAGACACGGATCCTCAAAAGATCAAGGATCTCCAGACGTTTGGAGCTCACGTCGAAATTCTTCCCGAAGCAAAGGGGAATTGGGACGAGGCACTTTTGAAAAAAGCGAGAGAGATCAAAGAGAAAGAAAAAAACACCGTGATCTTAAACGAATACACGGACATGGCCAATACAAACGCACATTATCTTTTTACCGGCCCTGAAATTTGGAGAGACCTCGCAGGCAACGTGGACGCGTTTGTCGCTGGTGGCGGTTCCGGAGGAACTCTTTCCGGAGCGGGTCGTTTTTTGAAATCCAAGAAGTCTTCCATTCGAGTAATCATGGGCGTGAGTCAGAAATCAAGATTCATAAGAAAGATGGTTCAAAAGGAAGCTTCCATTCATCTTCCTGAATCCTTTGATCCGAAGATTGTGGATGAGTATGTGGGCGTCGACCGGGAACAAGCGCTTCTCTATCAATCCGATCTCTATCAAAAAGAAGGAATCTTCGCAGGTACAACAACGGGAACGACTCTGGCGAGTGCGATCCGATTTGCGGAAAGTCTTCCGACCAGGGACGATCAAAAATCTCAGGTCTACAGAATCGTAGTCCTTTCTCCGGATCGGTTTTGAAGGAACCAAAATTTTCCGATTCTTTGGAAGAATTGGAAACCGTTCGCAAAGAACTGGAACGGGAAAAAAAAGAGGAAGAAACTCTTTTCTCCAAAGACTGGCTCTCCCGTTCTCTGCCGGAACGGATTCAACTCGGAATCACGTTATACCCTCTTGTCTACGAAGAACAATCTATCGGACGAGACGGAAGTTGGATTCTTACCTTTCGATTTCCGGATCAGGAAGAATATCCCTCTAAGTTTCAATCGGGTGCTCCGATTCAAATCGGAAAAGAAGAAGATCGTGTGCGCGCGATTCTTGTTTCCCTTCATAAAGAAAGAATACGAATCGCTATCGACGAAGTGCCGGAATGGGCCGAGGAAGGAAAGTGCCATCTCGATCTTTTGCCGGACGAAACCTCGTACAAAGAAATGTTTCGTGCCTTGGAAGTCGTATCCGACGCTAAGAAAGGAAGTCGATTGTATGTGAATCGTGAACTTCTTCTCGGATATGGAAAAGCGGATAAGATCTCCCTACGAGAGGCTGATAAAACTCGAGTTCAGGGAAGAATGAATTCTCGTCTGAACGAATCTCAGAAGAATGCCGTGCTGCACGCCGTTCTTTCCGAAGACGTGACGATCATCCACGGTCCTCCCGGAACCGGGAAAACTACAACGTTAACCGAAATCGTAAGTCAACTCGTTGCGGAAGAAAGAAAAATTCTCGTCTCCGCGCCGACACATTCCGCCTGCGATCTTCTTGTGGAATCCATTTCCGAAAAAGGAATTCCAGTATTACGACTCGGGCATCCCGCCAGAGTTTCGGAGACGGCTCTTCATTCGACATTGGACTATAAATTGTTTCATCATCCCGACGGTAAATTGTTAAGCGAATACAGAAGAGAAGTTGTAGAAATCTCCAAACGAGCAAAAAAATACAAAAGAAACTTTGGAGAAAAGGAAAGAGAAGAAAGAAAGTCTTTGTTTCAGGAAGTCAAGGAACTCAAAAAAACGATTCGAACGATCGAATCCGGTCTTATCGACAGTCTCGTTTCCTCACATCCTGTGATCGTTTCGACTCCGGTCGCTTCGGCGAAAGGAATTTTGGATGGACGTTTCTTCGACTATTGTGTGTTAGATGAGTGTTCGCAAGCGTTAGAACCTGCCTCTTGGATCCCCATTCTAAAATCGGACCGAGTGATTCTCGCGGGAGACCACAAACAATTGCCGCCCACTTTGTTTTCGGAGAAGAATACTCTGGAAGAGACCTTGTTTGAAAAGGCCGCTGAGAGACTTGCGGACTCTGAACGCGTTTTTCTTCTCGACACTCAGTACCGAATGAAGGACGAAATTGCCGAGTTTTCTTCCCAAGAGTTTTATTCTAACCTTTTGAAATCCGGTCGCCCGTTGGAGGAAAGGACTTCTAATTTTCCGGAAGACTTTCCGTTTCTCCATTCTTTCCAATGGATCGATACCGCCGGAACGGACAGCGAGGAAATTTCCGTCGACGACAGTCTGACAAATCCGTTCGAAGCCGATCTGCAGATTCGAATCTGCGTTTTGTTAAGCGAACTCGGTTGGCCTGAGGAAGAGATTACGATTCTTTCTCCGTATCGCGCTCAAGTGAGATTGGTATCCGAAAAGTTGAAAGAGGCAAACCTTCCAAAGATCCGAGTTTCCACGATCGATTCCTTCCAGGGACGGGAGAATCGCTGTATTCTTCTTGGCTTTGTCCGTTCCAACGAAGAAGGAAAATCCGGATTTTTAAAAGAATCCAGAAGGATCAACGTGGGAATGACGAGGGCGAGGGATCTTCTTCTTTGTATAGGAGACAGTTCTACACTTTCCGGCGATCCGTTCTTATCCAAACTCATTCAATTTGCTGAAAAGAAGGAAGTTTTTAGAACCGCTTGGGAATTTTTGTAATCTCCAAAATGAAGTGCGATTGTTGCGTAAATGGATTGGTTGGGAACGCTTTCAGCCCAGACTTCGCTGAGATAGATTCAGGTCAGAAAACGTTTTGTCGTGAAGTTCCTGAGTTTGATTGCAAACAAATTTTTTCAGAGTTACTTTGTCGGAACAAATAAAAGCGGTGGAAATTGGATTTGAATTCAACTTTTTCCGACTAAGTATTTGTTGAAGAAATCTCTTTGGGACCATACGATTTCCGTAAATTTGGAACTTTGGTTTTTTTCTGCCACTTTTTTTTCGTTCAAGATCGTTATTTCCTTTGTTCATAGACGGGACAAGAAGAGTCCTTTGTTGTTAGAGCTCCTACAAAATGGAATTTTTCTTACAAAATCCGGTTTTTCTGATAGAGAAAAGTCTCCCGATGATTTCCGCTTCTTTACCCAAGATCAGGCTTAATCTTACCCAAAAGTTGAGAGGAGATACTACGAGAATCGTTCTGAGGAGAGCGATTTGTAAGAGTTCCTACGCGGGAATTTTTTCTTGCGAAAAGTTTGATTTTGTGATAGAGGAAAGTTTCCGGATTTTTTCCACCACCCGCCCCTCCACCCAAGATCAGGGTGGGGCGCGCGACTTTCACTGAGGACTGTCGGAGTTCCGACGGATTCTTCTTAAAAAAATAAAATCGAAACCCTGTCGACCGATTTAATCGTGCAACATTACCACTTTAGAATATTCTTAAATACGAAAAAGCCGATCAAGAAGAGGATTGCACTGGGAAGGCCGTGTGAAAAAAAAATATGATACGAAGATTGGTCTCCACAGACAAATTTGAGACAGAGATTCGCAAGCGCCAAGCTGAATACCGAAAGAACCGCCGCGCTCAAAACCGGATTTCCGGGCTTCCCCTTTTGAACCAAATAGAACCCACTTCCGCAAAGAACAAGACTAGAAAAAAGGATGATTACGGCACAGCGACCGATATGATGTCTAAAATCCTCGCCGGAAATCACATCCATTCCAAAGGAAACCGCAGAGTAAAGAACCCAGACAAGTCCAAGATAGATCGGCAGTTTAGAAGATTTCGAAAAGGATTCTTCCGGAAAACGCAACTGAGATAGAATCCAAAACGAACTTGTTCCAACGATTAAAATCCAAAAGAAATCGGGGAACAAAGTTGGTATATGAAGAAGAGGTGCAGTCACCGGAAACAAGAATAAGGCAAGAAAAATAAAACCGATCGCGAAAAGAGGAACCAAGAAAGCAAACGCACCCCAGCCGTTTCCCTTGGAAGGCGGTTCTGTCGCTAACTTTTGAATTAAGGATTCGGTTTTCTCTTCTTTACTCAACATATTCTAAGTTATAATATTGGAAATTTTCCAATTTTAAAGAATGGTTGGACAATAATTTCTTCCTGCTTCAGGCTGGAAGGAAATTAGGTTCAACTGTTTCTATATTCGAAGGTCGCAAGCAGTTAGTTACATGTCAGCTAAAAAAGAAATCTGGGAAGAATGCACAATTCTCATCGCCAAGGCTCGAGAAGGAGACCAGGCTTCCTACGAAAAATTTCTCAGACTCGTAACGGGTGTCCTTCGTTCCTATCTGATTCCCCGTATTAACAACGCCGAAGACCGGGAAGATCTCATCCAAGAAATATTGATCGGACTTCACAAGGCTCGGGATTCTTATCGCGCGGAACGTCATCCGGCTCCTTGGGTTTTTGCCATCGCCAGATACAAGACCATCGACTATCTCCGAAAAAGAAAGGTCGGAGACCGTTATTTTACGACCGAAAATCTGGAGCTCTTCGCTTCTCCGGAACCGATCGAACAGGACGAACCGGAAAAGGCGCGGGAAATCTTGCAGGAGTGGCTTTCCGTTTTGGACGAAAGACAAAAACAGATTCTCACGCACCTCAAACTCGAAGGAATGAGCGTCAAAGAAGTTTCGGAAAAAACCGGACTTTCCGAATCCAACATCAAAGTCATTACTCACCGAGCCGTTCAAAAGATTCGAAAGCATTTTTCCCTCGACCTCTGACAAAACTGCAATCAAACAAGTCCAAGAAATAGCATGTCTTCGCAATCGCCCAATGGTATCAGAATAGAATTTTTAGATTCTATCTCCTCGATTTCCAGGGAAGAATGGAATACAATCTCCGATCCAAAAAACCCATTCTTAGAATACGACTTTTTACATTCTCTCGAAATCTCCCGTTGTATCGGCTCGAACACTTCTTGGATTCCGAAGTATTGCGTTCTAAGAAAAGACGGACGTTTCTCAGCAGTAATTCCTCTCTTTCTCAAGTTTGATTCCTATGGAGAATACATCTTTGATTTTCAGTGGGCCCAATTCTTCGCTCAAGCGGGATTGAGCTATTATCCGAAAGGTCTCGTGGCGATTCCGTTTACTCCGGCAAATGGAAAAAGAATTCTTTATAAGAATGAGTTAAGCCTGGAAGAAGTTTGTTCTTATATGATTCCGGAACTCCTTCGTTTTTCCGAAGAAAAGGGTCTTTCCGGGGTTCATTTTCTATTCTTAGAAAAAGAAGAATCGGAAGTTCTGGAGAATTACGGATTTGCCACCCGGCTTTCGCACCAATTTCACTGGATGAACCGGGACTACTCAAGTTTTGACGATTACTTGGGAGCGATGAAATCCAAGAAAAGAATGCAGATCAAACGGGAACGCGAGATCGTTCGTAGCTACGGCCTCGAAATCAGAATCCTGGAAGGAAATGAGATTCGAAAATCGGATATGAATTCGATCTGGCAATTCTATCAAGACACACATTCCAGAAAATGGGGCTCTGCTTATCTCAATCGTAAGTTTTTTGATTCGGCCTTTGATACGTTTCGAGAAAGGATCGTTTTGGTTCTCGCCTCACGGGACGGAAAAGCGATCGCGGGAACCTTCAATCTCCGCAAAGGAGATTTTTTATACGGAAGATATTGGGGTTGTATCGAATACCATTCTCATCTTCATTTTGAATGTTGTTTTTATCAATTGATCGACTACGCGATTCGTGAGAAAATCAAAGTCTTTGAGGCCGGCGCCCAGGGAGAACACAAATTCCTCCGAGGATTTCCTGCGATGCCGACTTATAGTTCGCATAGGATTTTTCATCCGGGCGCGAGAAATGCGATTGAACGTTTCCTAAAAGAAGAAAGACTGCACATGCAGGAAATGATTCAAGAAACCAACGAGCACTCTCCGCTTAAGGAATTTTCGAGCGAAACATTCTTCCGAGACAATGCGATCGCAGATAAGGGGAGTCGAGATCCATGAGCGAGATCTTTCGATTTGATACGGAAGAACAGACTTTGACCAAGGAGAAGGTCAAACTCAAACGTCCTTCCAAATACAGGGTTATCATACTCAACGACGATTTTACTCCTATGGAATTCGTTGTTTGGATTTTACAAGTAGTCTTTCACAGAACCAGAGCGGAAAGCGAACAGATTATGCTAAAGGCTCATATCACCGGGAAAGCGTTATGCGGCGTTTATTCGCACGATGTGGCGCGAACCAAGGTCATACAAGTTCAACAATTGGCGGATCAACACGGATACCCACTTCATTGTACGATGGAAGTGGAGGAAGGAGAAGAAGAATCATGATTCTTACGGAAGAAATGGAACGGACCTTAAGAAAGGCTTGGGAAGAAGCCAAAAAAAGAAGAAACGAATTTATCACGCTCGAACATATTCTTCTCGCGCTAACATCCGACACGGTCGCTAAGGAAGTTTTGGAAGCCTGCGGGGCGGATATCGAAAAACTAAAAAAAGATCTGAGTCATTATCTGGATAGCGAACTCGAATCCTTTCCGGAAACCTCGGGCGAAGTGGATCCGATTTATACGATCGGGGTACAACACGTTCTGCAACTCGCGGAGTTTCACGTTCAATCCACTCGCAATAAAAAAATGGATGGGGGAGACGTTCTCGCGGCGTTATTCAGAGAAGATCAATCGAACGCGGTGTATTTTCTCGGCTCACAGGATATTTCCAGATTGGACGTCGTTCGTTATATCTCTCACGGAATTCGCAAGGACAATCAGAACCGGGAAAAAGAAACTATAGGAGAAGAAGGAGAAAAAGTTTCCGATCCTCTCAAAGCCTTTTGTGTGGATCTTACGGCGAAGGCCCGAGAAGGAAAGTTGGATCCTATGATCGGACGCGCGGACGAACTGGATCGGACAATCCACATTCTTTGTAGAAGAAGAAAGAACAATCCTATCTTTGTGGGTGAAGCGGGGGTTGGTAAAACCTCCATCGTCGAAGGACTTGCGCAAATGGTCGTGGACGGAAAAGTTCCGGAGCCGTTGAAGAATCTAAAAGTTTATTCTTTGGATATGGGGCTTTTACTCGCGGGCACTAAGTTTCGAGGAGAATTTGAAGAGAGACTCAAGAATGTAGTAACTCAGATCACGGCACAAGACGATCACGTTCTTTTTATAGATGAGATCCATACGATCATCGGTGCCGGCGCCGTTTCCGGCGGATCTTTGGATGCATCCAATCTCCTAAAACCCGCTCTCTCCAGCGGAGAGCTTCGTTGTATCGGAACCACGACTTACAAAGAATATAAATCTATATTCGAAAAAGATCATGCACTTTCCAGAAGATTTCAAAAGGTAGAAGTGGGAGAACCGTCCATATCCGAGACCGTTGAGATTCTAAAAGGACTTTTAGGAAAGTATGAATCCTTTCATAAGGTGAAGTATTCCGCTTCGGCTGTGGAACAGGCTGCTGAGTTGTCGGCGCGTTATATTCTGGATCGAAAACTTCCGGACAAGGCGATCGATCTTTTGGACGAAGCGGGCGCTCGCGTTCGGCTTCGTGAGAGTGGGAAAAAAACCGTGACGGTAAGAGAAATCGAAGAACTCGTTTCCAAGATCGCAAAGGTTCCTTCCGTTACGGTTAAAGCCGACGATCGTGAAAAACTCAAGAACTTGGACGAAGAATTAAAAGCTAAAATCTACGGACAAAATTCCGCGATCGATCAACTCGTACAGTCGATTCGACTTTCCAGAAGCGGACTTTCCGAACCGGGAAAACCCGTGGGAAGTTTTCTCTTTGCAGGACCGACCGGGGTCGGAAAGACCGAGCTCACCCGTAAATTAGCGGAGATCCTCGGAGTAGAACTCATTCGTTTTGATATGAGCGAATACATGGAAAAACATACCGTTTCGCGATTGATCGGTTCACCGCCGGGTTACGTAGGTTTTGAACAAGGCGGACAACTTACGGACGCCGTACATAGAAATCCTCACTGTGTTCTTCTGCTCGACGAGATCGAAAAGGCTCATGAAGACATTTATAATATTCTTCTCCAGATTATGGATCACGCAACTCTTACGGACAACAACGGAAGAAAATCCGATTTTCGTCAGGTGATCCTCGTGATGACCACAAACACGGGTGCTAGGGAGCGTTCTACAAATCCAGTGGGATTTGGAAATGATCTTTTGGAAGACAGAAGTCTCAAGGCGATCGAAAAGCAATTTTCTCCGGAGTTTAGAAACCGTCTCACAGCGGTGATCGAGTTTACTTCTTTAAGTCAGGAAAATGTAACCAAAGTAGTTGCAAAACAGCTTGCTCTTTTACAAGACCGTCTGAATTCTAAACAAATTGAATTAGAGTTTCAGGATGATGTACTCAACTACATTGCGGAAAAAGCCTATACACCCGAGTTCGGAGCGAGACCCGTCCAGAGATGGATCGACACTCATATATCGAAAAGAATCTCGGAAGAGATCCTATTTGGAGAATTAAAATCGGGCGGAAGGGCAAAACTGATCGCCGGTAAAGAAGGAATCGAAATGGAATTTTCCCACGGCAAAAAATCCTAAACTAAAAAATTGATCCGGGATCCGATGAAACAAAAATACGCACGTATCGTACTGATACTTTTCCTTTTTTCGTGTAAGGAAGTTCCTCTTTCGATCGAAGGAAAGAAAGTTTCCACTGACTTACTCGTAACCCCTTCTAATCAAAGAAAACATACCGATTATTTTAGCGAGAGTAAGAATCTGATGATCGCATCCGATTCCCCCGAAGCCACTGCAGCCGGGATCGAAGTGGGAAAGTTAGGCGGAAACGTCGTGGATGTTGTCGTCGCAACTTCCTTTGCGATCTCCGTGACGAGACCCCATTCGACCGGTTTGGGCGGGGGAGGTTTTCTGGTTCTCTATCTAAAAGAATTTTCGGAACCGATTGCTTTCGATTTTAGAGAAAGGGCGCCGAGTGCTGCTTCCCGCAATATGTACAAAAGAAAACCGAAAGAGGATTCCCTTTTCGGATTTCGGGCGGTCGGTGTTCCGGGTAACGTAGCCGGTCTGATTCAGATTCAAAAACGTTTTGGAAAACTTCCGCTCAAGTCTATCATCGCTCCCGCGATTCGTTTAGCGGAGAATGGTTTTCCGGTATACGCTGACCTTTTTTCTGCGATTCAAAAATCATCCAAGGACATGGACGAGGAAATGAAAGGAATCTTTCTTCCAAAAGGCAAGGTTCCCGAAGTCGGGTCCTTGCTCGTTCAGAAAGATCTCGCCAATACTCTAAAACTTATCTCCGAAACCGGAGAAAGAGAGTTCTATCACGGTAAAATCGCAGAGTCGATCGTGAACTCGATGAAAAAAAACGGCGGTCTGATTTCTTCCCAAGATTTGAAAGGTTTTCGAGTGATTGAAAAGAAAGCCCTGAAGTCGTCTTACAGAGATTATACGATCTATACGATGCCGCCACCGTCCTCCGGCATTCATCTTCTTACGATGTTGTCCATGGTCGAAACTAAACCCCTGAAGGAATTGTATGACAAGGACGCGGCCGGTTATTATCATTTTATCACGGAAGCGATGCGTAGAGGGTATGCGGACCGAGCGATTCTCGGTGGGGATCCGCAGTTCACAAAAATTCCGATCGATCTACTTTTATCAAAAAAATACGCGGTAGAAAAGTTTGCGGATTTTGATCCGAAGCGAGCTTCGAGCAGTTCTTCTTTTTTGAAAGAGTTGAACTTTGGAGTTGAATCTCCGCAGACCACTCATATTTCCGTGATGGACAAAGAAGGAAACGTCGCTTCGACGACACAATCCATCAACTTTCGTTTTGGAGCGTCGGTCGTAGTTCCCGGTTACGGAATCGTCTTAAACGATACGATGGATGATTTCAGTCGAGCACCGGGTGAGCCGAATGTTTACGGACTGATCGGCGCGGAGGCGAATTCCATTCTTCCTAAAAAAACTCCACTGAGTAGTATGTCTCCAACCCTTGTGTTCAAAGGTAAGGAACCATTTTTGGCCACCGGAGCTCCGGGTGGTTCCTATATTGTGAATGCGGTTTTACAATCTTTGATCTATAATCTGGATCTTAAGCTGACCTTATACGAATCGGTGGCGAGAGGGAGAGTGCACCATCAATTCTTTCCGGATGCGGTCTTTATCGAAAAGCCGGTGAATGAAAGAAACGTTTTCGATGGGCTTTCCGCTAGAAAGCATGATATACGGATCGCCCCGAACTTTGCAAAATTATTTTCGGTAAAAAGAGAGAATGGGATGCTCTATGGAGCTTCCGATCCACGTGGAGAAGGGGCCACAGGCGGACTTTGAAAACAAAAGAATTTACTCAATCAAAGTTAGATGAGGTTTCACTGGAAATCCTTTTACGCCACGCCGTAAAAGCAAAACACGGATTGGAAAAAGAAAGTATGCGAGTCAATCCGGATGGAACCCTCGCAAGAACTCCACATCCGGAACATCTCGGTTCCAGTCTTACCAATCATTATATCAAAACCGATTTCGCAGAACCACAACTCGAGTATGCGACTCATCCACGTCCTCGAATCGAAGCCAATATTCGAGAATTACAAGATCTGCATATATATACGATCCGAAAATTAAACAACGAGTTGATCTGGCCTTTTAGTATGCCCCCGATTCTTCCCGAGGACGAAAACGAAATCCCGCTCGGACAGTATGGAAGTTCAGCGAGTGGAAAATGGAAGACGATCTATCGCCACGGACTGGGACTTCGATACGGAAGAAGAATGCAGACGATCTCCGGAGTTCATTATAACTTTTCTTTTTCTAATATCTTTCTAAGGCAATTTCTAGGTAAGGACGTTTCCAATTTTTCAAAAGAGGAAATTTCCTCCCTCTATCTGCACGTGATCCGAAATTTTATGAGAAGAGTGCATTATCTGACCTATCTCACAGGATCTTCTTCCGTTTTTGATTCGACCTTTCTTCCGAATCCTGGAAATCTCAAGTTCGAAAGACATAAGAATTTTACGATGTATTCTCCCTATGCGACTTCGCTTCGGATGAGCGAGATCGGTTACACGAGCAAAGTTCAGGATACATTAGGAATTCATTATAATTCCTTGGCTGAATATGTCGATCGGATGTGTTACGCGGTTCACACGCCGTATGAGAAATATGAATCTTTCCCGAAAACTCCGGATGCTCAGCTCAATCCGAATTATCTTCAGATCGAAAATGAGTTCTATTCTCCCGTACGTCCCAAACAAGTTCCAAAAGGTGATGAAAGACCGCTAGATGCGCTTTTAAGAAGGGGAATCGAATACATAGAAATTCGTTCCTTGGATATCGATCCGTATTCTCCTTTGGGGGTTTGTAGACACAATCTCGCGTTCACCCAGTTGATTCTTCTGGATTCTCTTTTGACTCCGTCACCTTCCATCGACGCGGAAGAGAACGAAATACAAAAAGAAAATCTGAGTAAGGTGATTTGGGAAGGAAGAAAACCCGATCTCAAAATCAGGGTCGGAAATTCCGAAAAGAACTTTCAACAGACGGGTGCAGAATATTCGGAATCCTTGAGACACTACGCGAAAATTTTGGATCTCCATACCGGAAGAAAGACCTATCAAGAAGCGATCGACTTTCAAATTAGAAAATGGAAGAATCCGGATAAAACTCCTTCCGGAAAATTGTTATGCGAAATCCTAAAACGTGGAATCGAATTTAGAGATAAAGGAATGGAACTCGCGAGGGAAAATAGAAGAGCCCTTTCTTATATGGAATATTCTCCGGGAACCCTCATGAAGATTGAAAAGGAATCTCAACGTTCCTTTCAAGAGAAGGAACAGTTGGAAAAAGAAGAATCTCAAACCCACTATCCCACAGTGAAACTATGCAATCACTGAAATTGAAGTCGGGAGGATTTATCTCACCTGATATTTTCACTCTCAAAGATTTCGAAGATCTGGAGATTTCCACACAGATCATCATTCGCGACGCTCTCAACCGGGGTCTCGAAGTGGAAATTTTGGATCGAAAAAATCATTTCCTTCGGTTAAAAAATTCTTCCGGACACGTTCAGTATATAAAAGAGGCCTCTAAGACAAGACTCGATTCTTACATGACCTTTCTTGTGATGGAGAATAAAACGATTTCAAAAATCGTAATGGATGAAGCGGGTCTTCGAGTGCCTGCTGGAGAGAGTTTCGGCGAGCCCGAGCCCGCGCTTTCTTTTTGGGAAATTCATCATGAAAAGAAGATGGTCGTAAAACCGGTTACTACAAATTTCGGGATTGGAATCACCATTCTTCCTCCTAAAGCCTCGGTAGAGGACGCGAAAAAAGCGATCAAAATCGCCTTCAATCATTCAGAATCCGTTATCATCGAAGAATTTGCGGAAGGAAACGAGTATCGTTTTTTAGTGATCGGCGATGAAACCGTTGCCGTTTGCAATCGAATTCCGGCTAACGTGACGGGCGATGGTAAACATACGATCGAAGAACTCGTCGCTTTTAAAAACGAAGATCCGAGACGCGGAGTTGGACATGTAACTCCTCTCGAAAAAATTCAACTCGGAGATACGGAACTCGATGTTCTCGAACAATCCTATCTTACAAAGGAGTCGATTCCGGCTGAGGGGCAGAAGGTCTTCCTTCGAAAAAATTCCAATATCAGTACGGGTGGGGATTCGATCGATGTCACCGATCTGGCTCATTCTTATTATAAGAAACTGGCCGTGAAAGCCGCCAAGTCGGTGGATGCGAAAATTTGCGGAGTGGATATCATCCTGAAGGATTTGGAAAAAGAGGGAGATTATAGAATTCTGGAATTGAACTTCAACCCGGTTTTATACATTCATAATTATCCTTACGAAGGAAAAAACAGGGATGTCGGAAATAAGATTTTGACTTTGTTGGGTTTTTAAGAAGCGAGTTTTTGCCTTACGTAGGTTACGATATCTCTAGATTCATACATCTGAGTGTCTCCGTCTACGAGAAAGGGAACTTGATTTTTTCCGCCGAGACGAACCACCTCTTCGCGACCGGGGGTTCCCCGGCGCGCTTCCACAAGTTCAAAGTCTTTCCCCGCGATTAGCCCCATCTTCGAAAATTCTTCCCGAACATAGGCGCTATAAGGGCAACCAAGATACTGATAGAGTTTCATCATGCAGGGATGGTTCCTACTTTTTTCTGAAGATCTCCGGACTTTGACATCTCAACGACGATGTCGTGACCGCCTACAAATTCTCCATTGATATAAAGTTGAGGAATGGTAGGCCAGTTTGCATAGTCTTTGATTCCTTGACGGATTCCCTCGTCGGACAAAACGTTAAAGGAACCGTATTGAATCCCTAAACTTCTCAGAACGTTTGCCACGCCCGCCGAAAAACCGCACATAGGCGCTTCGGGAGTCCCTTTCATAAAAAGGAAAACCTTATCGGATCCGATCAATTCTTCTATTTTCTGTTTTACCGCGTCGTTCATTCTTGTGTCCTCGTTTCCAGTGCAAGCGCGTGCACTTCTTGTTTTAGTTCTTCTTTTAGAGTTTCGTAGACCATTCTATGTTGTTCTAAAATGGATTTACCTTCAAATCCTTTGTAAATCACAACTGCTTTGATATGTACTCCGTCCCGATAAGGGTCGAGTATCGTTACCTTAGAATCCGGAAGACCGGATTCTATTTTATTTTTAATTTCATCGATTGTCATCGTTCTTTTTTTAGACCGGACCTCTTTATCTGTTCGATTTCCGCGTTCTTAGATTTAGCATTTTCGATCCCGTTTTTGTTACAATCCGAATTTACTCGGATTCTCCGGTTTCGAGCACGATCGCATGGAGCCCGGAGTCGATCCAGGGTTTTAGAATGGAATAGACGATTCTATGTTGCTCCACCTTTGATTTGCCTAAAAAGCCGGAGGTTTTCAAAACGATCCTGATATGGGTTCCCTCTTTTTTATTTCCGG
This sequence comes from Leptospira ainlahdjerensis, assembly GCF_016919175.1. GTDB lineage: Bacteria > Spirochaetota > Leptospiria > Leptospirales > Leptospiraceae > Leptospira > Leptospira ainlahdjerensis. The sequence continues at coordinate 57,227 of NZ_JAFFPU010000067.1, read as the reverse complement.
GGTTTCCCGCATGACCTGAGTGCTCCTCGCTGAAATCGAAAACCTCCAGTTTGGACGGACTCAGTTCGTTTGTGAGACGAATACGAATTTCTTCCTCGATACTCATTCTGTTTTTAACGGAATCAATTTCGAATTCCGGTCCCTCTGCGAAGTAGGATTACGGAAAGAATGTAGAGTGCCAAGGTTGCCATCGCGATCATCAAAAGCGCAAATCCCGGATGGATATCACTGACTCCGAGAAATCCAAATCGAAACGCGTTTACCATATAAAGAATCGGGTTGAGTTTCGAGACGTTTTGCCAAAAAGGAGGAAGCATCTGGATCGAATAAAAAACCCCTCCTAGATAGGTCAGAGGCGTAAGGATAAACGTAGGAATGATCGTAACGTCGTCGAACTTTTTCGCGAAGAGTGCGTTTAAAAATCCTCCCAATGAAAATAGAAGAGAACTCAGAATCACCGTAGTGATCAACATTGGAAAATTATAAACTTCTAATTCCGTAAAAAAAAGTGAAATCGCGATCACGAGAATTCCCACAAGAATTCCTCGGATGACCCCTCCGACGGTATAACCGAGAACGATCAATGACGCGGGAGTCGGAGAGACAAGGAGTTCCTCGATGTTTCTCTGAAACTTGGCTCCAAAAAAGGAAGAGACTACGTTGTTATATGAATTGATGATCACGGACATCATCACGAGACCCGGAACTATAAACTGAATATACGTGTGATCTCCGATGTTTCCGATCTGGGAGCCGACTAACTTTCCAAAGATGATAAAGTAAAGTGTGATCGTGATTCCCGGAGGAATGAGTGTTTGCACCCAAATTCTTAAGATACGAACGGTTTCTTTGATGACGATCGTTTTAAATGCGTTGTATTTTTCTATTAAGTTCATAGTTTTTTCTCCACCAGTTTGAGGAAGAGTTCTTCCAGACGGTTGGATTTGTTTCTCATGCTGCTGATCTTGATTCCGTTTTGGTCCAGAAGTTTGAAAAGATCGTTTAGAGAAGCGTCTGCAAAAATAGAAACTTCCAGAGTGGAATTGTCTATTTGTTTGATTTCGATTCCTGGTGCGCTTCGATGCGAATTCAGATGTCCCGTAAAATCCAGGATGAACGTTTCTTGATCCAGTTTTTGAAGCAGGTCTTTCATCGAAGTGTTTTCGACGATCTGACCTTGATCGATGATCGCGATATTTCTACAAAGACTTTCTGCTTCTTCCAAATAGTGAGTCGTCAAGATGACCGTGATTCCGGAAGTGTTGAGCTTTTGTAGGTATTCCCAAAGAGATCGCCTGAGTTCGATATCCACGCCTGCGGTCGGTTCGTCCAAGATAAGAATTTTAGGATTGTGAATGAGAGCCCTTGCGATCATCAGTCTTCGTTTCATTCCTCCGGAAAGTCGACCTGCGGTTTCTTTTCTTTTTTCATACAACCCGAGTTGTTGTAGATAACCTTCGGCGCGTTCTGCGGCCAGCTTACGATCCATTCCATAGTAACCGCCCTGATTGACGACGATTTGATCGACTCTTTCGAAGATATTGAAGTTGAACTCCTGAGGAACTACCCCGATGTAGGATTTTGCTTTTGCTATATCGACATCGATATCCGCGTCAAAGATCCGAACTCTTCCGGAGGTTTTGTTCACTAAGGAACTGAGAATTCCGATCGTTGTGGATTTTCCGGCCCCGTTTGGACCGAGAAGTGCGAAAAAATCTCCGCTCTCTACGTTTAGACTGATTCCTTTGAGAGCCGTCACGTCGCCGGAATAGGTTTTTATTAAGTTCTCAATTTGCAGAGCAAATTTCATATTTTCTTCGAATCCCATTTTTTATGTTGTTTGTAATATTTCATTCGCCTTTCTGGCCGCGTTACGCGCAATTTCGGGTAACGCAGGATGAATGTAAATCATTTTGAGAAGATCGTCCACGGTTCCGTTCATCGTCATCAGTAGAATGAATAGATGAATCACGTTCGAGGCTTCTTCGCCGATCGCGTGTGCTCCCAAAACTTTTCTGGTTTTTTTCTCCACGAGAATTTTGATAAATCCGGAATCGGAAAGTCTCGCCATTCCGGTCGCGCTGGAACTATAGGGATTTTTGGCGGCAATATAATCGATTTCTAATGCTTTTAGTTCTTCTTCCGTTCTTCCTACTTTTGCAACCTGAGGATGTGTAAAGACAGCGTGGGGAACCGGAGGATATTCAATCGGAGATTTTTTCTTTTCCTGATACAAGGTTCGAAACAAAAATTCTCCTTCAAAGTTGACCGAATGTCTGTAAAAGTATTTTCCGATGATATCTCCGAGCGCGTAAACACCGGGTACCGTCGTTTCCAGATATTCGTTTACTTGAATATAGCCGTTTTTATCGGTTTTAATGTTTGTATTGGAAAGTCCGAGTAGATCCGAATTCGGTTGAATTCCGGTTGCGACGAGGAGCGCCTCTGATTCCAGACGGGTTTGTTTTCCGTCCACTGTGATATCCAGATAAAAACGTTGCTCCTTATATTCTACTTTTTGAATGCTGGAATTGAGTAACACTTTCTGTTCTTTTGTAAAAATTCTCTCGAATTCGTCCACGACGTCCGAGTCTTCGCTTTTAAGCATTCTGTTTCGAACCAAAAAGGTGACGTCGGAACCGAACGAAGAATAGGCAAAACCCAATTCTAAAGCGATAAAACCTCCTCCGATCACGATCAGGGATTTGGGAAGTTCGGTTCTTCGCAAGGCTTCCCGACTGGTCATATAAGGGGTTCCTTCCAAGCCCGGTATGTTTGGAATCGAAGGTCTTGCTCCCGCAGCGATAAAAATTCTTTCCGCGGTCAATTCTTCTCCGTTAACACGGATTATACGATCGGAGAGAAAATTCGCCGTTCCTTGAATGTAGTCTATGTTCGGATTCTTATCGTAGGCTGGACGGATGGAAGCGGATTCTTCATCGACCGTCTTAGAAATTCGTTCTACAAGAGTTTTAAAATCAACGGTCGGCTTTTCGGGAAACGTGATTTGAAATTTTTCGGAATGTTTTGCAAGCGTGAGGATTTCCGCCGGATAGATCAGCATCTTGGAAGGAATACATCCCCGATTGAGACAGGTTCCTCCCGGTGATTCTTTTTCGATCACCGCAACTTTATATCCGAGTTTGGAAGGGGGAGTGACCAATTTTGTGCCGCCACCTGTGCCGATTACGATGATATCATATTGTTTCATAAGACTTACCCAACCAAAAAGAGCGAGACAACGGCGAAACCTTTGAGATCGAATTCTTTTTTTTAAATTCCCGCTTTCCCGGTTTTACACAAACTTCGAGAAAGAATTTTTTAATCAAAAAAGAACCATCCTGGTTACAGATTCTTTAGGCCGCGGTTTTCCGGCAAACGATTTCCCGATCTTTTTTACCAATGATCCCGGAGAGAACGTAGGGAAACAAAAAGGGATTTCGGATCGTCGTTTGCGAGTTTGAGGCCGGATTTTTTTTGAACATTCTTTTTTAAACTCTCGGAAGGATGATCGCACTGAAGAAAGGTGTTGATCTTCTTCTCTTTCCCCAGATTGGTCGTTAAAAATTCGACGTCCTTTTGCAAACGACCGGATTCTTCCAGAGTAGCGATTGCTTCCTGATTGGAAGGGTCCAAGGAAAGTGTGAATTTCAGATTCGATTCCAAATAGTCGTGGCCCGGATAGAGAAGGATCTCGTTTTCCAAAGGATAAATTTGTTCGAGAATCGTTTGGGCTAGAATTTCCGGATTTCCCCCTCGGTAACAGTTACCCACTCCCGCGTTGAAAAGAGTATCACCGGTAAAGATGGCCTTCGCCTTTCCTTGTTCTACGAGTTTAAGACAGACGTGACAGAAGGTATGGCCCGGAGTATCCAGTATTTCCAGATATTGATCGGAGGAGGCGAGAATCTTGTCCCCCTTTTTGACCGGGTGTGTCGCGTGCGGAATTTTACCGATTCCTCCGGGATGAGAGTAGACGACCGGTTTGTATTTTCGAAAAAGAGACTCGTTTCCCGAAGTATGGTCTGCGTGTTCGTGTGTGTTGAGGATAAAGTCGAGATTCCATCCTTGATTTTCCAAGAAGGTTTCGATTTGTGTGGAATCGTACGGATCGATCGAGAGGGTTTGGGACGTTTCCGTGTTTCTGAGGATGTAAGTAAAGTTACGAAGAGGTGAGAGAGTGTAGATCCGAAAAACTTCCAGAATGAGACCTAACGGATGATATCCAAGTGTTTGTCGAGATTTGCGATCTTTAAGATCGTCATCACGTCGCGGCTTATATTTTTGAGTTTGAGGGAACCATTTCTTTCCGTTACATACTTCTGAGAATTGAAAATGGCTCCAATCCCGGAAGAATCCAAATACGCGTCACCCGCAAAATCCAAAACGATATCGGAAAAACCTTCTCCGTGTTTTTTGATGATCAACTCTTTGAGCGCAAATGCGTTTTTGAGGCTGATGCTCCCTTGAATACGGATCGTGCAAGTTGTTCCTTCTGTAAGGATTTCTGTGTTGAAGTTTTCCACGTTTGCTTTGCTCGGAACCTATTTGAATCCTAATCGATGAGTCCACTCGGTAAACAAAATTTTATTCTTAATGTTCGCTACCAAGAAGAAATTTTTCATAAATAAAAAAGAATTAGCTGGAAATCCTGAAGGAATTGATAATTTTAGACAACATTTTCCTGAAAAATCCTCTTCTTTTCGGGTTAGTTTTTTAAATTATGCGCATAAAATTTTGGGGTGTACGCGGTTCCATTTCCTCCTCTGTTCGAGGAGAATCCATACGGGGCAAAGTACAAAAAATTCTCAGCCTAGCGACTCCAGCAGATATTCAGAGCCCAGATGCAATCGATACGTTCCTAGATTCTCTTTCCCTTTCCAATTGGAGCACATACGGCGGCAACACGACTTGTATCGAGATCCGAGATAGAAAAGATAATCTCGTAATCATCGACGGAGGAACTGGTTTACGGGAACTCGGGAACTCCATTCTGCACGAAGGCTTTTTGGAAGGAAAGGGAAAGGCAAAGTGGATCTTTACTCACACACACTGGGATCATATCCAAGGAATTCCCTTTTTTGTTCCTCTTTATTCCCCCGGAAACGTGTTTGAGATTTTGAGTTCCGTCGACAATTTGGAAGAAAGACTGAAATACCAACACAGCTTTACTCATTTTCCGGTTCCGTATGATGGATTTCGGGCGACTAAGAATTTTAAATTCATTCCGGAAGGTAAGGCGTTCCCGGTAACCGAATCGATTTCCGCGATTTCAAAATCGGTTCGTCATCCCGGAGGAAGTTTTTCGTATCGTTTTGAGGAAGACGGAAAGTCTCTCATCTTTGCTTCCGATGCGGAGTTCAATCTCGATGAGATGGAAAACATCCAAGACTATCTCAATTATTTTCGAGGCGCCGATATTTTGGTTTTTGATACCCAATATACGTTCGAGGAATCCCTTCAAAAGATCGATTGGGGACACAGTTCCGCTTCTATGGCGACGGATATTGCGCTTCGAGCAAACGTAAAAAAGTTAGTCATGTTTCACCACGACCCTTCGTATGACGACGAAAAGTTGGACGCCGTTTACTTACGTGCTTTAAAATACAAAGAGATGTTCGATCCGGACAATCAATTGCAAATCATCATGGCGTATGAAGGTCTGGAACTCGAAGTCTAAAAAAAACTTCCGGATCTGAAATTGTATTCCATCTTTCATTTTTAATCTTTGGGAGAATCGTCAATGAGCGAATATATCATCGGAATCGACGCCGGAACCACCGGTATTCGAACCTTCTGTTTTAACAAATCGGGCAACGTTATTTCAAGCGCGTATTCGGAATTCGGGCAACACTACCCGAAAGCAGGATGGGTAGAGCACGACGCGGAAGAGATTTGGGTTAAAACGGAAAAACTCATTCTCAAAGCGATTCGAAACGGAAAACTCAAACCGTCCGACGCTGTCGCGATCGGAATCACAAACCAAAGAGAAACAACGGTTCTTTTTGATAAAGACACCGGCAAACCAGTTTACAACGCGATCGTATGGCAGTGCAGAAGGACTTCCGATATCTGTATGGATTTGAAAGAAAAAGGTCTCGAACCGTTGTTTCGAAAAAAAACAGGGCTTGTGATGGATGCTTACTTCAGCGGAACGAAAATCAAATGGATTTTGGATAACGTGAAAGGGGTCCGGGCAAAGGCCGAAAAAGGAAAGGTATTGTTTGGAACCATCGACACATATTTACTCTATCGATTGACAAACGGAAAATCGCATAAGACCGATCATACGAACGCGAGTCGGACTTTAATCTATAACATTGAAAAAAAAGAATGGGATCGGGAACTCACTCAAATTTTAGGGATCCCCGAAGCGGTTCTTCCGGAAGCTCATAATTCCAGTTCCTTGTTTGGAAGAACCGAAAAAGTAAAAGGACTTCCGGATGGAATTCCAATTTCTTCCCTTGTGGGAGATCAACAAGGGGCACTTTTTGGTCAACTCTGCACGGATCCCGGAGAGGCGAAGAATACCTATGGAACCGGATGTTTTCTTCTGTTTAACACAGGAAATAATTTTCAAATTTCTAAGAACAATCTTCTCACAACTCTGGGTTGTGGTCCCGAAGGAAAGACGGTCTATTGTTTGGAAGGATCTGTCTTTATTGGAGGGGCGGTCGTTCAATTTCTTCGCGACAATCTGAAGTTTTTTAAAGAATCGAAAGTTTCCGAAAAGTTAGCCTCTTCCGTAAAAAAGGAGGATGAGGTCGTATTTGTTCCCGCCTTTTCTGGGTTAGGCGCACCGTATTGGGATATGAACGCAAGGGGGGCGATTCTCGGACTCACGCGCGATACGACTGCGGAACAGATCACAAGAGCCGCTCTCAAATCGATCGCGCTGCAATCCTACGAACTTGTGGAAGCGATGGAGAATGATACCGGTTCTAAGTTGAAGGTTCTGAAAGTGGACGGAGGTGCCACTGGTAATTCCTGGTTGATGCAATATCAAGCCGACATTCTGGGAAAAAAGGTGATTCGTCCGGCGAACGTCGATACGACCGTGTTAGGCGCCGCATTTCTCGCGGGTCTCGAACGGGGATTTTTTCCTTCGGTCGCAGATCTCAAGAAAAAACTCAAATCCAACAAAGAATTCTCCCCTCAGATGAAAACCGCTCAAAGAGAAAAAGAGATTCAGATTTGGAAGGACGGGGTCAGAAGAATCCGGACCAATCAATAATCAAAACCTAATAAAAAAAATTCGAATGTCTTTCTTTCTGACGTGATCCCGGCTCCGGAGAGGAGTCTGAATTCCGGAAAGAAAGGAATTTCTAAAATTCTTCCGGGAGGAATTTTGAGAAAGAACCGTTCGTCCCTTTCTCGTTTTGAAATGAGGGTGTCCATCCGAACGATCTCGATCCATGCCTTTACCTGAAAGAGAATCTTATTATCCGTAACTGCGTAGAGCACAATCACCGGAGTTCCCGCGATTTGAAAGTTGAATCTTTCGGTCCGCTGAACGCTCTGAAATTGAGTTTCGATCAATTGACCGGAATTCACTTCGGAATCATCGATTCTCTCCCGATAGATCGAAAACATTCCAGTTTCGTAATATATTTTTCTTGAAAAGTTTCTAAAAATTTCCCTTTCAATCGTTTCTTCCAAAGACTCTCCCGGCTCCGGTTTTTTTACAGGAGACCCCAGAATACTTTTCAGTTTGTTTTTGGAGATATTTTTTTCGATCATCGTTTTGACGGGTGGAGAAAGTTTAGGATAAGAAAAACGGATGATTCTTTCATCCATGGGAATCAGGATACGATTCAAAAACGGACCGTGGATGAGGGGAAGGATTTCAATCTTAAAAATCTGATCCCGCAGAAAGACGGCAAACTCGGGTTCGTGGCTGAAAAGATTGGAAACGATTGTTTGTTCTTCCGCGGGAGTTCCCGCAAAAAGGATTTTTACGAGACGAAAGAGAAAATTTTTACCCTTCCTATCGAAATAGAGCGATTCAATTTTTTTTTCGACCTCGGCCTCGGATAGCTCGGGATTTACTATATCTTTTAAGGATAAATAACGTGTGGACATCATCCTGTTTCTTTGTTGTTTATATAGGCTAAATTTTCCGGAAGCCCTTGTCCCGATAAAGGTAGTTTCATCTTCCGCTCTGGAGATTTGAAACGGAATTTTCCCCGAAGGTGGATACGGGTTTTGTTCGATCCGAAAAAAACTTTCTTCGGTGATTTCGATCGCCCTTTCCGAAAAACGTTCTGATTTGGAATGGATTCTTCCATTCTCAAAACTCATATAAGCTTCGGAATCGATCGTTTTGCTCGGATAAAAAATTCGGTTCCATTCTATGGAATATAAAAATCTCGGGACGATTGCGGGGGATGCGAAGAGGAATGGAAGTTCTTCGATTTCCTTCGTTCGAAAATCATAAAAGGGTTCGATCTTGGAAGTGAATCGAACGATGGAGTCCGGATTTGCGAGAATAAAGAAGTAATTCTTTCCTTCGTGTAACGGCATTTTTTTTTAAAACGGGTTCCGATTTTTTTGACCCTTCAATCCGGAATTGAATCCTCCGAGGATTTTTTCCTTAGAGGGAGGGACTAATGGTTTCGGGGATAGGGGCGGAAAGACCGGGAGAAGGATAATTCCGTTTTGTCAATTTTGCAATTAAGGACTTTTTGAACTTTGTAAAGTTGTATTCCGTTCTCAAAAGAATGATTTCTTCTTCGAGACCGAACGGTATAAATTCTAAAAGTTCGTCTTCGCTCAGTCCAGTGACTAAAACGACGTCTTGGAGAATTCTTCCTAATTTGCGCGCGTCCCTGTCTTCCAGAGAAAGGTTGGCTAGTATTTTAGTTTCGAGGGGGGTCAATTCTAACATTTATTTTTTACGAATCATCAGGATCGTCATATCATCCTGAATTCTTCCTCCAGTGTGAATTAGAATTTCCTCAAAAAGATTGTCCGCGATTTTTTTTAGATCGTTTTTGGAAACTTCTTCCAAAAATCGGAATAGGCTTTCCCCGAAATACAGGTTTCCTTTATTTTTCTGTTCGTAAAGCCCGTCTGTAAAGCAAAATACGATATCGCCGGATTCCATCGAAAACCGATTTTTCCCAGGCGTGTTCTTTAAACTGGAATTCATCGTCGTGGAAATAAATTTTCCGTCAGTCTCCACGATCTCGTTTTTTTTGGTTTTATTTTTGTAATGTACAAAACTCGGATGCAAACCGGAATGTTGGACGTTTCCTTCCGTATCCGCCTTGATTAGTAAAAACGTAGCATATAAACTGGTGTTTATCGCAGGATAAGTTTCCGTTCTTTTGGAGAGACTTTCGTTGATACGTTCGATGACTTCGTCCGGATTGTCGTAAAGATGAACGAGCAAAGACATCTTTTGGAAGATCATCATACTGAAAATTCCGGCTAAATATCCGTGCCCGACCGAGTCTCCGATTCCGAGCCAGTAGTTCCCCTTAAAATCCGTTAGAAAATTGTAAAAATCTCCGCCTATCGGATTGTAAGTGAGGGTGCGGCCATAGATTTCGTAGTAATCGTCGTCGATGGAAAGTGGAAACAGATACGTCTGCATCCGATCGTCTCCTTTTCGGAAACGTTTCATCATCTTTCCGCGGACTTCCTCGGCGGGTAGGAACTTTTTAGTGAGAAATAATATAAAGGAAATGTAATTGATTAGGTAGAGAATAGCAATGGAAATCAGATAGAGAATGATTCTTTCCTTGGCGCTCAATTCGGAAGTTTCGAGAAAGACAACGATCAAAATCAAAAATAGAAAGTTTAGGCTTGGCAGAAACCAACCCACTCTTTGAAAATATTTTTTGATTGAGTCTGAAAGATTCATCTTTGGTGGAAATAGGCGTGAAACTGAAATTCTTTTTTTAAAAAATTATTTCGCGCTATTTGGAAATACTTATCCTCTAAATAAGGTCGACTGACCCCGTCCATAAGTCCGAAAGTTTTTTCACGATATCCGGACTCATACAACAATGGGACGAGAGTTTTTGTGGAAGAATCGTAGTGATATAACAATTTATGAATAAAAGGAGAATATACGATTTCAAAAGCTTCGCCGTTTCCCTGGAATTCAACTTCTCCCTTTTCCTGAGTTTCCAACAAAACCCAATTCCCGGAAACCGAATATTTGCCCTTCCCGATCACGATATAGGTCGTGTACTCGTTTTTGTCTTTTACTTCTCTTCGCATCGATTTTTCAAAAGTCCGATCGGCCTCGTTTAGGAAAATTCTTTCCTGTACGACATTTTTGTAGAAGAGGGTGTTTCTATGAGAACGTTCCGGTCGATTGCGAACATACATTCCTCCCGGAATTGTATTCTGAATTTTTTCGATTGGATCGTTTGCCGGAAGTTCCCGTATCCATCGGGGAGAACAATCGATAAGGATCGGGAAAAGACAGAGGATCGAAAGAATGAAAGCGAACCGTTTTTTTATTCCTCGATTCAAGATCGCCCCCTTTTCTTCCCTAGGAAGAAGTCCTTTTCGTTTTAGAAAATCGACTTAGAACTGAAAATAAATAAATTCTCCGCCGCCGTCTCCAAAAACGCCCAGAAGAAGCAATAGGATCACACTCAGGATCGGGATCAGGAACAAAGACCGTTTTTCGATCTTCCCCATAAGTTGAGGATAATACTGGAAAGCGTTTAGGCCAATCGTCAACAGGATAAATAGAAAAAGCTCTTCCCAGCGCGGAAGTATTTTTCCTACGAATAGATTCTTATAACCGCTGAGGAGATCCAACATAAAAGATACAGAGTTTTTACCGGCGGAACCGCCTCGAAAGAAAATTCCCGAAAAGACAAACAGATTGAGAGTTACTACGTTTCTCAGAATTCGAACCGTAGTCGAAGGAGTGTTTGAGACTCCGGGTGTTGGTCTGGGTTCTACAATTCTCTCCACGGCCAAGATCAGACCAAGATAGGCTCCCCAGAGGACAAAGGCGATATTGGCGCCGTGCCAAAGGCCCCCGAGACACATCGTGAGAAACATATTCAACTGAGATCTGAATTCTCCCTGTCGGCTTCCGCCTAAAGGTATGTAAATGTAATCCCGAAGCCAAGTGGAAAGTGTAACGTGCCATCTACCCCAAAATTCGCGGAAAGAAACGGAAAGAAACGGTCCCCGAAAATTTTCCGGAATATCGTATCCGAGTAAAAAGGCGGAACCCCTCGCGATATCGGTATAACCCGAAAAGTCGCAGTAAACCTGACAAGCAAAGCCTACCATACCGATATAAATGGAAGCAGCGTGATACGAGCTCGGTTCTAAATACATCGGGCCGACGATTCCGGCGATGGAATCGGCGAGAACTGATTTTTTAAAAAGACCAAAAATCAAAAGAAAGATTCCGAGTTTCATCCGATTTTTATCGATTGTCGGATGATCGAGTTTGGGGAGAAAATCGGTCGATCTCATGATCGGACCCGCGATCAACTGCGGAAAAAAGAGAATAAAAAGAAAATAGTCGCCAGAGCCAATTCGATTCGGAATCAAACCTCTGTGAATGTCCACTTGTAGGGCGATCAACTGGAACGTGTAAAAACTGATCGCAAGTGGAAGTAGGATTTCTACGGAAGTCCCCAGTTTTTGCCAGAGTTCCATCCCGGTGAGAGAACTCATAGAATCCATTACAAAATAGTAATACTTAAAGAAGGCGAGGTTGATTCCGTTTAAAACGATGACCCATTTCAGAAGTTTTCCCGTGGATTCTCCGCGTTCCCGAATCTCCCAGAGTTTTGTGGAGAAGTAATAGTTGATTCCTATCACGAGTAAAAAGTGAATCAGAAAGGCTATATGGGAATATCCGTAAAAGACGATCGAAGAAACGAGGAGGACCCTTTTTTTCCAAGGTCCTGAGACGTTCCAATAGATCAAATACGTGATAAGAAATAAAAATAGAAAGGGCAAAGAATTAAATAGCATCAGACTTCCGAAAAATAAACTCTAAATTTATAATATTCTCAATAAGACCAGAGATAGAGAAAACGAACCTGTTTTCCCGCCCCGAGAATTTTAGAAATCGGAGAATCGATTTTCAACTCCGGAGATTGAACCTGATAGAAGTTCGCCTTTTTTTCGGAGCTCTGAGAATAGTAGATGATCCGAGGACTTGTGTTTCCTGGAGTTTTGCGGTAGTTCGGAAGCGCCATCGTGTCCTGGATCGTATTTTCGAAATAACCGATTTTATCGATCAAACCGTGTTGCAAAGCTTGAGAAGCCGTAAAAATTCTACCGTCGGCGATCTTACGAAGCTCGGTCGGATTTTTTCCCGGACGACCGGTTTTGACTACTTCAAAGAATTTTTCATAAAGATCGTCAACGATCGATTGAAGGAGTTTTCTTTGTTCGGGAGTTAGGTCTTCCAGGGGAGAACCGATTGTTTTGTTTCCGCCGGAACGAATCGATTGATCCTTGATTCCGAGTTTATCCAAACCTTCTTTGAAATTGATTCCGGAAAGAATCACTCCGATAGAACCCGTGACAGTGGTCGGATGCGCCACAATCAAATCGGTGGCCATCGCGATGTAGTAGGCTCCGCTCGCGGCCGTATCCATAAACAAGGAAACGACCGGGATTTTCTTTTTGTTTTTAAACTGTAGAATTTCTCGATAAAGAATGTCGCTGGAAGTAACCGAACCGCCGGGAGAATTGATTTTTAAAATGACCGCTTTGATTTCGGGATCCAATTCCGCGAGTTCGAGTTGTTTTTTGACTCCGGCAAGAATTGAATCTTCTTGTCCGCCGAAAAAGGTTTTTTCTCCTTCGTCGCTGATCACTCCGTCGATGGGAATGATGAGAATTTTATCCTCATTTTTTCCCGTGAGAAGTTTTTCTCTCAGTTCCGCCGATTTTCCGGGGCCTCCAAGATTTGCGTTCACGGGGATATAACAGTTCGTTATGAAGAAAGTCAGGATCAGGGAATAGGTCCAAGTCAGAATCGGTGCTTTCAAAGAAATTCTCCTATGGAATGGTCAGTCTCCACTAACAAAGCAGGCTTTCAATTCCTTTCCTAAGACCCAAGTTTTAAAAAAGAATTCAAAATTGATTGGAAATAATTTCCGTTTTCTCGCAAACTTGTTCGCCGTGCCCGAAATATTCAGCCAACGTTCCCGATTGAAACTGAACGAGCCGGGAAACCAGATTCTTTCCTGGATCTGGAAACACCCGAAGAGCGGAAAAAATCTGGAGATTCTCGCAGGTTACGATCCGAAAGAAAGATTTTTTAGTTCCGGTTCTTTTTTGATGTATCCCTGGGTCAATCGTCATACTTCGGATCGGATTGCATTCGGTGAAGAATTTATTTCCTTAGAAAACTCGGGAACCAAGGACTCGAAAGGTTATCCTTCCCACGGTCTTGCGTATTCTTGGAGAAGACGCATCATTGATCATACGGATCATTCAGTTTTTTTGGAACTGATTCCAGACGAAACGTTTTCACTCACACCCTTAAGTAAGATCCGAGTTCGGGAAGAATATTCTTTGCAAACGATTTCCAACGAAGAGGTTCTGACTCTAAGAACCTTTTTTCAAAATGAGAATTTGGTTCCTTTCCGTTTTTGTTACGGTTATCATCCGTATTTTCGAATGAATTCTCAATCACCTCTCCCGCGGCTCCGGTCTAACATGAAGAAACAGATTCCTTTACAAGAAGATTTGATCCCGGTTTATCCGATCTACGGAGTTGAGACGAACGCGTTCGAGTTGGAACAGATACCCACTCTTGACTCCTTATTTTTTGGAGAAGAGCCGAATGTAATTTTGCAGGTTCCGAACGAGTCGTACCAAGTTTCGATTCATTCGTATGCGAACGCTTCGAATGAGATTCCTCTTTCCTACGTGCAAATCTACACGGACTTTCGGGGAAACAGGATTGCCATCGAACCTATGAGCGCTCCGGGGAACGCGGTTTTACACGGTTTTTCTTTGACGACCTTATTGCCCGAAGAAGAAAAGAGCGGCTGTTTTCAAATTCTGCTCTCTACAATGTGAAACTTTGGATCGATCTCTTTCCTCTTAGAAGGAAAAAACCTTATGTTCGCATTCTTCTTGACAGAAAGGGGTCGATTTTCAGTCTAAACAAACAGGAAACCAGACACAAATGAGCAAACCCTTAATCGTTCAGAGTGATAAAACTATGCTTTTGGAGGTCGATAACCCGGAGTTTGAGGCCTGTCAGACTATTGTTTCCAAATTTGCAGAACTAGAAAAAAGCCCGGAATACCTCCATACATACAGAATTTCACCACTTTCACTTTGGAACGCAGCTTCCATCAAGATGTCAGCGGATGAAATCGTAGAATGTCTCGAAAAATTCTCCAGATACTCCGTTCCAAAAAATATCGTGAACGAAATCCGTGAACAGATTAGCCGTTACGGAAAAGTAAAACTCGTCAAAGAAGAATCCGGTGAACTCGCGATTATCTCCAATGAAAAAGGATTTTTACAAGAGATCGGAAATCACAGAGCGGTGCAGCCATTCATCGAATCCACATTTCCGGATAAGATCTATATTAAAAAAGAATACCGCGGTCATATCAAACAAGCGCTCATCAAAATCGGTTTTCCTGTGGAAGACCTCGCAGGTTACGACGAAGGAAACAAATACGGATTCAATCTTAGAGCCGATAGTATCAGCGGTAAAAAGTTCGGAATGCGGGATTACCAGAGAGCTTGTGTGGAAGTTTTTCACGCGGGCGGCGGTAACGAAGGCGGTTCCGGTGTGGTCGTTCTTCCTTGCGGTGCTGGGAAAACCATCGTTGGAATCGGAGTGATGCAAATCGTCGGAGCCGAAACTCTGATCCTGGTTACGAACACACTTTCGATTCGTCAGTGGAGAAACGAAATTCTGGACAAGACCGACATTCCTCCCGAAGATATCGGTGAATATTCCGGCGAAGTCAAAGAGATCCGTCCGATTACGATCGCGACTTACAACATTCTCACTCATAGAAAGAAGAAGGGGGGAGATTTTACCCACTTCCACCTCTTCAGCGCCAACAACTGGGGGCTGATCGTCTATGACGAGGTTCACTTACTTCCCGCTCCGGTTTTCAGAATGACTTCCGAACTCCAAGCAAAAAGAAGGCTCGGTTTAACGGCGACCTTGGTTCGGGAAGACGGCCTCGAAGAAGACGTGTTCTCGCTCATCGGTCCGAAAAAATACGACGTTCCTTGGAAGGAACTCGAAAGTAAGTCTTGGATCGCGGAAGCGAAGTGTAAGGAAATCCGTGTCAATATGGACGACGACCTTCGTTTGAAATATTCCATCGCGGACGATCGCGAAAAGTTCAGACTCGCCTCTGAAAATCCGGAGAAGATGAAGGCGATCGAACTCATTATGAAAAAACATTCCGAGTCCCATTTGCTCGTGATCGGACAATACATCAATCAACTGGAAGAAATATCAAAGAAATTCAATATTCCTTTGATTACCGGAAAAACTCCGCTTCCGGAAAGACAAACCCTGTATGATGCGTTTCGTTCCGGACAGATCAAGTCTCTCGTCGTAAGTAAGGTGGCGAACTTTTCCATCGACTTACCGGATGCAAACATCGCGATTCAGGTTTCGGGAACTTTCGGTTCCAGACAAGAAGAAGCGCAGAGATTGGGACGAATCCTGAGACCGAAAGGACACGACAACACGGCCGTTTTCTATTCTTTGATTTCAAGAGATACGAACGAAGAAAGATTCGGACAAAACCGTCAGTTGTTTCTTACGGAACAAGGATACGAATACGAAATTTATACACTGGATCAATTCAGAGAAGCTCAGGAAGAATTGGCGCTTTTACAGTTACAATTGAACAACGCCTGATTCTTTTCTACAAAACCGATCGGCAAGAGTTGTTGATTAAAGTAAGAAACACAAAAAGAGGAACAGCATGGATCTCAGCGCAAAAAGGCTGAACGTCATCGAACCCTCTCCTACGCTCGTAATCACCGCGAAAGCGAACGAGTTGAAAAAAAAAGGAGAGGATATTGTAAGTTTTGGAGCGGGTGAACCCGATTTTGAAACTCCGTCCCATATCAAAGAAGCCGCAAAGAAGGCGATCGATAAGGGAATGACGCGTTATACGGCTGTTTCGGGAACCGTGGAACTCAAAGAAGCGATCGTAACCAAGTTCAAAAGAGACAACGGTCTGGATTATGAAAAAAATCAGATTATCGTCGGAACCGGTGGAAAACAGGTTATCTACAATTACTTTCTCGCGACGTTAAACGCAGGAGACGAGGTCATCATTCCGGCTCCGTATTGGGTGAGTTATGCGGACATCGTACGTCTTGCGGAAGGTGTTCCTGTGATCGTACAGACAACTCCTGAGAATAATTTTCAGATTTCTCCGGAGCAGTTGAAAAAAGCGATTACATCGAAAACAAAATGTTTGATCCTCAATTCTCCTTCGAATCCTACGGGAGCCGCTTATTCGAGAAAGGATTTGGAAGCCCTCGGAGAAGTCGTCCTTGCGAGTGGAATTCAAGTGATGAGCGACGATATCTATGAAAAGATCGTCTACGACGGTTTTGTGTTTTCCAATCTCGCGATGATTTCTCCCGAACTCAAAAAACAAACCTTTGTGATCAACGGGGTTTCTAAAACCTATTCTATGACCGGATGGAGAATCGGTTACGGGGCAGGAGATATCGGCATCGTTAAGAATATGGAAACGATTCAGAGTCAGTCTACTTCCAATTCTTCTTCCATTTCTCAGGCTGCTGCGGAAGCGGCTATCGGCGGGGATCAAGCCTGCGTGGAAGAGATGAGAAAGGCGTTTGAACAAAGAAGAAATACAATCGTTTCTCTGCTCAACGCGATTCCCGGAGTGAATTGTAAGAATCCGCAGGGAGCTTTTTACGTTTTTCCTTATCTGAACGACGTCTACAAAACCCCCGGTTTTGAAAAATTAAGGAAAGAATCTTCGGAGACATCTTTGAGTAAACTTTTCTGCAACGTTCTATTAGAAAAGTATAAAGTTGCAGCGGTTCCCGGAATTGCCTTTGGAGAAGACAACGCACTCCGACTTTCCTATCCGATGAGCGAAGTGGACATCAAACGCGGAGTGGAAAGAATCGCGGAAATGATAAGGGATCTGAGCAAGTAAACGATGAGACGGATCGCGCTGATCCTCGCTTTTTTTACGGTGACTCCTTATCTTTGGGGAGGAGATTGGTTGGTTCTCAAGCCGAACGCTCCCCTCTATTTATTCCCGGACAAACAATCTGAAATTTTAAGAAGACTCGGATTTGGAGAAATAGTCCAGAGCAAAAATGAAAAGGAAAAACAAAGCGAGAAAAATTTTCGCTTTATTTCGGACGGAACCGGCCTCAGCGGCTGGGCTCCCACACAATCTCTCTTTAACATGCAGGAAAAGGGCGGGTTTAGAATCGTCCTTCGATCCATCGATCGAATGTTGTATTCGCCGAATACCGGAATCACTGAACTCGAATCCGTATATCAGTACCTAAGTTCTTTGGAAGACAACGGAATCTATCACGGAGACGAATATCTCTATCTAAAAATCAGAAGAGCCGTCGTTCTCGGAAAGATATTAGAAATCTTGCAAGAAGGCGAAAGCAAAAAAAAGGAAGCTAAACTTTTGGATTATCTTTCCAAAAATCCTGGGGAAATCGTCCCCGGCGAAAGAGGAAAACCTTCCAAGATCAACCCTGAGGTTTTTTGGAAAATCGGAGAGGAATTCAAAGACAAGGGACCGGGCGACTTCGCCGCCTTTCTGGGCGTAAAATATACGGAGGAAACGATCTGCAAAAAAAACGTTTTCTGCTATTTAAACGACGAAAAAAAAAGAAAAATCCGTTATCTCCAACTCCAACCGAACGGTAATTATGCGACTGTCTTTGCTTCCCAAATTTCGAAACGTCTGGAAACTCTGACAAAAGATCTCGAGACCGTAGACTGCGGAAAAGATCCCGCAAAAAAAGAAACCTTTGAAACCTTTCGAAAGGATCTTCAAAGTTTGCCGTATCGATACGGAAAAAAATATCACCAATTTTTAAAAGTGATTCAGAAAGAATGTCTGCAGTAGATTTATATTCCCGCAAAATCGCATTTCATAACGAAAAATTTTCTAAACCGATCTGCGGACCCATCGTGATTCTTCACGGTCTTTTTGGTTCTTCCAAAAACTGGGCCACGGTCGGGGATTTCCTAAGTAAATATTCAGACGTCTATTTGCTGGATCTTCGAAATCACGGAGACTCTCCCCATGCTGTCGAACATTCTCTCGCGTCTATGGTCGAGGACGTCGAGGTTTGGGTTTCTAAAAATTCCATTGTCGATCCGGTCTTTCTCGGTCATTCGATGGGTGGTCTGGTTACGATGGGATTTGCTCTCAAAAACCCGGAAATTTCTTCGACACTTTTGATTCAGGACATCGTTCCCAAAGACTATCCTCTACGATATGATCTGGAATTTGAATGTCTTCGAACCGACGTATCGAAGTTTCAGACGAGACAGGAAATCGACGCGGTTCTTGTCAAAATTCTTCCAAACGCTTTTATTAGAAATTTCCTCGAAATGAACTTGGAAAGAATGGAATCGGGCGGTTATCGATGGAAGTTGAACGTGCAAGCGATCGAAGGATCTCCCCGTTTGCTTCAGGATTTTTTTCAAAAATATTCCGATACACCTTATCTCAAAAAAACGAACTTTCTGATCGGAGGAGCCTCCGAATACTTTTTAACGGAAGATATTCCCGTTGCAAAAAGATATTTTCCGAATTCTACATTCTATAGAATCCCGGAAGGGGATCATTATATCCATTTCACAAAGGCCGCCGAATACAAAAGAATCTTAGAATCTATTTTGGAACAGAAAGACGATTCTGAATTTTTAGTAGAATAAATCCGAACAAAAGACAGGTTCCGATTCCGAATGGAACCAAATACGTAAAACCAAGTCCGGTCCATTTGCCGAAAAGTAGGGTTACGATCGGGGTCAAAACGATGGAAACGGAAGCGGATCTATCTTTCAATTCTTGCATATAAGAAAAAGCTGAAATTCTTCCGGTCAAAAAAACCGCGATAATCGGGCCGACCGTATAAGATGCGATCGAAAGACCCAATTCTACCAAACCCGTTTTCCCCGCCGTAAGAAAAAGCGGAAGCAGGGAACTCAGGAGTAAGATCAATCCCCAGAAAAGACTCAGAGTCGCCGGGCCGAATTTTGAAATTCCTAAATCCACTTTGGTCGTGAGCGATAAGGAATTGATGGAACTTGAAAGTGTGGACATCGCGGACGCAAGAATCGCCGCGAGTAAAAAACCGGTGATCGGGGAAGGCACTTCTTCTAATATAAACTTTGAAAAAACCTTATCTTTGGGAAGATTTTCTCCCGAATAATAAAAGAATAATAGAATACCGATTCCTAAAAACAATACGAATTGAAAGAATACAAAAACTCCCGAAGAAATCATCGCCTTTTTTGCATCGGTTTCGGATCTACAAGCCAAAACTCTTTGTACAAACATCTGATCGACTCCGTGGGTGCCTAACGTCAAAAGGATTCCGCCGAGAATCGCCGTTGGAAAAAAATAAGCTGAAGAAAAATCGCCCCACTCGAAAATTTTGAGTTTTCCTAACGCAGACGCAGATTGAAATACATTCAAAAAACCGAATCCTTTCTGGGTTAAAAGATATCCCAGATAAAAAAAGGCGAAAATTCCACCGCCCACGTAGATCACGAATTGAATTGAATCCACCCAAACGACGGAACGAAATCCTCCCTGGACCGTATAAAGAATAGTAATCCCCGAAATTAGAAGTAGGCTTAGAATTTCGATCTCTTGAGTTCCGAATCGAATCAGGCCGTATTGTCTGAAAAAAACTTCCAGTAAGATTGCGACGGGAATCGCGGAGGCATACATTCTCACTCCGTCTCCTAAAATTCTCGTGAGTTTGAATAAGTAGGTCACCGTCTTTTGGGAAACTTTTCCGTACTTGATACCGACCCATTCGTAAACCGAAATAAAGCCGGATTGATAATACATCGGAATAAAAAGTTGTGCAACGAGGATTCTTCCGAGAACAAAACCCAAACCCAAACCGAGAAACGTTAGATTTCCGGAATAACTGAGTCCCGGAATGTTGAGAAACGTTAGAGTGGATGTTTCCGTTGCGACGATCGAAAAGCTGAGGGGGATCCAGGAAAGTTCTCTTCCTGCGAGAAAGTAGGAGGAAGAGTCTTTGTCCTTCTTTCTGGAGGTAAGCCAACCTGAAAACAAAACGAGAATGACGTAGGATAAAAGTACAAATAAGTCGGCGAATCCAAAGTGCATAATCAGGCAGAATTCATTCTTGTTTTACCGGGAAAACTCTTTTTCACGAAGAATCCGATTCGGAGCTTCTTTCCTTTTTGCGGTGTTCTTTTTTTTGAAAAATATGAAAATCAGACATACGTTCCGATCGGATTGAAAATCGGTGAGTCATTTCTTTTTTGCTAAGTTGGATTCTAAAAATCCGAAATTCTAAGACTGAAAATCAAATGACGATTTGATTTGGAGAGAAATCGTGGTCCTAATTTTTACGATTCGGTTCCTTCCTGGCGTCGTCCTCCATCGTCCAAAGCGGGTTCAAAATCGGAATCAGATGGTTTTGCAAACATGACATCGATCCGACAGTATTCCATCACCGTTCCGGGAACTTCAGCCAATCTAGGTCCTGGATTTGATCTTTTCGGTCTTGCGTTTCGGATTTACAATGAATTCCAATTTCGTTTTTTTCCGGATGGAGAATTCAAAACCTCCGTAAAGGGAATGGAAGTCCTTCCTTTCGGTCCCGACGAAGACCTGGTGATTTCTTCCTATCGTTCTTACTTTCAAAAATTCCTTCCGAATCAGAGATTGATTCCTTATTCTCTCGTCATGAATTTGAACCTTCCGATGAAAGGGGGCTTGGGCTCGAGCGCGAGCGCAGCGGTCGCAGGAGTTTGTGCGGCCCGATTTGTTCACAGACATTTTTATTCCGAAATTTCACTCCCCGGCGAAAACGAATTCTTATTCCATCTCGCTCGGATTGAAGGTCACCCTGACAATACGATCCCCGCTTATTTGGGCGGATTTGTATTTGCTTATTTCAACGGGGAACAACTTGAGTTTGTAAAAAAGAAATTTCCAAAACGGGTAAGTTGTTTTTTACTCGTTCCCGATTTGGAAACCTCGACCCACCAATCTCGTAAAACGCTTCCGAGCAGCTATTCCACGGAGGACGTTATTTTTAATATGAGTCGGGTCGCAACTTGGATGGAATTTTTGGATTCCGGGAATATCGAACTGTTAAAATTGGCTTTGGAAGATCGGGTTCACACTCCGTATCGAATGCATTCCGAATTCGAACTCAATCCGCTTTTGGAAAAAATAAAAAAGAATCTAATCGGATATTCTCTTTCCGGAAGCGGACCTTCGGTTCTTCTCTTTTGCGAACGAAAAAACGCGGGAAGGGTGGAACGGATTCTCAAAGAGAAGGTGACGGAGTTTTGCGATCTGACTCATTTTGGTTGTCAGATTCTTTCCTTAAAAGTGGAAGAAAACGGGATTTTACAATCCGAAAAGAATATTAAAATTTCCTAAACTATTCTTCTTCCTCTTTGTCTTCTTTGTCTTCCTTTCCGAACGCATACAATCCTTTTTTGATAGGAGTTCTTCTGTTTAATCCAGGATGAATCCTGGAGACCGTGAAGATAAATCTCATTCTTTCCTTACCGAAATTGTTGATGAAAAATTCGGAAGATAGGCTGATCTCAAAATATTGTGTCATCCTTTCCTTATTGACCTTATCCGAAATTCTAAAATCGGCTTTTTTCCCGATCACCTCGTAACTGTCCAATTTTTCAGTGGATTCCATTCGAGAGAACGTCGGCATCGCGGGAGGTTTGAATAGGGCGGGGGCGTTTCTTTGGATCTGAATTTCGTAGTCTTCGGATTCTTTTGCCTTCTTAAAATTGAATACGATGTGATCCTCTGAAATCGAGTTACAAAAGGTTCGTATGTCTCCGAATTTCTGGCCTACGCTGAAACGAACGTTTCTCTGGCTTTCCGAAACTACTAGGACGAAACGATCTCCTTCTTCAGGAGGATCTCCCGCTCCCGCCTTTTGTTTTTTTAACGCAGGGTAGATGATTTCTTGAAAGAATAAAAAGGCAAGACCCGCGAACGCCGCCAGGCCGGCGAGTATCAAAAGTATGTCTAATCCTACGGTGTAGATAAGTCCGAGAGTGAAAAACAAGATCCCTCTATCGTCTTACATCGATTTTGTGAGCGGTGGAATCGTCGCTCATTCTGGAACGAACCATCATGGAGAGCAAATTTTTCATCTGTTCCGGACTGATTACCTGATTCATTCTTTCTTCAAAGGAAACCGGAGAGGGTTTCATTACGAGCTCTTCCGGTTTGATCTCGTTCTTTTCCTTCTCGGATGTAGGAAAAGAATTCGGAACCGATTCTTTTTCCGGCATCGTTTCTTTGTTTTCGTGATTTGCTTCTTTTACAGGCTGGGGCCAGGAAAACGAAAAAGTAGGGATCGTCAATCCAGTTACATTCATAAACCCGCACCTCCTTGGGGGATATCCATCCGCTTTTTTGCGAAAGATTGTCTCTATGTTCAATATCGGTAATAGGGGATTCACTTTAGGGTTTTTTCGAAAATTTTTAATCACCTCTCGAAATTTGCTAAAAAAACGCGGAGCACGATCGTTTCGGATTGGATTTCAATCCTTCCAGGGGAAGCCCCGAATTTATCGTTTGCCAGCTTACCGAAGGTTTCTAACCTGGCTAGTAGGGAAACCAAGTCTCAATTCTATGAGGCCATCGGGGGAAATATTTCCATGCAAGACATAATTGCCAAATTGAAAACCAAGGAATCCAGACCGCTCCTTGTGATAACCGCACTTTTCTTACTTTATATCGCCGTCACTTCTCCATTGGTTGTTTCTTACTTTTCTCCGGACGGCGTAGCCGAAATCAACGGAAAGAATTATACGATCAAGGATGTGGAAAAAGAGAACGCGAGACTCGCTCGTAAATTCTATTCCGAAACCAACGACCGTTTGTATCGAGTCCTTTCCGAATTCGCGAGCAAGAAAGTTGTGTCCTTAGCCGCAAAGGAGCGTAACGTTTCCGAAAAAGATCTGATGGAACCTTCCGTTCAGGAACCGACTCTTGCGGAAATGCGCGCGATCTATGATCAGTATAAGAATTCTCCGGCCCTAAAAGGGAAATCTTTCGATGCGGTAAAGGCTGAAATTCAAAACCATCTTCTTTCTCAAAAAAAGGAAGAAGCTCGAAATTCTATCTTTGGCGAACTTCGCAATCAATATAAGATTTCCGTAAAGGTAAAAGAACTTCCTTCGATGAGAGACGATTCGATTCTTGCGGGCAACAACCCGTCATTGGGGCCTGAAAAAGCGAAGGTTACGATCATCGAGTTTTCTGATTTCGAATGTCCTTATTGTAAAAGAAGTCAGGATGTAAATTCACAACTCAGAGCGAAGTATAAAGATCAAATCCGCTGGGTTTTTAGAGATTATCCGCTTTCTTTTCACCCGAACGCGATGTTTGCTCACATCGCGGCAAACTGCTCGGCTCCGCAGGGGAAGTATTGGGAATTCTTTAACGTCCTCTTTGAGAATTCGGGAAATCTTCCAAAGGATCGCGTTTTAGATTTAGCCAGAAGTTCCGGTATGGATATGAAAGCGTTTAGCCAGTGTGTGAACGACGCCTCTGTGAGAAAAGAAGTGGAAGCCGATATGGCGGAAGGTGAGAAATACGGAGTCAGCGGAACTCCCGCATTCTTTATCAACGGAATTATGGTGGAAGGCGCTCAACCTTTGGAAGCGTTTACCAAAGTGATCGATCAAGAACTTAAAAATTAAAATTAAAAACTAGGAGTCGGCCAAATATGAGTAAGACAGTGAAAGTCGCTGTTACAGGCGCTGCAGGACAAATCGGATATTCTCTACTTTTTAGAATCGCTTCCGGACAAATGTTCGGAGCTGATACCGCCGTAGAGATTCAAATGCTGGAATTGGAAGCTGCGGTCCCTGCGGCAAAAGGTGTAATCATGGAATTAGAGGACTGCGCGTTTCCTCTTCTCCAAAAAGTGACTGTGTCTTCTGATTTGGACGTCGCATTTAAAGACATCAACTGGGCCTTGCTCGTAGGATCCGTTCCTAGAAAAGCCGGAATGGAAAGAGGAGATCTCCTCAAAATTAACGGTGGAATTTTTGTAAATCAAGGAAAGGCGATCGAAAAGAACGCGGCGAACGACGTAAGAGTTCTTGTCGTCGGTAACCCTTGTAATACAAACTGCTTGATCGCAATGAACAACGCAAAAGGCGTTCCCGGAGATCGCTGGTTTGCGATGACTAAGCTGGATGAAAACAGAGCGAAGTCTCAATTAGCCGGAAAAGCAGGAGTTCCCGTAAAAGAAGTGACTCATCTTGGAATCTGGGGAAACCATTCTTCCACTCAATATCCTGATTTTTACAACGCAAAGATATCCGGAAAACCGGTCACCGACGTAATCTCCGATCACGACTGGTTGAAAGGCGATTTTATTAAGAACGTTCAACAAAGAGGCGCGGAGATCATCAAGGCGAGAGGAGCTTCCTCTGCGGCAAGTGCGGCGAACGGAGTCGTAGACACCGTCCGTGGGATCATCAATCCTACCGCACCTGGAGACGCATTCTCCGCTGCCATCGTTTCCGATGGATCTTACGGAGCTGAAAAAGGTCTGATCTTCGGATTTCCTTTGAAGTCGGATGGAAAAAAAGTGGAGATCATCCAAGGCCTTCCTTTAAACGACTTCGCGAAAGAGAAATTCAAGATCACACACGACGAGCTCGTTTCCGAAAGAAATGAAGTTAAGGAAATGCTGTAAAATTTAGTCGAGAGGCTTTCCGAATCTGAATCCATCCACTTTCATTCAGAAGGCCTCCGCCGTTCTGGAATCCTTAAAAAAGGATTTCTTATATCGCACCCTGGAAGTTCCTTTCGGGGTCGATTTTTCTTCCAACGATTACCTCTCTCTTACAAAACATCCCAAACTTATCGCAAGTCTCAAAGAAGGTTTGGATCTCTATGGAGCCGGTTCCGGCGCTTCTCGTTTGGTCAGCGGTCACAGAGAAAGTTTTGATCGAGCCGAAGTTGCGGTTTCAGAATGGACGGGAACTGAAAGTTCCTTGTTTGTTGCAAACGGTTATGCGGCAAACCTTGGACTTCTTTCTTGTATCGCGAATTCAAAGACGGAAATTTTTACGGATCGACTCAATCACGCTTCGATTTTGGACGGAGTTCGTCTTTCCGGGGCCGAAAAAACATATTATAAACATTTAAACTTAGATCATCTCGAAGAATTGCTCCGCAAGTCGAGGATGAAGGAAAAGATCATCGTATCCGAAACCGTCTTTAGCATGGACGGAGATCTGGCTCCGATTGAAGACCTCGTCTTTTTAAAGAATAAATACGAAGCGACCCTCGTTTTGGATGACGCACATTCCATCGGGGTTTTCGGAGATCAGGGTTGCGGAAGGGTCTCTCAGGTTTTAGGAAAGGATAGAATGCAAGAAGTGGATTTTATCACCTATACGTGCGGAAAGGCTCTCGGATTGGAAGGGGCCTGGATCGGAACTTCACGAATCGGAAGAGAATTTCTCATAAACAAGATGCGAACCTTTATTTTTTCCACCGCGCCTATGCCGGCGATCGCACACGCAATTCCGACTTCGATCTCGATTATCAAGGCGATGGAGATGGAACGGGAAAATCTTTTTCAACAGTCAAACCGTCTCCGTACGTTGATCCAAACCAAAAATTATCCGGAGACCAAGTCCCAATCCCAGATCATACCGATTCTTTTCCCATCGGAAGAATCGGTATTAGACGCAGCGGTTCGTTGTCGTAAGGAAGGACTTTTTGTAAAAGCGATCCGGCCTCCTACTGTTTCCGTTCCACGATTGAGAATTTGCGTTCACTCCGATGCTACCGATTCCACATTCGATAAATTGATTTCTCTTTTACCGGCCTTTTGATGTCAGTTTTTATTTCAGCGACAGGAACCGACGTCGGTAAGAGCCTCTTAAGTTCTTTGATTCTCGCGAAATACGGGGATTCTTTAGGACTCAAGTATTTCAAACCGATTCAGACCGGAGACGATAGCGATCGAGCAACTGTGATGAATCTAAGCGGTCTACATGAAAGTAGATTTTTAAAAAATTATTATTCCTTTGCTTTCGCCGGTTCTCCGCACTATGCCTCCGAGTTGGAAGGAATCGAGATCGATACCGACGAATTGGCGAGACATCTTTTTAGCATTCGAGAGGAGAAGATCGTTGTGGAAGGCGCTGGCGGGCTTTTGGTTCCCCTTACCCGAAAGACTCTCACAATCGAAGTCATTCGACAATCCGAAATTCCATTGATTCTCGCGGCGCCGGTTTCTTTGGGTTCGATCAACCATACCCTTCTTTCCTTGGAGGCGATTCAAAATCGAAAAATTCCACTCAAAGGAATTTATTTTATAGGAACTCCCGATAAGACGACGGAAGACAATATGAGGACGATCTTAGAATGGAGCGGGGTCCCGCTGTTAGGATTTTTCTTTCTCCATTCGAAGGAGAAGATGAGTCGGGAACAATTTCAAAAAGAATGCTCTCTTCGATTTGATTCCGATTTTATTTTACGAGAGGCGATTCAATGATCTGGTATCCCTTTACTCTTCAATACGAACCGGAACTTCCACTCAAAATCGTTAGGGCGGAAAAAGAATTTCTCTACGACGAAGCTGGAAATTCTTACATTGACGCTATATCTTCGTGGTGGGTCAGCATTCACGGGCACAATCATCCAAAAATCATCCAAGCGATGAAGGATCAACTCGATCGTCTCGATCACGTTTTACTCGCTGGTTTTACGCACGAACCGGCGGAATCGCTCGCAAAAGAACTTCTTACAATTACGGACGGATTGTTTCAGAGGGTTCTCTATTCCGATAACGGATCGACCGCGGTCGAGATTATGATCAAACTCGCGTATCAGTATTTTCAGAATCAAGGAGAATCGGATCGAAACATATTCCTAAAATGGAATGCTTCGTATCACGGAGATACCATCGGAACTATGAGCGTGGGAGGGAATTCCATTTTCAACCGGGTCTTTTCCAGTTTGCTCTTCCCAACTCAAGAATTTGCGAGTCCGAACTGTAGCCTTTGTCCGGTAGGGAAAAAACCGGATTCTTGCAAAACGGAATGTGTGGACGCGATCGAAACCTATTTTGAAAAAAACCCGAAACGTGTCGCCGGAATCGTGATCGAACCTTTGATCCTCGGTTCCGGAGGAATGATCTTTTACAAAGAAGAGGTTCTACAACGTCTGGAAAGAATTTCTAAAGAATATGGAGCCCTTCTTTTGGTCGACGAGGTCTTCACCGGTTTTGGAAGAACCGGGTTTTTCTTTGCGTTTCAAAGGGCCAAGATAAAACCCGATTTGATCGCGATGGCAAAAGGACTTAGCGCCGGCGCCGCTCCGATCGCAGTCACTTTGGCTTCCCGGAAGATCCATTCCGCTTTTGTAAGACCGGAAGCGGAAAAAGCGTTTTATCACGGACATACGATGACGGGAAATCCTGTCGCCTGTGCGGCAGCGCTTGCTTCCATAAAACTTATGTTCGAAGAAAATTGTCTGGAACAAGTCCTTCGATTGGAAGCAAGAATGAAAGAGGGACTGGAAATCATTCAAAAAGAATTTGCGGATCGGATCCGCGACGTCCGAGTGATGGGAGCCGTCGGAGTTTTGGAATTGGAAGTTGGTGCTGAAAGCGGTTATACTTATCCGGGAAACAAAATTCTCAAAAAAAAGTTTATAGAGAAAGGTGTGGTTCTTAGACCTCTCGGAAACGTGATCTATATTACACCTCCTTATGGAATATCGGAAGACTCTTTGAAAAAGATTTTCAGGGTCATCCGAGAAACCTTGGCTGAAATTTATTCAGGGAAATGACTTTTCAAGAAAACTCCCACCCTCGAACCTGTCTGAAGAATGTCTGCAACACTCAATACGACCGAAAAAATATTCTCCGAAGCCCCTAGTGTGATTTCCAAGGAAGAGGCGCTGGAAATTCTTGATGGAAGTCTTCCTTTGACGACCTGTTTGGACAGAGCGTTTCAAGAAAGAAACCGTTATTACGGAAATAAGGTTCGAATTCATATATTAGATAATATCAAAAACGGGCATTGTCCGGAGGACTGCGGATACTGCGCGCAAAGAAAAAACGCGAATTCCGGAGTCCAAGAATATCCGATGAAATCCGAGTCCGAAATCTACGAGGATGCGTTGAAGGCAAAGGAAAATGGGGCCTACCGTTTTTGCATGGTAACCTCGGGGACCGGGCCGAATCGCCCGACCACCGAAAAGCTCGCATCTACGATTCGCAGAATCACTGACGAACTCGGAATGAAGGTTTGTCTTTCCGCCGGGCTGTTAGACGAGGACAAGGCTCAACTTTTAAAAGCGGCTGGTCTGGATCGTTACAATCACAATCTTAATACTTCACAAAATCATTATCCTGAAATCTGCGATACACACACGTATGCGCAGAGAGCGGAAACTCTCGAATCGGTTTCCAAGGCCGGCATTGGGATGTGTAGCGGCGTGATCGTAGGAATGGGAGAAACCCTTCGTGACCTGGTCGACGTTGCTTTTGAACTCAAATCGTTTCGAGTGATTTCGATTCCCGTAAACTTTTTTATTCCAGTAAAAGGACACGCGATCCAAAATCCGAGCGTTCTCAGTCCCGAACTTTGTGTAAGAATTCTTTGTCTTTTCCGTTTGGTGAATCCGGATTCTGAAATACGGATTGCAGCGGGAAGAGAAGGTCATCTCAGAAGTTTGTCAGCTACGGCGCTTTTTGCCGCCAATTCCTTGTTCTCATCTGGGTATTTGAACGTAAAAGGATCCGACATGGTGGAAACGATCGGTATGATTCGAGACGCAGGCTTTGTCCCCGAGTTGGCGGATGGTGGGATTTTACCGGAGGATTCCGAAATGGAAGCCCTATATTCCGAAAAGAATTTCCCTGAATTGTATAAATTTAAGAAATCTTAAAAGTTCCAAAATGTCCAAAAAAAGGGTTTTTAGGCATTTTTTAAGCTTTCCCAGCAACTTTTTTTTGCTAAATTGAGTCTGAAGACAGTATGGATTGTTAAGTAAGGGTCCAAAATTTGACGGCCCGCTACAGAACAGTTTTTTTTTGAGAAAAATCATCCGTATTCGAAACGGAATCAGATATTTGATTTTATTAGACAAGAATACGTTATGCGCTTTGTTGTTCAAAAAAACTGAAGTTAAAAATTTGAAAAACGATTTGGAAATGTCGGAGTTCGAGATTATTCTTTTTTAAAAAATTGGAAAGAGTAAGTTCATTTTTTTTAGAATCGGTTTGAAAGCCTGAATCCATCTAAAAATCTGGCATTACTGGAGTTAATGGATGAAATATAAAATAGAAATCAATAAACTGAAGAACGGTTACATAGAAGCTAAGCTCATTGATACGGCTTCCAACAATCCGATCGAGTTTAGAATTTGTGATTCTGAAGATTATCTCCAAGCTCAGATTGCAGATTGGCATAAACGTTTTCACATGAAAGAGCCGCAGGAACAGTGATAGGATCTTTGGTAAGGTATTTCTTTGTTTTCTCCTTGCTTTTTCTTTCTGTTTCCTGCTCGCTTCTGATAAAAAAATCATATACAGACTACTCCAGTTCCGACTTCGAATGTTGGTCTGGAGTTGGTTATCGCTCTCACGAAAAATTTCAACAATACTACTCACTCTGGAACACGATGCGCGGAATCTATCGTGAGGAAAACCAAAGGATTCAAACCGCCAATGTTGTGTTCGTTGGAAATTCTTTGATCCAATTGTTTCCGAGCGATTTGATGATAAAAGAATTTCCGGGAGCCGTCAACCGGGGGATCGGCGGCGATCTCACTGAACTTCTTTTGGAACGAATCGAAGAGGACGTTCTTTCCTTAAATCCAAAAGCGATCGTTGTGGAAATCGGAGGGAACGATCTCATTCAAGGAAAGTGTTTGGATGTCATTGAAGCTAATCTTGCAAAAATATTAGAAAAGATCTATCGGATAAATCCGAATCTGAAAGTGGTGATTCTCGGGATTCCACCGGTCCGAACTCAGAGTATCAACAATGTTTCTCCCGTGCTCAATTTGACTTGGATCTCCATCGCGCAAGGATATAAGAATGTCGTATTCTTGGACAATTGGCAGTGGCTCCGGGAAAAAGACCGACCGGCTCTCCGGCAAGAATTCTGGCTCGAAAAAGACAAGATCCATCTGAATGAAAACGCGTATAAAATCTGGGTTCAGAAATTGAAACCGATCCTGATCCCCTATCTGCAGCAGTGAAATCGCCTTGCTCTTAATTCTCACTCAAAATCCGGAAGAAATTCGTAAAGAACTCCTCTTGGGAAAGGGGAGTTTTGTCTCCATAAAACCGGAGGATACGTCTTTACTTTCTACCGCGTCCGTCCGAACGAGCGGACTTTGGAGTTGTATCGAATGGAAAGTTTCAAAGAAGCTAGAACAAAAAGAACTCGTTGAACTTCGGGAAAAATTTGCAAAGAAGAATTCCGATCTTTTACAAGTAGAACATCTTCTGGATCCTAAAAAGAAAAGTTTGTTCACCTTCGATATGGATTCCACTTTGATACAACAGGAAGTGATCGATGAACTCGCAAGGCTCGCGGGAGTTTACGATCAGGTTGCATCCGTTACCAAGGAAGCGATGGAAGGGAACCTGGACTTTCACGAGGCCCTCAAAAAAAGATGTCTTCATCTCAAAGGACTTCCCACTACGATCTTTGAAGAGTTGTATCCGAAGTTGACTTTAAATATCGGAGTTGAAAAATTACTCTTTGGTCTAAGGGAAATAGAAACTAGAACGGCGGTCTTTTCCGGCGGCTTTACCGATATCCTGGAAATGTTTCAGAAGGAATATAGAATCGGAGAAGTTCGCGCGAACGTATTAGAAAGAGAGAATGGACTTCTGACCGGCTTTGTCACCGGAGAAATCGTGGACAAGGTGAAGAAGTTTGAATTCTTAAAAGAAATTCGGAATCGGGAAAACATTGATTCTTCACAAGTGGTTGCGGTGGGCGACGGTGCTAACGACGCTTTGATGTTAAACGAAGCCGGGATTGGAATCGGTTTTCACGCAAAAGACGGTTTAAAAAAGTTGATCACCAATTGGGTGGACTTTGCGCCTATGGATGTTTTGTTATTTTTGTTTTCTTAATTTTTTCTGAAAGTCTTCGAGTGCCTTTAAGGCTTCGATCGGTGTCATCTCTTCCAATTTCAGTTTCAAAATCGATTCTTCCGTTTCCGAACGAGTTTCTTTCTTTTCCGCTTCGACAAACAACATAGGTTGCGCCTCTTGGATCCGAATCTCCTTCTTTTTGGATTCGAGCTCGATGAGAAGTTCAGCCGCTCGTTTTACGATCGGTTCCGGAACTCCGGCGATCTTTGCCACGTAAATCCCGAAAGACTTTTTAGCTTTTCCCGCGCGAACCTTTCGTAAGAATAGAACCTTGTCGTCCTTTTCCAGAGTTTCCAGATAAAGATTGAAGATCCCGCTCAAACGAGAAAGTTCGGTGAGTTCGTGGTAGTGAGTTGCAAAGATCGTCTTTGGTTTGATCGCAAGAGAAGACAGATATTCTAAGATAGCCCAAGCGATGCTCATCCCGTCATAAGTCGAAGTTCCTCGACCAACCTCGTCAAAAAGAATCAGAGAATCTTCGGTGCAGTGATTTAAGATATTGGCGGTTTCTTTCATCTCGACATAAAATGTGGATTCTCCCGCGGTGAGATTATCACCTGCGCCGATGCGCGTAAAAAGTTTATCCACGATCGGAAGTCGCGCAGACTTCGCCGGAACAAACGCTCCCATCTGAAAGAGAATCTGATTTAAGGCGATCTGCCTCATAAAAGTCGATTTACCCGCCATGTTTGGTCCTGTGAGAACCGCGATCGCTTTGTCCTGCGTATCCAAATAGAGAGAATTGGGAGTAAACTCCTGACCGAGCGGAAGAGTCGCCTCTACGACCGGATGTTTGGAATCTATGAGTTCCAGAGAACGATCCTCGGAAAGTTGAGGACGAATCCAACCGAACTTGTCCTTTGCGGTCAGAGTGGAGATCTGAAAATCCAAGTCTCCGATTTCTTCGGAAAGTTCTATGAGAAAGGAAGAATATTTAAGAACTTCTTCGACCATCAGATTGAATTCCGCTCTTTCGATCTCTTGGATGATTTCGTCGGCTTCGAGTATCGTCCTTTCGATTTCTTCGAGCTTTGGTGTCGTAAATCGTTCGCTTCCGACTAATGTTTGTTTTTTGAGATAGTCTTTCGGAGCCTGTTCCGCTTGAACCCTTGAAATCTCTATAAAATAACCTACGATTTTATTATAACGAATCTTTAATGTATTTAAACCAGTGCGTTTTTTTTCCTCGGTTTCCAATTCTAAGATCCAATCCTTTCCTTTTACGCCGGCTTCTCTTGCCTTGTCCAGCTTTGCGGAGAATCCGGAACGAAGAAAAGGACCGTTT
The DNA here is from genome assembly GCF_016919175.1 of Leptospira ainlahdjerensis. Classification (GTDB taxonomy): domain Bacteria; phylum Spirochaetota; class Leptospiria; order Leptospirales; family Leptospiraceae; genus Leptospira; species Leptospira ainlahdjerensis. Next base: position 24,568 of record NZ_JAFFPU010000067.1, on the reverse strand, counting down.
CCTAAAATGACGGGTAGGTCGTCGTTTGGATTCAGTTTGGAGGCGATCCATTCGGAAAGCGATTTTAGTTTTTCGGTCGGAATCAAAAAAGGATAGGAAAGGCTTTCTAATTCCTCCTTCAATTTGATTCCGGTTGCGATGGAATTTGCGATGGTGCGAAAGTCTCTCGGATACGCGTGATTGCCACGAAAGCGTGTGAGAATCCGTTCGAGATCTCCGATATCCTTTAGCGCCGAAATGAAAGGGGCGAGAATCGTTTTTAAGAGGATGTCTTGTTTTTCCCAGCGAGAATAGAGAATCAGAGGATCACATTCCGGAAACAAAATTCTCTGTTTGAGAAGCCTTTTTCCCTTAGCAGTATTGCAAAAATTGAATATAGAATAGAGAGTATGATTTTTTTCCTTTTCATTCTCCACGAGTTCCAGATTGAGAATTGTTTCTCGATCCATTTCTAAAAATTTTCCGGAACTTAAGATTCGAGGTTCTCGAAGTATGAGTTTGTTGTCCCGATAGGTTTCTCGGATGTATTCGTTTAAATACAAAGAAAGAATGTGGAAAGGATCCTTATCGCTGATTTCGGCCTGATCCAGCAACAGAGTAAATTCACGATTCTTAAAATACTCGAGGTCTTTGAAAAAAGAAACTTCAGATTTCGGAACGCAGATTTCAGAAGGACGAAACTTTTCGAGTTCAGCGATCAGTCGTTCCAAACCGGTGATCGAAGCGGAAGAATAAAATACTTCTCCTGTGGAAAAGTCCGCCATCGCAAAATAAATCAGACTTTTTTTGAGATGGAGAACCGCGAGATAGTTGTTCTGATATCCGGAAAGAAGGTTCTCTTCGATGACCGTTCCCGGTGTGATGATTCTTACCACATCCCGCGTCATGAGTTTGGAACCGGGATCGTCTGATTTGGATTGTTCGCAGATCGCGATTTTTTTTCCCGCACTAAGGAGTCTTGAAATATAATTGTCTTTGGAATGATAGGGAATCCCGCACATAGGGACTGCGTTTTGTCTTTTGGTAAGTGCGATGTCTAAGATCGAAGAGGCAACCTTCGCGTCTTCTAAGAACATTTCATAAAAGTCACCCATCCGAAAAAAGAGAATCGTATCCGGAAAGTCTTTCTTGATCGCAAGAAACTGTTTCATCATTGGAGTGTTGAGCGCGTCGGCGAGATCACTCCAGTATTCAGCGGAGGTTCCTGTGGTTTCTAAACTCATAAGACTGATTTTGCGTTCCTGATAAAATCGATTATTTTTTGCGGATCTTTTTGACCGGGAGAGGATTCGACTCCGCTCGCAACGTCGACTCCAAAGGGTTTTACTTTTGCAATCGCAGAAGCTACGTTCTCCGGATTCAAGCCCCCCGCGAGCAAAAACTTTCTCGTGACTTTCGAGACGAAGTCCCAGTTAAAACTTTCTCCGGTGCCGCCGCCCGCGCCCTTGGAATAACTGTCCAAGATCAGAAATTCTCCCGGGACGGAATTCAAATCCTCGTCTAAGATCTGTTTGTCGACGCGATACGAACAGATCTGGTTTTCTCCGAGAAGTTCGATTCGATAGATGGACGCAAGCTCCGGATCGTCCCAGACCCATTGCACATAATCATGAGAAAGGGCGCTACGAATCGTTCGAATCTCTTCGGGAGAATTTTTGTAAAAGAGCAAAACAACCTTTGGAGAATCCGTTTGAGACTTATAGAATTGAATGATCTTCCGTGCGGTCGCGATATCGATCTTTCTCGGACTGGAAGGGGCAAAATTGAGTCCTACGAAATCGGCGCCTTCTTCTTTGCAAATTTTTGCGATTTCAAGATCTCGGATTCCGCAGATCTTGACCTTTGGTTTTTGAGCGAAATTCGGTTTCATGAATCTGGTTTTTCCAGTCTCGGAGAAGGGTTTCTTTAGATCACGTACTTTAACACTCGTCAGTTTCTAAGGCGGATTTACTTTCGGTTTCGATGGCCTTGTCTCATTCCTTCCCGATTGGAAACGGAAAGAAAATTCGGATTTTGATCCTCGGGAAAAAAGAACTTCCGAATCTTTCTCTGGACCCGGATTCTCAGAGAAAAGAAATTTCAAAACAAACCGGACGAAAAGAATCCTCTATTTTCCTTTTGAATCAGGTGCACGGAGATACGATTCTCCATACTTCTGAAATTGCAGAATTTGCTTTTCCTGCGGCGGACGCTTTGATCGGAGAAGAATCTCAAAAAATTCTTTGTATAAAGACGGCGGATTGTATGCCGATCTTTTTTTGGTCTTCCAGCAGCGAGAAATTCGCGGCGGTCCATTCTGGTTGGAAAGGAACGTTAGCCGGAATTGCAGAGAAAACGATCTTAGAATGTTTTTCTAAAAACGAAATCGTTGACGGTTCTTTGTTCGGTTTTCTCGGACCCTGTGCTTCCGGAACCCGCTACGAAGTGGGGGAAGATGTTGCGTCCTTGTTTCGTTCCGAATATTCTGATTGTTTGAAGTCTTCGCTCGAAGGGAAAAGTCTTTTGGATTTGGAATTCTTTCTGAGATTTCGATTGGAAAAAAGTCGGATTCGAGTGAATCTCGATTCTTCCGGAATTTGTACGATGGAGGAAAATTCAGATTTCTTCAGTCATCGTCAGAAAGACGTCGGAAGAAATCTGAATCTGATTTGGAAGGAAGATTAGACTTTTGGAATTTTTTTGATGGCCGCGTTGATCTTTTCCAAAACCTTTTCTCGTTTTACCGGTTTTGGAATGTAGTCCATCGCGCCTTCGTCTATGAGATACTTGAGAACCGCAGGTGTGTTCTCTTCGGACACGAGAACGATTCTCGGAAGAACTCCCTTTTCTTTGATCTCAAAAAAAGTGGCGAATCCATCCATTACCGGAAGATTGAGATCCAAAGTAATCAAATCGACCAATCGATGTTGGTCGAAAAGTTTTACGAGTTCCTTTCCATTTTCCGCAAATCCGATGACTTGATATCCTTCCGATTCTAAAATTTGAGCCAGTTGTTTGGCCTGAAATCTTGAGTTCTCGGCAATCAATACCTGATAAGGTCTTCCGTTGGGAGCTACACCTGCTTTCATACTTTAACCTCTTTTTAGAGAAAGGATTCGATTACCTGACCGATTTCTTTTGTTCCAACGACCGTAGATCCGGACTCTGCGATGTCTTTCGTTCTTTTTCCGGTAGCGATCGTTTTACGAACCGCAGCTTCTATTTTACCAGCTTCTTCTTCCATGGAAAAAGAATAACGCAACATCAAAGCCGCGCTCAAAACCTGAGCAATCGGATTCGCGACACCTTTTCCTGCGATATCGGGAGCGGAACCACCTGATGGTTCATACAATCCGAAGCCAGATTCCGATAAGGAAGCCGAAGGTAACATTCCGATCGAGCCAGTGATGATGGAGGCCTCGTCCGAAAGAATATCGCCGAACATATTCTCACAAAGTATCACGTCGAATTGTTTCGGGTTTACGATCAACTGCATCGCCGCGTTGTCCACGTAGAGATGATTCAATTGGACGTCAGAAAATTCTTTCTTATGCAGATCGATGACAACTTCTTTCCAAAAAACGGAAGTCGTCAAGACGTTTGCCTTGTCGATGCTTGTCACTTTATTATTTCTTTTGCGTGCCGCTTGGAATGCTACTCTGGTAATCCTTTCGATTTCTCTTCTGGAATATTTCATAGTATCGTAGGCGAATTCTTCCTGCCCGGATCCTTCTCTCCCTTTCGGTTGTCCGAAATAGATTCCTCCCGTCAATTCTCTTAGGATGAGAATATCCAGTCCGTCACCGATGATATCGGCGCGAACGGGCGAAGCATTCTTCAATTCTGGATAGATGATCGCGGGTCTGAGATTTGCAAAAAGATCAAAGTGTTTACGAAGGGGAAGAAGGGCTCCTCGTTCCGGTTGTTTTTCCGGCGGAAGGGTTTCCCATTTGGGGCCGCCCACACTTCCAAAAAGAATCGCTTGGGATTCTTCACAGAGTTTGAGAGTTTCTGGCGGAAGCGGATGTCCGGTTTTGTCGATTGCGATTCCACCCACATATCCTTCTTTAAAGTTAAACTCGGAAGCCTTGGCGCCGAGAGCTTTTTTCAAAACGGAGAGTGCTACCTCCATTACTTCCGGACCGATTCCGTCTCCGGAAAGTACAGCTACGTTCTTCATTCTTTTTTGGATCCTTGTTAATTTTGTTTGATTACGGATTCGAAAATATCCAGACCTTGATTTAAAAAGTCCGTGGAAATCGTGAGAGGAGGCATGATCCGAATTACGTTTTCCGCCGTTGCGTTGACTACGAGTCCCGCTTTCAGCAAAGCTTCCGCAATCGGTCTGGAAGGAATCGCCAATTCGACACCGATATGAAGTCCTTTTCCTCTTACGTCTTGGATGACGGGATACTTTCCTTTCATTTCATTTAATCTGGAAAACGCAACATCCGAACAGACGTTTACGTTGTTAAGAATTTCTCTCGTATGGATGATCCGAATGGTTTCGTATGCGATCGCCGCGGCTAAATGGTTTCCCCCGAAGGTGGAGCCGTGAGAGCCTAACGTAAAAAGATCCTGGTATCTCTCTCCTACGATCAACGCGCCGATCGGAAAACCCGAACCAAGTCCTTTTGCAAGGGTCATCGCATCCGGAGTAAAGCCCAATGTTTCAAAGGCGAATAACGTTCCAGTTCTTCCCATTCCGGTTTGGATTTCGTCAAAGATGAGTAACGCGTCGTTTTCCGCGGTCAATTCTCTGGAAAGTGTGAGAAAGTTTTTTGTCAGAGGAATGATTCCGCTTTCACCTAAAATCGGTTCCAAGAGAAGAGCTACGATTCTCCCTTGATATCTTTCAAAAGCGGATACGAGCATCTCGTCGTTGTTCGGTTCAATGAATTCGATTCCTTTGAGAAGTTCTCCGTAACCTTTTCTGATCTTATCCTGACCGGTTAAGCTCATCCCGGAAACGGATCTTCCGTGAAAACTTTTTTCCAAAGAAAGAATGATCGGGTCTTCTATGTTTTTGGAATACGCGTATTTCCGAGCGAGTTTGAACGCGCCTTCGATCGCTTCCGTTCCGGAGTTTGTCAGAAAGACTTTTCCGGGAAAGGAATTGAGAATCAGAAGTTCTGCGAGTTTAGCCGCTTCTTCTGAATAGAAGAGATTGGATGTGTGAAAGAGTTTATCCGCTTGGTTGCGAACCACCTCGATGATATCCGGATCCGCGTGTCCTAAATTTGTAACTGCAACCCCGGAGTGAAAATCGATGTATTGTTTGTTGTCGTAGTCGAAAAGGAGTTCGTTGACCCCGTAACGAAACGCGACGTCGTATCTCGCATAAGTATTGATTAGATAGAGTTCGGCCAATTCCTTGGTGTGTTGAAAAAGTTCCTTTTGGATTTCTGTATCGTTCATGTAAGCCCTGCCAATTTTAAAAATATTTCTTCGGAGGCCTTGATTTCGGAAAGAAGGCCAGCCGTTAACGTTTGAATCTCTTCCTTGGATTTTGGAGCCACGAGACTCTGAAAGGAAGAATAAATCTTAATCTTAGGTTCCGTGCCGGAAGGTCGAATGGTGAGTTTCGCGTTGCCTTCGAGAATCACTTGGATTACGTCCGAAGAGGGACAACCGGAAAACGCGGTTTTGGATGCGCTTCCTTTTGCAGTTTGTGTTTTGTAATCCAGAATACCAACGATTTTTCTTTGGTGAATCTGTTTTCCCAAAAGATCGCTCGTTCTCAGAGAATCTAATGATTTCTGGATCTTTTCCTTTCCGGCGCTTCCTTCTAAAGTCAAGGATTTGAGGCTTTCCTGGAAGAGTCCGTAACGAAGGTAGATCTCATCCATATAAGAAAGGAGGTCTTTTTTTTCGGTGAGAATTTCGAGGAGAAGAAGCGCCGAAGAAAGAGAATCCTTGTCTCTCACAAAGGAAACCGGAAGATAACCGAAGGATTCTTCTCCGCCGAAAAGAAAGAAGTCGGTTTTGCTTTTATCGAGTTTCGCCATCACCTGCGCGATGAATTTAAAACCGGTGAGAACGTTTTTGTATTTCACCTTGTTTTTTTTCGCGATGATCTCTTGTAAGTCGGTGGTCACGATGGTTTTTACAAGAACCGCTTTCTTTTTCTTCTTCTTGGATGCCGCATAACGTTCACAGAGATAAGCCGCCATGATCGAACCGATCTGATTTCCGTTGAGGAGGGTATAATTTCCTTTTCCGTTTTGAACTCCGATTCCAAGACGATCCGCGTCCGGATCGGTTGCGATAAATGCGTGAGCGTCTTTAGAAATCGCAAATTTTCGAGAGAGTTCCATCGCTTCCGGTTCTTCGGGGTTGGGAAACTTTACGGTCGGGAATTCTCCGTCCGGATCTTTTTGTTCGGGGACAAGGAATACGTTTTTATAACCAAAGCCGTTGAGAAGTTCCTTCATCGATTTTCCGCCGGTTCCGTGTAACGGAGAATAGACGACCTTCAAAGAAGAACGATCTTTTGGTTTTAAGATGGAGGAAAGAATTCCCGCCTTTGCGAGTTCCTTTTTGTAAGAAGCAAAACAATCTTTGCCAGCGGGTGTAACAAACTTTTTGTAGGTCGCGTCTTTAGGAGAAAGGATCGAGATCTGGTTCCAATCGCTGATGGATTCGATCGCGGAAATGATCTTCTTGTCGTCGGGTGGTACGAGTTGTCCGCCGTCCGCGAGATAAGCCTTGAATCCGTTGTAATCCGGAGGATTGTGAGACGCGGTGATGACAACTCCGCCGCTCGCCTTGTAATAACGAATCGCATAGGAAAGAAGAGGAGTCGGAGTCACTTCTTTAAAGAGAACTACCTTCACACCCAAGGAAGCCGCGATTCCCGCGGTAACTTCGGCAAATTCCTGAGATCTTCTTCTAGAGTCGTAGGCGATGACGATGGAAGCCTTTTTGTTTTTTTTGGCGAGATAAGAAATGAAGCCGAGCGCTGCGCGTCCGACCGTGTATTCGTTCATCCTTCCGATTCCGTTTCCGAGGCGACCGCGCATTCCACCGGTGCCGAATTCAAGAGGAACGGAGAAGGCTTCCACTTCGAGTCCGGATTCTCCCTTTTTGAATTTTTCAAGAGCGGACGAAGCTTCTTTTCGAGCGATGGCAGAGAATGGATCTTTAGTCCAGGAAAGGATCGAGGATTCAGGATGATTCATAGTTTTCAAAAGATTCCGAGAGACTTTTTTTAAAGGATTAAATTCATAAAAATCGGGTTTCCCTGAGGTTCAACCCTAATTTTAGCCGATTGTAAAAGTATGGAATCGTACGAATTCAACCAGGATGAAAACAGAGAATTCTTAAGTTTGAGTAAGGCGCTCAAGCTCGCATCTCTCTCTTTTTTTAGTCTTTCCGGAGTTTCTTTTTTTTCCGCCTTTGTCTCAACCGATACAAGCAAACTCATTTTGTATCTTGTGCCTGGAATTTTATTTCTTCTAATCGGCATTTGGAGTTACAGCGCGGGAATTTCTTTCAAAAGAATCACCGAAACCAAGGGTGAGGATTTGGATTATCTAAGAATCGGTCTTCGTAGTCTGAAGATTCACTTTTGGATTCAGATTTCTTTTGGATTCTTTGCAATTCTATTTCTCTTGGGAGGGGCCATTCTTACCCTTGTCTCTTGATGGAACCGAGAGAATTCTGGATCGAAGAAAGGCTCGAAAAATTTCGAAAGACCGCGGGATGTAATTTAGGCGAAAGCGGGATTCGAAATCTCAGTTTTGGAGAATTGCTTCAGCGTTTGGGAATCGGTTTGGAAGAACTCGAATCGATCTCCTTGGAAGACGCGCCGAACCGAGGCGATCTCGAACTTCGAGAAGAAGTCGCTAAACTTTATCCTGGAATTCCAGCCGATCAGGTTTTGATCACGACCGGAACCGGAGAAGCGCTCTACATTCTCTTTCATCTTCTTTGTAAAAAAGATGCTTCGGTTTCGTATTTTGAACCGGCGTTCCAAGCGTTGTATGAAATCCCAAGAATGATCGGAGCGGATCTCAGGCCGGTTTCTCTCTTAAATTCCTTACGAAAAAATCCAAATTCATTTTTATCCTCCGATTCTATCTTAGAATTGTTTTCGAAGAATGCGGATCTTGCCATCTTCAATCATCCACAAAATCCGAGCGGTCTTTCTTTGGATCCAAACGGGATCAAAACGATTCAAGAGGCCGCTTTGAACTTTCCCGGTTGGATTCTTTTTGACGAACACTATCGATTCTTAGATTTCAAAAACTCCTTGAGCTGGAGCGGTGCGGGTTTGAACAAACGAACGGTTTCCACGGGATCCATCACAAAATGTTTCGGAGTGATGGGGCTTCGTATCGGTTGGATGATCGGACCGAGAGAACTTTTGGAGAAGGCGAGGTCGTTCAAAGACTATCTCACACATACTGTCTCTCCGATTTCCGAATTTCTGACGATTCAGATTCTAAAAAATAGAATGCGTCTTTGCGAACCGATCAAAGAATTCCTAATTGAGAATATTCAATACTTTGAAAGTAACTGGAAGAACCTTCCCGGGCTAAACGGTTTTATTCCCCCGGGTGGCGGCGTGGTTTCCTTTGTACCTTTGAAAGAAGGACTTTTGTCTTCACAATACGCGGACGCTTTGATCGATCAGTGCGACGTCTTTGTACTTCCGGGAAGGGACTTTGAAACGGAGGGATGGATTCGTATCGGCTTCGGGGAAAATCCGGAACGCTTTCGAGCGGGAATCGATCGCTGGAAAAAGCTGCGGTTGTAAGAGCTCCTACAAGGAGCCTAACTGGCTTTTTTATACAATTTGTTTTCTATCGAAAATGTATAAACTATTTATAATATTCTAAAATTAAAAATGACGAAGAACTCGGTTTGCGAGCTGCATCGGGTGATACGCAAAAATGGCTCTTTGGAAGAATCGCCCGTGTAGGTGTTGACCTTGTAGAGAATATTGTTTTCCGCCCGCTTGTATAAAATCCGAGGCCAAGGGTTCCAATTCTTCCAACTGAATCCGAAAACGAATTTCTTTCTGAAAAAGTTTAAAAACTTGCTCTTTGGAAGAACTCTTCCACTGAAACCGATCGGGAAGAAGGTTTCGTTCCTTTAACCAGAGCGGGAGATTCTTTCGTTCTAGTTTGGAAGGAATGAGGGTCCCTAAATAATAAGATTCCGGATTTTCGAGATCCACATTTTTATCCGGGGTTTCTCTCAAATAACCTTGTGCGTAGAGATCGCAGAAGGCAAGTTCGGGAGAATACGATTCTTCATAGAATTCTTGTTTGGAAAAAGAGGCGGCTCTGGCTGCGACAAAACGGATTTTGATCTTCTTTCTGGTTCCGAAAGGAATCCAAGACACCGGCAGTTTTTCCCTCCATTCTTCCCAAGGCAAAAGTTCCTCCCAAAGGATTAAGGAATGTAGATACAATCGATACGGATTCGGAGAAGCTGCGCTCAGCAGGTCCGGGCTGGTTGCGTCTAACGTAGAATCGTTTTCTTTTTGCGTAATATTTTTTTTCCAAGGCTTTCGATGGAGAAAATGAAGTCCGTTCCGCAAAAGTTTCCACGAAAAAAACTTGGCTCGATTGGAAGCGCTCGCTTTTAGTTTTTCGGTAATTTCAATCTTTTGTTTTCCGCCGGCGAAAGAGGAACTTTTGATTTCCACTTCGGTTTCGAATTGATATGGAATTCCATTCTCGCGCAGGAGCTGAGTTTGATGCAAAAGATTTCCTAATTCTTTTTGATCCACAACCTGTTCTCTTTTGAATTCTTGGCTTAGAATGGGCTGAAGTCTGTGTTCCGCGAGGACGCTCTTGCTCTGAAAGAATGGAAGTATGTTTACGTTCCAGATTCGATCGATCCAGAGTTGAAATTTTGTGAGAGCGAGGCGGAACATGGGTGAAAGGGTTCTTTGTTAGTCTTTTTGGAAGCTTTGAGATTCTCCAGTCAAAAAGAAAAAAGTCATCCAAAATCCTACTTAAACGCCAGAAAATCGGCGGAAAGGTTGACAGAGAAAGGCGCCAATCGATTATGTCCTTACTATGGCCAGAAGATGTGAAGTAACCGGGAAGGGCACTGCCTCCGGAAACAATGTTTCCCATTCCCACATTAAGACAAGAAGAACCTGGAAGGTGAATCTTATCAAAAAAAGAATCTTTTTGGAAGATGAAAACCGTTGGGTTACAGTTCGTCTTTCTACCAGAGCTCTTCGTACTCTGAGAAAAAAAGGAATTAAGGCCGCCATCAAAGATAACGGCGGATCCTTGGGCGTTCTTGCTCCGAAAAAATACGCAGGAATCCAGAAGTCAGCTCCAAAAACAGCCTGACTCCTCGTTTCTAAAATGGTTTTCCCGAGTCTTTTCTCTTTTGAGAAAAGAATTCGGGGAAGTCGAAACCCCCCTTCACTATAAAAACGACTATGAGCTCGCGATCGCTGTTATTCTCAGCGCTCAGTGCACGGACGAACGCGTCAATCAAGTCACACCCGCTCTTTTTAAATTCTTTCCAACCTTAGAATCTTTTGCAAACGCCGACATTCTTGAAATCGAAAAGCTGATTTTCTCCACGGGCTTTTATCACAATAAGGCCAAGTCGATTCAGGGTTTTGCCCGTAAATTGTTAAACGACTTCCAGGGAAAGATTCCGAACACGATCGCAGAGCTGATTACTCTCCCGGGCTTTGGAAGAAAAACCGCGAACGTGGTTTTATCGGAAGTGCACGGACTCGTGGAAGGTATCGTAGTCGATACCCACGTCAATCGAATCGCAAAGGTTCTCGGACTTACGACAAAGAGCGACCCCGTTCAAGTGGAAAAGGATCTCATGAATCTTCTTCCCAAAAAATATTGGAGAGATATTTCCTTATATTTGATCTTCCTCGGAAGAAAGAGTTGTAAGGCGCATCGCAGATTTTGCGAAGAATGTATTTTAAAAAAAGAATGTCCCTCGTCCTCGTTTGTCAATGGAGCTTAGAAGAATATGGAAGTATTTATCGATCAAAAATTGGAAGGAATGGAACTCGCGACTCAACATATCGTGATGTCCCGGGATCTCAACCAACACGGATTTCTTTTCGGAGGGCAGATGCTCGCCTGGATCGATGAAGGCTGCGCGATGTTTGTCATGGAAAAAATTCGTTATTCGAATATCGTCACCGTAAGTATGGCCGACGTCGTTTTTAAAAGTCCCGGACTTTTGGGAGATATCATTCAGATCTTTTCCAAGATCGATAAGGTAGGAAACAGTTCGATCACGATCCGAAACACTTCAATCGGTAAGAGCCAGAGCCGGAAAGAATTGAAAGAGATCATCGACTGCAAGATCACCTACGTCTGCTTAGATGAAAACGGAAGACCGTTTCCTTATTTCCGAGATCATTTTGAACTTCAGGATTTGAAGTAATTGTTTTTATGGCTCCTCGATTTCCCGTCTCCGTAGAAAAAGAACACAAACTCTCCGAACTTATGGAATCTCTTCAGATCAAAGAATCCGATCTGGAAGAAAGTTTTACGAGAAGCGGGGGCAAGGGCGGACAAAACGTCAACAAGGTTTCTACTGCGGTTCATCTCAAACACAAGTCGAGTGGAATCGAAATCAAGTGTTCACTCTACAGAACCCAAGGGCTCAATCGATATAAGGCGCGAGCCATTCTTTGCGAGAAAATTTTAGAACAAAGACAAAAGGCGAGTTCTACGATTTCCGACGTCCAAAAAAAGGCGATACGAAACAAACAAAAAGACACAAAGAGAAAGAAGGAAAAGTATTCCAGAAAAGGACAAAATTCTTCTTCCATTCTTCCGGCAGAGGTTCCAAACTTTGAAGAAGAAGTTCCCAAAGAGACCCAAGACTAAATTCTAAAAGTCTAATGAATACGCGACATGGCTGAAATTCTAAACCACACCCTGATTTTGGAAAAGATCAAAAACTTAGGAGCTTCTCCGGGTTGTTATCTTTGGAAATCTAGAAAGGGCGAGGTTTTGTATGTTGGAAAGGCTAAAAATTTAGACAAAAGAGTCCGCAGTTATCTCAAAGAATTTCATCCCGACGTCAAAACCCGAGTCCTTCAGAGAGAAATTTTCGATCTGGATTGGATTGCGACTAGAACCGAAAAAGAAGCGCTGATTCTCGAAGCGACTCTGATCAAAAAGCACAACCCTCGTTTTAACGTTCGTCTCAAAGACGATAAAAAATATCCTTATATCTGCGTTTCCCTTTCCGAACCGTTTCCGATGGTCTATGTGACTCGAAAACTAAAGGACAACGGGGATCGATATTTTGGTCCTTATTCGGACGTTCGCTCCACAAGAGAAACGTTAGACATCATTCTTAGAATTTTTCCGATCCGTAAAACGAGACAGGTCCTCCCGCTTCCCAAACCGAGAAGACCTTGTTTGAACTTTGATATGGGCCGTTGTCTCGGGCCTTGTCAGGGAACGGTTCCCGTGGAAGAATATAAGATCGTAGTCGATCAGGTGATTCAATTCTTAGAGGGAAAAAAAGATTCTCTCGTCGGAGATCTGAGTACGAAGATGAATTCTTCCTCGGAGCGTCTCGAGTTTGAAAAAGCGGCTCGTTATCGGGACATGTTGCAGAGGATTCAAAACTTCCGGGAAAAACAAACCGTCGTAAGCACCGACGGTGGCGACGAGGACGTGATCGGATTTGCAAGGAAAGAAGACGAGGGCCAGGTGATTCTTCTCGAAGTGCGGGGCGGAAGACTCGAAACCAAAAAATCGTTTCCGATCAAGGGAGTTTTGGACGCGGAAGATTCCGAGATTATAGGTGCTTTTTTTCGAGATTATTATTTGAACGCTGCCTTGGTTCCACCTGTGATTTTTATTCCAACGGATATCCAGGAAGAAGTTTCGACCGTTATCGATGTCCTCCAAGAGAAGACCGGTTTTAGACCCAAGCTCAAATCTCCACGTACGGGAGACAAACGTTCCCTTTTGAAAATCGCGGAGAAAAACGCGGAGCTGAGTCTCACGGAAAGATTACTCGCGACTCATTACAAGGATCAGACCGCGTCCTTAAAAGAAATCCAAGAGATGTTTTCTCTCGAACGACCTCCTCATATCATAGAATGTTATGATATCAGTCACTTTCAAGGTTCTCAACCCGTGGCGAGCGGCGTAATGTTTGTGGAAGGAAAACCTTTCAAACAAGGATATAGAAAGTATAATATGCGCGGCTACGAGGGAATCAACGATCCCGGTATGATCCACGAGGTAATTTCGAGACGTTTGCAAAGAATCGCGAACGAAGAAGGAGTTTTTCCGGATTTGATCGTAATCGACGGAGGACCGACTCAGTTGACCAAAGCCTGCGAAGCGGCTGTAGAAGCGGGGGCGGAAGGAATTCCGATGGTTGGTCTTGCCAAAAAGAGAGAAGAGATTTATTTCCCCGGAGACAAGGAACCCTTTATCTTTGATATGAATTCTCCGGGAATGAAATTGCTCCGACACCTTCGGGACGAAGCACATCGATTCGGAGTGACACATCATAGAACGCGTAGAAACAAAGAGACGATGCGCGCGCTGATCCAGGATGTTCCGGATATCGGACTGAAAAGAAGCAAACTTCTCCTACAACATTTTTCGGGTGAAAAGAAAATCGAAGAAGCTACCAAAGAAGAATTGCTCGGAGTTCCCGGTATCGGGGAAAACCTCGCAGAAAAAATTTTAAAACAACTGCAAAAAAAAGAATAAAAAATCCTAAAATTCCCTCCGAGCGGATTTTTCCCGGAACCGTGGTTAGCGGAGGGAAACATGAAACTCATAACCGTCTTTACGGCGTTACTGCCTATGATCTTTTTTACTTCCTGCCGGGGAAAGGGGAATTCCACCTTTTTTATGCCGGTCGCGCAACCCGGAGAATTCAAACTTTTCTACGACCCCGCGTATTGGAGCGGTCAGGAAATTCCAAAACCCAATCTCAAAGAATGGCTTTCACCGGGAGTAAAAATCCGATCCGCGCCGGGGGTCGCTTGTCTGTTTTCGGGAACCGATTTTGTCTACGGTGTTTCTGTATGTTTTCCGGACCGGGATGGAAAGGTAGAATTAGAAATTCAAAATATTCTAAAATTCTGGAACGAACATCCCGAAGGAAGGACCGAATCTGAAGAATTTGGGTTTTCGGAACTGGGAAACGGAAGACTCAAAGTGGAACTCAACCGGGACCTTTTTGCGGACTGCGATGAAGATTGGCTGATCCTTTCCGGGGAGCCGAGTTTGAATCGAGCCCTAAAAAGAATTTCCTTTCCAGAAACGAATCTGCTTTCCGTTTTTTCGGAGAATTCCATTTCCAGACCGCATTCTCCCAATGCATTTGTGGGTTTTAGCGTTTTGGCCGGCCCCGGAAGAATGAAAGTGTTGTTTCATTCCAAAAACCGAATACACGCTCTGAACAGTTTGGTTCTTGAGATTCCCGGAGACGTTTCGATTCTTTCCAATTTTTTCTTGGAAATTCAAAAAAAGAACTCGGAAGTCTTAGGTTTTTGTCAGAAGAAAAGTCCCATACTTTCGGAGATTTTTGGAGGAACCAATTCTCCCACTGGAAGATTTCTTGAATTTCACAATTCTTCTCAGGAAACAATTTGTTTTCAAGACTTCCGGATGGAAATCGAAGGGAAAGAATTTTCGATCCAGAAAGGAAAGGCTTTTTTAATTCCGGGGGAAACCATCCTTCGCGTCGAATCCGAAAGTATTCTTTCCGGCAACGAAATTCCCGGCTTTCCCTGGGCTGAACTCAAAAAGAAAGGAGAATGGTTTTTAAAAACCGATTCCGAGCAGGTCGTCGTTCTCAATCGGGAGAGTAGCTTTCAAGAAGGCGAAAGATTTTATTCCAGCGAAGGGGATTTTTATTCGCTCTGCGGTAAACAAGGTTTTTTTGAAAGCTCCGATCGGCTTTGTATGAGTCCCGGTGCTTTTGCAAAATCGGACGACGTCGATGAATCCAATTATTGTGATTTGGAAAAGTTTCAAATCGAAGAAGTCAATTTCACAGGTCTTTTTCTGGGAGAAAGCATAAACGGGAAACATAAGTTTCTGGATTTAGAATATTCAGGAAATATAAACTGCAATCCGAATCGATTGTCCCTGGAAACCGGAGGAAAGGAATATCCGATTTGGGTGG
This sequence comes from Leptospira ainlahdjerensis, assembly GCF_016919175.1. Lineage (GTDB taxonomy): Bacteria > Spirochaetota > Leptospiria > Leptospirales > Leptospiraceae > Leptospira > Leptospira ainlahdjerensis. Next base: position 9,463 of record NZ_JAFFPU010000067.1, on the reverse strand, counting down.
ACGTTGAACGAATTGATCCGAATTCGATTCTGACTCTGGGCAAACCAGACTGGATCCAAAAACGAATTCTGCTTTCTCGAAACGATCTCTCAGATTTGAAATTCGGAGTTGAATTTTTTATAAAGGATCGATTTTTGAAAAAGAAAGTACTTCTTTCCCAAGAAAACGATATCCTTCCGATTCTACAAAAGAAAAACGGTTTGCTACTTTCTCTTTTGTTTCGAAACGGAATTTGGATTCCCCATCCGAGTTCAAAATCCGAGGTTTTTTCCGACTCGATTCAAAATTTTCATTTTATGAATCCGGGCGCAAAAACCGAGGTGGATGAGTTTTTCAAAAAAGGAAACGCGGAACTTTCCGAACTTTCGTGGATGGGTTCTTACGATGCTGGCGTCGCTATCGCGGCCGATCGTTTTGTGGAATTGGATTCTACCAAATCTACGGTTAAAATTTTGGAAGTTCTTTCCGGAGTGAAAAGTTATCGTTTTTTGATTTTTCTTTCAGCCGGAAAAAACGTATTCTCCACGTCTGCGCTCGTTTGTTTTCCGAATGTCGACACCTGGATCGTACCGGAGTTGAATCTCGGTTCTTCTGGAAGAATTCGGATTCTTTCTTTGGAAACAAATTCTATCGAAGATGAATTTGTTTGGAATCCGCAAGGTCCGGGCATCAACTCGACTTCTCAGAAAATTCGAAGATCCGCTTCCAAGATTAGAACTCTTGCGGGAACTTCTCTCTGGAAGAACAGCGGTTTGTCCGATTTGTCCGAGCGAAAGCAGAGTTGTTCTCAGACCGAAGCGAGCCCAGGTTTTGCCAATAGAACCGTTCCCTTTCTTTTCCGAGAAACACAAACTCAGTCTTCGGCGGCAAATCCGTTTCTGAGTTGGAATCTTCCTAAGGAAGCCGGAATCGTTTTGGGAGGAATCCAAATTCTAAGCTTACCTGCGGGTTTTTCACGAACAGTCACTTTGGGTGAGTTTTTAAGTTTTTGGTCTCAGCTCAAAGTCGAAATATTCGACTTCTTGAATATTCCAAAAGAGTCTTTGAGTTATTGGCTCCCGGTGGGAGGAGAGGAGCTGGTTCTAATTCCGGGTTCTTCTTCGATTTTAATTTCAGCCGTTTATCCGAATCCGATTCTTTCCTCGAACGAATGGTTTGGAATCTGCAACCGAGGAAACGAGCCAGCGGATATACGAAGTCTCGAAATCCGCGACAGCTCCTCCTCCTCGGATCGCATCGTGGAGTATTCCTTTCGTTTCGGAACTTCTCGTCCGTCCGGTTGGGAAACCTACAACCCGGATCCTTCCGGATGGATATGGAACGATCGATTTTTACAAGTCGGCGAGTGCGGTTATGTACTTTCTCCAACTTTTAAAAACGAGTCCGTTCCGTTCGATTCGGAGCACTATCGAAAAATTTACACGATCGACAAGACCAATACAATCGGAAACGGAATCGGAAAAAACGAAGGTTTGGATCTGTTTCAGGAAATTCAACAAACTCTCGTTCCCATTCACAGTTACGGAAATCAAAATTCTCCCTTTCCGTTTGCGATCGAAGCCGAACAAGGAGAACTCATTCTTCTCCGGGAAAATCGGGTCGGAGATTCCGTCTCGGACTACGAGGTCAGAAAGAAGGATCTGCCATGAAACGATTCCTCGTATATTCCTTATTTATTATATGTTTCCCGCTTTTTGCCGCTGAGAAGAATTCCGGTTGGAAACAACTTTCTTGGTTTGGTTGGGGACTCGCTTCCGGACGGGAGGTCCGAAATTCTTCCGAAGAAGACAAGGAGGGTATTTACAAAGACCTGAGAATCAATGAATCTCTGTTTCACACAAGTCTGGACGAAAGTTATTTTTCAGAACATTGGAATCTAAAAATCCAAGCTGACGGATTTGTTTCCTCCGAGTCTAAGTTTCGCTTCTATGCGGGAAGAGATCTTTTTTTGGCGTTGAAGAATTCAAAACTTTCCCTGTCCCTTGGTAGAATTTCGGAGGAGGGAAAACATTCCTCCTTTCAGGACTGGGCTGATGGCACGGACGGAATCGTTGTCCGCGGAAACTTAAAGGAATGGGGAAATGTTCGTATCGATCTATTCGATTTCTACTCGGGTTATCAGCTTTTTGAAAAGAATTCCTTTCGAGAAACGATTCGGAACACAAAAAGAAATCAGTACGGCACGATAGGCGAAATTTCTGACCTTGAATCCGGTTCGGAGTCTTTTCGAAATCGATATCGCGGAGGAGTCGGTTATCGTTATAATCTTTCGTTTTTGGAAGGTGGGTTCAAGTTTCAATATCTGAATCTCCAAAACTGGGGAAGATACGGAGACGACCTTTCCACGGTATTGAATTCCTCGGGAGATCGAGATTATCTTACACATTCTACGATTGATTTGAACTGGAAGCAGAGCGGCTTTTTTTGTTTTTTTTCAGGGATCCTTGTGAGGGGGCAGGATAAAACGGGTTGGAACCGAATTAGAAATTCCGGAAACATTCCGATCACAGGAGAAGCAATTCTTGTTTCCCTAGGTTTTGAAAATTCCCGTTGGAAATTGGAAACCTTCGGTTTTCTTCCGGATCGCGATCGACGGAGAGAGAACGGAGAAATTTTAGAATTGGGTTTTGTGGGAATCGGTTCCAATCCTTCCCCGGTATTTGCGACCAATCAAAGCCTGGACTTTTATCCTTCCGCCTGGATAACGGAGAAAGGTTTCGAAAAACAGTTTTCCCTCCAGGCCGGAAAAAGGCAATCAGCATGGTCCGGAATCAATTTAGAATATAAGGAATCTATGATTCGATTTCGATTTTATCTCGCTTCTTATTTTTTCCTCAGGGAAAACGAAGAGTGTTCGGGAGCTTTGACATTTTCCAGGGATTCTTTTCAGAAAGGATACTTTCGGGAATCCTTTTTACAAACGACTCTTTATTTTCCAACGGAGGAAGAACGAATCCGGCTTTCCTTTGTGAAGTTAAGCTTAGGAGGTTGGATGAGCGATCCCGAGACGTCTCACAAGGAATTTTTCTTTCAAGTTCAATCGGGAGTTGTTTTATGAAAAAGAACCTTTTGCTTTTTGTGATTTTAACTCTTTCCGTTGGTTGTGAGAATTCGGAGGATAAGAATTTTTTTTGGATTGATCAGGCTCGGCCGCGTAGCCTGGAAGCGCTTTTTTCTTTTCCGGGTCGTTATGTTCCGAATTCTAAAAAACGCAACGTGCGAGATCGTATCCTCGGTTTGATCGAGGAAGCCAATCACTCGATCGATCTTTGGATTTATTCCTTCGACGATGTTGAAATTCTCGAAGCATTGAGCAGAGCCGAAAAAAAAGGAGTTCGTTTGCAGATCGTCGCGGATCCTGAAAAAGAATATCCTGAAGAGTTGATTCGGCTCGGTCTTTTTAGAAAGTGGGAAAGATCCGGTTTACAACATTCTAAAATACTCATAATCGATCGTAAAAAAGTGTTTCTGGGCTCCGGAAATTTTACCTGGTACGGATTGGAGAACGATCTCAACGGTTACGTTCTGTTCGAACTTTCGAAAGGCGAGGTTTCTGACTTTTATTCTTTTTTGGAAGAGGATCCAAGATTCCCGACCCTGGAGATTCGTCCTTTTTTGTTTTATATTTCTCCGGATAAGGGACGATTGATTCAGAATCTTTTGTTAAGAGAAGTGGATAAGGCGCAAAAAAGCGTTCGTTATCTGATCTTTGATCATTTCGATTCCGTTCTGAGTTCTCGATTGGCGCGTGCGGATCGGAGAGGGGCCGTCGTCCAGGGAGTCTACGACACACCCGTAGACGAAGAAGGAAAGTTTCTAGCAAACGTCTTGATACAACCCGGCTCTAAAATCTTGGGGGACGGAAACGAGGAAACGGTTTCGATGGATTCCTTCGGGAAAGGCGGTTTGTTACATCATAAAACCATGATATTGGATGAAACCACGCTTTTGAGCGGTTCTTTTAATTTTTCTGTGAGTGCGAGAGACAACAACAGAGAAATTTTATTCAGGACGAACGATTCGTATTTACTGCAGGAATTCAAGGAAGAATGGAATCGTGTTTATGGTCGTGCGATTCTTTATCCTTCCTTTTTTCCGGGACGGAATGTGGAGTCGAATACGATCGATTTTCGTTATTCGGAGAATTCGATTCCCAACGGAATCGAGCAAAACCTCTGTAGAGAATTCTTCGAAACAAAAGAATCCTTTTATCTAGAATCGGGGTCCGCTTTTTTGAAATCGGTTCTTGTTTACGATTTCGATCCAGGAGAACGATGCAAGGCCGTGAGCGACTTTTCATCCGCCAGTAGCGGTTTCACCGGGAGAAAATCGAATCATCCCGTAAAAAGTCCGAACTTCCGTCTGACCTCGAAGCTCTTTCAAAAAAATGGAATTCTGATTCGTGAAAGCGAGGTCGCAGAGATAAATCCGCATTTCGAAGGGAAACCGGTTTATCTTTTTGTGCCGGATCTTTTTTCAACGAGCTCCGGAAATTTACTCCTACCGGATTCGTTTTCAACAATCGGAAATCCGCTTCGAGTCTTTTACTTCCAAAAGGGATTCGGTCCTACTTCCGTTTTTTGGAATCGAATCGGTCCCTCCTTAAACATTCCCTCTTTGTTAAGCGAAGGTATGATTTTTTTGGAATTTGATTCTGCTTTTTATTCGTTTTGTTTTCACGAACGAAACAAAAAAGGAACCGAATATACGGAATTGATCAACGAAATCCTTTCCTTTCGAGTAAGCGAATTGACGACTCAAAATTTTACAGAAGAAAAAACCGCGATTCGAAGTAGAGAAGAATTCGGGTCCTATTGTTATCAATACTGAACCGACGGGGAATCGGATTCTTCTTTAGAAGTACGAAGAAAAAATCCGCTCAAAATCCAAAACAAGATCACAACCTCGTCGTCTTGGAAGTAACACTGAAAAAGACCGGAAAGAAAAAATCCGGAGATCCCGAAAAAATACAAGGACTGTGAATATGGAAGCGAAGTAGAGACGAGTTTGTAATACAAGCCCGTACCCAGCGCTAAAAAAAGAAAAACCGCCGGAAAACCGAATACCGCAAAAAGATGAAAATAGTCGTTGTGAGCGTGACCTCTTTGTGTTGTCTCATAAAAATAATAGAGTTCTCTGTGTTTTTCCGAGTGAGCGATCCTTGATTTTTCAATCTCTCGATTGTAATTTCCGGGTCCGACTCCCACAATAGGATTTTCCTCGATCAGAGGGAAGGTGGAATCCCAGATAAAAGTCCTTCCGGCGTCGGTGTGTTTTTCCTTTCCGAAGATTGGATCCGTGATCTTTTGTCCGGCTTCTGTGAAGGAAAGTCCGATCCCGATAAACAAAAGAAGAAACAAAACGCCGGCGGAAGCGATCAAAATTTTGGCCGTCGGTAATTCCTTCCGCAACGGTCCAAAAACAAGAAACGCGGTGAACGAAGAAAGTATCGCTCCGATCATCGAAGAGCGCGCGTTGTTTAAAAAGACTACGTAGAGAAAAAGAATCAGAACCAATCCTTTGATTAAGACCTCTTTCCATTTGCGATCCAAGAGGGACCGTAAGAATAAAAACAAAGGAAGCGGAAAGAAAAATTGCAAAAGCCCGCCGAACGTTAGGTGCGTATTCATAAGTCCGATCGGGAGATAAAGCGGAAGGTTTCCTATTTGTCCCATCGGATGAGTGAATTTCCAGTTGGGAGATTCTCTATAAAGATCGCTGATCAATCGAGAAAGACGCACGGAAGAAAAGCTCGAAACAAGACCCGTGACGAGTAGAACCCAAAAGAGAATGTGTAAGGCTCGATAGACGGCGGGGAATTCTTCTTTTTTTAGATTCCAGGCTACGACCAATCCTGAAAAAAGAAAGATATCTTTGAGTTCTGCGCTAAACGCGGTTTTCGCATAAATGGAAAAATTTTCTTCTTCCACGGCGTGGATACAAAAGTCGATCAGATACCAAGCGAAAAACGCAAGCGAGATCGTGATGACGGGTTCTTTCCAGAAACCTTTCGTTTTGGTTGAGAATAACGAGGCTACAAAAGCCAGGACTAAAAATCCCTGACTGAGCGAGACGGATACTCCGATCGTTACAATGCTTGCGCAGAATAAAAAAAGAGTGATTTTTCTAAGACGTTCGGGCATCTTCTCTAATCGATTGAACCCAGGTTTTTTGTAAGCTGGGAATTGTAAATTCGATAATTTGTTTCAATCGAATAGAACCAGAGGATTCCGGTAAAGCCCGTGATTTTAGGAGATCTTTGATGAGAATTCTTTATTTTTCCGATACCTTTCTGCCCAAAGTGGACGGCGTCGCTATTTCCATGAAAAACTTTGCGGAGCTTCTTGCAAAACGAGGACATACTTTTATGATTTGTTGTCCTCGTTACGGAGAAGGCGACTTTGATCAAATCGGGGATTCGATTCGAATCGAAAGATTTCGAAGCGGTTATCTTCCGAGTTATCCCGATATAAAAGTGGTCCTTCCGTCTCCGAGTAAGATCAAAAGAATCATCAAAGAATTCGAACCGGATCTAGTTCACATTCATACTCCCGGCTTGCTCGGTCTTTACGGAATCAACGCGACGGAAAAATACGGAATTCCCACGATCGGAACGTATCATACTCTCATGTCGGAACAAGACATGTATCTTTCTTTTTACAGACTTCTTAAGTTGGATAAACTTTTTTTAAGAGCGAGTAAGTCCGAAAAGAAGCTTAAGATCAAGGATCTAAGTAAGATCGAAAAGTTTGATAAGTTCAATATCCGTAAAAAGATCATTCTTAAAATTTCGAACAATATCTACGAACGCTGTGATCTGATCATTTCTCCTTCTCACTTGATTGAAAAACAACTGAGAGAATTCGGACTCAAGACAAAGATCGCCGTGATTTCCAACGGACTCGATCTCACGAGTTTTAAAGGAACGGTCAAAAAACTTCCGACCTCGCCTAAACTTTTGCACGTGGGAAGAATCTCCTACGAGAAGAATTGCGACGTGATTCTGAATGCCTTTAAGTTGATTCATGACGAGATTCCGGATTCTACTCTTACGATCATCGGAGACGGGCCGGCTCTTCCTTCTTTGAAAGTGCAGGCGCAGAATTTGGGACTGGAGAATGCGATCACATTTACGGGTTTTATCAAACGGGAAGAACTTCCCCAGGAATATCCGAAATACGATTTGTTTTTGACGGCTTCCACGATGGAAACCCAAGGACTCGTCATCTTAGAATCCGTTGCGTGCGGACTACCAGCGGTCGGTGTGGATTCCTTTGCGATTCCGGAATTGATCCACGACGGAAAGAACGGCTACATCGCAAAACCTTTTGACGTAAAGGGAATCGCCGAGAAAGCGGTTTTGATTCTTAAGGACGGCGCACTCTATGAACGTTTCTCCGAAGAATCCATTAAAATTTCCAAAGGTCATGAGATGACGGCTTGTGTCGATAAGATGGAAGAAGTTTATAAAACCATCGCGAGCGTAAAAAACAAAAAGAAAAGAAACACACTGATCAATATGTTATTTTCTCTCCCCGATCCTTTGGATCAGTTTTTGCGATTTTTAGAATAGAGTATTGATATTGTAAACGACTCGAATTCGTTTGATCACGTCTTCGGGTTGAATCCATTCCATACAAGCAAAGTCTTTTCGAAAACAGGTAGTGTTTCCGTAGATGCTGCAAGGTCTGCAGGGAAGATTATCGATTTGTAATACTCCGGAATCTTCCTGTCCGAAAGGCGCAAAACCGGAATAGGGATGTGTGGTTCCGTAGATTCCGACTACCGGTCGTTTTAAAAGAGCGGCGATATGAACGTTGGAAGAATCCATTCCAATCATGATATCCATCTTTTCCATGATCCCAAGTTCGCCTCGAATCCCGAGTTTACCGCCGGAGACAATCTTCAATGATTCTTCGCTTCCTCGACTCCAGGCTTCCAAAATTTTGGATTCGTCTCTGGATCCGAAAAGAAAAATTCTGACTCCGGGAAATTCTTCCAGAAGAAGTTTGAGAAGGGCTTGGCTTTTTTCGCGAGGCCACTCTTTGAGTTCGTGTCCGGCAAACGGCGCAAAGCCGATCCAAAGACCTTCTTTTTTTGTTACGTTCTGAGATTCAAAAAATTCTTTCGCAAAAATTTTAGACTCCGGATCCACGTTGATCCAAGGGCCTTTTCTTACGGTCGCAGGATAACCCGCTTTTTCAAAAACCTTTAAGTATCTCTCGACGGTATGGGGTAGAGGAGTGAGAATCTTTTTTTTCTGACGAATTTGTCTGAGTTTCTCTTTTCTTCCTTTTACGATTCTAAAAACTCCGATCCCTCGAATTAAAAAAAGGAGACTGATCAGTCGAGAACGAACGGAAGAATGAAGATCGATTACCTTTTCGTAAGGACCGAGTTTGTTGATTTCTTTGAAAAGACGGTATAGACCTTGGATTCCTCGATAACGTTTGAGATTAAAGCCGACTACGTTTACGTTCGGAATATTGTAAAAGAACGGAGCGTAGTTCCCCCGAGTAACGATCGTTAGTTGTATATTGGTGTATTTCGCCGCGATCGCGATGATCGCAGGAGCCATAAGGGCGACGTCGCCCATGGCGGAGAAACGCATGACTAATAAGTTCATTATTTTTTGGAATACAACGAAGGGTTGAGGTTCTGATCGTTGTACATCTTCATCTGTCTATAGACCTTGTAGAACTTGTCTCCGTTTTTCAAATCTTCCAGAAGTTCGTCGAGGCAGGTGGAAAGATCGACCCTTTGTTCGAGTAATACTTCCAGTTTCCTTTTACAGGTTTGGATATGAATTTCGTCCACATCCTTCCTATGAGTCTGTTCTTCCATGTGATAGATTTTGAGTTCGAGAATGCTCATCCGGTCTATGAGCCAAGCCGGAGTTTCCGAGTTCATTCTTGCGGACGGTTTTTTCGGGACCGATTTGAATTCGGAAGAAATCCGATCGTCTAAAATTTCCACGAGGTCGGTGCGCTCTTGGTTGAGTTTATCGATCTGTCTTTTAAAACCCACCAGGTCCTTATCCGGAAGGTCCGGTCTACGGATTTCGTCTTCTACGTGCCACTGGATCGTATCGATTTGATTTTTGCTATAAAGAATGGATTCTATGCTGTCTGAGGGAAAGGGATTCGGGGACGTGGCTTCTTTTTTATGCCAGTCTACAACGGATTGACGAAAAACGGATACAACTGAGTTCGCTTTCAAGGTCATTGTGTATAACTTTGTGCGGTAAGCCAGAAAATCAAGAGAAAAGCACGGAAAGAAGGCCGATTCAAGGAATGGGCATTGAGAAATCCTTTACATTCTCGTCCAATTCCAATAGAGTCACCTGCGTCCTATGGCACGAAAAATACATCCAGAAATTTTAAAATTTCTTTCCGGCATTTCTCTATTCCAAAAATTATCCCCGGCCGTTCTCACTCGAATCTATCAAAATATAGAAGAGAGA
>NZ_JAFFPU010000044.1:27500-244128 GCF_016919175.1 Leptospira ainlahdjerensis | reverse complement strand
TATACACTATCATTCGTCAATCGCTAATTTGGTATTTTTGCGTAGAATTTGCGGGGCATGTTCGGCTAACGAAAGAGGCTTCTCGACGTTGCGTCCGCAAGCGCTTGTGCGCGACGCGGTTGGCACGAGGTTCGAGGCGCCTTAGCGCCGTCCCGCGAACCGAAGTGACAAAGCAATGTGGCTTTAGCCCGGAGTGAGCGCGAGCGGGAACCGTGAGTCGCGAACGGAGCGAGAAGCCGAAGTTAGGCGCCAGGCCGAAGGCCGTGTAGCTTGCGTGGACAAATACATCTAAAGTATAAAGCAGTGAAATATCACTGATGAGCAAGACTTAAACGTGATATATAATAAAATTATAAAAATTACTACCCAAACAATACCGAAACTATTCGGTATAAAATTTTCGAAACTGGAAACACTTCTTTTTTTAATAGATTTATATTTTCCATCGGAGAAGGTTTTGAATGATCCTATGGCTTCTTCCAAAGTTTTTGCACGCTCGATTCGAGCAGTTAAATAAAATCTATTCCGAATACTCGTCAATCGCCAAACATAACATAAATATAAATTTAGCAAGATGACGCACATTCCACTAAGAAAAATTATTAAATCGATTTCTTGCTTTTGATTTAAGATATCAAATATCCCTTTTATGGCGCCTAAAAGAAAGGCTGTTTCAACTGCTAGAAAGAATTGATTTTTAGCCCAGAAGTGGCTATCCCAATGGATAATTTGCTTAATAACTTGGTCATACTCGGCTAATCGATATTTCTCTTTTTTATCTTTTTTCATTTTACCTTGATTGTTAAGAAAACATTTTTTGGTCCCAATGATTATTTTACTTTGTAAATCATTAGATTCCTATAACTTATTTCTAATCTCATTGTTTATTGGCGTGATTTCCAGAATTAAAAGTTTTAGCATTCATTGTTTACATCCACTGAATTTTTTAGCATGCTATGGCGCCTAACGAAAGAGACTTCTCGACGTTCGCGTTCCCGGAGCGCCTGTGCGCGCAGGGATTGACGGAGGCTTGAGCGAGCCTTAGCGAGCGATCACAAGCCGAACGGTAAAGCGAATGTGGCGAAGCCCGGAGTGAGTCCGAGCGGGAACCGTGAGTGACGAACGGAGCGAGAAGACGAAGTTATGCGCCGTAGTGCCGATGAATTTCAAGGAGGATTCGTATTGCCAATGGTCATGACAAATGCTGCGTTCTTACTTTGATCCGTCTCATCTGAAAAATGAGCTAAATACTGAAGGTAAAGGTTGTGAACATTCACGACATCCCCTTTAGGAGAATGAATACCGATTTTTTGCGAGATAATCATTGGAATCCTCAATGTATCGTTAAAAGAAAATGGAGTTCTCTCTGTTGAAAAGTAAAGGCTCTGAGGATTCTCACCTATCGATAAATTCAAACGGCGAGCTACGTCCGGTAAGCGTGTTATTCGAATGCTTTCAATACCGTTAAAGGTTGTGGCAAACCAAAGCATTGCGCTTTCGTCAAGAAGAAATCGATTAAGAACATCAAGGGACATGATTCGTGCATTTGTGATGATCGCCCTACCATAGAAATTTTCGCGATATTGATAAATATGATCAAAGGTTAAACAATATCGTAAAGTGAGTGGTTCGAAAATAGATCGTAAATTGGGATAGAAGTGGAACGTATTAAAAAGATGCAAAAGATTCTGAAATGCCATCGCGAAAATCACGGCTTGAAGCGGATTATCAAAGATTTGGAATCCTCCGTCACCAGTTGAGATGAAATTTATCGAAAAACGTTCTTCATCATAGTTCTGAAAAATGATCGGTTCGATTAAAAGGACATGACGACTTGCTTCTTGATAGATGAGATCGAAGATGATCGGAACGAGCGTCTGGGAAAGCTCTTCCATCTTGCTGTACCTGTATATATCCAAACCGAGTACAGCTTGCTTATCCCAACTGGGAAAATCAAGAGAGTCAGAGACATGTTTCTGGAAAGAGTCTCGATTAGGCTGGAAAACTGATGATTCGTAATAATCTTTAATGTCGCCGGAAAGAATTGTATTAAGAAGGTTCGAGTCTATATGTTTCATTTGAATGGATTATCTCCAAGAATTTTGCAGGCGCTATGGCGCATAACGAAAGAGGCTTCTCGACGTTTGCGTTTCTGGAGCGCGCTAAACGCGCGGAAGAATTGGCGCGAGGCTTGAGTGAGCCTTAGCGAACGATCACAAGCCGAGCGACAAAGCAAATGTGCCGAAGGCCAAGCGAGAGTTGCGATAGCAATCTCGAAGCGCCGCGAGAAGCCGCAGTTATGCGATCGTCGCGAAGTTTATCAAATATTTCACGCAGGCCAAATTTTTTTTCGACAATCTCACTAATTAGCCTGGATCATTTACAGAGTTAAGAATTTTAATTTCCCACGTATTACAATTGAGCTGCAATTCTAATTTCCGGGTCCAATTTGTAAACTCTTCGCAATAAATAAGTAAATTATCATTATCCCATTCTTTAAATATGATTGAATCCATTTCAACGGGGCTATTAATATACTTCATTGACGTTAATTTATTCTCTAATCTTTGAATGTGATAATAATCTGCAAAAATAAAATCTCCCCGCGGGGAAACAGTTATATTTCTGAACTGCGGAGATTCCATTGTTTCAATAACGTTACCATTAGTCCTATCTAGTAAATACAAGTAATCAGAAGTTAAGACAACAATTTCATTTCTTGAAATGGAAATTTCAGCTCCATAAGACGCCCCTCGGAAGTGGCCACACCATTCATCATAGTTATCATTCGTAAATTTTATCCACGACCAATCTGCGGAGTTCCAAGCTGAATCGTTATCGTAGATCCTTTCTTTATATTCACCTGATTGAGGTTGTCTAATAATTTCAACGGAGCTAATCATTTCAAACCATATTATCTCAACTTTCTATCTGAAATCCCCTTTCTTAATGAAAGAATTTTCGCGATGTCGCATAACGACAGAAGCTTGCCGACGTCGCGTCCCGGAGCGCTTGTGCGCGATAGGGTCGCGAACTTCTACTTCTGAAAATCTCTTCTTTTACTATTTAACCAAGTTCGCGAAGCGATGTGTCGAAGACCGGAGTGAGTCCCGAACGGATTCCGTGAGTGGCGAACGAAGCGGCAAGCTTTAGTTAGCCGCTGTTTGCCCAATCAAGATCAAATTGCATCGCGGGGACTGCTGGGGGCTCAAGAAACATTGATTACAGAAATAGTAACTTTTGAACTTTAAAGTTTTTCCTGGAAGGAAAGACCAACACAGAAAAGCAATAACACTTCTTTCTTAATTTCTGGATTAGAATCAAGTGAGTATAGTAGAGAAGAACAAATCCGGAATTTCCCCTGCCCCGCTTCGTCCCCGCGCCTTTTTCCGTCATCCCCCGGGCAAATGGCGGCTAACGAAAGAGGCTTCTCGACGTTGCGTCCGCAAGCGCTTGTGCGCGACGCGGTTGGCACGAGGTTTGAGGCGCCTTAGCGCCGTCCCGCAAACCGAAGTGACAAAGCAATGTGGCTTTAGCCCGTAGTGAGTCCGAGCGGGACCGCGAGTGACGAACGGCGCGAGAAGTCGAAGTTAGACGCCGTCGATTTTACCAAAAGAATTCAATAATTTGAAAAATTTTTTTCGAATTTGGAATAGCCATTTGAACTCGATTTTGATGCCATAAACCAGCTAATCCATCCCAATCCTTTAAGTCTTCATCTAAAAGTATCACCGGACCATCACTATTCACAGTCTTTGGCGGAATTTTAAGTAAGAATTTAACTCCTCTAAATTCAAAAAGAGCCCCGACAATTTCTTTCCTTGTCGAATCGAAAACAGGCGTATGAAAAATTGAATCTTTAGATTTAATTTTATCACCTACTCTAACCATGATATTCAAACCGAAAGGCTCTTCAAAATTCTTCTCGTTATACAGGACATCCAATAAATAAGTTAAATTTATTTTATCTCTGTATTCTTTCTTATTTGCAAATATTATGTTCAAAAATGTTTTAACAAACCATCTTTCTAGCTTAAGGCCATTTACGTTATATTTTTTATTTTCTACAAACCTGTAATTACGAGCCTTCATTTGACTATCATGCTCCGAAAACTCATTCATAAATCGAAAGAATTTTCCCGCTTCCGTATCATAATCTGATAAAGAATTATTATGCTTTGTGCATAATAATTTTGCAACGGCCTTGGAAACGCTAATTTCCTTTGCCTCATTTAAGCACCAAGAGAATCCCTGAACAAAAACCTTTTCTTCGAAAATATTCTTCGATATTATATGTTCCTTGGACTGAATATTTGAACAATTTTTTAGGCTGTTAGCATAGCAATTCATAATTTCAACAGTTTTGTCCGATGGCGTCTAACGAAAGAGACTTCTCGACGTTGCGTCCGCAAGCGCTTGTGCGCGATGCGGTTGGCACGAGGTTCGAGCGTCCTTAGACGCGGCTCGCGAACCGAAGTGACAAAGCAATGTGCCGGAGGCCGTAGTGAGCGCGAGCGGGAACCGTGAGTCGCGAACGGAGCGAGAAGTCGAAGTTATGCGACGTGACAATTACAGTATTTGTGAAAGTAAATTGACGACATCGCTTGGATTCAAGCCTTCTACTTTTTCATATCCGAGTATATCTACTCCACGCACCTTAACTTCCGACGAACTTAAGTAATTATAATCAATGTACATATCAAGATTAACTCTGACTGACACTTTTTGCTTATCTACACCGATAATCGTTCCAATCATTAAGGCTTCAACATAGACGTTGTAAGAAAAGTCTGTTATTGGTTGGATTGGAGAAGTAATCCTAATATCAGCAATCTTATCGTAAGGAAATAAACCGGAAGTTTCTATTCGATTACCTGCTTCATTGATTATCAATCTAACTAATAAACTTTCAAAATTAGCCTGATCTTGATGTCTTCTTTTCAGAGCTTTATCTTCTGAAACAAGTTCGAGTAGATTTCCAAAAATCCAGCCTTCTACATCACCGTAAGTTTTAACTTTGTACCATTTATTAGTTCCAAGATTTTCAACCTTACGATAATCGTAAGTTTCACCTATAACATAGAAAAGCCCTTTATGTCTAATAATATCAACTCTATCAGATTTTGTATTCGGTTCTTTTCTAATTATCGCACCAGATTTGGTAGTAATAATTCCGTATCGTTTAGTTTCATATTCCGAAAATGAATTTTTTCTAATTGAATAAATTGAAAATAGCAAGAAACAAAAAAATAATAAGGATCCTCCGACAAAATAAAGTCGAAATGAATCATTATTTAGAATTCTTTTCCAAATTTTATCTTTAAATAATTCTGATAGTTCTTTCATTAACTATTTAACCCATTGTCATGTCGCATAACGAAAGAGGCTTCTCGACGTTTGCGTTTCTGGAGCGCGCTAAACGCGCGGAAGAATTGGTGCGAGGCTTGAGTGAGCCTTAGCGAACGATCACAAGCCGAGCGACAAAGCAAATGTGCCGAAGGCCAAGCGAGAGTTGCGATAGCAATCTCGAAGCGCAGCGAGAAGCCGAAGTTAGACGGCGTTCGATTATTCTACCTTCGAATTATATCATCCCATTGGTGTTCACATCTCTTACAATGAAAGTATCTTTTGTAAATTTTAGTTTCTGGATTACTTTTATAGCGTAAATCCGGCAATCCATCTTTTCGAGTGTGGCGCCAATTTGAATAAAGATATTCTTTCTTATCTAATTTTCTTGAAAACCATTTCTTACAGCTTGGACATTTTGCTGAGAAACCATAGATTAGAATTACTATTCCCGGGGTGAATAATAGAAACAGAATTACGCCAGCTGGATTTTCTTCATTCCTTTCCTTTTCCAATTTTTCTGCATTTAGATTTTCACACTTTTTCTCAAGATTGCGAATCTCACTAATTAATTTGTGACTTTTCTGGTGAATCTGTATTAATTTAATACAACCTTCATATTCTTTATTATTTATATATGATTTTGCAAGAGCAATAATTTCCTCATTTGAATAGTTTTTTTCAGTTTTAAGTTGAGCTTCACTTATTTTCCGGTCATCGGTAACTAATTTTCCTGAAGACTCTTTTTCAGTCTGATTAGTCGCAATTTCGTTCTTTTTATTAATAGAAACTACCATAAGTCCAGCAATAAATAATATGAAAAACGTTACTAATCTAAGTTTCCATGATGCTAAATTAGGAAATTTCACAAGGAGAAATAAATTAGTGAGCGGGAAGAGATAAAGTGATCCTATAGATATTATTAATATGCCTATTGTATTTTCATTCGACAGAAAACCGGCGAGCGCCATGATAAATCCAAATAAACTAAAGGCCCATTCTAATGTTCGAATGAAGATCGTTTTAATTTTGTTTATAAGTGAATTACTATTTTCTTCCATTTGCTTCTATGCCCTATTTTTAAGAAATCGAATGCCGTCTAACGAAAGAGGCTTCTCGACGTTCGCGGTTCTGGAGCGCGCTAAACGCGCGAAAGAATTGGAACGAGGTTCGAGCGACCTTAGTCGCGGCTCGCGAACCGAGTTACAAAGCGAATGTGCCGAAGGCCAAGCGAGAGTTGCGTAGCAATCTCGAAGCGCCGCGAGAAGCCGAAGTTAGGCGCAGTAGTATGCTTATCTAAGTTTTTTTGGTGCTTGCAGCAGTAATAATCGCTTGTAACTGCTCTTTACGATTGTGTCGATTTATATACCACTCTTTAAAGAGCGTTTCCAATAGACTAATAAGTAAAGCAGCTTCGTTCGGATCAACTTCCACAATTACATTGATATCTTTTTCCATATGTGCACCGATATTGCCTAGTTTTCGGAGGCCATCAATCGCATCCCATATTAGTGGATCAATTCTTCCTTGAAGCTCATTGATTTCATCTACTAAGCGTGACTTTGTTATACTCCAGAAATCGCGTACCATTCCTTGCAAACATCGTCGAGAGAGAGTCGCTGAAGCCTTAGGACTTAATGATAAAATCCTGGATGCTTCTTCGTAATCTTGCCGCACAGCTTCAGGAATGTAATTTGGAAGAACTATAAAGTTTGATTCAGGTTTTAGATGCCAAGAAAGTAAAGGTTCTCCAACGATCTCATTCTCATAGCGCGGAGGGCCTAGTTTGGCATTGAATAACTGAACCTCTATTGAAGTTTCACGACAATTAATATTGGGACAAACAATTATCAGAGTCATCAAGCACTGTTTTTTATACTTACTATTATGCTCGAAAAAATGAAACTCGGAAGAATACTGTGGATGTGTAATAGTAGCATCACGTCGGCAATAGGGGCAAGTCCAGGAAAAAGAATCGTTCATCTATTGATTTCCAAAATAATTTTATACTATTGCGCCTAACGAAAGAGGCTTCTCGATGTTGCGTCCGCAAGCGCTTGTGCGCGACGCGGTTGGCACGAGGTTCGAGGCGCCTTAGCGCCGGCTCGCGAACCGAAGTGACAAAGCAATGTGGCGAAGCCCGTAGTGAGTCCGAGCGGAAACCGCGAGTGGCGAACGGAGCGAGAAGTCGAAGTTATGCGAAGTTGGTTTTGCTTATGCGAGACCAATCTGGATATTATCGTTATTTATTTCGATTGCGCTTCGTAAATTTGAAAATCGATTATCGTGAAATTTAAGAGATCTTATATTTTTAGAATCCTTAATAAACAATTCATTTCCGGATATTTTAATCGCATATGAAAGATAGCTCATTTCCAAGTAATCAATTTTAATACCATTTGGAGGAAAGAATATAATTTTTAAATCTAGATTGTTTTCAGAACTTTTAATTTCCATAAAGGTTTCCTTCTCTTTTCTTTTAAATTCTATATCCCAAACATCTGTGAACGCCTTCCATTCATTATTTTCTATCTCTATTACTTTTTTCTTTTCACTATTCCATAATTTTGCACTAAGCAAGAAGGGTGGAGATTTATCTCCCGAATTATTTGCTTTAATAGAAATTATACTTTCGTTATTAATCCTTAAAACACTTTCACAATTTACAAATGCGGTGTTTCCAAGTTCAAGATTCAAGTTTTTATAAAAGTCAAATTCTCCGAACGCATATTTATGAATTTTAGAATAAGGTTTTTTCATATCCTCTTTAATTTTTTCCTTTGACCAAACTTTCCTTGTCACCTTATCATGACAACTCCCGCAGAGCAAAGTAATACAATCCGGGTCGTGAAGCTTTGCATCTGCAAATTCAGGATCGACGTGTTCATATTGGTATAAAGAACTTCCACAAGAGACGCAGGCAAATCCTGCTTTTTCTCTGATTTTCTTTTTTAACTTTGGACTAATATTCCGCGAAAGGTTATGCTTATTTATTTCCATATAATTTATACCAATTTCGCATAACGACAGAAGCTTGACGACGTCGCGTCCCGGAGCGCCTGCGCGCGAAAGGGTCGCGAACTTCTATTTCTGAAGATCCTTTCTATTACTATTTAAGCAAGTTCGCGAAGCGATGTGTCGAAGGCCGTAGTGAGTCCGAACGGAAACCGTGAGTGACGAACGAAGCGGCAAGCGTTAGTTAGCCGCTGTTTGCCCAATCAATAGCAAACTGCATCGCGGGGACTGCTGGGGGCTCAAGAAACATTGAGTACAGAAATAGTAACTTTTGAACTTTAAAGTTTCTCCTGGAAGGAAAGACCAATACAGAAAAACCATAACACTACTTTCTTAATTTCTGGATTAGAATCAAGTTAGTCTAGTAGAGAAGAACAAATCCGGAATTTCCCCTTGCCCCGCTTCGTCCCCGCGCCTTTTTCCGTCATCCCCCGGGCAAATGGCGGCTAACGAAAGAGGCTTCTCGACGTTTGCGTTCCCGGAGCGCCTGCGCGCGAAGGGATTTTAATTCGGTTTGAGTGAGCCTTAGCGAACGTCTTGCAAACCGAATTAAAAAGCAAATGTGCCAAAGGCCAAGCGAGAGTTGCGAAGCAATCTCGAAGCGCAGTGAGAAGCCGAAGTTATACGCCGTGCTATGATTCAATTTTTTTAATAAAAGCGGTTAAATTTTCTAAATCATTATATGAGAATATTTTATTATTCCCAATAATATTTTTAATTTTATCGGATTTTTCTATTTTGTCGCTCCCGATCATAAAAGGGAACAAGCTATAAATATAAGATTTATTTTTAACTAATATTTCTATCTTATCAAATTTTGAAATTAACTCTTCAAATGTTTCAGGGAAGTCCCTTTGCTGAAGCAAGTTTCGTATCGCTTGTAAAAGAACAAAAGCAAGTTTTGAATAATCACCATCTTGATCCATATATGGACCGTTGTTTTTAAACTCTTTAATCGATTCTAAAATATTGGAAAGTAAAACTTTTTTGGTTTCTCCAAACTCAGAATTTAACTGGATTATATTACTCGTCTTTGAGTTTAAAATTAGTTCAAGTATGAACGCCTTATCTGGTTGATCGGTCTGGCTAATTTTTATTATTCCAATGCGATTCGCCTTTGCAAAATCAAGACAATCTTCATCGAAGGTTACTGGATTATCAGTTTCTTCGTAATAAACTAACCAGTTTTCATTCGCCCAACTGCCATTAATTGCGGTTTCAGAAAGAGCATTGAGAATACTAGCGCGATGTGTTAATCCATACTTTAGTTCAATCGAGGAAATAATCAATTCAGGAGAGGAATCAACATATTTTAGTACATCTAAATCAATATCCTCATCATATTCAAATTTTCTATTTCTCCTGATCATAAACATATCAGGATTTGCCCATTTGCTGTTTGCTGTCTTTGTGGGCAATGAAAACACTCGACTAATGAAATACTGGGATATTAATAGAGTAGCGGGAAAATGTAAGAATGCTTCTTTTGAAATTGGATGAGACGAAGATGTATCTAAGGATTTTAAGTCGGTCTTATTTGAAATAGCAACTATATTTGAATCAAGTTTATCATCGTCGGCTAATTTATATCCTTGCTTTCTCCCGAGGCCAACTATGATGTTATTAGCTTGAGCACGTTGTACATAATTTGATAGATTTAAGTCTAAATCTTTAAATTGTTCTGAAGTAATCTCAAATTTTGAATATATAGGTTTGATTGCCTTAATTATATCATTAAAATTAAAAAATCTTTTTTCCTTGTATTGTTCTTTTAAACAGTTTTCAAATTTATCCTGCAATCCAGGAAATTTCGCTCGAGACATGTTATTTTCCTTTATTAATAAGATTCAAATTTAGCATGGCGTATAACTCAAACTGTCTGAGTGTGATATAAGAATTGCACTGGCGTCTTTCGTGTAAACGCCGAAAAAGGAGAGATAACCGAAGGGCGTATAAACGCCTAATTCTTTTTGAGGTTTAGGAGGTCGAGAGGGCTGGCAACTTCGGTGAGGCGAACTTGACTGACCTGAGTGTAGATCTCCGTGGTCCTTACACTTTTGTGTCCCAACAAAAATTGGATGTGTTTGATGTTGGTTCCTGCTTCCAGAAGATGAGTAGCGAAAGCGTGACGTAGGCCGTGGATGCTCACAGGCTTTTTGATCCCCGCCTTCTCCCTTGCCATCTCAAAGATTTTCTCCGCAGTCCGAATGTGAATGGGCTTCGAAGGATCCTGACCGGGAAAAACCCACTCTTCATAAGGGTTTGCTTCTCGAAACTCTTTCCAGAGAGAAGCGCAGGCCTGAGAGAGCATCGTAAAACGGTCCTTCTTCCCTTTACCTTCTCTTATCTTAAGGCTCTTCCTCGTTTCGTCGATGTCTTCCGGTTTTAGCTTGACCAATTCGCTCACGCGCAAGCCGCTTGCGTAACAAAAAGAGAGAAGAAGCCTGTGTTTCGGATTCGGAAGAGCCTTTAGAATATTAGAAACTTCTCCAGGAGAGAGGATATTCGGGAGTTTCTGTTCTCTCTTGGGCCTTGGAAGATTCTTAAACCAGGGCTTCCCCAGATAAAATCCAAAGTAAGAATTCAAAGCCTGGATTCTCAAAGAAACACTCGTCGCGCTTAATTTCTTCTCCAGAAAGGAAACTTCTAAAAACGTGAGGACATCCTTTTTTTCAATCTCCCTCGGATTCTTCCCCGACCATTTTAAAAGCGAGAGAACGTTCGAGTAGTAAGCTTGAATTGTTCTCCGGGAAGAATTCTTCAACCTCAAAGTCTTGATCCAACCTCGGAGTTCCAACTCTCCCTTGAGAACCACCTTCGAAGAATCTAACTTAAGGAATACGTCTAAGTTGGCTTCGGAGAAAGGAAGCACCCAATTCTTCCTTACCGGATCCCATTTGGCCTTTGGAATCCTCCTCACGAACTCATAGGCCTCCGAATCGTATGAAAAACGAACTAAAAGAAATCTTCCCTTCTTTTCCAAAAAGAAACGCATAGGGGAAGAGTAAAAAAGTGCTAAATATATGTATAGTAAAAAATGAATCTTGGGAAGTGTACAGCTTCGCCCCTTGGGTCACAAATGTTTGAAAAAAATAAAACCTTGTAGTATACGGTCAAGGAGTTTCTGACACATTTTCTGGGCTTTGAATTTCTTTTTTCATAACTCCTTCCTTTTGTGATATTTAGGCTCGTCTTGATGGCATTTTAAGATCAAGAACTCTTTTTTTTAAGAATGCACCTTTATTTCTGACACGTTTACAATGCCGACTAACGCGAAAATTCCGTTCTCTTCTTTGGATGGGATGATTCTCCGGAAAAAGTTAAACTCCTGAAAAGGAATTCGATTCTTCTCTCGGATTCTATTCTTAGAATGGAAGAAGGGATCATTCTTTTCCTTTTCGGTCTTTGCCCCGATATGGAAAGCCATGCCTTGCCCCACAAAGGCGAGAGGATCTTAAGGAAAAAACTGTCGTAGTTACGACGCTCCACTGTGAAAGTCGCGGGCCCCGCCCTGATTTTGGGTGGAGGGGAGTGGCGGCGGGAAAAACTCCGGATACTTTCCTCTATCAGAAAATCAAACTATTTACAATTACAAATTCCGATGTAGGAACTCCTACAAAACCCTTGTCTCGGGACACTTCTCGTTGTATCTCCCTCTCGACTTTTGGGTAAGGTATGATGAAAATCTGTGGGAACTCCTCCGACTTTCATCGAATGGTCGATCACTTCAAAAAAAGAAAGCCGGAGAAACGAAAAGATTCTTGTAGGAGCTTCTAAAAATTTTCTTCCGGGTTTAGGGAAAAATTCGAATCTAAAAAAAAGGATTCAAAGACGAAAAGGAAAAGTTTTTCTTTCGTCTTTGTTTGATCTTTTTGGATTCAGAATTAGGAATTTGTCCTGGATTTGAGAGAAGACACCGCTCTGGCCCAGTCTCTTTTTAGATATTCGAAAATTCTTTCCTTCTGAAGTCGGGCGTCTTGTTTTCCGAGTTCGTAGGCGCCTCTTACCCCGACAGGGTCGGTATAATCAAAGGAAGTAATCGGCAATGGCTCGGAAGGGGTTTGTAAAAAACATCTCTCGAGAAGCTTTGGATCCTTCCCTACGATCGTCGTGGGTTCGTAGTAGATTCCTATCGTCTTGCTGTCAGGAGGAAAGGCTTCCAAGAGAAGATTGTTCGTCAATCCCCCGTCGAAGTAGTATTCTTTTCCATGACTCTGAACGGAGACCACGGGAGGAACGGAAGAAGAATTGAGAATGATTTGCTCCACACTCTGAGGATCGTCGAAATCTTTTTCGGTAAACAAAACCTCTTTCATATTCCAGTTTCTGAGAACTCTCTGCATTCTTTCGGTGTGAAGACCTCGAGCACGGTCCCTCTCATCCTCTAAAAACGCCTTTGCAGTTTCGGCGATCAGTCTCGCCAGACGAAACTTATTCTTCAAAGAATCGTTTTTAGGGATGGCGCGTAACGTATGGATGAAAACTTTTGTCCCCGATTTCATGATCTTTTCAAAGTCCATTCCAAAACGAATCGTCTTTCGATACATCTCTTCATGAGGAAACGCACGTTCTCCTTTGAAAAGACGGCTCAGATAGAAGTTCTGAGGATTTTTTCTTACGATGTTTTCGAAGAAAGCGACACATTCTTCTTCACCGTCGCAGATCAAACAGAGAACCATAGCGGCTCCCGCGGAAACTCCGGATACTTCTCGGAATTTTAATCCCCAAGATTTCATCTCATGCCCAAAACCCAATCCGTAAAACGCCTTACATCCTCCTCCTGCGATGGCAAAACTGATTTCATTTTCCATCCAGAGTCCTTGAAAGGCTTCTCCCAGTTTTGTCTGGGATTCTTGTTTTCTCTCAAACGCAATGGAATCGTCTAAAACGGGCGGCATCGAATTCTCCGAAAATTCATTTGACCATAGTTTGACGGGCGATCCTTACGGGAAAAGAAATTATTGGGGAATTTTTTTCTTCCTTTTCCGATTGTAGTTTTTTGAAAGAGCTTCTAAATTCTGGAACGTGAAAAGGAAATAGATTCCGGTTTCTTTCTGGAATCGATTCGCAATCGAGATTCCCCCGTTGTTCCGACAATCTTTCCGTAAAAGTCGCGCGCCCCGCCCTGATCTTGGGTGGAGGGGAGAGGTGGCGGGAAAACCTCGGTCGATCTTTCCTCTATCAGAAAATCATACTTTTTGCAAGTAAAAAGTCCCGTGTAGGAACTCTAACAGAACGGGAAGATTTGTGTTTCAGTTTACTCTCAACTTGTGGGTAAGGTTATGTCCGGATTGGGTGAAGGTGGATCGCGTCAGCGCAACGCTCTCTACGGATCCCGTCGCAAGTAAAAAGTCGTCAATGTAGGAGCTCATACTAAAATTCCCATTGGGGTCTTGTTGATTCTTAATAACCTTTTTTTAGTAGAAGTCCTTGTTCTTTTGTAGAAGCTCCTACTAAAAAATCATCCTCTTCGATTCTTTCCTTATCCCTGTTCCGAAAAACCGTATCCTCTTTTTTCCAAAAAGTCCCCCGCGTGAAGAGCGATCCAGCTCGCGAGAAGCCCCGGAATCGAAGCGGGGATTTCGAAAGAACCTAAATTCCAAAATAGCCAAACGACAAATCCACAGATCATGGAAGACACGGCCCCCGTTCCCGTGGAACGTTTCCAAAAAAGCCCGGCGACCAGAGGAACAAAAAGAGAAACCAAACTCAGAGCCGAAGCCTGGGAAACCAATTCGTAGATATTACTTTTTGTGATCGCCATCGACAAAGAGACGAGAGTGATCACTCCAACAGAAATTCTTAATATTCTCAAAAGATGTTTTTCGGAAGGATTTTTTAAGAATGGACGAATCACGTTTTCTCCTAAAACGGAAGCCGGAGCCAAAATGGCACCGCTCGCGGTGCTCATCACTGCAGACAAAAGCGCCCCAAAAAAAAGGATCTGAGTAAACAGACCGGTGTGTGTCAAAACCGTCTTTGGAAGAATCATCTGCGCGTCGCCGGCCGCGATTTCCGGATAAACCTTTCTCGCACAAAGAACGGCAAGCAACGGAAGTAAGGCGACACTCAGATAAAAAAAAGAAGCCAAAAGAGAAGAATAAACCGCAACTTTTTCCGATTTAGAGGCCATTACCCTTTGAAAAATATCCTGCTGTGGAATCGAACCAAGCCCGATTGTCATCCAAGCTGCGATATAGACCAAAATACTTTTCGGATTCATCTCGGGAACAAAACTAAAAAATCCGGGTTTTGTGGATTCTAAAACGACGCCGATTCCTCCCGCCTTCACGCTTAAGTCCCAAACTAGATAAGCAAGTCCTAATACGATTAGAATCGTCTGTAAAAAGTCTGTGAGGGAAATCGCCCACATTCCTCCGATCGTCGTGTAAACCAAAACGACCCCGGCTCCTAAAAAAATTCCCGTCGAAACCGGAAGATCCGTCAAAGAATGAAGGATGATTCCTAACGCGACAAATTGAGCCGCGATCCAACCGAAATAGGACGGTATCATAAAAACGCTCGAAACGACTTCGGCCCTTCTCCCAAAACGATTCTTATAAAAATCTCCGAAAGTAAGAATATTCATTCGATAAAGAGGACGCGCAAAAAAAAGACCGACCAAAAAAAGACAAAGGGCGGCGCCGAAAGGATCTTCGATCACGCCTAAAATGCCCTCCTCCACAAAACGGGAGGATGCGCCGAGCAAGGTCTCCGAACCGAACCAGGTCGCGAACAAGGCGGAGGAGGCCAGAAAAAGAGGAAGCCTTCTTCCGGCGAGAACATAGTCCTTGGAATCGCTTACAAAACGGGAAGCGATCGCTCCGATCAGAATGGTTGTGAGAAGATAGAGGATTACGGAAATGCCGAGCAATGGATTACCTTGGATTTATCGTTTCTTTTTTTTCCTCAGGAAAATCAATTCAAAACCAAAGTCTGTTTCTTTTAAAACCAAGAACGATTTTAAATTTTCAAAATCATTCCTTTCTGTGGGCCTTTTTACAAAGATCGGCGAGTTGCAGATGATTTAGATTCCCGATGTCTCCGAAATGTTTCGGAGTATCTCGGACCCACTTATCGTAATGACCTTCGTCGCTTCGGGAAAGATTGACGATACATTCGTCCGAAGGAAAGCTTCCTCGGAGCTCCTTCATTTTTTGAGAAAGAAATTGAGCGCCCTCCTTCGTATTTTCAAAGGTGTATTCCAACTTTCCTTCCGACTTCGTCGAGTTTGTATCAATCTGTTCGCTAATCAGCTTGAGTTCCGTTTCGGAAAGAATGAGGATCGTAAAGATAAAAATCGATTTGAATAAAACCATCTTATCCTTTCCAACGCCGGAAGGTCTTTCTTTTTGAGTTCGTTTTTTAAGTTTGAGAATTATTTTTTGACAAACGCATTTTTACAAAGATCGGCTAACGCGGAAGAATCGAGTCCTTTGGTTTTACCCAGATTTTTCGGAGAATTGTCCACAGATTTCCCTAAAAAACCTCCTTCCTGTTCGGAAAGATTGATGATACAATCTCTGGAAGGTTCATTTCCTTTTAAAGCGGACATCTTATCCCCAATCAAAGAAAAACCACTTTTGGTATTTTTGAAAAAAAATTCAGATTTCCCTTCGGAAACGCCCGTGCGGACGTTGATCCTTTCGCTGATCAGCTTGAGTTCCAAAGGGGAAAGAATCAGAAGTGTGAAGATCACTAAAATTTCGGACATTAAATTCTCCAAAACCTACAGGATTCAAATTTAGAATCCATTATGAAAAAGAGGAAATAAATTTCCATCCAAAGAATCCCCAATTCAACATTTGTCCTTACAAGAATAATTCCTTCTGCAATCCTTAAGGTGTTCCAAAAATGAGAATCTTATCCGCCTTTCCAAAAAAAATCTCGAAGTCCCGTTACTTTTCCGAAACGGATTTACTAAAGAATCGGAATTCCCAGAATTTCAAACCCTTTCTTTTTCTCTCGAAGCGTGTTCTTGAAAAAGCCGACGTATGGATTTTCAAAACACTTAATAATAGTGGAATATACTTTATCTAAGGATTTTTTTTGGGGTTCGGGAGATTTCTCAGATGAATCGCTTCTTCAATGAGAATTTTTATTGCCTCTTCTTGAAATCGAATGATGAATTCCAGTTCTTCGTCCTTGTAATTTTGGAAGAGATTCATCATCGAGTTTCCCATCGGAGAATAGATCTTTTCGGCTTCTTGCATCGCTTCCGGAATCAATTCCACGACGACCTTTCTTCTATCGTTCGGATCGGCGATTCTTCGAACCAGCCCCACCTTTTCGAGACGATCGATCACCGAAGTGACGGCGCCTGTGGTCAACCCTAAGGATTCCGCCAGCTTTCCGGCGGCAATCGGACCTCCTTCCAAAAGAGGAAGGGTTTTCATATCCGTCGCATTCAGCCCGAATTTTTCAGCCGCCGCTTGGTGATAGAGGACAGTTGCATTGCTCGTTCGGTGGCTGACTATGGCAAGTCTCTGTAGGAGCTCCTCACGAGAAGAATATTTCAGATTATCAGTTGACATATTTACTTAGATTCATTAAGATACTTATTAGTTCTTACTATTTTAGAAAAAGAAAAGGACATAAGGAGCTTTCTTATGAATTCACAAGACAAAAAAATCGAAGATTCCGTCAAGCTTTCGCTTGGAAAATGGTATAGTTGGGACACCCCAACCGGACTCAGCATTGCGCTTCTCTCCCTTGGATTGTTTTTGGTCCTTCTTACGGTTGTCGGATTTATAGGCCGCTCGATTACACTTCTTCATTGAGGAGGACGATCGAAGAAGTCGGGTTTTCCGATTCGAAAAGATTTGTTCTTCCAGTTCGAGAAATCTCATTGGAGAAAATAAATTTTTCAGATCAGTCCAAATCTACGACTTTCCGTAGAAAGAACTTTCGAAAAAAAAAAGATCATCGGAATCCCAAGAGAATTCTGTCGGAACTCCGACAACTCTACTGTGAAAGCGGCGCGCCCCGCCCTGATCTTGGGTGGTGGGGCGGGTGGCGGAAAAAACCACGGCAAACTTTCCTATATCACAAAATCCTAATTTTGCAAGTAAAAATTCCCGCGTAGGAGCTCCTACAAAATTTCTCGAACCATTCCGCCCAAAAAGACTCGTTAAAACGTTCTCGATTTCGTCCTTCAGGACTAAATTATTATTTAGTATATTTCAATATTCTACTTTCTAGAAAATTAAAATATACCTTATTCAGATCCGATCTAATTATCCCTCTGCAAAAAAATAGGTGGGAGAATTTTTTCTATCGGTAAAACCGCACGATATCTTGGGTCGATTCTCTCGGCGTATGATAACGATTGAGATCGGAATTCTCCTTCGGATATCCCAAGCTCAATCCACAAACAACCTTCTCCGATTCGGAAAGACCCAACTCCAATCTCACCACTTCAGGAAAGGCGGATAACGCAGCTTGAGGAACCGATCCCAAACCGTAACCGCGGGCGAGTAACATTAGAGTGTTCAAATAACATCCAATATCGAGAGCGATATAAAAGTTCAAATCGAATTCGGTCGTTATAAAGACCGCCGTAGGCGCTCCGAAGAATTCAAAGTTACGAAGCATAAAATTGTCTCTTGCTTCCTTGTCCTTACGTTCGATCCCGGCAACTCCGTAGATTTTCATTCCAAGATCGAACATCCTTTTTTTCGCGCTCGCAGGAAAGGACGCAGGCCAGATCGTGTCAGGTACCGGTTCTCCTTGTTTGGCTCTTTCCACAAGTAGACTTGCCATCTTGTCCCTTCTCTCTCCGCTTACGACGTGCACCTTCCAGGGCTGGCTGTTTTTCCAACTCGGGGCCCGGAGCGATTTTTGAAAGAGATCCTGCAATACGCTCTCTTCGATCGGCCTAGATTCGTAGTCTCGAACGCTGTGTCTGGTTCGGACGGCTTCTTCTACTGTCGTCGCAATTCCGGCGACGTTTACAAACTCGGCTTCCGCGATTTCATTTGATGACATAAAAACTCCAAATTGGACTTGCGTTTTCTTCCTTCTCCCGGTTTGATGAAAGAAGAAGGACTTTGGACAGACAAGTCTGTCTGCTATTTCATCAAATGGAATCAAAAATGTCAAGTAGAGAATCCGGACCGAAATCTAGAATTTTAGAAACCGCAGTTCGGCTTTTCCAATCCCAAGGTTACGGGAACACGGGAATCAATCAGATCATCCAGGAATCCAAAACCGCAAAGGCGAGTTTTTACGACCATTTTCCATCCAAAGACGATCTCGGTCGTGCATACATCGAATTCTACGGAGAGGAACAACTCATTCTTTTGGAAAAACTTAAATCTAGATCGACCAATCCGCAAGAATTCATCCAAGCCTGGACTCAGATTTTAAGAAGACAAACAAGAAACAGCTCATTCGCAGGTTGTCCGATGGCAAACACGGTCGCACAAATCGCCTCCACTTCCCATTCCATTTCGGAGGAAGCCAAAAGAGTTTCCTTAAAGACGATCGATATCCTTGCCTCTTATCTTTCCGATTGGCAGAACGAAGGTTTTGTTTCTAAAAACGCGGATCCGAAACTTTTAGCGAGAAGGGTTTTTGCGTGTTACGAAGGTGTTCTTCATACCTGGAAGTTAACGGGAAAAATTTCCGCGTTAGACGATCTCCCTATCATTGTGAACGCCGTCTTTCAGAACATTTCTTCGAACAAAAACTGAATCGATATCGCTCCGAAGATTTTATTTTTTTGATTCGCATTCGAATCTCTTTTTAAACCCGAAAAACAATATTCTTTTAGTCTGAAAATCGGAGCCCGAACAAAACCATTCGATTTTGATTGACGCTAAATATACCCCGTATGGTATATGGCTATGAAGAAGGAAAAAGATTCCAAACTCCTCGTCAACCGGATCCACAGGATCAAAGGCCAACTCGACGCCGTCGAAAAAGGTCTTATCAACGATTCAATGGACTGCGAAAAAACTTTACTCTTGTTAAAAGCGGCGAGCCAAGCCCTCAAAAAATTCGGGGAAGCTTATGTACAAGAATACATGGATCGTTGTCTCTTGGAAAATAAAAAAAATCCGAATATGGAAAACGTCAGGACTGCGATCAAGGCCGCTTTTTTTCTCTAATCAAAATCTCCCATTCGGTCTTAGAATGGCGATTTCTGTCATTCTAAGACTTTCCTAAAGCTTACAAATTAAGAATTTCAGAGATTCTCCCAGTGCCCGCCGTAGTATTCTTTCTACGGACCGAAAAATACGGGAATTTCTTTCGTGGGGCGTCCAAAAATCTTTGAGCTGCGCTTCCCGCAAATCCGTCTCGTTACTACCGAATTCAAGCTTTCCTTTCGTTCCCGATCGGATATTCCGTTTTTTTGATAAAATCCGCTCTGTTTATCGTCCTATAAAATAAAATTTCACTTTCAAAAAACATATACCCCATAGGGTATGTCAATTATTATATACCCGCTGGGGTATATAAAGGAGAACAAGATGAACAGCTGGTATAGAGAAAGGTTGCTTTTTTTAATCGGTGGAACCGTGTCTTTGATAGGAATTACTTTAGGGCTCTTTGTAAATCCCTGGGGATATGTTTTGAATTTCCTCGTTGGAATCAACATGGTCCTTTTTGCGTTTGCGGGATTTTGTCCTATGTCGTTGATCCTCAAAGGTTGCGGAATCCCTTCTCTGATTGAGATCAAAGGAGAAAACAGATGAAATCCTTTTTAGGAATTCTTCCGATTCTCATAACCTTTCTGGCCTCGCCCTTTTGGGGCGAGGTTCGCGCAGAAAGTGTTCTTGAATTTTCGGAAGTCTGGTCAAAAATTCAAACCCAAGCTCCCAACTTGAAATCCAAGGCTCTGGAAGTTCAAGCTGCAGAAATCTCCAAGGACCGAGCTAAAAAACACTGGCTCCCAAAAGTCTACGCCGACGTCCGCTCCTTTCAGACAAACGACCCGGCACTGAATTTTATGGGCAAACTCGGACAAAGATCGGCGACCCAATCCGACTTTTCCACCGCGAGCGTCCGTTCTCAACCTTCCAATTATTTGGATACGAATAACCAACCCTACACCGGTTTGAATTCGAATACCGCTAACATTTTTGCAAAAGACACTCTCAACAATCCG
Source organism: Leptospira ainlahdjerensis (assembly GCF_016919175.1). GTDB lineage: Bacteria > Spirochaetota > Leptospiria > Leptospirales > Leptospiraceae > Leptospira > Leptospira ainlahdjerensis. The sequence goes on along the minus strand of NZ_JAFFPU010000044.1, from coordinate 223,655 downwards.
GGTTCTCAAACCTACGCGAGAGGAACCTTAGGGATCGAACTTCCTCTCTACGAAGGAGGCGCCAAATCATCCGCAAGTCTGATCCAAGAAAAACGACTCAACGCGGTTCACGCGGAAGAAAAGTATATTCGTTTTCGTGAATATTCGAACGCAGCCGTCGCTTATCAATCGATTCTTCTCGCCGAAGAAAACGGAAAGATCGCCGAAAATCTTCACCGTAAAATTTCCGACTTCTTGAGCCAGTATCAAATCGGAAACCGCTCCAATCTCGTCGGGTTTTCAGGATCTTTGGCTCTAAAGTCCTTACAGCTCATATTAGATGTTTCTAAAAAAGAATCGGAAACCGTTCAAAAAAGCGCGGAAGAAACTCTTCACTTTCTCGCGGTCGATCTTCCCGAGGATTTTAAACCGAAAAAGAACTCGCTTCTTAAATTTGTGGAAGAGTATCTCCCTCTTCCTTCGGAAGCAGAATCGGGTCATACGCCTCTCGCGGACGCATATTCAGCCTATGCCGACGGCGCAAAAGAATCCGTAAATTCCGAAAAATCCAAATTCTTACCGAAGGTCGCCGCTTACGCGGAAACATACGCTTACGACGGAAATCGGAATTTTGCCAATTCCTACAACGCTGGAATTTATCTACAGATGAATCTACTCAGCCCCTCCGACATAGGCGCGTTAGACGAAGCAAAGGTAAAGGCGGAAGGTGCGAAAAAGAAATCGGAGGAGATCCGACTCAGAGAAGAAAGTAATTTTAGAATTCTTCTCCAACAAGAAAAGACACTTTCTGAAAATTTAAAATCCATCCAAGAATCGGTTCGGCTCCAGGAGGAGCAATTGCAGGTATCCCAAAAGCTCTTCCGAAACGGAACGATCCAGGCTCCTCAACTTGCGGAATCTTTTTCGGCGATGGTCAATCTTCTCAAAATGAAAAGCGCCTCGGAATCGGAATATCTGAGAATCCGAGGAGAACTCTCCATCTACGCAAAAAGAGGAAATTCCAATGAAAGATAAACAACCACAAAAGACCGGATTCGCAGGAAAAATCGCGCTCGCGTTTGTTCATTCCAAACTCACTCCGATTCTTATCTTCTCGAGTCTTTTTTTAGGAATCATCGCGGTCTATCTGACTCCGAAAGAAGAAGAGCCGCAGATTTCGGTGCCGATGATAGACATTCAACTTTCGGCTCCGGGTTTTAACCGTTACGAAGTGGAACGCAAAGTCACAGAACCGGTCGAAAGAGCGGTTTGGGGATTGGAAGGAGTCGAATACGTTTATTCCGCGAGCGGGGATCACAACACGATCGTCACGGTTCGTTTCGAAGTCGGCCAACCCTTGGAACCTTCTCTGGTCAAAATCCATCATAAACTCATGGAAGTCCAAAGGGAATTGCCGCCTAACGTGTCACAGGCGACTGTTCGATCCTTGACGATAGACGACGTTCCGTTTTTAGCACTTACTTTCAGCTCCGATCAAAGAGACGATTATTCATTACGCACGTTAGTCGCACCTTTGGCGAGAGAACTTTCGGGAACTCCGGATCTTTCCAAAGTGGAACTTTTGGGGGGAAGAAAACGATCCGTGCGCGTGATCGCGGATCCTTCCAGAATGAATCGCTCCGGGATCAGCATCTCGGACATCGCCAATTCTCTCAAACTCAACGATACCTTTCTTCCTGTCGGACAAAACTGGGGGAAAGAAAAAAAATTCGACGTTGAAGTGGGAACTGCGATTTCCAAATTGGAAGACGTACGATCTCTACCGGTAGCACAACGCGGAGGCCGCGTGATCCGAGTCTCCGACGTCGCTGAAATCGTGGAAGGCGCGCAAGAAAGAAACAAGCAGTCAATCCTCTACGACAAAAATATCGACACAAAGGAAAGAAATTCGGTGACGATCAGCTTCTCCAAAAGAAAAGGAACCAACGTCGTTCCTCTTTCTAAAGAACTTTTAGAAAGGGCTGAAAGTTTCGGAAAAAATCTTCCCAAAGACGTGAAGATGTCCGTGATCCGAGACTACGGATCGACAGCGGATGCGAAGTCCAAAGAATTGATCGAACACCTTTTGATCGCCACGGTTTCGGTGAGTATCTTAATCGCGCTCTGGATGGGATTTCGCGCATCCGTCGTGGTTTCGGTCGCAATTCCGGTGACCTTGGCTCTGACCTTGGCGCTCTACTACTTCTTGGGTTATACTCTTAACCGAGTCACGTTATTTGCTCTTATCTTCTCGATCGGAATCTTAGTCGACGACGCGATCGTAGTCGTAGAAAACATAGAGCGGCACCTTAAGGAAAATCCGAAACAGAGTATCTTAGAATCCACGATCGCAGCCGTTTCCGAAGTGGGCAATCCGACCATTCTCGCGACCTTTACTGTGATAGCGGCGATTCTTCCGATGGCGTTTGTGAGAGGGCTCATGGGTCCGTATATGAAACCGATCCCCGTCGGAGCGAGTCTTGCGATGATTCTTTCCTTATTGGTCGCGTTTATCGTAACCCCTTGGGTCAGCGTTCGCCTTCTAAAAACTTCACACGCACATTCCGAGAAAGAAAAAATTTCCAAACTGGATCGCATCTACATTCGAGTCGTAAACTGGTTATTGGCGTCGAAAGTCAACTCTCTCAAATTCGGAGCCGGGATCGTAGGACTTCTTCTACTCGCCTCTTCCTTGGTCGCGTTCAAAGCCGTAAAGGTAAAGATGCTTCCGTTTGACGACAAAGACGAGTTCCAAGTGCTGATCGACTTTGATCCGAAAACCCCGCTTACAAAAAGCGTCGATCGATCCAAAATTCTCGCAGAAGGAATATTAAAAAATGAGAATGTGGAAAAGGTGCAAATCTTCGGAGGAGAAGCTGCCCCTTTTTCCTTTTCGGGAATGGTCAAACACAGTTTTCTTAGAAAATCGGATTGGCAGATCGATCTTCACGTGGTTCTCAAATCGAAAGAACATCGTTCTATCAAAAGTCACGAGATCATAGAATCATTGCGGGACGAAATCGCAAACTTCGGAAGAATGGAAAACGCGATCACAAAGGTATTGGAAATTCCGCCCGGACCACCCGTGCTCGCAACCTTTGTCGCAGAAATCTACGGACCGAACGAAACGGAACGAAAAAAAACAGCGGCGGAAATTCACAAAATTCTCTCCGAACAAGAAGGAGTCGCCGACCTGGATTCGAGTCTCCGCCCCGGAAGACCGAAGATCGTCTACCCTTTTGATTCCAATCTTGGAGGAATCTTGGGGGTTCGTTCGGAAACGATCGCGAGAGACGGACAGTTTTTATTTTCGGAAAGTCCGATTCTATCCCTATCCGAAGCGATTCATCCGGAAGAGATCACGGTGGACCTTTCGGTATCGGATAGAATTCGTTCTTCACAGTCGCCTTTTCGTCCGATGACCGTGTCCTCGATGGAAAGCGGATCGATTCCTTCCGAAAGTGTATTAAAAAATCCTTATATTCGAGAGAACCTAACGTTAAACCGAAAAAATCTGAGATCGGTGGAATACGTCACGAGCGAGTTTTACGGAGAAGAAGAAGCTCCCGTTTACGGAATTCTTAGATTGGCTCCTAAAATTCTCTATCCGACCGGAACCGCCGAAACTCCGCGCAACACCGACCAAGTCTTCGTAAAATGGGACGGAGAATGGTTTATCACATACGAAGTCTTCCGGGATTTGGGAGGAGCTTTCGCACTTGTGATGATTCTCATCTATGTTCTCGTGCTCGGTTGGTTTAAAAATTATTTCCTACCTCTGATCATCATGGCTCCGATTCCGATCTCTTTGATCGGAATTCTACCGGGACATTGGTTTACGGGAGCGTATTTTACGGCGACTTCGATGATCGGTTTTATCGCCGGAGCGGGAATCATCGTGCGAAATTCGATCATTCTTGTGGACTTTATAGAATCTGAGATTCGTTTTGGAAAACCCCTCAAACAAGCGGTGATCGACGCGGGTGTGGTTCGGTTTCGTCCGATGCTTCTCACGGCCTCCGCCGTCGTAGTGGGAAGTGCGATCATGCTTTTGGATCCAATCTTCCAAGGACTCGCGGTTTCTCTGATCTTCGGAGAGATTGCGGCAACGATTCTCAGCCGATTTGCGGTCCCGGCTCTCTACTATTGGTTCTTGGGTAAGAATCGGGTGCAAGAATTGACTGCGGAAACGGAATAAAGTTTGCATCCGATCCAACGAAAACAAAAGAGGCCAATTTATAGCATGCAGTGATTTTTAAAATGATAAAAACGATAATCTATCTGGATCATGAAGAAGTCTCTTCGATTACAGATTATCGTTATTTATACGATCCTAACCGTGGTGAACCTGACGTTTGTCGCGGTTATGATTTTCGAAAATCAAACAGATCTTTTGATTTCGAATTTTACTCTGGAATCGGATCGGGTCGCGAGGGAAATTCTTAAAAAGATAGAATCTTTCGGCAATGTCGATTATCAAGATCCTTCCCAGATCCACGAATTTCAGAGTAAACTTTTCAGCATCGGTCTCAGTCATTTTTCGGTTCTTGAAATCGAAGACAGCTCCTTGGAAAAAACAAAAACGCTTCTTTCCAACGGAGCGGTTTCTCCCCTCTCCGATCTCAAATCCAAGCTGAGTAAAATTTCCAGCGCCAAGGCCGCGCTCAATACTTCTTACGATATCGAACTGGATACGGATCAGTTTATCGTACATCTGATTTTTTTTCTCAATCCGAAAACGTTCTTAATTTCCGAAATCAAAATGCGGGAGATGATCGATCGACTGCGTTCTCTTTATATCCAACTCGGGCTTCTCTTGGTCTGGGGTTTTACGTTTCAAATTCTTTTCGGAGTCTTTCTCTATCGTAAAATTTTTATCCGTCTTTTTCTTTTGAAAGAGGTCAGCGAGACGATGGCGACGGGAGATCTAAAAGCAAGAGTTTCTTGGAAACAAAACGCCCAAGACGAGTTGGACGTTTTGGGAAATACCTTCAATGGGATGGCTGAAAAAATTTCCTCTCAGTTCGAAACGTTACAACTGAAAAACACTCAGATTCAAACCGAATTGGAAATCGGAAAAAACGTTCAGGAATGTTTTCTTCCCGGGAAACAAAAACAATTCAATCTTCTTCAAGCTCATATTCACTATCAGCCGATGCGCGAAGTCAGCGGAGATATTTACGAAATCGTCGAGATCAACGAGACTCGGACTGCATTCTTTTTGGCGGATGCGACCGGACACGGGGTTTCGGCCGCCCTGATCACTTCCATCATTCATTACAATATGCGTGACATCCTCAAAGAAACGATCAACCCCGCAGAAGTATTGGGCAGACTCAGCGAAAATCTGTTTGAAACCTTACAAGGCACCTTTTTTGCGACCGGGATTTTTTTCCTCTTCGAAAAAAACGGGTTCGCCTACTTCTGCAGCGCCGGCCACAACCCGATCTATTACTTCCGCAAATCCAAAAGAACGATTCTAACCTTGAATTCCACCGGATTTGTTTTAGGAATCGGAATTCCCGATCCATACCAAGTTTTGAAAATCAAAACCGAACCGGGGGACAAAATCCTCGTGTATACGGACGGAATCTTAGACGCTGAAAGCCCGGCCAAAGAACAATTCGGAGACGATCGCCTTTTAGAAACCTTTCAGAAATACGCCGAACTTCCCTCGGAAGAATTGATTCACCGTTTACAAACGGAACTTCGCTCCTTTGCGAATCATTTTCCGGACGACGTTACTTTTGGAATATTAGAGATTTCTTAAGAATGAAAAAAAGCGCCTTCATCGCGATCATCGGTTTTTTGGTGATCCTATTTTTCGGTTTGATCGTCCTGGATACGAAACTTTTCGAGCTCAAGGTAATTCTGGAAAAAAGAAAAGTTCTGAACTTTTCCTTTTCCAGCGATATTCTAAGATCCAAGTTTGAAAGTATTCTTTCCAACAAAGAAAATCTAAGAGTCGAGATGAATCTCAACAATCTCCAGAGCAACCTTATCGAAAGCGACCAGCTCCATTCTTTTGAAACCAACTTCTGGCAGAATCTGGGTTCGGCCCTGATAAACGCGGTTCGTTTTGTGACCGGAAAACCGCCGATCCACTTTGAACTCAATTCTTCGAAAATTCGCGCCTTGGAACGTGCCTTCCGTTTGGAAAGGAATCAGGCTTATAAGGACGCCTACAACGCCTACGAAGAGGCCCTTTCTTCCTTTCCCAAAGGAAGCGAAGAAAGCGGATTCATTCTATTGCACCAAGGATTTTGTTTGGCGGCCCAGGGAGAATTGGACGCGGCGCTCCAGGACTTGAGGAAGGTTCCGGAAAACAATCCGGGAAGCAGCTTTGCAAACGACGCGGAAATTTTGACCGGAGTGATTCTCAAATCCAAAGAAAACGCAAAGGAAATCGAAGCCAATTTTGAAAGTCCCGAAGCAAAAATTCGTGCCTATTTTGCGAAAGGAAATTATGTAAAGGTTTTGGAGGAAATCGCAAAGATCGAACTCCATTCCTCGGAAATGAAATACCTCCGGGGGTATTCTCTCGAAAAAACGGGGAACCAAAACGAAGCGATCACGGAGTATGCAAAACTCGCATTCTCCGACAAGGACAAGGAGATTGCGATCAAGGCCAATCGACGTCTTTTGATGTTGGGGCATTACTACAACGCGGGAAGTGAAATCGCCAGGATTTCGGATAAGAATGCGCAGCGTCTCGGAGACGTAAGCGAGGCGGCCATGATCAAGTCTTCAGCGGAAAAATTAAAACACACAAAAGAAGAAGACTCTTCTCCTTACGAAGAATCCGTCGCGTCCAAAGAAGCTCTCAAAACTCCGATACAGGAAATTATCTCCGACTCGGAGGCTTTTCTAAAAAAAGCGGAAGAAGAAGCCAAGGCGGCCGAAGTTCGAAATTACATCATGGTCCACATCGCGGGCGCCCCACCCGTCTACGGCGAGCGAATCGTAATCGAAGGAGACAAGACCAAACTTTTCTCCACACATTTCCCGATCACACTGCCTACTTATACGATTCAATCCATCACTCTGGACAAAAAGCCGATGAGAACTTCCAAACTGAAATTTGTAAAAGATTCCAAAATCACACACTTTCAGAAGGCGATCTTCGAAGACGATCAATCGATTACTTTTATCGAAAACAAACTCCAAAAAAAAATCGATCTCAATACGCCAATCACAATCGAGCTTTCAAAATGAAATGGGTTCTTCTTTTAATCCTAATCTGTTCGATTCTTACCGAACAATTGATAGCACATCGGGTTGTCCTCAAATCCGGAGAAGTTGTCACGGGAGAATGGAAAGAATCCGAAGGTCATAACGATCACATCGTAATCATCACAAACGGAACGGAAAAAAAGATCGAAAAAAAGGATATCTTAGAATTGTTTTTTGAAGATCTGGGAAACCGACTTTGTTTCACCCCGAAAATCGAAGCGGAAAGAAAATGCGGATTAAAACTTCTTAAATTGAGTTCACAAACCGCCTACTACATGGACGAAAAAAACCGTTATCTAAGAATTTCTTTACAAGACTTGAAGGATCTTACCCTCGAGGAGCCGTCTACAAGAATATTGGAACAACTTTCACAAACAGGCTTCCGACTTTTGATTTCCTCCATACAAAATCAAAACATTCCATCCACGATCCAAAAGGTAAATGGAGAATCCGTCTTCGTCCAAGGAGCGTCCGGAACCGAACCGTTCGAAATTGCACGAAAGGAAATTCTCGCAATTACGTACGTTTTGGAAGAAAAATCCCCCGAAAAAAAAGAAGAAAACCCGAAAGAACAAGCTATAACTTTCGTCGATTACTTAATCCCGGGATATTATTTGAAAAATCAAGGGCATCGTAAATCCGGATTCACTCTTATGGGATTGACCGCTTTTTTTGCAACGGGAGCCCTGCACGAATTTATAGCGGCCCAAAAGGCGAATTCGGGGCCGCCCACATTGGTACCGCAAGGGAACGGTTCCTTTCTCTGGCTCGAATCCGAAAATGAACAGTTTCAAAAGCACAAACAACTCAACCAGATGTTTCTCCTTTCTCTGGCTTTTAGTTATCTTTTGAATACAACACTTTTGACTTTCCCCGTTACTTACGAATTCTTATTTCAAGAGACGGAGCTCCCATTACGGCCTTCGGTTGAAAAAGATCAAAAAATTGAAATGAAAATAAATATCAGCTTTTAGGAATATACAATGGAAACAACCAACAACTCGAAAGATGAACTTTCCGTAGAGGTCGTAAAAAACTCTCATGTACATCACATACTCAAACCGAATATCAGCGTCATAAAGGCAAAAGGAGAAATTAATATTTTCTCCTCAAAAAAATTGAAAGACGTTTTTTCCGAAAGAATCGACGGTGGGGACACTTTGCTTCTTCTAGATCTTTCCGAAGTGACACATATCGATTCGTCCGGCCTCGCTGCTTTGATCAGCACACAGGCACGATTGATGAAACAGGTAAAGGGTGGATTGATTCTTTATTCGATTCCGAGTTCCATCATGAAAATTTTCGAGCTCACACGATTGGACAAACTGATCTCGATGACTATCGACTTGGATGCGGCCGTCGATAAAACCTTGAGTTACTAAAATTCAAAGTCTTTCTTTCCTAAAAAACCTACTCTCGATTGAGCAGTAGGTGGATCGTACAAAGCCCGTCGATTCCAAATCCGGACGGGACTTTTCAATTTTCAAAAACATAAGAATCAAAACCCTCTTCTTGGGTCAAGAACCGTCTTGAATCAAGTAGTCTAAATGCAAACGAATGTCCGGTTCTTCGGAAGAAACATTTGCAAAAAGAAAATTCTGATCCAACCGTTTCTCAATCAGTTGATTCAACTCTTTGGAATTCTTTGCCAAATAGGTTCCGTTAAAGATCGTATAGTTTTCGATCCACAATTCCAACTTCCTACTTTCAGAGAGAAGAATACAATTTTGATTGATACGGATTGAATCGGCGATCATCTTCCGAAAGTTTGTAAGATTTGGAAAATCCTCGTTTTCAATTCGACTGAGATCCAGAATATAAATTCCTGGAAAATCGTCCAAAACGGACAAAATCACATCTCTAACGTTCACGATGGAACGATTGTCCACGGAGCCGGAGAGTTTGATCCACATTGTCTTTGTGGAAGCTCCTCGCACATCGAATAGAACAAATTCGTTGCTAACTTGCATTTGCACCCTCACTCAATCGATATTCTTTCGCACAAGCCGCCATAATGAATTTTTGAAATGATTCTTAAATCATCAAATTGGAAATCACGTTATGCGGTCTTGTTCAAACAATAAGCCGAAGAAGGAATTTCATAGAATTTCCATTCCGAAGCTCGATGCTTATAGAATAGATCGATTCCGAAGAATGTTCGCCGCATTCTATAAAAGGAACACTTTTTTACTATTGGCGCCCTTCCTTTTACAAAGAGGAAATGAAATTGTATGAGTTCCTACTTCGCCTAACAAAAATATGCGAAAATCGATAAGGGCTAACGTAAAATCTACGTTATGGGGCACTTTAACTGAGAACTTATCTCCTAACCGAAAACCGTGGGAATTCGTTTAAAACGGAAAGACTATCACTCAAAAAACAAAAGATGACAAAATGGAGAATGCTGGAAGAACTCTCACAGATACTTTTCTCGGTTTTAGTATCCTTTTTAGATTGCCCATTGCATTCCTGATTTTTTTCACTTCACATCCGAAAGAGTAAGAAACGGAAGATCGTAAAGATTGGAAGGTTTCCCATAAAGAAATCCCTGCAGATAATTTGCGCCGCAATCGATTGCAATTTTTTCCAAGGTCGTGTTTTCGATTCCTTCAAAGACGGTCTTTTTACCCAGAGAAAGTAAAACCTGCGAGATCGCCCTGAGAACACTCCTTTTGCTCGCATTGGAATCGGTCCCCAAGATCAAACTCTTATCTAATTTTACGTAATCGCTTTCGATCTTTTCAATCCTTGAAAAGTTAGAATTCCCCACCCCAAAATCATCGATCGCAATTTGAAAACCGAATTTTCGCAAGATGGACATTTGTTCTATGATCAGAGGTGTCTCTTCATAACGGCTCTCCGTAATTTCCAAGATGACCGAAGGCGGAGGAAGATTTAAGTTAGAAAAATAGAATATAAGATTGTCCGCAAATTCCGGATTCTTGAGCTGAAACGGAGACACATTGATCGAACAAATAAAGTTCGAAGACGGATTCTTCCGTTTCAATTCCGTAAAATCTCGAAGCGCTTTGTGAATCACCCAGGATCCGATGGAACTGATCAAACCCGATTCTTCTGCAAGAGGAATGAAAATATCGGGGCTGATCATTCCTTTTTCGGTTTGATTCCAGCGAGAAAGGGCTTCCAAAGAATGCAAGGTTCTCGTATCCGCGGAGAGAATCGGCTGATACTGAAGAAAAAGTTCTTTTTTGTGAACCGAATTTCTCAAGGACAAATACGTTGCGATCATCTGAGAAGAATCGTTCTGACTTTCCGTCGCATAACGACTGAAAGGATATTCGATGACTTGATTTAAGTTGTTTCTAAGTCCCCGAAGAATCTGGAGAGGCGCCGCATTCGGTTCCGCAGTGTGATATCCGCCGATAGAAAGTTTGAGATGGAATTCATATCCTTCCACTTGAATCGTATTTTTCATATAGGAAATCAAACTCGATGGAATCCAATTGATATCCACATCTGGCTTATTGATCTGGTAGGAAAAGAAAATCTGATTTGTCGAAACTCGAAAGCCTAAATTTTGAGAATTCGTGATCGTTAGAAATTCTGCGTGTAAATCCAAAAAAACGGCCTCATAGATCTGATTCTCAAATTGATGCAAAAAGGGATGATTGTAAATTTCGATATTTACGAGATAAAAATAGGTACTCTGCAATTTGAGAGAACGGAGTAAATTGTTTCTCAGAGAACGAAATCTCTGAAGTCGGCTTTTTTCGGAATTGATCGAGGCCTGTGTCGTAGACTCAATATGGACCAAAACTACCTTACTCTTAGAATTGATTTCAAAATTAACCTTGTAAACTCGATCCAAAGCCGAACGAACGATCAATTGGATCCGACGTTCCCTCCTAACTTTTCGAATCCCGGCTCCGTGTGCATAGAGATTTCCATATTCCAAAAATCTTTCGATCGCTCGTTGCAACTTTGAATCCAACTTCCGAAGGGAATCGTAATCTGCATCCGAATAGAGAAGATCTCCTTCGAAGTTATACAACGCATAACTGTAGGTTCGAGGGTCGAGATCGCGATCCAAAGGAACATCATGAAATCGAGAAAGCATTCTGAAATTTTACAGTAATCTACGTCTCTTTCCTTTCACTTTATAACCTAAGGAATACGCAAATCAAAAATGAGCATCACTCACCGCAAATGTAGAAACTCAAATTTTCTATTTTTTGAATGGGCCTTCAGTAATTTTTGTTTGGATTTTTATAGAATCCGAGAAGTTTCTTTTTAAAATTCATAGTTTTATTTTTTTGTCAAAACTGTCCTTTGAAAACTGACCTAATTCTTCTATATTTAAATTTTCTTTCCAAAATATAAATTGAAGTCAGATTTATTTTTGAATTTCAGTAAGAATCAATAAATTCCCAAAGAATCGGATTCTTCTTACAAATATTTTTGGAAAACTAATTCCCGCTAAAATTATAAATTTTCGCGCAAGACAATTTGGATTTTGAAGAATCTTTTTTTACCATTTGAATTGCAGTTTTTGGAATCCGCATCTCCCCTCCTAAAAAAGAAATAATTTTACAGATACGACTTTCTTCGGTTTAAAATATGAACAATCATCATTTAAAAACGCTAGCATGCACATTATAATCAGAACCAACCAAAGTAAATTTCGTGTCGGACGTTTAATTTTTTATTCATAAAAGTATCTGATTCTTACGACAAAAAGTTTGATTCTATATATAAATGTCTCAAATAACAATAATACTTTAATATTCATTTTTTATATTGTAACTTAAAATCAGATCGTAATCTTATTATTTAAAAATAGAATGATCTATTTTTTATAAAATTTGCGAAGAATAAATAGAATTCGTTTTAAAATTTAATTTCTTCTTTTCAAAAATAAGAATTTAATGTATTTTGATTTTATAAAAGATTTGCTTTAGTTTTTCATACAAAGAAATCAAAAAATAACAAAATAGAACATGAAGAGTTATGGTGAATATTGATTTAGATTCATTCTTAAATGAAACGTTTTCGATCAGCCTCATTCGGTTCGGTGCCGGATTTGCTTTGATTCTGGGAATTGGAAATTGGATTCGAGCCAAAAAACAAATCGATCATCTGATATCGTATGTGTTAATTTTAACGGCGGTTTTCCAAGCAATCGATGAAAATAGCCTACGTCTGGTCAGTCATCTCTGGCTTTCCAAGTTCTTATTTCTAATCGATATCATTGCGTTAGCCGCCAGCGGAACCTTCGTTTTTCTCATTTCTTCGATGATTTTCCGTAAATATACGGAACTCCCCCTTTACTATTATTGGAACTTTTTGGGGCCTTTTTTGCTCGCGATTCCGATCGCTACCTTTTACGAGCAGCCGCAGAGCCAAGAACTCTCTATCTTTCTTTTTCTGGCGGATCTTTATGTTTTTGTTTATTTTACGATTGCGATCGTAAACGTTTGGAGGGATCGAGAATATCTCCTCTCCAAAGTAAATTTTAGAATCATCCTTCTTCTCGTGATCGTTATTTCCCTCTGCATTCCGTTAGAAATCGCGGGTATCCTCCTGGAGAACAAATCCTTGATTCTTCTTTCCAGCGTTCACACTACCTTTGTACTGATTTTTTATTATTTTATGACGCTTCTTTTTCCGAAAATGATGGAATTTCCGGAAATCGAACCCAACAAAACCCTGTCGAAACGTTCCCTTCTCCATGACATTGACATTCACGCACTGGAAGAAAAACTCGCGCACATGGTGAAAGAAGAAAGAATTTATCTGGATGAGGAGATCCGACTCCCCGATCTTTCGGAAGAACTGGGTATCTCGGTACATCAACTTTCTTTTTTTCTGAACAATCATTTAGGAATCAATTTTAATAATTACATCAATCGATTTCGAGTGGAAGAAGCCAAATCGATGCTGATCAACGACCCGAATCGTTCGGTGGTTTCCGTTGGAATCGCCGTCGGGTTCAATTCCAATTCTTCTTTTTATAAGGCTTTTTTTAAGGAAACCGGAATGTCTCCGAAACAATTTCGGGAATCACAACCGAGAATCATCCACTATCAATCCATCCATGACGTTCAACTGAAAAACTGAACAACCCTCTTCGAAAATTCCGTTTCCTAGGATTTTCTTACCGAATTTCGATATTCGAATCGGTAAGAAAACCTTCCTAAGTCTATAATTTATAGAATTTATTTCCGATTAAATTAAATTCTAAAATAGAATATTCTTATTTTTATAATTTCAACAATTTCCAATTATATTTGCCGACGCATCCGGGAGCGAAACGCGTTAAACTCTCCTCAAACTCATGCAGGAACATAAAAGAGGAGGTGCATCCCCATGTTTAACTTGAATCTTCTATCGGATATCATGTCATTTGCGGGTTTTTCGGAAGTGAATTTGTTTTACACACACGCGGCTGGAGTTGGGACCGGAATGACCATGGCCATTTCCAGGTTGTACGGAGAAAAAAGAAACGAATTCAGCAAGGCATACGGAACCATCTTATTGAGCGTAAGTGTATTTTTGATGACGAACAACAAAATCCTTTTTCCTCAAGAGACGGATCCGCGGTTGTTGAAAGACCCGGTCGAATTAGGATTTTACTTCGGACTCGTTCTCTACGCGTGTTCTGCGGTTCTCATCTGTGTGAAGTTCCTACTTGGAGAAATGGAAAATCCCTGGTTTTTCTGCAAACGGATGATCGGAATTCTTCCACTGACCATTCTTCTTTCCTTTTTGATTCCGAGTGTCGTTTATATTTGTCTTTGTGATGGAATCGCGATCTGCATCGTACTCTATACCTTCGTCTGGTCTTGTGTTACGATTTACAAAACGCGGAAAGAACGCCAATTCTATCACTTCCCTTTTATCATTTTCCTGATTTCCGTTTCCCTGTTTTTGGATTTTACGGGAACAATTCTGCAATCCACGAAGATACTTTTGTTTTCGGAACTGATACCGGGGATTCTGTTAGCCTACGTAACCTTACTTGAGAGAATCTATCCTTTCCTTTTTCATAAAGTGAATGGAGAATTAAAAGCGGAAGAAATGATAATTGCAAAGGATATTCCAAATGAATCCCCCGGATTTTTCGAAGAGGAAGACTCGGTTCCGGAACCAAGTCGAAACATCTTAGAAGGTGTGGAGTTAAGTAAAATAGAAGAAAGAGTCCAAGCATTCCTACAAATTCGAGGTTATGCGGATGAAGAATTACGACTACCGGACTTCGCTTCCTATCTCGGCCTTTCCACACATCAGGCTTCGTATTATATCAACAAACACATGTCTATGAAGTTCGCCGACTTTCTAAACATGCATCGAATCGAGGACGTAAAGAGAAATCTCAAAAACAAATCTCATATGAATCTTTTACAGATCGCTTTAGAATGTGGATTCAACTCGGCTTCTTCCTTTCATAGAGCTTGCGTAAAATTTACGGGAAAGTCGCCTCGGGAGTTTAGAAAATTGGTCAATTCACAGAACTAAAAATCCTTACAAAAAACCACCGAAACTCTTTTCGAATCGGGTATAAAAAATTCTTTTGATTTTTTATGCCCGACCTCCAACTCTCAAATTCAACGTCGTTCAGCGATTGAAAATCTGTTACAGTTCCTACAAATCCTTTGCTTATTGCATTTTTGTAGGAATTCTTACAAAGAGCCGTTCACTTTTTGTTCCTATTTTTTCACGAGGTTGATCCTTCGATCGTAAAGTGAGGAGTTCCCACGACTTCCGATATTGGGGCAGACCCTGAAATCAAAAAAGAGAAAAGATGAAATCAGAATCCGATTTAAATAAGGTTTCCGGAAAAAATTTCGAAGAATCTCTGAATTGAAATCTAAGTCTTGAAAACGGATTCGTAAAAAAAAATCTATTTGGCTAATGAATGCAAATTAGCCAAATAGATACAGGGATTTCTATGGAGATATAGGAGCTGGTTGCTTTCAAAGTTCCCGTGGAAGGCACTCAAAAAACTGGATTCATTCTAAACTAAATTCAGAAATTTATCTCTTCTCGTTATAAGTTGAATTTAATTACAAGAGCTTATCCCAAGGCCGGAAAGGAGATTTGCAGAAGCTCCTACAAGAGCCTTCCATTTCTCCGTCTTTCGTTTCTCGATACCGCGACATTCGATTGAAAACGGAGGAGTTCCCACGGATCGCACCTTTGAAACGGTTAGAGGGTCTTCCAACAAACCTCTCTTTGTTTCGATGCCAATGAGGAGTTCCCACGGTTTCAGTTCTTGAGACAATACCTAAGATTGGTTTTTAAGAATTCGAAGCCAAATTCCTGGAAGAATGAAAAAGAGTTTTGGGAAAAACAAAGAGGAGCGAAACAAAGAGAAAAAAGTTCGAAAATTGTCTATCAGGTTAACGTTTTACTTCTAACCTGATAGACGAGTACAATAGAGTGAGTTCCCTTCTACACTTTCTATCATAACCCGACGTGGGATTCCGTTCTTTCCAGGATATAATCTGAATCAAAAAGAACGAATCGGATCGAAGGCACAGACTCGATTGCGTCCAGTAGTCTTGGCTCGATACAAGGCTTGATCTGCATGAGAAAAAGATTCTTCCAAACCGTGTTTTCCTCCCCGGCCTTCGGAGATCCCGATACTTACGGTCACCGAATTTCCATTCTGAAGTAAAACTTTCTGCTCCACCTCTTCACGCAAGTGTTCCGCGATATTCATCGAATCTTCCGGATTGGCCCCAAAGAGAAAAATGGCAAACTCTTCCCCGCCCCAGCGACAAACCGCATCCGTCTGTCGAACGCATGAACTCAAAATTTGTGCGACCTTTACAAGAATTCGGTCGCCTTCTTCATGACCATATTGATCGTTTACCGATTTGAAATGATCGATATCCAACATCAAAATCGTCCAGGTCTGACCATGACGACTGCTGATCGCGAGCGATCTCTGAGTTAATTTTAAGAATCCCCTTCGATTTGAAATTCCGGTCAAAGGATCCGTATGTATCAAGGTTGCGATTTGTTCGATAGAAGATCGGAGCTGTAGATACAAAATCAATACTACTGCTAAAGCGCAAACCAGTCCCCAAATCGGCAGTAAACCTCTGATGATGTAAAGAACGAAATCGAACACTTCGATTTTATGAATGAGATAGACCTCGCCCGGCTTTACTTCAAAGGATGCCCAGTAAGTAAGATCCTTTCTGAATAAAGGCTGCGAAAGGGGAATTTCCGGAATTTGAATTTTCTGCAAAGCTCGAAAGTCGTCTTTACCGGTTGTCGCGATTACGTGACGGTGTTCGTCGATGAGCATACTTTCACCAATACCGTCTCCGGTTTCGAGAATTCTTTTCATCATATCCAATCCGATATCAAGCGAAGCGACTCCCATAAATTGACCGCGGTAGTAAACGGGTTCCGCGATCGTGATCATCAATCCCTTTTCATTGATATCTTCGTACAATTCGGTAATAATCTGAAGCCCATCTGGATTCGCCTTCGGTTCGGCTTGAAGCCAAAAAGGTCTCGTATAAAGTTCATCCGTGAATTGAAAATTTGCGGCCTTACCGGTGTTAGGCGTAAAGTAAAGAAATTGCTGCTTCGAAAGATAATACGCCCAGACCACCTCCGGTTGTTTTTCGACCAAGGTCTCAAACTGTCCGCCCAAACTCAAAACCGCTTCGAGCTCTTTTAACAAAGAAGAATTTACTTTTTGAGTGGATCCTACCGCTGTTAACGTACCTGCAAACGCCACGTCTCTTTTAGAACCGTTGTATATTGAAATTCCGAATCGATCCAGATTCGGAAAGTCCTTCATCTTTTTAAGAATTTTGGGATTCGATGGAGAATCTTCGTGGAATATCATATAATCCGTTACCGACAATCCAAGAGCGCGGCTTTGATTGCTCACTTGATGAAGATAGTCCTGTATTGCGCGGGCCCTCATTCCTACGATCCGATAAAGGTCGCTTTCTAACTTTCGAGTCTCATAGATGAGAATTAGAACCATAAAGAGCGGAATGATTGCAAAAAGCAAAAAGAGGATTCTCTTTTTGATTCTTATTTTTTCCCTATCTTTCTGAATTCGATGCTTTCGTAACAACTTTCACACTCCTCGATCTGATTGAGACAAAGGATCTCTTACGTCGAATTGCCTTTTTGCCCGTTAAAAAGAAATAGGAATTCCCTTCGAAAAAGTATCGAATTCGAAAATGAAATATTTGGTTTAGGATCCGCCGATCCAAAGCCAGCGGAAATCAAATCCGTTTTGTAAAACTTTCGTTCCCATTGTATGTCGAATCGACATTTTAATTACCATTAGGATTTGACTTTCAAGTCACAAACACGGCTATAAAATGAAATTAATGCGACCATGTCAAAAACATGGATGTCTTGATGCCGATTATACTTTTTTATAATTACAAATAAAAATTTTCCCAAAGGCAGAGCGTCCTCAGGGAAAAAGGGCAATCCTATCCCACAAATGGGAGAAAGAATCAAGAACGCGATGTTCGTTTGTCTTTTCAGTCGAAGGAGAACAGCCTTTTGTCTGGAAGTAGATTCCGATTTTTTGTTGGAACTCTTACGAAGACTTCAACGTTTTAAATCCGTTCCGCTCCGACGAGAGAGCATGTCCCTCACCCTAAAGTTATTTGGATTCTAAGATCAATCTGTCGGAACTCCGACGCCCTCCGTAAAAGTCGCGCGCCCCGCCCAAATTTCGGGTGGTGGGGAGCGGTGGCGGGAAAAACTCCGGAAACTTTCCTCTATCATAAAATTCTAATTTTGCAAGAAAAAAGTTCCGTGTAGGAACTCCTACAAACCGCACTTCTTAGGACAAATCTCGTTGCGGTTTCTCTCAAATGCGAGTGAGGCTATGCTCATCGAGGGGTTCTTCGCATTTAATTTCCGGTCAATATCTTGTATTCTTTGGGAATTTGAAATTGTTGGAAACGGTTTGTTAGACCGTATATTAGGATTCCTGCAAGAATTATTCCTAAAATCAGAATCCAAACCGATTGTTGAACCGGAGAGACGCCCAAAACCGTCAGTTTCATTTTATTTCTGTGGGCCGCAGCAAGATGTCCAAAGACAGAAATCACGGCCAAAGAATAGTAAGGAATAAAAAAAATACTAAACGGAAATGTATTCAAACCCGCCGCTCCAAAATAGAAATTCGTATCTAAACGCAAAATAAATCGACCCGCCAAAACGGCGCTCAGATGAATGACCAAAAATAAAACGAGATACAACCCGGTTGCGATCTGCACTCGATCGAAAGTTTCGAGATTTTTTTTTCTCTTCCGGATGAATAAACGAATTCCGGAAACGATTTGAGTCAAAACCGCAAGCAAAATCAAGGTCTCTACAAACGGATTTCGATAAACGAAACGTAGCTTCTCCATCACGAATCTATGAACCTCCGGTCCCCAAAAACTTGCGAAGTGATTGAAAAGATGAAATCCGATAAATAACGCGAGTGTTATCCCGGAGAAATAGTGAATTTTTTTGATCATAACAAAGTCCTATTCTTATCCAAAACGGCTTATGAAACCGTTTTTAGGATTTAGAATGAAGACGTTCGACCGAGTCCTTTTGTGACGGAAGAATGCAATCGTAAATCCGATTTCCGATTTTTCTCCGGTGTTGGGCCTGTGGGGCCAATCGTTTCAACATGAACGACAAGTTCAAAGATAATTCCCGAAAGAGATGATTACGGAATTCTTCTCTTTTATTTCACTCGACCGACTTTCCAAATATGATAAAGAAGCGATTTGTTCCATATCGAGCTGAACCCACCTACGCAATGCCCCGCATATCGTAATTCTATAATCGAAATCATTTTACTTAGAAACCCGGACTCTTTTCAAAATTTTGACAAGAGACGATGTCTAATTTCGAATTTCCCGCCCCCTTCTCTTTCAACTCTCTTCGAAGTCATAGTAAAAAAGCTATTTACCGGAATCCCCCTTTTTACTAAAAACTCTTTTCAATCAAAAAAAAGTTGCTATTCATTCTTTATATAACCTAGTAGTTATATAAAGAATGAATTCTAAACTTGAAACTTCCAATCGTCTGGATTCAACGTTTGCCGCTTTAGCCGACCCGACTCGACGAGCAATCCTCGCCCGTTTGGCCTCGGGCGAAACGTCGGTAACGGATTTGGCCAAGCCGTTTGCGATGAGTCAACCCGCAATTTCAAAACATCTGAAAGTATTGGAACAGGCAGGTTTGATTGTAAGAGGTCGGGAAGCTCAAAAAAGACCGAGACAAATTCGTGCGAAACCTCTTGAGGAAGCCTTCGAGTGGTTGGAAAAGTATCGTAAGTTCTGGGAAGGAAGTTTTGAACAACTCGATGTCCTTTTAGAAGAACTCAAAACAAAGAAGAAAAAATTATCGAAATGAATACAATCATTCAGGAGTATAATATGAACATAGCCGGCAATCTGAGACTTGTTCCCAAAGGAGATCTTGAAATCGTGATGACCCGCGAGTTCAACGCCCCCCGTAAGATGGTTTTTGAAACATTCACAAAACCTGAATTTGTGAAACTTTGGCTTTTGGGTCCGCCGGGTTGGTCTATGGACGTCTGTGAAATCGACCTAAAAGTCGGCGGTAAGTATCGTTATCTCTGGAAACACGAAGACGGTAGAGTTATGGGCGTGGGAGGAGTGTATCAAGAAATTCAAAAACCGGAACGAATCGTTCACACGGAAGTTTTCGACGAGTCTTGGTATTCGGGTCAATCTCTGATCACTACCGTTCTGATCGAAAGAGATGGAAAGACGTTTATGACCGCGACTCTGAAATACGAATCTTTGGAAGCGAGAGATTCGGTTATCCATTCGCCGATGGAAGGGGGAGTTGCGATGAGTTACGCAAGACTCGACGAGGTTTTATCTAAGGCAGAAACCCAAGGAGAATTCGAATGAGCGATTCGTTAAAGAATAAAAATTTATATTTTTTTAATATTCTAAAAAGCGCAGGAGCAGTTTTATCGGGACTCGTCACCATTTTTGTCACTTCTCTCGGAACCGATCAAATATTACACGTTTTGAATATTTATCCTCCTTGGGGAGAACCTATGTTCGACAACGGCCTTAACGTACTGGCCTTGTCTTACCGACTCGTCTACGGAGTTTTAGGATGTTATATCACCGCATTTCTCGCCCCTAACCACCCGATGCGTCATGCGCTCATCTTGGGTGGAATCGGTTTGATTCTCAGCGCCATAGGAGTGATCGGAGCGATGAAATACAATCTCGGTCCGATGTGGTATCCGATTTCTCTCGTTCTTACGGGGCCTCCCTCCGCTTGGCTGGGCGGTAGACTCAGAGAAAAACAGGTGAAGGTTCTATGAAAAAAATAACTCCTTTTCTTTGGTTTAACGATAATTTGGGGGAAGCGATCGACTTTTATACTTCTATTTTTAAGAATGCGAAAGTCGAACACAGCTCTAAAAACGGAAACAAGGTGGTGAGTGCGGCCTTTCATCTCGACGGTCAGGACTTCTTGGCTTTGGACGGAGGACCACACTTTACGTTCTCTCCGGCGGTTTCTTTTTTTATCAACTGTGAAACACAGGAAGAGATCGACGAGTTTTGGGAAAAACTTTCCACAGGCGGAGAATCGCAAAGATGCGGTTGGCTCAAGGATAAGTTCGGTCTTTCCTGGCAGATCGTCCCTTCCATACTGGGCCATTTTCTACAAAACGAGAATCGGGAAAAAGCGAATCGAACGATGCAGGCGATGTTGCAAATGAACAAACTCGATATCGAAACACTCCAAAGGGCCTTTGACGGAAATTAGTTTTTTAGTGTATAGAAAACCAATCCACAATGGCCTTGACTCCGTTGGAAACTCCCGGATTCAATTGACCTTGACGAAAGTATGGAATGAAATCCTTTTCGATGATTTCTTTTGCTTCCGAGTTCGACATTCTTTCGGCGGCGATTTTTCCCAATTCGATCCGAATCTTACGATCGCTGAAGGAAATCAAAACTACGATCCCATATTCGGAAAACGAAGGATCACTTTGGGCGTATTTTTGAAAATATTTTACCGCGTATTCTTCCTCCGTAAGATTATCGAGTAACGCGACAATGACGACTTCCAATCGAAGTTTCGTATCCAGATAGAGAGAATTACAAAGAAGATTGATGTTCGATTTTGTTTCCGCAGAAAGTTTATTCGCATAGTCGTGAGCGCAATCCGCCTTTAAAATTTTTTGAATTCCGCTATAAATGGAAAACGAAGACGTAAAATATAAAACTAAAAATAAGACCAAGAAAATTCTAAATTTCATTACTTACACAACAAAGAACGCCCTTTTTTTTTATTTATTTTTTGTAGATTCCATTTTGTAAATATTTGCTAACTTATAAAATGTCTTTTAAGAAGTCACTCTTCCTGAAACGCAGAATGTTCTATAATATACGTCGAACATTCAATTTTTCGAAAATAATTCTTCTAAACTGCCGTTCCACACATTCAAATCGACGTAACCCTCGACGCCGGAAATTCTTCCCCGATTCTTATATTGCCATAAAGACCAACGGATATCCGAGAACGTATTCGGATGTTTGTAAATATCTCGAATCCAAATCGGATGTCCGAAGAATTCTTCACCCAGATACTGATCTATAAATTCGAAAGTTAAATATAAAATCGTTTTTTTGCCGTAGTAAAAATCGACTCGGTCCAAAAAGTCTCGGATTTCATTTTGAACGTTCTGCAGTTTCGACCTTTCCTTACAATTTCCGGTAAACTCAAGATCGATCACGGGTGGGAGTGAATTCGGTTCTTTTGGAACCCGTTTCATAAAATTCTCAGCTTGTTCGATTCCGGTTTTGCAGAGAGTAAAAAAATGATAAGCTCCTACGGGAAATCCAGCGCCTCTCGCCTCTTTCCAATTTGTCCGAAAAAAAGGATCCTGAAATTCGGCTCCTTCCGTGGCCTTGAGATAAACAAAGGAAACTTCCGATTTCGGAACAAGATTCCAATCGATCTTTCCTTGATGATGGGAAACGTCGATTCCTCGAATCGGATATTTTTGTTCGGAAGGATATACAAACCAGATTCTTCCTGAATCCAGAGCTTTGTATGCGCCAAACAAAAGCCCGACGATCCAAAGAATTGTGAACGGGATTTTTAGTTTCATTCTGATGATTCGCTCGTTTCCCTCATTGATCGATCGTTTTCGCGTATTTTTGTAAACGTTTTGGATCGCTTTCCCTACTCTTTTTCCGGAAGAAGAATTCGGAAAATTTCGCTAAGATCACTTTTGTAAAAGCTCTACAATACGATTCTTCCCATAAGAATATTTTTCCGGATTTTATAAGATGCAAATAATGCGGGACGAAACGCCGATAAAATTTCACCGGCGTTTTTTAGAGTTTGAAAAAGGATTACGGCGCATCCAATTTCTTTTTCACAAGTGTGAACATCGCTTGCACCTGCGTCGGAGTCATCCTACTCTGAGCACCAATCGGCGAACCTTCGATCTCGCTATGATCGTGAGAATAAGCGATTTTCACTTCTTGAAGGTCTTTTGCGGTGATATAGACCGTTTTTGTTCCGCGTGTGACTGCAAGATAATCGGAATCGTTTATCTTTTTAGAATGATTGGCGACGTTCTCCAATTCGATCTGTCCTTCGCAGTGACAGGTAAAGGTCATGTCTTCTCGAACCGCCGTAAAAAATTTAGTTCCTCTGACTCCGGCTGTACTCGTAGGTGTGTGAAGACTGAGTTTGTCTCCTTTCAACAATTTATTGGCAAAGACCCAAGAACTTCCTCGATCTTGAAAAAAGATTCTTTCGTTCGATTCTTCTTTGAGACGAAACTGAGAATCCGATTGAATCTCGATCACGGAAGAATTTTCTCCGAACACGACGGTCGCTACGGATTTAGATCCCGTTATCAGAACGTCTCCATTTCGAATCTCCTGAGAAACAAACGCTTTGATCGTTTGATCTCCGCGCTGAACGGATACGGTTCCTTTAACAAAAGTGATCGCGCCCTTTGTAGGTTCCAAAGAAGAACCCTTACATTTCGAAAGAAAAACGTTTATACAAAGAAGAATCGACAGGATTGTTATTTTTTTCATAAATTCTCCGCAGATCCCGATAAAAAACCGGAATCGAACTGCAAACATCCGCCATCATTTTGAAAATGGCAAACTATAATTTCAGATCCGGATCGATTCTTTCAATCGGAACCCTTCGCAGGAATGGGAATACGTTGCACCGGATCGTAGAAGAAAGTTTCCTCTGCAATTTGTTCCCCCTCCCAGCGTTGATAGGCAAGTTCTTCCATGTGCATGGAAGTTCCGTCCTTCCATTCGAAATGAAAAATCCATCGAATGACGACCCTGTCTCCGTTTATAAAAACCGGGCGAACACACTTTGAAGTCAATGTCTTGGCTCTTGACAGAACTTTTTTTTCGTTCGCAACGAGCAATCTTTTGCCCACGCGAGGGGAGGATTGATTTTCCTGCATGGAAGCGCCTTCGGTATAAAATTCTTCGATCGCTAGGTCGTGTTTGTTTTCTTCTACAAGGGCGATAAAACGTTCTAAAGTTTCTAAAGTGGGCATTTTTTTCTCCGATTCCAAGTGAAATTGAATCCAATGAACTCCTAACCTTTGTTAGACGATTTTGCGTTCGGAAGCAAAGTTTCCACGTTTGCAAAATCCGAATCGGGAACTTCCATTTGGAACTGAGCAGTCACCTTCGGGCAATGGACTTCCAAGATTGTGATTTTTAGTTTTATGTCAAATTATAATTTCCCAAGAAATCCGATTCCGATCCGTATCTTTTTTCGTAGGACCGTATGAATTCCTCGAATCTGACTTCGAAAATCTGGAGAATTGGTCCGAAAACGTAAAAAGTGTGGGAACTCCCCGTTTTCAATCGACGGTTCCATCTCTCGAAAGAAGGGAACGGAACGAGAAAAGGTCTTGTAGGAAGTTCTACAAATTTTCTTCCTTCCTTTCCGCTTTTGAATACGGCCTTGGCAAACAAAAGAGAATCGAATCTTTTTCCTTCTTTCGGAAAAAGTTTGGAGACCTGTTTTGAATTTTCAACCGCTCCTTCTGGATTCGGGTGCGGAAAACCATTCGATGGTTTCCTTGGTCACTAAATTCCATTTTTGAGGATCTTCGAAATGACTGGCAGAACCGGCGATCTGGCTGATTTTTTTTTGAGGTGAATCGATCCTCAGAAACGCACTTTGATTGGAATCGCCTCCTTTCGAATTCAAGGCCCCTATGATATTCAAAATCGGAACCTCACAAAAGGCGATATTGAGAGGCGGAATTTCTCCGATAAATACAAAACTTTCGATCTGACTTTTTAGCTTCAGACTCGCTCTGAAAAATCGTTCAGCATACGCGGACAAACCGACATATCCTAATTTCATATTTTTTGTGAGGTCTTGATTTTTTAACCAATGAGTAACGGAGATAAGACGATCCGATAGGAGTTCTTCATCCAATCGGTTGATGGAAATTTGACTTTCTTTTTCGGTCAAAAGTCCGTAAAGAAAAAACGTCGCGATTTTTTTTCCATTTAACGCCGTGGAAAGTTTTTTCAATCGATCCGCAAACCGGGAATGTTCCTCTTCCAATACGTTGATCACAAGCAAATCTGCGCCTTCCGGAACGACGATGTCTCCTTTGAGTTCCACTTGATTTACGGGAAAACTTACAGTTTTGCTAAAGTGTCTTTTACCCATTTACTTTTTTAGAAATCGACTTTATATTCTTAATCGAGAAGACTTGCCAAAGCGATTTCGTTTTTGATTAGAATTTTTCTTTTTTCGATCTCGATCCAACCTCTACATTTGAAATCGGAAAGGGCCCTTACCAAGGTTTCCGTGGTCGCCCCGATGATGGACGCGAATACGTCTCTTGTAAAAGGAAGTTCGATCTCTATCCCTACTTCTTTCATTCTTTCCAAAAGAAATTCGGATAACTTGGCGTGTGTGTGACGAATTCCCATAGAATAGATTTTGTTTTCAGCTTCCACACATTCCTTCGTCATTTTGTCGAATGCCATATCGCTGAACTCGCGATTCGTATGTAATAATTCCTGAATTTCAAATTGAGATACGAATTGCACCTCCGTGTCTTCTAACGCGACCGCATTGTGAAGATATTTTCCCCCCATCACCGCGTCTCTAAAACCTACCCAACTTCCAGGGTAGTGAATTTTAAAAGTTTGTTGTTTATCGTTTGTCTTAGAATGCCTGAAGGAGCGGACGTATCCTTTACGAACGATGTAGAATCCGTTGGAGGAATCCCCCTCCGAAAAAAGAAGAGCGTTCTTCTCAAAATGTTTCGTATTTTGTGAATCGGTTAATTCATACTTCGGAACCAATTCGAGACGTTTTTTTTTGGCGGGAACTTCGTTTTCTTCGGAAACACGTTTGGATACTGTCAGTGCGCTCATATTCTTCCTAATCCTTTCCATTCTTGCTGAGAATGTTTATACAGGACTTCTACGATCCAGTCAATGACCAAGGGGATATGCGGCGAATTACGGAGGTATTCTGCGGATTGGGAGGGTTAAATTCTAAAATTAGAAAGGGATTCAAAAATCGGGAAACCGCTCCGAACGGCCGTTTGGAAGAATTTTACGGCGTTTCCGGAAAATCAGAGCAATTCTTTGATTTTAGCGATGTATTTTCGGCCGACCGGAAGCTGGGTCTCGTCATCGTCCTTAAGATAGACGACGTAGTTTCCCATCGTATCGCTTTGGAGATGCGAAAGTTTCTGGAGATTGATGATGTATTGTTTATAAATCCTCAAAAAATGATTGGAAGGAAGCTTTGTTTCCAAACTCTTCAGAGATTTATAAGTGATGTATTCCCTTTCTTCGGTGTGGATTACGCTGAAATTATCCCGGGAAGCGATGTAGATGATGTCCGCATAAGGAATCAGAAAATAATTTTCCTTTTCCAAAATGAACAATCCGTGTTCGTTGAATGCGTTTCCTGAATTTTGACTTTTTTTGTTTTGAAGAAACTCGATCGCCCGATCCACGGCCTTAAAAAATCGATCCTTCGAAAACGGTTTTAAAAGATAATCAAGAGCGCCTAACTCAAACGCGTCGATCGCCTTATCGCGAAAGGCGGTGACAAAAATGACGTAAGGAGGATTTTCCAATTTTTCGAGAACTTCCAATCCCGACATCACGGGAAGATTGATATCTAAGAACGCCAAATCGAAGGACTCTTCTTGGAGAAATTGCAACGCCTCTTCTCCGTCTTTTGCTACTTTACAAAGTTTTAATTCAGGTCGAGAAAGACAAAAATTGACTAACAATTCTCGGGTGGGCGCTTCGTCTTCTACGATGATTGCCTTCCATTCTTTATTCGGATTTGCCATTTTCAGTTTAACTTTCCCAACTGTTCGTTTTTTGGGGTATCAAAGTCCACGGTTACAATCGCTCCACCGTCGACGTGATTTTCAATTTTCACTTCCGACTCGTAAAGATAAAATTTAAGACGCTCCGAGATATTGTGCAGAGTTCGAGAATGGAAATTTTCAGTATTCTCGATTCCCTTTCCGTTGTCTCGAATCCGAATCCGAGTTCGATTTCCTTCGATCGTCGCTTCAACCGAAATTTTCCCGCCTCCCTTTTGATTTCGAATTCCGTGTATATAAGAATTTTCGACGATCGGCTGTAAGGTGAGAGGAGGAAGTTGACATTTGCTGAAATCGCCTTTTTTTATGACTTCGATGTCCAAGAAATCGGAGAATCTAAGTTTGAGAAGTTTCATATAATTCTCCATAAACTCCCACTCGACGTCGAAAGGGATGAGCGGCCTCTGCGCGTTATCTATTAGAAATCTGTAATTATCCGCGAGCATTAGGATCGCGGAATCGGCGAGTTCGGAATTGGTCTGCAAATAAGAATGAATGATGCTCAATGTGTTGAACAAAAAATGAGGACTCATCCGATCCTGTAACGTTTTGAGATTGTTTTCGGCCAATCGGGCCTTTTCCTCGGTTTCTTTTCTTTCCGTGATATCGTTTCGAATTGCAAGATACTGATGCGGTTTGCCGTTTTCGTCCAAAATCGGTGAAATCGTAGTATCTACCCAATAAAATTTACCGTCCTTGGATTTATTTTTGATCTCCCCTTTCCAGATTTTTCCTTTGGAAATCGTCTTCCAAAGTTCGATAAAAAATTCTTTCGGATGATAACCTGAATTGATGATTCTGTGATTTCTTCCTAAAAGTTCATTTTTAGAATAGCCGCTGATTTTGCAGAAATTCTGATTTGCATAGATGATATTTCCGAGTTTGTCCGTGATCGCCACGATGGAAACCGCGTTTAACGCAGTATGAAAATCGGATAACTCTTTGAGGGAACTTTTTAGGTTTCGTTCCACTTCCTTTGTAAGAGTAACGTCCACTCCGACAAACCAGTGTTTCCAGCCTGCGATCGGAAACTCGGTTGATATATTGGACAACGCAATCGTTCTTGCTTTTCCGGATTTTGATTTGAGTTCTAATTCCCAATTCTTAAAATCGGAATCCACACTTTGATGATAGATCTCGGTTGAATTGCCTGCTTCTTGAATTCCCAAAAGTTGTTGTTTAAAAAAACGATTCTTCCCAAGAACCTCTTCTTTCGTATAACCGGTCACATTCTCACATTCGTGATTCCAGGAAAGAATCCGAAATTGTTCGTCTACGGAAAAAAACATGACAGGCATGTTCTCCAGTACTTGTCCGATTTTATCCTCGTTCCCCTGTGGAAACGGAACTTCCAAATTGTCCGGCAAAAGAGCTCCCAATTGATGACAGATACGTTCGGTCAAAGAAAGAAATTTTTCCTCTTCGGGAGTTTTTATCCGATCGGAATAAAGAATAAGGGCTCCGGTTTTTTTCTGAAATTGAATGGGGATTCCCAATACGGTTTTACTAATCGGGTCCAAGAGGCGACTAACGTGTTCGTATCGGATCTCGTCGTTGGGATCGTGACTCCAAATACTTTTTTGTTCTCCGAGTAATCGTAAAAGAAATCCTTCCGAGGCGGGGATAGAAACTTTTTCGGAATCTTTTACAAACGACTCTTCGATTTTCGGATACGCCCTGTGAACGGCTTGCAGACAAAAGGACTTGGAAACGTCGTCGATCATCCAAATTTCCGCCCGACTCCAATTTGAAATGGAAGAAATTCTTTCTAAAATCTTGGTAAGGGCCTGATCTGCGCGTGTTTTGCCGGAAATGACTTTTGAAAAAAGATCCAAAATCTGGAATGTGATTTGGACTTCTTCGGGCTCGTTTTTTATAAATTCGAATTGGCGGTCCAAATTATCGACGATCGGTCCCATATTTATTATCTTTTCGATTCATTACTAAAGGGATAAGAAATATCGCGGAGGCGATTTTCTGTAAACTGAATTCCAATTTTTTTCGATTCCCTTTTTACTCCAGCGATTTCCTGTTTTCCATTCTCCGCTGAAAAGAACTCCCTGTGATTTTGCCGTTTGGCATTGATTTTTGACGTTTTTCCTAGAGGCTCTTGACCGCTTTCAAAAAAGACGTTATATCTTTAGAATCTACTTTTCATCCAAGGAGAATTCTATGAATAGCGTTACAAAACATTTCAATCGTTCTCAAAGCCTTACAGGTTTGGACCATTTTTTTCGCAACTGGCCTGGCTGGAACGATCTGTTTCACAACGACTGGGTCTCGCAAGTTCCGGCTGTAAACGTAAAAAGAAATCCTAACGGATACGAACTTGATTTTGCCGCTCCCGGTTTGGATAAAAAAGATTTTAACATCGATATCGATGGGGAAATGCTCACGATCAGCGCGGAAAAAGAATCCGAAAACAAAGAAGAAGACAAACAATACAGCAAAAGAGAATACAACTATTCTTCCTTTAGCCGTTCTTTTACGTTACCGGATACGGTCGATCGATCCAAAATCTCCGCCAAATACGAAAACGGCGTTCTCAAGTTGAATCTTCCAAAAAAAGAAGGAGCGCCCAAAGCAAGTCCCGTTAAGATCGGAGTTCAATAATTTTTTTCGGTTCCCAAAACGCCCTCGGATAGATCGATGGAGGGCGTCATTTTTTTGTTCCAATCCGATGCTACGATTCCATCCTGACCTCGTTGTTCGATTTCGTTTTATTTTTTTCTAAATTATCAAAACCTTAATAAACTGGAATTCAGTCATGTCCAATCCTTCCGCCGAAAAAAATTTACCCAGGGGCCACAGCTCGGAAGAAGCCGCCGAAAAACTCAAACGTTTCGGACGAAACGAACTCAGCAGTCAGAGAGAATCCTTTTGGAAAGTAATCCTTTCCGTAGTGACCGAACCGATGTTGTCCCTTCTCATTCTTTGTGGAATTTTGTACGCGGTTCTCGGGAACCTGGAAGAAGCGGCGATGTTGTCCATCGCCGTCATCGCCGTCATCTCCATCACGATCTATCAGAATAACAAATCCAAAAACGCGCTCGCCTCCCTAAAGGAACTCGCTCCTCTCAAAGCCAGAGCCGTGAGGGACGGAAGAATCACGATCATTCCTTCCGGAGAAGTGGTTCCCGACGACGTAATTGTTCTTCAGGAAGGAGATCGGGTTTCTGCGGACGGATTTTTGACATTCTCCTTAAACCTAAATGTGGACGAATCCCTTCTGACCGGAGAATCCGTCAGCATTCCAAAAGAATCAGTATTCGAATCCGATGAGAATATGCAAATTCCTGCAAGTAGTAAAAGTTTGGTTTTTGCGGGAAGTACGGTCGTCGCCGGAGAAGGAGTGTTTCGAGTCACCGCGACCGGAGATTCCACCGAGATCGGAAAGATCGGCAAGGAATTGAAGAATATCACCCAATCCGAAAGTCCTCTCCAATCGGAGATCAAACGATTTACGATTTTTTTTACCATGTTTGCCGGAATCCTTTGTGTGTTTCTGATCGTCGGCCTTGGGCTTCGTCACGGACGTTGGCTGGAGGCCATTCTCGCGGGTCTTACCTTTTCCATGGCCGTCTTACCCGAGGAGATTCCGGTCGTTTTAAGCGTCTTTTTCTCGTTAGGCGCCTGGAGAATTTCCAAGATCGGAGTTTTGACAAAAAATCTAAGCGCCATCGAAACGTTAGGCGCCGCTACCGTTCTCTGCGTGGACAAAACGGGAACCCTTACCGAGAACAATATGAAAGTTCGAGGTTTGTATTGTGAGGGGGAACATTTGGAGTGTAATTCCAAACTTTCGGAAATTCCTGAAAAGTTTCATTCGCTTTTGGAGTTCGCTCTTCTCGCTTCCAAAAAAGATCCGTACGATCCTATGGAAAAGGCAATTCGCGATCTGGGAATTACCTTTCTTTCGGGAACTGAACACATTCACTTTGACTGGGAGCTAAAAAAAGAATATCCTCTTTCCCCGAAACTTATGGCTCTGAGTTATGCGTGGTTGTCTCGGGAAAACGACGACGTCCTTTTTATCGGAGCCAAGGGGGCGCCGGAGGCGATCTTCGATCTTTGTCACTTCTCGGAGGAATTGTTAAACGAATGGGGAAACATCGTTGAAAGATATTCTTCCCAAGGTTTTAGAATTTTAGGAGTTGCCAAATCGAAATCGAAAACTCGCGGAATTCCCGAAGATCAACACGATCTCAGTTTCGATTTTTTAGGTCTGATTCTTTTAGAGGATCCGATCCGGGAATCGGTTCCCGCTTCCGTACTGGAATGCAAACGAGCGGGTATCAAAGTTGTGATGATCACCGGCGATCATGCAGGGACGGCAAAATCCATCGCAGATCAAATCGGATTTGATCGTTCGGAGACCGTCATCAGCGGAGACGAGTTGGAAACTCTTTCCGACGACGAGCTCGTTTCTCGTCTGGATCACGTTCGAATTTTTTGTAGAATCAGACCACATCAAAAATTAAAGATCATCCGTTGTTTTCAGAGCAAGGGAGAAACCGTCGCGATGACGGGAGACGGAGTCAACGACACTCTGGCCTTACACGCAGCCCATATCGGGATATCGATGGGGAAACGAGGTACGGATGTCGCCAGAGAAGCTTCCGACTTGGTCTTGTTAGACGATAATTTTTCCTCCATCGTAAAGGCAGTGATGTTAGGAAGAAGAATCTATGAAAACATCCAAAAAAGCGTTTCTTATATCATCTCGGTGCATATTCCGATCATAGGCATGTCTCTTCTTCCGGTTCTTACCGGGGATCCGCTCTATTTTTTTCCGGCACACGTATTATTGTTGGAGTTAATTATAGATCCTGCATGTACTCTCGTATTCGAAGGAGTGGACGCCGAAAAACACATCTACGCCTCCCCTCCTCGAAGAGGGAAAGACAGTCTTATGAGTTTTCAAAACGCATCGATGAGCTTACTTAGAGGCGGATTGATTCTTCTTGTTCTCATCGCCCTTTCCTTTTGGGGAAAACACGAAAACTGGACGTTTGAAAAAATCCGATCTATGGCTTTTCTCTGTTTGGTCTCATCCAATTTGGGAATGATATTGATCCATCTTTCGAAAGACGTTCCTTTTTATCGGGTTCTCACAAGATCAAACTCAATCCTATATTGGATCAGCGGTTTGACGATTCTTATCCTTACGTTTATCTTTCACGTGGATCTTTTGACCCGTCTATTCGGTTTTGTAATGATTTCCTGGTTCGACGTATTCTCTTCCGTCGCGATCGGTCTTGCCGTAAGTCTTCTCTGGGAAGTGAAGAAGATCAAAGATAATTCTTGACTTGAAACGGGAACGAGCCTTCTTTTGTCTTGAGTCTGCCTAGTCCGGAGTCATCCGGAGCGGAGGAACCAAATTTTGGGGCGAATCGTATCTCGGATACGAAGGATATCTCTCATTCCTAGCCCGTCAGCTAACTTCGCAGGCACGGAGAGAAGACAGTTGGAAATTTCATTTCCGAACTCTTCCCGACTCAACATAGATTTTGGAGACTTGATTCTTAATTCTTTTTATACTCCAAGAGTTTAGAAAGAAGAATGGAGTTTGTCCTTAAAATTCGGATCGAACGGTTCGCAAGCCGAGTCGTTTCGGATTCGTACGCTCGTCGTCTTTTAAAAAAGAAACAAAGCGGGGACATTCTATAAGAATCGGCTTTATGATCAAAATTGAATATGGCGGTATAGGAATGAAATTAGGTACTTTCAGAAACGTTTTGGTTTACGTCGTTTTTCTCGTAGTATTCGGCTTTGGAATCCACTGGATTCTCAACTTCGGAAAAGGATTGGAAGTCGGAATCGAAAACTCGGGGTTTCACTCCGATCCGTTCTCCTTTGTCGTCTGGGTTTCCGATTTTTCGAAAAATCTAAAACACCCGATCGCGCTTCTCATCTTACAGCTGTTAGTCATTCTGATCGTCGCGAGAACCTTCGGTTGGATCTTGAGTCTTTTCAGACAACCGATGGTGATCGGAGAAATCATCGCCGGAATCGTCCTGGGCCCTTCGTTTTTGGGATGGGCCTTACCGGAATATTCTTCCTTTCTCTTTCCAAAAGAATCTCTCAAAAGTATACAAGCCCTAAGTCAGATCGGTCTTTTTCTTTTTTTGTTTCTTGTGGGAATGGAACTGGATGTGAAAATTCTTGGCAAAAAGGCGCATGACGCAGTGGTCGTAAGTCATGCGAGTATTCTTTTCCCATTCTTCTTAGGAACCGCTTACGCGATCTATCTCTACCAGGACTTTTCCCCCAAGGGAGTTTCTTTTTTGGTCTTCGGTTTGTTTATGGGAATTGCAATGAGTATCACGGCCTTTCCAGTTTTGGCGAGAATCGTCCAAGAAAGAGGGCTTACAAAAACTTCTCTCGGAACCTTGGTCGTCACCTGCGCTGCGGCCGACGACGTCACGGCTTGGTGTATCCTCGCGATCGTAGTCGCGGTGGCGCAAGCCGGAAGCCTTTTGAGCGGATTGATCACGATTGCATTAGCGGTTTCTTATGTGATTTTGATGATCTTTGTGATCCGCCCTCTTTTGACGAAAATTTCTCAACGATATCCGAGCAGAGAAGCCTTGATTCGTCCGGTCACCGCTTTTGTTTTTATCATCTGGCTTTTGTCCTGCTACGTCGCGGAAGCGATCGGGATCCACGCCCTCTTCGGCGCCTTTCTCGCCGGTGTGATCATGCCGTCTAACGGAAACTTCAGGAGATTGTTGTCAGAGAAGATAGAAGACTTAAGTCTCTTACTTCTTCTACCTTTGTTCTTCGTATTTACCGGTCTCAGAACTGAGATCGGATTGTTAAACGAAGGGAATCTCTGGTTTGTCTGTTTGGGAGTGATCGGCGTCGCGGTTTTCGGAAAATTTTTCGGAAGTTCCGTCGCGGCTAAGTTGGTCGGGCAGAATTGGAAGGACAGTCTTTCGATCGGCGCCCTTATGAACACAAGAGGACTTATGGAATTGGTGGTCCTCAATATCGGTTACGACTTAGGAATTTTATCTCCCCCGATTTTTGCGATGATGGTTCTGATGGCGCTCGCGACTACGTTTATGACGGGACCGATTTTAGATTTGTTGAATCTCATTTTTTATAAAGGAATTCAGGAAGAACGTGGAAGCAAAATTCTTTTGTCGTTCGCGGCTCCGACTACCGGAGCCCGTCTTTTAGAACTGGCGAATTTATTATTCCCCTTCCAAAAAGAGGAAGTGAAGGAAACAAAGTTAGTCGCGCTTCACGTCACTTCGAGTACCGATATTTCACCTCAGGAAGCGGATACTCTGGAAAAGGAAGTTTTTGAAAATCTTACAAAAAAAGCGAACGAACTCGGGCGTTCTATTTTGACGGTTTATAAAAACAGTTCGAACGTGACAAAAGAGATTTTTAATCAAATTCAAAAACTCGATCCTTCTCTCGTTCTATTGGGCAGATCCCAGACTTTGTTTTCGCACAAGGAAGTTGCGGGCAAAGTTCTCACCATTATCGAAAGTACGAAGATCCCGGTGGGAATTTTGATCGATCGCAAATTTACGAAGTTGAACAAAATCCTCTTCTTCGTCTCCAGCGTCGAAGATCGATTCTTAGAGGTCTATCAAGAAAATATTTCTAAACTTTCCGATTCGGACGTAACGGTCCTTTGGACGGGAAGAGTCCTTCCGGAATGGCTGAAAGACGCAAACGAACGTATAAAGTCCCCAAACTTCCGCATACTCGCGAGGGAACGATCCTTGATCTACGGAGAGAATTGGAGCGACTACGACCTTGTGATCCTCAGTCTTGAATTTTACGTCGAAATTGAAAACACGAGCTTGTTCCAACAACAGCTGCCGAGTGTTTTAATTCTTAAAAAGTGAAAGAATTAAGACGATAGATCCGTCTTAAAGACCGCCGAATCATTTTTTATCGTTTGGCGGTTCTTCGTATTCGTCTTAGGAAACGAGCATATTAGAATTTTAAAAAACGGTTTCCTTATCGTAAATTTTTGCCATAATGTATCAAAAATTCAACGGTGATATTTACGGCTCCGATCGTAAGAGAGGGGCGCCTTGAATCGAATTCTTTGAACAAAATCAAATGCACCCAAGTAATTTCAAATTACTCCTCCCCCTCTTCTTGATTTTATCCTTCTCGCTTTTTTGCAACGACTTTGACGAAAAAAAAAGGACGCTGATCGAAAACGGTTCCGCAGATCTCGCAACCTGGGATCCGAAGGGAAAAATCGTGAACTTAAAAGGAGATTGGGAATTTTGCTGGGATCAACTGATTCCTCCGGATGCGGAGGAAAGTTTTTGGAAAGAACACTGCAACGGCCATCATGCCGTACCATCCTATTGGAAATTTTATAAGATTCCCGGAAAAAATCTTACTCCGTTCGGAAAGGCGACCTATCGAGTCAAAATCAAACTTCCGAAGTCCTTTCAAGGATCCTATGGAATCAGTTGGACCGAAATTCTTTCCGCGTTTGAAATTTTTGTAAATCAAAAATCCGTCGCAAAGGTCGGCCGAGTTGGATCGAGTTATGAAAGTATGATTCCCGAAGTCAAACCGGATAGAATCAACATCGGTTCAATTCAAGACGAAGTTACGATCGTGATCTGGATTTCGAATTATAACCATGAGAATCACGGCTTCTGGCGTCCCTTGTTTTTGGGAGAATGGAAAAAAATTCGAGATACACAAGTCAGACATTCTCTCGCCGAAATCGCGAGTTTTTCCTCGATCTGTCTGGTCGGACTTTATCACCTCATGATCTTTCTTTTCCGAACCCGCTCGAAAGAATACTTATACTTCTCGCTCTTTTGTATTCTGATGTCCTTTCGTCAACTCAGCGGAGAAAATCACACGTTACTCCTCTTTTTTGAAGATTTGAATTTTGACGCATACATACGGATCATTTATTTTGTGGTGGTCTCGATCGGAATTTCGATGTGTATGTTTATCAAATCGCTCTTTCCGGAGGAGGTATCGGGCAAATTTATCTATTCCACGATCGGCGTTTTTTTCACGTTTATCTTAGCCCTCATTCTACCCGTAAACGTTTTCACAAGATTTTCGGAAGTCGAATTCACTCTCATCGGACTTCTTCCGCTCGGATTAAGTCCTTATCTAATCAGAGCTTGGAAAAATAATCGGGAAGGAGCTTTTGTTATCCTAACCGCCTACATCATTTTTTCTGCGACCGTTGCCAACGATATCCTTTTCACTCTGGGATATATTTCTACGGGATATTTCTCGAATCTTGGAGTGATTTTTTTTATCCTTTTGCAGGCGAGCGTGCTTGCAAAAAAACTGACAAAGGCCATCGAAAATTCGGAACGACTCGCAATCGAATTGGAATCCACTCTCAAAGAAAGTCTTCAGACGCACCGCGAGTTGATGTCATTAAAAGAATTACAAAATACGAATTTGGAAACTCAAGTCCAACTGAGGACTCAAGAACTCGAAAAGGCCAGAAACGAAGCAGAATTCGCAAACAAGGTAAAGTCGCAGTTTCTTGCGACGATGAGCCATGAAATCAGAACTCCCTTACACGGGATCATCGGCTTGATAGAACAGTTCAAGTTCACGCCTCTCAATAAAAACCAAGAACACATCCGAAGCCTCATTCAAAGCAGCGGGGAAACCTTATTCAAGATTATCAACGATATTTTAGATTATTCTAAATTAGAAGCCGATAAAATAGAACTCGAAATCGGAGAAATCAAATGGAAACCGATTTTGGAGGAAATGCAGGGAATATTCCAACACCAAGTTCAACAAAAGGGCTTAAGGTTTAACGTCGTTTATTCTCCCGATTTCGTATTTTCCGCCTTGGGCGACGAACATCGTATCAAACAAATCCTTTCGAATCTTCTTTCCAATGCGATCAAGTTTACGGATTCTGGAAAGGTCGAGCTGATTCTGGATTCCGAGATCGTAAAACCCGGCGACAAAATCCGTTATACGATTCAAGTCGTCGATACCGGAATCGGAATCCCAAAAGAAAAAATCGATCTACTCTTTCAGAAATTCTTTCAGTTGGATTCGAGTATTTCGAGACGATACGGAGGAACCGGCCTCGGATTGGCGATATCGAAAAAATTGGTGGAGCTGATGCAAGGATCGATCCACGCTTTTAAAAACGAAAATGGAGGCTCCACGTTCGAGTTTACGATTTTGTTATCCGAAATCGGTTCTCATAAAACTCCAAAGCCGATCCAAGAATTCGATCTCTCAGAACTTTCACGGGAGACGAAGATACTCATCGCGGAGGACGACGCCACCAACGTTTTTCTTTTATCGCGTATTTTAAATAAATTGAATATTCTTCACGAGGTTGCAAAGGACGGCTTGGAAGCGGTGGAAAAAGCAAAAAAAAACGACTATGATCTGATTTTTATGGACATCAACATGCCGCACTTGGACGGAATCACGGCCTCCGCGTGGATTCTGAACGATCCGAAAATAGTAAAAAAGCCGGTCATCATTCCGGTCACCGCGGACGTTCTACAGGAAGACAAGACTAAATGTAAGGAAGCCGGCATGTCCGGATTTTTGGCAAAACCGTATTACAGAAAGAATATCGAACAACTGATCTATGAATGGCTGATCCTTCCAAAACGATAAGGCGCGGGTTGTCACTCAAGGGATTCTTCGAAACTCATTTTAATAACTCCGACGTTTGCTTCGTAAGGCCGCAAACGATCCCGTTTGAAACGATTTCTGAAGAAAAATTTAAGAATTAATTTCGTCGATTGAAGAGAAAAGACTTTGCTAATTTAATACTGGACAAACAAACGAATCGGCTTATTTACCTTTGTTTTGATAATTCATTTTCAAATCAGCGAAAAGCGAACACTCGAATCCTGTAAGAGGTTCGATATCACAATGGATCCGGGTTGAATTCAAGATTACTATTCCTAAAGAAGATAAAAAACAAGTTGAAGACAATGGCCGTAAACATTCCGAATCGAATGAATTCGATCTCTCTCAAAATTCTTTCTCTCCAAATCTTAGGATTGATCGTCCTTGCTTCTCTTCCAATCTTTATAATCCAGAGTCTTCCTTCTCTCCTTCACTACGACGTTACAACTCCGGTCTATCTCGTATTTCACAACATCGCAGAAGTTTTTAGCATCACGGTTTCCATTTCGATTTTCGGCTTAGGCTGGTTTACATACAAACGAACTCGGGATTATCATTCCCTTTTTATCGCCGTTTCCTTTTTGACGGTCGGTTTGATCGACTTTATGCACGCACTCGCCTATTCCGGAATGTCGGACTTGATCACTCCGAACACGCCGAACAAATCTACTCAATTTTGGATTGTGGCGAGGATTGTAACCGCCCTTGGAATTCTGACGAGCGCCTTCTTTTACACCAAAAAAAAATCTTTGCGGATCAACAGCTTTTGGCTTCTGTTTTTTTCCCTTTCACTTTCCTTTTTCGTTCTTTATTACGTGAGTTTTCATCAGGAGAATCTGCCGGAAACCTACAAACAAGGATACGGTCTTACCAAAATTAAGATCCATTTTGAGTATTTTATTATATTCTTAAACTTTGTCTCCTTCATAATTTATACAAAACTTTATATCGATTCGAAGGACAGCAATCTCAAATACCTTTTATCTGCCCTTATACTTTTCATTTTTTGCGACTTTTCGATGACAATCTACAAAAATGTGTTCGATACTTATAGCGTACTCGGACATATCTATAAAATCGTTTCATTCTATCTGATCTATAAGTGTATCTTTATAGCTTCGGTCAATCAACCCTACGACTCACTTCTTTTGATCAACAACCGGCTCGAAAATGAAATCGTCGAGCACGAAAATTCTAAAAGGAAGTTGATCCGCTCTTTGAACGAAAAAGGAATTTTAATCCGGGAACTCTATCACAGATCCAATAATACGATGCAATTGATACGCAGTATGATCAATCTACAGGCTGAGAATTATCTACAAAACGAGGACATCGAAGAACTCGTGAGTAAAACGGAAGAGCGGATCCAGACCATCTCGATCGTACATCAAATTTTATTCGCATCGAACGATCTTTCCAGCATTTCCTTGAAGGAATATATCGAAAAATTAATCCAATACGTCTCGTTGCGAAATCAATCTACTGCAAAGGATTTAAAAATTCAATATGAAATCGAAGATCAGCAAGTCTTATTGGACATCGCAGTTCCTTTCGGTCTTATCCTTCTGGAACTGATATCCAATTCTTTAAAACATGCGTTTCCCGATCGCACCTCGGGGCTCGTTCGAATTTCGATCCAAAAGCTGACAACGGGTCAAACGGTGTTCGAATATTCCGATAACGGAATCGGAATTTCGGATCCCGTGAATGCTAAAAATTTTGACAAACTCGGTATGAAATTGATCTACGGAATCGGAGAAGGACAACTACACGGAAAGATATCGATCGAAAATCAACCTAACTTTTACTTTAAACTAGAATTTAAGAACGATCAATATTCCCCGCGGGTTTAAATGAAATCTCAAATCAAAATTCTTATCGTCGAAGACGAATTTTTAATCGCACTTCTTATGCAGAAAGAGTTAAAACGGATCGGATACGAAATCACAGATCTCGTTTCGACCGGCGAAACCGCAATCGAAAGCGTAAAAATGAATCCTCCCGACGTCATCCTTATGGATATCAACTTAGGAGGAGAAATCGACGGGATCGGAGCCGCGAAACAAATCCGTTCGTTTCAGAAGATCCCGATCATTTTTGTTACCGGTTATACGGACCTCGAAACAAAACGGAAGGCCGAAAGCGCCCATCCCTTAGGCTATCTGGTCAAACCGGTCGAAATCAATCAGATCAAAGAAATTATCGAATCCAAAATTTAAGAATAGGGATTTTGCTTGAATCCATCTTCGATTTAACGCTTCCTTTAAATCGACTTCGTGATATTTTCATGACGTGATATCCGAGAGACTATTTTTAGAAAGGAATCAGGAAGAATGCAAACTCACAATCCGTTCACACCGATCCGTCTGACTCGAAAGAATTTTCTCGTAAAAGCCGCCGCCTTATGCGCCGGAGCGGCAATAACTTCCTTGGGGCCCGCTTGCAGAGGACTCGATTACGGAGACGAAGTCAATCGGATCCGAACAAAATCCTTTGTTGATCTTTCCAGTCTCGACGGAAAAATGCTGAACATCATACGTTATGCAACACTCGCCCCTTCCGGACACAATTCTCAACCCTGGAAATTCTCCTTAACGGGGAATATCATTCGGATTTTTCCCGATTTTACGCGCAGACTTCGAGTTGTAGATCCGGATGATCGCGAGCTTTATATCAGCCTGGGTTGTGCGCTCGAAAATCTCCTGATCGCCTCCGAACAAGAAGGATATATTCCGGAAGTTGAATATTTTCCCGCAAACGAGGAACAAGATTGTATCCGAATTCTTCTTTCCAAAAAAGGTATTTCAAACAAAAGCGAAACTCTTTTTCGTATGATTCCTCTCAGGCAATCCACACGAAACGAGTACGACGGCAAAATACCGTCAGTTCCAGAATTAAAAAGTTTAGAATCCGCTCCTAAAGCCAAAACGATCGATACACTTCTATTCACCGATAAAAAACGAATCGAACCTTTGATAGAATACGTCAAGGAGGGGGATCGTATCCAAATCGCCGATTCCGCGTTTTACAAGGAACTCAAAGACTGGATTCGATTCAGCGAATCGGAGGCGATCGAAAAAGGAGACGGTCTTGCGACGGTCTGCACCGGAAATCCCTCGGTTCCCCGCTGGTTTGGGCAATTTCTTATGAACAAGATCGTAAGCGGAGAAAGTCAGGGAAACTTGGACGAAAAATTAATCCGAAGTTCCGCCGGGATGATGATCTTTACTTCTCAACAAAACGACAGAGAGGCTTGGATCGAAGTCGGACGCGCGTTCGAACAATGGACCTTGCTCGCCACATCGCTCAACGTCAAATCCGCCTTTATGAATCAACCCGCCGAAATCCCCAAACTACGCTCCCAACTCGGAGAACACTTAAGCCTCGGAACGTCTCATCCCCAGCTTATCGTCCGTTTCGGATACTCGCGAACGATGCCTTTTTCTCCGCGTCGCCCCCTCGAACAAGTGGTTCTCTCCACAAGAATTTAGAGTTTGTCCCAAAATCTCGAATGTACCGTTTAGAATACTCCGTCGTTCGTAACAAAGCGATGGAGTTCCCACATATTCCGTTCCTTAGCGCACATTAGAAACATCCTAATGAATGGAATGCCGATAAATTCTTATTGGAGTTCCTACATCCCGAAGTTTTTGAACAAGTTCTTGAGAAAAAGATAAATGAGAACTTATAAGCGAGCGCCCCATTCTTCTTTTTTCTTTCGGCTATTTATAATTTAAAATTTTCGATTTCTAAAAGAACCAAAATTACATTGAGCGCGAATCGAGCCAATGTAGAAAGCAGAATGCTTTCAAGAGATTCTAAAACACAATTGACGGATCGCGATATCATCGCTTCCGGTCCCGCTTATATCAATTGGATCCGATTGATTCTAATCGTTCTATTTTATGTTTCCATAACGGCTTCCTGGAAGAGAAGTACGGTTACACAAAATACGTTTTATCTTTTAGGAGTCACGAGCATGTTGCTCTACGCTCTTTACAGCCTTTATAAGATAAAAGTTTATGGCAAGATTTCCGAAAGACAAAGCCAGCTTTTTATGATTCTCGACGTCATGAGTCTTTTTTCTACGATGATCGTCGTCGCCGCGGATATTCCGCAAAACTCGGGAGTGATCGTAAAGGGCCAAATCTTTTACGGAATTTCCTATCTTTACATCATCTGTTCCGGGCTTCTTCTGTCTCCGAACTTCGTGCTTGTCATCGGACTTCTTACTTCCGTTACTCAGACGATCATAATCGCGGTCGCGGTGCAATACGGGCTGCAGATGGTGGATGATCCTGTACTTGCGGCTTCGGCGAGTTATGCGTCCATGTCCGAACAGGCAATGAAGATCATCTTTTTATTCACCGCTTCTTTGATCGTTCGTTTTCTCGTAAGTCTCTTTTTAAAGTTAGTTCGGAATTCGGAATCGAGGCAAAAAGAATTGGAACATTCTCAAAAAATTATGAACGATAAGACGGCTAGGATGAGAGAGTCTGCGCGTTCCTTACGGACTTCTTCCCAAAATCTAAAAGACTTTATGAACGATTTTACGCAGGTAGTTTCCGATCACGCCTCCTCTTTCGAGGAAATCAGCTCGACTATGGAAGAATTTCAAACTCAGACCGAAAGTTCCGCCGTAACAGTACAGAACCAATTTCAAAACATCGAAAACTTAGTAGTTCACAGTCAAAATCTCAAATCGATATTAGAAAGAATCACCTCTTTCAATCAACATCTCAATCGAGGTTTGGAAAAACTGAGAAAGGCCGGATCCACAGTGAACGGATTTGTGCAGGAACTTTCCCATTCTTTATTCGCGCTGGGGGATTCGTTTCGAAGCGTAAGCGACGTGAATCAAATCATGTCCGACGTCGCGGATCGAACGAATCTACTTTCTCTAAATGCATCGATCGAAGCAGCGAGAGCTGGTAGCGCAGGAAAAGGATTTGCGGTAGTCGCACAAGAAGTTTCAAAGTTGGCGGAAAGCAGCGCAAAAAACGCGGATTTGATCTCGGAAATCATCAAAAATTCCACGAACCATGTTTCCTCGGGACAAAAATCCGCGGAGATCACGGCGGAACGTTTCAAAGAACAAGATTCTCTGTTTCAAGAATTCTTCTCCCATTTCGAAGAATTCACACGACTCTTTGGCGAACAGACTTCCATCAATTCTCAATTCTTTTCTAATTTAGATTTTTTGAAAGCGCTTTCCTCGGAAATCGAACTCGCCTCCAAGGAACAAAGAGCCGGTCTTCGGTCGATCGTACAATCCATCAACGGCCTCCAGACTTCGATGGAATCCTTAACCGCCAAAAGCGAAAACCTTTCCGGAATCATCTTAGAATTGGACGTTCAATCGGGAGAACTCACTAACAAAGAGTAGAACGAGGAGTGATCCCGAAATTCTTTCTTTTGGTACAAACTTCTTTTGGGAAGAACGATACGAAATCTAAGAATTGGAAAAACCGTTTTGGATTT
Source organism: Leptospira ainlahdjerensis (assembly GCF_016919175.1). GTDB lineage: Bacteria > Spirochaetota > Leptospiria > Leptospirales > Leptospiraceae > Leptospira > Leptospira ainlahdjerensis. The sequence goes on along the minus strand of NZ_JAFFPU010000044.1, from coordinate 180,934 downwards.
TGTTCTCTTTTCGAAAATATCGGAGAATAAGAATCGGGATTCGAAAAAGTCCGAAAAGAAAGATCTGAATCCTCGATCCGTCCCCGTTATAAACTATCAATGAAACTTATAAACTACGTATTGCAGCTAACGGACGTTCGTTCCCAAAATTTCGACGTTTATTCCCTTGAGAGCCTTCCAAATCCATTTCCAAGGATTTATTGTGTAATTATCATTTGTGAACTTGTTCTCTCAGATAGAGACAGGTCCCACTTGGTTGAAAGAGAAAACGATGAAGAGCCAATGTATAATATTGCCCGTATCCATTTCTATCATTCTTTCATTTACTATTTCATGCAATGAAGCCGAACGGCTGGATACGGACGCGCTCAAAAATCCCCTGATCGCTTTGATCGAACCTTCCCGCGTTTTCAGTCCTTCTTCTTCCATCCAATCCGACGCGCCCACTTGTAGTACGACAAAGGGCCCCTGTTATATCTTCGAACTCTACAATATCGCGGGTGTGCTTACGGACGGTGCGATGGGAGGCATCACGGGCGCTGACGCTCTTTGCCAAAACGCGGCGGCAATCCTTCCTTCGGCTTTCGGAAGTCCGAGTGAATACAAAGCCATGATCATGGATGAATCCGGAAGAAGGGATCGTACTCACGATTGGGTCTTATACCCGAACACAAAATATCTCAATATCAAGAAGAGCACCTTGAATCCGAACGATAGTCAAACCGCATTCACGACCGATGCTCAAGCGACGTATGGGGGGAATCTCGACAACAGGATTATCGTGGATGGAGTTCGACCTGCCAATACTTATACGTTTACCGGAATTAGAATCGATACTCCTTCTTCTCCCGGAACCTGGCTGCCCGGAACAGGAAGAAGTTGTTTTAACTGGACAAGCACAGCCATAGGCACGACTTACGGATCCATCGGCGAGCCCGAACAAATTTCAAATTATTTTATCGATCGCGGTTACGGTTCGGCTACGGCGTGCAACACACAACACGGAATCTACTGCGTTAGACAATAACCAGACGAGGTTTTTCATTCTTATCCCTCTTGACATTGAAAAGGAATGAGGGAACTTTTCCTCAATACAAAATGGATCGGGTGAGATGAAATACTATTCAGTCGCAGAGATCAATATAACAAGCGTTCGGTGGATTCCGGCTTATGTCCGCAACGTGACCAAGCTGGTGGAAAAAAACGGCGGGAAATATCTCGCTCGAACCGCGAATATGGAAAAGATGGAAGGAGAAAGAACGCTCCCTCAACTTTTTCTTCTCATCCAATGGCCTTCGAAAGAGGCAGCGCGGGCATTCTACGATTCCGAAGAATACAAACCTTATTTAGAAAGCCGTCTCAAAGGTTCTCAAAGCGAATTCGTCCTGGTTTGCGGAGAAGACGTAAATCAAATCGCGGAAATCCCTGATTAAAGGGTAGAATTCTTGGTATCATATCTTAGAATCGACTCGTTGATTCCGGGATATAGGTTACAGACAATGAAATACGCTCTTTCCATTCTTCCTTTGTTTCTTACCCTCCAATGTTATCTGCATCACGCAAACATAAACGGAGACGGCTTCGGAGCCAAGAGCCTCATTCCGTTTCAAAGTTCGACTTCTTTTCAGGGAAATGTGGCGGTAAGGGTAGACTTCGATCCTTCCGGAAAGGAGACCGCGATCGAAGATATGAAAAGAAAAGGTCTGAACGTTACGGTTTCCACTCCGGATATCGAGAGTTATTATTCTCCGGAAATTCTTTCTCAATTTAGAAAGAGCCCTTTATTCCTCTTAAACCCGAACGCACAAATTTTGATTCGGATTCGATCTTCCGTCGAGGAAGTAAAACCGCCGGTTCTTTCGGTGATCGCGTTTCTTTTAACGGCGGGTTTGTTTCCTATGATCGAAAGAACAAACGGAAGAATCGAATTCGAGATCTACGAAGAAAAGACGAACCTCGTTTTGAAAAGTTATAAATATCCGATCGAACATCGTTCCATCTTCGGCTTTGCGCCCGTCGTCTTAGGACCGATCATACCCGCTTTTAGCGAAAGATTCGATCATTCTCAAAATAAGAAGAATTTTGCGATCATGAGAGTTGCGTTTCAACAATTCGAAAAAGACTTAAGCGCGGACTTGGCTCAATCTAAAGAATTCAATTCTCATTTTTTACAAGGAGAACCGCACCGCTTTGCGTTCGTCTCGCTCGCAAAGACAACCGATCAAGGATTCGATTTTTTTTCCGATGTATATTCCACTCTTGAAAAAAGTTTTTTAAAACACGGGATTTTTTTGGTGGAACGAAAACGTTTGGATCAGGTGATTTCCGAAATTCAACTTTCGCTTTCCGGTATTACGAACAACTCAAGATTGCAACTGGGACGCCTTTTAGACGCGGACCGTCTGATTCTTATGGATAATTTCGACTATTCTCCTTCTGATTCAAAGGCCTACCGAGTTGGGTTTTCTTTCTCGATTCGTTGTGTCGACGTTCAAACCGGAAAGATAATCTGGTCCGAACACATTCAGGAAAGAATGTACTCGGATTGGAACAAATCTTCTTCGTATCAAAAGGAAAGAGTCGTCTCCAAACTCATCGCCACGTTACGGGAAAGAGGCGAACTTTTATAATCGCTTTTTAAACCGAAGAAGTCGGTTACAAAACCTCTCCGTATTCCGAGGACCGATCGGAATTTATTCCGGAAGAACACGAAGAGGTTTCGATCATTTTGCCTTCACAAAATCGAACTTGTTATTCCGAGACAGCCAGTCCGGAACCTCCGAGTTCGGAAGGAAAGTCCTTCAGCTTTAACAACCCATCCTTCATCGGAAGAACGGTTTCCACATAGTTGACGTGAAGCCCCGGATTAAATTTAAAGTTTGGAATCGTCGACGGATAAACGTCGATCAATCCGAAAGGCGGGTGGGACGTCATGATATGTCCTCCGCATTTCGTACAAAATTGACGGTCGCTTTGTTGTGTTTGCATAAAACGACCGACGAACTCTGCTCCTTTTAAAACCTTAACATTCTCCGGCTTCCACAGTGTAAAAGCGGTCACAGGTGAGGCCGACCACGTTCTACACGAACTACAATGACAATACCCCATAGCTTCCGGAACGCCTTCCACACCTATTTCAACGGCTCCGCAGAAACATGTTCCCGTATTTGCATTTGTCATTTTTTCTCTCCTTATGTTTCGACCGCGATTCTTGATAAATTCTAAATTCGATTATTTACAATGTTTGGTAATACATAATTATTTTTGAATATTCTGGATGTATTGTTTTTGATAATTGAAAAAGAATCCGAGACGTCTCGATAGACAAAAATCGCGACTTGTCACCAAATGATAGGATTGTGATTCGAATCGGGGAACCACAAAAAAGGCAAAATGAAAAAGAAGGAATGGACTCCTCCAAAGAGGGAACGAACTCCCCGATTTGATTTTAATCCTCCGGATTCTCAAAGAAACGTTATCTCCATTGCCCGCGAAAAACGTTTTACAAACGGATCTCTTCGAGATGTTCAAAAATTATTTTTCACCTCTCTTGGAAGAATCGAATTGTCCAGGTAGGTTTTAACGATCAAAACTTTCGAAGTTCCCATTCCCGGGGAAATTCGAGACGGAGTTTGTAATTCATTCCATACGTTGAAGAATGTGAAAAGAGGGTTCGGTTTCTTTCGTGCGAGAATACGGACTGAAAAAATAAAAATCGTTTTGTGAGAAACTTAAAAGGTAAAGTTTTCTTTTCTGTTCCCAAAAAAATCGCGATAGAACCAAAGCCAAACCCAGGACGAGATCGACGCGCCAAAAACCGAGAACGAGAACGAGGATGTTTCAAAAAATGGAAACGCGATATAGCTGAGATAAAGCAGACGAATCGGCTCCAGATACAGGACCCATTTTTTCAAATCACAAATTCCTCCGATACACACAAAGGAAAAAATACTGATAAAAAAGATCGTTTGTAAAACTGCGTTCGGAAACTGCGATACCGTCGCGAGAACCCAGAAAGATCCTGTCAGAGTCAAACAAGACCAGAATATCGAATAAGCCGCCAAACCTTTCGGTAGGATTACATCATATTTTCTGAATGTTACTGAATCCTTTCCCGATTTTTTTTCGGGATCGACAAAGGTTGACGGTTTCCAACCGGGACTTGCAAAAAAAACCTTCATTCGGTTTTTCCAACCGGAGGACTTTTTTGCAAGATCGATCATCTCCTTCCAATAGTGAAAATTCGCCCAGAGCGGGTTGAAACTTTTGAGTTGTGTCGTGATTCCGTAAACGGGCTCCTCTATTTCAGGTTCAAACGTGCCGAACCACTTGTCGAAAAAGATAAACATTCCTCCGTAATTCTTATTGATATACTTCTGATTTCTCCCGTGATGAACCCGATGATGGGAAGGACTGTTGAAAATCATCTCGTACCATTTCGGAAATTTTCGGATCCATTTTATATGAATCAAAAATTGGTAGATGAGACTGAACTGAGCCACCAATCCCATCACGGCAGGAGGGAATCCCAAAATCGCCAAGGGAAGATAAAACACCCAAGTGAACAATCCGCGAAAACTAGCCTGGCGAAACGCGACCGAAAGATTGTATTCTTCACTTTGGTGATGAACGATATGACCGGCCCAGAGAAAGTTCATCTCGTGACTTAGCCTGTGATTCCAATAATAAGCGAGCTCGTAAAAAAACAGACACGCAACCCAAGTTAGAATCGCGATTCCGAACAAACTGAGCGAAGACGCTTTCCAGACAAATTCGTTAGGCCAAACGGGAAGATCGAAAATTCTCCAATTAAAATAGATCCAGAGATAACCCGCGATCGTGATCGAATGAAATACGATGATAAAAATCTGATTGGAAATTCCTGCCGCTAAATTGTTAAGCGAATCGCTAAGGCGATAGAGTTTAAGATTTCGGACCCAGGAGTATATAATTTCCATTCCGATGAATAAAAATAAAAAAGGAATAAAGAGAATTACTAAATTACGTTCCATTTAGGGATCCTAATAGGAACCCAATGCTGATCTTCATTCTCCATGCCACAATACAAATCGATCCGTGTAATTCTGAAAGATATGCCGATCATGACCCATTCTTTTATATGAATAGAATCCAATCCGTTCATTCCCATAAACATGCTGTTTATTCCATTCAAAAAAAACAAGGCCGAGAACCGCTTGTGACCCTGTTTATTAAACGAAGGCTCGTTGGAAAGTACCGATAAATTTGCTTACGATGATTCTAACCGAAAAATTCGATTTTAAACCTGTCCTTTTGTTACTCCTCTCTCTTTGTTTTCTTTCCTGTACAATATGGCCCGCTCTTACCTTTCTTGCCTCGGATGATAAATCGAAAAGTTCGGATATTGCAGTTCCTCTGGCGCTGATCCTTCTCAACCAAGGTGCAACTTCCACCCCTCCAGAAACTCCGAATCTTATGTATGTGGCCAACTTAGTTTCCAATACCGTAACTTTCTACAATGCAAAAACGGGAGAGTATCTCAACGGAACTCTCGCCAATTCGAGTTTTGCAACTCAGGTGAATCCTGATTTTGTTGCGGTAAACCCGACTGCAAACGTCTTGTATGTTTCAGGACAAGCATCGAACTCCGTCACCTATTTCAACGCTAAGACCGGCGCTTATATCAACGGAACGCTCGCGAACTCAACCTTTGCCACTGGAGCGGCTCCTTACTCCATCGCGGTCAATACGAACGCCAACGTGATTTACGTTTCCAATACGAACGACGGAACGGTGACCTACCTCAACGCAACTACCGGGGCTTATGTCAACGGAACGCTCGCGAACTCAACCTTTGCGACTACCGGTAACACACCGCAGGCAGTCGCTTACAACCCGATCACCAATCTAATGTATATTACAAATTTTGATTTAGACGACGTGGCCTACTACAACGCAAACACCGCGGCTACAACCGTAAGTTCCGATGCTCAATCCGGACCGACCTCGATCGCAGTCAATCCAACGGCAAATCTTTTGTATGTCGGAAACAATGCCTCCAATACGATTACATTCTACAACGCGACAAACGGATCCTTTATCAATGGAACTCTTACAAATTCCAGTTTGCCGGTAGGGACCGGTCCTGTTTCGATAGCAGTTAATCCAGCCGCGAATATCCTCTACGCAGTCAATCAAACTTCACAAACGCTGACGCTTCACAATGCGACGACGGGAGCCTATCTCAACGGAACTCTTTCCAACTCAAGCTTTGCTACCGGTCCCTCTCCGACAAGCGTTTCCGTTAATCCGACTTCAAACCTTGTTTATGTGACCAATGCCACTTCGGCAACTGTCACCTATTTCAACGCGACTACGGGGGCTTATCTCAACGGAACTCTTTCCAACTCAAGCTTTCCCACAGGCCTATCCCCTTCGTCCGTCGTCGTAAATCCGTAAATCTTTCCTCGTTAGAATATTCTAAAAATTAAATATTACAAATCGGATCCCACTTTTTGTCCCTCGTTCGAGGGATTTTTTCCGGAGAATCTAAGTAGAAATGTTAAGCGAAATGTATTTTATATAATTTTCTCAATTACCCTATTTTTTTTTTAGGAAATTTCCCTAAAATTCTCTTTTCAACTTTACCAATCCAACCGCGGCAAAATTCAATCGTAACCGAAAGTTATCTGAAATTAGGAAGTCTCCGTAATTTCTTTGAAGGACTTTTCGTTTTATATTCTATTACCTTGAAAAGAATTTTTAAAATTAATCTTTGTGTTGTGATCGTTTCCGCTTGGTTGACGGGTTGTGTACATCCGATCTTCAATCCTGAAATTGCCTATTCCAACGCCTGGTGGGAAACCGAAATTCTTAAGTGTATTCTTTCGGGGGTCTGTTTGGATCGTACGCCGCCCACTGTAACGGTCGGAAATCTTACCGCCTCGCAGAATTCAATCTTAGAATCCGGTTTTATCGTGGGAAGCGCAAACGACGACCTTCTTCTTTCCCGTATCGAAATCAGTTTGGACTCCGGTCCCTTTCTTCCCGCAGTGGGAACTCTCGCCTGGAGGTATCAAATTCCTTCTTCCATAAAAGGAAGGGGTTTACATTCGGTTCAGGTTCGAAGCGTGGATTTTTCTGGAAATTTTTCCGAGATTCTTAACTTTACATTCAGAAAAGGAAATAACAAAGACATCAATGGCGACGGCTTTCCCGATATCGCGATCGTCGCGTCCTTGTTTACCACAACACGAAACGGGGACATCTATCTATATTATGGAATTGGAATGAACAGTTTTAATCCGGTTAACACGGCTATGGCGAACGTCGTCATCCTCGGGGATACGGCCGCTTCCTTTGGATACGCCCTTCAATTGGGGGATATCAACGGTGACGGCTACGCCGATCTTGTGGCTGGAGGTTCTTTCGAATACGGAGGCGCAAACGGAAAAGTTTATGTCTTTCAAAGCCAAGGAACAAACGGAATTCTCGCTTCGAGTTTTTCAAACGCAAATTTTACCCTCGACGCAGGGCCTTCTACAACTCTCGGCTATTCCCTTTCTCTGGGTGACGTAAACGGAGACGGATTCTTGGACATAGCCGCGAGCGGCTATCCCGGTGCGGGGCTCGCTCAGATTTATCACGGCGGAATCAACGGAGTTTCTCCTATCCCCAACACGTCGATTATCGGACCCGGTAGTAACTTCGGTTCTGCGGTTCGTTTGGGAGATCTGAACGGAGACGGTTTCTCCGATTTGATCGTAAACGGCAATACGTTTAACGCTTCTGCAGGTCAGCTCTGGATTTTTCACAGCGGCCCGGGTGGAATATCGGCGATCGATACCTCCTCTCCTACCTTGACGTTAGCCGGTGTTTCGTCTAACGATTCTTTTGGGATATCCATGCAAACGGGAGATGTAAACAACGACGGCTATGAAGACTTGATCGTGGCGTCCACAGGTTATTCGGGAAACACCGGAAGGGTTTATACCTTTCACGGAAGTCCCGTCGGAATTTCAGCCGTATCTCCGGCCGGTGCGAATCAGACCTTAACGGGAGCGACGGCCGCCGAATCTTTTGGAAACGGTTTGTCGTTAGGCGATGTGAACGGGGACGGCTTTTTGGATCTCGCGGTCGGAGCCACAAACTTCAGCGCGGGACTTGGGAAAACAGTCATGTTTCATTCTACGGGAACCTCGATATCGGCGACGCAGTCGGCGACGATCTTAGGAGAAACGGCTGGGGATGGTTTCGGGATCGGAGCGTTTGCCGATTTTAACGGAGACGGTTATGTAGATTGGATCGCAGGCGCTGCGGGAAATACGAACAACGCTGGAAGAGCTTACCTCTTTTATAGTCCGGGTGCGAGCGGTCTACTCATATCCCTCGCGGCTAACGCGAATTTGGCGATTTCCGGCTACAATCTTCCGGGACCGACGGGTTCTCTTTTCGGACAAATGTTCAGCCATTAAAACCGAAATTTCGAGTTTTACTTATGAGGTCGTTATAAATTCCATTTTTCGGAAGTTTCGAAAAAGAATCGAGCGCTCCACCTTACATCGTTGTTCTGTAAGTAGAACAATAAAAAATAATACACTACGATGTGCAAAAAGATAAGATAGAATAATACGAAGTAATATAAAGCGTAAAAATTTTTTAAATTCATGTTCGTATAAAATATCCACGTTCTAAATCGAGCACTTCCGTTTATTAGAATATTATCCTAAACAATCAAAACGTTTCCAAATCTTTGTATTCGTATAACAACCTCAATCTTTTGCTAAAGACTCTAAAAAAGTTAAGGTCGTAAACCGGAAACCACAAGAGCGCTGGATTCAATCTGAACGTCCCCTTTGTATTTTTGATTGACGGCTTCAAAAACTTCTTCTTTGATTTTTTTTCTCTGATTTTCATCGGCTTTGGAAAGTGCGGAGACGATCGGAGCCGCAACTTCAGTCATAACATTCCAATACGTTTCAGCCGTTTTACATTTCAACTTTCCCGAAACTTCCTTGACCAAAACGTTCTTCAGCCCGGCTTCTTGAAAAAGATTCGATATTAGATTCTGTTCCGCACAACGGAACATTCCCGGTGAGCCGGGAGGAGGAGCGGCTAAGTTCAAATTTCTTTGAATCGCACCCATAACTGCTGTAATCCAAAAATTTTTCTCAGGAACGTTCCAAACCGAAGTCGCAATCCTCCCTCCGGGTTTTAAAACACGAACCATTTCGTTCACGGCCAATTTCATATCGGGGAAAAACATAAAACCGAAACGGCAACTGATCGCATCGAAGGCCTTGTCTTCGAAAGGAAGTTCGCTCACATCGCAAGCGTAAGTTTTGATGTTCGGAATTCCTCTTCTTGTTGCGTTCTCCCGAGCAATCGCCAACATATCTTCCGCGAGATCCGTAATAAAAACCGTTCCATGCTTGGCAAGAGACGCGATCGTCAATCCGGGCTCTCCGGTTCCCGAGGCCACGTCCAAAACCTGGTCCGTTTCAATGACGTCGAGGCGGCGGATGATCTCGTCCCCCATCGGCTTTAAAAAATCCATAAAGAGATCATCCCATTTCTTCCAACCCGGAGAAAAATGGTTCCAAGATTCCTTTTGCTGCTCTCGTATTTGTTGTAGACGCAATTCCATTTTGATTCAAAAACCTCTTTCGTTCGTAACCGAGATCGTCTTTATTTCAGTTTATAATCTTAAAACTAATTTACTGATCGCTCAGTAAGCTATAGAATGAGAAGAATCCGATTCTTCCTAGATTTGGATTCTTCTCACCAGCCTGGAACCGCAAATCTGCCAGCCAAGGCTTTCTAACGGCGCCGTTTTCTGGATTTTAGAACAATCAGAAGTCGATTTCCTCTGAGATCACCTTATTTACTGATCGATCAGTAAGTCAATAAAAAATTTATCCCTCACGGAATGAATCCGAAATTTTGCGTGAATGCTGGGAAACGGTTAAGAATCCTCGGGCCCAACCTCTGTTGTAAACCTTAACCTTGCCCAGAAGTTGTTTGGATCTTAAGAAGAATCCGTCGGAAGTACGACACCCTCCGTAAAAGTCGCGCGCCCCGCCCAAATTTCGGGTGGAGGGGTGGGTGGCGGAAAAAACCACAGCGGACTTTCCCATATCACAAAATCCTAATTTCGCAAGAAAAAAGTCCCGTGTAGGAACTCTTACACCTCCGAGGTTTTCCCGAAAATATCCTTGCGAGAGATTGAGTTACTAGAACGGGGCTTCTCGCTTGTGTTCGATTCTTCCCAATAACTTTTGGAAAGCGATTGGGAATCCGCACGATCCCCCAATTTTTGTAAGAGTTCCTACAGTTGAGACTTTTACACACAAGGATAGAATTTTAGGAGAAAAAATCATCTGGCCCCTCTCCGGCTTGCCCGAAAACCCGGAGTATGCCTTTCCGATGGGCCCACTCAAGAATGCGGTTTCGTCTTACGAAGCGTTCTCGTTGTTGCAACGGATTCTTCTTAAAGATTCACACAATTTGTAGGAAGGATGTGGAACTGATTTTCCCATCTCCGAAAAACCGAAATGGATTCGCCTTTTATAACTTCAAATCACTCGCAAGAATTGCCGCAATTTTTTCGGCAAATTCCGCGGTCGAAAAATCGGCAACTTTGTTGAGCTGGAGACTCCCAAAAATCTGACCGTAACCAAAACTCGCTGAAATAAAAATCCAAGAAAGAATTTTCGCCATTTCCCGATCCGGCAAAAAACGGCCGACTTCGATTTCGAGGGCGACATGAAGAGCTTTCATTTTTTCATGAATCACCTTTCGATCACTTTCCGTAAAGTTCGGAAACTCCGCCAAAAGCCAACGTTCTTTCCGAACCGTATCTGAATCGTGACCGCAAACCCTAAGAGCGATCTGCGCAAACAATTCCTTCAGCGATTTTGCAGACGAACCGACCTGCAAAATTTGTCCTGGATCGGGTAAGTGAGAATGAAGAACGTCTTTGAGGATCGCCTCCTTCCCCTCCGGAAAATAATAATAAAGAGCCGCAGTGGTACAATGTGCCGCTTCGGCGATATGTTTGATCGACACCGCGTTATAACCGCGATTCATAAAAAGTTGACTGGCAACGCCGATGATGGTATCGCGTAACCCTGTTTCTTGCATAATGTTCAGGCTGAAGTCTCCTCAAAAAATGAGAAGTAAAAATTTAGGAGCTCCTAAAAACTCAGTCGCTCTTTTTTGATGAGAATCGGATTCCTCTCAAATCGGAATTCAATTTTCAAAAATTTTAATCGGAAGAATTTAAACCGATCACAAAGAATTTCTTCTAATCCGATCGACCTTCGGAATAGTATTATTTTAATTTATTCTATTTTTATAATATACTATTAAAAATCCCGCCTTACGGAAGCCGAAAGGTCGCCCTTTACAAAGAAAAACATTCTCGTATATCGGAAGGAACGACCGATTTTTCGGAAGAATCGGATCTTTACACTTTTTCCGAGCCCAATTCTCTTCGATCGATCCCCGAAGATCCATTCTTTGTGATTGCAAAATTTTGATCCCTAAGAAACGATTTTCAGTCTGTATCGATCTTTTTAAAAGATAGGATTCAGCGCGGAGACCAGTATGAAACTAAAACTCGAAAACAGACAAGGCGCGATTTCGCACAAAATTCTTCCTTTTATATTTCTTTTTTCCTTGTCTCCGTTTCTTTTTTTGTTGGATGCACAAGACACGGATTCTTCCCGAGTCATCGGTAAAATCCAATCGGTCACGATCTTTTCCGATCGAGCCTTGGTTAAGAGAAATCAAGAGATCAAATTGCAAGGAGACGAAACAACTCTTCGTTTTGCACGTCTTCCTGCGACAGTCGTTCTCGACTCGATCCGCGCTTCTTCGGACGGAGCCTTGAACATTTCTTCGGTTTCCATTCGTACGATTTCTTCGGGAGAAGATTCCGAACTTACAAACGATCCTCTAAAGAAAAAAATGATTTCGATCCAGCAAGAGATCCGTTCCGAAACGGATCGGCAAACGAACTTTCGGGAACAGCTCAAATTGCTTTCCTCTTTGGGACAATTGACTACGGAAGAATCGGATCGGCAACTGCGAACAAACTCCGTCGACGTGAAAAATTGGTCAGCAAGTTTAGAATTCCTGGAAACTCGCCGCAACGGTTATCTCGAAAAAATTCAGAAATCCGAAGAAAGATTAGAACAATTGAATAAAGAATTCGCACAGACAAACGCCTCCTTTTTAAGAATGGCCGACGCAAAACGATGGTCCCATTCCGAGGTCGAAGTTGTTTGTTCGGGGAAAGCCGGTTCCAAAGGAATCGTTTCGATCGAATACCTCGTGACAAACGTTTCCTGGAGGGGAATCTACGATCTCCACGGTTCTTCCGAAGGAGGCGATTTTCGTTTGGAATCCCGAGTCGCAGTCCGTCAATACACGGGTGAGGATTGGAAGAATGTCGACATCACAATTTCGAGCGCGAAACCTTCCTCTGCAATTTTTTTACCCCCGCTCAAACCTTGGAGAGTGAGCCAAGGAAGCCTGACTCAACCGAGTCGAAACGTAAACTCGGAGGAAGCATCGCCGAGCGACTCGGAAGTTTCCGAAGGCGAAGACGTAGCTAATTTTACATTCCGTTTACCTAATAAAGAAACGATCGTCAGCGACAATTCCGAACATAGGGTGACGATGGACAGCGCCCAAATCAAGGGTTCCATTTCTCACGTCGCGATCCCTACTCTTTCCAACTTTGTCTTTCTAAAGGCAAAGTTTAAAAATACTACCAAGATGCCCCTCCTTTGGAACGACGTAAAAGTTTTTATGGACGGAAGTTTTATCGGTAGTTATACTCCGGGCAACAGAACAGCGATGGGTCAGGAATTTGAAATGTATCTTGGCCCCGACCAAAGGATGAAACTCAAACGTTCTCTTTTGAAAGGAGAAGTCGCAGGGGCCGGCTTTTTAGGTAAAACCGTTCAGATCGAAAATCAATGGCAGATCGAAGTTTCCAATTTCACAAAACGTCCGAGACAGGTTACGATTTACGATCAATTTCCGGTGACTGCGGATCCGAATATCTCCACAAAATTCCTCGGTTCAAGTAACGATAGTTTCAAAAAAGACGCGAATGGAACCCTTTCCTGGACTCTTCTCGTCAAACCGGGCGAAAAAGAAAAATTAGATTTTTCCTATTCCATTGAAATTCCACAGACGATGTGGACGAGTTTGGAAAACATTCGAGACGATCGTAACAAAGCAAACGAAATCGACGATCTCAAACAACAGAACGCTCCCGCAAGTCCGAAAAAAATCTATAACTTGGAAAGAATTTTTAAGTAAGAGTTCTTAGATTCGTATTTTTCGATTCTTCGAACCAACGTTTAACGGATTTCTCCGAAATCTGCACGTTTTTCCAAGACCCGAGCGAGGCCACGTGTTATTCTTCTCCTTATAAAAAACAAACGGGGAAAATATGACCGTCGCCGAATTATTATATCATAATGTACCCGCTGACATTTTTACTCTGAAGGAAAACTGTTCTCTCATCGAACAGGCTCAGAATCTAATCGATCAATGTCATCCGGGTGCGACGAATATGAAAGTGTTGAACATCACATCGGAGCTTTCCGAAGCCGACATTCCTTACGCGCAAAGCAATAGGGCCCTTCATGGATTTATGCACGGAGGTTGTTTTTTTAGCGTCGGTGATACTCTCACTTCCATCATGGCGTTCTTCCACGTGGAAAACGAAAAAGAAAGAACGTTTACGATGGACGCGTCGATTCGTTATCTTCGTCCCGTAAGAACCGAAACGGTACGAGCCAAAGCGAGACTCGTTCGAAAGAACGGAAAACTGTTGGAATATGTTTGTGATTTTTTCAACGAAGAAAACAAAAGAACGGCACAGGCAAAATACAAATACGCGATCGCGGAACCTCGTTGATTTTTTGTACCCTCGATTTAATAAGCCATAGTTTTCGATTGCATCCGTCGCATTTCCGATTAACGTGAACCGATGCAGAACGTAATCTGTGCGCTTCGAGGTGCCGTGTTGTTCGTCGGACAATTGCCGTATCTCGCGTTTCATTCTACCGTTACATCCGCGGCGGTCGTAGGACTGGATACGGAAATCAAAAAAAGGGTAAAAGGAAACACGCATTGGATGAGCTCCAGGTGTTTCGTTTTTGACGGAACGTTGAGTCACGAGACCGATCTAAACGGATCGGTAGGAATTTTGTTCGCGGATCCAGGAAGTGAAATCGGAGCGATCCTTGCAAAGGACGCGGGCCCTAACGGACTTTCCGAAAATCCGGCTTGGGCTGTAGAATTGGCCGCGACTTGTCTTGAGATTCAGGCCTCAACCCCGGAACAATATCCCGAAATACTCGGCCGTTCGTTTCCTTTTAACCGCTTGGCGCCCGCGAAAAATATTCAAGACGATGATCGCCTAATCTATGTTTTGCGGAAGCTCGTGGAGAATCCAGAGGAAACCGTAAACGTCGAGGAACTCGCAGATGAAATCGGGATGTCCGCGTCTTGGCTACAACACGAATTTAAAAATGTGGTCGGCCTCCCGCTTCGCGCTTTTCGTAAGTGGTTTCGAATCAAAACCGCGGTGATCGCTCTCAAACAAGGCGCTTCTCTGGCGGATGCCGCCCTCGGCGCCGGCTTTTACGACCAGGCTCACTTTACAAATGTATTTCGGGAGATCTTCGGAATTTCACCTTCCGTCGTTTTTGGAAAGGGAGAATCGATTCGCTGGTATATTCAAAACGAGCAGATCGAAAAGATGCTGACCGTTCTTTAAAAAGCCCCCTTTGTTCCCGCATTTCCTTCGTTTGTTTCGTTTTTCCGATTCTTTCCAAAGTAACTCTTGACCGTTCCCCTTTTTACCGCTCTCTATCTTTCCAAGATGAATCAGGACATCGACCTTTTTATTAGAAAGAGCATTTTGGATCCTTTTCAAAAAAGACTTCGAATCGATTCTAAAACGATCCAATTCGGAGAAGTTCAACTCCGCTTTCACGAGATCAAAGAGATAAAATACGGAATTACTCAGTTGTATATCAACGGAATCAAAGCCAATCGACTCTATTCCATCGGACTTCGGGACGGGAAAAACCGGTCGATACAAATCGGATTTCAATCGATTCAGCTTTTTGTGACCAACAAAAAAATGGAGAATCGATATCTGCAAATCATAGATTCTCTTTGGGAAAATCGAACGAAAAAACTCGCCGAAGAAGCGCTTGAAAATCTCGAAAACGGAAGATCCTATAAGATTCAAAATTTAGAAGTCACCCCGAAAGGAGTGAATATACACATAGTCAAGTGGTTTCAAAAAAACGAGGACCATTTTGTGGAATGGAAGGATCTTCGAAAATATTCCCAGGAAGGACATTTGTTTCTTTATTCGGATTTAAATCCGAAAATTAAAACCAAAATTAATTTTCAAACCGTTTGGAACGCTCCCGTCATTGCTTCGGTGTTGGAAACCCTGTGGCAGGACGGAAGGGCCTATGCGCTGTCGTCTTCTCACGATCGATATTAGAGTATATTTGAATATTATTATATTATACTTCTTTTTTATCCTTAGAAAATACTTTGGTGAAACCGATCGAAGACTCCCTCCGTCAACCTTGATCTTAACCGCAAGTTTGTCCCGATTTTAAGAGAATCTGTCGGAACTACGACAGCCCTCTGTGGAAGTCGCGCGCCCCACCCAAATTTCGGGTGGAGGGGCGGGTGGTGGAAAAAATCGGGTGACTTTCATTTATCACAGAATTCTAATTTTGCAAGCAAAAATCCCAGTGTAGGAACTTCTATTAGGTCCTTCTTTTGAAGGACGATTCTACTTGCAGTTCCTCTCAACTCGTGGCTAAGGTTGTTGGATCAACCGGGCCGTTCCGGATTTTAGACGTGGAAGAACGCAGATCCAAACCGATTCGGAAGAATGAAAGATAAATCTCCTTCCGAAAAAAGAGAGATTGTTCTTACTCGGATTACCGATATCAAGATATCCTCCCCGTATACGCCGACAGCCGGGAGATCCGCGACACGGCAAACAAAACCGTTGTAGAGATTTCTTTTAAAACGATATAAGAAAAAATCGTAGAGAGATGATCCGAGTCTCCATACAAACGGCTTACAAAATTGAATAAAAAAAACCTTTGTTTTCTCAAAACAGACTCCAGGCTCCCGCGGGTGCGCCTAATTACCGTTAAATTCTTCTCCCAATAACGCGGAAACGGCCCCAATGCCGGCCATCGTACCCGAGGCCGCAGCTAACAAAACCGAATGAGCCGGACTCACATTGTCACCGCAAGCAAAAACGCCATCCACATTGGTCGCTCCCCTCTCGTTTACCTTATAAAAACCGAATTGATTTTTTTCGCAACCGAGCGATTCGCCGATTCGGGATTTCAGCGAGAACGGAAGAGTCGGCTGAAAAAAAACGGCTTGCCTCTCTTTGGGCTCGGAGTTCTCAAGAGAAACCGCTTTTAATTGTTCGCCTTCGAATATAAAACCGGAAATTTTCTCTTCAATCAGTGCCACATTATTTTTTATTAATATACTTTTTTCTTCCTCTCCGAATTCCGCCTTTCCGTTCGTAAAAAGAATCAGATCGGATGCGAGAGCGTTTATCAAGGGCAACATGTGAAACGTCATTTCGCTGTTCGAGATAAACCCGAGGCGGGAGCCGCGAATTTCGAAACCGTGACAGTAAGGACAATGAAAAATGGATTTTCCCCAGAGCTCCCGAAAGCCGGGGACCGGCAAAAACGTATCCTCCACTCCGTAGGCAAGAATGACTTTTTTAAAACGAACTCTAATTCCCGAAGAAAGTTCGGCTGAAAAACCCGAGACGGCTTTTTCAACGGATAAAACCGAACCTTCAAAAAATCGAATCGTCTGGTATTTCTCCAAATCCTTCTTCGCCAATCTTCTCCATTCAGCCGGATGAATTCCGTCTCGAGTGGGAAAATTATTGAGGTGTGAGGACGGCGCATTTCGAGGACGGCTATCATCGCATACCAAAGCCGTTCGGCTCATACGCCCCAAAGACAAGGCCGCGCTCAATCCCGCAGGACCTCCGCCGATGATAAGAACTTCATAATCAAATTTCATTCGATTCTTCTCCTTAAGAAAAAAGGTTAGAAGGAAGAGATTTCTTAATTTCTCGACGATCCTAAGACCGAGATCAAAAGCGATTCTTTTCCAAAGTCATCCTTTATATCCATGTTTTAAACGATCGATTCCGATCCATACAATCTGAAAAATGGAACCGCCTTTGATAATGTAAAGACTTATAATAAAAAGAATCTATTTTTTATAAAATATTCTTAATGAGTTGATTTATTGATACCATTTTAGTATCAATTATAAATGGACTTATCAAAACTCAAATCATTCGTAGTCGTAGCGGAAGAACTTAATTTCAGAAAAAGCGCGGAAATACTCGGGATGTCGCAGCCGCCTCTCACTAGATTGATTTCCTCTATGGAAGAAGAGCTTTCCACCAAACTTTTTGAAAGAACTACAAGACAGGTTAAACTAACGGGTGCGGGCGTCCTTCTTTTAAAAGAAGGAAAAGAAATCCTCGAAAGAGTTGAAAATCTTGAAAGAGAGGTTCGTGCGATCGGCAAACTCAAATCGGGCGCCTTGAGCATAGGTTTTTCCACGACGACCTTTTTAGCCAACCTCCCTCAGATTATAGGCGAGTTTCAGGACCGATTTCCAAAATTGAAGTTTCAACTTCATCAAGAATCAAGAAACAGAATTTTTAAAGGTTTAAAAGCCGGCCAGTTCGACGTTTGTTTTATGGAAGGCACCGCTTCCGAAGAAGGGATAGAACAACATCCGGTCAATGACGAAGGTTTTGGAGTTTTAGTCCCTAAAAAACATCCGCTCGCAAAGAGAAAGGAAATAGAACTTCGGGAACTAAAAAACGAAACGATCATCCTACACCCCAAACACGAAACCGGAAATTTTTACGAAACGATCTTTCAACTCTTTAAACAGAGCGGAATCAAACCCAAAGTGTATTTGAAAAATGAAAGAGAAAGTTGTCCCATATTGGTAGCGACAGGAAAAGGTCTGTCCTTAACGATCTTGGGCGCACAAAACGTCGTTCCTTCCGAGACCCGGTTCGTACCGATCAGGAAGTTATACCTCCCCGTATCCGTATTTTGGGTTCCTGAAAATAAAAATCCTTCCCTAAATATTTTTTTAAGTTTTGTAATCGAGAATAGCGCCCTAAAAAACAAAAAGGCTGAGTGTTTGATGGATGTGATGAGGCTCTAGACATCTTTAGAATTCCATGTAAAACTAATGCGACTAAATTCTTGTTTTTAGTCGGGTTCCGAGGGTGATTATTATTTTTTGTCTGTCTTTTATTGGTAAATAAATTGTTGGACTTTTAAATTTTAAGCGAGTAACTTGATTGTTTACAATTGAAGAAAACAAGATGAATCGAATACTTCTGCGATCGAGACGTAAAGAATGAACAACCAGCAATCTCTGTATGATAGAGAAAAATATACGAAGTTCTTACCTTCCTATTTGTTTCTGAGCGATGAAACGGACGCAACCGTAAAAGCTGCGATCCATCTCTCGAATAAGGAAATCGATCTCTTGTTTCGAATCCGCAATCACGCGACGCTTGACTACTTTTTTTCAGGAAAACTTCTGAGAGTTTGGAAGGATGATAGCGCCAAAATAAACCATTTTGAAATTTTAAACAGATTATCCGAAATGGGATTGATTCTTGTTTTTCCTGAGTTCCGTTTTAAAACGGAAACCAAAGAACTCCTCGTCTATTTGAATCTATTATCCGGAAAAGAATTCAATCTCAACGGAGCCAATCATCTCAAGGAAATTTTCCTCAACAGCCTGAGCCGCTCCTCCTTTTCGATTCAAAACTACATTCTCTCCTGCGAACCTTACCACGTAGCGGAACTAATTCCAATTTTAGAATTTTTACTGTCCGGAACTAGTAGATCTTATTTGAGAGATTCATTCGATTGTAAAAAATGGATTGTTTCATTTTGTTACGAAGGAATCACCAAAGAAGAAGTGATATCGGATTGTATCGATATCATTCTAAAAACGATTCAAGACAACGGTTTTATTGCGGTCACTAAAACGGCGGGGTTATTTCACATCGAGGATGAATTAGCGAACGACACATTCAAGATCGTCAAAAAATATTATCTGGAACAATTCATTCCGAAAATCATTTTAGAATATCCTAAAGTTTGGAATCAACTTCTGGAGTTTCGAAAAAACCTTGAAATAGAAGCCAACTTCGAAGGATCCCTTCAAGAGCTGGAGGAGATTCTACTTTCTCAGGAATTAAACGAAGTTTGCCTACATTTAGAAGGGCTTCCCGAAAAAATAACCGACTTTATCACTCTTTGCGTCTATATCGGTCAAAAAAACGATCAAGAAAGATATCTAAACATTTCTACTCAAGAATTAAGATCCATCAAATTGTTAAAAACAATGATGTCTTTGAAGAATGAAAGCCTTTCGAAATTCGTGATGATCAATTTAGAGGAGGACAGAGAATTTTCATTTAGGGTGATAGAAAATATAAGGAACGATCGCGATTATATCACGGGAGAATGGTTTGAAAAAGGGAAAAAATTCCACTGCCTCTTTAATAAGAACTCAGAAAACGTAATCTCATTGATGGATCTTATGATCCATAAGTTCGCCTATAAAAAAGAGCTACTCCGATCATTTTTATACGTCTTGCATATAAATAGAAAAACTTTTCCGTCATTATTCTCTAATATAGATTTTCAAAAATCGTTTTTCAAACTTAAATTTTTATGCTTTGAGAATCAAGCTTCCTGGTTTGATAAAATTTTATTCCTGGTTCATGCTTACGGTTGGCTGGAAACCTCTTTGGATCGCCAAATTTCAAAGATACAATTCGAACAGATGAGCAAAGGAATGGAATACGTCGATAAGAGGAGAAAGGACCTCGAAAAGATCAAAAAATCCTGGATTGAAAACGAAATCCGAGTAACGGAGATCCAGTCAAAGACTACAGAGGAATCGGCGGATGAAATCGTGGGACGACATTCTTGAGATTTGAATCGTCTCACGGAATTTAATTTTATACCGCTTTTCTTTTTTAACAACAACTTGTTCCTGCTCGCAATCAAACAATAAAAGAATATTCAATCTTTTTAAACAAGCCTTGTCGAAACGAGGAATTAAAACGGGAAAGATACGCCGGGCTTCGGTCTCGAGAAAAGCGGAAATGATACATTCTCAATGCAGTTTTATTTTTCTTTCTTATCGAAGTCGAAATGCCGAAACAAGATTTTTTTCAAGGCCATCAAAACAAAAAGACAGGACACATAAAACAAAACCGCTGAAATAGAACTCACTCCTGTTACTATACCTTCCTTTAGAGTCAAAGAGGAGATCGACCAGCAATCTCCGAAGTTTTTCCGATCGTTACAAGTATCGTCATACGTAATCAACATCACGGCGGATACCAAATAACCGATGGAGAAAACAAAGAGACCTAATAAAGCGGAAATAAGATGCCATTTTTTTATAATTAAAAAAACTACGCCCGATATCGAAAGAATAAAAAAAGTCACGATGCTTAAAAACCAGGAATTAGGAAGATCCCGATCGTGAGTCGATGCACAAGCCGATTGTAGAAACAGAGTCGATAAAAAGATAAAATTTAAGAATTTTCCGTTATCTTGTTTCATAATAAATACCTTTTTCCTTTGTCTTAAGGCTCATCTTTCCATTCTTCTGTACGAATTCAGCCGAAATTAGATTCTTTTTAAGGAAAAGATCTTCGCTTCCGATTCCTTTCCCGAATTGAAACTTCGATTTCGCATTTACATCGTCGACAAGCTGAATCCAAGCGCTCGCTTTCAATTAATATCTTCTACCTGAAAACCGATGATTCTCGGTCAATATTTTTCAAATCAGGAACGTTATGGATTCTTGTTAAGGATCCGGCTTCAGTTTCTAAGATTTTATCATACGGAGGAAGACAAAAACAAAGGAATAAACGACATGTATTTAGGAACAGGAAAAGAGCGCGCATTCGTAAAAAAGCATATTCGGAGGTTATAAATTATATGAGTCTTGACTCATAAATAAAAATCTAAGTTATGATCGAAAAGATCGAGGATATTATCGTGCAAAACAGAATCAATCATACATCGACTCATAAATTCCGGAACGTTGTTTGGATCGTTCTTTTGGGGATTTCCATCCTCTACTGCGACGACAAGAAGACCTCAAATTTAGAGACTACCCTCGTTCCATTGCTCAGCACACCGGGAACACAGAATACACCTTCCCCTCCTTCTGAGACAGGGATTCTTCCTCCGGCCTCCTCTCCCTTGATCCCCGCTCTTTCCCAAACGACACCTCTTCACAACGCGGCGAATATACCGATTAACGCCAATTTGACGGTCGTTTTTTCAAAAGTAATCAATATGAATTCCGTTACAACCAACACAGTGGATACGAACTGTTCAGGTTCGGTCAGTCTTTCCTCGGACGACTTTGTGACTTGCGTTCGTATGAATTCAGCGCCTACCACTCCCTTTGGAACCAATAGCACTTCCTTCCGATTGGATCCAGCAAACAATTTAGCGATTTCAACTCAGTACAAAATCAGAGTTCTGGATACGATCATCGACGAGAGTGGAAGAAAGCTTTCAGCGACCGTTACTACTACCTTTAGCACCTCTGCAAACGCAGATATTACCGCTCCCGGGATCCAATATTCTCTTCCCGGGGATGGGGATGCGTTAGTCGGAACCAACACTTCCTTCTCCATCACATTCACGGAAGCGATGGATGCGACTTCGCTTAACGTCAATACTTCGAACACAACTTGTTCGGGCAGCATTCAGATTTCGGATAACAATTTCGCGAGCTGCAAAAGAATCGCCGCACAACCTCAGCTTTTCAATCAAATGCGTTCTTCGATCGTAAAACCGGCTTTAGCTCTAAGCAGTAATACGGATTATCAGGTTAAAATCACTGCGGGCGCTAAAGACGTGGCCGGAAACTCATCGAATGAACAAATTCTCACCTTCATTACTCAGACCAACGACTCGAACGTTCCTCAATTAGCGCAGATCTTTCCAAGAGAAAACCAGGTCGGAGTCGCGAGAAATCGAGTTTTTACCCTTGGTTTTACGGAAAAGATGAATCCTACTTCGTTTGTATTGAATTCCGCAAACAACACCTGTTCGGGAACCGTTCAAATTTCTTCGGATAACTTTAATACATGTGTAAGAATGAATTCAAATTTCCGTTATGACGGGGACAATATAGGATTGATTCATTCATTTTTTCTAATAGATCCGTTAGCGCCTCAGACGATTTATAAGATAAGACTTACAAACGGGATTCAAGATCTGTCCGGAAATGCCTTTGCGGGGGGCACTCAGGCGACCGGATTTACAACCGGAGACGATTTGGACAATACTCCTCCCACGATTCTCGCGATTACTCCGACCGATGGAAGTGTAAATCAACCTTCCGCCGGTTATAACGTTGAAATTACTTTCTCCAAAGAAATGAACCCGAACGATTTTAGTCGAAATATTTCTAACGGAACCTGTAGAGGAAACATTCAGATTTCTCCGGATAACTTTGCAAGCTGTGTTCGATTGAATGCCCTTACGATCTATACCGGAAACAATAGAATTCGAGTCAATTCCGGCGGAGCAGCGCTGCTACCGAACACGACTTACAAAGTGAGAGTGAAAGCGGCGATCAGAGATGCGTCCGATAATACCCTCGGGGCCGACTTTACTCAAACCACGGGTTTTACAACCGCTCCTTAATTCGATTTTCATAGGGGATGTTCCATCCGAGAGTGGATGGACATCCCCTATGAAAAACTCACGTATCAACTCTTAGCAGAGATTTTTTTTAGAGATTGGAATCCAAAGAAGAGATCGTTTCCTTTTAGAAACTATCGAAATTTTTCGTTTTCCACTTCGCTGAGAAGAATCTACGGTCTTTGTTTGACTTTCCAAATTCTTCACTTGAGGGATCTAATAAGAATTTTCTGAAATCCAATCGAATCACGTCCTAAAAACAAAGGATTCGTCCCTTTCGATCCGTTTGATTTTTTGTCGAGTGATCCGAATGTAAGAGCCGGTTTGTATCGATTCTGGATTAAAAATGGAAGCGAGAGTTTTACCGAATCTTCTTAGAATCGTAAGCTCTGATCCCAAAGAATCAAAAAGGCGGCGACGAACACAAAATAACCAAAACCTCTTCTAAGATATCGCTCCTCCATCTTTGAAGAAAGAATCTGCCCAAAGAACATTCCTCCGATTCCCAAGATCGAAACGGTTAGAAGTAAAGGACAATCTTCGAATTGCACCGAAGAAAAACTGATTGCAAATCCGAATAGAGAATTCGCAGCGATGATCGCGAGAGAAGTGCCTACGGCAACGTTTAAAGGAAACTTAAGTAGAAGCGCAAGAGCCGGGATGATCAGAAACCCTCCTCCGGCTCCGACAAAACCAGTGATCGCACCGACGGTCAGTCCTTTGAATCCGATGCCCACAAAGTTCGATGAGGTCGCCTTGATCGGAGGCGATCCTTCTTCCGCGGCGGAACTGCCTGATCGAATCATCGCCCAAGAACTAAAAGCCATGATGATCGCAAAGACAGTCATCACTAACAAGGATTTGGTGAGAGTAAAACCAAACCGATGTATCAAAATATCAGGAAGTGAGGCAAGAATAAAATGTTTCGCGATGTAGATGCCTACAAAACCCGGCATCGCGAACAGAAAACCTGTCCTTAAATTTATATGACCACTTTTCGCTTTTATCAGAGCTCCGATCAACGCGGTTACACCGACGACAAATAACGAATTTGTTGTAGCTTGTATCGCATTCTGCCCGAATAAATAAAAAAGAATAGGCACCATGAGAATGGACCCACCGGCGCCGATGAGTCCGAAGGAAGTTCCCATTAGAAACGCCGCAATGTAACCGAGAATCAACATCACCTTGATTAAGATTCTAACTTACTCTTCAGATTCAGTTTCCTTTCCAGAAAGTTAAACAGCAACATTCCAAAAATGATACTCCCGAAAACTATAAGCGGTCTAGTTTCGAAACTCGCCAAAGAAGTGACGGAGACCGTCGGACAATAACCTCCCAATCCCCACCCGATCCCAAAAATAATACTTCCGATGACAAGCGCCGGCGTGATTTCCCGGCGTGTTGGTATAAACCAATCCTTAGAAAACAGAGGGGTTTTTCTTCTTCGTATTAATTTGTAAGTGATAAAATGGATTCCGACCGCACCCGCCATCGTAAAAAGAAGAGTGGGATTCCATTTTCCAAATACATCTAAAAAACCTACTATGTTCGCCGGTTGTAAAATTCCGGAAACACCGAGTCCGATCGCAAATAACAGACCGACGATTAAGGAGCCAAGATTATACTTCATACGAGCAACCCCATTTTTCGGAGTATGAGAACCGCCGCCATTCCCGCACCCATGAAAACGATCGTTGCAACGATGGAGCGTGGCGAAAATCTACTCACTCCGCAAACACCGTGTCCGCTTGTACAACCGCCTCCCAACATCGCGCCAAAACCGACAAGCACACCCGCGAGCGATCCGATCCATGTTTTTGTTTGTATCTCGACCGCTAAGAGTTCGGGAGCTTCTATTTTTAGAGAGAGCCCGCCCAATAACAACCCCACGATGAAGTACCATCTCCAAGCCGTATCTCCCTTCACCGGTATAAGAACTCCATACACGATACCGCTGACTCCGGTAACTCTTCCATTCCACAAAAGCATTAAAGAAACGGCGATACCGATGACCGCTCCGCCGATCAGTCCCATGATCCAATCTGTTGTCATTCTTCTAACTCCTTTGGCAGCAACTTCTCATTCCAATCCAACATACCGCCTGCCATACTATATGTGAATTTATAACCCATACGAATACTATCCTTTGTGGCTTCGCTAGAACGTTTCCCGCTTCGACAGACAAAGACGATCTCTTCGGAGCGATCCCCGGTCTCCAAAAATTTCGTCAACTCCGAGCCCAACGTTACGAGCTGAGCCGTTGCAATATGTCCGAGCACTCCGTAGAATTCTCCGGGATAACGTACATCGATGATTCTTATCTTTCCGATTTTTTTGAATACGTCTTCGTTCGTGACCATCGGAATCCCTGTGAGAATTTGCGGGTTCATCACTCTTACCGTTTCTATTTTTCCGCATCCTAAATTTGCGGGAACTGCCAGATGCATTTTTCTCGGAGTCGATAGTTGCAAGTCGCTCATAATCTTTCTAAATTCCTCTTTGGAACGATTACCGCCCACACGCGGGTTTAACTTTTTTTCCAAGTCGATCGTTGTAGACGTTAGGCCTAGATAATCGTGTCCCGGATAAACTTGAGTCTGATCCGGAAGCGAGAAAATTTTTTGGGTGATGCTTTCATACAATTTCTCTGCGGAGCCTTCCTGAAAATCGGTCCTTCCCGTTCCGCGAATAAGAAGGGAATCTCCGGTAAACAATCTCCCCTCAAAGAGAAAACTCATACATGCGTTCGTATGTCCGGGAGTTGCGATCGCTTTTATTTTTTTACTTCCAAGGAAAAGTGTCTGACCGTCTTCGAGCGCGATATCCGCGCAATCGATTCCTGCCAAGGCGCTCACTGCCGTTTTAGCCCCGGTATTATTTCTAATTTCGTCCGCTCCGCTGATATGATCCGCATGAATGTGGGTTTCTATAATATACTTCAAATGAAGATCGAGTTCGCGTATCAGATTCAAATCTCGATACACGGTCTCCAATACAGGATCGATGACCGCCGCTTCTTTTGTTTCCCGATCAGCGATCAAATAAGTGTAGGTCGAAGATTGAATTTCAAAAAGTTGATACAAAAGAGTGCCGTTCATGGGTAGCAGTATAACGTTCTGAAATACAAACGCCTTGTATAATCCTGCAGACACTTTTAAAATACTCACGATCTTCCAAAAAACTTTTCGAAAGGATTGCAGAATAATACAAGCGACGCTTGCCCAATCAGTGTTATGATAAAAAACGGGTTTATCCGATTCTTTTTTTATTCGTCTATAAAGGTATCATGTCATCAGAGAAACAAACAAAGGAACAAGACAATCTGCACAAGAACGGATTGATTATCTTCTCGATGGTTTTTACGGCCGCGGGTTTTCTATGGGGAATTCTTTACTATTCTTTGGGCTTCCCGCGGGCAGCGATGATTCCGGGTGGATATGGAATTTTAAGTTTCCTGAGCCTACTTTTTGTCTTTGCAACCGGAAAATATTTGGTCTTTAGATTTCTTCAGCTTCTTTTCATTCTGATACTTCCTATTCTTTTGCAATTGAGTTTGGGAGGTTTTGAAAATTCGGGCGCCGTTGTTATCTGGGCGATTCTTTCTCCGCTTGGAGCGCTTTCCTTTGCTCCGATCCGTCACGGTTTGATCTGGTTCGGACTCTTTCTGATCGTCCTGCTCTTAGCCGGGTTCGCGGAATTACAACCGCAGTTGTCCGCGACAAAAGTGGAATCCAATCTAAGAATTTTGTTCTTTGTCATAAACATGATAGGCGCCGGTACGCTTACGTTTTTCAGCTTGTTCTATTTTATTTCCAAAAACAAAGAAGAGCACGATCGTGCGGAGAATCTACTTTTGAATATTCTACCGGCACGTATCGCCGAAAGATTAAAACGAAACCCGTCGACCATCGCGGACGGATATCCTATGGTTTCGATACTATTTGCAGATATAGAAAACTTTACGGTAATTTCTCAGAAAGTATCGCCGGAGGCATTGGTGCATTTTCTAAACGAAGTCTTTACACGTCTGGATGCCATCGCGGAAAAATATCGGATGGAAAAAATAAAAACGATCGGCGACGCTTATATGGCTGTTTCCGGAATTTCAAGTCCGGATCAAAATCACGCGGATGACGCGATGCAGATGGCAATGGAAATCCAAAAGTTTATAAAAACCATACAAGATCCGACCGGAAAGGTTTTAAAAATGAGAATCGGCATTCATTCGGGACCCGTCGTCGCCGGAGTCATCGGAAGAAAAAAATTCGCTTACGATCTCTGGGGCGATGCCGTGAATACCGCCAGTCGATTGGAATCGCACGGAGTCGCGGGTAGAATTCAAATTTCTGAAACAACTTACGATCTACTGCGCGACAAATCACGGATCGAAACGAGTAGATCGGTGGATGTAAAAGGTAAGGGTTGGATGACAACCTATCTGAGTTACGAATCGGAAGAATCGATTCGATAAGAACAATTTCACAGCGCGCGGAAAAACTACCAGGATTCCGCGTAACTCGCAGGCACTTCGATAAACGATCGCAGCGGCCGCGTACTTCTGAAAATTTCAGATGGAGGCAACCCGAAGGTAGCGCGAAAGGTTCGTGTAAAATGAGCGGAATCAAAAAAACCAGCGCGATGTGCAGCTTCGGTATGATTCATGCCGTGTAATAAGGAATAAACCGTCAACTTAAGTCTAAACCAGGTGCGAAATGAATTGAACGGAATTCCGACTTCCTTTTTGAATAGGTGTTCCAGGTTCGAAACCGACATTCCGGCAAAATCAGCAAGATCTTTAGCGGAATGATTTTCCTGCGGCATCGTAGTAATCATATCCACAATCTTTTGAATCCGATCGTCAATGATCTGAGATTCATTCTCCGATAACGGTGGAATCTGATTCAATAATTCTAATATGGATGCTTCCGAATCGGATGATAAAATTTGATCGACCTTATCAAAGAGCTGTCTCTCCTCCTTCAAGGTTATGAAAATACCTTCCTTTTCCATTTCCGCATTGGAAGATCTCAAAGATTGATAATTAGGACTGCTCAAATCCATAAAAAGTAAAACGCAAAACTCGCCGGAAAATCGAATAGAATGATCAACCATCGGCGGAATCAATGCGCTGCGAAAGCGAGTCCAATCTGAGTCATTCAAGGAAACTTGAAATTCTCCATCTAAACCGATACAAACCGTTGCCGCGGCTCTACGACGTAAGGTTAAATCCGGAAGGTAACCGGCGAAGAGGCAACGACTTCCCCAAATACATATTCTTTCCTGACGATTTAGCGGAAAAGAATCCATTTTCATTAAGAGGGTTTGCATATTTTTTTCTTAGGATTGCAGAATTATACAATGTGATTTCATCATCGGCAAATATAATCCATATCGTAAAGGAGAATTATAGATGAAACAAATATTAGCGCTTAACATGAGTAAATCAATTTTTACTTTGCTCGCCATTTCTATGTTTGTGTTGCCGAAGATGATCTTTGCCGAAAAGGCATTTCTCGAAATCACTTTAAAGATCGACGCGAACGATCGACCTGCCGCCGGCCAAGTATATGAAAAGTTCAAGAAACCGTTTCTTAAAAACATAGCGGGTGCAAAATCAAAAGAGCTGTTATTACGCGAAGAAGATGTACAGGTTCTTCACGGATTTGCAACGCGAAAACAAGCCGAAGCTTATCTCGAGAGCGATCTGTTCGCAAAGGACGTAGTGAACGCGCTCAAACCCTTGCTCAAAGCGAATCCGGAAATAAGAATCTACTCAAGCTCCGTAAAATAAACGGAAAACTTCACTGACTCGCGGATTCTAAAATGAGGTTTATAGAATGAAAAAACAGATTTTAGATTATAAACTTAAAAGTGTAAATCAGAACTTATAGTAGAAAGTAGACTTTACCCCGATTGCCAAGTCCAGGCGGCAATCCGGGTAAACACTCTTCGTTTCCAATTGAGAGTGAGGTTTCTCTGAAAAACGGTTTCATTCTATCACCCTTCTTCCAACGGAAGAAAGATAGAATCCATTCAAACGAACCTATTGACTGGGGACCTTGCGATTCCTAAAAAGGAATGGGTTCGTCTTTTTAAACATTAAATCCCCGCTCGCCGATACTTTTTTAGTTTGAAGGCATCGTTTCAAATTTCGGCAGAGAAGGATCGATGCAATCCCAAGAAAAACCGCGTTTAACATACGTCACAGCCTGCGGCTTGTATCGACTCGGATCGTCAAGACTCGCGGCGTGAATCGTAAAAAGTTCCGGCATTGCGGCGAATGTCATATATATTGGTGAACCGCATTTTGCACAAAATCCGCTCGTTTTAACATTACCGCTGTCGCCGACCCTGTCAAAGTGTGTCGCTTCCCCGTTAAGCGTCACAGCTACCCGAGATGGAAACGTCATATAAGATCCGTGGCCCGTACCGCTCATCCGTTGACAATCCCTACATTGACAATCGTTCATAAAGATCGGTTTATCGGAAATATTATAGCGAATTGCGCCGCAGCTACATCCGCCGGAAAAAGGTTGATTCATATTCGTCTTCCCTTGTAAAATTTTTGAAAATCAAAAAGTCCAGATTTCGATAGGATTAAGTCGCCGCAATGAGCTGTGCGAGAGCACGGCCTGACTCGAGGAATGTTTTGAGATTTGAAAGAACTCCGGGCCAGCCGATGGAAATCCCCGCCAACATCTGCGGATCTAAATCTTCGTGGGTGACCGCCAAACGGACCAATCCATCTGCATAGGGTTCGATATCGAATGTCACACGCGAATGTTTTGATTCATCTTCAACTTCCTTCGGCCGGGCCCAGGTAAGAACTAAACGACGCGGAGGAATACTTTCGACGACCTTTCCCACAATGTCGATCGTGTGTTCTTCATCCAGTCGTTCGTGTCTCCATTCCGATCCGGGTTTCCAATCCGAAACGTTTATATGCGCCGGATTCTTAGCCAACGGATCACTCCAATATTGACGCGTTACTTCCTTATCGATCAGTGCATTCCATACTTTCTCTTGTGTGCTGGCTATGTACGTTACATAGACGAAACTAGGTTTTTCCATGATTCTCTCCTTCGAGTTGCGCTTTTAGGTCGTGTAAAAACCGTAAGCGATTTTGTTCAAATTTTCTAACCCAACGTTCATAGACCTCGTAAATCGGTACGGGATTGATAAAGTGTAGCTTCTCTCTCCCCTTCCACACGATCGTTACCAGAACCGCATCGATGAGGACGTCAATGTGTTGTGTCACGGATTGCCTCTGCATATCCAATTGTTCGCAGAGGGCCGAAAGCGATTGCCCATTGTTGGCATAAAGAAGGTCCAGAACTTTTCGGCGAGTAGGATCGGCTAAGGCCTTAAACACCTTGTCAGTCGCTTTCATCTCTTTCGACATACAAAATAATATGCAGGCAAATACCTGCATGTCAATGAAAATTTAAAAACCGAAACAATTTTTTAAAACCTCGAGGGTAAGTAGAATCGTTCGAAACGTTAAAAATGAGAATTGGATTGATTGTTTTGGAATGCGCGTCTATTTCGGGAAGGCCTCGAACGAAAAAAAATGTCTTACGTTCGGGATTGTCTAAGGAACAACGAGCCGCGGTGAAGCGGAGAATAAAACCTGAAGTTGAATCGAGATCCTGAAACTCGGAAACATTTCAGTCAATCACCTATGAGATCCCCTGAGTATTTTTTCCATAGACTTCCCTTTGGCCAGCTCATCGATCAACTTGTCCAAATAGCGGATCTTTCGCATAAGATCATCTTCAATCTCTTCCACGCGGTATCCGCAAATTACACCTTGGATGAGGGAAACATTTTCGTTGATAAGCGGAGCTTGGTCAAAAAAATTCTCGAAGTTTACTTCTTTTTCAATTTGTTTTAGAAGACCCTTCTCATCGTATCCTGTTAGCCATTCAATAATCGTATCAACCTCTGCCTTAGTCCTTCCTTTCTTCTCCGCTTTTTGTATATAATACGGATAAACACTGGCAAAAGAAGTAGTAAATATTCTATGTTTCTCCTTCGGGAGTTTAGAATCTATTTTTTCTTTTTTCATGAAATTACTTCATTCCATTCTAAGATTTTATGGAAGCTCCTCGGCCAATGCGATGAGAAAACCCTCGGGATTGCGGAGGTAACAAAGCAGATAACTATTTTCATACTGTTCCAACTTGCCGACGAGTTGAGCGCCAAGGGTTTCGAGACGACGAATTGTATCCTTGATATCATCGACGGCAAACATAATTCGCCCCATACCCAGCGTGTTTGCCGGAGGGTTGTTCGGCTCTGAACGGATCGCCTTCGGTTTGAGAAACCTCATCAACTCAAGGCGGCTGCGGCCATCCGGAGTACGCATCATTGCGATGTCGACTTGTTGCCCATCCAGACCTACGATGCGGTCCGCCCAAGCTCCTTCGACCCGCATCTCCCCTTCCAACTCGAGACCAAGCTCGACGAAAAAAGCGATCGTAGCCGCAAGATCTTCGACAACAATGCCCACGTTGTCCATTCGTTTAACCATTGGTTTCCTCCATCCGGAGTTCGCAAACTGTCTCCTTCTCAAAGCGAGCCGCCTAACGAAAGATTATGATTTTCGCATATTTTTTCGTTCCGAAGGTTCCAATTTACTTTTGCACCGGATTCTATTCTAAAAAATTCGAACTGGATTCTTTTTATACCCGATCTTTCTTCAATCTTTAAATAGTTATAAGAATTTTTTAAGCCATTTTGCAACACCGATGACAAACGAAAGACATGCAAAAAAGCCGCGGAATTCGCAAAGCCAAAAAGTTTTTGATAGAATCCTTAAAAATCAAGATCTTAGGCAACCTGTCTACGACGCCGCTCCACCAGGATTCCTATCAAAAATAAAGAGACATACTGAAGGATCAGAGTCACAGAAACGGCGATATCGATCTTATCCGTATCAGCAACGGTCGTTTTTTCAATCAAAGAATAATCCAAAAGAATCAGTAACCCTGACGAAACAAAACCGATCCAAAATAGGATCAATAAGAATCTAAAAATACTTCCTGCTGGAATGGATTTTCCGAAACGAATCCGATATAAGTTTTCATAGGTTTCGTAAATATAAAAAAACGGAACATAGTAACTTGCAATCGGAATATAAAAACCGAAGATCCCCCACCAATCAGATAGGAATCCTTGAAAATCTAAATTTTTTCTCAGACATTTATGAACGATATAAATCCAAATACTGAAGACGATCGTTGAAAAAAATAAGCAGGTAACCGCAGCCAACTCAAACAATAGTTGCTCGGATCCAAGTTCTAAAGAAGCTTCCGCATAACTTATGTCATAGTTAAAATTGATAAAAAGTCTCCGGATTCGCCCCACGATTCCCGCTATCAATAGCAGTTCGAATAGAAAGAATAAAAAATTTCTGAATATATTGATCAATTTTGGATTACCGTTCTTTAGAATCCCATCCACAGCATTGCAAGAACTAATAAATCGTAGAGGTTACCATCTTAGAATCGAAGATTCACTCTTGTCAGTAAAAATTACCGACTCCGAAAGATGGGTTGTACAATATCAATGTAAATCTTTTGACGGAGCCTCATCAGGCTTCATTCCGATATAAAGATAATGGATTAGTTCTTTGGTGATTCTTCTTGCTTCCTTCAAATCTACGGACCGAAACATAACTTGTTTTCCCGCGAGAAGGACCGCAATGCCGTGAACCATGGTCCACGCCGCCGTCGCCGAACTTACAGTGTCATTTGTTCGAATCACACCGGCCCTTTGGCAATCACGAATGATCTCGAGAATGATCCTAAAAGAATCGTCCTCCGTCTTAACCAAGGATTTATATTTGGAATGACTTTCGATCTGATTCCCGTACATGATGCGAAAAAGATCCGGAGATTCCAGAGCGAACTCCACGTAACAAACACCGGACTCTCGAAATAACAGAAGAGGCTTTTTTCTATATTTAACCTGTAACTTCCTTTGACGCTCTGCGAGCATCCTAAAACCTTCCTCCGCTATGTCCGCGTATAAGGATTCCAAATCCTCATAATGGCGATAAGGAGCGGATTGACTGACCCCCGCGTAAGTCGCGGCCTTTCGAAGACTCAAAGCCTTATAACCTTCATTCTTCAAAATACGAAGCGAAGCCTCGAGCAAGGCCTTTTTCAAGTCGCCGTGATGATACGAATTTTTATCCGGAGAATTTTTCATGTTGACGTTTATCACATTTGCATTTCTAGTCTAATAATCAATGTAATAACTGATTACATTAAACCAGTCCGGGAGAATTTTGTCAATGAATATCAATGAAATAGGAAACGAGTTCGATATAATATTTATAGGCTCCGGGATGGGAAGCCTTTGTGCCGCCAGCCTTCTGGCTCAATCGTACGGTAAAAAAATTCTTATATTGGAAAAACACTCCCAACCCGGAGGTTTCACCCACGAGTTTCAAAGAAAACAGGGAAAGTATCATTGGGACGTGGGAATTCATTACGTCGGAGACATGCAGGAGGAAGGACTCTGCCGAAAAATTTCGGATAAGATAACCCGAAAGAAAGTTCTATGGAAACGAATGCCCGAACCTTTCGAAAAATTAATCTTCCCATCCGTATCTTTCGATATCTACGGAGATCCTGAAAAATTCAAATCCGATCTTGGAAATAAATTTCCGGACGAAACGAAAGCGATCGATCGTTATTTCAAAGATATCAAAAAGACTTCGAATCTTTTCGGTAAATCGATCATGATGCGCCTGGCCCCTCCTCCTTTGGAATCCGTAGCCGGACTTTTGGGAGAAAGTAAAATTTTCACTCTCAAGGAATATTTGGACGCGAACTTTCGCAGCCAAGAACTAAAAGGAATTCTCGCGGCGCAATGGGGAGATTACGGCTTACCTCCTTCCAAGGTCGCCTTTGCGATGCACGCAACGCTCGTGCAACATTATCTTCACGGAGGCTATTATCCGATCGGAGGCGCTGGAAAAATTTTCGACGCGATCGAACCGATTCTTGAAGAATCCGGAGGAGCCGTTCTTTCTTCAGTAGAAGTTAAAGAAATCCTAATACGTGACGGAAAGACAATCGGAGTAAAAGCAAAAGCTCTTCGAGGGGTAGGATCGGAAAGGGATTTTTTCGCGCCGATCGTAGTCTCTTGTGCGGGAGCCTATCCTACATACATGAAGTTGATTCCAGAAAAATATCCGATTCAGTTCCGAAAAAGTCTAAAAGAATTTTATAATAAAGAAAAGATGACCACGAGTGTTTGTCTTTATCTCGGCTTATCCGAAAGTCCCGCTAAATTCGGATTTAAGGGAGAGAATTATTGGATCTTCTCCTCGAGCGATCACGATCAAAACTTTTCGGAAAGAAATGACTGGATCGGATCGGACGGAGAGATTCCCAATCTTTATCTTTCTTTTCCGAGTTTGAAAAATCCGGAAGCAAAAAGCCATACGATGGATGTGATTACATTTACGGATTACGAACATTTTGCTCCCTGGAAATCGGAACCTTGGAAACGAAGAGGAGAAGAATACAAAAAACTCAAAGAGCAAATTACGGAACGGATTCTATCCACTCTGGAATCCCGTTTTCCCGGAATTTCGAAAATCGTCGAGTATTCCGAACTTTCGACTCCGATCACGAACGAACATTTCACCTCGCATCCGGACGGAGCGATCTACGGCTTGGCCTGTGTTCCCGAACGATACAAAAAGGAAGAATGTCCTTGGTTTAACGTTCGAACTCCGATCGAAGGATTGTATCTTACCGGCGCGGATGCAGCCTCCCCCGGTGTTGCGGGAGCGATGATGGGAGGACTCGCGTCCGCACTTGCGATCGCCGGGAACGCGGAGCTTCTAAAGGAATTACGAAACTAAAGATGAAAACTCGTCCCTATATTTTTTAGCAGAGGAACGTGCGAAATTAAAAGCCGTCTCGAAAGAGACGGCTTTTCAAAACATTCTATTTTTATTATATTTTAATAATATAATTCACTAATTTTTTATCAAATCCGAACGCAACCTTCCGGGTCACACTGGAATGAAATCTCCTTCGAGTCCCGATCCAGCTCGAACTCGATCGGGAATTTGTGGAACTTCGCCTTGTCCTCGTGAAACTCTAACCAAAGCTTGTATTTTCCGGGTAAAAAATAAAACCCTATTTCATCAAAACGGGAAGGTCGAACGTGATAGTTATACGAAAGGGTTCGATTTTCCGAACTGATATTCAAGGATAAAGGTTCCTGAAAGTTTTTCCACGTAAGCGATAAACGGATTTTCAAGGAATCGTCCACGGAAAGATGTTTTGTTTTTTTAATTTCTTCGAGAACATTCTTCCAATTCGATTTCCAATACGGCTGAATCAGGGTCATACCGGAATCCGATTTGTTATACGTTTCTCGACCGGCTCCTACTTGAACACTTTCTCCGCCTCGATCATAGATCGTTTCGTGTCTGGTTCCGATCCGATCGAAACGATTTTCCAATAAGGAAGTGTACAAATTCTTGAGTAAAAGCGGATCGACCTTGAAACAAAGGATCTCCTCTTTTTGTCCCCTTCTCTCCTTAATATGAGAGAGGTCTCGCGAAAAATAAAATTCCGTATGATCGGGACGCATTCCTCCGTCTCGATGAAATTGCAAATAAAAATCCGCCGGCATTTGTTTTGGCAAAGCGCTCAAACAAAACGTGGAAAACGTATGAATCAAAATCAAGAGCAGACAATTTCTTAAGAGGCGCATCATAAATTTTTTTACCTAAACATATCGCAAGGGTGAAGCGCTTCGATTTCAACCCAAATATGCGAAATTCAGAAAATCACAACGCGAAAACGAGCCTGCTTATGAAATAGATCGTTCCCAAATTCATTTAAGTCGAAATTGTTTAAGATCTAATCTATTTTTGACAGTCGCATTCGGATCGTCGATTTCGATAACCTCACCACGCGAAATCATCGGCGCGATTGCTTGAATCACTTTACCACGATTGAGAAAAGAATCCTTAAGACCGATTCGTTTAACAAGTTCTGGTAACGCCAAAGCGCCTCCGGAGGTTTTGAGTTCATTAAGAATCAGAGGCTCTAATTTTTTTCCACGACGCGCGACCAGCGCCATCGTCAATGCTACGCCAATTCCAGCGACAATACTCGTTATAACGGTTTCATCCACGGCTATATCCTCGTAAGAAAAATTTATTTTTGGAAATAAGGTGTGTATACGAACCTATCAAAATCAAGAAATTATCGGATCTACAGAATCCATACCCGCAAAGAGGAATGAACAGCGAATATTTAGACATGAAATATTTTTCATCACAGCGAAATACGTCGTTATTGGCGGAGTTTTTTAGAAAAGGGAATCCACTTGAACATCGAATATTCTTTAAAAACGAAATCGATCAAAGACCGAGATACCATTCAGTCTTCTCTATTTTTTAATAGGAATAAAAACAACGTTACAAAACTCAAAGTTTAAAAATCAAATTCTTAATAAAAATCGGAAACGACTCGAAGTTTGAATTCCGTTTCCATCAAAATCCCTCGAAACCAAAGCACAAATCGAATCGCCTAAAAAACTTCCGTATCCAAGGAAGCCGCAAAAAGGCTTGACATTTTTTACTTATATAGCTATACAGTTATATATTAAACTAGCTATGCAAAATCTTGATACCACATTTGCCGCACTCGCCGACTCGACCCGCCGTGCGATACTGATGCGCCTCGCAAAAGGCGAAACGACGGTTACTGAGCTCGCTAAACCCTTCAAGATGAGCCAACCGGCGATTTCGCGACACCTCAGAGTTTTGGAACAAGCGGGCCTGATCTCTACCTCGGTCCGCGCTCAGGCGCGCCCTCGTCGACTTGAAACTGCCCCACTTAAAAAAGCGACGGATTGGATCGAGAAATACCGCTTAATGTGGGAGAAGCGTTATCAAGCCCTCGATGGGCTTCTCGAAGAATTAAAAACGATACAAACAATAGGAGATCGATAAGAATGAAAGCAGATCAAAAAGAAGTGAAGATTGAACTTCGAGGAGAAACGGAAGTAGTGCTCACAAGGTATTTCGCGGCACCTCGGAAACTGGTATTCGATTGTTTTACAAAGCCGGAACTGATTCTTAGATGGCTGACCGGTCCAGAAGGCTGGAAGCTCGAAATTTGCGAGAATGATCTAAAGGTAGGCGGCAAATACCTGTATGTCTTTGCTGACTCAAAAGGAACCAAAATGGGAGTTTATGGAAAATTCCTAGAGGTGATAGTTCCCGAAAAGTTCTCGAATAACGAGAATTATGCGACAGACATGTCTACGTTTAATCCTGATGGTCCGGAAAATCCGGATGCGACCGTCGAATCGCGCACATTCACGACGCAAGGTGAAGGAACACTCTTAACTCACGTATTCAAATATGCTTCGGCCGAAATACGCAAACTCGAGGCTGGCGCGGCTGACGGCTGGATTCCGCTCTGTTTGGAACTCGATAAATTATTGCTCGAGATCGGATAAAAATCTGCTGCATCACCAACACCAAATGAAACTTCGACTTTGCGTTCGCAAACGTTTTCACGCCTGAAAACGTTTGACATAAAGTTCAAGCGGCCTGAGCGAACAGATCCAACTTGGAAAAGTATTGTCCGTTTCGATCTCCCAGAACTCGGATAAATTTGGAAACCCCGTCTCCCGAAACATCAAGCGCAAGTCGTAAGCGAATTTTCAATCAACTCCGTTTTGGCAAACGTCTCCGAGACTTTCCACGCTGAAGCTACAGACTTCTCCCACCTAACCGAAAAAAGCGGCCATACAAGCCGCTCTGAAAGAACAAAGAGAGACTAACGTGCCGAAATTGCACTCCCTTTGCTCGTTCAATGAAGAATCCAGCCTTTGCCTAAAAATCCGGAGTCAGAACTTCTCGATTGATAACCGAGCGAGAGGGATGGAAGTTCCATTCGAGAAATGATCGTAAGAGATTGGTCTTTCGCGACAATTTCAACCGTCGTTTAGAAAAAAAGTAAGCGTCTATTCTGCTTTTAAAAAAATCAAAATCACCGTTTCTACTTACAAACTGAAAAGACAAATTCGGAATTGTATAAATGATAACGGATCTGGTTGCTCAGGCTATAAGTCCGAATCAATTTTAGCTAAATTTCGGTTGTACTAAATTTTACAATATCTCTATTGAAATTATGGGAATATTAAAAGAAAAAATGATTTCGGATATGATCGTTCATGGTTATTCAAAGAAGACAATTAAGTCTTATACAGATTGTGTGAGTAAGTTGGCAGAGTTCCATAAAATTTCTCCTTTAGCTATGAAGCCTAGTCACATTTACGACTTTTTTCTTCATTTGCGAAAGAGTGATTTATGTGATTCTACAGTTCTTGTCTATTACAGCGCGTTATTACTTTTTTTTACGTTCGTTAAAATGAAATCGGTCATGGAAGAAATCCCTACTCCGAAGAAGAAACCGAAAGTCGCCACAGTCCTGAATAAGACCGAGGTAGCCGACTTTTTAAAACATTGTAGCAGCTTGAAAGAAAAAACAATCTTCACCCTTCTATACTCATCAGGCATTAGGATTGGAGAATTAGAAAGGCTAAATATCGGTCACATAGACTTTGAACGGAAATCCATTCTTATTGTAGAGGGAAAAGGAAACAAACAAAGATATGCTTTACTGTCCGATCAAGCCGCATTCTTATTAAATCAGTACATTCAGAGCTATCGCCCTACTTCTTGTCTTTTTTTCTCTTTGACTAAGGGTAGAGATTACCGTTTGAACATACGATGGATCCAGATTCGTTTTAAAGAAATTTGCAAAGTCTCCGGGATTCTCAAAAAAGCAAGTGTGCACAGCTTAAGACATTCATTCGCAACTCATCTTTTAGAAGACGGATATAACATATTTTATATTCAGAAGTTGTTAGGTCACACCGCGTTAAACAGTACGCTTATTTATCTCCATGTAAGTCCTCAATATTTATTACAAATACCGAGTCCTCTGGGAAAGATCAATTCTGCAAAAATGAGCATTTTCGAAACTCACGCGCAGCACGGCTTGGAATTGCAAATGGTATAACGGCAAAACGATTCCCGCAAGCGACATAAAATAACTTAAAGCGCAAAATATCCTTTTCAATAGATCATCCATTGCGCAAACTTTTGATAACGAGCGATCTCTTCCCCGCTCATAGTTGAGATCTAAGCTTTGCGAAGAATCGTTGGTGTGAAGACGGAATCCACAACCAAGTCGCTGAAGGAAATCATCGTTTAGTCAAAAGTGCTTTCTCTGCTTACGGTTACATACGTCCTGAGTTCAGTCAGTTGTGCTTAGATGAGTTTAGAACCAATCGCAAAAGCCGCCATTCATCTAGTAAGTCTTATTTTTTCCTGTACATTTACTCTCAGATTATATTAGAGCAATTATGAGCCTAATTGGAGACTGAACAAACAATCAATGGAATTTGCTTTCGGATTTAATAACTGAGCCAGGAAAACGAGTCAATGAAAGGGCCGCCGATGAGTCGATTCGAGATCAATATAAGATGAAATTTTATGGAAGCTTCGCACCGCAGTGGTATTACCAGATCGTTCTTCAGCGTATCAAACTTGCCATCGAAGATTTCAAGGATGGTAAAGGTATGGAACTCCTAATAAACTTTTGATAGTATTGTTTCGAGATATAGGAAAAAAAGCTAAATAGATTTAAGCACCTGCCTCCTGGATGAGGTTTCGTTTTCGGAAAAAAGAAGCCTTCGAATGGGCAAAGCGAAACGCGGAAAAGATACACTAGTAATTGTTATCCTCGACAAAAATGGTATTCCCATACCCACCGGGCTGAAAAGCAAGCTCATCCAAGAAGCGAACCTTAGAAAGAAAGGAGAAGGTAAAATCAATGACTTATTCGGCGATATGCCCTATGACTCTGATACATAGTATAAAGAGCTTAAGAAAAATTTCAAGTGAATCTAATTGCAAAAAAAGAGGACCCAAGATATTCGCAAACTCAGTAAATATCATCCCGATGGGAAGGGAGAAAACATTTACCTGGCTTCAAAACTTTAGAAGAGGAAACATTCGCTACGAGTGCAATGATCAGAACTTTTATGGTATCATAATACTCGAATGTATTCTGATGAGTGTCTTTGAGATTGCTTCTAACAATTTTAACCCCAAATTAAAAGCGTGAAAACTTGAATTGAAAAAAGGAATTCATAAAAAAAATAAACTTTTCAAATCTGAGATATCTAAAGAATAAAGTGATTCGTATGAAAGTTGATTTTTTTACTCATCATTATTTAAGAATTCTTATTTTAATCGTTTTTTGTTCTATTTCAAAACTACATTCACAACCTAAAGAGGTAGTTATACATCAAAGCCTATCGTCAGCATTCAAAACGCCTAAGGAAGTGCGAATATTAGATTTAAGCAGAAAACAACTTAAGGCACTCCCTAAAGAAATTGAACAATTAGTAAATTTAGAAAGATTGTATCTGAAAGATAATGAACTTACTACTTTACCTGAAGAGATCGGGAAATTAGAAAATCTTAAAATGTTGGACTTAACTAGAAATCAAATCTCAAGTTTTCCAAAAGAATTTTGGGAATTAAACAATTTAGTAGTTTTAATAATGAAAAACAATAAACTTTCAACAATCCCCGAAGGAATAGGACAACTAAAAAATTTAAGTTTATTAGATTTAGATTCAAATCAACTCACAACCATCCCAAAGGAAATTGGACAGTTAGATAATTTATTAACCTTGAATTTATCTAGTAACAAATTAATTTCTATTCCCGCTGAAATCGGACAATTGAAAAAACTACGAAATTTAAACTTATGGCATAATCCCACTTTAACTACACCCGAAAAGTATATCCGGGAATTATTTCGCAAACAGGATATAACGATTGAAAAATAAAATTCCTATTAATTCAATTAATCTGATAAATTGATGATTCATTACTTGATTAATGTATATCTGTAATAGTAATTTTATCCCTTGTCGAAAAGCGAAGAATCGTACCGTTGATACATTCAGAATTGATGTTTGATTGAATTCCAATTCATGAGAATGGAAATGGGTGATAACGTCCTAAATATTTCGCACATTTACAATTTAAAGAAAAGGCTTTTCTTGCCGATTGAGTTTGTAACAAGCAAATTCAAAAAAAGGAGAACCCCCGATGTGGGCAGAAAAAGAAAAATCACACCTGAAGGTAATCCAAATGGATGAGACCCAGCTCGGGGGAAGAATTGAGCGAACTCGTAAGAGGTTCAGCGGAAGAAACCCTGAACGATCTCTTAGATGAGGAAGCAGATAAACTCTGCAAGTCCTCGAGGTATGAGGGAAATCCGGGTCGAGTAGATACAAGAACCGATTCATATAATAGAAACTTTGAAACAAAAGCGGGAAAAGTAAAGTTAAAGGTTCCGAAACTGAGAACAATTCCGTTTGAATCGGCAATCATCGAAAGATACAAACGCCGGGAGAGTTAGGTTGAAGAAGCTCTCATGGAGATGTATCTCGATAGAGTTTCGGTTCGAAGAGTCGAGGACATCACAGAGAGTTTCTGGGGAACTAAGGTCTCACCTTCAACGATCATCAAGCTCAATCAAAAAGTTTTTGTTCAAATTGATGAATGGAGAATCCGGACCCCTTACAAATCAATATCCTTACGTTTACTAGGATGGAATTTACTTGAAAAAGTCCTAGGGTGGAGAAGTTCGCGACGTAGCGATTCTTGTAGCCGTCGGGGTTAATTCAGAGGGTTACAGAGAAGTCCTTGGTTCCATGGAAGGAGCCAGAGAAGACAAGGAGAGTTGGCAAGCTTTCCTATAACATCTAATGGATCGAGGCCTCAGAAGAGTGAACTTAATCATCTCATACAAATGTCTTTGATTAGTAGAATCGATTTCCTATTTATTTCCTGAATTCAATGGCAAAGATGTATTGTCCATTATTTCTACAGAAATGTCTGGGAAAGGCGCCAAGTAGTTCCTTCAAAGCGATTTCTCAAATGTTGAAAGCGTTTCATTCTCAAGAAGACAAAGAAGAGGCATTGAAGAAGTCTAACTTTGTTGTTGAGCTATTAATCGAAATGAAATTGAAGGAAGAGGCTAAAGTCATCTCCGATGGAATCGAGGAAACTCTCTCTTATATGGAGTTTCCTTCGGAACACTGGAGAAAAATTCGAACAAACAATCCTGTAGAAAGAATCATCAAAGAGATCAAGAGCAGAACAAAAGTCGTAGTAGCCTTTCCTGATAGGAAGCCTGCTCTCATGTTAGCTACTGCTCGTCTCAGGCAGGTCGCATCAACTAATTGGGGAACTAAATAAGTATGTTGACATGGAGAGATTGAAAGAGTTAAAAACTTTAAAGCTCATGGCTTGATCGTATGTGGAGACCTTCTCTCAAGTTTTCATTTATGCGAAAATTTAAGGACATTATCCTAAATTTTGTTCGATCTAAAAATTGGGCCAACGAATTTGTTGGCGGAAAGATATTTCATTTTAGACTAAAATGAAATGCGAATATTCAGATTGAGTTGTATATCGCTATTTCTTTGAGTCTCTCAAATCCTTGAGAGATTTTAGGGTTTTATTTCCTGAAACTACTTTAGATCATTAACCTTTTCACTGCTGAAAGACTACCTTAACCACTTCTTCAAACTAATTCTTGATTGACATTTTGCTAAATATATGTATATAGGAAATCGAATTTAGGACCATTCATGACTATATCCACTGCACTACAAAAACCCAAAATACTGGAATTTCTGCAGTCCCTGTGAATTCTACAGGGATTACAATGAGTTGGTCGAATTAGGCATATCTCTTCGCACTAATCCTCACTGGATAACACAAACACCTTCTTAAAGACCTTCCAAAAACCGCTCACTATCTCTAAGAACCTCAACTCCTTACAACGGAGTAGACAGACAGAGAAATCTCCTAAAGAATCTCAATCCCACTACTCTACCTCAAAAGAGAATTCACCTTTTCAACATCACCTTCTATACAAACATTACAAAGAAAATCATCACCGAATTCTATCCAAAACAATGCCCTGACTGTGAGAACCAACCCGCGCTCACAAAAGAAATCTCTACAAGACCTGATGTACTTCGCTGTGAATTCTGTAGATACCAATGCTCCAGACTCAGCTACACTCCCTTAAATCACTTTAAACTTCCTCTCTATATGTTCGGATTCGTCTTCCATGAATCATTGATGCAGTATCCTAAAGTCCTTACGTCATCAGAGATATCCAGAAAGCTAAAGATTAGTTACAAAGCAGCATCGCTTTTAAAAAGAAGGTTACAACTACTCTGTTCCGATCTATTACCGGCATACAAAGAACTCACCTTCCAAACCTTAGAAGAACAGTTTAGAGACTTTAGATTAGATCCGAACTCAGATGCCTCTCTTACTCGTAAAATGGCTCTAAAGTCCTATGTATGTGCTGATTCAGCGGTTCTCTACAGCGCCAGTCAAAGAGCGAATAAAGGAAGAGCGCGTTACAGAAAAACTGGTTTAACTGCTTCGATTTTTTTATCAGACAAATTAGGTGGTAAACAAGTTGGAACATTATTTCATTCGATCGCTATTAAGAATGGTCCAGCTTTCTTTACTTCTGTCTCAAACACAAAAGCTGATACGATCGGACCTCTACTCGTAGAACAACTTCCATACTCTACCCCACTTTTTACAGATGAAAGCTATCCATGGCTCTTTGGAGTCTACAAGAACCATCGTTCCGTAAATCACAGCGCAAAATCTAAAGACAGTAGATACAAGTTAGCAAAGAATCGTTGGTGTAAAGACGGAGTCCACAATCAAGTCGCTGAAGGAAATCATCGTTTAGTCAAAAGTGCTTTCTCTGCGTACGGTTACATACGACCAGAGTTCAGTCAGTTGCATTTGGATGAGTTTAGTTTTTTAAAGAATGCGAATCTGTTGGGATTCGAAGATTTACGGATCAACTTTTTAAGGACGAAAGTGGTGAAATCCTTTGACTCCGATACGGTGAGGATTGGAGGGAAGGGATATAAAGGATTATTCGTCCTTAAACAATTGATCGGTGAACCGGGAATCTGCAACAAGGCGACTTTCCAAAAGATTAAAACCAACTCTTCGGAAGTAGGGTTCAATCATCTTCATGTATTGCTTTTTAGTTCTCACGAATGCGTAGGGATCTTCAAAGTAGATCTCTTTTTTCATTCTTATATAGTCGTCTTTTGTGGGAACGGAGAAGTAGAGATACTTTACTATTCTATGAAGTTTCTCGAAGACCGGCCTGAGGTCCCCTTCAATGTATTGAACCACAGAATTACAAATTCCAAGATCAAAAGGAAGATGAACAAAGTAAGACAAATCCAATTCTTGAACGGTTGTGTTTAAGACGGAAATATTCCAGGCGCGGATCCATTTTTGCGCGATCAGTTCGTCGAGCATCTGCTCCGAAGGATCGATCGCGAGAACCCTTCCGGG
Organism: Leptospira ainlahdjerensis; assembly: GCF_016919175.1. Taxonomy (GTDB): domain Bacteria; phylum Spirochaetota; class Leptospiria; order Leptospirales; family Leptospiraceae; genus Leptospira; species Leptospira ainlahdjerensis. The sequence goes on along the minus strand of NZ_JAFFPU010000044.1, from coordinate 136,615 downwards.
TTTGAAGATCTTTACCATCTCTTTCAAAAGAATCCCTTTTCCAAATCCAAAGTCAGCGATCGAGTTTACGTTGATCTCCATCAAATTGAGGATCGATTTCGCATAACGTGCGTGTTCTTTTGCGTTGAATGTCGCGTCCACGTCCGTCCCGGAACCGTAGATATCCCTCCAATACGCAGTTTCAAAAGGAAGTCCGTTGGCTCCTTTTGTCAAACCTTCGTCCTCGGAAGATTCTTCTTTTTTGCCTTTTAAGCCGAACTTTAGTTTTTCTTTATATTCCGATAAGGAGACGGCGATCTTTTGACTCTTGGAAGTCGGATTCTTATCTTTTGAATTTTTCTTTTGGTTCCAGATGGATTTCAAGGGTTCTCTTCCGGACTCAGCGCGGAAGACGTGAAGATTCCCGTCAGAAAACGATTGAGTCCTTTTTCTCCATTCTTAGAAAGCAATTGAGAATTTGCTTTTTCGACCTGGATCTTGATCTGCGTATTTTCTTTCTCACCGCTGATTACCTTTGTGAGAAACCCGGTGATAAGAATTTGTTCTCCGGATAAAAAAACGTATTGTGGATTCTTAAACTTATAACGTTTTAAAAGATCTCTCTTATCCGCAAGCCAGACCTCTTCTAAAAAGAGATAGTCCCGATTCTTCCATTCCTTCGGTTTGATAGAAACAAGTCTTTGTTTGGTATGAAAATACACGTAAGACGAAACAGCGGGGCTTGCAAAGATCTTCTCCTCCGCTTGGATCACTTCCCTACTCTTTAAGTTTAAAAGATCTTTTGTAAACGCGCCCAGCTTCGTCGCGTTGATTCCGGTCGTAGGTTTCACCGAAAAATATGCCGAAACAAGAAGAGCCACAAACAACACCGCGCTCGCGGCGATCGTGCTCAGCTCCTTTTCCGACTTCAAAAGAAAACTTCCTATGTAGAGAATGAGGAACAAAGGACCGATATTGATCAGATAATTCCAGCCGAGTTTATAAAAACTCTCGAACGAGTGTTCTCCGTAGAAATCGACGTTTACCAGAATTGTAAGAAGAGCAAGAAGGGCTCCTAAGTAAACGAGAAGGACGAGTTGCGGAATATTCCTTCTCTTAAAGAAAACGGACTGATGTTTTTTTCTCTCTTTGATTCCTACGGTTCCGGCTTTGATCACAAAGACCGTCATTCCGAAAAGAAAGACCGAGAAGTGGGAAAAGAAACTTCCTAGAATACAAACCACGAGCAAGAATATGTCGCCCAAGGTCTCCATTCGAAACGCAAGAAAGAGGATCAACAAAAACGAAAGACTGAACAACTCCGAGTAAAAATGCAAGGGCATAGAAAATGTAAGCGGGGTCAGCGCGGAAAGATAACAGATCAAATAGTGATTCGGCTTCCACTTTTCTCTCTGAAGAATCAAACCGATCACGTGGATACAGAACGAAAAAATAAATGCAGAGAGAGAATAGAAGGCCGTCGTATAGTTGAGTCCTGTGATCGATTTCCAAAAATCCAGAATGAAAAAGGAAAGCGGAGCTTGATCGGAGAAAAATTTTCCCTCTTCCGTAAGAGAACGAAGATTGGCAAGAACACTCAGAGCTTCCGGATTCAGAGGTTCTCCAAACCAGTTGTAAAGGACGGAAAGCACGACTGAAAGGCCGATCGCCGAGAGAAAAAGGTAGATTGGGTTGGCTTTGTTGCTTCTTTCTAAATCCATTGCGGGTCCGTAGGGTTTTTGCGGAAATCAGAGCAAGGATAAAAATTGAGGTGAAATTCTACCAACACATTTTGAAGTAACAATGAGAACCTCGAATCGGGACAGAATTCATGGAAAATAAAGATCATATCCTTTACGACAAAGCCGGAAAGCCATCCAAAGAAGCGGCCTGGATCTTCCGAACCTACGCGGGACACACGAACGCAAGAGAATCGAACGAACTCTTCCGAAAAAACCTCTCCAAAGGTCAAACCGGACTCTCCATCGCCTTCGACCTCGCGACCCAATGCGGTTACAGTTCCGATCATCCGATCGCAAGACCGGAAATCGGAAAAGTCGGAGTTCCGATCAACACCCTTGAGGATTTTAGAATTCTCTTCGACCAGATTCCTCTCGAGGAAATGAACACATCGATGACGATCAACGGGACTTCGATGTATCTTCTGTCTCTTTACGTCGCCCTCGCCCAAGAAAGAGGCGTGGACATCGGACTCCTCCAAGGAACCACACAAAACGACATCATCAAAGAATACCTCGCAAGAGGAACTTACATCTTCCCACCCGCGCAATCCATCCGCGTGATCGTGGACATGTATGAATACAGTTTGAAAAACATTCCGAAATGGAATCCATCTAACATCTGTTCGTATCACTTGCAGGAAGCCGGCGCAACTCCGGTGCAGGAACTCGCTTTCGCCCTCGCGACCGCGATCGCAATTCTAGACGCAATCAAAGAAAGAAACTGTTTTACTCCGGACGAATTCGAGCAGTGTGTGGGAAGAATTTCATTCTTCGTAAACGCGGGAATTCGTTTCGTGGAAGAGATGTGCAAGATGCGCGCCTTCACCGACATGTGGGACGAGATCACAAGAGATCGTTATCAAGTAAAACAGGAAAAGTATCGTCGCTTCCGTTACGGGGTTCAGGTAAACTCTCTCGGTCTCACCGAAGAACAACCGGAGAACAACGCCTGGAGAATTCTCATCGAAGCGTTAGGCGTCACTATGAGCCGGGACGCTCGTTGTAGAGCGCTCCAACTCCCCGCTTGGAACGAAGCCCTTTCTCTTCCAAGACCTTGGGATCAACAGTGGTCCTTAAGACTTCAACAAGTTCTCGCGTATGAAACGGACTTACTAGAGTATCCAGATCTATTCGAAGGTTCTAAAGTAGTAGAGAGTAAAGTAAAGGATCTCAAAGAAGAAGCCTACAAAGAAATTCAGAAAATTCTGGATATGGGCGGAGCGATCAAGGCGATCGAGAACGGTTATATGAAATCGCAACTCGTCAAATCGCAAGCGGAACGTCTCGCAAAGATCAACAACAACGAACTCATCATTGTCGGAAAGAACAAGTGGACCGAAGGAATTCCATCTCCTCTGATGACCGACCAAGACGGAGGGGTTTTCAAAGTGGATCCTAAGTCCGCGGAAGAAACTCTCAAAGTTTTGGCGAAGACAAAAGAAAAACGAGACGCGAACCAAGTAAAGGCCGCGCTTGCCAATCTCGAAGCCGACGCAAAAGCGAATAAGAATCTGATGACCGCTTCGATTGAATGCGCCAAGGCCGGAGTTTCCACGGGAGAATGGGCCGACGTCTTACGATCCGTTTTCGGAGAATACAGACCTTCTACCGGAGTCGAAGGACAAAAACTCAATCTCGAAACCGAAAAGGTAACGAGAGTCAGAGGGAAAGTCGAAGCCTTCTTAAAAGCAAACGGTTCGAGACCGAAGATCGTAGTCGGCAAACCGGGGTTAGACGGACATTCCAACGGAGCCGAGATGATAGCGGTTTCCGCAAAACACGCGGGCTTTGACGTGATCTATTCCGGAATTCGTTTAACACCGGAGGAAATCGTTCAGACCGCCGTGGAAGAAAACGCGGACGTGATCGGAGTTTCGATCCTTTCGGGTTCTCACCAAGAACTCGCGGAACAGATCTTCCAGGAATTAAAACACTACAAAGCGAACATTCCCGTCGTTTTCGGCGGGATCATTCCTCCGGGAGATTTCGACGCTCTTTTAAAACTCGGTGTTAAGGCGATCTTTACTCCGAAGGATTACGATTTGATGGACGTGATGGAAAAAATCATCGATATCATTTCCAAAACCGTAAAAGCCGCATAACGCGTCCTCTTCGGAAATGTCTGTGAATCCATCTAGGACAGAACTCGCGGAACTCATCGAGGGTGCGCGGGAGGGAGAAAAATTTCCTCTCGCGAAACTGATCTCGGGTGTGGAAAGGCCGGATTCCTTCGAATTCAGAAAAAATCTTTTTGAAGAACTCTACAATCGAGGTTTGACAGGAAAAAATTCTTTGACCGTCGGTTTTACAGGAACCCCGGGCGCGGGAAAATCTTCCTTGCTCGGAGAACTTGCGACTCAATTCTTAAAAGGCAAAAACGAAGAGACGATGGCGATCGTTGCGATCGATCCTTCGAGTCATATCTCCGGAGGTTCTCTTCTCGGAGATAGAACCAGGCTTTCTCTTCCGGCGAGAGAAAAAAGAATCTACTTTCGTTCCCAACCGAGCCAACTCGAACTCGGAGGAGTCAATCCTTACACGTATCACGTCATACGCCTTTTGCGTTGTTTTTTTCGTTACGTCTTTATCGAAACCGTCGGGATCGGGCAAAACGAAATCGAAGTCTCCAAACTCACGGATCTTTCCTTTCTCGTCTTGCAACCATTAGGCGGGGACCAAGTTCAGTTTATGAAGAGTGGAATCATGGAAGTTCCGGATTCTTTTATTTTGAACAAATGCGACGAAGAACAACTTGCAAATTCTAGCTATCATATGTTGATCACGACCCTGGAATTCTTAAAAGACATGATGCCGGGAAAAAATCTTCCTCCCGTTTTCAAAACTTCCACAAAAACAAAGGTCGGGATCGTAGAACTTCTGGAATTTATTCGAAAAGCAGTTCCCTCCGGAGACCGTTCGAAAGAAACCCTTCTTCAACTCAAAAAATGGATCAAGAACGACTATGGAAACTTCGGCCTAAAGTTGATCGAACATCTTCCCTACTCCGGCTCCACAAATTTTGAAACCTTAGAATCTCTGGCCTTGGATGAAATCAAAAGACATCTGAAAGTTTGAGTCCGATTCTTCGTTCTTTTTTACAATCAAAGTTCCCCGAAAAAATTTCGGATTCGATGTTTCGGATGTGAAAGGCAACGATCGAAGATCCGTTTGAACGGGCTCGTCTGCATTCAATTTTGAGCCTGTCCCAAAACCTCGAAATCCAGAAGAGATCCGGCTTAAGAAAATTCTAATAAAACGTATGAGGTCCTACAAAATGGAGTCAAAACCGACGTTTAGTACACTTTGATTGTTTCTTTTGATGTTAGAGTTCCCACATCCTAAATTTTGGAACAGGCTCTTTTATTTTAGAATTCGGATCGACTCAAACGTTTCGAAATTTCGGAAGTGTGGGAACTCCTCCGTTTTTGGATCGAGGTAGGAATTTCCGAATTCGCAAAAGAGGGCGTAGATAGGAAAATCCGGTAGGATCTCTTACAATTTTTTTTCGGTTTTGGGAGAAGCTCCTTGTTCGATTCAATTTTGCAGGAAATCGTTTTGGGTTACGGCAGTTCGATTTTTTAAGAGATTCTCTTTTTTAGAATTTGGAAAGGTTAGAATCCGGGACTTGTCCGAGTCGGATTCTCTCATGTCGTTCCAATCTTCTTTTTCGATATTGATCCTCTCTTTTCCACTTCTTTCGTTTCCGATTTTTTCTCAGTCCGCCTATCCGGCGTTCGACTGGGAAACCGTTGAGAATTCGGGTTACGCCCAAGTCGCTCCCCCACAGGGCGGCGAGAAAGTCCGGAGTTTTCAAGGCGCCTTGATCGCGGGAAACTGGATCCTCTGGCCCGCGATTCTTCCGGGCGAAAATGGAAAAGAAAGTCACGGTTTGATTCTGCGGAATTTTAAAAACGGAGATTCGAAGCGCATCGATTTCGGAGAACCGGTTCGCGGTTTGTCCTGGGACAAGGAGAAGAATCAAGTCTTTGCGAGATTGAAAAAGGAAATTGCGGTAATTGATATCGATTCTTTCGAAACCAAAAGAAGGTTTCCATTCCCCGCGACGAACTCCGGTTGGACTTCCATCGGTTTTTTTCAGGGGAAACTCTTCGGAATCCAAGGAAACACATTCACTTTTTATGATAAAGAAAACGGGAATGAAATCGAAAGCAAAGAAGCGCCCGTTTCGAAAATCGCTCAGGCCTATGCCTGCTCCGATAAGGAAATTTTTCTCTGGAACAACGATGGAGATTTCAATCTCCATTCTTACAACCCGATTCTAAACTCCATAAAAGATCGTTTTTCGGTGAAGATCGACGGAAAACTGGCTCCTAAGTTGACCTGTCGAGGAAAGGATTTCGCGCTGTTGGATCCGGATAAGGGATATTATAAAAATATAATTAAAATCGGGAACCAGTTTTATCCCGTCGTCACTGGAAACCAGATTCTGAAAGGGAATCTGAGTTACCGTTTTGCTCCGAAGAAGGAGAAAATTTCTTTTTCTCTCACGGTGAGTGCGAAGGAGAAGGATTCTCCGGAATCCGAAATCGCGGTTGCGATTCCTCCTAAAGAAACAGCATCGCAGATTCTAAGCGAAGAATCCGTTTCAAAGTTCGGCTCTTTTCAGGAAGACGCGCAAGGGAATCGGACCTTGTTCGTCAAAATTCCCGCCTTATCCGCCGGTCAGTCTTGGACGGAAATCATCTATTCCGCGAAGATCGAAAGATTCAATCTGGACTCCGGACTCTCCAATTTCAAAACTTCTTGGGAGGATTGGAAGGTCGATCGGAAGTGGAATCAATTCTTAGAAGATAAATCGGTATATTTGATCTACGATCCGGGGATCACTTCCATACGAGATCAACTCAAAGCGGAATCTTCGAGCGTCGAAGATTATATCCAAGCGGTCTATAAACATATCACGAAGAATCTCGTCTACAAACAAGACGGTCGTTTCGACGCGGCGCCCAAAGTTCTTCAAAACGGTCACGGTTCTTGCACCGAACACAGTTACGCTCAGATCGCCCTCTTGAGAAGCGCTGGGATTCCTGCGAGGCTCGCTTGGAACTGGCTTCCGGTCTCTCCGAAGGTGGAGCTAAATCATAAGATCGCCGAAGTCTGGCATCCGTCCTTCGGCTGGATTCCGATGGAACCCCTTTCGTCTCCGAGATCAAGAGCGGGTCTGACGTATGCAAAACACATTATATTCGCAGTTTTGAATTCTCCCTCTCATTCGATTATCAAAGGTGGTGACGTCCTTTTGAATTTTACAAAACCTTCGGGTGGCGCTTCTAGGTCCTTGGAAATCGAGTTGTCTTCGGATGATTCGATTTCTTCGAGAAATCTTTTGGAGAACGATTCTTCTTGGATGGATTCTTTCCCGAAAGTCAAGCCGATTCGGAATCGTATTTTGATGAATGGAGAGGAGAGGAGCGTTGAATGAAGGTCTGTCCGTGCGGTGCCGAAAGTCTCGGCGAGGATTCGAGACCTTTCGGTTGGTTTTGGGTCCTTTTTTGAGAGGGGGGTTTGTTTATGTGCCCTTGGGTCGCAGGTGATAGGGGAAAGTGTCCGTCATTGGGTTGGGTTCGAATTCCAGCTCCCGGGAAATCAGGTTTTTTCGTAAATCGAGCGTCCAAATCATCCTGTAAGACTCGTGAAACCTAGGAACTCCTTGGTTCATAGTTTCCACGATAGAATCCCCGACTCCAGTGTCATCCAACCAGAGCAGATAATTAAAAAGAAAACACCTCGAAACCCCGTGCGCCGCAGCAAGAGCGCCCAAAACCGCCCAAGCCCCCGTATTCACACGAATACTCATCTTCTTCATTCTCCCGACCCCCCGATTGTATTTGATCTTTCCCGCCCTCCAGTGCAACCTCTTCAGACAACTCACATACTTCGTATATCTCCTCAAAAGATAAGGAAGTTTTCTCCTCAGAATCTTCTTCTCCTCCAAACTCAATTCTTCCCAATAGGAAAGAGGAATTAGAATCGAGTCGGTCCCCAACTGTCCTTCGATCAGAACAGATTCAATCTTTCTCTCGGAGTTTAACGATAGAATGTCCATTCATCAAGAACGGTTCCTGAAACCATCGAAGAAGCCGCAAAGGTAAGAAAAAATTCTCTAAGAATCCTAATTCACAAGCCACTTCTCCTTGACAGAGGAAATTTCATTCTTTAGATTACTTCCCCTATGAATCAAACAAAGAGCTTCCTTCTTCTCATCTTTTTTTTCCTCGTATTCCCGAGTTTCGCCGAAGGAGAACATCCTAACCATGCAATCGGAGAATCCCTCCTCAAAATATCAAAACGTGCAAACTTACCGGAAGCGACAATCTCCGGAAGCGAATATAAGGCGGTCGCCTTGGTAGGAGACGTAGACGGAGACAACGGCCCCGGAACGTTAGGGTATATAAAGAATATGCAGGAAGTCGCAAAAATACTAAAATCTCGCGGAGTACAAGTAATCGAATTCTATAGCCCTCGAACGCCTTGGGAACAAATCAAAGAATCTATCAAAGACGCAAACATCGTCCTCTATGCAGGTCATGGCATAGGAAGCAATCTAACGAACTCACCTTATCATCAAAAGTATGTAGGAGGGTTCGCATTGAAGGGAAAATTCGTTTCTAATGAGGAAGTGGAGAATTTTTTAAAACCGGCGCCAGGAGCGATCATCCTTTTTCTCGGCGCCTGTTTTACGGCGGGGAACATGGCCTATGATATGGGAGTCATCGATGCCGAAGAAACAAAACACAGGGTCTCGATGTATTCGGCTCCTTTTTTAAAGGCCGGGTTTCAAGGGTATTATGCAACCTGGGCACATTGGACCGCGCAGAGTATCGTCGCAGATCTTTTTACGGGAAAGAATTTCGGAAGTATCTACGATACACAGACCAAACTCTCCGAAGTTACCAAACTCGAACATCCGGAATATTCCGGTGGGAAGCTCTATTATCATCGAGGAGTTCAAGGAGGCAAAGTGGTTTTTGACTACGCATTTGCCGGGAATCCGAACACGAGCCTTTCCAACAAAACAACCTCCGAAGAATCCAAACCCGTAAACAATCCGAACCCTTTGACGCCGGAAGAACAGACTTCCAAGAACAACGCGCTTATCAAAGCCACGTATAAGAAGGATCTAAAAACGGCGCTTCGTTTGTTAAACGAAGGAGCGGATCCCAATACGGAAACAAAGGGCTGGAGAATTCTTCATCTTTCCGTTTACTTCGATCTTCCCGAGCTCGTAAAAATTCTCTTGGAGAAAAAAGCGGATCCGAACTATCAGGTGGACGGATACACCGCTCTTTCTTTAGCGACCGCATACGGAAGAACCGGGATCATCCCTCTTCTCGAAGCCGCAGGCGGTACAAAATCCAGATCTGCTTCGAACAAACCGAAGCCTCAATGAAATCCCTATTTCAAAAGTTTGAAAGCGTGTCTCCAAGATTGGGATAAGAATCCGGGGATACACCAAAGAATACAAAGCGGTTCGATCGCACGAGCCGCCTCAACCTTCCCCATATCTTCAGTTTCCCAGCCGAAAGTATCTAAGATTTCTCTCGTCTCTTTTTTTGACTTCTCATCATTTCCGCAAATGAACATGCTCGGTTTTCCTCCTTTTAGCTGGGGATCAACCATCAGAGAACTTCCCACCGAACTGAAACACTTTACAAAGTTTGCATTTGGAAATTCTTTTTGAATTTGTTCCATAAGGGATTCATCGTATGAGGTGAAAAAATTTAGAACACCGTTCACGGGAGGTTGATCTCCGATTGGATTGGTCGTATCCAGAATGGTTTTTCCGGTCAAAAAATCGCGCCCGGCGAGTTTTAAAACTTCTTTCGCGGCATTTCCTTTCGAAGCAAGAACGAGAATTTCACCGAACTTCGCGGCTTCTGCAAAGGAACCAACCGAGGCGCCCTTCCCTGCCTTGGACAACCAGTCTTTTAGTTTTCCGGGATCTCTCGTTCCGATCTTAACATCCGCCCCATACTTAAGGAATCCATCGCCTAACGTCTGACCTACGATTCCCGATCCTAATATTCCTATCTTCTTTCCCTTCATAACTTCTCCTTTTAAAATCAACTTTTTGTAGAATGATAACAAACAAGATAAACCGATTACCCACCTCACTTTGAGCCGTAACCTTATCCGCAAGTTAAGAGTGGATACAACAAGAATCGTTGTTAGAAAAGGTTTTTGTAGGAATTCCTACACTGAGATTTGTGCTTGTAAAAAGTGTAATTCTGTGATATAGGAAAGTCCTCCGGAATTTTTCCGCCACCCACCCCACCACCCGAAAATCGGGCGGGGCGCGCGATTTTCACGGAGGGCGTCGGAGTTCCGACAACTTATCTGAAGATCCAGACAACCCTTGTGTAAGGATATGCTTCGAGCGGCGGGTCCGATTCTTCTTAAAAAAACTTTCTCATTTAGACTTCTCTTTCCTTCCATCGATTGCCGGCAAAACTCCGAAGTTATAAAATTGCAGTTCCAAAATTAGGAAAATATTTCTTTCCTCAAAATGCGAGGCATTCAACTTGGATTCTTGTAAAAGGATCGAGTCCAGTCCTTTTACATAGAAAATTCCAATTTTAATCGAGAATACAACTTTGACAAGGAGTCAAAAATGAAAAAAAAGTTCCATTCGAAATTCGCGATTTTCATCTTCGCGTTGTCGCTTACTTCACTTCCAAACCTTCTTTTTGCCGAAGAAGACGCGCACTACATTCAACCTGACGATTTCTTTATCACTAAAGAAGATTTTAAAAGTCAATCCTGGATTTATGTTCATCTTGCGAAACAGGTCACTCCCCCATCGGGAAAGACAAAAAATGAAGCGGAGTTTTTACAAGTTCACGACGGAAATAAAGTTTGGACAAAATTCTTTTATTCTACCGGAATCGCAAAAGAAAACGATCTCAAAATCGGCGCTACGGTAATTATGGCGGATCTCGCAGCGGACGACGGTTATCGCGCTCCCGAAAGCAAAGAAGAAGCTCGGACTTGTTCTTGGTTTCTTGCGAAAATAACAGACGTTTCGGATCTTTACAAAGGTGTTGTTACAGTTTCCGGCGGTTATAAAATCAAAGTGGATGCGATCCGAATTCCCGTAAAAACGATTCACAAAGGAAAATAATTCCCCTTCAAACGGATCCTTTCTCTAAAAAGCCGGACTTTTTCCGGCTTTTTTGTTTCCTGCTAAAACGACATCTTTCCTCAAAAGTATATTCATTTTTCGCCGAAAAACGATTCTTGAGAACCTTTCCAGACTCTTCTTTTTTGGAAAAATCCAAAACTTTTCTGCAACAAGCTTCCTTCATTCGGCTCCTATTCTTTACAATAGGAGCTAATATTCAATGGCAATCATTCTTACGTTCTTTTTTGCACACTGGTTTTTATCAGCGTTTGCTCAGTCCTTCTTTCTTCACAGATACGCCGCACATGCGATGTTTAAGATGAATAAGTTCTGGGAAAAATTCTTTTATATTTTTACCTGTGTGGCTCAGGGTTCTTCTTTTCTAAATCCTCGCGCCTACGCGATCATGCATAGACAACACCACGCCTACAGCGATACCGCAAAAGATCCGCATTCTCCAATCGCATCCAAGGGTTTTTTGGATATGATGTGGAAGACCGCATTGAACTACGAAGCAATCCTAGACGAAAAAGCAAGCGTCGAAAAGGATTTCCGTGGAAATTATCCGCAATGGCCGGCGATCGACAAACTCAGCGATTCTTGGACGTTTCGTCTGATCTGTGGAACTCTCTACACGTTATTCTATCTTTACTTCGTACCTGCAGGTCAGTATGGCTGGTATCTTTTGCTTCCGATTCACTGGTTGATGGGACCGATCCACGGTGCGATCGTAAACTGGTGCGGACACATGTATGGTTACAGAAACCACAAAGAAAATCCGGATCATTCGATGAACACTCTATTCGTGGATTTTCTGATCGCTGGAGAATTGTATCAGAACAATCACCACGCGCATCCAAATTCTCCGAACTTTGCATTTCGTTGGTTTGAATTGGATCTAACCTATCAAGTAATGAAAGCTCTTCATCTTTTTAAAATCATCAAGATCCAAAGAGCCGTTTGGACCGAAAAAGGAAAAAAGATTCTCCGCGGATCCGATGTGATCGTAGAAGCTTCTCCCAGCGTAGCCGCTTAAAAATAGCTCCTATTACAAAGCCCGCCTTCGGCGGGCTTTTCATTTTATAACTCGTTTTCTTATTCGGGGCTGATTCCAAAAATGGAAGGAAAATTTGTAGAAGCTCCTACAAGAGCCTTCCATTTTGTTTCTCGAGACTTCGACCGTCGATCGAAAACGATGGAATTCCCATAGATAGCGCCTCTGAAACGGTTTTTAGGTTTTCCAAAAGATCTTGGAGATGGGAGTTCCCACAGTTTTAGATTTAAGAAAAGACCCTTAAATCCAGTTCCGGATGTACAGATTCTTTTCTTAAGATTCGAGTTTTTTTACGCAGCATTTTTTTCCGACAACCGAATCGATCGAAAAATCGGGCACGAGCAAATCTCTCGCCGGAGGAAATAGGATTCCGGTAGGACTGAAACATTTCGAAAAATCTAAAAAATGAGAAACTCACACATTTGAATTTTTTTCAAAATGTTTCTTATTCTAAATTCTCCAGATCCTTTAGGACTTCTTCTTCGTAATTTTTTTTGAGGACTTCGAGAAAGTTTTCGGGGAGAGAGATCTTATCGTTTAAGACGAGGGAAAACAATTCGTTTAACAATTTCTTTTCTTCAAAACCGGTAAAAAGCCATTCTAAAAGTTCCAGAGCCAGATCCAACTTTCCTTCGGAAACGATCATCGTCCTAAATTCTTTTTTAATCTCATCCGTCTTTCCGACTTTTAAAAAGCCACGAATCTTTTCCGGATAGAGATTCATCAACGTTTGTTTTTTTGCGTTGGGTGTGAATACGAAATCCTTTTGACCCGGCGGAAGATGAGACCGCACCGCTTCTACGGCGGTTTCGGAGGCAATATTCGATTCCTTTAATGTTTTTAGAATGACTTCGCCGAGAAGAAAATCCTGGAACGGGTGAAACGGAAATCCGGTCCCCGATGAGGAATCGGAATTCATTCCTTTTCGATCTCCACTTGTTTACGAACTTTCTCGAACAAATTCTCCAGTTCCCCGGGCGTAAATTCACGGGTCGGTTCGAAAGAACAAAACACGGCCCTGTAATACTTATCCTTGTGCACGAGATAGAATCCGGATTCTTCCATCAAAGTTCTGAGTTTGGTCTCCCTAGCTGCCGTGACTACGATCGTCACCGAAGACAATTTGCTCTTTCTGTGATCGATATGAAAATAACAAAGGGCCTCTTCCGGATCCAGACGATCGATCTCTTCTTTGATCTCGTCAAAGCTCGTTACGTCTCTCGGCCCCTTCGGATCCCTATAATTGATCAAAACCCTTTTGAAATAATGAACCTTATTGCCTTCCGGTGTGATTTCTACGCCGTTTAAAACCCTTCTCTCGTCGGCGAGTTCTTTCATCAAAAACTCTCCCCTACCTCGAGAACTTTCTATATCGAAAAGTTCGGAGGAGAAATCCCCTTTTTTTACGTTCTCGTTGATTTGAGAAAGAGTGTATTTCATTCCGGGTTTCATCTCGTGTTTGAAAGACATCTTAAAAAAAGGATTTACGACTTCATTATGTAATTCTAATTCGATTTCGGCGTATTTTCCCTGCCCGTGTTCCACGATATTTTGCGTGGCCTCGGTCGCGATGATCCGGATCGTATCCGGATCCAATCCGGCTAATGACGAATAACGGTGTACGAAATTCTTAATCTCGTAAAGGGTTCCCAAACTTTCGTCGATCCTTCCTCGGATCTCGTTCTCGACGATTTCTTCTCGAAAAATTCTCGCGTAATATCTTACGCTGGCCATTCCCTTTTTCAAATAAGGGGACTGAGCCGTGTTTTCGATCTGCCGTTTGAGTTTTTTGTTTTCATCTTCTAATTCTTGAATTCGTTTCTCTTCTGGGGACATAAAGCTCTTTATTTCTGTAACGAGATTTTCACATTCCCGATCTGAAAACCGGGGGATTTCTAAACTACCTTCCACTGCTATGGGTTCAAGTGATAATTCACTTTTGATGCTGAAAAAACAAATTGAGCCAGTTTACACCTTTAGATTTTTTTTGAATAGGCTCGATCCCGACGAAAAAAATTCGCAACATTTGAAATCGAACGAACTGAGTATATCTCGAACCCAAGCGAGCTTTTATGAGTTTCCGACAAAAAATATTCTTAATCCTCAGCGCAAGTCAGCTGTTTCTTGTTCTCATTCTCGCGTTCACTTTCATCCAGATGATCGACCGAGTCAAAAACGAACCGCAGGATAAACGCGCCCTCGACAAATCCGTAGACTTCCAAAAAGAGCTCAGGCATAAGGAAGAAACGATTCGTTTTATGCTGAAGGAACTGGAACGAAATTCGAAAACGCTTTCCATCTTAGAATCCGGTTCGAACAACCGCGCCATCTTGGATTCTCAAAGAGAATACTTTTTGGGAATTATGAAACAATACGACCTTTCCATTTTCGAAGTGATCTCCGCCTCCGGAAAAGTCGTTTATCGTTTTCACAGACCCGCTGATTTCGGAGACGATAAATCCAAACAAAAAATCGTCCAAGAAGCGCTTAACGGTAAAATCGCGTCCACTCTCGAACTCGGTCACAGCGGCCTGGGACTTCGTGTAACATCGCCTCTGCGAAACGGCTCGCTAGTTTTGGTGGGGCAGGTCGTAGACCAAAAGTTCACGGAGAACATCACGGGTTCCACGGACGTCCACATGGCGATCTACGAAAAGGACAAACAGATCTCCGTTTCCGGCGATCGAATCCAAAATTATCTGAAAAATCACCCGCCTTCCTCGCTCAAAAACGGTTCCAGATTCGCCTTTGACGGAAAGTATTATTATCTCACGAGAATTCCATACGAGAACAAAGGTCTCACCAATTTAGCACTTGAATTCGTTCTTATGATCGACGAAACGGAGCTTCATACAACGACTCAAAATCTCTGGATTTACTGCGGTCTTCTCGCGCTTTCGATCTTTATAGGAATTCTTCTCGTATCGTATCTCTTTTCGAGGGACATCATCAACGCAGTCAAAGCGTTGAACTTTGCGATGAAAAATCCTTCCGAAGACGAGACCACGATCATCGATTTGGATCGAACGGACGAGCTCGGTCAGATGGGAGAAGTTTTCGTACACATGAAAAAAGAACTTCTGGATCATCAGCTTTTTTTGGAAAGAAAGGTCGAAGAAAAGACCCAAGAACTACAAGATACTCTGAGCGAAGTCCAAGCCTTAAAGGAAAAACAGGACGGGGATTATTACCTCACCTCGCTTCTGATCCAACCTTTGACGGCTCTTCGTTATCTGGATGAAAACACAAAGATAGAATCCATTCTCAAACAGAAAAAGGAATTTCAGTTTCGTACGAAAAATTCCGAGATCGGAGGAGATCTCTGTTCGATCCAAGAGATCACTCTGATGGGGAAAACTTATCTCGTCATTCTCAACGCGGACGCTATGGGCAAATCGATCCAAGGCGCCGGCGGCGCTTTGGTGATGGGAACCGTTTTTAAGGCGATCATCACAAGAACCCAACTCTCTCGTTCCAATCAGAAAAAAACTCCGGAAAAATGGTTAAAGGACTGTTATACGGAACTCCAGAACGTCTTTGTCACGTTCGACGGAAGTATGCTCGTTTCCGCGGTGATCGCGTTATTCGATCAGGAAACGGGAGCATTGTATTCGATCAACGCGGAACATCCCTGGATGGTTCTCTACAGAGACGGAAAGGCGAACTTCCTGGATCACGAACTTCTTCTTCGTAAGATCGGCTTTACGGAAAACGCTTCGGAGCCGATCATCCGGGTGTTTAAACTAGAACCGAACGATTTTGTTTTTATCGGTTCGGACGGAAGAGACGATCTCCTTTTAAAAAGACCCGGATCGGAAGATACTTTTATGAACGAGGACGAAACCCTATTCTTACGACTCGTCGAACTCGCAAACGGAGACCTCTGGGATCTGGAAAAACTGCTTCATCACGCCGGAGAAGTCACGGACGATCTCTCTATTATGAAAATCGCATATAAGACCGAGACGGAACTTCCGTTGCAAAAGATTCCTTCAGCGGGAGACGAATACAATCGTCTGGTAAAAGAGGGAATTCAGGAAATTCGAAAGAAGAATCTGAAAGTCACGAGAGATCTTTTCGAAAAGGCGCTTTTGATCAGCGACGCCGATCCGGGTCTTTACAAACAACTCGCAAGAATCTGCATCAATCAAAAGGATTTTTCGGCTGCTGCGGGTTATTCCGAAAGTTACGTGAGTAAGTTTCCGTTCGACAACGAATTCTTATATTACACTTCTTTTTCGTTGCGTAAGATCAAAGAATATTCCAAAGCGATCGAATACTCGGAACGGCTCCGTTCCAGAGAACCGGAGAATATCCGAAACCTAAAACATCTCGTAGAACTTTACAGACTCGTCGGGAATCGTTCGAAGTTTCGTTTTATCATGACAAACCTAAAAGCCCTCGTCGCGGAAAAAGAAGCCAAAGACGAAGACTACGATCAAGACGTTTCTTCCGAAACGATTTTGGTTTAATTTTAGAACGCGGAGCGTTCGATTCTTACCGATCCAATTTTCGAAAAAGAATCGAACCTCTTTTCAGTCAAAAATATTCTTCGCAAAAACGTTCTCCTTTCCTCGGGAATGATCCTGTTCGAAATTCTTCCTTCGAAAAAATAATTCACCGCAAAAACGCCCTCCCCTCTAAACGGAAACAAAAGATCGAAAAAGCCCAAAAATGGGTTTCTGTTTTCCAAAGGATCTTGTATTTGGATCATTCAATGCCTTTGGAGAGATTACAATCCGTCAAACGAGTTCTCATTTTAGGGAAACGAACCAAGTTCGAGTTGGATTTAGAAGAATGGGGTTCTCTCAATGCTCTGGAAAAAATCTACAAAATTCAGAACGATTCCTTTGCGAGAATTCACGAATCGCATCTGAGACAGGTCGCAAATCGGGAGACCCTCAAAAAACTCTTCCCCGAAAGCACCTTTATCTTTCGTAAATCTATGGAAGAGTTTCCGCCTTCTTCTTTCGACCTCGTGATCGCACTCGGAGGAGACAATCATTTTACCTACGTGGCCCACCACGCGGTCGATACGCTCGTCCTGGGATGTAATTCCGACCCTCCTACCTCGGTCGGCGCGCTTCTCTCCTTTCACGTCGAAGATATCAAGGAAGCCTTGGAAACCAGTTGGAAAAACGCGAGGATCGAAGAATGGCCCTTGATCGAAGTGAAGATCCATTATCCGGACGGACGAAAGGTCAGCACTTTACAGGGAATCAGCGAGATTTCGATTCGGAACAACAGCCCCGATCTTACGAGCCGATTTTTTATCTTTCATGGGAAAGAGATGGAAGAACAGAAATGTTCCGGACTTCTTGTCTATACGGGCGCCGGTTCCACGGGTTGGGTTATGTCCTGTGAAAACAAGGATACAAGTTTTGACAAACAATCCCCGTTTTTCAAAGTCTATTGTAGAGAGCTTCGGAAAAAGGAACAAACTCGATATACTCTCGACCATTTTACGGTCACGGACAGTTTTAGTCTGATTTCCGAAATGAAGGGCGGAATTTCGATCGACTCGCTCGCGGAAACGATTTACGATTTTCCACCCGGCGCAAAAGCTGAATTTAAACTCTCTGAAAAAAAATTACATGTAGTGGTTCGTAAGTTATGAGTCAATTGAGCATCAAAATAAAAGAGACATCTGCGGGAATTTTCGTCTATACGCTCGATGGAAGACTGGATGAAAGTAGTTTTACAGATTTTAAAAATGACATCATCGATCCTCCCCATCCGGACGTCGTCATTCTCAACCTCGCAGAATTAAAATACATTTCCAGCTCGGGAATCCGCGCCATCTTCGAACTCAGAAACAAACTCGCAAACGAAAGTAAAAAACTCCTCCTCACCGAAGCTTCGGACAAGGTCATTCAAATTTTCAACCTTCTGGGTTTGTGGAAACCGTTCACACATCTGGAATCCGAAGCCGAAGCGATCGAAGTCGCCAAAAAATAAATTCGATCTACTTTAGATAAATCGCAACTACTCCGGATTTCGGGACGGAGTTTCCTCCGTGCGGCCAATGGCTCGTAGGATTTTGATAATCTTTCGTGGTCTCGCCGGGATGTTGTACGGAAACAAACAATTCCTTTTCGTCCGGAGCGAACCATAGCCCCGTGAGTTCGGCTCCGATCGGAGCCGAAGCGAATTGAAACGCTTTCCCCGAATCCGCTCCCGAAGTCGGAATCACAAACATCGCGTTGTTTCCGAATTTCTTATATACGGAACGATTCAGATTTTTTTGGGAAACGTCGGTCACCATCCAAAGATTTCCTTTTTTGTCAAAGGCGAGATTGTCCGGCGCTGCAAACCCCGATCCGCGTCCGCCCGCAGCAAAAACCTCGAAATCGAATTCCAATCCGGCGTGATTGCCCGACTTTTCCTGGATTCTTAGGATCTGACCGAAAAAATTTCCGTGCGAATCGTTGTTCGTCATCGCGATAAAAACCGTTCCGTCGATGGGATGAATTTCTATGTCCTCCGGTCGATCCATCGGAGTCGCCCCGCAAATTTTTGCCGCGTCCCTGCAATAGACAAGAACGTCAGCCTGGGACGAAAATCGTGCCTTACCGTTTTCTAATTTAGAATTTCTTAATACGTCGTTGTTTTCTATATCTAGAGGAATCCAAGTCCCTTTCTCGAAATTGGCCGCGTACAGAATCCCTTCTTCCAAAAGATTCGAATTCCCCGCGCCCAGAGAAGGATCGTAAGAATGTTTTGAGACAAACTTATATACGAACTGATCTTTCGCGTCGTCGCCCATATAGACGACTAACTTCCCTTCCGGAGACAAAACCAGGGCCGCGTTTTCATGGGAGAATCGTCCTAGGGCGGTGTGTTTTACCGGCGTGGATTTGGGATCGAATGGATCGACTTCGATCACCCAACCGTAGTGATTTTCATTCGGGAGTTTGCAAGGTTCGATCACCCACTGCACGTTTTCTTCGCAGGAAAGAATCGTGTTCCAGAATGTCGTTCCTCCCGCGCAGTTGGCGAAAGTTCCAAAAGCGCGTTTTGTATTCCCGACAGCCGGACTTCCGGCGGCTGGGCCCGTTAGACGAAATTCAGTCAGACCGTTGATTCTTCTTCCGTATTTAGAATCCGGAGACATCTTCCAATCTCCATTCTCCTTAGATACGCGCAGAACGGAACCGCCTAACGCGTAGAGATACTGTTCGATCTGTTTATCGGTTCTCAGATTCGGACCTTGTTTCTGACTATCGTAACCGTTAACATAGTATTCCAAAACTCCGAGCGTCTCGTGATTGTTCCAAAGAAGTCCGACGTCTTTTTTCCCGCTAAACGGAAGATAACAATTAAAGTCGGAATTAAAACCGAAAGTATCTCCTTTCGGGTTGATACGATCTCCGAAGAGTGCGATCGTATTGTAACGATATCCATCGGGAAGAATCAAAGAATCCTGTTCGCTCGCGGAGATCGGTTGAAACTTAGGAAAAGAATTTTTGACGGTTGGAATGGAAGGTTTGTTAAAATTACGTTTGCCGGAACCGAAAAGGTTTCCGGACTTTGCAAGAGCTAACGCTCCGATTCCCTTCCCTAAGTATTCTAAAAACTGGGATCGAGTCAGTGTCATACGTCTAAGTTTTCAGAAACTACAACGATCGCCATCCTGAATTTCTCGATCCCCTTCGATTTTATCTGGTTGTAATAATCCGAAGGAATTGGAAACTATCTGACAGAACTTGATTCTTCGCTTCCATGAATTCATCTTCCTATTCAACTCCGTTTTATAAAATTCTTTTCGTGCTCGGGTTGGGTTCGATCCTTTTTTTTCTTCCCTTTTATCTTGTAGTCACGGAAGAAAACAAACATCTTGATCAGATTTATCAGAGTTTGAGAGAACCGGGTGCGACCGTCTTCGGAACTCTGACGGAATCGGTTCGTGTCGAAAAGTCGGGCAAACGCGCCTACCTCGTTTCGTATCGGGTTCCGGACGAATCCGGAAAACTTCACGAGGTCACCGAGCAAGTCGATGAAAATCTCTATCAGAGACTTCGAGTGGGCGACAGTATCGAAATCCGCAGAAAAACTTTCGAAACCTTCGGGAAGATCCGAGTTTTGGCGAGAATCAAAAAGAATTCCCTCTTTATCAGCGACTTCGACTTTTTGGAAATTTTCGCTCTTACGGGGCTTTGTTTTTCAGCGATCCTGATATTAACCGGAATCTATTATAGAATTTTCAGGGATCGGGTAGCTTGATAAAAAAAGGATTTTCTTTTTTAAAAATCAGCTGCACCTGATACGGCTCCATCACATAACGCGAAGGATTCATTTCGTAGGAAATATAACAGAAATATTTATCATAGATTACGATATACATATATTCCTGAAATTTGATGTGCTGCATCTGATTTTTAATTCCGCGCATCCAGATAGAATCCGGTTGGACTCGATCAAAACGAATGCTGGCGGATTTGATTTGTTTTAGATATTCGGGTGGAGTCGCCGGTTCTCTTCTTCTAAGCTCCAGCTTAAAGGAACGAATGAGGTTGTATTCCAACTTTGCTTTTTCCAAGGAATCGATATCCGGAATCGTCCGGAAATAATATTCGTAGTATTCCTTGTCCAAGGAAGCGGCATTCTTATGAGCTTCTCCGTTTTCTTCCGGCGCCCTCGAAATGGGCTGAGAAGTTGGAGCTGCGGGCTCATCTGCGTAGACGATCCCAGAAAGAATCAACAAAAGGAAGAGTAGTTGTATCCGAAGTCGGTCCATAAAACGCACATTATATGTATCGGACCGACTTCGGAATTCCAAGCTTTTTTTCCGGGTTTTTAGGAAGCGCTTAACTCCTCTAAGGTTGCCGTGGTCCGTTTGAGATACTCCGCAAACTCCGTTTCCCCGAAAATTTTCGACGAAAGGAGCGCCATATCGTAGACCGTTCGGGTCAACTTAGCCGCCTTTTCGGGGTTAGGTCCTTTCGAAAGCGCAAGGATGTTTTTCACCAGCGTAGAACGTGTGTTGAGAATCAGCGTATGATTTTTTAGAAGATCCATCGGCTTTTGACCGCCCATCAGATTCATCTCACTCAAACGACGCAAGTGTTCCGGAAGAAGAACCACTGCGGGAACTCCCTCCGCTTTGAGAGGTTCGGCTTTGATTTCCAATCCTTCACGTTTGAGGGTTTGTTCAAAACATTCTTTCACACGGTCCGCTTCGGTTTTATTTTCGGAATCGACCAAGGTGGATGCGCTTTCTTTGTCCACAACTCCGTCCGCGAGTTCGGCATCCACTCTTTGAAACTTCATCTCGGAATTTTTCGATTCGATAAATTGGACAAAGTGAGAATCGATTCTGGAATCCACAAGAATCGCCTCCAAACCCTGCGACTTAAGAAGATCCATATAAACGGAAGAAGTCTCCGCTTCGTTTGCGTAGAAGACCTTTCCTCCGTTCTTTTCCTTATTTTTGTTCCAATACTCGTCCAGGCGAACGATATCTCCGTTCGAGGTTTTGAAGAATACGAGATCCTTTGCGGCTTCGTAGAACTTATCGTCCGTGAGCATACCGTATTTCACAAAAATGGAAATTTCTTCCCAATTCTTCTTAAACTCTTCCTCGTTCTTTTTGAATTCCTCGTGAAGACGATCCGCGATTTTTTTGACGATATGCGCTGAGATTTTTTTGACGAGAGGATCGCTCTGAAGATAAGACCTCGACACGTTCAGCGGAAGATCAGGAATGTCGATCGTCCCTTTAAGAACTGTCAAAAACTTAGGCACCAATTCGTTTGCGTCGTCGCTTACGAATACGTGGTTACAATAGAGTTTGATACCGGATTGATTTACGTCGAGCTCGTGTTTTAGTTTAGGAAAATATAATATTCCCTGTAACCGAAAAGGATAGTCCACGTTGAGATGAACATGAAAGAGAGGCTCCCCCGAAAACGGAAAGAGGTAGTTGTAAAATTCGTCGTATTTTTCCTTCGTGACCGAGGCCGGAGTTTCGGACCAAAGAGGCGTCTGTTTGTTTGCTTGTTCGGTTTTTACATAGATCGACACGGGAAGAAAATCGCAGTATTTACGAATGAGCTCCTTTAACTTCCACTGATCAAGATATTCTCCGGAATCTCCATCGAGATGAAGCGTGATCTTGGTTCCACGAGTTGTCTTATCGGAAGCGCGAAGAGAAAACTCGGTTCCCGATTCGCTTTCCCAGATAACTCCCGTCGATCCCTTTTTGTAGGACTTGGTTTCAATAACGACCTTAGTCGAAACCATAAAACAGGAATAAAATCCCAAACCAAAGTGGCCTATAATTTCGGGTTTACCTCCCTCTCCTTGAAATTTTTTGACAAATTCTTCGGCGCTGGAGAATGCGATTTGATTGATGTATTTCTGAACTTCTTCGGAACTCATCCCGATTCCGTTGTCTTCGATCGTAAGAATTCTTTTTTCCTGATCGAAATCGAGATCGATTCGGTAATCGGTGCCGCCTTCGAACTCTTCGGAAAGGGAAATTTTTCTCAACTTAGTGATTGCGTCGCTTGCGTTGGACACGAGTTCTCGAATGAATATGTCTTTTTCGGAATACAACCACTTCTTAATAATCGGAAATATGTTCTCCGTTTCTACGGAAATTCTTCCTTTGATTTCTTCGCTCATTTAAGTTTCCTCCTTTAATTTTTTAACGATCGTCTGTGCGATTCTAAGCAGATTCTTCTTCCCATCGGAGTTCAATCCACGGGAAATTTCGACAAAGTTGGATTCCGTTCGGGAAATGTTTGCCAGAAAGGAAGCGTCCGATTCAGAGATCCCCTTTGACAGCAGAGATTGCTTTAATACCAAGCCTCTTTTGATTCCTATCAGTAGGTCAAGCTCTTTTAAGATCGGGCCTCCGGAGATTCGGACGAACCCCGGAATCCATTCTAAAACGTTAAAATCGATTTCCGATTTTCTTCTCCGAATCCAGATCGAAAAAACAACTGCGAGAACTAACAGAAGACCCAAAGAAAATAATCCGATCCGTTTTAAAGAATCGGTTGCGGATTCCTCATCCTCGTTTTTGCCGATCGTAAATTTTTTCTTTTTAGACTCGGCGAGAACTTCCACGGATGGAAATTCTAAAATCGACTTTTTGTAAATCCCCGAATCCGGATCGAAGTAGACAAAGGACTTGGGTTCTTCCTTCCAGATTCCTTTTTTGGTCATCGGAATTCCATATTCGAATTTCACGGTGGAATAAAAACCGTAACCCGAGTTTTCCAATTCGGTAAATTTCCAAGACCTGCGTGTGTCATACAACGTGGCTCGTGGAAAACAATTTTTACCTCCGTTGCAAGCGGAGGAAAAAGGATCGGAAACCGAAGATAGATTCCCTTCTCCTTCTATGATAACCGTGAGATAAAGAGTATCGCCGACCGCGATTTCGGAGGGATCGTTTTTGAGTTTTATCTGAGTTTTGAACTTCCCCACTCCTCCGCTGAATTGTTCTTCGGTTTTAGGGAGAGGTCGCACCGAGATCTGATTCGGAATCGTAGAAACCGTCTTTACGTTAAAGTAGGATTGAAGCTGTCCTTCCAAAGAGAACGTGGTTTTTCCGAGATAAAATTCTCCGGGACGAAGAGGAATGAGAGAATAGATTTCCTTGTTGTAAACAGCGACGTCGTAGACGTTTCCTTCGTATAAAATCTGCTCGGGAATTTTTACGGCAACACCGGATAAAACTTCGCTTCTAAAATAAGGGAATTGAATCGAGTCCGCGGGGTTACGATCGAAATAGGGTTTTCTTACGTCGCGATAGTATAGCGTAAAATATCCGATGATCGGTTCTCCGATCCAGGCTTGTTTTTTACTCGTCTGAAACAAAACGCGGAGGTCCGCGTTTTCCGGAAGGTCCTCCCCTTCGAACTGAAAGAATCGATCGAAAAAAGATCCTCCTCTGCTCTTCGCGGTCTGTGTTCTTGCAAGAATCTGAACTTGAACGGAGCCGGGTGTAAACGGTTTGCCGTTGACTTCGATACTCAGCTGAGGGAGTTCAAACGTTCCTTGTTTGGAAGCTTTGATTCTAAACTTCAAAAGTCTTTTTCGAAAAACTTGAAAGTTGATGATCGTAGTATTCTCTTCGATGCCGGCGTAAAAAACCGTAAGATCTCCGTTGGAAAAAGAGTTTTGAGGGATTGTGTATTTGGAATTGAGATCCATCTCGAAGACGGCGTAGGATTCCTCTCCGAGATGAAACATGTTTCGTGTAACGTAGAATTTGATCTCCTCCGCACCGAGCGCGAATGGACCGAAAAGAATTAGGACGAAAAGAATTCGTTTCACCAAAAGACCTCTCTGTCCCGGCTCTTCCTGCTCTTCCTTCGGATTTGATTGAGATCCAAGGAATCCAGAATTCTTTTGGCTTCTTCTTCGGTTAACTTCCCCTTTTGATCGCGGGGAGATTCTCCGATGACGTCGCCGTTTGAGGAAGGATCGTTCTGATTCTGCGGCTGATTTCCTTTTTGTGAAGGAGAATTTTTCGGATTTTGATTAGAAGAATTCGGAGTTTTGTTCTGAGAATTTTGGGGAGGCGGATTTTGCCTCAGGTATTCCAGATTTTTTCTGGCTTCTTTGAGATCCGGATTGAGCTTGAGGGCCTTGATGTATTCTTCCGCGGCCTTCTTTCGATCTCCCGCGCGCATATAACTGTTTCCTAAATTAAAACGGGATCTCCACTGCACTTCCGGAGAAGAAGAACCCGCCGACTTTTCAAAATGGCGGATCGCCTTGTCCAAATTTCCGGACTTGAACTCCGCGGCTCCTCGGTTGAACTCCAGTCGAGGATCGTCCGGGAAATAAGTTTCTGCCTCTTGGTATTTCCGAAGCGAATCGAGATATTCTCCCTGATTGTAGTGTTCCAACGCTTCGCTGATTCGATTCCCGCCCGGATCCAACTCCACCGCTCCCGCCGGAGCCAAAACGATCAAACACATGAGAATTACAATATATTCTAAAATACGAATTCGTTTCACGCTGCGGCCTCCCCTTTTCTTTTGGAGAATAAAAACGTTTCCACAAATATCCAATCCAAGAGCATACAAAGAATCGCCGCGAACAAAAATTTACCCGAACCTTCCGCTCGTTTGAGATCCTTTTTCCGAGAATAAAGATTTTCCTCCAAAGTACGGATCTCCTTTTGAAAAGACTCCACAACCGGCGGATTTGTTTCCAGAGAATACAGGGATCCGTTGTTCTTTTTCGCGAGTTCCCGTAAAAAGGAAGAATTCATCTTCGACTGGATTACTCCGGGCACGTTCGCGTTCGGACTCAAGGTTCCGTCTTTCAAAAGATAACCGCTCAGTCCCGATTCTTCGTCGTTGTATGAGATCGGGCCTCCGGACTCCGTTCCCGTCGCCCAGATCTGAAAATTCGCCGGAAAAAAAACGAGTTCCGGATCGTTCTGATCTTCCCCGTCCGTTACCAAGATCAAAATTCGATTGCGAAACACTTTCTCCGAGTTTAGCAGATCTTCCGCTTTTTGAAAGGCCTTCTTTAGATCGGTTCCCCGATCCCCCACCATATCCACGTCCAGTCCTCGGACATAATCCGAAAAAGCCGCCACGTCCGAAGTCATCGGACAATAGAGAAACGGACTCGCGGCAAAGACGATCATTCCAAAACGATTCCCCTCAAGGGAAGGCAACATTCTCAAAAGGATTTCTTTGAATTTTGCGAGCCGGGTCGGAGCGTTGTCGACCGCCTGCATGGAAAGACTGACGTCCACGAGAAAGAGGATATCGACTCCTCGGAAGGATTCCTCCTTTTTTTCGTCCTTATAATCCGTTTTCCATCCAGCAAAAAAAATACAAATCAAGGCGATAAACAGGAGAAAAATTCTCGCGGATACGAAAATCGCTTTTGGAAAAGAGGAAGTCCTCTCCAATCCGGGATACTGAATCCTCCAATTAGAAACTTTATAAATCAAGTATATTCTAATACTGGAATATATGGACCAAAACGCCAGAACCGCGTAGAAAATATTCTTTAGATACGACGAGAACTCGTGACTCATACATAATACCGAAACACAAACGATCGAAAAATCAGGTCCAAGAGTAAAACAACGAGCGCTCGATAGAGCCAAAGTTCGTATTCGGTTTCTCGGACTTCTTTCGGAGGCGCCGCGAGAGGATCCTTTTCCAAAGAGTCGATGGATGCGAGAACTTGTTTCATCTCCTCGGGATCTTCGGCCCGAAAGAATTGGCCTCCGGTGTTCGCCGAAAGTTCTTGTAAAATCTCAAAATTGATCTCGTAAGAGCTGTCTTCCTTTCCGATTCCGATGGAATAAATTTTGGCTCCGATATGTTCGGCAAGATCCGTAGCGGTGACCGGATCAATCTTACCTGTATTGGAAACGCCGTCCGTGATCAATACGATGACCCTCGAACGAGCGCGAGAGGCGCGCAGACGATATGTGGAGAGGATGATGGCGTCTCCGATCGCAGTTCCCTGCTCCGCTACGGTTTCTTCTTCGATCGTGCCCAGAATTTCGTTTAAAGACTCGCGATCTCCCGTAAGCGGGGCCTGCAAATACGCGGCGCCTGCAAATACCACAAGACCAAGACGATCATTCTGACGTTTTTCGATAAAACGACGAAGAAGTTTTTTTGAAACTCCCAACCTTGTTTCCGGAAGAAAGTCGCGGCTCCTGGACATAGATCCCGAAACGTCGAGAGCGATCATGATATCCACTCCTTCTTTTTCATCGGGAAGAAAAGTCACCTTTTTTCCCGGGCCTGCAAGGGCTACGATGAGAAAGCTGAGTGCGATCGGACGAAACAATGGAAGAAGAATTCCGAATCTTTCCAGTTTTGAGAAGGAACCCGTCCTCCTTCCCGGAAGACGGACTTCCATTCTCTGAAGATACATTCTTCTTTGATAATATATCAAAGTCCAGACCCAAACCGGAACAAAAAATAAAAGTGCGTAAGGATATTCAAAATTCATGATTTATCCCAGGTTTCTTTCCAATGAAAAAATTTATCCTCGGCGTCTTCTTTTGTAAGGAACGTTTCTCCGGGTTTGAATTTTTTTTCGATTAAGAATTTTTTCCAAGACTGGAGTTCTCTTTCTTCAAAAGGAAATTGATCGTATAAAAACTGAAAAAGTTCGGCCTCGGTAAAAGAGGCGGTTTTTCTTCCGGAAAGATTGGCCGCCTTTTCCCGGATATAACCTGATAAAAGCCTCGCGAATTCTCGAGCGGGAATCGGGTCTTTTTTTAGGAGTTTCTGGAGACGGATTTCATACACTTCCATTCTTTCCAGTTGAGGAGTCGTTTGTATGATCGCATCCAAAGGAGAAGATTGTCCCGCATACAATCGGAACGCGTAAATTCCGAACGCGAGAAGAATTCCGAAAAGAACCAGGAAAACAAGAAGCCTTCCCAGATACGATCCGGAAAAACTCAAAGGAGGAATGATATCGGAAGGCCCCGTGTCGGAATCGGAAAGAGCGGAATTTACGAGAACTTTTTTTTGAGATAATTCGCGTTTCCCGTTGGAAAGAATCCAAGAGACCGGAATCGAAAATTCTCCCGTTGTATAAAAGGAAATTTCAAGCGCGATACTCGTATCTTTTTTTTCGGAAAGAAGAACTTCGAACCAGGGTAAATCGGGAACCCCTTCCGCAAAATGAATCCCGACCTGAGGCGCGACAATCTCCTTGATTTCTCCGGCGGTCCATTTGAGCTCGTATCGAACCTTCTGCGCGACCAAAACCGCGTCCGGAGAAAGGGTTTCTACGGCTTCTCCCGCAAGCGAGGAAGAAAACATTAGAATCCAAGAATATACGATAATTTGAATTCCGTTTTTCATTTCATAAAATACCGAACGATTTTTTTCGTATCCGGTTCCGAGTCGGTAAGATCCAACAAGGAGCCTTGAAAAAAAGAATTTAAAGTTTTAGTTTCATATTCCGGGGCAAGCGTTCTTGCAAAAAGACCTCCTGTTTTTTCCTCTGGATCCCTCGTGTAAAAAAAGGAAAGAAGCGACTTCGGGGTTTCCATTTCAATCGGATCCCTAAAACGAATCGCGTGGAGAGAATAGAGTTTTCTTAAGCTGGAATATTTTTTGAGAGATCCGATCCCAATGAAGTCGCTTAACAAATATACTTCCGCGTGTCTGTGAACGCGGTTTTTTAGATAACGAAACGGTAAAAGAGGATCGGAGATTCTTTCTACCGATTCTTTCTTGAATATTTTTTGAAGCGTGGGAAGAAGTTGGTCTCGTGAACGGAGAAAGTCCGTTTCCCATTCTACCTTGTCGCTAAAAAGGATAATCTTGACTCGATTCCCCTTTTGGACATAGAGCAAGGAGAGAAGCGCCAAGACCTGAAAGGCGTTTTCGGATCGCGAAAATTTTCCCGAACCGAATTCCATAGAACTGGAAACGTCGTAGAAAAGAATCGCCTGTCTTTCTTTTTCTTCGTAGAATTCCCGGACATAGAGTTCTCCAAAACGGGAGGTCACATTCCAGTCGATTAAACGGGTGTCGTCTCCGAAACTGTAAAGACGAACGTCCTTAAAGTCGAGACCTCTTCCGCGTTTCGAACTTTCCGCGCTTCCCGCCTTCTCCCGAAAGGATCGAGTTCTTCGACCCAATTCGAGGCTCGAAAGAATGGATAAGAATTCTTTACGAATCATAAAGTATTTAAGGAACCGGAGTCGCCTCGACCACTGTTTTAATCAGAGATTCCACATCCAATTCTTCCGAAATGGCCTCGAAGGTTAGAAGAATTCGATGCCTCAATATTTCCACAAGGGAAACTCTGACGTCTTCCGGGATCACGTATGTCCTTCCGTTGAGAAGCGCATTCGCTTTAGAACTTTTTAATATACTCAAGGACGCTCTCGGAGAAGCGCCGTGACGGATATAAGGAATGAGTTCCGGAATCGTTCTTTCCTCGGGTCTTGTATTTCGCACAAGACGAACGATATACGACTTGATCTTCTCTTCGATAAAGACGTTATCCAAAAACGAAGACAATTTTAGAATATCTTTCGAAGTGACTACCTTTTTGATTTTCCCGTTCTCCGTATTCAAACGTCCGTGTTGATCGAGGATCGCGATCTCTTCTTCGAGAGCAGGATAACCTACGTTGACTTTCATAAAAAACCGATCCATCTGCGCTTCGGGAAGAGGATAGGTTCCGTCTTGATCGATCGGATTCTGAGTCGCGATCACGAGAAAGGGACGATCGAGTTTATACGTTTTGTCTCCGATGGTGATCGTCTTCTCTTCCATACTTTCCAGGAGAGCCGACTGCACCTTTGCAGGAGCGCGGTTGATTTCGTCCGCGAGTAGAACTCCCGTAAAAACGGGTCCCTTTCTTGTTTCAAACTCGGTGGTCTTCGGATTAAAAACTACGGTTCCTACAAGATCGGCCGGCAACAAATCCGGGGTAAACTGGATTCTTTTAAAATCCAAATCCAAAGCGGAGGCGAGAGATCTCGCGAGTAACGTTTTCGCAAGTCCCGGCATCCCTTCTAGGAGGACGTGGCCTTGACAGACCAGACAAACTAGAACGTTTCGGATGACCTCGTCTTGTCCTGTAATTTCTTTACTCAATTCTTTCTTTAGAGTTTCTAGAGTGATTCTTGCAAACTCGACGTCTTCTCCAGATAGAAGATCTTTTTCCATAAGGTAAGAATCGGAGAACCTGGGATCCGCTTCAAGCGAATTCCCTCGATATGCGCTCTTCGTGCCGCTCGGAAAAGGGAATCTTCTTTTCCAGTCTTATATTCTCGGAACGAATTCTCATGTCGCTCGTCTTCGAAACCGGTCCTCCCTCCCCTTCTCTCTTACCACTCCTTTCCGGAAGGGTGTCGGCCCCGAATGATTTCGGAGGAGAAATCGATTCGAGGGAGTCAAGAAATTTGTTTTGCCCTTGTCGGAGTTCCGACAAGGATTTCTAAAAAATCGTCCTTGCGAGAATAGCGATTCTATGATTTAGAAAAATCCTACGACTTTTCCCCACGAACCCGACTCCGCCACCCAATTTCAGCTGAACCTTATCTACAGAGTTGCCTGGATCGTAAAAAAAGCCGTCGTAGTTACGACGCCCTTCCGTGAAAGTAGCGCCCCGCCCAAATCTTGGGTGGTGGGGCGGGTGGCGGAAAAATTCCGGAAATTTTCCCTTATCACAAAATTCTAATTTTGCAAGCATAAATCCCCGTGTAGGAACTCCTAAAAAATTTCTCCGATTCTCGTTGCAACCCCTCTCGGCTTGTGGGTAAGGCCCGGCAATTTCAGGGCGGTGCGCTTTCATAGAAAGATTGTCGTAGCTCCGACAGATTCCTCCGGATTCAAGATACTTGTCAGCTCACGCGGGATGGCAGACAAACTTTCAAGACCAAGTTCACGACGACGACGGAATCTCTTTTCCATTAATTTTTCCAATGAGAAAATTCTTTCGACCGTTCTCAATCCTTCCCTCTCCTTGTAGCGCCGTCACCCAGATTGAGTTCTGAAGAAAATCCGGATCGCGTTCAAATCTTATCTCTTTGCTTCCCAGTTTCCGGAGCTATTATTTCCGCGATAAGTTCCAGAGATGGAGCGACCTTCCAAAACTCCGATATACTTTTGAGAAAAAGGAACGTTACTCCCGATCTCCGAACACTTCAGACCCGAACAAGATCTTACAAATTGGATCTGATTCCCTTTTATAAATGGAGCACCGACCGGTTCCCATTTTCCCTTTCCCCAATTGGAGAATTTTAAATTTCCATAGAGGCGACCATTCTTACCCCCGAAAAGTTGAAGAACCCCTTTGTGAGGGCCGACAGTAAGTTGATAAGTTCCCACAAAGAGTTTATCGTTCGCCGAAAGTTCAGCGGACTCCGTAGAATTTTCTTCCGGAAAGAATTCGATTTTTTCGACCATTTCCATTGCAATTTCTTGATCCGGATCTTGGAGCCTTAGCACTTTCTGATCTAAAAAAACCAGAGCGCCTTGGGTAAAAGAACCGTTGTATGTCACCTTTGCGGATCGATTCATTGCGGAACCGCAGGTTCTCAAGAAAAAACCTAAGAGGAAAAATAGAATGGCGGTGGGAATCAAAATGATAAGGTCCCTTTTCCAAAAAGAACGGGAAGTAGTTTCAATGTTCATACGATATTATCGGAGAATCCGAAAAAGCATTCACATCCGAAAACAAAAAAGCAGAAGAACACTTCTGCTTTTTTTTCTTAGATTGTGCTCTTCCGATTTTTGGAAATCAAAAACCTTCTTCCGAAGACACGGATAAAGTCGCACGTAAACCGTTTTAAAAAAATCAACACAATTCCGCCTGAAAAAGAACCTTGAATCCCCTCCTCAAGTCTTTTTTCGCGGAATCGGTTTGTCGGAACAACAAATACAGAGTAAAAAAGAAATGGACTCTATTTACAACCCTGCATCTCACCCATCTTTTTGTTTTCGTTTCCGTTGATGTAATAGGTCTTCCCGGAACTCACCGACCAACAACCGTTCTTCTTGTTAGTTCCCGGCATGATCGGACCTTCCCCGAGTTTGGTTCCGTTTTCGTCGTATTCGATCGCCTTCGTTTCGCTCAGAATCTCGAATTGTTTTTTACCGTTCTTATAATACGTAAAAGGAATGTCGGGTCTGTAGCTCGCCTTAAGCTCGTTAGTCGCTTCGTCTATGTTCATGATCGAAAACTGAAGTTTCCCTTTTCCGATCATCTGACCTTCTTTGTTGTAAGCTTCCGCCGAAGACATCATAAATTCGTTCATCATCTCGCCTTTGTAAGCGGGATTTCCGTTGCTCCAATTGAACTTCCAAACTCCTTTCCGAGTGTGTTCTCTCTGGCCTTCCGCAAAGACATTTCCATTTTTATAATATTCTTTCCAATAACCCGAACGAAGCGCTTTCTTTTCCTTCGGATCTTTTTCCTTTTCATCCGCAGGCGCGGGCTTCGGTTTATAACCGCCTTCCATCTGGATGGAACCGTTGTCGTAGTAGGTCTTCCAGATTCCGGTCTTCAGATCGTCTTTGTAAGAACCTTCGCTCTGAACCGTATTTCCGTCCTTATGATAAGAAGTTTCCGGACCTTGTTTGATGCCGTTGGAATATGTGGAAACTTTTTTCTTGGCACCGTTTTGTCCCGGCTCCGCGTAGTATTCCGTCCAGACTCCGTCTTTCTGATCGTCCTTATAGGCTCCCTCTTCGTCCATCAGGCCTTCGTTGTTTTTCTTCCAATAAGGACCGTTTTTCTTATCTGCTTTGTAAACCGTGCTTTCCGTTTGTACTCCGTCTCTTTTGAGTTTTTTCTCTTCGCCTTCTTTTAAACCGGCGACATACGGAGTATCTCGAAGAACTTCTCCGGTTTCATACAAAGTTTTCCAAGAACCTTCTCTTTTATCGTCTTTGTATTCTCCGGTGCGAATCAGGACGCTGATCTTTTTCTTAGTAGCGGAGTCTTCCTTCTCTTGGTATTCTTTCCAAGCTCCGTTCTTCTTAAACTTTTTGATCTGATCGGGTTTTAGGCCGTCCAATTGTTCGGGTGAACAAGGCTTGCCTGAACAGTCGGTAGCGACCGGGCCTTCCGCTTTCATATTGAATGTTTCTTTGTATTTTTCCACACGAATGTTGGGTGGAAGGATTTGTATTTCCTGATCCTTGCCTTTATTTTCCACGCCCGGAATCGTAGAGCAGGAGACGGCAAGAACTGCGAGCAGAGACAAGCAGAGTTGTTTCATGATTATTCCTTAAGAGTTTAAAAACTTCTCCCAAACGTTAAGGAAGCGAATCCAAAAGTCAAGAAATTCCGAAAAATTACTTTTGATCCAAGTAGTAGTGAAGAAGAATAAAACGTATGAAAGGCCGATAACAATCCAAGGAAATATGACCGCTGTCAGCGTACGTGTTGCAGGCATAATAAGAATCCCTGCTCATATCGATAAGGGGAACGCCCGCCTTTTCATGCATAGGTCTTACGATCTCAAACCAAGGTCCGGGAATATTGAGTTCCTCTAATGTTTTTTCCATAGGAATCGAAGACCCCGGTTTGACAAACAAGGCTCTCCAGTTTTTTTCCTTCAACAAGTTAAGAATTTTTTGATAAAACTCGTATTGCATTTCCGACGGCGCGTAGGAAGGATAAATCCAACCGACCGTTTTTTTAGCGGATTCTTGAATTTTACCAAAATCTTTTTCGACGTAAGCCCCAGCCGGCGAAATCGAGTTCCCTTTGTCGTTCTTCAGAGTGGCGATGGTCATCGACTTCAGCATTTCCGCGATTATCACATTCTCGCTTTTTATACGTTTGATTACGTTCCCGATATAAGGCTTGTTGTAACTCACGCCAAAGAGAAAATTTCCGAAGTAGTAGTTTACGTTTTCCTTACCCAAGGTCCAGGCATATTTAAGAATAAAACCCGGATCGAAACTGTTGGCTAAATTCGATTTTTTGAATGTAGTACTGTTTTTGTTAAACTGAAACGGGTCGGTCTCGATCACGACGAGATCCGGACGAACTCCTCCATTTGCAAGTCCTTCCAAAAAATAGAGATAATAGGCGGGAGTTGTAACTGCGGAGGAAAGATTGTAGATATCCCAATCCGGATAAAAGGCTTCCAGATCCGAATTTTGGAAATACAACATTCGGGAAGAACCCATAAGAATCATGAGCTTTTTCTTCTTGGAAGAATCCTTTTTATATTCTCCATCGTTTCCGTATTTGAAAACGATCTCTTTTAGGAGTTCTTTTTTAACGTCGTAGTAGATGTAAGTGAATTCTTGTTTAACGTAATCCCTTACCGTATCCAAAAAGAAAAGTTTATCGAAGAGAAAGATAGCAATAAAGAGTAAAACTGGATACCAGAGGAAAGGCTTGGATTTCAAGAGATTCTCCCGGGAGAATGTGTTAATATGAAAAGAGCCGGTGAAGACACCGGCTCAGATTCTTAGAGAAGCGGGTAGCTGTCAAATGAAATCAAGCCGTTACCATATCTTTCTGAGAGAACTGCTTGCGTTTCTTTTGGAGTTCCGAAAACCATTCTTCTGCGTGCTTATGATAAGCGACAAGACGTTTGACGAAGACTCTTCTTTCGGGCATAAGAACCCGCCTAGCTTCATGAATGATTTCTTCCACGATCTTTGCGTGGAATGTAAAGTGACTGCAAAAAAGATTAAAGTAATCTCTTTCCGAAGTTTCCCAGGGTCTAGAAGCAATATCAGAGAAATACTGCTCTAACTGTCCGATATCATGGTCAAAGTCTGATTCGTAAGGAGAATTGACGACTGCTATGGTATCAGTGAGATCTGTGAGTGTTTGAAAGTAACTTTCTAAATCGAGTAGTTCCACAGGTAAAATCACCTTTCCTATAGGTTCCTTTTACCATCTTTTTTAGAGGCCTTGTCCGCTCAAGATTTTTTTAAGTATTCTCTCAAATGTTTTCCTTCTTCTTCCCATCCTTCAGAGGCCGCTTCGATCCAAACGTCATACTTATCGCCTACGGGATAACCCGAATTCGTAACGATGAGTTTTGAAGAATTCTCACCTAAGGATTGAAATTCGAGTTTGAGCTCGATCTCTCCGGCGGGATGATCCTGCCAGAGCAATATCAATTCCTTGAGAGGAACTATCTTTTTATAAATCCCGTTGGTCGTGAGGTCGCCCTCCATTCCAAGTCTCCAAGTCCAAGCGAAGTTGGCACCTTCCTTCGGACGTCCGGTTACCTTATCCGCCAACCAGTGGATTAGTTCTTCGTTGATCGTCACCGCGTTCCACACTCTCATCAGAGGATAGTCGAACTGAAATTCTTTTACAACACTTCTCGTTTCCATGCTTTCCTACTAGTGAAAATCTTTATAAAGTTTTTTGAATAGAGTTCTTTCTAAAAATGCCGGAGCGATATTCCGAAGCCACTTCAAGAAGAATCCGGAGCTGTCCATGATGACCAATCTCGACCCGGGATCTTCCACGGCGTCTAACATTCTTAAGGCGACTTCTTCCGGAGTTTTTATTTTTTTGCTCGGGTAATAACCTTCGTTCAAAGGTTTTCCGTCGCCGTCCAATCCGCTCGCTCTCAGTTTTGTTTTCGTATAAGGAGGACAAAAAATAATAAAGGAAAGTCCTTGTTCCGAGAGTTCGATTCTTGCAGCTTCCAATGCGGCGTGTAGCGCGGACTTGGAAGAAGAATACGCACTTCTTCCGGGAATTCCGTAAAGGCCGCTGACGGTCGAAGTCGCGATCACCGTTCCCAGATTGAGTTTGATCTGAGGAAGTAATCTTTGAATGAGATAGATGGGACCGAAAAAATTGATATCGAACGTCTTACGAAAAGTCTCGATTCTTGTTCCGTCGAAACGGGAATGGGTGGTGACTCCGGCGTTTGCAAAAAGAACGTCGATTCCTCTGTATTCTTTCGAAATTTTTTTGATAGCCTTATCGATTTCCTTCTCCGAACTCAAATCGGCTTGGATATGGATCAAATCCGCGGCAAACGGATTCTTACGTTTTACGAGTTCAGGTTGTGTTCTGGAAAGATTGATCAGTTTACAGTCGATCTTAGAAAGTGTGGAAAGAATCGCCTCTCCGATCCCGGATGAACCCCCGGTAACAACGATCGTCTTGCCTTTCCAATAATTCGCATTCATTCCAGAGCATTTTGTCCGCGAGAAGAAAGGGTTCAAGGATTTTTTCAATGAGAAAAGAGAAGATTCCGTTCCGCCTAACCTGAAAAGACAAGGCTCAATTCGTTCTTTCATTGAAGCGGGCAGTAAAAAATTTTCCGTAAGAAAGAAACAATTGAAAAAACGAAGAAGAATCTCAACAAATACGACTCTGAAAAATTGTTAAAGAGTAGGTTTTCAAAGAATAAAGTATATGCCGGAGTGAAACGTTAGACATTCTTTCTTTGTTCCTATTCTCCTTATTTCTCACTTTTACCTTTTGTTAAGATTTTTTTTAGAAGATAAAAAACCAAAACGAAGAAATTTCGGTTACGATCGAAATCGGATTTTGAAATGGAAAGAACTTGATTCATTCGCAAACTCGGTGGAACAAAACGACCACCTTATGTTTAAAAACGTACCCTCAAAATCGATCACTGCGTGGCTTATCTTTTCAAAGAAGAAGAATATTCTCAAAGATTCCGACCGATACGACGTTCGTCGTCGAGATAAAAATAAGGAAACCGGAAATCGGCCTTGTAGTTTCTCGATCAAAATCACCCACACGTATCCGTATCCTCACTCACAAGGTACCTGAATCTGCAGATATTTTGTCGGAACTCCGACGCCCTTCCGTGAAAGCGGCGCGCCCCGCCCAAATCTCGGGCGGAGGGGTGGGTGGTGGAAAAAAACCACGGCGACTCTCCTATATCACAAAATTCTAATTTTGCAAGAATAAATCCCCGTGTAGGAACTCCTAAAAAACCTTTCCTACAGGAAAAACCTCATGACTTCCTCTCAACTTACGGGGAAGGTCGATCAAAACACGAGTCAAAATTGATAAACGGATTTCTATCCTGAGATCAGATTACAATATGAATCGATCGAAGAATCGGAAGCGGAATTGATAAACGAAGTCACCCGCAAAGAAGTTTAGAAAAGCCGATTATAATTTTCTAACGATCTATTCTGCGTGGGATTGAAAGTTTACGACCTTCCATTCTTCGTTTCGATTGAGACGGAGCGAAATACGGAATGGCAAACCGCATGGATCATATTCGATATGGAGTTGATCGACCTCGACGGAACTTCGATTCCAAAATCTACGAAATCGATTTCCATAGGATTGTTTTGGATAATAATCCGTAATCGAAAGATCGCAGGAGCTCCCGTCTCCACCGTTTCCCAATTCTCTTTCGATTTTCTTTTGAAATCTTTCGTAAGAATTACCCACGATCGCATTTTGATTGGTGAAAGCGTAAGCCTTCTCAAACTTTTTGGAAATCAACAAATGCAGAAATTGATCGGATAAATTCAGAGCGTCCTTGGGGCGGTATTCCAGATTCTTCAAAAAATAATAGAACACAAAAGGAAAGAAGACACACAAAAAGACGATCGTTATCAAAAGTTTCATTCTCATAAGGAGCTGATCCCAATTCTTCTCATATCAACAACCTAAAAAAATGCGTCTCCTTGAAATCGTTTTGTCTCAAAGAAACGCCTAACAAAAAAAACTACGAACAACTTTGCAAAACTCGAAGTCCGCTGAAAAATCGGTTTTAGTCCTTCTCTGCACTGACCTCGTCCTGGATCACTCTCGCCTCCGCGCTGAAAGCGATGTAGGACCAAACCCAGGTAATCAAGATCGTAATCTTATTTTTAAATCCGACCTGATAGAACAAGTGGACAAAAAGCCAAGCGAGCCATCCGAAAAAACCTTTCATCTTTAGAAACCCGACTTCGGCGACCGCGTCCGTTCTTCCGATCGTCGCCATCGAGCCCTTGTCGATATAGTGAAAGATTTTTCGTTTTTTATTTTTCAGATCGCTTTTGATCAGGGCTGCGACGTATCTTCCTTGTTGCATCGCAACCGGCGAAACTCCGGGAAGAGGACGTTCCAGACCTTTTGTATAATTGGCGATATCCCCGATCACAAACACTTCCGGGTGACCTTCTATGTTACAGAACTCGTCGACCATTACTCTTCCGGAACGGTCTAAAGGAGCGTCTAACGTGGCCGCGATCGAATTCGCCTGAACTCCTGCAGCCCAGATTACGGTTTCGGAATGAATCGTCTTTCCTTCCAGGTGCACTCCTTTCTCATCGATGTTCACAACCCTGGTTCCGGTGAGAACTTCCACTCCCCTCTTTTCCAATCTGCGTTTTGCAAAATCGCCAAGAGAAGGAGAAAAAGCCATCAATAGTCTCGGAGCGGCTTCGATCAGAGTGATCTTGGAAAGAGCCGGATCGATGGAATGAAATTCGTCCCGAATGATCTGATGAGAAAGCTCGGCGATAGAACCCGCGAGCTCCACCCCCGTCGGGCCTCCTCCGATGATTACATAGTTCAAAAGGGACTTTGCGATTTCGGGATCTCCCGAAAGTTCGGCCTTTTCAAAAGAGATCAACAGTTTATGACGAATTTTGAGCGCATCCTTCAGGTTTTTAAGTCCGATCGTATGTTGAGCCCATTGATCGTTTCCGAAATAGCTGGACTTCGCGCCCGCGGCCAATATTAGATAATCATAATTTGTGGAAGTGTTTTGATAATATACGGTCTTATTCGAAATATCGATCTTTGTAGCTTCTCCAAGGACTACCGTGACGTTTTCGCTTTCTCCAACGAGGGATCGAGTCGGAATCGCAATGTCTGCGGGACTCAGAACTGCCGTTGCAACCTGGTAGAGAAGCGGTTGAAAAAGATGGTGGTTTTTTTTATCGATGACCGTGATATCGAGGTCCGAGTTTTGAGAGAGTTTTTTGACGGCTTGAAGACCGCCGAACCCTGCGCCGATGACGACTACTTTCTTCTTATTTCCGGATTTACTCATAGAGAGATTTTTTCCTCCCGGATATTAGGCTTTCAAATCCAGTTTTTTTGAGAGGAGGAATTCCAGAAAGTCTTCTGCGGTTTCCGAAACGATATTTTGCACTTCGTCGAAGTCCTTTAGAGTTCCATAAAACGGATCCGGAACCTCCGAATCTTTTTTGGAATCTTTTTGGAAGAATCGAAAGAGTTGCACTTTTTTTCTTTCTTCTTCCGTGGATGCAAAGTAGAGGATATCCTTCTGATTCGACTTATCCATCGCGAGGATATGATCGAATTCTTGAAAGTCGTCTTTTCGAAATTGACGAGCCCTGTGAGTGAGTTCGATTCCTTTTTTTCGGGCGGCTTGTCTCGTCCTCGGATCGGGAAGTTCTCCGAGATGAAAGCGGGACGTTCCGCAGGAATCCACGAAGAAGGCGGATTCTAAATTCTTCTTCTGAATCAGATCTAAGAATGCGCCTTCCGCCGCGGGAGAACGGCAGATATTTCCGAGACAGACAAACAAAACTCGGATCGGAATCCAGCTTTGTGAGGCTGACTTTTCAAAAGGTAAATTTATTTCGGATTGATCTTCGACCATAAAAACTCTGGCAAACTTCTCATAAGAATACCTATGAATGCCCAAGGGAACCAAGGAACTGTAGCCGATAAAACTTTGTTTTCAATTCTTTTATAAATTTTTTGTGCACCCTTTTCGACGGGAACCACAAAGGGACGTGACTTCATCTGATTGTTGATCGGAGTATCGATAAAACCGGGGTGAATCACTGTGACAGAAATTCCATAACGTTTCACCTCTCCCCTCAGAGCTTCCAGATACGTGGAAAGTCCCGCCTTCGAAGAAGAATAACTCGCGGATCCGGGAAGTCCCCGAAACGAAGCGACGGAAGAAATTCCTACGAACTGACCTGACTTTTGTTTTTGAAAGGTCGGAAGAACAGCCTCCACACCGGCCATCGCGCCGATCAAATTGGTCTCGATCACTTTTCGATCCGCCTCAAAACTCCTTCCACCAAACGAGGAACTGGTGGAAATTCCGGCGTTGAGAATCATCAAATCCAAACCTCCCAACTCTTTTACGAGCTTTGGGATCACCTTGAAGTTCTGTTCGTATTCCGCCACATCCAAAGAAGCGAATACGATCTTTCCTTTCGCGCCCTTTGCTTTCAGATCATCCGCAATTTTTTTGAGAGAATCCTTTCTTCTCGCAGTGAGAGCCACGTTAGCCCCTGCTTCCGCGTAAATTCTGGCTAATTCTTTGCCGATTCCGGAACTCGCTCCGGTGATGAGAACATTTTTCATAGAATCAACTTCCTATTATCTTATAACTTGCTTCAAACACTAATTTCAGAGAAGACTCCGTTTATTTAGTTTACCTTTAAAACCTGAAAGCGATAAATTTGTAAAAGCGCCTCTTTTGGAGGCGAGTGCGAAAAAGAAAGGTGGTAAGGTGCATGGACCTGAACCAGCAAGATGAAATTACAAGACTCAAAAGTCTGGTGGAGCTCTACGAAAGAATTTCCAGACTCAGCGAAAGCGAACTTTTAGAAGCTGAAAAAACTCTCGAAGCTCAGGAAAATACGGCGGGAATGGCGAGGCTAGAGTTAATCAAAATGAACGAACAACTCAAAGCAATCCGCAACGTAGGGCCCGATTTCAAAACAAAAGTGATCTCCCTCTTACACGATCACGAATCCGGTTTGCCTGAATTCAAAACCAGAATCGGGGAACTCGCCGTAAACAATCCTTACTTCTATTCTGATTTTTTTAGAATCATCTCTCATCTGGAAATCCAAGAATCGGAAGCGGAAATACTCTGGGAAGAAATCTACAAACATGGGGAAAGTATGAGCGTTTCTCTGGGAAGAAACGTAAACTTCATCGTCTCCATGCTCGACTATATCTTCAGCAAAAACAGAATCATAGAAAACCCAAAGATCGTAGAGTTGTATTCCTTTGAGGAGATCATACTAAACACGGTAATCGACGAAACGAGCGGAATCTACAACCGAAGATATTTCAACATCATTCTCAACAAAGAGATCAATCGAAGTTCGCGTTATCAGAGAGATTTTTGTCTTTTGATCCTGGATGTTGATAATTTTAAGATCATCAACGATACCTACGGACACGGATTTGGAGACGACATTCTAAGATTGATCGCGGGTACGATGCTTTTTTCTTTCCGACAAGAAGACATCTGTTGCAGAATCGGCGGGGAAGAATTTGCGGTAATCCTCCCGGAAACTCCGAAAGAAAACGCACTCGTCGCGGCCAATCGTTTTCGAAACTATCTCTTAGAAGCTTCGATGAGCCAGTACGGATTGGCCGTCACGGTTTCGGGAGGAATTTGCAGATTTGGAGAAGACGGAAAAGACACGAACGAACTTTTTAAGAATGCCGACGCCGCCCTCTACAAAGCGAAAAAATCCGGAAAGGATAGAATTTTGATCCATTCCTCCGAAACTTAAATCATTCCGCTGAGCTTCCGAACTCGAGTTCTCCCGATGCGTATTCGTCCAACTTAGAAATCAAGATCGCGTTCGTGTTTGCGAGACGATCCGCGAGAATTCGAACCATCTTTGCGGAGAAGTCCGGATTGTTCACTAAGAACTTCTCTAACTGTTGTTTACTTTCGATCACAGCAAGTTCACAATCCAAGATCGTTTTTGCGGTCGCGGTCCTAGGAGAAGAACGGAAGAGAGCCATCTCGCCGAAAAAGTCTCCCTTTTTCATAATCGCAAGACGTTGTACGACATTCTTACGAGTAAAAAAGATTTCAACGGATCCGCTGAGAATCACATACATCGCGTTATTCAGCTCGCCTTCGCGAAAGATGATACCGCCAGCAGGGATCTGCACCTTATTCATGATTTAAACCGACCTAATAAAATAGATTCTTTACCAAAAAATCGCATATTGACAGATGAATATTAATTCTACCCCGGAAAAGTACACTCTTTTTATGAATTCACATCTTCAGCTTTTTATGGATCTTTTCGGATTGATTCTTCTATTTGCCTTTTTCATTTTTGCTAATAGATCCTCCCAAATTCTGATTTCGTCTCCGCAAAAGGACGACTCAAGCGGTGGCAGAAGCGAATCGATCGATTTTATCCGGGGACTCGCGATCACTGGAATCGTTTTTATCCACGTCAATTCTTACTTTCAATACTTCGGAGCGGATCAAAGCGCATCGACAGCAACTCTCACACTTTCCAATCTAGCGAGATTCAGCGTCCCTGCTTTTATCCTCTCTTCCGGAATTTTTCTCAAATATACAAACTTTAGAGACTACTGGAAATCGAAGATCCTTTCACTGATTCTTCCGTATTTCTTTGCGAGCCTGCTCGCGGCGTATGTAAAATTGGGTACGGCTCCGGATTTGGAAACGTTTGTCTACGGTTTGTTGCTCGGAACCTGGTGCGCTCCTTATTATTTTGTTCCGCTTCTTTTTTCTTTCTATCTGGTATTTCCCTTGTTTTCAAAAATCCAAACGAAATTAGGCTCAAACAACGCAGTTTTTTCGATCCTCTTTTCAAGCCTGATCGTCAACTTAACTTCCAATCATATCTTTTCTTTTTTTGCAGAAGGTCCGGTTCGCACGATCGAACCGATTCTTTTTACGGGATTTTTGTTTTTTTTCACCTTCGGGATGTTAGCCGGAAAATGGTTCAGACAGCCTAAAAGTTTTTTGACCCTTTCGGAGGAAAAGTGTTCCCCCCTCCCCTACTCTCTCAAAACGATCCTCTGGGTCGGAATTTTCGTCTATTTGTTCGGGTTGTTCATGGCGGGATTTTTTTGGAAATTCGATTCTTCCAATCATCTCCTTTTTTATCCGTTAGGAATGTTTCTCGCGCTTTTTTTCTGGGCCGAAAAAGCGCAAAGTCAAAGGAGACATAAAACTTTGATCCGAGTGTTTTCCTTTTTAGGAAAGAATAGTATGGGGATTTTTCTTTTGCACCCGATTCTCATCCACCTTATGCACGCCCGGAGTCCTTTTGAATGGGGGAATACGTTTTCTTGGTTTTGGATTCCGATCACGGCTCTCGTCAACGTCCTGCTTCCTCTTTGTGTCTGGTTGGTCGTAACCAAACTTTTGGAATATCCTGCAAAAATTCTTTCGCCGGTCGCGAAAAATTAAAGGAATAGAATCACATTCCGTTCGAAAATTCTTTTCTAACTGTAAGACCGGTGGCGCGAACGATTTTTAACGCTTCTCCGTAACTGACCAAAATTTTGAGTGCGAAGTCGATTCTTTCGCGGAGATAAGAATCTTCCCGACTCACTGCCTCGGGTTCGTTTAGGACATTTTCGGCGTCCCTTACTATAATATGCTCCGGTATATAACAGACCTTCGTGTTTTTATAGCTGCTCATTCTAAGCTCTGCAACCGGATAACTTCCCCCACGACTCGAAGAGACGGCTCCGATCAACACCGGTTTGTGCCCTATGATTTTGTTATTACAATAGAGAAGAAAATTTTTAAGCCCCGGAGACGCCATCCCTGAATATTCCGGAGTAACAAAAACAAGAGCATCGGCTTGATCCAATTCGGACTCGATCGGTTTCCAAATCTTATCCCAACCTTCGCCTCCGTCCCAAAAAGAATCGTCCCAAACGGGTAACTTATAATTTCCGAGGTCCAACACCCAGACCTGATGGCCAAAAGAAATAAGCCGAGTTTTCATCCATTCTGCGACCTTTGCCGACTGGGAAATTTTTCTATGGGAAGCCGATATGATGGCAAGCTTCATGTTCTCTCCGGTTTGAAAAACGTATTGTTTTGATTCTTTTTCGCGAATCGTTTTAGATTCGGACTTTTGACCCGAGAATTTCTAAAATGAAAAGTTACTTTATTATAACCTTAGAAGGAATAAACGCCTCAACTTCAAGCCATTTTTCAAACATGTATCCGAGGCCGGGAGGAAACGGAAAGAACACCCTTAAAAGTAGCCCAAAATAAAACGGTCTCGAAAAAGGCTCAGTCTTTGAGCCCGTATTTCTTTTTTAGAGAGGACAATTCTTTTAGAAATTTTTCCCTTTGTTGAGAAGTCAACTTTCCGAGCTGCAAAACAACTTTTAAAGGAGCCGATTTTCGGGGTGAAATCATTTCACCCCCTCTTCCCTCTTTTTGTTTGAGAAGATCCTCTAAGTTTTTTACGGAAGCGTCCTTTCCTGATTTGATAAGATCCGCAACGGACTTTTGATCCAGACGTGCGATTGAACTGAGTTGTTTGACGTATCTTTCGGTAAAACCTAAGACCTTGGAGACTTCTTCCGCGGTTTTTCTTTTTTCTTTTCTGAGATATTGGATCGCGCGTCCGACTTCCCAAGGATTGAGGCTTTTCCGTTTTTCGTTTTCAGCGAGCGCCATTTCGAAACATTTATCCTCTGAAGCCGAAGTTTCGATCGCCGGAATCGAATTCCACTTCAGAACCTTTGCGGCCTGATATCTTCTTTCCCCGGCGACAATCTGAAACTTTTTACCCGATTTTCTAACGACGATCGGCTCGATCAATCCGAGACGTTTCATGGATTCCACAAGATCGGAAACTTCTTCCTTTCCGAACACCCTCGGCTGAACCGGATTCGGAATGATATCGGAAATTTGAATTTCAGTCTTTGAAGTTTCCTTTTCACCGAACGCGGTAAGGAGATCCATTCCAGCAAAGTCAGAACGTTTAGCCATTTGAAATCCTCTTTATCAATTCTTCGGCGAGGGAGGAAAACATCTGCATCGCCTTTCCGTCGTATTCTCCCAGAAGTTTTTTCTTTGCCTGGGCCTGGGGAATCGATTCCCTTCGATAAATTACGGTTTCGAACACTCCGAAATATTTTCGGATCGCGTCGGCGAGACCGGCTAACGCTCTCGCGTCCTCATACTGATTGAGGACTGCGCCCAAAAGACTGAGGGAAGGATTTGCCTTCTTTTTGATTTTTAAAATCGTAGAATGAAGATCTTTCAACCCCTGTACGCTGAAAGCCCTCGTCTGAATCGGAATCAAAACATGATCCGCCGCGATCAGGGCGTTTTCGAGAATCAACCCGAGGGACGGAGGACAGTCTATGATGATATATTTATAACCGGAGCGAACCGGCTTGAGCGCGTCCTTCAAAAGTTCGAAGTCATCCCTTTCATACGGGGTCGTAAAATTTGCGAGATGAATCGAGGAAGGGAGCAGATCCAGACCCTCCGCGAGTTTTACGATCAGATCCCGGACCGGAACCGGATCTTCACCTCTATAGCCGAGCGCATGAAAGACGGATCTTTCTACGGACCCGAAAAACAACTGAGTGATATTTGCCTGGGCGTCCCAATCCACTAATAAAACCGGAGCCGTTTTGGAAAGAGCCTCCGCGAGACAGACGGAAACCGTAGTTTTTCCCTCTCCACCTTTTTGATTTG
The DNA here is from genome assembly GCF_016919175.1 of Leptospira ainlahdjerensis. GTDB lineage: Bacteria > Spirochaetota > Leptospiria > Leptospirales > Leptospiraceae > Leptospira > Leptospira ainlahdjerensis. The sequence continues at coordinate 91,844 of NZ_JAFFPU010000044.1, read as the reverse complement.
AAACGGCGATGATTACGGATTCGTAAACAGCGTGATCCGACTTTTGAAAATATTTCTCAATTACTTCCCGGCCATACTTTCCCTTTCCGGAAGAGGGAATTTTCCATTCTTTGACCTTGGACAAAAACTCGTCTTCCGAAGCGACTTCGTATTCGTCTAAAACCTGGCGTGTTGTAAGAATTTTGGGACTCATAAGATTGGGAGGTTCTATATCAGAATCGTTTAAACAGCCGCACTTTGTCAAACCAATACTATGTCCCATTGATTTGCAAAGGCTAAAAAACGGAATTGCGTGAGTAGGGTAGGGCGGTAATTCTGCCTTGATTCCAGATATGGATCGGCCAAGGGGTGAAATCGTTTCACCCCTTGTATATTAACAGCGTTTCGATAAAAAAGATTTATGAAAATAAAAAACAAATCCTTTAAAACATTCTTACTTTCCGTCCTCATTCATTTTTTATTTACAATCTCTCTTTCAGCGCAAGGAGAAACGAACGTAGGAATTCAACCGCCGAAGATCGAACAGGAAAAAGAAATTCCGATCCCGGAAGAGGAATCCTTATTTCGAAAAGTACTCAGACAATCCTCTTTTACGATCTTGGCCGGAAGAAACGGAGGAGAAAATATTTTCGAAACCGGGACCAAATACGCAAACCTTTCCGGGTTAAAAGGAGGCTCCAGGATCACCTATGAACGTGATTTTAACTATGGGGGTCTCGGTTTTACTCTTCGCTGGAAAAGATGGGAGGCGGACTACACAGGAAGGACGACCGCTCGCTATGTAAACGCGGGAGAGGGGAGGGACGAGGACTTTTTCTTGGGAGAACCCACGATAGAACGGGGAACAAAAATTTCATCGAGGGAGTTTTCATACTACGATACGCCGTATACTTTTATCGGCTCGAGGAACTTCGCGGACGGAAAGGGTCGTCTTTCGATGAAGCAGGATCGACATTCCTTGATTTTGAGGAGATATTTCGGCGATTCGGATCCGGATGCGAGAAAGGAAGGGAAGGGCCTTTTTCTTACGGGCGGATTTCAATACACTTTTATGAAATACATACTCTACGACGTGTTTCAGTTTTTTGATGCCAATCCGATTTTTCTAAATCGAATCGGACTTGGTCTGAGCCTTTCGTATTCGACATACGAATTTCCGTTGGGACTCGGATATCGTTACTCGAACGCCGGCTGGTTTTTTGAGACCTCTTTTTCAGGAATTTTCTGGAGCGGACATTTTAGGGATTTTCACTATCAACGAGCTCTGAATTTCATAGGAGACGTTTCCGGTTTTGGAATCGACTTTAATGTGAGCGCTGGACGCCTTTTTGGAAATTATCTGTTTTTTATCAAACTCAACGAACACAGACTTTTTGGAGACGGTCATTTTGTAACCAAGGGCGGTCTAAGCTATAACGACATTCTTTCTCAAAACCTAGGTCAGTATAAAAATTATATGAACCTAAAAGAGTGGAACGTAGAACTCGCGCTAACCGGATATTTATATTAAACGACTGGAACTACCGTATTGAAAAATAAAATTCTCTTAATCAACTTAGGCGGCCCTCGCAACACTTCCGAAATTGAAAAATTCCTGATCGATCTTTTTGAAGACCCTTACGTCTTCGATCTCCCGATCCCCGAGTTCCTTAGAATCAGACTTGCAAGATGGATAGCGGTAAAAAGAGCTCCGAAGGTAGCGGCCGCCTACCTCTCGATGGGCTTTGGCGGAGGATCTCCGATCGTTTCCGAAACCGAAAAACAAGCAAAAGCGATAGCCTCCGCTCTTACGAAACTTACGGGAGAAGAATGGGACGGTGAAGTGACGATGGCCTGCGGATATCCTGACATCCGAGAGCTCGATAAAAATGCGCTCACTCCATCCAGGAGAAATATTCTTCTGCCCTTGTTTCCTCATTTTTCAAGATCGACGATACTTAGCACCGCAAAGCTGATCGAAAAAACCACTCAAGTCTGTCCAGTCGCTTTCGAAGGTTGGGTCGCGCCGTTTCATTCTTCCCCTTTGTATTTGGATTCGATACGAGATTTGATCTTGGATTTTTTTCAGGGAAAGCTGAACAAAGAAATCTTCTTACACTCCGAATCATTCCAAGAAGTTCCCGATTGGAAAAACATCGACCTCGTATTCAGCGCGCACGGAATTCCGATCCGATTGATTCAAAAAGGGGACAAATACAGAGAAGAAATCGAGACCAACGTAAAAAATTTAAGCGTGTTACTCCGCGAAAAGGGATTTAAGGGAGAATGTCATATTTCTTTTCAGAGTAGGGTAGGGCCTTCGAAATGGACGGAGCCGAACACGATCACAAAGCTGGAACAACTCGGAAGAAGAGGTGTCAAAAGAATCGCGGTTTATCCGATCAGCTTTGTCGGAGACCATCTCGAAACGTTGGAAGAAATCGGAGAACAGCTCAAAGAGATCGCTCATAAAAACGGAATTATCGACTACTATCGAATCCCGGCTCCGGGAATTTATCCGAAGTTCATCGAGGCGATGGCAAAGATCAGTTTAGAATCGACCCGAGCATTCAAAAAAGAATGTCTTTGTAAAACGTTGGGAGGTCATACTCCCGACCTTAGAACAAAGGAATGTGCTCTTTCCGAAGCGAACGCCGTAGATCGATAACTATGTTCATTTGAATTTTTTTGAAATCTATAATAATACTGTAAACGTGAAGTTCTATGGACGTTTTTGGTTCATAGAACTCATTCTTTGATACGCTCAATCTCCAGTGTCAAGTCCAATCAGAATCATCCTGCGCTATTAGGAATTATTGATTCGAATACCTTCGGTTCTTCTTGTATTGTTTGGCTCAAGTGTAACGGAAACAACCCGTCATTTCAAAACTTATACGACAAGTCAGAATTCTAACTATCTTCTATTGAATCATCAAAGCAAATATAGCCCAGAAATTTAGAGCTTGCCCCAATCTAAGCTCTAAATCGTTTCAGTTTACGGAAATTTTGAAATGAGTTCTCACTCAAAAAATATTGCGTTCTTATAGATATTCAAGTCAATCGTCAATTCCCACTCACGAGCAAGATCTTCCTCAAAGTTTTTCCAAGTATTTTCAATATTGAAATCAGAGAAATAATCCCACACCTTCGGCGTTAATAGAAAATATTTCAAAACCCCCCTTGCAAAGACTTCCAATTCGAAAGTAAGTTTTTGAAATTCGCTTTTGGTAAAACCTTCAAACCCCCGAAAAGGATGGTGCATATGTTCAATGCTGGAGCGTAGGGCATACACTTTCTGCAAGATAATCTTATCAGGAAATTTTGTAAGCTCAGAGACCCGTTTGGCGAATTCCTTTTTGCCTTCGCCAGGCTTGGGATAAATAAAAGCCTCTAACGTTCTCACAAAAGCATGGAATCGATCTTCATGATCATAGGATGCGATTCCTTTCTCGAAAGCGCGGATCCCTCTGGCGATTCTGCTAAAGGAACCAATTTTTGCGTAAAGCGAAGACAGTGAATTCGAAATCTCGTATGTCGTTCTTATCGATTCTTTCGTGATTGCATTCATCGGAGAGACCAAAGAAATCGGTTTGTTTATTTCGAAAATCGTCTGTAATGTCACAGATTCATTTTCATATTCTCCCGTAAGGACAAACGGCCTATGAGCGGACTCGTTAAAGAAAATATCATTGATTAGTAATGAAGAATAAATAGGAAGAATCTGATTCGATAAAGACCGATTTTCATCTCCGATTTCATCCGGTCCTTTTGCATCCCAAAAAATAAAGAAAAACAAATTGGAGTCTTTAATTTTATCCGAATTAATTTTCCCTAACCAGCTCTCCCAAGTTGAATCCAATAAATCGCCAAGATTCGGCTTACAAAAAATAGCATCATCCAATTTAAATTCGGTTTTCGCGAGTTCAGGTTCTAATCTCGTTTTTAAGTTTAAGGCGGCGAATTTTTCATTCTTTATTGAGCGTACCGTCCCCCGTGGCGACCATTCAAGCCCGCATAACGTCCCAAGCGCGTTCCAAAATGGAACTCAATCCGATTCCGTATCTAAAATTCCCTTCCACAAAAATTCCATCGGGAAGGCTGCGATCCAACTCTCGATTGAATTCCAAAAGCGAGGAGTCGTAAACCGGAAGAGCCGACTTCCAAATCGTAACGTAATGGTTGATCGGATCGTCTTTTTGAGTCGTGATTTTTTTTCTGTCCTCTTCCAGGATGGAAACGATCTCATTCTCTTTTAATTTTGAAATTTCCGAATCCAAAGCGCCGCCGAAAATAAAGGTCTCGGAATAAATTCCTCTTGAAACCCGATCCGGAAAAATCGACGAATTCAAAAGTACACCCCTGGCGCGAAAACCGGAACCGGGCGGGAAAAGAACTCCAAAACCCGTTTTTTGTCCGAGGAGCGGCTCGTTTCCGAATCTTGTCGCCGTTACGACCCCTAAGGTTCCACAAACTTTCTCATATCTTTTAAAAACCGGAAAACTCGAGGAAAGAATTTTTAAAGAAGATTCCAATCCGCAAGCGACGGTGATTTTAGCTTTTGGATATTTTTTTTTCAGAGAGGAAAGAGAAGGAGCTTCTGCCGAATAGATCAACTTCGTATTCGGAGACGACTTTATCTTTGCCTCCATTGCGCTTAACAATTCCCCGAGGCCACCCCGAAAGCTGACCGTTCCTTTGCGTTGTTTCGGCACCTTCGGTTCCGACTTTTTTTTCTCCATCGTATTTCTAAGATTTTTCCAAAGAGAGCCCTTGGATCGGATAAATCTTCCTAATACAAGTTCCGCGGACATCGTTTTTAAATCGCCGGCGTAAACACCGGAAAGACCGGGTTCCATCACATTCTTAACCGCATCCTCCCCCAACACCCGTAAGCCCCAGTGATACACTGATTCGTCTCTCTGGAAATCGGATGAAACCGCGAAAATACCATATAACGCGCGTAAGCCGCCCCAAAACGAAAGAGGAATCCTTTTCGGGGTTCCATTCTTCCAGATATATCTTTTTCTGGAGATTTTTTGAGTCGGTATGATTTCCAATCCGAGGATCTTAGCCAATTCTTCTAGGCGATAAGAATTGAGAATTCCGTTTGCCGCGGTCTCAACCAGTCCGAACGGAGTCTGGACGGATTGGATCAATCCTCCGAATCGATTTCTTTTTTCGTAGATAAAAACGGATTCACCTTTCTGAACGGAAAGGGTTGCATGAAGAAGTCCGGTAAACCCGGCCCCAAGGATAATATGATCCGGTTGTTGCGACGCCACGGATCTATTTTTATAAGAATCCGAAGATTGTAAATCAGCAATCTTCGGAATTTAGGGAAACTGAGCCGCAGGATTACGGCTCACAATTTAAGAATGGAAATTAAAAATTATATCTATAACCGAAGGTATATTTCGATTCCCAAGAGGTGGAAGAGGTTCCTCCCATCGTAGTTCCCGAACTAGCCATCGGATTGAAGTCAAACATCAAACCCTTACTTGAACCGTCCGAAATTCCCACGGAAGAGGAAACAGCCCCTCCGAAGATAAACGCGTCCGCCAAATTGATCAGATATATCCCGGCTAACACACCCAAGCTGGCTTGAAGATTCTTATAAGCCTTGTCAACGGCGTCTTTTTTGCTCTGATACAAATTTCCGGAAGATTCGTTATAAACGTAAAGCGCAAACGGATCCATGATCACCGGAGGAAGAGTCGGGTTTGGAACACCTAATGCGGACAAGGCGATCGCCTCGGTAGAATACGGGTTTCCGTAACTTTCGTAATCTTTTCGAGCGACGAGGTATTTTCGATTATTCTCATATACCGCGTAACCTGCCGCCAAAAACAGAGTGGGGTATATGATTGCCGCGAATTTTCTTCCACTCGCCCATTGACCCCAACCCGGAAGAATCGCCGATCGTCCCAGAGCACCCGCTTTCGATACCTCCGGTTTTTTCGGAGGAGGAGGGGGAAGGGGTTTTTGATTTTTCTCTGCGGTTTCTCTTTCTTTACGAAGACGTTCTTCCTCTTCTTGTTGTTTCTTGAGATCTAAATTTCTTTGTTTGGAAAGTTTTTCATCTTCCAGCCTTTTGATCTCGGCGTCGCGGATTCTTTCTTCCTCTTCTTCGCTGATATCTTTATAGATTACTTTCAAAATTTCTCTTTTGGCGACGACCCGTTTCCCCTCTTTGGTTTGAAGAGTGATCGATTTCTGATTTTGGGTCACGACCTTTCCACGGAAAGAACCGCCTTCGTGCAAGAGCACTGTCTCCGAAAAGAGGGTTAAGGGGAGCAGAAATAATAAACCGAGGATCAAAAATAGTTTTTTCAAAAATTGCATCAAAACGGGCCTTCCCCGAGCGAAACCGACTCGAACCTCAAGTATGAACGAGTCGTCCTTCCTTATCAATAATTTATTGGACGACTTTTTGACTGAAATTCGAGCGTTTCTTAAATGGCTCTTGAAAAAACTCTCGAATCCGGACTTTTTCTTCTTAACCTGAGATCGAGTCCCGTACAGGCGTTTCGAAGAAAAGGCCAACCCTTTTCAGTCAAAGAAAGGAGGTTTCCCTCCCATCTAATGAGATTATCGTCTTCCATAGAAGCCAAATAGAGTCGCACATCCTCTAAAATTTGATCCGGCACTCGAACCTTACCCGTTGTTGAAAGTTGCAAGATCAACGCTCTTTGAACGAGATCTTCTGCGTCGAGTTTATGTCCCCTGAGTGTAGCGAATTTATTTTCGTGAATGTGCTTCTGATATTTTTTTACGATCTTCTCGTTCTGATGAAAACAATCCCAACTGTCGGAAATTGCAGAAACTCCGAGTCCCAAGAGCATTTCCGTAGTTTTTGTGGTATATCCCATAAAATTTCGGTGCAAAGTTCCGTTTTTTGCCGCCGCGGAGAGAGAATCCGCCTCCAAAGCGAAATGATCCATGCCGATTTCATGGTAACCCGCGTCCAGAAACATCTCCCTTGAGGCCTCATAGAGTTCCCTTTTTTCAGGACCGGATGGAAGGTCGGCTTCGGTAAAAAGCCTCTGCGCCGCTTTGATCCAAGGAACGTGAGCATAACTGTAAAATGCGATTCGATCCGGACGTAACTCGAGAGTTTTTTCGACGGTTCGTTTCATACTTTCCCAAGTTTGTTTCGGCAATCCGTAGATAAGATCGAAGTTCACGGAATTGTATCCTAAGTTTCTGGAAAGGTCGGTGATTCTTTCCGTCATTTCGAACGGTTGAGTACGATTGATAAGCCTCTGCACCTCTGGATCGAAGTCTTGAACTCCGAGGCTGATTCTTCTAAATCCGAAATCGTGCAGAACCTTGAGTTGTGTTTCTCTGGTTCTTCTCGGATCTACTTCGAGTGAAAAATCGGGCTTAGATGATACATTCATTCTTTTTAATATAGAATTTAATAAGAATTCCATGTTCTTTTCGGAAAGATAAGTGGGGCTTCCGCCGCCCAAATGAAGTTCCTTCAATTCCCGTTGTCCGATCTCCGGCACCGCAGCGAGGTAGTTTTCGAACTCTTCGAGAAGAGCTTGGATATATGGGTCTTCCACGGCGTGGTTTTTTGTGATCGAAGTATTACATCCACAAAAGGAGCATAACGTTTCACAAAAAGGAATATGGAGATACAAGGAAAGCGAAGAATCCTCCGGACTCAGACGATTTCTCACCTTGTCCAGCCATTCTTCCGTGGTCGGATTTTCGGACCAATACGGAACCGTGGGATAACTCGTATAACGTGGAGCCGGTATGTCGTATTTTGCGATCAAATCTTTTGCTGTTGTCATAGGAATGTTTCTCTTACTGTTTCTACGAATATTTTTACGTTGTCTTCGGGCGTCTTTGGCATTACGCCGTGACCGAGTCCGCAGACCCAACCGACCCTTTCCGACGGTGCGAGGTCTTGGAACGGCCTCAAATAGTCCATTAGAGTTTTCTTAAATTCTTCTCTTTCCATAAACAATAACGCCTGATCAAAGTTTCCCTGGATCATTCTCCTTTCGGTTTTAAAGACGTCTCGAAGATTCCAACGATGATCGAGTCCGTAACCCGCAAGAGAAGAAATTCTTTGTACGCTCTGAAAGTGCGGAGAAGCGGTTCCTCTGCTATAATATCCGACTTTTCCCGGGAAGGCATCGGCGAGACTTTTTACTCCGGGAACCACGATCTCCTCAAAAAGCGCCGGTGAAAGGTCCCCGCCGGCCGTATCAAAGATCATGATCAAGTCTGCCCCACCTTCCAATTGTAAGGCGATGTTTGCCTTTAAGAATTGGACGATCTCTTCCAAAAACTCTTTCCTGACATTCGTCAACGTCTTCGGAAGTGAAAGATTGCCCTCGTGTTTTCCCGCGACCGCATACGTAAACAAAGTCCAAGGACCACCCACGAATCCGATCAGAGATTTTTCTTTTGGAATTCTTTCCCGAGTCAGTTTCATCGCGTCCTTTTGAAACTGCATAAAAGAAATGGAATCTTTTACTGACTTTAACTTCGCGAGGTCTTCTTTGGACCGAATCGCAAAACCAAGTTCGGGTCCCGCATCGGTGTATTTCAATCCCATCCCTAACGCTTCCAGAGGAAAAAGAATATCGGAAAAAAGAATCGCTACGTCGAAATCAAATTCATCTACGGGACCGAAGGCGACTTCCGCGGCGAGTTCCGGAATTTTACAGAGTTCTTCGAAGGAATGTTTTTGCCGAAGGGTTTGGTAGTGTTTGTGATAACGCCCCGCCTGTCTCATCATCCATACGGGCGGAATTTTTTGTGCAATCCCTTGCAACGCGTTTAAATATCGTTCATTCGACATTTTGAATATCCCCAGTCCATTGATAACCGACTCCTCTTACCGAACGAATCGCGGCGTCTCCATCTTCACCGAAGGCTTGTCTGAGTCGCACTATCGAGTTGTCTATCGTTCTATTTGTCGGGAAGCTTTCCTCTCCCCAAAGTCTGTCCAAAATTTCGGCGCGGCTAACGGTACGATCCCGTTCGCTCACCAAAAAGTGGAGTAGGGCGCAGTCTCTTTTCGAAAGCGGAAATTCTTCCGTTCCTTTTTTGATCTGAAACCCTTGAAAATCTAATATATAATCTTTATAACGAAACTTGGATTCTTCTATGGAATGTTTATGGGATTCTAATACGTGTTTGACTCGTATCAAAAGTTCCTTGAGATGAAACGGCTTTGGAATAAATTCTTCAGCACCCAATTCAAAACCTCTCAGTCTTTCGGGAGCTCCGGCCTGCGCGGTCAAAAATAAAAACGGCGGACAATCCTTTGTTTCTTTCAATTCTTCCGCAAGCGTAAACCCGTCTCCATCGGGAAGCCTTACGTCCAGAAGAATCAAATGCGGCTTCTCGTCTTTCGCAAGTTTCTTTGCGGAAACTGCGGAGACGGTCCAGAATACTTCGTATCCTTCTTTCTGAAGTCTTTCCTGAAGAGTTTCTCCGAGAGAACGATCGTCTTCGACTAACAAGAGTTTGGCTTTCATCAAACGACCTCCGGAAGAATCAAATCCACTCTAAATCCGGAAACAACGGGGACGACTTCCATTCTTCCCTTCATCTTGTTCATCAATTTTTTTATGATATAAAGCCCGATTCCGGTTCCGCTCGTGCCCGTATGCCGATGAAAAGGGATTCCGAGAGTTTTGTATTTTCCGTCAAAACCGGTTCCGTTATCGATCACGCTGATCCAGATTTTTCCGGACGGTTTTCTTTTGGAAACCACTTCCAACGCGGTCGCCCTTCCGTGTTTGATCGCGTTCTCCGCGAGATTCTTAAAAATACTTTCAAGAGCCTTTCGATCCGCGGCCACGTTTGAGTTTTCAAGATGAGAAACGTCGATTTTTAAACTCGGGAAGTCTTCCCTGATCGAAGCAATCACCTCTTGAAGATTCGTTTTTTCTATATAAAGGATTTCTGATCTTGTAAGGCTTGCAAGATACATCGCTCGGTTCATCTGGGACTCGATACGAACCGAATCCATCAACAATCGCGAGATGAGTTTGTTTTCGCTCGGATTGGGCAATTCTTCCTGAAGACTTTCTGCTTGGAGGCGAAGGCTCGCGAGTGGAGTTTTCATCTCGTGGGTTACCGTCGAAAAAAAATCATGAATGAGTTTGTTCCTCTGAGAATCCTTATAAGAAAGCCAAATCAAAGTACTTCCGCCTAACATGAGCATGGCGAGAAAGAAATGACCTTCCATCTTGATCATTCTGCTCTGTCTTTCCAAGACGAGAAGACTTTCCGTCGCAGCGGTCCCGTCGAGTTTAGCGCTGAGTTCGGCAATCATACTCGTGAGCTTTAAGCCCAAAAGAAACCACCAGACTCCGAGAGAAAAAGTTACAAGAAGCCACACGACCGCAAAAAGAATTCTTGTATTTTTCCAAAGCGAGGACATCAGAGATTTTTCAGAGCTCTTTTGGCCGTCTCCAAAGTTTTTGAAATCACCGCATCCGTGTGCGCAAAGGAAAGAAATCCGACCTCGTATCCCGAAGGCGCGAGATAGATTCCGTTCTTTAGCAAAGCGTGAAAAACTTTTGCAAAACCTTCCTTATGATCTTCGGGAATTTTTTCGATCGTGCGGATCGGCTCCGACGTTTTTTTATGAAACCAGAACAAAGAAGAATGTGCTACCGCTTCCCATTCTCCAAGCCCGCTCCCGTTGAGAATGTTTACCATTTCTTCGGTGAAGGTTTTTGTTCTTTTTTCAAGAATGGAATAGACGTTTTCTCTTTGAGCCTTTTGCAAAGTCGCCAAACCCGCCCTCATTCCAAAAGGGCTCGCGCTCAAGGTTCCGGCTTGATAGACCGGGCCCGCAGGCGCGACAAGATCCATCAAATCCATTCTTCCGGCGTAACATCCGACCGGAAAACCTCCGCCGATGATCTTTCCATAAGTTACGAGATCCGGATTGATTCCAAGAAGACCGGCCATTCCCTGAAATCCGGTCCTAAAACCCGAAATCACTTCGTCAAAGACGACTAACGTTCCGTATTTTTTTGCAATCTCTACAATCTTCAAAATAAATTCTTTTCTTTGGATAAGAAGTCCGTAGTTAGCGGGAAGAGGTTCGATGATCAGCGCGGCGATGTCCTTTCCTTCTTTCGCGAACAAGGCTTCCACGTTTTTTTCGTCGTCCAAAGAAAGGACGAGAGTGTTTGCGATCGTGGTTGCTGAAATTCCTGCGCTGTCAGAAGAGGATTCTCCCGCGAGACCCGAACCCGCCTTTACAAGAAGAGCATCCAAGTGACCGTGATAACATCCGTCAAACTTGAGAATCTTTTCCCTTCCGGTTGCGGCGCGAGCGACACGTAACGCGCTCATTACTGCCTCGGTTCCCGAATTTACAAAACGAACCTTTTCGGCCCAAGGAATTTGGCTCGTGATAAACTCGGCGAGCTCGAGAGAATAGGGCTCGGTTGCGCCAAAACTCCAGGCAAGACCTGTCGTTTCGCGAACGACTTCTTCGACTTCCGGATCCCGATGCCCAAGAATCAGAGGACCAAAACTGAGACAATAGTCGATGTATTCTTTTCCGGAGATGTCGGTTAATGTAGCTCCGTTTGCGGAAGCGAAGAAGACGGGAGTTCCTCCGACGGAACGAAAGGAACGAACGGGAGAATGAACTCCACCGGGAGAAACCTTTTTTGCTCTTTCAAAAAGTTCTTCCGAAGATTTTCCTTTCCAAGAATTTGTGGATAAAGACGTTTGATGTTGACTCATTGAAAAATCTCCTTTCCTCTTCTAGCGGCATAAGTAATGAGATACGAGGAATGTGCTCTCGAAAAGATCTGCCATGTTTCGCGTAACGCGGCGTCGAAATCGCAAAATCCATTTTGCGCCAAGTAATGTATCGAAGCGTATTCTCCGCTTACTTGATAAGCGCCGGTTGGAAGTCCGGTTTGTTCTCGGATCGGACCGATAAGATCGATCGAAGTCATCCCGGGTTTGACCATCAGAAAGTCGGCGCCTTCTTCTTTGTCTCGAATCGAAGAAAGAATCGAATCTTCCCGATTGCGAACGTCGATCTGATACGAAGAACGATCTCCGTGCCCCGGAGCGGAATCCGCCGCCGCACGAAAGGGTCCGTAAAAATTACTCTTAAACTTCGTGGAATAACTCATCACAGGGACGTGAGAAAAACCGTTCGTATCCAAGATTCTACGATGGCTTCCGACTCTTCCGTCCATCATATCACTCGGGGCGATTCCATCGGCGCCTGACTGTGCGTAGGTGAGCGCGATCTCCGAAAGGTGTTTTACGGAAGCTGGATTGTCGATACTTCCATCCTTGTGCAAAAGACCACAATGACCGTGAGTCGTAAGAGAACACATACAAGTGTCGATCCAAAGAAACGATTCCGGGAATTCTTTTTTAAGAGATGAAATCGCACGCTCGTAAAACGGTTTTGGAATTTCAGTATTCGATTTGAGCTCCGGAACCAAAAAGAGAATAAAATGAGTCACGCCGGATTTTAGATCGGACTCGACTTGTTTCAAAACACTCGCTTCCGTATCTCTAAAAACGCCCGGAAGAGAATCCATTTTCTCTTTTTCTTTCAGACCTTCCACGATAAAGAGAGGCTGTATTAGCTTTTTGTAATTGAGACTTTCCGAAGAAGCGAGATCTCTGAGGGCGGCGTTAAGCCGAATTCTTCTCTGTTTGGTTTCCAAGCTCTGTTCCTTTGAATTCCTTGAGGCCCAAACTCGCAAGCCAGGACTCATAGTGTATAAAGATAGAAATGTTTGCGGATTCTCCCAGAACTTTTCGGATATGAGAGGAAGTAATTCCCGGTCCACAGGCGTGATTTCTGTCGCGAATCTGAGGAAACAAGGAAAGCGCTTTGTCAAACTGTGACGCGCTCATCCAAAAAAAATGAGTTTTATCGGAAAGATCCGGATGATCTTCGAGAGGAATCGTTTGATACGTAAGAACTCTTTCTAAACCGGATTCAATTTCCGTGGAACCGATGTGAGTGCATTTTACAAAATTCAAATTCTTTTCAAAGAGAGACCCTTTCGGCAACTCTTCTTCACCCAGAGCGTCCAAGGAACCGTGCACCCAAACGTCGCGTTCCGCGAGCTGTTGCCAAGTCTTGAGACCGCTTGTCCAAACAAGACCCTTGTGTTCTAAAGAAGAATCCAGATTTGGATACGCGTTTCCTCTTGTCACAAGCCAATCCCTTTGAATCAATTCTTCGGGAAGAATCTGATTTTCCTTTTTACCGTCCGCGGTGAGCACATAACCCTTGTTAGAGGGAAGGGGAGTCCTCTTTTGTTTGATCGCTTCCCCCGGAACCGGATAGGCCTTTTCCACGGACATTGCAGGCGGAGCCGAAAAAGAAAAGAATTGTTCCTCGATTTCGAGAACTTCTCCGGTATCGGTAAGTCCTCTTTGATACAAAATTTTACCGTAAGGACGTTTTAAAATTGAAACTCCGATCTTTTGATGACAACCGCCGCCGAACTTATGAAGAATTTTTCTCTCTTCTTCGACTGCGGCTACTACGTCGGAATTACTAAGGGCTTTCAAAATATCCAGAGCCCAAACGTCGTCGGTTCTGACTTCGGCCGCAACGGCGCCTTGAGCCGGAGCGGAAGGATTTAAGGACAAAGGAAAAATCTGAAAGACGGATTCTTCCAAGACTTCTTTTAAGAACTTTCGTATTTCTTGATATTCTAATTCGTCGGAATTGAGAAAGTTCGTGGACAAAAGACGATCGAGGGCGGCCTTCGCGACCACGAGCCCGTCTGCGTCCGATTCTTTCCATTTACGAACTCTTGTCTGAATATTTCCTCGCACCGGAAGAAAGATAAGATCGGAATTTTTATAACGAGACGGAAGAAACTTAGGAAGAAATTTTTTAAGATTGTATTCTCTTCTGGGAGAAGAGGTCTGAATCTTCAATTCTTCCGGAGAATGTTTTAAAAGAGAGGATTTTTTCCAGAGAAGAACGTCCCTCTGATCCGCGCGATCCAAAACTCCCAGGATCGTAGTTCCCGGATGTCCTTCCAAGTCCAGATCTTTCCAAGAATGAACGACAAGATCCACTTTGCCTTCCACGAGTTCTTTTGTGAGGTCCTGCGTAAAAACGCCTCGGGTTCCCATTTTCCAAAGAGGGGTTTGTAAGTCCTGGTCGCCCGAAGCTTCTCTAAAATAAAGTTCCACCTGTAGATCGGGAAAATTTTTTCGGAGGGCGCCGAGTACAAGATAGGTTTGGAGTCTGGCGAGAGCGCTTTTGCGGGAACCGATCTTTAGAACGCGGGACAAGTAAGATCTTCCCAGCCGAAAATAAATTGCTGCGCTTCGAGTTCCCGTTCCTCAACAATTTCGTCTAACGCAGGCTGCACCCTTTCCCGGATTTGAAGAGCTCTTTCTTCGGTTTCACGAATCGAATCCAACATCGCAGCAAAAGAAATGGAATGAATCGTATCGGGAAGTTTTTTTTCCAGAGGAACTTCTCTGAAATCTACGATCAAAGTCCCCGGATGAATCTGATCGAGATCAGGAGTCAGATCCAGAGGAGCCGCGACCACGATCGCAGAACCGTCAGCCTTCCAGTCGTTTAACAATTTCGAATTCACTTCAAACATCGCTGAAAGTTCTTCCAAGCGCGCTTTGTTTCTACCCACGAGAGTCACGTTTCGATTTTTCAACCAAGGAAGGATTTTTTCGGAAAGTTGTCCGGTCCCCAGAAGAGTTACGTGAGTTGCGTCTTTCAGATATTTATTTGCGAGTCCGCCGTAAGATTGTTCGCCGATGTTTTGAAGATAACGAGAACGAATACTTCTAGAATCCTGAATGAGGCTGTCGCGAAGCCTTGCTAAATATTCTCCAAATGCGGAAGAGGGGAGAGAAGAATTCTTAAATTTATCTCGGAATTGAGCGAGAACTTCCGTTTCACCCAAGAGTCTGGAATGAAGACCCGATATCACTTCCAAAAGAAAACGATAACCTTCGTAACCGGAATAAGTTTCCAATGTGGAAGGAAGAGCAGAAGGCCCGCCGTGAATTCGGCTGTCGGCGATCCAAATCGTGCGCATACAGGTCATCCAGGAAAAAGAATCCGGATTCTCAATCATCTCTCTGTCTTTCTGAGTAGAATGATAAACGCGAAGTGTGGACCACATATTGTTAAAAGAACTATACCAGCTTTCCTTGTTTGATTGTCAAAGAAGTGTCACCGCACGGAAAAACTTTCCGTTGACTTTATTGAGACTGATTTTCAACTTGGTCATATATGCAACTTGATATTCAGACTCAGGATTGGATCGTTTACGGAATCGTGAGTTTGACGGCGATTCGGTTGTTCTTTCCTCTTCTTTCCGTAATTCGAGAATTTACCGGAAAAACGTCTCATTCTAAAGACGAAGACTTTGGTTGTTATACACAGGCCTGCAATTCTTGCGAAGTGAAGAATACTTCAAAAGGAAACGATCCGATTCTCCACTAAAGCAAGAGCGACTCCGTCTTCTTCATTGCTGTATCGCGTAACGTGCTTCGTGGAACTCTTGATTTCTGGAACCGCATTTTTCATCGCAAATCCGAATCCGCTATGAATCAACATTTCGAGATCGTTTCTTTCGTCTCCGAAGGAAACGACACCATTCCCATCTAAACCCTTTAAGGAAAGAAAACGAGAAATTCCGGACCACTTGGAAACGGAGAAGTTGATGATTTCCACACAATAGGCGACGCCGGGAATCTTTGTAAGAATACAACGAAGATCGGAGGCTCCGGGTAACGCGGAAATTTTTTGAACGAGAGAATCCAAATCTTCCCTTTGGAGCGATAAAAAACAAACCACAAGAATTTTATCGAGTTCGAGAGAAAGAAAATCTCCGATGGAGCGAGTTCGAGAAAGATCGCCCCCGGAGTAGTTATGATAGATTTCGCTCGTGATCGGAACTTCGGTGAGCATATCGACGCCGTCTTCAAAACGATCGACGTGAAGAATCGGAGGCGTATGAAATTCTTTTCCTAAAAGAAGGATATCATAGACGAGCTTCGGTTCGAGATAACTCTCCGAGATTCGTTCCGCGCTTGGAGAATGTCTTAAAATTTGCCCGTTGTTGGAAACGACATGAACGTCTCCTTTGAATTCTTTCGCAAAAGAAAAGGTGGAGAAAAATCTTCTTCCGGTCGCGATCACAAGATTCTTTCCTTGGTCGATCGCCTTTTGCAAAACGGCGTGGGTGAGGGGAGAAATCTTACTTTTAGAATTGAGAAGAGTTCCGTCCAAATCGACTGCGATCGTATGAATTTGAGAAGGATCAAAAGACATGTTTTGTTTCAGGAAATCGGAAAGGAGAATTTAGAGAAAGGAGTTTTTGTCTCTGAGATTGGAATGCGAAATTCGGCCTTGCGATTTTTTGCACGGCGGATCGGACAGGAGTAGGAAGAAGAACCGGACGAACCGATCCAAAAGTAAGAATGTCCGCATTCGAAAGCTGGAACTTTTGTCGATTCGTTTTCGGAAGCGTTTGTTGTCGGAGATACGACACTGGAGATTTTTGCTTACGAAAAGTGAGATTCTGTGATAGATATAAAGGCGTTCGATTTTTTCCTGCGACGCGATCCATAGAGAGCGTCGCATTGAGTTCACGCGATCCATAGAGAGCGTCCTCCGCCCATTTTCAGCCATAACTTACCGGCAGGGACAGCAACGAGAACGGTTTTTGTTAGAGTTCCTACACTGAGATTTGCGCTTGCAAAATTAGAATTTTGTGATAAAGGAAAGTTTCCGGAATTTTTCCGCCACCCACCCCTCCACCCAAATTTTGGGCGGGGCGCGCGACTTTTTACGGAAGAGTAGGAACTCCTACAAAAATCCACGAGCAGACCCCAAAAAGAGGAGGACTCGGATCGATCTCTCTTTGTCGAAAAGAAAGATTCTTATCATTTCTACCCTATCCCATTCCTCAAAACCGTTTCGAAAAAAAACGGGAAGAAACTTTCTTTTTCCGACAGAACTCAAAAAACTGGAATCTAAAGAATCAAGAAGATGGAACTCAGCTTAGCATATTCCCCCTGCCCAAACGATACGTTTTTATTTTATCACCTTACGCACGGAAAGGCTTCGAATCAATTTCAAATCCGAGAAGAACTTCACGACGTAGAAGAATTGAACCGCGCCGCGTTTTTAGGAAAGTATCAGACCACAAAACTTTCCTTTGCGGCTTACTTTTCGGTCATGGATCAATATTCCATTCTCGACTCGGGATCCGCCCTGGGACGGAACTGCGGCCCTCTCCTCGTATTTAAAAAAGGGAAGAATTTTGAATCCGTGAGAGGAAAAAAAATTCTTATCCCTGGAGAATTCACAACCGCAAATCTTCTCTTAAAATTATTTCTCAAGAATGACTTTCAAGCGGAGGCGGTTCGATACGATAAGATCATTCCTCTTCTCTTGTCCGGAGAAGCCGACTTCGGAGTTTTGATTCACGAAGAACGTTTCACCTACGAAAGACAAGGACTTGAAAAACTTCAGGATCTCGGGGAATGGTGGGAAGAAACTACCGGAAAACACATTCCGTTAGGCGCCATCGCAATCCGAAGAGACCTGGATCCGACTCTAAAATTAGACTTTGACAACGCCCTCAAAAAAAGCCTCGATCTCGGCTATGAGAACAGAGAAGAAACTTACAAATATATCCTCAAACATTCTCAAGACACGACGCGAGAAGTTGTAGATGCGCACATCGCCTTGTATGTAAACGAATTCACTCGCTCTCTTGGAACAGAGGGAAAAGAAGCCATCCTGGAACTCTATCGCAGAGGAGTAGAAGCCGGCTTTTTGCCGGGTGACAAAGAGAGGAGTTTGTTTTAAAGAAGAAAGGTTAAAGAACCTTTTCTTTTCCAGCGCAGAACAACTTTTTTAAGTAACGATCCAAACGAACCGACGCGAAGATCTATTCTTACTTTCAATCTTGGAAAAACAGAACCGTCGTAACAACGACAATCTTCCCCTAAAAAACGTGCGGCCCCCACCCTCGTTGGGTGGAGGAGGTGGGCTGGTGGGAAAAATTAGGGAAATTCTCCTTATCACAGAAATCTTCCTTCGTAAAGAAAAATTCCCTTATTCTTCCCTTGTCGGAACTCCGACAAAAGAGAAAAATTCCTCTCGCTCAGGAAAAGACCTCCTTAAAAAAGTAGGAACTCCTTCTTTTATCCCTTCAATTCCCTCACGATATCATAGCTCGCGTGCGACTGATTCAGAGTATAAAGTTGAATCCCAGGCACGCCCATTTCCAAAAGTTCCCTGCATTGTTTCACGGAGAAGTTTAAACTTCTCCTGTAAAATTCCTCGGGACGATGTTCCACTTCCTGCAAATCTTCGATCAAAGAAGAAGGAAACTCGCAACCCGCCAGCGACTTAAATCTTTCGATCTGAGAAAAGGAAGTGATCGGCATAATGCCCGGAATCACTGGAATCTGAATTCCGACCTTTCTCACTAAGTTGAGAAAATTCTCAAAGGCAGAATTCATAAAAAAAAGCTGAGAAACTAAAAAGTCGGTTCCCGCATCGACTTTCAATTTGAGATGTCGAACGTCTTCTTCCAAAGACTTTGCACTCGGATGTTTTTCTGGGTAACAGCCGCCTCCGATACAAAAATCCATCTTCTCGGAACGAATAAAAGAAATCAGTTCCGTCGCGTTCTCAAAACCGCCCGGAGTTTTTCTAAATTCTCCTTCGCCTCTTGGGGGATCTCCGCGAAGGGCCATCAAGTTTACGATTCCTTTGGAACGAATTCCTTTTAGAATTTCTCGAATCTGATCTTGATTCGCACCCACACAGGTAAAATGAGAAGCCGTAGGAACCGAATAATTCTTAGAAATTTCAGTTACGATTTGAACCGTCTTGTCTCTTGTAGAACCGCCTGCGCCGTAAGTCACTGTAACGAAGTCGGGATTCACGCGAGATAATTCTTTCACGGTCTCCATCAATTTCAGATCCCCTTCCGGAGTTTTCGGAGGGAAGAATTCAAACGAATACACTGGCCCCTTCGCGGAGCCGTAAATTTCAGATATTTTTTTCATAAAATCTCGATCATTGAAAACAAAGAAGAATTTGAATCTGACCTCTTCCCGAGCGAAGCGGGGTTAAGGCCTTTCCAAAAAGAGAACCCGGACGAAGGGATTCTGCCGAAATTCGAACAGCGTGCCCGCCGGTCAAACCGGTCACAAGCAAACTTCCTGGTTGAATCGGATACGAAGACGCATCCGCGTTTACGGTTACGACACCCGAAACCGCAACCAGCCAATGAGAACCGTCAGCCGGAGCCGATTCTCCAAAAAGTAGGGCGGCCGATTTAACGGCAACTCCAATCGCATTCGTCGCGTTAGCCGTCTTTGCTTTTTGCAAACGTCCATCTTCTCCCATCGCCAAAATATCACCTTCTCCAATCACGTCCGATGGATTTACAGGGAAAAATCTCGCGATACAATCCGCATTCTTTCCCGTCGAAATTCGAACACTTCCGGAAAATTCGGATTCTCCTTCCGCAAGAAACGCTTTACCGGAACCGGTTTCACCTAAAGAAGGAATCCCTTTCCCGTTTGCGAAAAGTGCCACTCCGGATCTGGAATGAAAGATTCCGCCAAATCCTCGTTTGGCGAGCCCAAGAACTCCCGCCGAATCCTGGTCGCCGGAAGAGGCATCCCCTCGAACTCCAAATTTTTCACCGTATCCGATCAAACCCGCGTTACGCGCAGATCCAACAATGCCCGCGCCTTTTTCACTTTCGTTTCTTCCGTAAATCGGCGCGTGATTTTCGGGAGGAGGTGCGATGTTCGTATAAGCCGCTTCCGTGCTTCCTTTTACTTTTAAGAATCCGGTATGAGAACTAAAGTCGTGATCCAACGGAGCGTATTCGTGAGTGTGCGGTTTTGGATCTCTTTTGTCGGACAATCTCGGGTCGTCGGAAGAAACCACTTTTCCAGGAGCGTTATTTCCTAAGGTCGCGATTTCCACGATTCCCGGATAAGAAGTGGTCGCGTTTCGAAGTCGTTTATCATTTCCCTGAACGACAACGCCTTCTTTGGATTCCCCGGATTGTGCGAGTTGGACGATTCCGTAAGATTCCGTGCTGGCGATTTTTAGGCGCTTATCGTCCCCTTGAACGGCCGCCTCGGAAGAATCTTCTCCGCTCTTTGCAAAACGAACGATCCCTGGAAATTCCGTATTTGCTTTTCGGATTCTCGGATCATCAGCGGTCACGGCCTTTCCCGGTTCCGATGCTCCTGGTTCGGAAAGAATCGCTAAGCCGTATTTTTTTGTGGTCGCGATCTTCAGACGATCGTCGTTTCCTTGAACGGCAACTCCGTCTTTGGTCTCCCCGTTTTCAGCCAATTCCACAATTCCAAGACTGGAAACCGTTGCCGCTTTCAAGCGATCGTCATTTCCTTGAACAACTCTTTCCGCCCGATTTTCGCCATTAGAAGCAAGACGGACCAAGCCGTGTGCGAGTTCGGTCGCGTGTTTCAGTCGTTTATCATTTCCTTGAACGACAACACCTTCTTTGTCTTCTCCGTCTCCGGCGAGTTCTACGATTCCTTTGTATTCGGTAGAAGAATCTCTCAACCTTCTGTCGTTTGATTGAACCGCAACCCCTTCGGAATTTTCACCGTCTACCGCGAGACGAACCAAACCCGAACGAAGCACGGTCGCATACGGAAGAGGTTCGGAAGTCGGTTTGTTTGTAAGATCGCTCAAGTGCGGAGTCGCATAGAGTTCCAACTCCACGATCTTTGTCTGATAGAATTCTTGACCTTTTTTTTCTTTCTGACGCGCCACGAGTTTCAGATAACGCACGTTAGTCGGAAGGAATCTCCATTGATACCAAACTCCGGGTTCGGATAAGAATTGATTTTCTTCCAACAACTGATTCCAGGAAAGATCATCTTCGCTGTAATATACGGTAAATCTTTCCGGAAAACAAACCGGGTCCGTTTTGGAAGTAAGAAGTCGGAGCTCGTTCACGCGGCTGATCGATCCGAGGTCGGTAAGAAAAAATTCTTCTCCTGGTTTGGAAACTTCCTTCGATGCCCATCCGTAGTCGGGTCTTTGATCGATGAGATTTTCTTTTACCCAAAAACGGTCCTGTTCGGAACTGACGTTGATTTTTACGATTCCCGAAATTCCAACCTCTAACTGCCCAAGAGAAACCTTGTATTTTCCGGAACTGTCTTTCTCGGAAACCTGGCTAATCAATTTTAAGAATTTGGCCTGAACGAGAGAAAAATTCCATTGTCCGACCTTTTGGTTTAAACGCCGAAACCCGGTCTCTTGAAGAATCGGTTCCCAGACGATTCCGTCCATGGAAATTTCAAAACGAAACGTATCCGGAAAAAAGGCAAGTTCCTGCGGATTGGAATGAAGTCGGATTTGATTCAAACTCGAGATTCCATCCAGATGCAAGGTAAGGGCGGAGATTCCGGGAGAATCTTTGGTTTCAGTATAGCGTAAAAGTTTTCCTTCTTTTAAATCATAAGTTCCGGAGGATTTGATTTCCCGGATTTTTAAGGGGCCGGGGTGGCTGATTCGAATCGATTCAGAGTTCATTCAAGGTTTGTCCTGGTTCTCTTTTTAATATTTAGAGGAAATAGTTCGGTTTTCTTCGGTTTTTGCGGAAAATATAACCAATATCGGAGGACGGATTTCCTCTGTGAAGTACTTTGCTATGATCATTCGCAAGGACTCCGGAACGTTGTCCAATACACAAAGAGTTCTTCCATCCGGTTCGACTCGGACCTGTTCCAAAATTTCCACGCTGGAACGAGTCAATCTTTCTCGCGACCAAAGTAAAAATCCCTTCCATGTCGGATCTTTTGCATTGGATTCGGAAACGTTTTGATTAAATTCAGGCATCGGGACCGAGTCCGGCGCCGCCATCAGATTCTTACAAATCCCTTGCACGTATCTCAGATTTGCTTCCATTCCCCGTAATTTTGCAATGGCAAGCGCCTCGGATAAAAGGGAGCTCCCGTATTTTTCTTCCAACAAAGATAAACTCAAGGGTGCATTCTTTTTTCCTGGTTCTTGATTTTGATTGTTGGTAATTGTTATATTGATATGGTTTGGGGATCCTTCTGAGGCCCCCTGGGGATTCTTTTTTGATCCCTCAAGGGAATCCATTTCGCCACTCCTGGGGTATCCGGAATTATACCCCTGAGGTGGAATTTTGGAACCGGGGTAGTTGAAGCAAAAATAATACCGAGAACTGGTATGCCCCGTTCCCGGGGTAACCTGAAGAAGTCCCGCCTGGATGAGATCTCTCTTTCCTTGGATGATTGATTTTTTTGTCTTGAACCCGGTTAATTTCAGGAGAATGTCCGTGCTCGGCCAGACCGGCTTAAAATGTTGGTCGCTAAATTTAAGCAGGACCAAATACAACGTTTTGGCCGCCGAAGATAGGCTGGCCCAAACGCCGGAATCAATGATATCGGCAAAAAATTTGATGTATGGATAATGCTCGCCCATTTCCCTTCGGAACCCTCCTTTTAGGAAAGTACATTAATTTTAAGCAAAAGTTCCGAAGGGAGTTGACATTATCGGACATAATGATACTTATGTCTCATCCAACAACATTCCTTCGGGAAAATCCGGCCCCTGGTTATCCAGGGGAATTTTTTTGTCCGGATCTAAATTGAATACGCCTTCGGCCTGAATCCTTTCGGAATGAGGCTTCGTACTATATTTCCGTTTACTATATTATGTCACATTAAACTCGTTGTCGTGACTTTGTCAATCTCATTGACCCGTTTCTAATCGTTTTTGGAAAATTCTTTTGCTAAGTACCTGTATGTACTTATTCTAATGTCGCTTAACAAAATTATTAAACGACATGAAGGAGTTATTCGGATTCGAATTTCTTTCGAATTTCTTTTTTTACCAACTTGAGAATTTCGCCCAAGAGTTCGTCGTTTTCCGAGCTGATCTGAATGAGCCCCGGTTTTTTTGTGATCTTGTATTCTATAGATTTGGAAACCGGTGTTTTGGAATTTGCGGCGATGGCTGGCTTGGAAGAGAATAGGCCTTCGTCTTCCCGGTTAAACGATTTTGCATCCTTGACCGTCTTTAAGGCCCCGGTTGAAAATAAATTTAAGAATTCGGGAAAGGTGCCTTTTCTAGAAGCGGAGACGGCTTGGATCAATAGATTCTTGCTTTCAATTCCGGCGTCCTTACAGGATCTGAGTTCGTCTTTTGTAAGGTCTGAAATTCCCAGGAGCTCAGTCATATAACTTCTGCTTTTTCCAAAAAGAGTCGCGAGTTCTTGGTCGGTGTATTTGAAGCTGATTTTTAAATGGGACATCGCCTCGACTTCTTCATAAGGAGAAAGGTTTTCTCTCTGAAGATTTTCTATGATCGCGAGACGGAAGGTTTCTTTTTCGTCTCGGTCTAAAATTTTACATTCTACCTCGGTCCAGTTGAGTTGTTTGGCCGCATGAAATCTTCTTTCTCCGGCTACGATTCTGTAGTGCTCGTCTTCTGGATTTTGTTTTGTGACGATGATCGGCTGAAGAAGCCCGTCCTTGTCCAAACTTCGAGCCAAGTCCTCGACGCCTTTTTTTCTATCTTGTCTCGGTTGGTTGTCGGAAGGAAGAATTTTATCCAATCGAATCTTTCGAATCGTTCCTTCTAACTTTTCCGCCTGGAATACGTCGGCGAGGGAACCTAATCTTTTACTTTTTGAGCTCATTCAAAAACTCCTCAATAAACCCTTCGTATTCCTGTGCTTGTTTGCTCGATTTGTTATATTCGAATACCGATTTCTTGGCGAGGTGAGATTCTCCGACGGCGACTCCGTCGGAAATGCTGGTCTCAAAAATCCGGAAATATTTTGTCAGCACGGGTACGATGGTTTTTGTCAAAAGTGTTTGTGGCTTGAGTTGGGTGATAAGTGCGCCTAAAATTTCCAGATTAGGGTTGATCCTTTTTTTGATGCTTGTGATTGTCTGTTGAAGTCCTACAATTCCATCGACCGAAAACTTTTCCGCTTGGAGTGGAATGATCACGTAGTTCGAACCTACAAGCGCGTTGATCGTGAAGATCGAAAGGCTCGGCGGACAATCGATGATGCAAAAATCAAAACCTTCCAATCCTTGGAGCGCGTCTCTCAAAATATAGGGAGCATCCACGGAACTTCCGGAAAGTGTTTCCACTTCGGCGAGATTCGTTTTGGAAGGAGCTAAAAAAAGATTCGGAAGTTTGGTATCTACCATGATTTCTTTGATATTCATCCGGGAGTTAAAAACTCCGTGCATGGATTTATCCAGTGTCTCCGGGTTGATAAAAATGCCAGTCGAGTTTGCCTGAGGATCGATGTCGACGAGCAAGGTTTTTTTTCCTCTTCTCGCGAGCCCCATGGACAAGTTGAGAGAAGTGGTTGTTTTTCCCTCTCCGCCTTTCTGGTTTGCAATGGATACAACTATCATGATTCTACCTTATATTCTATTGTCGGACATCCGACATCGATTCCTTATCAAGACCTAATTTTGAATGATAAGAATTTTGATTTTTGAAAAATTTCCGTGTTCTCGTGCTTTGAAAAGAAGAGTTTGCGCTCGGTTTCGAAGACCTTTTTTTGGCATCTTGAGTTTTAGAATTTGTCTTTTAGAAAGTTCAATTTTAAAAAACGAGAGAAACGATCTTCTGTTGCAGCACCGATTCCAGATAGAGTTAAGGTTTTTTATCTTCAATCATTTATCTTAAATTGGGTCTTTTTTCACGGAAAAAGAATTCCAAACCCTCCTTTGTCGGACGTCCGACATCGGCTCTGTACTTAGTTGACAGGATGCTTAATTTTAAACATCTTCCCTTTGTGCATCCCTCCCTTTTCAATCTTTTGTTTTCGGAGAATTCTTCATCTTTGCTGAAAAAGGATGAATTCTCAAAGGCATTTGAGGACTGGATTCGGCTTTCGGGTGCGCTTTGCGGAGTTCTTACTTTTAGCTTTGATCAGGGAAAAAGTTTGGAAGAAGTTTCCGCCGTCGGTTATGGCGAAGACGGCTTTTTTTATTCTTTCTTATCTCGCTCTACGGGGAATCTCGAAATCTTAAACAGAGAAAATCTTCCGCTTTGGTTTTCTTCCGATGACCACGAACTTTTTGATCCTCGCTCTTCGGGTTGTTTGGTTGTCGGAATTCGCGGTGAAACTTTTTTGGACGGTTTTTTTCTGGCGGAGTTTTTGGAAAAACCTTCGGACTCGCTCCTTGTTCTTTGGGGTTTGGTCGCTCGAAAAATCTCCGAATCTTCTTCTCATTCTCTTTCGGATCTTTCCGTTTTGAAAGTTTCGTCTTCGGCTCCGATTCTTCGTCCCGAGTTCCCCCGAAAGGAAAACGTCGGTGAATTTTTAGCCGAAATTTGCGGGGTTACGACCATGCCGGATTGGCTCAGGAGAAGTTCTTGGGTCCGGATTTTGGGCGCTTCCGGAGCGGGAAAAAAGACGCTCGGAAAATGGATTCATCGGACCTTGAGTCCGGAGAAAGGAATTCTGGTTTTGGGTTTTTTGCCCGAGCAAATTTCGAAACTGGAGAAGTCTTTTGAAGAATGGTCTCGGATGACAAATTCCGGTACCATTTTGATCGAAGGGGCGCAGAAATTCTCCTCGGTTCAGCAGAAATTCTTCTTTAAAATTCTCTCCGGAGAATCCAGTCCGTTTCGTCTTATTTTTACGGAGGCGAGCGGGTCGGAACCCAACGAAATTTTTAGACCGTTCCGAGAATTTCTTCTCCAGAGAACGATTTCCGTTCCTGCATTTGCCGACCTAAATTCTTCGCAAAAAGAATCTCTGGTTCGGTTTCTCTTAGAGGAGCTCAAAGAATCTTTGGGGCGCGAAGATCTCCGGCTTTCGAAGTTGAATCTTGAGAAGATTCTCAGGATGGATTTTAACAACAATCTTTCCGGCTTGCGTAATCTTCTGGAAGAATCGATCTTGAGTTCCTCCGGTTCCGAGATCGGAATCCAGGAAAAAAAAGAAGGCAAAGATAGAATTTTTACTCTCCCGGACTCGGAAGATTTGGATCTCCGCCGGGCGGTCGAGGCCGTAGAAAGACAAAAAATTCTTCTGGCCCATAAATTGTTCGGAGGAAACCAGATCCGAATGGCGAAGGCCCTCGGAATTTCCCGGGGTTCTTTACAATACAAACTGAAACAGTTGGAGATAGGTTAAAAAGTGGATCTTGATTCTTTATATGAAGAGCGGAAAACTCCCGGTGGATTTTTAGTCAAAGTTCGTTTGGCGAAAATGACCTACGTTGTTTTTACCCAAAAAGGTCCCGAAGTTCCTCGAGGAGCCAAAAACAATTCGATTGTTGTGGCGGTTCCGAGGGTCGTTTTTTTAGGGTCGGAATTCAATCTGGCTCATTTTCGGTTGGGAGAATTGAGCTTTGTAAACGTTAAACAGGGAAAACTTGTAATTCCGTATCAGCATTCTAATTCCGGGAACGAGGTCCGAACGATTTTTCTAAGCTCGGGAAGCGACTGCGACGTCCTTCCGGTTGTCGTTTATCATTTTCAAAACAACGAAGATCTGATTCGTTCCAGAGATGAGGGCGTTGATATGCACCATCTGGTTCTGGATGAAACCTATCCGAGACAAGATTTGATCACGTTGAAGATTCGATTTCCGGCCCTCAATATGTTGATCGTTCGTAAAAAAGTGGCTCTTCACAAAGTTGCGGAAACGCCGGCGCCGGAGGGCACAAAAGGAAAAGAATCCGGAATCGTCGACTTCAACCGGGTGCGCGCCGCGGACATCATGGATTCTGGAAATCTCAATATTCATTCCGGAAACCCGGTCTTTTTGGCGAGGATTCATTTGAGAAGAATGGATCTGGAAAAAGTAAAACAGCTTCTCCTCGATTTTCAATTAAAGCCCGAAGAGGTTTCTTTCATTCGAACTTTTTTCTCGGTGATGATTCGAAATGAATTTGAAAAAGAGGAACTCAAACAAGTAAAACCCAAACTCCAAAGTTTGGATGAAGGCTTTCGTCTGGCGGAGTTGATTTTAGAAATGAAAGTTCCCGAGTTTGAAATCGAACTCGAGAAAAATTTCGGTCCGGAAATCGCAAGTATGTGTTACGCACTTTTGGAAAAAGAACAAGAGCGGGCCGAAGAAGAGGAAAAAGGAATCATTCTTTGGGAGTGGAAACTCCGGGTGAAACGCCTTTTTCGCAAAAGCGCCTGAGCAAAAAATCTCAAAAAAACTCCGAAAAAGGTGAAAAAAAGCTTCCTTTTTCCTGAAAAACGGGCAGATTATAGAAAATTGCTATGTTTTTCCGGTCTCAAATAAAAATTTTGGCACAAATCTTGCTTATCGGGTCCCTCGGGCTCGGGACGGCGGGAGCTTTGTCGGCTGAAGAAAACAAGACCGTTGGAGTTTCTGAAATTTCAGTTCATCAATCAGAAGTAGATCGGGTTCTTTCTTCTCCGATCTCCGGAAATATGAACTTGGATTTGGAAGAATCTTTTGTTACCAAGAAAAATCGGACTTCTCTTTTTTCGAAACGGAAAACTTCTGAAAAAAAAAGACAAGAATTCTTCTCTCCGAGTTTTTCCAAACTCGATTTCGAAAGTTTGAATTTGGCTTCTCAGGCTTGTTTTCCTTTTTCTCCTACAGGTTCTCATTTCGGTCGGAATTTTTTTCTTTCTTTGACGTTGGAAGTTCCGAGTTTCCATTCCGTTTCGAACCTTGATGGAGCGGCTTCGAGCTCTTCCTCGAAAAATAGATCTTGGGACAAAAACGAAAATGCAGCTTGGACCGGGATCGATTGTTTTCTTTTTGCGCCCTTGTTGAGTGCAGAGAAGAATTTTTGTTCTTCCGAAGAATTTCTTTTTCACTCCGTGACAAAAGGCCTCTGGCTCGACCAAAATTTTACCCCAATTGCAGGTTTTGATCCTGGTGAAAGGATGGGGAAAGTTACCTCGAATTTTCTCTTTGAAAGAAGTGAATATGGGAGGAAAGTCTGGGTGAGAGGAACCTCGGGATCCGCAGAGGGGTTAGGAAGGGAGAATGGAATGGGCTGTCCCGTTGCAAGCTCCTTGATGGAAATGGAGAAGAATCCGGGTTTCTCCCTTGCCAATAATTTACTCCTTAAAACGGAGAATGTAAGAGAGAATTCGCTGATCCCCAAGAGAACCTTATCTTCTGAAGGGAACGTAGGAACTCCTCAGATTGTCGGGGCTCATTCTTCCAATAAACAACAATTTTCATTCTTTACTTTCAAAAATTCTTCCTCCCATTCTCTGGTCGGATAAAATCTAAATTTGTTTGTTTTTCAGCCCGAGGTTGAAAATCTTTGTCTATGGCTTCCAAAGTGAAACGCTCTTCTTTTCAGAAATTGCTGAACGCAATGAAAAAGATGTCTCTCGAAGTAAACGACTACGAAATTTGTAAACGTCTTGAGACCATCATGATGACAAGCAAAGAAGACCTAAGCCAAGTCGTTGTAAAATCTCTCTTAGACAATCCTACCGACTTTGACCCAAAAACTCTCCCGGAACCGTATGGTCAGTATATCAGACATTTTGTATATATGGTCAAAAGAAACAGAAAGCAGGGGATCGATACGAATTTCGACGCGCCTTCGCACCCTAAGTCTTCCGAAAAACAGAACGGCGCCTCGCCGGAATCTGCAAAAACTTCCGTCAAGAAAGCTTCCTCCAAAAAAGTCGCAAAACGATAAAATCCCCCTGTGCTGCCCACAGGGCAGGAGTTCTAACCCCTAAGCGCCGGATATCGGGCGCTTTTCGCCTAAAAACCAATGAGAGGTGCCGCTTCTTGCGGGCAACTGATTACAGATGGTCGCTTCTGGATATGCCGGATGTCCGACATGCCTAAATTTAGGCGCTTGAAAAATATCGGCTTTCGCGAAGCCTTCAGGGGCGCCAGTGAAGAAAAGGAGTTAAGAGGTTCGGCGGAGCTCTATTTCTTATTATGTCGCCTCATCAGGGAGTGCCAATTTGTGGGCATAGGGCGGAAGGAGAATTCGATGCCTTTGCGAAAAATCCACCCCAATGGTCACAGCCAAGACCCTAAGAAGAAGGCTTTGTTTTTGCATTTTGCCGGGCTCTGGAATTTCCTTTCCTTATTCTGATGGCGGCCGGGCGCCATCAGAATAAGGCCCCTTTCGAGAAAGGCCATCCTTTTCGACGAATATTGGGCGGATGAATAGGGCCTTCCGGAAACGATGAACTTACAAAAATAGAAGAAAAAGCCCCAGCAAACAAATGCTTCAAGAGAGAGTTCTTTTGTAAAATAAGACATTTTGTCATGTGTAGGAAGAATTCCTGCCAATGCGAAGTTGTCAGGGAAAAGTGTTTTACGAATTTATCTCTTTTCTCAAGGATAGATGCGATATATGGCTGAAGTAATTAAACTAAGAGTTCGCTGCCACGCATGTTCTTCGATGATTGAGGGCTCGGCTAAATATGGAGCTGGACATTATGTCCCGGAAGGCGTAGATTTCGAATTTGTGGCAATCGGAAAGATTGAAACCCCGAAAGGGAAGCGTGTAAAAGCCGAGATTACCGCTTTTTGCCCAAATTGTGGCGTTAAAAATAAGTGGACTGTTTAGCAAAGGATGCTTACCATAAATAAGCATTAAAATTAGATTAAATATAATCCAATTTATGAAACATCGATTAAAATTAGGCACATGTCGTCTTCGGCTTTATCTTTTCCTCGAAATTCAGTTAAACTGCGTTCAATTCTTTCCAGGACGGTAGGAGGGCTTCTCTGTTCAGGGTTTGTTCCTTTGTCGATCAACCATCGGTAGAGCTGCCGATCTCCAAGCATTCTCTGATCGGGGCTATGGGTCTCCGGAAGTCCATCTGTAAAAATGGCGATCCTATCTTCTTCCTTTAGTTTTAGCTCTCTTTCCTTGTATTCCATCTTTCGAAAGATTCCCAGAATTTTTCCGCTCGGAGAAAGGAAGCGGAGATTGCTTTTCTTTTCATTGTGATTAAAAATAATCCCTTTATTGTGACCAGCATTGGCGTATTTTAAAATCTTTTTCTTTATGTTGATATAGAGGTAGATTCCAGTGATAAAATTATCGTTCAATTTGCCGTAAACGTCCTCGTTGAGCTTTCGAAGGAGCTTTCCGGGTCTTTCCCAGTAGGACTGATTCTTCTCAAAGCTGGATTTGAGAGTATTTAAAAAGAGAGCAGCCCCGATTCCGTGGCCGGAGATATCCGCGATAAAAACCCCGTATTCGGTGCCGGAAATCCGGCGGACGGTGTAGAAATCGCCTCCAACCGGGAGGACCGGTTTGTATAAAATTTCAATTCTTAACTTTTCCTCCGGGCCCGGGAGATCCGCATGGAGGGATTTTTTCTGAATTTTCTCGGCCTGTCGGAATTCCTTCTCTAAGTCGAGTTTTTCTTTGAGAACGTGTTCGTGTTCTATCTGCCGTGAATTGAGCAGTTGCTCCAATCGATTTGAGATAACCGTGTGCAGGGTTTGGATGAGAAAATCGGATTCGGACCCGAGAATTTCCGAAGAAACCAGATATTGGAGCCGATTTTCGGCGCTGATTTTTCTCAAAAGAAAAAATTGAAAATTCTTTCTTAAAAGAAGTTCAGCTTCGTAAATTTGGGCGAAGTTTAAGCCGGAACTTTCCGGCGATAGAATTCTTTGAATGACTTGTTCCGGGTTTCGATACGGAAACGGGCGTTCTTGCGCAAACGAATAGAGTTTCCAGCGGTAGATTTGAAACGTATCCACAACCCTCTGCAGGTTGAAATTCCAAGTTTTAGAAAGCCCTTGAAACCAGGATTCCATCAGAGATATACGGGAATAATCCCTTCCCGGGTGTGGATGGTGATAATTGCCCAATTCCTTGAGAATCGCGAGAATTTCCCTGTGGATGGGACTGAGATCGGGAAAGGATTCGTTTACAAACTCCGATCCCGAAAGAATTTTTTGAAGAGAATACACCATGTCTTCTCTTAGGGTTAAGAATAAATTTTGCCGAATCTCGAGACGATCCACCTCCGCCGATGGATTGGATTCTTTCCAACCCAAAAGTTTAATCTTGGATAAAAACATCTCCACTTCGAATCGTAGGTCTTCTGACATCGATTCCGGAATTTCGGCGACGGCGTTTTGAATCGATCGGATGATTTCGTTTGATAGATCTTTCAGATTCTTTTCTCCTCGGAATCCGCGCTGAATTGAAAAACGACTGGAGGATTTCGGTTTTATCCGAATCCTGGATTCGGACACACAATCTCTTTCAATGAATTTTACGACTCCACAGTACTTTCTTTTTTTTGCAATCGTTTGGTGTATCCGTTGGATTCTCTCTGCGATTTATCCCAAACACAACTCGTTTGTTCTCTTTTTTCTGCTCTTTGTGAGTTATCTTTTTTATCTCTCCTGGGATTATCGTTTTGGAATTTTGATTCTTTTTACAACGGTCCTGGATTATTCCGTGGGACGCGCTCTGGAGTCGCAGGAGAATTTTCGAAATCGAAAGATTCTCCTTGGGGTGTCCCTTTTCGGGAATCTATCGGTTCTCGGCTTTTTTAAATACTTTCACTTTTTTACGGATTCGTTTCGGATTCTTTTTTCGTCTTTGGGTTGGGAAGTCTCAGAACCTGCGTTGAGAGTCGTTTTACCGGTCGGGATTTCGTTTTATACGTTTCAGTCTTTGAGTTATTCGATCGACGTTTATCGAAAAGAAATTCCTTCCGAGAAAAATTTTCTTCACTACGCCCTTTTTCTTTCTTTTTTTCCCCAGCTGGTCGCGGGTCCGATCGTGTCAGCGAAAATCCTTTTGCCGGCACTACGTTCTCTTTTTAGCTGGGAGAAGATTCCGCTTCGAGAAGGAATTTGGCTGATCCTCGTGGGTTTTGTCAAAAAAGCCGTGATCGCCGATCGAATCTCGGTGATTTCCGATTTCGCTTATCAATATCCGGATCAAGTTTCGAGTTTTTTTGCCTGGTTGGGCGTTCTTTCCTATTCCGTGCAGATCTACTGTGATTTTTCCGGTTATTCGGACATTGCGATCGGATCGGCGCTTCTTTTGGGGATCCGTCTTCCGGATAACTTTCGTCTTCCTTATACCGCGGCCAGTTTTTCCGAGTTCTGGAGACGCTGGCATATTTCTCTTTCGGGTTGGCTGCGGGAATATCTCTACATTCCACTCGGGGGAAATCGAGTCGGTGCTTTGTTTACGCATCGAAATCTTTGGATCACGATGATTCTCGGAGGTCTTTGGCACGGACCGAGTTGGAATTTTGTGATCTGGGGTTTTTTGCACGGAGCGTTTTTGGTTTTGGAAAGGTTTATTCGGGATCATCTGCGTTTCCGTTGGTCGGAAGGCTCCGTGGCGAGAAAAACAATCAACTTAGTATATCAGATTTTTGTAATTTTAACGGTTTGTCTGATCTGGATTTTTTTTCGTTCCCGCAATCTCGAAACCTCTTTTGGAATTTTACAAAAGTTGTTCAGCTTCTCGGACGGAATTGAGCCGACATACACGATGCAGTCCCAATTCTTAACCATTTTTCTCACTTTGGTCTTTGCGACCTGGATCGGAAAAAAAGAAGAATCTTCCGGACTTTTTTCTCGGTTTCGCGAGAATCTTCACTGGTCCCTATTCGCTTTTTTGAGCGCGCTCGGTTTTATCGTCGGAGTCGTTCTTACGGTGGAAACAAAACCGTTTCTCTATTTCGTCTTCTGAAACGGTCGTTGGAGGGCTTCCCGGATTTTTGTTGAATCTTTGTAGAGAAAAATCGGAAACCCTTCGCAGTTCTCCTTTGTGGACGGAACTCCGTACACTTCCAAAACCCGATTCTCCTCCAATCCTTTTGTAAATACCGCGATGGTTCCTTTGTGATCTTTTAGATACCAATCCCGATTGGAAATCGTATGAGATCCTTCTAATGTTCCATAGGAGACGTGAAAAGCGGGGATTTTTTTTTCGGAAAAGACGAAAAGTTTTTTCGCCGTCCAAAAATCGGCGACCGCGAGTGAAATCGGCTCTTTTTCGGAAATTTTGTCCAAACACACCGTTTCCTGTGGTTCCCACTGGAAGAGTCGATTGAGGCGGTTTTCGAGTCCTTCCGGGGTTTTTTCGGCGGTTTTCCAAAGTAAAAGGAATAAAAGAAAAATCGCAAGTGTGAGATATCTTTTCGGGAAACCGGCGATCGAGATCAAAAAAAACGGCGCGAGGATTAAAGCCGGTGCCGCATAACGTAAGCTGTATTCGTCGATATAGGATCCGCTTGCGATCGGAGCGACGGTAAGAATCAAAAAAAAGAAGAACAGAAAGGCGGTGGTTTTACTTTTTCGTATTCTCGCGAGACCGAAAACAAGAGAAAGAAAAAGCAATAAGAATTGGATCGCCGGAATCGGAAAATTTTCCCTGAAGCCGGAAGATATCCAGATTTGTGCGTCGGTGAAAAATCGGAATCCGTCCCTTTGCGCCTGATTAAAGGCGACTAACGCGGGAATGTTTCCCGGTTTTTCGATGAATAAAAAAGATTTGAGGATCTTGTGAAGGATCAGACCTGCAATTCCCGCGAAAAAAAGAATCCTGGAGCTTTTTGGGAAAAAACGTTTCCAGTTTTTATCTGTTTCTTGCGGGTTCGAAAATAAAAAGCCGGCTAAAATTCCGGGAACAACGAGTTCTATCACGAGGATCCGATCGGAGGCGATTGTCAAAACGATCCAGACAAATAAAAATGCGGTTTGCCGCTTATCGAGTTTGTTCGGAAGAAGCGGCCAGACGTAGAGCGTCACGAGAAACGCACTCGCGTGTATCGAAGGAAGAAAAAGAATATAAAGAGTCGGGAAGTTGGGAGCTGCGAGTAGTAAAAACGAGACGAAGAGAAGAACCCAAGATTTGATTCTTCTCGAATCCTTTTTCGAAAGCAGATTGTGTTTTTTTTCTTCCCTCTGAAAGATCCAAAAACGTTCGAGCAACACCACGAACAAAATCGTCTGTAAGAATGCAAAACAGAGAAGGGCCTTTTGAGCGTTTCCAAAAAACATAAAAAGAACCGAAACGATCGGAAAGTCGGGGAAAAAATACGGAGAAGGTGTGAAGGACCAAGATAAAAAGTTGCCTCCGTCTCGAAACAGATCCAAGGCAAGAGCCGGCAAATAAAGAATATCCGAGTTTTGGTAGATTCCTTCCGGGCTCAAGGCCAGAGATACAAAGAGGGAAATAAAAAATAAAACTAGTGTGATTCCATACTTCAACATTCTCACCGAAAGGATTTATAGTTTCTCCGAAGGGTAAAGCTAAAAAAAGAAGTAATCCTGGACAAGCGGGGGCTCGTATCAAACCATTCTTTCTAAGATGAGTTATACGCCCGGAAAGAAACACCGGATTTTACTAGGAACGGGAATTTTATCTTTATTCGTTTTAGATTTTCTTTTTTTCCGTGTTTTGATCTGGAAGGTTCCGAATGAATCTCCTTGGAGTTCCAATCATTTCTACAACTTTCTCTACGAATACCATTCCCTTGTTGATAAACCGAAACGTCATCCTCGGGTTTTGATCATCGGTTCGAGTATTGCGCACTATTCTTTCGATCGAGAATCGTTTCAGGATGAAATTTTTAAACGAACGGGTAAACAAGTCGAAGTGGAATTCTTATCGTACGCGGGAATGACTCCTCTCGACGCTTGGCTCTGTAAAAAAAAGATCTCTGACCTGAAACCGGATTTCGTCGTTTTTCCGATCAACTTTATCGATTGGAGATTACATCGTGCGTATTCTCTGGATCCTTCGAGCAAAAACGAAACGATCTCTTCCGAGATTTTAACCTTGGACGCGTTGAATTTTTTCGAAGCGCCCCAATCTCGATTTATCTTTCCTCTTGAAACCGCGAAGGAATTTTTTTCAGTTCTCGGTTTTGCGCGAACTGCCGAATACATCAGCGCGTATCTTTTCGGCTTTTACAGATACAAGGATATTTTTTGGAAGAATCTTCGATCTCTCTACGATCATCGTTACGGAAGAAACACGAGTTATCACGGTTACAACGGGGTCCAGATTCCGGAAAGGGTGACGTCCCTCGGTTGGACCGGTAAAAAATTCTCATTCGTGTTGACTCCAAAGATGAAGAAGGAAGGTTTTTTGGTTCAGATCGTTCCCGAAATTCTCCGCGCCGGACCGGTGAAAATCACATTCCAAAATAAGAATGGAGTTCAATCGTTTACGTTTGTGGACTCCGGTTGGAAAAAAATCACTTTTGACCGCAGGTTCGCGGCGGAATCGGGGGATTTGTCGATCACGGCTGAAATATCGAACACCTGGACTCCGTTTTACGCTGAGGGGGAAAACAAGGATTGGAATTACGATTTGTTAGGAGTCCGCCTTCAGCAAACCTTCGGAGCCGACGTTCCTCGGAACGGAATGCAATACACGAGGGAAGAACGTCTGGAAGACCTTCGATATTTAAACATGAGCGATTTAGAATATTCTAAATATTTTGAATTCCGTTTATTAGACGACTATTCACTGAGACCAGGCATCGGTTATTTGATCGCACTTCGGGACGCCAAACATCGAATCGCCGAAGAAAAGTTCGTCCCGGTGCTTCATTTCGAATATTTGCAAAAATTGACGGCTTTTTTAAGAGAAAAAAGAATTCCACTCTGGATCATCAATAACCCGGAGAATCCGATCAGCTTACGTTGGTATGCAAATTCACCTTGGTATCAAGGGCATCTTGAATTCTTAAAAAATCTTTCCGGAAATGGAGTCGTTTTTAGCGATTTGAAACATTCTCTTCGTATGCAGGACTTCAGTGATTATCATCATTTTACTTATCCGGGGATGATTAAAATGAGTTCGATTTATGCAGAAGAATTCGTCCAAATTTCTGAAAGACAGGGTGATAAACCTGTAAAACCTTGATAAACAAGCCGTACGCGGCGAATTTTATAAGTTGAGAGGGCGGGTTTCACCGTTTAAATAAAATATGAGCAGGGTCAAAGTTGCCGTTTTAGGCGCCACCGGTTCCGTAGGTCAGCGATTCATTCAATTGCTGGAAAATCATCCGTACTTTGAGGTAACACACCTCTGCGCTTCCGAGAACAGCGCCGGTAAAACGTACGGCGATGTAATGAAGAAGAGATGGAAAATCTCCTCCGATATCCCTGCTTATGCTAAGAATATTGTCATCACAACTCCCGATCCCGAAAAAACAAAGGGTGTCGCATTAGCATTTTCCGGTTTGGACGCGAGTATCGCCGGCGAAGTGGAAAGTGCGTATGCAACTGCGGGCGTTCATATCATCTCCAATTCTAAAAATCATAGAATGGATCCGATCGTTCCGATTCTTTCCGCGGAAGTGAACGCTTCTCATCTCGATGTCCTTTCTTCGCAAAAGACAAAAGGGAAGATCATCACAAATTCGAATTGTACGATCATGGGAGTGACCATTTCTCTCAAGCCCTTGTATGATCTTTTTGGAATCGAGTCCGTTATGCTTTTTTCCATGCAAGCCATCTCCGGCGCGGGTTATCCCGGTGTTCCAACGATGGACATTTTAGGAAACGTGGTTCCTCATATCGGAGGTGAGGAAGAAAAAGCCGAGATCGAACCTCTGAAATGTCTTGGAAAAGTGGAAAACGGCAAGATCGTTCATGCCGATTTTCCGATCTCGGCGCATTGCAATCGGGTTCCCGTTTTCGACGGACATACCGTTTGTGTTTCGGTCAAATTCAAAAAGAAACCTTCCCGAGAAGAAATCCTCTCGGCTTGGAAAAATTTTTCCGGAGAACCTCAGAAGTTAGGGCTTCCTTTGGCTCCGAATCCTCCGATTCTTTACAGAGACGAGGAGGACCGACCTCAGCCTAGACTGGATCTGGAGACCGGACGGGGGATGACTACGGTTATCGGACGTTTGAGACCGGATCCGATCTTTGATTGGAAATATGTCGTCTTGAGTCATAACACGATTCGAGGCGCTGCCGGCGCTGCATTATTAAATGCAGAACTTCTTTACAAAAAAAATTTCCTTGGATGATACTGTCATTCGATGTTGGAACCTCAAGCCCCTGAACTAAAAGTCGCAGATTATAATACTGCATTGCAGCTGACTCAATCGCTTGAGTCGAGGGGCGATTTCCAATACAAAGGAATTCACAAACTTTTGCTAGTCATCGGCGATTGGACGGATAAATTCGTTGCGAACAAAATTCTTCCGAACGCCGATCAACTTGCTCGAGAGATGAACATTGAAAAAGAGAAGATCAATCAATATCTCCGAGAACTTTCCACGAAATACAATCCTCCGATCATAAAAAAAATCTGTATGGTGGATTTTAATCCCACCGGAGACGCTTCGGACGGGAAGATTGATTCTTATCTTCGCCTCAATCCGGTTTTTGCAAGACCGCAGGCGGCGGATGCTTCTACGAGTCATCGTTATGTGGACGGAGCGAATTCTACTACGTTTTCTTCCATTCAACGTTGGGCAAAAGAGAAGCGAATCTTCCCCGGAAAGGAAGAGTTTATCAAACGAATTCATGCCGCGATCTTGGAAAACAAACTCACGGATACTTACGCTTCCACCGAAATCGGAAGTCTTTTCAACGATCCCTTGGACGTTACACCGGGTTTAAAACAAATTACCGTAAATATCCATCTCAAACCCGTGCTGAAAAAACTCGTGGAACAGAAGACCTTATTCTTCTTACGAAACGAGAATGCTCTCAATCCCGGAAATAGATCCGTTTTTTACTATAACGTGCAGGATGAAATTCTCGCGAGAATCGAAGCCTACAAAACCTTTTTGAAGGATCGGCTTGTACCCGAACTTCAGAAAATCGGTGCGATCTCCTTGACTTCGGAAGAACAGGAAAACACACGCGCGCTAGTCAATGCGATTATGCCTTATCTCAGCCCTGCTTACGGCGATCAAAAGACTGCGATGGAAGAGTTGTTGGCTCTCATTCACTTTGAGGAAGAAGATAAGGAAAAAAAAGAAAAAGAAGAAAAGAAAGTAAAGTTGGCGGAGATTTTGGATTATATCAAGTCCGCAAACCGCCTTGTCGATCTGAATTTCCTTCGCTTTCGAGGTCAGCAGATCGAAGAAGATATCCGTAACCTTGTGGCCAATCATGAACAGATTTTGCACACCGAGTTTGCGGATAAGAATGCGCTTTATACCTATGTTCTGCATAAACTTTCGATTTCCGGCGCGATTGAGGCCGCGAGAAAGGTTTTTTCGGCGACCGGAAACGACAGCGAGATCAGAATCCTGGATCGAATGAAGATCAGGGATTTTATCGATAATCGGGACCTGGTCGCGACCTTTGATAAAATCGAGATCTCCAGTCTTTTTAAATATCTTCCTTTTTTCACGCGCCTCTGGAGAAATATTTTCGGAAACGCCACCGTTCACAAATACGAGGCCGAGCAGATTCGAGCTCATAACGCCGTCGAACTCAACAAACGTGTGACGGAAGCGAGAACTAAGAAGATTCAAGAGGACGCGAGTAAACTCGCGGAAAAAAGGGTTAAGGAGAAGGAAGCCAAGGAGCAGGCTGAGAAGAGCGTCCGTAAACAGGGTTCTTCTCAGAATAAAGACGATAAGGTTCCTTTCTCGGGGAGCGCTTCCAAAGAAATCGACCCTCTCAATGCGAAACTTCTGGAAAGGGTTTTGGATGTGTTGGACGACTATTGGTCCAATCGCCAATATCCGGATCGAAACATTCTTCTTTATGAAATGGAAGGGGAAATCAATGAAGAAGGGTTGATCTCCTTCCTCAAAAAGTTTGGGAAGAACGAGATCTTCTCCTTTATGGTCCGGAATCAGGAGGAAAGATATACGTTTCCGATTCTTGTAACCAAAAGATATCTGAAGAAGAACGGAAAGGACTTAATGGAAAAGGCTTCGACCATTATCAACGAACAGAAGGATGCGAGTATGCCGGACCAGGATCTTTTTGACTTTTGTATTTCCCTCGATGATTTTCTGAAGAAAACACTACCTAAAATCTGATTCCCGATTGTCCAAAGCCCCGCTCTCCCGAATAAAGGTACTACATGAAGAGCGAATCCTCTGTTTTTAGAAAAACCAAAATAATCTGTACCATTGGACCTGCGACTGCAGAGAAAAAAATGATTCAAGCGTTGGCGGAAGCCGGAATGAACGTGGCGCGATTGAACATGTCTCACGGAAATCACGAGTTTCACAAGAACATCATCCGAAACATCAAGGCGCTCAATAAGGACGTTCTTAAAAACCCGATAGCAATCCTTCTCGATACACAGGGCCCTGAAATTCGGACGGGCGATCTTCAAGTGGATCATTTGGATCTCAAGGTCGGGGAAACATTCACCTTTCATATCATTCCAGGAGCGGAGTCAGAGGAACAATCCGTATTCGTAAATTATAAGGATATCGTCAAGGACCTCAAGATCGGAGATCCCGTGACCGTTGACAACGGTTTGATCAATCTTGTAGTAGAAGAAATTAACGATTTTGCTCTCAAGTGTAAGGTGTTAGACGGAGGAAAACTCGGTTCTAGAAAACACATCAATCTTCCTGGAATTCGTGTAAATCTTCCTTCGATTACGCCTAAGGATCATAAGGACATACTTTTCGGTCTGGAAGAAGACGTGGATTTTATCGCTCTCTCATTTGTTCGTTCCGTGGAAGACATCAATCAACTGAAAAAGATCATAGACGATAACAAAGGTCACGCTCAGATCATCGCGAAGATCGAAGATCAAGAGGCGGTCCGAAACATGAAGGAAATTGTTGCGGCTTCGGACGGGGTAATGGTCGCGAGAGGCGACTTGGGTGTAGAGGTTCCGATCGAAGAATTGCCGATTCTACAAAGAGCCATCATCAAAGAATGCGCTCTTCGCGGAAAGAGAGTGATCGTCGCGACTCATCTTTTGGAATCTATGATCAACAATCCGTCCCCGACAAGGGCCGAAGTTACGGACGTTGCAAACGCGGTATATGAAGAAGCCGATGCGATCATGCTTTCGGGTGAAACCGCCGCGGGAAAGTTTCCGGTTCGTTGTGTCGAAATGATGGACAAGATCGCACAACGTGTTGAAAGAACCGGAGGAGTAGACTACGTTCGCGAAAAAATTCCTCAAGACAAAAAGGAACAGATGGCGAAATCCGCTTCGGAACTTGCGGATTCTCTCAAATGTCCCGCGATCATCGTAATTACAAGAAGAGGGACTACGGCTCTGAACGTGGCCGGTTTTCATCCTCATTATCCTTTGATCTATGCGTTTACAAACATGACGACCGTAAGAAGGAAGCTTTGGCTTACAAGAGGAGTGATTCCGTATCGAATCGATTTTTCCAGAGATCCCGAGAAGACGATTCGTCTTGCGATCGAAACCTTAAAAAAGGCAGGAAGAATCGAAGACGGGGAGCAAGTTGTGATTCTTTCCGATATTATCGCGGGAGAGGATCGGGTAGAAACGATTCAGATACGGGAAGTGAAAACGTATCCCGCGATTGACGCTGAGATCGTTTCGAAGTAAACATTTCGCTTCGGATTTTGAAAGAGAATTTTTTAAAACCTTGCCGGATAAAAAAAATTCGGGCAAGGTTTTTGAGGGCTTTTTAAGTTCCGGAATAGGTGGAATACGCTTTTTCTAATTTTTTATCTTTTAGACTTTTAGGATCGATTCGGATATGAATGTGACCTTCTCCAATTTCAGAATGAAAGATGAGAATGTCATTTTCTTCGGCTGAATCGTCTTTTTGGGATTTTTCCGTTATGTTTTCATCCTCGTCGTCCTCATCTTCGTAATCGTCAAAGTCGAATCCTTCTTCGTCCTCACCCTGCCAAAAAAGGGGTCTTCCAAAAATTCGAAAACTAGGGCTCCAGGTTGCGAGATCGGCCTTGAAAATTTTCTTGAGTTGATCCGACAAATCTTGAGGAATCAACTTTGCGATCGTTCTGTAATCGTAAGCGTCGCCAGCAACGTAGAAGATAAAATTCGGTTTAAAGCTTAATTGATAAGCGACATCGCGGTATTCTTCCAGATAGTATTTCGCTTCGGGAAGAGTTTTAGCGTCCGGATAATCGATTATCTTTAGGTCGCTCATCGGACCGTCGTGATATTTTACGATAAATTCTCCTTCTATATTATCGAAAAAATATAGAATTCCCTGATCCGGGAAGACGTTTTCAATATCATATTTTTTGAATTCGGCAATGTTGAGTTGAACCAAGAAGTAAGTTGCTTTGGGCCAAAAGTTCGCGTTCGGCAGGTGCGGAAGTCCTTTCATTTTGGAAGAGCCAAGAGGAATATCTTCTTCCGAAATTTCTTTCTCATCTATTTCGATAAAGTAACTTAAAGACTTAGAAAGAATTTCCGGAGTCACTTTTTCATCGTCTTCCAAATAAACGGAAGACGAGCCGTTGTAATAGGTTCCTTCGGCGGGGATTTCGTCTAACAATCCTTTCGGATACGGATATTCTAAAACCAGTTTTTTTGCTTTTTGAAGGGGATTGACCATGGGTTCCTTTCTTTTGTTGAATTTCGATTTCCGGATGAAGAATCTTTTTTGCAAGAAGACTCTTTTCTCGGAACACAACAAACAACAAAGATAACGAAGGTGTGTTGATCTTTTTTTGAAGGCCTACGAAAAGACCTACGGAGATATCCTTCAAAAATTAGGAAGGTAAAATTAATCATTCCCTTTGCTCGAGTTTCCATAGAATACGTTTCAAAAGCGTAACTTGCTTCTAAATTTTCGAAGGGAATTTATTTGCCGCATATTCTTATCGGAACTCTTGCATTGGAGCTCTTCGGGCAAGCTCAAAATCAACTCGAAGCCTACTCCAAGGTTTAGTTTTGGTTGCGCTTCACCGGATTGTACGTTCATTCCTTCGATTCCTAAAGAATGATACGATTCCATTTTGATTGGAATTTTATCGGAAGACATGTCTGAATTGATAAAAGAAAATGTCAGAGGCAAAATAAGAGTTTGTCCCAACGCTAATTAAGAGCGATTCTATTTAGAATTAGAGTGAAAACGATTTTCAGCCTTTGGATTGTATTCTTTTGAACGAAAGGTTTTCTATTTTGCCATAAAGGCCCGCCGAGGTTATTACCGGAAAAATTTATTAAAAAAGAAGAAGGTCATGTTATTGTTCAAGCGCCTTCTGTGGGATATCCAATCGGATTTATGCAAGGCGTTTTTATGGGGATATTGGAAATGTTCAAGGTGAAAAACGGCTCCGTCACGATCTTGAAAGCGGAACCGGTTTGTGAATACGAAATCAAATGGTAAGACAAAGGCGATGAAAGCGGGTTTTTTATTTTATCCAAGAATATTCTTTGATCGAGATAAAATCTGGACTACCATTGTGAAAAAAACTGTAATTGTCTTTATATACAATCAGTCTCTTTGGAACCCGGGCTGATTATTCTTTTTCTTCGCTTCCCCCCAAACAAGCGCGCTTCTTCTTTTGATTTTTTCCCACGATGAGATCGGGATAAGCAGGAACAATTCTCAACTGAAAGTCCTTGTTGCTTTCTTTTTTCGATCGTTGGGGAAATCGATTGTTATAAAGTTTAAGAAGGATATTCGGAGAAGGTCTTTTACTTTCAGAAAGGGAAATGGGCTCTTACGTTAATTGAAATCAATCTTCGGAAGATACGTTATCAGGAACCTTTAGGAAAGATTGTAAGAATTCTCCCATTCCCAGTTTTTCCAGTGCCTCTACGATCATTCCTGTGTAATTGATGGAAGACTGAAATTTTTCAAATTCAAGTCGAACCCTGAGTTTTTGTATGTGGAGGTATAACTTCAATTCTTCCATACTCATCTCCGACGGATCTTTTCCAAGAAATCGGTCGCTTCCTTCGAATGGATTGAGGTCGGGAAATTCTTTCATGATCGATTCTTAATTTTCAGAGACGAAGCCGCAAGCCAAAGAAAGGTCAAGGAAAGTAAAAAACTGACTCCGCCGGTTCCGAGACTGGATAATAGAATATCGCCGCCCGTAATCCTCAATAAGAAAAAGAAAAGAGCGCCCAAAAAAGAAATGGCACCGATTCCAAGAAAGAAAAGACCTAATTTTAAAAAGATGTAGGCTTGGATCCCGGCCTGAAACCTTCTGAGGAGGTATTTCTGTCCGTAGAGGAGAAGGGTCTGGAAGTATTCCAGGATTGAATCTACAAGAGAGAGGAAATGGGATTTGAGATCGTTTCCTCTTTTCGTATATTCGTTGTCATACGATTCCGAAGTGAAATCTGTTTTTCTTTTTTTTGCCATCGTGTCCGGTTTTATTATTTTCTACGGATCATCATCCCGATGAGAAGTCCGATTCCGAGCCCTACGCCGAGTCCGATCAGAGTCGCTTTTTGAGGGTTCTCTTTGATATAGGTTCCGGTTTCGTCAATAATTTGTTTAGCTTTTTCGGAAGTATCGCCCGAGATCTGTTTGATTTTCTCTTTCAGATCGGAGACGTGCTCCAAGTATTCTTCGCGTGCTTTACCGGTAATTCGTTTTGCTTTATCTTTGAGTGATTCTACTTCTTCATTGAAATCTTCCGCTCTGGATGTCATGGATGATTCCTCCCGGATTCTTTTTCTAAGTTTTGTATCTGTGGAATCAACTACTTTCGTTCTTTTGGGGGCAGGTTTTTCTCTCGAATTTTAGGGTCTAATAGGAAGTATGGAAGAATCCACTGAACCCTATTTTCCGGTTCCTTTGGATGAAAAGTAGAATGTCCTGAATTTTCGACCCAAGAGTGATAAGTCGGAAGTCGATAAGAGTCAGGAGATTCTCATGTGAAATTTATTTTTGCCGGAAAGAATCAGAATAATATCAGGACATAAGTATGAATTGGATCAGCAAACTGGTTCGTCTCAGAAGACGTCAAAAACAAAGGATCTTCAATAAGGCCTATCGCCAGGCTTTGAAATTGATGAAGAAAGAATTTAAGGCGGAAAGAGAACGCCATCTTCAAGCAGAGAAAGAATTAGAGAAATATTACAGAAAAGACGTTGATACCGAGGCTAAAAAAACTCGAAAGAAAATCCAAGAAT
The DNA here is from genome assembly GCF_016919175.1 of Leptospira ainlahdjerensis. GTDB lineage: Bacteria > Spirochaetota > Leptospiria > Leptospirales > Leptospiraceae > Leptospira > Leptospira ainlahdjerensis. Next base: position 47,837 of record NZ_JAFFPU010000044.1, on the reverse strand, counting down.
TGGACAATTTCAAACTCTTGTTAGAGAGAAGAGAAATGGAACTCGATTCGAAGATCGCATTTTTGAATGAACAACTTCAGAAGATCGAAGAACTCAAAGCGAGAATGGACGGCGCCGTCAACTTGATGGCGAGGGCCGGTTCCCTTTCGAACGGTGCGGTGGACGATGCAGAAAAGATCAAGCAGACCCTCAAAAAGGTTTTTTAAGTTTTTATGAATCCATCCGAGCTGGAAAGGATCAAAGATAGGATTCCATCCGGCTGGGAGATTGTTTTTCGAGAAGAAATTCCTTTCTTGGAGAAAACTTTCCGCTTTAATTCTTATAGATCCGGCTTTGAATTCGTAATCGCGTTAGCCGTAACTGCGGAGAAGATGAATCATCATCCGGATCTCACTTTGCGTTACGATAACGTAACGGTCGTAGTTACCACACATTCTAAAAAAAAACTTACCGATCTGGACTTCTCTTTTGCCGAAAAAGCGGAAGAAATTTTCGCGGGTAGGATTTAGAGACGGGATTTGTAAACGTTTGTAAGCTGGGGAGTTCCCACACCTTAGGGGAGCCTCCTTCAATAGTGGAATCGAAAACTTCGTTTCGGGGTTTTTAGAGGGAGTCGTTTCTGACACTTGATAGCCTTGCACAAGATGTGGGAGTTCCTATGAATTCTTTCCTTAAAAGACGGCTTATAAACTTTTCAACAGTCTTATCGGAGTGCATTTGCATTGGAGTTCCTACCTATTTTTAGGTTTATTGATCGGAATTTAGGACCCTATCGCTTTGGCATAATTAGTTGTCTGGATCTTAAAAAATCCGTCGTAGTTTACGACGCTCTTCCTGCTCAAATTTTCGGGCGGAGGGGCGAAAGGCGAAAAATTCCGGAAATTTTCTTCAATCGCAAAATTCTAATTTTGGAAGCCTAAATCTCCGTGTAGGAACTCCTATAAAATTTCTCTCGTCGGGACAATTCTCGTTGCACCCCTCTCAACTTGTGGTTAAGGTTATACGGTTTTGGGAAAGTTTTTTTGAAAAACAAGTGGAGAGGCAAGTGCGTATCTTCTCGAAAAACGTTTTCGGAATCGCCAGTTTGAGTTGGTAAGGCTGGGGAGATTCTACAAGCTGAGTTTTATTTTGCGGTTGGATGTGTTTTTTTCAGAGATCATTTTTCGAAACATGGCGTTCTGTCCCCAATATTCTCCTGCGAACATTACTATTCTGTGGTACGTCATACTTTTTTCTCAAGTCGAACTTCTATTTTTTAGCAGAATCACGTTTAATTTTGGAAAAAGGGAATCGAGCCTTTCTTTGGAGTAAATGTAAAATAAGGACAAACTTAGATTGATCTTTCGAAGTCATCTTCAGAAAAAGAATTCAATAAACAAAGTTGCGAGTATTCGAAAAGTTATCTAAAAATCTTTCTTTATACGGGGTTTTCTCACGTTCCTTCAAAGAGAGTTTTTTAATAACGGTTCATAGCCTTTGTCAGTTTATAAAAAATGAATACATTATGAATCATATGCTTGCTGTGTTCTGGGGAAAATGTGAATTGGGTTTGGCTCAAATTCAAGACGTTTCGTTATTTTATTCTTAGAAAAATCGAGGAAAGTGATGAGTTTGTAATAATTATGGAAGGTAGGAGTTCCTGAGTTCAGAATTCCCGAGATAGAATTTCCAATTCCAATCTCATCTAACCAGAGGAGGTAGTTAAAAAGAAAACAACGAGATACTCCGTGAGCCTGCGCAAGAGTCCCAAGGAGAAGCCAATTCTTTGTTTGAATTCTCGCATTGATTCTTTGCATTTTTTCTTTTCCTGTATTTGCTTGGTAAAGAGTTTTTCCTGCTTTCTTGTTAAGACGCTTTGTGGAGGCTATATATTTCCCGTATTTCTTTAAAAGATAAGGGAGCTTCTTTGGAAGATTCTTTCGCGCATTTTCATTGAGCCGAATTAAATTTTTCTTTGGCACAAGAAAGGTTACGACGTCGGATGAATTTTCTTTCAAGGAAGAATGGATTTCAAAATCGGATTTTAAGAATATTGTCCTCATACTCTTATTCGGTTCCTGGAAATTCTCTTGAGGGTTTTGTTTTCGGAAAAAAAACGCCTCTGAATTTATTTTCTTAATTTTTTTTGGGCGGGAATGATTTATCGGTGAAATTATCCTTTGGAGAGGGGTGAAAAGGTAGTCTTTTGGGGAGATTTCGAAGAATTTGGATTTTTATTTTCCTCCGGAGACTTTTCTCAAAAGTGGGAGTTCCCACATTTTTTTTCTTTTGGGTTCCATACTCTTTCTTACGATTTCAAAATTGAGAAATGCAAATTTCATGATATCTTAAACTTAGTATGGAGGGCCTAAATTTATAAATTCGAAGAGGTTTATTATTTTGTTTTCAAACAAAAAAGCCCGGATTTTCTCAATCTGGGCTTTTTTGAGCCCCGCACTTTTTTCGTGGGAACTCCTAATAGAGAGAGCTTTTACTGAGTGAACTTAGTCCGGGATCACGATGTTGTCGTAATTATCAGTGAAACGGTAACCAATTCCCCAAATTGTTTCTATCCATTCGGGTTGCGCTGAATTTTTTTCAAGTTTGGATCGAATTCTCTTAACGTGAGAATCGATCATTCTCTCGAAGCCGTCCCATTCCATTCCCCAGACCGCTTCGAGAATCATCTCCCGAGAAAAAACTTTTCCTGGAGAAGCTGCCATTAGTTGTAGGATGTCAAACTCCTTCCGAGAAATATTCACGATATTGTCTTTTAGAGTGACTCTCCTACGAACGGGATCAATTTTGAGAGAACCACGGACAATTTCTCCGCTCGCCCCTACGTTCGGTTTGATCCCTGCTTTTTTATCCCATCTCCTAAAAAAAACATCCACTCTTGTTTTGAGTTCTCGAACCGAAAAAGGCTTTGTGATGTAATCATCTGCACCCAATTCGAGTCCCATGATTCTATCAATTTCTTCATTCCTTGCCGTAACTATGAAGATCGGAGTATTTTCGTCGTTCCTCCTCACGGTTCTGCAAACTTCGATTCCATCTATGTCGGGAAGAGAGAGATCAAGGATAACCATGTCGGGATGGTTTGCTTTATAGAATTTAAGACCTTCTTCTCCGCTTGTTTGGAGAGTCGTTGAATAGTGCGCCGAATCCAAGGATTTGCGAATTAAATTTCCAATATCCGGATCGTCCTCAATCACTAAAATTGTTTTCATTATCAAGCCCCCGAGAGAGATTAGAGGATAAATTTACCTTATCTGCAACAGATAAAACGGATGAAATGTTAATAAAGGAAAATTTTTTATCCGACACATTTTTACCAGATTCTTATCCGATTTTATATTTTAAGAATCTATGAATCGATCCTAAAGCATGATAAAACTGTGAATTGTGTTAAATTGCAATTAAAACGACTTAAAAATTAAAACTGTGTGCTAAAAATCATGAATGCATATACAAGCAACCCTCTTACCTGGGCCATTCTTTCCGTAAACGAAGACGGTCTCAATTCGGAAGACGTAACGAGACAATTGGATCTAAAGCCGGATTTCAGTACCCCGAGAATGGCGACGGATAAGGAAGGGAACCCTCTCGGCTTTGGGCATTGGCAACTTCATTCTACCGTGAACGCGGATTCTCCTTTGGAAGATCATATTCTTCAGATTCTGGAGAAAGTTCTTCCCTCTCGCCAGAAGGTAAAAGAATTCGCAAATAAACACGATCTTTGTCTCTATGTTTCCGTGGAATTTGCGGATCATTCTCTGGGAGAAACTAAGATTTCTTCGAAACTTCTTCTTCTTTTGGGAAGCCTGGGAATTCAGTTGATTTTTCAACCTTGGAAGAGGGAAGAAAAGAAAAGGCGCTCAGAAGATTAGAAGAGAACGATCCATTCTATAGAATTGGATGAGCTTTTTAAAAGAAGGACTTGCGCCTGTCAAGACGAGAGTTCTGTTTTTCAATCTAAGGTCCAGGGCGAAGGAGAGAATTTTCATTGCAACTGGAAGGGGAAGAACTTTGACCCCGCTGAGATTGATTTTTACATGAAGACTGGACTGATAGAAGACAAGAGCTAGGATGGATTTTAATTCGTCAAAGGAAGACTCGTCAAAGGAAGCTGTGAGAGGTACCACTTCCGTAGATTGTCGGTTCTTTCGAATTTCAAAGTGCTGATATCTTTGAATCGGTTCCATTTTGTAATTCTGGATTTTTCCAGAGAGATCTTGGTGTGAGAGTTCCCACAGAAAAAAGTTCTAAAGGTCATTTCTTTCTTATTTTAGAAGGAAATCAAGGGGAAAACTAAAAGTCAGATGAACGAGTTGAGTCATGAAATATTGATCCGAAGAGCGAAATTCCTATCCGTAATCAGGAATTTTTTTGAAGAAAGAGATTATCTGGAGATGGACACTCCCTGTCTCAAATCCATTCCATCCATGGAACCGTATTTGGATCCTTTTTTGGTTCATTCTCCCTCTCGAAAAGAGAGGGGTTATTTGATTACGTCTCCTGAATATTCCTTAAAAGAGATTCTCTCAAAAGGATTGGAGAAAATTTATGAAATCACACATACGTTTCGTTCGGGGGAAGAAGGAAGCCCTTTTCATAGCGCAGAATTTTTGATGTTGGAGTTCTATACGGTTGGAATGAGGCTTGAAGGTTTGATCGACTTCTGCACCGAGCTCTTGGAAACCTTGGATTCAAAATTTCAATCTTTCGGTTTTCAAAAAAATGCCATCCGAAAAATAACCGTCGAAGAAGCTCTCAGAGAATATGCTGGTTGTGGGATCTCACACGAAGAACTAAACAGGGTGATCAAAGATCGAAAACTCACGGGGAATCCGGATGAAAAAAGAACCTACGAAGATTCCTTTTTTCTTATATTCCTAAATCTTGTGGAAAAACAACTCCCAGAAGGGCGTTTTACCTTTCTCTTTCAATACCCCCCGGAGCTTGCGGCTCTCTCTCAGATCGAAAACGGTTTTGCGAGAAGATTTGAGCTCTATTTCGGAAATTTAGAATTGGGAAATGCGTTTCAAGAACTGACTGATCCGGAAGAACAACTCTCCCGTTTTCGTTCTGAGCAGGACCTTCGGAAATATTTGGGAAAGGAAATCTTTCCGATCGATTCCGGAATGGAACGGGCCTTGAGAGAAGGAATCCCGAATTCTTGTGGGATCTCCATCGGCCTAGATCGGCTCTTTCTCTCCATCCTTGGGGGGGCCTCCTTACGGGAAACGAGCCCTTATTACGGAAAGTTCTGAAGGACAAAAGTTCAACAATTCGAGTTCAGAGTTCGATATTATACTATAGATTCTCTTTAGAAAGTGTATTCTTTTATAGGATGATTCAGAATCCAATGGAAAAGTAGGAACTCCTTCTTTTAAAAGGATTCTCCGGAAATTCTGAGATAGAAAAAGAATTCGAATCGTCCCCTTAACGCTTTTGAGAGAGAAAAGAACAAATGGAAAGAGACTAAAAACTTTGGTTGCAGGGAATGAATTCTTCCCTAAATCTTGGTGCGGCGGGGATCATGGCGAAAAAAGAAAACTACTACGTAACTATCAAAGGTAGAAAATACGACCGAGAGCTCATTCAACTCGCGGAAGAATTTACTTCGGGCAAACGTGACGGTAGAATTTCGGTTAACGACGCAAAACAGCTCTTAAAAGCGGTCAAAGATAATAACAGTTATACGGACATAGAAAAACATACGATCGAACATATTCGTGAGAATTACAAATTTACGGAGAAGGCAGACGAGTGGTTCCGGAGCGAAATTCGTAAATGGGCCTCAAAACGAGTTCAAGACGCAAAGAAGAAGGGAGAAAAGAACCTCACTCTCAATGTCCCCGAAGAAGAATCTCCCGAGGCGAGTTTTCCTGAGAGCTGGGGGGATGATGTGGGAACTCCCCAGGAACCACCGATCAGAGAATACACGAATTATATTCCGACTCCTTCCGCAAAACCTCATCTCAAAAAGGATAAAACGGTTCCGATTCTTATCTTCCTTTCGGGGCTTCTGATTCTTCTTGGATTGATCTATTTTTTCTGGACCCTTTTCTCTTCCGAGAAAAAACAAAGACCTCTCGACGTCTCCAAACCCGTTGAAGAGAAAGTTTCTCCGAAAAAGGATGTGGGAACTCCCAAAGAAGAAAAAGATCTGACTTCAAAGGAGAGGAACCTCGAATCCGAAAAAAAATCTTCGTTTTCCTGGTTTGGGAAAGAGGATCCGGAAGCGTTTTCTTCCAATCCAAAATTCAAAATGATCGAGACCAGCCCGATCCGTTTTGAAAAAAACAGCATCCAGGTTCATAAGGAATCGAGACCAAGTCTCAATCAGCTTTCAAGATGGATGAAAGAAGATTCTAAAATTCGAGTGAAGATCATAGGGCATACTTCTCTCGAAGGAACGGAACCGGTGAATCAAAAAGTTTCGGTTCTTCGAGCCGAAATGGTTCGGGATTATCTTGTAGGAAACGGGATTTCCCCGGATCGATTTGAGATCATTCCTAAGGGGGCGAGCGTCCCGATCGGGGATAATTCCAAGGAAGAAGGAAAGGAAAAAAACAGAAGGGTTGAGCTTAGAATTCGGAACTGATCTTTTTTTGTAAGAGATCCTACACGAGGAGAATTTTCTGGGGAAGGATCGACTTCTTCTACATTCAAAAAATCGGATTCTCCAGGGATCGAAAAGTTTTCAGTCCCAGATGAGAAGCCTTTCCTCTTCGATTCTAAAAAATCCCCTTTGCGTGGGAACTCTCACAACTCTAAAATTCTATTTTTCACTCTTCTCCTGAAAAATCCTATACAAACTAAATGCTTGCAAGAGCATGAATTTATAACTTGTCCCCATTTCGATGAACTAAAAAGGACAGTGTTTTGGTGCGGATCCGATCTTGAAAAAAGAAGGAAATCCAAACGTTCCCTTCCTCAAAAAAGGATCCCAACAAAACGGACAGCGCTGAAGGTATCTTTGGATGCGCCTTAAGAACTCTTCGGTCCGCTCTCTTTGGTGTCGCACCAAGGACAGGTTTCAATATCAACGGAGAAAACAATGGCATTCGATATAGAAATGATTCGCGCCCGATACGCAAAGATCGGGGATCTTGTTACAAAAGCGAGAAACGTTGTTGGACGACCTCTTACTCTTACAGAAAAAATCCTTTATTCTCATCTCTGGGACGGGGAACCAAAAACAGCTTACGAAAAAGGAAAGTCTTATGTGGACTTTGCTCCCGATAGAGTCGCGATGCAGGATGCGACCGCGCAGATGGCGCTTCTTCAGTTTATGTCCGCAGGAAGAAACACCGTCGCTGTTCCTTCTACGGTACATTGCGATCACTTGATTCAAGCAAAAGACGGTGCAACGGAAGATCTAAAAACCGCCAATGACGTGAACAAAGAAGTTTACGACTTCCTTTCTTCTGTCTCCAATAAATACGGAATCGGGTTCTGGAAACCGGGTGCGGGAATCATTCACCAAGTCGTATTAGAAAATTATGCATTCCCCGGCGGAATGATGATCGGAACCGATTCTCATACCGTAAACGCGGGTGGCCTCGGAATGATCGCGATCGGAGTCGGCGGCGCTGACGCGGTGGACGTGATGGCGGGAATGGCTTGGGAATTAAAATTCCCAAAACTCATCGGAGTAAAACTCACCGGGAAACTTTCCGGCTGGGCTTCTTCGAAAGACGTTATCTTAAAAGTGGCCGGAATTCTTACCGTAAAAGGTGGAACTGGCGCGATCGTAGAATACTTCGGAGAAGGCGCGGAAAGCCTTTCCTGCACTGGAAAAGGAACGATCTGTAATATGGGCGCGGAGATCGGCGCTACCACTTCCGTTTTCGGTTACGATCAGAACATGAAAGAATATCTCTTGAACACGAATCGTAAAGACGTTGCGGAACTCGCGGACAAAATCAAGGAACACTTAAACGGAGACAAAGAAGTCTACGTGGATCCTTCGAAATATTTCGATCAGGTGATCGAGATCAATCTTTCCGAACTTGAACCACATATCAACGGTCCGTTTACTCCCGATTTGGCGACTCCTCTTTCCAAGTTCAAGGAAGCGGTCGCGAAAAACGGTTGGCCGACCAACTTGGAAGTCGGACTCATCGGTTCCTGTACGAATTCTTCTTACGAAGATATCACACGCGCGGCTTCGATCGCAAAACAAGCTTCCGAGAAGAATCTGGAAGTCAAAGCGGAATACACCGTGACTCCGGGTTCAGAGATGATTCGTTATACAATCGAGAGAGACGGACTCATCAAAACATTCTCCGATATTGGAGGAGTGGTTCTCGCGAACGCGTGCGGTCCTTGTATCGGCCAGTGGAGCCGTCAGACAAAAGATCCGGAAAGAAAAAATTCCATCATCACTTCGTTTAACAGAAACTTTGCGAAGAGGAACGACGGTTTTGCGGGAACTCACGCGTTTGTTGCGTCACCCGAAATCGTAACCGCATTTGCGATCGCTGGAAAATTGGATTTTAATCCGTTAACCGACACCCTAAAAAGCAAGGACGGAAAAGAAGTAAAACTCGATCCTCCTACGGGTTTGGATTTTCCTCCAAAAGGTTTCGACGTAAAGGACGCGGGTTTTCTCGCGCCGGCAGAAGACGGTTCCAAAGTGAATGTTGCGGTGGATCCCAAATCCGATCGTCTTCAGTTGCTTTCTCCGTTTACTCCTTGGGAAGGAACCGATCTAAAAGGATTAAAACTTCTCATCAAGGCGAAGGGAAAGTGTACGACAGACCATATTTCTATGGCGGGTCCTTGGTTGAAATACAGAGGTCATTTGGATAACATCTCCAATAACCTTTTGATCGGCGCGGTAAACGCCTTTAACGATAAGACAAACGCGGTGAAAAATCAGCTAACGGGAGAATTCGAACCCGTTCCTCAAACCGCAAGAGCTTACAAAGCAAAGGGAATCGGATCGATCGTAGTAGGGGACGAAAACTACGGAGAAGGTTCTTCCAGAGAACACGCGGCTATGGAACCGAGACATCTCGGCGCGAGAGCGGTTCTTGTGAAATCTTTTGCGAGAATTCACGAGACCAACTTAAAGAAGCAGGGGATGCTTGCTCTTACGTTTGCAGACAAAGCGGACTATGATAAGATTCAAGAAGAGGATTCGATCGATATTCTCGGTCTGACTTCCTTTCAAGAAGGAACTCCTCTGACGCTTGTCTTGAACCACAAAGACGGTTCTAAACAAGAAATCAAAGTGAATCATACTTTCAACGCGCAGCAGATTGCTTGGTTCAAGGCGGGAAGCGCTCTGAACCTGATCAGCGAAGAACAAAGAAAGAAAGGGTAAAGCTTTTTCGATCGTCTTCTTTTTAAGATTTTTTCTTAGAAAGAAGACGTTTTCTCTCCTTCTCGCAATTCCTTCTTTTTCCGTAAATGGCGCACACTTACCTTCGGTGAATAACTTTACCCAGGGAAGAAACGAAAACAAGAATCTTCACGAAAAGAAGGGTTTTGTAAGAGTTCCTACAAGGAAGTTTTTACTTGCCAAAAGTATGATTTTCTGATAAAGGAAAGTCTCCGGAGTTTTCCCGCCACCTCTCCCCACCACCCGAAAATCGGGCGGGGCGCGCGACTTTCACGGAAGGGCGTCGGAGTTCCGACAGATTCATTCTGAGGTCTTAAGAACTTGCGGGAAGGTTATGTCTTCGGAGGGGAGAAATGGGAATTTTTCTCGATCGTTAGATTGTAATTTTTGCGATTAGACTCTTCTCTCAAGCGTTTTGTAGGAGCTCTTACATCTACCTTCAACATGTTGAGCCCTGTGAGAGTTCCCACACGTTCTTTGAATGAATCAATTTGGCTTCGAGGAAGAGGAGGGAGAGAAAAAACGGACCAACCAAGTCGTAAAGCCATTGTGGGAACTCTCACAAAAACCTCATAACCTTATCGAGGATCGTAAAAAACTACTTCGAAGATTTCTTCTTTGCTTCCGGTTCCAAACCCTTTCTAAAAATTCTTGCGACTTCTTTGATGGTCGCCTGGATTTCTGCAGGAGGAATTTTATACACACACTGCCCCATAAAGCCTAAGGCGAACGTGAGGGAGGAAATTGCGTAGGCAATGGATTTAAGATCCGCCTTGGGATCGATTTTTCCGGCCTTCTTGAATTTTTCAAGTTCAGCCGTAAATTCGGGAAGAGCTTTTGTGTAGATTTTTTTCTGAATGATCTGACTGACTTCGGGATCCAAAATGATCTGACTCACGGCCACTTTCATAAAATCTTCAGCATCTCGAAAGTCCCTGCACTTTCCGGACATAGAATATTGAAGGCTTGCTTCTAAGTCTTGATAACTTTCCTGGTTTTTTTGTCGGGGGGAGGTTTCGTCCGAATTAATTTCTTCGGATCTTGTAAGAATAGCTTCTAAAAGACCTTTTTTATTTCCGAAATAACGAAAGATCAACGCTTCGTTCGCATTAGCAAGTTTCGCAATATCTTTTGTATTAGCGGCGTCGTAACCTTTTTTTGCAAAAACTTGAATGGCGGCTAAAAGAATTGCGGTCTCGGTCGCGGAACGGTCTCGTTTTCGGCTGATGGTTTCACATACATTTTCATCCTTAGCGAGCGGTTCTGAGTTGTTTGCCTTCGACCTTGCCGATTTCATTTTGATCCCTATAAAAGTTGCGTTGAGCGGAGTGTCCACTCATTATTTCCAGAGAATCCCTTGATTCCAAGCGTTTTAGAAAGAAGCTTACACTAACGTACGTTTGGTTGAATGAGACTCCGTAGAATTGAGTATCCTTTCAATCAGACCCAACCTTTCTTTTTTAAATTCTCAATTATAATCTAGATTGTCATTTTTTGATCGATTGAAAAGGATTGCAATAAGTAAGTAAGCAATTACATAAAAAGAGGATGCAAAATGGCAGAAAATTCTTCTCGAAAGGCCGGTTCATCTCGCGTTTCCAGTTTTTTGCAAGAAGAATCTTTACAAAAGGTTTCTTCTACGCGAAGAGATCTTCTGATAGCGGCGGTTCTCTTTGTGATTTCTGTGCTCCTTTTGTTCCCAAATATAGGATCTCGAGCGGTGCTTCCTCAGGGAGACGAGGAGATGCATATCGCGACGATCCGAGAGAGTATTCAGAGTGGGGAAATCCTTTTTCCCAGATTCGAAGGAATCATGAATTTATACAAACCTCCCGTCCTCTTTTGGACCGGAATCGCATCCGATTTGATTTTTGGAATGAGCCTCGCCGCGGAAAGACTTCCTTCCCTGATTCTTTTTGCGGGAACGGGAATTCTGATCTACTTTGCGCTTCGTTTGTTCAAAGCCGCAGCGATCTATTCGGCGATCCTTTCTTCCGGCTATTTATTAACTCTCGGGGTTTTTAAGTTTTCCAGGCTTGTGATGATGGAAGCGCTGATGACCTTTCTTCTGACACTTTCCACATTTCTTTTGCTCCTATTTTTTAAAAAAAGAAACCGTTCCTATTTGGCGGCGGCCGCAATCGTATCCGGTTTTGCGTGTTTGGTAAAGGGGCCTTTGTTTCAGGTTTATTCAGGAACGTTACTCGCCGGTTGGGCTTTTCTTCACGTATTTCAATTTCGTTCAACGGGAGAATGGTCCGGAAAAAAAAGATTTATCCGAATGATATCGGATCAAATCTTATTCCATACGATTTCGCTCGGAGTTCTCGCGCTTTGGGGAGGAATTCTGACTTCGCTTTCTCCGGCGGGAAACACGTTTATCAAAGTATTCTTCTTCACCGAGAACTTGGGAAAATTTTCGACTGCTACTACGAATCAAAATGAGTTGATTATCCTTTTGGGGTGGGTCCTGTACTGTCTTCCATTTACACCGTTTCTTTTGGAGACGATGTCGAAGGCGATTCTTAAATCGACGTTCGTTTTCGGGGGAATGATAGGCAGGGCCCTTATTTTTTCAACGGTTGCGATTTCCATAATACACGAATTGCCGAATCGAAAAGATTATTACTACATTCTTCCGTTGATACCCCTCGCGTTTATCGGCGTAGGATTGTATTTTTCCAGAAGAGAACGGGAATCCTCGTTGTCAGGGCCTCTTTCCAGAAACTTTTTATTTCTGATCGTGGTTTCCATCGTTCTTGGGCTCGGGAAAATTCTTTTGGATTTTCGTTCCGGACAAGAAGCGTGGACGGATCTGTTGTGGGTCGGCTTTGCGAATCTTTTGGGGGCATTCTGGATGATCCCGGAAAAGAAAACAATTGTATATAAGACTTCCATAATGCTTCTTCTCGGAACCGGATTTATGCTCTATCTACAATTGAGTCTCATTCCTTCCGTAAATCTGCCCGACGTACCTTTGAACGGAAGAATTCAAGAAAGTAAAAATCTCTGTATCGTGTCCGAAAACCCTTGGGTGGCGTTGACGTTTAAAAATGCGCTTCCTGCCGCACAAGTGGAACATTCATTACCCGGGGCGAATCTGAATTGTATGGACGGAAAGAGGGACGTGGTCGTTTACAGAACAAAAGTGGATCTTCCGAACGTTTATACGCCCGCGCAGTCATGGTCGATTTGGAAACGAGATCTGGGAATTCAGGAAATTCTAATACACCAGGATTGGTATGATAGAATCCGGCTCTACAGCTCCGAAACGATTCTTTCCGAAAATTCGAAAACGGGGCAGAAATGAATTCGGCGTTTCGACATTTGATTCGTTACGCTCCGGTTTATGTTTTGTTGATTTTGATGTTCGGCGTGATGTTCGTAAAATACGGAAGGGTAATTCGCACGAAAGATTACTATTCCGAAGAGTCGAAGGGAGTGTGTCTAACGTATTGTACGAAACTCACTGGATGTGTATCCGAAATGTTTCCGGGAATCGTCGACAAAGAACAAGCCGCAAAGATCGAAAATTCCTGTCTTCGAGGATGTCGAAAACACTTTGATAAGATGCAAGTCTGTCTTTCCGGAGTCGAAACCGCGAGTTGTAAAACGGTAACCGGATGTCTTGAGACCGAGGTCAGAAAATACTACTGAGCTTCTTCGTAGAATTTTTTGACCTTTGCGACGTATTTTTGAGTTTCTTTGTAAGGCGGGATTCCGCCGTAACGATCGACCGCGCCGGGACCTGCGTTGTAAGCTGCGAGAGCGTGATCTAAATTCTTATATTTGTTTAAGAGATCGCTTAAGAATTTTGTTCCGCCCGCAACGTTTTCGGCCGGATCGGAAGGATCGTCCACCCCGAGAAGACTTGCGGTCGAAGGCATGAGCTGCATCAAACCGATTGCTCCTTTTGGAGAAACCGCATTTGTCTTAAATCCGGATTCCGCCTTGATGACGCTCTGAACGAGAGTGGGATCGAGATGATTTTTTTCCGATTCTTTACGGATGATTTCTGCCAGGGTCGGTTCGAGACCTTTGAGTTCGCCTCTGACGTTTCTCCAGGATTCCGCATCGGAGACCGGATTCGTTTTTTCTTGCGCGGATTGAAGAATGGAATCGAAATCCAAAGCAGGCGTCTTCTGTCGATTGGGAGCCGGTGTTTCCCGGACAAACTGATTCGGGAGGCTTTCGATCTCACGAATGCGATTCAGGATGGATTGGACAGTGGGAAGTTCTTCGATCCTCATATTATGTCTCTCGGAAGAATTTTCAAAAAGGATGACCTTTTTTTCTTTTTGATGAAAAATCAAGGGATTCTTGATAAATTGAAAGCCCGGTAAATACTGCCGTCTGTGATTGAAATTGCCATCACTTCCAGAATTTCCGCGTTCCCCATTCTATATGCAAAATCCCGGGGCTTTTTTGAAAAAGAAGGCATTCAAGTGCAGATCCGGATTCTCGAAAACTACGACGCCATATTAGCCTTTTTGAGTACCGGAAAAATCGAAGTGGGAGAAATCCCGTTTACGACTTGGTTGGACCTCCATCTCAAAAGAACGGCCCCGAACAAATCCATTTACCGGGGAATGATTCTTTCGAGAATGATTCATTCGTTTTATTCGAGATACAATTCCAGTACGGATTCGATTCTGGACAGTACTCCGTATTTGATTCCGGTTTTACAGAATACATCTGTAGACAAACTTCTCGCTCAAGAATTTCTGAGATCGAGCAAGTTTCGAAAAAAAATCAGCTGCGCCTACATTTCTTCAAGATCCTATCTTTTAGAATACGAATTCTCCCAGACAAACACATTGGGTTTGATCGGTTCCGTTCAGGAATCTCATTTTCTAAACAATGGATTTAGAATTTCGGACGGAAGGGATCTTCCGCCGTATCGCCTTCCGGTCAATATGCTCGCGTTTAGCGGTAAATTCGCAAAAACATATCCGGACCGAATTCAAAAGGTTCAGAGCGCGGTAACAAGGGCGATTCAATCCCTGATCGAAAATACGAACGAGTCGACGGATCACGCGATTCACGAAAGTGTTCCCGAATTCAAGATCGAAGCGGAGCAACTGCATTATTTTTTCAAACAACCTTCTCAGGATCTAAAGGAGATGCTTTCTCCTTCCGCTGATCCTGAAGAGCTGGAGTATTTAGGAAGAATTTTTTGGAGATCTATGGAACACCTAACGGAGCCGCCTCCGGTTCTTATGGAAGCTCTGCAGATCGCTGCAAAGGATCCGATTCCTCAATATCCGGAGGCTTTGAAAGCGAGAAAGACGGCTTTGATGGAGGAGCAGTTTAGCAACAAGAATGAATCGAGTCTTCTTTTACGAAAGGCCGGAGAAAGAAGAGAACTCGGGGACTTGGTGACAGATCTACAGAATCTCGTGCTCAATATATACTATTCTAAAAAAACGGCGCGTATGCCGATTCTTCCGCTCAAAGGGACTGCTTCGGCGATTCGGACCGGAATCAACTCGATGTTGGATTATCTTTTTCAAGAGATTCGTGCAAAAGAAATTCATAATTTAGCGATTGATAATGTTTTGATGATGCAGGGGCTGGAGATGGATAAACGGTCTATGGAACTTCAGTTTTCCGAAGATCGATTCAATTATCTGTTTGAATTTTCACCGATTCCGGTGATTCTACTGGATTCCATTTCCGGGGCTTTGATCGGCGGGAATTATAATTTCCGAAGTTTGACCGGTTATAGCAAGGACAACGTAAACAATCTGACCTTGGAAGATTTGTTTCCGGGGTTGAGCGAGATGAGCGAGTGGTCTTCTCCGAATCGATCTGCGGAGACGATGTTGAGAGTGGACCAGGCTAGGATGAGATTGAAAGATAAATCCGAAATGCAGGTTTCGTTAAGTATCACCGCGTTGTTTGAGAGGGCTAGAAAAATCTACCAGGTTCATATCCTGTTTGATTCCGAAAAAAAAGAAATCGAACAGGCGAAACACGAATTCATTTCGAATATCAGTCATGAGCTTCGTTCCCCAATGACGAATATTCAAGGTTATTTTGAACTTTTGAGAAACGAGTTGAATTCTTCGCTTTCCAAAGATCAGAGCGGAATGTTGGACGTGATCGAAAAAAACATCAAACGATTGAATCATCTGATCGAAAACTTGTTGAAGTTTGAGGAAGTGAGCGGAGATGAGAATTCCGGATTGGTGGAGAATTTTGATCCCGCTTTGGTGATCGAAGAAGTTGTCTATTCGAACGGGCCTTCTGCAAAAGAGAAAGGATTGGAAGTGGAAGTTTCAGCGGTAAAAAAATTGAAAATAAGGGGAATCCGTTTTGAATTCTCGCAAGTGATCACGAATCTTTTTGTGAACGCAATCAAGTATACGGAGAGGGGAAGGATCGAGATCAAGATGATGGAATCCGGAGCGGGAAAACTGGAAATTAACATCAAGGATACGGGAGTCGGGATCGATCCGAAATATGTAGAGAAGGTATTCGAACGATTCTTCCGAATCCCGAACGATAGAAATAAAAGAATCGGGGGAACCGGTTTGGGACTTTCCATATCGAGAACCATTTTACACAAAATGAACGGTGAAATCACTTTGGAATCTAGGGTGAACGGTGGGAGTAATTTTAGAATCTTTTTACCGTTGCAGACAGAATGAAAAAGTATTTTCTTTATTCGATTTTTGGAATCGTAATCGTGTTTCTGATCTATCTCGTTTGTTCGGAAGGAGAAAACCGATTCTCAAGAGAAAATGAAAAACTAAAGAGCGGGTTGAGCCGAAATACTGTCGTTCAGGACGAGGGTTCGTTGTTTGAGTCGGGGAACTTTTTAGATTTTTCGAAATCGGGAGTTGTGGAGAATCCGGAGGCCGGTTCCAAGGAGGTTTCCACAGAGGACGCCCCCCCGGGGGGCGGCTATTCTGACCTTTCTCCGGCAGAAAGAGAAAGGTTGAGAAAGGAAGTGATTTTAAAGGTCAAACCTTTGGCTGATCGTTTCCCAGGCAACAGTATGATTCCTCGAGAATTGACAAAGGAAGAAGAGGAAAAGAAAAAGAGAGACGAAGAAAGAATGTTGGAGATTCGGACCGCCTTGTTGGAAGGGAGAGAGGTTGAAAAGCCTGAGATGAAATTCTATTTGGATTCCAAAATCAAAAAATCCAATGATATGGAAGAAATCTTAGAATACAGTCTGAAGTTTTTTAGAGAATCGCAGAAAAACTATCCGGATTCTTCTTTGAATGTGATTCAAGAGCGTTTGTTGGCGATTCAGAAAGGGAAGGAAGAATTGATGAAGGCGAAAAAGAATTTGGATTCTTCCGAGTAATTTTTGCTCTCGGTCGCAATCGATTCTTTTTGCAACACGGATTGATTTTTTTAAATGTTTGGTATTTTTGGGTTTTTAGGAGGGTTTTGACCAATACATCCCATAAAAAATCGGAGAAATCGGGTTCGGGGTGAACTCTAAGCGTCTGAAAATCCTTTTGCTTTGCAGATCCAATTGCCAGATAAAGCTGTAAACCCGGTGAAATGTGGGAGCTCCCGCATTCATCGTTTCCACAATAGAATCTCCGACTTCTAAAGAATCCAAAGTCAACATATAGTTAAAAGGAAAACACCGAGAAACCCCGTGACTCAAGGAAAGTATTCCTAAAATATTCCACATTCCGGATTCTACTCGAAAGTTGATTCTTTTCATTTTGCCTTGATTCTTCTGATAAAGAATTTTTCCGGCCTTATCATTCAACCGCGAGGCACCGGCCAGATATTTTCCGTATTTTCGTAAGAGGTGAGGGAGTTTCTTTTTGAGATCCTTCTGGGCTTTTGGATCCAGTGCAAAATATTCGGTTTCAGGAATAAGAATTGTAACAACATCCTCTTTTCTTTCTACGAGAGCTGACTCTATGAATTGATCGGACCGGATTGAAAGCATTTCCATACCCAATACGGTTCTTTTTTAAGATACAAAGACGCTTTTTTCAAAGCAAAGAAGAAATATTTTATCCTGAATTCGAAATTTTTTTAAAAACAGAAAAATGGCATTTTCGCAAAACGGAAAATGCAAAATGAAGAATCCGGTGTTTCGAAGGCTTTTTATCCTCCGACAACTCCTTCTTTTTTTACTAAAGCATCGAACTGTTTTACGGTTTCTTAATTCTTTCTTTGAAGCAGAAAGCAGAAAGCAGAAAGCAGAAGTGCGAGTTTTTATTTTTAGGGATAGGATTTCCGAAAACTCTTCGACAAACCTTTTTGATCGCGACTCTCGCAAGTGACTGTTTCCTTATTCCCGGAGAAAATCGAGAGGAGAATTCGGATTATTTGGAAAGGAAAATAAGAGGATATTAGAATTTCTTGATTTTCTTTTTCTTTTTGGTCGCGGTCTTCTTCTTTGTTTTTTTCTTGGGGGTGTTTTTTCCGGCTTTCTTCGACTTTTTCTTAGAAGATACGATCCCGGGAAGTTTCATCCCGGCGATCGTATAAGCCAACTCGATCAATTCCTCCAAACCCAGAACTCCCATGATATGAAGGTTTTTTTCAAAGCCAAGAGTTCTTAAAAACAAAAGGAGATTCTGAACTCCGAAGGCCTGAATCAGCCTTGGGATATCTCCCACCCCTCTCTTTCGAATCCAGATTCCGGATTGTTCGGGGGTTAACTCTTGTACTACTGGAATCAATTCGGTCGGAGGAATCCGCAAAGATAATTCAATAAAATTCTGAACTCCGACTTCTTTTAACAATGCAATCGACTTTGAGGGACCGATATTTTTTAAAAGTTCAGCCGAAGATTCTTTTCCCGTCTTAAGAGCCATCTCTGCAATATCGGACGCCGGAAGGGAAGTGGACAACAACACCAAGTCGTCCATCGGGATGCTATTTGCAAAATATGTAATATCTCCGGGCTTTACCGTGGACAAAAGGACGACCAAAGTCTCTTCGGGAATTCGATTTAAGAATTCTACGATTGTTTTTTCGTCCAGGTTTTGACTTATATAAAGAAGAGTTTTGTGATCTACTTTTTCGGAAAGAGAGTATAACTTTTCATATCCAAGAGATCGAAACAGTTGAAAAGACTTTCCCGTTCCCAACTTATCAAGATATTCTAAAGCCTTCCCGATCTGGTTGATCACTTTTTTCATCCAAGCACATCCTCCAGAAGTCCGGATACAAGCCCAGTCAGCGGTTTTTGTTTGTGGATTACAAGAAGGTTTTCCGACGTGTTCCTGGAAACGTTGTCCCGAAAACGAACGTATTCTTCTTCCGAATAACCCAAAAATTCTTTCAGAGTTTCTCCTCTGTATTCATTGAGGATGGAATCCCTTAAGTTTTCGTAGAACTTCTCGATGCTCGTTTCCAAAAGTGGATCTTTTGCCGCGACATCTCGTAACTTCTCCAGATGTTTTCTTAAGTCCGTGGATTCCAAATGACCCATCTCCGAAAATCCGGATTGAAAAAGAATTTTCAACGTGCCTCGAATCAACATTTTTCCGGCTTCGCTTTCGGAGGAAGAATGAAGAATTTCAGCCATCCTTTCCGTAAAACCCGGAAGAAGAGTTCCTAAAAAACCGGAGATTTGTTTTTCAAAACCGGCGGCTTGAAAAACTCCAGCGAGAGGGTTGAGTTTCTTATTAAATTCTACTAATATCTTTTCCAACCCTTGGGAAAACATTTCCTGAATCGGAGATTGATTGAGAATTTTCATCAAAAATATCTTCGAAGGAGCGGCGACCGTTCCGGTCGCCAATTCAAGAATCGCTTCCTGTGTTTCCAAACTGATCGCTTCCGAAACCGAGTTAAAAGGAAGGAGGGCTTGAACATCCATTCCTTGCAAAATGATTCTTAGTTTTTCATCCGGAATTCGAATCCCGGCGATCGGCTCTAAAGAGATGGAAAGTCTTTCCGGCAAAAGTTCTTTCAAAGTGGAGCTGAAGATAAAATCCAAACTTCTGTTCAGACTTTTCTGAACCCTCTCCGTGTCTTCGATCCATTCTTTTGCGGCGGTTTGATATTCTCTTTTCGGCGAAAATAGACGTTTCCAAAATCCCATTCTAATTTGAGTTCCTTGATTAAGAAAGAGAAGGAAGAATTTTTTCCAACTCTGGTTTGTGATAGGTCAGCTGATTAGCGTGATACAATAGAACGTTCTTTTTTAATAAATTCCTCGTATCACCTTCCTTCTGAATCAGTTTATCCGTTCCCGAGACGTTTCCGTTCCCGTCGAGTTTCAGAAGCTTATGATCCAATCCTTTTCTAAGAATGTTTTGAAACGCGTCTTCCAGATGAGAGGTGAACAATTTTCCGGATATGTGAATTCCTTTGGTTTTTTTTCTCAGCTCGGAAGCCAAAGTCTGCAATCGTTGGAGAAGAATCTCCTTTCCAACAAAAGAATCCGTTCCCAATCGTATTAGAATTGTAGAAAGTAAATTTCCCGGAGTAACCACGTAATTCTTTCCTAATCTCTCTTTGACGATGTTTGTGACTTCGTCGCTAGTCGCCTCTTCGGAAACGTCGAAATTCTCACCGTACGCGATATGCACTTGGGTTTTTTTTGCGGAAATATAATCGTAAGTCAACGTAAAGGAAATAAAATGAACGTCTTTGATTTTGGTCCGAATGTAATAGACGCCTTTTTTGATCTGATTGAGATAGCCGTCATGATTGAAGGTTCCTTCCGGAAACATGAATAAGTTTCTTCCGGAACGAACCCTTTCTACGAGAGTGTTCCATTCCTGATCGACCATGTTTCGAAGCTCTCCGCTTTTGATCAGTTCTCTCGCGTTATCGCGAAACGGACGTTTTACGGGGAAACAACCGATGTATCTCAAAAAAACGGGGATAACGTTCGTCTTGTCGATCAACCCGAAGATCAATTTGAGTGTTCCTTTTGGACGAAATTCCTTAATTAGAAAATTCTTCTTTAAGATATCTTCTCTCGCGGGAATCGCAAACTTTATCTTAGGCTGGATCACTCTGTACACTGCGGATAACGCTGGAACGTCGCCTTCTTCCAC
>NZ_JAFFPU010000044.1:0-22500 GCF_016919175.1 Leptospira ainlahdjerensis | reverse complement strand
TACCTACTTATCCATCCGGGATCATAGGCTTCACCTATTGTTCCAAAGGTCCGGATCCTTACACTGTTGTTCCGGATCCCAAAAGAGTTCCACAAGGACTGAAATATTATTCCGCGGAAATGCATAAGGCGGCATTTGTGCTTCCTCAGTTTGCTCAGAAACATATCGTTCGTAAGTAAGATCATTTATCCGGGGAGGGGCAATGAATTTTCAAAGTAAATTCCTGACCCGGAGCCAATCTCTCAAATCCCTTCTCTGTGTCGGACTCGATCCCGACTATTGCAAACTTCCCGAAACGATCAAACGAGGTCCGGAACCCCTCGTTCATTTTTGTCGCGAGATCATCGATGCTACGGCGCCCTACGCGGTCGCATACAAACCGAACATCGCATTCTTCGAAGTTTTTGGTTCTTCCGGAATCAGGCAGTTCGAGAAGGTGATCGGTCATCTCAAGAGCAATTATCCTGAAATTCCTATCGTCGCCGATATCAAACGGGGAGACTTGGACAATACGGCTCGACAATATGCGCGTTATTACTTCGGGGATCTGCAAGTCGACAGTCTTACACTTTCTCCATACATGGGACTTGATTCCCTTCGTCCTTTTCTAGAATATCAGGATCATCTTGTGTTCTGGCTTTGTTTGACTTCGAATCCGGATTCTTCTCAATTTCAAAAAAAACGTTTTTCCGAAACCGGCCGGACTCTTTACGAAGAAGTGGCTTTCGTTGCCAACTCGATCTCTCCGATCAATCTTGGTTTTGTAATCGGCGCTACCAATCCGAACGAACTAGAAACTCTTCGGAAACAAAATCCGGATCGTATTTTCCTAATTCCGGGCTTTGGAGCGCAAGGCGCCAAACTCGAAGACTTACTTCCGGTCTGCGGAACCAATTCGCTTATCAATTCTTCTCGCGGAATTCACTTTGCCTCCAACGGTTTAGATTTTGCGAAGCGGGCGGGACTTGAAGCGGAGAAAATTCACAAGTCGATGCAGGCTTATTTCTCCGGTTTTTGATTCACATTCGAAATTCTTAAAATTCTAAAATTATACTTCGGATTTAAATGAATCGAAGGTATCATTCTTTTAAGAAGTTGATTCCGAGGTTGAAATTTTGCAAACCATGCCGATCAAAATACGAATTCTTTTTCTTTTCTGTTGCTGTTTTTGTTTGGATTTGAACCGGGCGGTATTCGCCGGGGAACCGGACGAAAGCAGAATAGAATGTCCGCCTCCGAATCGGCAAAAGTTGATCTTGGATTTGACTCTTACGTTCCAGGGAAGCAAAAACAAAATCCTCTCTACTCTTTTGGGTCAAGATAAAATCAGAACATTAGGAACGGAAACGGATTTCGAAAATTTCAAACAACTGAGGATCGAATTATCCGAATCCGAATTTCGGAAAGTTTTTTCAGGCTCGATGAAATACAAACTCGTGGAAAAAAGTTCCGGACCCGGTCAATACTGCCATAGATACATTCAAAATTATACGATTCCGACCCGTTATAAAAAATACATCCGAACGATGAAAATTCCGGATCCTCAATTGGAATAACCCGGAAATTTTTAGATCGAGTACGATCCAAGGAGAATCGCAGACGGAAACGACCTCCTTGTAAAAAAGATAGTATGCCAGTGTAAACTATCGTTCGGAAGAGGATACGTTTTCTACGGGTTCCTCTTTTTTTTCGGGTGGTGACGATTCTTCACCTCCTCCTCCAAAATGAAAACCTAAACCGACCATACCCGAATACTCGTTATATTGAAAGCGTAAGTCCCTCGCAAAATGTCTGTTAATTGAGGATCCCTCGGCTTCCGTAAAAATAAAAAAACGATCGAAGTTGATCTTAAATCCCAACCGGCCGAAGCCGCGATAAGACGCAAATTTATCGAACCCAGTGATTCCGGCTCCGATCGAAATATAAGGATCGAACGTTTTTCCGGGTCTCATGTGAAAGGTAGGACCGAAATCAAGAAATGTCAGCGAAAAATTGTCCTTCTCCCTCTGTAGATCTCCGGCCGTCATTAGAGTGTTGTATATCCTTTCGTTTGAAACATTTCCGTTTCGACCGATGTTTACATAGGCCAGATAAGGCAAGAGGATATAGTCCGTTTGTGATGAAACGTCGAGGGAAAATACTTTATGTGTGATCCCTAATTCAAAGCCGAAATAACGTGGGTTGTATTCAGCGGAAAATCGGTAGCCGTTTGTTCTTCCCCGATCTTCTTTGTAATGGGCGTCTTCCCCTTTGCCGATTCCTCCTCCGATCTTTAAGGACCAGGGAGTATATTGTGCATTTACTTCTTTCTCCGGTTCTCCTTCCGCAAAAACGGAAATGCCCGGGTATAAAGCAAAGGTCAATCCTATTAAAAAAATAGAATATTCTTTTCTCATCTATATCCACCTTATTGTTTTATGCGCCTAGGACCGTAAGATTTTTACAAAAAGTTTCAGCCGATCCTTCCTTTTCGAGTTTTACGATTGGCTTATGATAATTATACACTTCGAATGGCATTTTCCGAATAATAAAGGGAGTTGAGGAGCTTTATTATTGCATATTAAAAATTCTTAAATTGATAATTGTTAAGCGAAATGAGATAAAATTTTAATTCAGGAAAAACGAAGATGTCGGCGAGCAGGCTCTCTATTGTAAAAACGGAAAAGGGTTTAAGGTGTGTAGAAATCTGGAATATCCGAACGGAATCAAAGTCTATATTGAATCCGGGTTTCGCTTTCTTTAGTCTTTTGCTTCTACCGGTAAGATCAAAAAACGGAACAAAGAGTTCCAAATCGAAAGAGGAATCCGGCTTTTTTTGGAATGTACGATTCCGGTTCTATGGAAAGAATGGGAACAAAAGTCGAATCTAAGAAATCGGTCTTATGGAGTGAAATAGGAATCACAAATGTCAGAACCAAACCTTTGGGAAATGTTAACTAGACTCATTCCTTTGTACGGAGGGCCCGGGCTTGCTATCGTTTCTTTCGCGGCGGCTACGATTCTTCCCTTCAGTTCGGAAGCGGCTCTTGTTATAGCCGTCGTCTCCGGGCTTTCCGTCCAGGAAGCAATCCTCTGGGCCTCGATCGGAAATTGTTCGGCGTGTCTCGTTAACTACGGCTTGGGAATTTGGTTTCGTTCCGGGGTGGAAACCAAGATAGAAGATTCCAAACTTTATTCTTACATCGCCTTCAAAATGGAAACCTGGGGACATTTTGTCCTGGCGCTTTCGTTTTTACCAGTTGTTGGCGATCCTATTACAATTCTTTCCGGCTTTTTTAGACAAAGATTGTCCTTCTTTATTCCGATTGTTTTCACGCTTCGTATCGCTCGTTACATTATTCTTGCATATACCTTTGAGAACGTTTGATCCAAGGTCGCAAACAAAGAACGCTTGTATTTTTGTAGATTACAAGTGAAACAAAATTGAAATTTTTTTTGGAAAGTTTTTTTCGCATCGAATCGTATTCTTCCTGTCTATTATACACAAAGAAAGGACGGGTAGTTCTTGAAAAAGAATGTGAAAAAGAAAACCGAAGACTCGGTTTCTAAAAAGAAAATTTCTGGGAAAAAAATTTCTGCCCAGACCAGAACAAAAAACAGGAAAGAATCCTTAGCGATCATCGGGACCGGAATCGCAGGGATGGGTTGCGCCCATTTCTTACAAAATGAATACGATCTTACGATCTTTGAAAAAGGATCTTATATCGGAGGACATACGAATACGGTGGATGTGGACGAAAGCGGAACTAAAATTCCGATCGATACCGGATTTATCGTATTCAACCACGTCACGTATCCGAATCTCAAACGACTTTTTGAAGAATTGAACGTTCCGACCAAAAAGTCTTCGATGTCCTTCAGCGTACAACACGTTCCTCAAGGATTGGAGTTTTGTGGTTCCGGTATCAACGGACTCTTTGCACAGAGAAAGAATTTTTTTAACTTAAAATTTCTGAGACTTTTATATAACATCAATCGTTTCAATAAAGAAGCTCCGAAAATTTTAGAAAACTCAAAGTATATGGATTATACGTTGGACGAGTATATCGTCAAAGAAGGGTATCACCGCGACCTTTTGGATTATTATCTGATTCCTATGAGTTCCGCGGTCTGGTCCACTCCGGATGATCTAATGCTTCAATTTCCGATTTTTGGGTTGGTTCGTTTTTTTCTGAACCACGGTTTTATGGGATTGGATACACAACATCAGTGGTATACGGTCCACGGCGGATCTCGAGAATACGTAAAACGTCTAACGGCTCCGATAAAGGACCGCTTTCAACTGAATGCGGAAGTGCGTTCCGTTGAAAATGTAGGAAATAAGGTTCGGGTCACGTTAAAAAGCGGAAAGTCGAAAGTTTTTGATAAAGTGATTCTTGCAACACACGCGGATACATCTCTCAAACTTTTGAAAAATCCTACGTCGCTTCAAAAAGAACTTCTAAAAGAATTCAAATACCAGAAGAATATTGCAACTCTCCACACGGACGATGGATCCATGCCGAAGACAAAACTCTCTTGGTCTTCGTGGAATTATCGTATCGAGGAGAAAAACGGACAGATCAGACCGTTTACCGTTTATTGGATGAATTCTCTGCAAGGCGTCTCTAAAAAGAAGAATTATTACGTTTCCATCAACGATCCCGGAACTCTCGATAGAAAGAAGATTATTCAGGAAATTGAATATGATCATCCGTTGTTCAGTGTAGGATCTCTGAAGGCGCAACAGAGGCTGCCCGATCTCAATCGCGAAGGGAATGTGTTTTTTTGTGGAAGCTACTTTAGGAACGGGTTTCACGAGGACGCATTTTGGTCCGCGAGAGAATTGAGCGAGACCGTCCTGGGCAAAAAGGTCTGGGATTGAACTCCTGCATCTTTCAGGCAAAGGTCCTGCACGACCGCCGATATCCTCGAAAAAACCGTTTCAGCTACGGGATATTTACGTTTGCTTTGGATTTGGACGAATTACAGACGCTCGATAAAAAACTTCGTCTCTTCGGTGTGGATCATCGATCATTCTTTCGGTTTTCCGGAGCGGATCATTTAAACTTCGGCCAAAATGGAACGAAGGAGAATATATTAGAATATTTGAAACAAAACGGAGTTGCCGAAAAAATTCAGAAAGCGATCTTGATCACGAACGTTAGGGTTCTGGGTTATGTTTTCAATCCGGTATCGTTTTACTATTTCTACGGAGCGAATGAAGAACCTCTCTGCGCCGTCGCCGAAGTGGGCAATACATTCGGGGAACAAAAACCTTTTTTTCTGGGAAAGGAAACTTGGAAAGACGGGGCCTTCCGCTTAAGGACCGGAAAATTTTTCTACGTTTCCCCCTTTATGGGCTTAAAATCGGAATTCGAATTTACTTTAAAACCATCGCTTGAAACTCTCAACATCCGCATCGACGCTCTTGAAGACGAAAAGACGGTGATGGTGACGACCTACACCGGAAGTAGATTAGAATTATCTGATGCGAATTTATTAAGAATGTTTTTCCGTTATCCGCTCGTGACAGTCAAAGTAATTGTTTTGATCCACTGGCAGGCGCTGAGATTATATCTCAAGGGTTTGCCTTATATTAAAAAAGAAGAAAATATAGATTTGCAAAAAGGAGTCCATCTTGGAAAGAACCACTGAGTCCAATGTAAAATTTCAGGATTCGGAAATGACAATTACGACCGCTGAATCCAACTCGTTCGGATTTTATAAAAATCTTTTTTTTAGAGCCTTGTCGCCGATGCAAAAAGGTTCGATCCGTTTGGTATTACCGAACGGAGAAAAAGCGTATCTCGGAAATCCGGAAAGCGAAGATCCTCCGGAATTTCATAAGGGAATCATTCACATTCACAATCCGATCTTTTTTAAAAAGACGGTTTTGAACGGAGATCTCGGTTTTTCCGAATCCTATATGGACGGAGATTGGGATACGGATGATATCAGGGCGGTTATCTCGTGGTTTATCTATAACGTAGAAAATTCTCCTTCCGTGAGCGGAAGTAAGAATCGGTTTGCACACTTGAGCTTGATGAATCTCGGAAGTAGGCTCTTACATCTTTTTAGAAAGAATTCGATTCGAGGGAGTAAAAAGAACATCGTAGAACACTATGATCTAGGCAACGACTTCTATAATAAATTCTTAGACTCGACGATGACTTATTCTTGCGCTTACTTCCGGACAATGGATGAAACCCTGGAAGAGGCTCAACTCGCAAAACTGGAGATTCTTTGCAAAAAACTTCAGCTAAAGCCCACCGATCATCTTTTGGAGATCGGAACGGGATGGGCAGGCTTGTCCACCTATGCCGCGAAGAATTACGGATGTAAGGTGACGACGTATACGATTTCCGAAGAACAATATCGTTATGCGACTGAGAAAATCAAGGCAGAAGGTTTATCCGACCAAATCGAAGTAAGAAAGGACGATTACCGAAAGGTTCAAGGTTCTTACGATAAAATGGTAACGGTTGAGATGTTGGAAGCGGTAGGGCACGAATACTTCGAAGAATTCTTTGCGATGTGCAATCGTGTTCTGAAAAAAGACGGGATCATGGTCCATCAGATCATTACGAGTCCGGATGCACGATATGAATCCTTCCGTAAAGGTGTGGATTTTATACAGAAACATATCTTTCCGGGTTCGCTTCTTCCATCCATCGCAAGAATCAATCAAGCGGTTAACAGAAGCGGAGACTTTCATCTCTATTCGCTAGAAGACATCGGGATCAAATACGACCACACTTTGATGACTTGGCTGAAAGGATTTGATTCCAATATCGCTCTGATCCGAGATATGGGATTTAACGAATCCTTTATTCGGAAATGGAGATATTATTTTTCGTATTGTGCAGCCGCGTTCTCTATGAAAAACATCAGTGTGGTTCAAGTCGTTTATACAAGACCGAATAATCTCACTCTTTGAAAAATCGATTTCAACGAGAGAATTAAAAGGAAATGGTAAGAATATCGTGAAAGAAACACATTCTCACCAACCCAAAAAATCGGTTTTTCATTTTCTAAGACACTTTGCGCCTAAGAATGTTTTGGAAATTATCAAGAGGGAACTCAAATCCGGAATCACACCGGAGAAGATAACCTTGAGTATCGTAGTCGGCGCGGGATTCGGAGTTTTTCCTTTGATTGGAACGACGATGACGATCTGCGGAATTTTAGGAATTCTTCTTCGATTGAATCCGGTTACGATTCAATTAGCGAATTATCTCGTATATCCCTTGCAGATCCTTTTGATCTTTCCGTTTTTAAAAACAGGCTCCGATGTTTTGGGGATACCTTTGAATCTTACATGGGCTGAAAATATTTCGGTAGATAATGTTTCGGAAATCGCCAAGGGAAT
This sequence comes from Leptospira ainlahdjerensis, assembly GCF_016919175.1. Taxonomy (GTDB): domain Bacteria; phylum Spirochaetota; class Leptospiria; order Leptospirales; family Leptospiraceae; genus Leptospira; species Leptospira ainlahdjerensis. Next base: position 15,149 of record NZ_JAFFPU010000044.1, on the reverse strand, counting down.
CTTCGACGTCGCGGGTTTTGCGGTGTTAGGTTGGCTTGTTTGGGTGCCGGCGATTTCGATTCTTCTCTATTTTGTTTTTTTACCTTTTGTGAGAAAGTCCGGAAAGATGTTCGATTCGAAGAAGAAAGAAAAATAAATCAGGAAGTATTAAATTATGCTCTTGCAAATTTTAACCCTCGTATCAGCCGCTTGGGCGATTGTGTTTGTTTTGATGACGATTCTTTGGTGGTTCGGAAAACGCGCTAACAACTACGCAATCGTGGACGTCGGTTGGGGGCTTTGTATATCCACAGCCGCGATCGTTTACTACTGGTTAGGCGACGGATTTCCTATGAGAACCGCTCAGATCACCGCGATCGTTGCGTTTTGGGGTTGGAGACTTTCTTTGTTTATTTTAGTGACTCGAGTATTTTCCGGTCACGAGGACCCGCGTTATACGGCCTTTCGAGCTGAATACGGAGATCAAGTCGATAGAAAGTTTTTTACAAACATCTTTCAGTTTCAGGGTATTCTCGCCGTACTTTTGAGTCTTCCTTTTGTATTTCCGAATATCAATGAAAACCCGAATACGAATTATTTCGAAATTTTCGGAATAGCGCTCTTTATCTTTTCGGTGTTAGGCGAGGCGTGGGCCGACTTCCAGTTAAACGAATTTAAGAAGAATCCTGAGAATAAGGGTAAGGTTTGCGATGTGGGATTGTGGAAATATTCAAGACATCCGAATTATTTCTTTGAATGGTTGATCTGGGTGGGCTTTGGATTATTCTCTCTCGGTTCTCCATTCGGGTGGATCGGTTTGATTTCACCGATCGTAATGTTTATTCTTCTCACAAAAGTGACAGGGGTTCCTTTGAATGAAGTGGGTCAACTGAAGTCCAAGGGCGATTTGTACAAAGAATACAGTAGAAAGACGAACGCATTCTTTCCTTGGTTTCCAAAGCCTTAGATGTTGGGAATTTCGGAATAAAAATTATTTCCTTCTTTTGGAAACCGGCTCTTTGAGTTTAAAAACACATTCTAAATATTGAATCTATCAAAATAAAAGGAAATTCTTTCATGAAATGGATTTACGACCTAATGGAAAAGGATATTTTTCCGCATTGGCTGATTCGGTTTCGAATTCGTCAATTGTTGAAACAACGTTTGAAAGATGAAGACAAGGGTTCTCTTGAAAAGAATCAGAAACATCTGATGGAATACGTGAACTCGTTAAAAAAATCTCCGATCGCAATTCATACGGGTGCGGCGAACGAACAACACTACGAAGTTCCTTCCGAGTTTTTCAAACTCGTGATGGGAAAACACATGAAGTACAGTTCGGGCTTTTGGGAAACAGAGAATACTTCATTTGACGAATCCGAAAGGAAGATGCTCGAGATCACCTGCGAAAGGGCTCAAATTGAAAACGGGATGAGTGTTCTGGATCTCGGATGCGGCTGGGGATCCTTATCTCTTTATATGGCGGAGAAGTTTCCTAAATCTTCGATTACGGGTGTTTCCAATTCTAAGAGTCAGAAAAAGTTTATCGATGGAGAAGCTAAAAAAAGGGGACTCAAAAATCTTACGATTCTCACTGCGGATATGAACGAGTTTAAGATCGCAAAAAAATTCGATCGTCTTGTCTCGGTCGAAATGCTGGAACACATGAAGAACTATGAAAGGCTTTTCGAAAAATTTTCCGCATTCTTAAAACCGAAAGGGCTTTTCTTCGTGCATATCTTTACCCATCATAAATTTGCTTATGCGTTTGATGTTATAGACGATACGGATTGGATGTCCAAATATTTCTTTACCGGCGGGCAAATGCCTTCTCACGATTTATTTTTGTATTTCCAGAAAGACTTTCAGATTCAAAATCAATGGGTCGTAAACGGTAAACATTATGCAAAAACCTCCGAAGCCTGGTTGGAGGGAATGGTTCGTAACAAAGACGAGGTGATGAAAATTCTTTCTGTGACCTACGGCCCCGAGCAAGCGGTAAAGTGGTTCGTCTATTGGAAGGTTTTTTTTATGGCCTGCGCCGAACTCTGGAAATATCGAAACGGAGAAGAATGGATCGTGTCGCATTATCTTTTTTCAAAACGTTAGGCGAAACGGATAGGGGAGAGGAGTTCCACATCGGACACAAAGTGCAACTCTGAAAGAGCCACCCGCTTAAAACTGATTTTCCGATGAATCGTAGTTCTTTCTATACTGTGAGAACTCTTTAAGAGGTGTCCCTTCCTCAAAAAACCGGAAGCGGATTTACGGTTCTGTTTTGAATCAAAACGCTGCCAGAGTCTATTTTGGTAGGAATTCCTACATGAGAATTTTTTCTTGCAAAAAATTTGATTTTGTGATAGAGGAAAGTCTCCGGAATTTTTCCACCACCCTCCCCGCCACCCGAAAATCGGGTGGGGCGCGCGACTTTTACGGAAGGGCGTCGGAGTTCCGACGACCGAGTCTTACTCATTTGTAAAAAAGGATATTGTAGAAAAGAGCCGGCCAGTAAAAGTAAAGTCGATCCCTTCCATTACTCTTTCTTAGTAGTTTAATTTGAGAATCTTGATCTCTTTTTCTTCGAAACGGATCGTTTCTTTGAGAGTTTGAAATTTCTCCGCTGAAAAAGGATTTTGATGATTTCGAATTTCGGTCTTCAACTTTAAAATTTCCTCGTAAAGATTCAAAATTTCTAAAGTGTTTTCCGTAGCTTCCTTTTTGTAAAGATCGCGTACCATGGAGATGAGTCGGGAAGGAATGTCTGCATGAACCACTTCGATCCAACTCAGGTCTTCGATTTCCCGAAAGATCCAGTTTTGGAGATAAAGAGCTACCAATCTCTCCATTCTCATAATTTCTTCTTTGGTACTTCTGGGCGAAATACTTTTATAAAAACGATATCTCTTTCGAAGATGTTTTCCGGTGGTGATCGAGTCGATCGGATTGGCCTTGAGTTTGTTCCATTCTTCCACGAGAAGAGGGAAATATTCTTTTCCGAAGAAGGGTTCACCCATCTCGCAGACATGAGTCGCTGAAGGCTCGAACATACGAAGTCTTGCTAAGAAGGAATCGGTGTCTGCGGTGACTAAATGTACGGGCGCGATTTCTTCGAGAGGACTTAGGATCGCGTTGATCTCTCGAAGGAACGTGCTCTTTAACTGATCGCTCGGATCCGCCAAAAGAAAAAAATTAAAATCGGACGAATCCCGGAAATCTCCCCTTTGTCTGGATCCGTAATACAGGATCTCAAACGGCTTTAGGGAAAAAACGGTTTGCAGATTTTGTTTGATCGACTCCATCTTCCCTCTCTACTCAAAAAATAATTTCATTCTCGAAAGATTTTCTAGGATCGCGTCGTATGCCCTGTCTCTTTCTTCCGGATTTCGAAACGGCAGGGATTTGATATGATTGAGATCATTGTAAATGATCTCAATCGCGTTCGAAGAGGGATTTTTTTTGATCGTGGATATATAATCCAGGTTGATAATTTCGGAATCTCCCAGCTTCAGCCACATGTCAGATCCTTGCAAGGGATAGAATATGGACCTGTACAGAATTGGTCAAGAAGACTAAAAAATTCTGAGACCTTTACGGATATTTTCATGAAATTCTTTTCCAAGCCCTCCGGGAGAATCGCCGTTTTCGTTTTTTAGGTCCGTTTCAAAGACAAAAACAAAGGATTCCTTCTGCCATTCCCAGCGGATGTAACAATTTCCGTTATGGATCCCCGTCAAGACGCTGGCTCTCGAATCATTCGGCATCGAGAAATATTGATACTGTTTATTTTGAAGAGAACTCATTTCTTCCGAAGACAAAAGATGCTTAAAATCAATCTGATTGTCTTCCGTATAGGAAGAAACCCTGATCAATTCGTATTTGCTCTGAGAAGATTGGATCCGGAATTCGTAAAACAAACCCCTCGCAAAAAGTCTTCCCGAATTAAGGAGTGTGACTCCCTCGGACGTTTCGTAGACCACGTCGTAATTCAGTCTTAGATAACGCGGAGTTTCCGTCGAAGTCACGGCCCCCTTACTTTCGGGCGTTTTACAGGCCGCTAAAAAGTCGAGTCCGAAAAACAAGAGGAAAAAAAAACAAAGAAGAATCCTTTGAGTAACCCCTCTGCAAGCGGACGGTTTCCAGCCGGAGCTACAAAAAGAATTCCGAATATTAGTAACTGATTTCATAAAGATCATCCTGATAATTCCGAAAGACATAGGAATGTTCCTTCTTTTCGGCAAGATACTCCGAAGACAAAGGAATCTTACCTCCGCCTCCGGTAAGATCGACGACGTAAAGAGGAACAGAGAGTCCGGAAATTCTTCCTCGAATCTGTTTCATAATTTCGACTCCCTTTTCGATTTCCACTCGAAAACCGCCGCTTCCCCAAACCTCATCGCACTGATGGAGGTAGTAGGGTTTGATTCCGATCGCGGTCAAACCGTAAAAGAGTTCTTTCAAAGTTTCGGGAGAATCATTGATTCCTTTTAAAAGTACACCTTGATTGAGAACCATCACGTTTCCTTCTTGGATGAGAAGTGCGATTCTTTCCTTCACGAGAGGAGTGATTTCTTTCGGATGATTGAAGTGTGTGACGAGATAAACCGGGAAGTGTTTTTTGAAAACCCTACAAAGGGAAGAATCGATTCGCATCGGAAGAGTTACCGGATAACGGCTGTGAATTCTCACCTGATTGATATGAGAAATGGATTTGAGCTCCCCAAGAAGATAATCCAATCGATCGTCGGAGAGATTGAGCGGATCCCCACCGGAAAGAATCACTTCTTTGATTTCCGAATGCGCTCTAAAATATGCGAGGGCCTGATCCCATTCTTCCTTTCCCGGTGTGTGGAGGGATTTGCTTACCTTTCTTTTCCGGGTGCAGAATCTACAATAGACGGCACAGACATGGGAAAGATACCAGAGCGCTCGATCCGGATAACGATGTGTGACACCTTTGACCGGCATATAAGATTCTTCCGCGAGCGGATCCTGTTTTTCAAAACCGTTTCGAATGAGTTCTTCTTCCCGTGGAACGATCTGAAGTCGAATCGGGCAATTCGGGTCCCGGGGATCGGCGAGATCCAGATAATAAGGAGTTACGGAGAATTCGAAAAATGTCGAACAGGCATCAAAGGAGAGTTTTTCTTTTTGCGAAAGTTCGATTTTACTAGAAAGTTCTTCTTGTGTTTTGATTCGATTTTGAATCTGCCATTTCCAATTTAGCCGCTCTGGCTGGTTTGTGGTTTGGTTTTGGAAGGATGAGGTTTGGGTAAAAGGAAAAGTCGACAGTGGAATCACTCCGTTGTTCTTCTGAAATCCTCGAATCTTCTCTTCTTCCGTCAACCAAGAACTGAAATCCAATCTTCCTAAAAAAAGCCGGAAGGAGGACTTTCGAAACCTGCTTTCCGGCCATCGTTTTATATTGCATCTCCGGTTTTAGGACATTCTCATGTTTTAGGAGATTCAGGACAAGAATGAGAATAATTCCAAAAAGGAGATTCTGTGTGCGTCCGAGGAAGGAGTTTCTCTTTGCCCAAAGAAACAACGGCCTCAAAACGGGAAGACTTACTCCCTAATACAGAATTGAATGTTCCTTTAAACAGCCGTCGGTGGAGGCAGAGAGAGATAACGAAACGAGAGAGAAACTCTACCGGAGATGATTTCGATTTTTGGGACGGTTTGGTTGGGTAAGAATTTACCGGAGAAACAATCCAGTCTGAGAAAGTCGACTCGGCCTTTGTCGTCGTCACCGAATGAAATTCCTTTTGTGAATGGATTGGAAACTTGAGTGATGTTTCTGGATTGCGCCTTGGTTCTTACAAGGGGTTTATAAGATTCTAATTTACTCTCTGCAAAACCGTCCGCAAGAAAACATCCTGCGACGATCAGTGCAACGATTCCGAGTAAAATACGGCGACCCATAACAGTATTAGATCCCGAGAATGTTGAAAATCAATCCTTTTCCTTTCAAAAAAACTCGGGATTCTTTGCTTTTATCCTATTTTTTTACTTCGACTTCTACCGTTGGAAGAGATCCGCGGAGATATCCGCTTTTCAAAATCGCCTTCTGCCCGTCTTCACTCGTAACATATGTTATAAAATCATCGATCTTTTGTCCATGATCGGAAAGATAGAATAGATACAATCCTCTCGATAACTCATAGGTTCTGTTGTAAACGTTTTCGATACTCGGAACCACATACGGTTCCTTTCCGGATAAGGAATATTCTAAAGCACGAACTCTTCCTTTGTTTTCGAAAAGAGCGCTTCCCATTCCCATAAACCCGATCGCGTTCGGATTGGAATCGATGAAGGCCGCCATTGTGTCGTTATCGGATACAATTTTGGAAGAATCCGCATATTTTACATCCGTACGAGCCTCGTATTTTTTCAGTCCAAGATCTTTTTGTTTTAAGACATGAGTTTCAAAATAGGCCGCGGTTCCAGACTTGTCGTTTCGAACGACGACTTGGATTTTTCCGGCCTTGCCGCCGAGCTTAGACCAATCGGTAATTTCTCCTGAGAACACTTTCGAAGCCGTTTCCAGGCTGATCTTACGAACCGTGTTCGATGGATTTACGATGATTGCGATTCCGTCGTAAGCGACCGCGAGAGATTCAAATTTTCCTCTCGAGTCGAATTCTTTGAGTTCTTTTTCCGTAAGGGGTCGGCTCGCAGCGGCGATGTCCGTCTTTCTTTGGAATAACTTTTCGATTCCTTCTATTGAACCGCCGCCGTTAACGATTACTTGTGTTCCGGATCTTTTTCTGGAATATTCCAATCCGATCATCTGAAGCATCACGTGCATGGTTTCGGAACCGGTCACCGTGATCGTTTCTTTCGGCTTACAATTCCCGGTAAACGCGGCCGTTAGGATGATTGCGACTAGGAGGAGAGATTTCAATTTCATACGTCTGATTTATGTTCCTACTTGAGTTCCCCGGGAGCGTGTTTTTGATCTCAAAAAAGTCTATTACAATTCGAACCTGAATTATTACAAATTACCACATTGTTTTAGGATGCGTCCGATCGTTCAACGAACTCTGTAGACTGGCCTCAAGACTCAAATCTTGCCCTTGAAGGACGGGTTGCTTTGATTGCACTTTATAGACGGCTCCCGAGGAGTCGCGTTGTATAACCTTACTCACAAGTTGCGGGGGATACAACAAGAATCGTTGTTAGAAAAGGGTTTTGTAAGAGTTCCTACAAGGGAGTTTTTTCTTGCGAAAAGTTTGATTTTGTGATAGAGGAAAGTCCGCCGTGGTCTTTTCCGCCCCCTCCCCACCACCCGAAATTCGGGCGGGGCGCGCGACTTTTACGGGAGGGCGTCGTAGTTCCGACAGTTTCTTCTTGAGATCCTTCAGGCAACTTCAGGTAAGGTTATGGGCGCTCATTCTTTGCTTCTCTAAGAGCCAAACGCGAAACTCAACCCAACCTCGCTCCCAAGATCGGTCGGGAATGCACTGCGATTTGGCTACTACGCTCCCTTATCGGATCGCGTTGTCACGGGCTTCTTTTTCTTGACAGGGGGCCTGTTTCAAAACCAATAGAAGGTGCGCAATTTATTCTTAGGAAAATCCATGACTCTTGGTATCACAGAAGTAAAAAAAGGTATGGTTCTCAAAGTGGAAGGGGATCTCTACTCGGTTGTAAAAACCGAATTCGTAAACCCGGGTAAAGGTTCCGCTTTTATCAGAACAAAACTGAAGAATCTCACCAGAAACAGTTCCATCGAACGGACCTTCAAAGCGGCAGAAAAGTTAGAAAGTGTCGAGTTAGAAAAAAGAAATATGACCATCTGCTACACCGAAGGAGATGATATCATCTTCATGGACTCAAACGACTTCGAACAAATGCCGGTGTCTAAAGAATATGTGGAAGACATTCTTCCCTTCTTAAAAGAAGAAACCGCGATGGAAGTTACTTTCTACGAAGGAAAACCGATCGGAGTCATTCCTCCGAACTTTGCCATCTTAGAGGTTACTTATGCGGAAGAAGGTCTAAAAGGCGACACTTCCGGAACCGCGCAAAAACGCGTCACCGTCGAAACCGGCGGAGAAATCAACGTTCCTATTTTCGTTAAGCAGGGCGACGTCGTAAAAATAGACCTGCGAGATCTCACTTACGTAGAAAGGGTCAATAAATAAAATCTGCGGAGTATCTACTATGGCAACGATAGTAAGACAAAACGGTCTTCCTGAAATCAAGGAGACAAACGAAGTAAAATCCTTTCTCAAAGAAAGAGGAATCGATTACGATCATTGGAAAGTGCCGGAAGATGCGGCCGAACTTACGAACAAAGAAGTTTTGGCGGACGCTGAGAAGGAAAGTCTCTTAGGTAAACTCGACGATCGTTTTCAAACCTTAAAAGAAAAAGAAGGATACCAATCCCGAGATCTGATTGTACTTCATCCGAACGTCTCCGGTTTGAGCGAGATGCTCGCAAAGTTTGATAGAGTTCACTATCATACGGACGAAGAGGTTCGATATATCGTGGACGGTTCAGGAGTTTTCGGTTTTGCTCTCAAAGGCGAAAAATTCTTAGTTCACGTTGTGAAAGACGATTTTATTTCCGTTCCGAGAAACACCAATCACTGGTTCTATCTTGACGATCAAAAAAGAATCAAGGCAGTGCGTTACTTCCAAGACATGAGCGGTTGGGTTCCGAACTACGTCGAAGAAACCAATTCCTTGGACTGATATGTCCGTCAAAAAACAACTGGAACGGCTCTCATCCTTGGGAGCCGCTTATCACAAAAACGGATGGATGCCCGGAACCGCCGGCAATCTCTCTGTTCGTTTCCCGGGAGAATCCGGATTCTGGGTCAGCGGAAGCGGACTCGACAAAAACCTATTAAACAAACGTAATTTTCTTTTTGTAGATTTGGAATCGGGAAAACCCGCGTCTTCTAAGGGAGCAAAACCCGAAAAGGGACTCAAACCCAGTGCGGAAACTTCGATTCACCGCGCGGTTTATAGAGCCGTAGAAGGCGCCGGCTGCGGGCTTCACGTTCACACCTTGGAATCCAATCTGATCGGAGCCAATACTTCCAAAGCGGAACCGATCGCTCTTCTGGAACTTCCCTCCATCGAAATCTTAAAAGCTTACGGGATCTGGGATGAGAATCCGAAAGTTTATGTTCCTGTAATATACAATTTTCCGAATGTTCAGGACATTTCCGATTGTTTGGAAAGATATCTGAAAGAATACAAGCCCGTCGTTCCGTTTTGTATCATCGAAAAACACGGGATTACGGTTTGGGGAAAGGATCTGATCGTCGCCAATCGAAATCTGGAAGCCACCGATTTTATTCTAAAATATATGGTTTCTTGGAAGAGTTTATCTTATCCAAGAGAAACAAAAGCGGTTCGCCAAGAACAATCCTCCGCCGATCGTGATCGGGCCGAAGTTTTTTCCACGGAGTTTCCGGTATATCCGGCAACTTTTTCGTAAGGGAAAAAGTTTTGTCTTCCTCTAAGGAAATTTCACCCATTTTAGTCGCGGGAGCCGGCTCGGGAATCGGAAAATCCGTATTAGAAAATTTGAATACGCTCGGTCAGAACGCGATCGGGATCTCCAGAGCCGGAATCGAACGTGAGTCCGAATCCCCGTTCGAATTTGGAAAGAATTATCACTGTAACCTTTCCAGAACTTCGGAAGTTCCCGGATTTGTGTCTTCCTTGCAGAGACAATTTCCTATTTTATCGGGGGTCTATTTTACCTTTGGGAGCGGCCTCTTTAAACCGGTGGGACAAATTACATTAGAAGAATGGAATGCTCATTTCGTTCTCAACGTGAATTCTCTCTTTGTTCTAACGAAGGAAATTCTTCCTTTATTAAAACCCGGAGCTTTTCTTTGTTATCTTTCCTCTACCGCGGGTTATCAAGGCTTTCCGGAATCGACCGCGTATTGTGCGAGTAGGCACGCGATCGCTGGTTTTGCCAAAGCGCTTCGAGAAGAATTAAAACCGAAAGGGATTCGTGTGATTACGGTTTATCCGGGCGCGGTTTACACGGATATCTGGAAGGGAAGAGAAGGTTTTGATCAGGATGATATGATCCCTGTTGACGACTTTGGAAAGTGGTTAGCGACTCTTTCCACGCTTCCCGACGCTGTTTATCCGGATGAAATTCGGCTTCTCCCTCGAAAGGGAATTTTATAGTTCGATGTCGCTTAACAAAAAAATCTAAGAATGTCGATAGGGAAGTCGAACGGTGAACACCGTCTTTCCCGGTTGTGATTCGAATCCTATTTTTCCGTTGTGTTTTTCCACGATCTTCTGACAGATATCCAGCCCTAGGCCGCTTCCTTCTCCCGGGGGTTTGGTAGTAAAGAAAGGATCGAAAATTTTATCCCTTAAAGAATCCGGAATTCCCGGACCCGAATCTTCCACTTTGATGACCGCATAACCGTTTTCTCGAAGACCTACAATATTCAATTTTCCTGAATAGTTCATCGCTTGGACCGCGTTCATGATGAGGTTGGTCCAGAGATGAAGAAGGTCGTCCCGATAGATCGGAACCGGGGGAAGTTCTTCGAATTCTACTGAAAGATCCACTCCGTGACGGAATAGGTTCTGATAAAGCGCAAGGACGATTTCTATGTTTTCTCTAATATTCGATTCTTCTAAAATACTATTGCTTTCGAAATGCGCGAGGCTTTTGAGGGCGTAAAGAATTTTGGACGATCTTTCGACCGCGGTTTGGATCGTGTGGGAATTTCTTTCAGGTCCTAAAAGATCGGTGATCAATTCTAAAATCGAGATAACTTCGGGGTGTTTGAGAATATCCGAAAATTCCTCTTCCCTTCCATAGATTCCGCATTCGATCGCGATTTCGCAGAGGTCGTTTGAAGGTTGGAGGATTCCGATTCTTTCAAGATTCTTTCCGATTTCCTTAACTCGTTTTCTTCTTTCCAAACCGAGTACAAGATCGGAATTGGCTCCTGCAAAGTGAATCAAGGAGGAAATTAGGTCTCGAATTCTTTGAGGGAGTCTGTTTAAGAGTTGGAAGTAGTCTTTCGATTTTTCCCGAAAAGATTTCGTATAATGTTGTATGTTTTGATTGGAAGCTTGAATGGCGCCTAACGGATTGTTGATTTCGTGGGCGATTCCGGAGACAAGTTGTCCTAAGTCCGCGAGTTTTGCGGCTTGAACAAGTTGAGCCTGGGTTTTTGTAAGAGTATCGATGATTTCTTCGAGTTCTTTTTTTTGATCTTCGATCAACTGATTCTTTTTTGTGATTTCGGAATACGCGGATCGTAGATTTGCGATTTCATTCTCCGCGTTGTAAACGTCCGTGAGATCCGCTCCGGCTGAAATGATATAATTTGTCCTTCCGTTTTTATCTTTGATTTCCCTGTTCTCCCATTGGATGAGTTTTCTTTCCTTGTATTTTCCGATCCACTGTTCTTGGGTCTTGGGAAGAAACTTTCCTCGAACCATTCTTAGATAAATCTTTCTGATCTGATCCTTTTTGTGAGCTTCGGCAAAAATATCCCAGAAGGGATACCCTCGGACTTCTTCGGAGCGATATCCGAATGCGTTTTCGCAGGCCTTATTGAATCGAAGGATTTTTCCTTCCCTATCCAGCGCCACAAAAAGAACTCGGGTCGAATCCAGAATCATATTCAAGAAATTTTTTTCTTCGATCGCTCTTTCTTCGCCTAACTTTCTTTCAGTGATATTTCTTAAGGTAAGAATCCAGAAGTCGCTCCGATCGGATTGGGCTGAAAAGTTTCTAAGAGTGACTTCGTAATATCTCAATTCTCCGTTTACAAAGAGGCGTAAATCCGGAATCGAATCGATCTTTTCGCCCTTAAATCTTTGGATGAGGTGATCCAGGTCCGGATAAACCTCTTTGAGGGTTACTTCGGCCGTGTCGAGGCGATTTAGAAACAACTTTACAGCCTCTTTATTGTAGTCTAGAATTACATTATTGTTGTCTAATATTAGAATTCCATCTTGAATTAGATTGAAAACTTTGTCTCTTGCCACCGGAATCAGATCCATCATCCGAAAGTAAAAGAGTCCGTAAGCCCAAATCAGAGCGGCGATGGAGCCGGTGATTGGGAAAACGTCAAGATGAGGATTGAGAAAAGGGAAAAGACCGGCAACGGTCATCAGAGCCCCCAGGAATGGAAAAAGGATTCCGATCAAAAGCAAAAACATTTGAACTTTACGGAAACCCTTGAGCGTTACGAACCTCCAGACGAGAAGGACGACGATTAGAAATTGGGCAGAAAGATAATAGGCTACAAAAACCCGCATCCAAGGGCCGTAGTCATATACAAGAGCCTTCCATGAAAAATCCGTAAGAAAACGGACATCGTTTCGGATCCATTCAGGATGAACACCGGACCATATTAGAAATTCGTTACAGATGGGGAAAATGAATAGAAAAATCACCAAAGGAAATTTATAGACAAACGTGAGGGAAGTAACCCTGGGAATAAAAAATGAAATCGCGATTACGATGATATCGTTTCCGATAAACTGAAAGTCGTCCCAGAATAGGATCCATCGTTCGTTTCTGCAAAGGATTTCAAAAAAGCTTCCGAAGGAGTAAATCGAAAATCCAAGAAGTACAAATAGGAATTCTTTGCTTCCCTGTATTCTCAGATTCTTATAAGTGATGTAAAGATTGAAAATGAAGATGAAAAAGGAAAGTGCGGAATAGAACGCAAAGGGAGACCAGCTAAGATTCATTGTTTCGTGCAGAGGGGGAAAATTCATAAGGCTCTATTTGAAACGGAGCGCCAGGATCAAACTCCCGTCTGCCGCCGTTCTTAGCCTAAGAGATATTCATCCGACTGGAAAGTAGAAAAACGAGTTCGTATTAAAAATCGGAATTTTTTATCTTATTACGGGATTCTTCCGTCCAATCCAAAAATCCTTTTGCGGTCGTAATTCCAAAATCAAGAGTGATCAAACTCAGAGTTTTGTTTGTTTTGGGGTTTTCCATCTCAGTCACGAATTTCCGAATATTCTCGTAAATGTCCATCAGACGAAGGACTTCTTCCTTGGTATCCTCTAGATGTTTGATCAAAACTTCTTTTTTAACGTGATTTCCGAAAAAAAGTTTTAAAAGAAGTTCGTTCCGATATGGAGTTTTTTCGATCGGCTTTTCGATCCAGTCTTTGAGTTCTTTTTTTCCCTTGGGCGTTATCTTGTAGATCGTTGTTTCGGATCCGCTTCCTTTTTTTTCTTTCGAGGATTTTAGACAGGCTTCTTTTTCGAGTTGTTTGAGGATCGGGTATATTTGTCCGAAGCTTTCCTGCCAAAAAAAACCGATACTCTGTTCTATCGTTTTTTTGATCTCATAGGCGTTCATAGGCGCTTCTCCGAGAATTCCCAAGAGCGCATAACGTGTTTTATTGATTCTGGCCATTTAGAAAGATAACTCCGAAAAAAAGGAAGGATTTTGATGGAGTCGATCGAGAATGGAGCAGTGATTTGGAGAGCCTTTGAAAAACTTCATCTCAGTATTATAAAAATAAAACCCGGAGTAAAAAAACAGTTCTGTATCTGTTAGATACTATCTGGAAGATAGATCAAGCAAAATTTGTTTAGTTACAATACCGTATGAAAAGAAGAGCAAATTCTCAGCACGCGAGTAATATCGCGAAAAAGGATTTTTATCTTTTTTTACCGGCTTCTCGGAAAATCTGGATCATCTTGAGGCCGTCCGTGAGATGAGCGACGGCGCTGATACCGCCCATCATCGCCCCGCTCATCCCGGGAGAAGCAGCATCGGCTCCTGTAAGAAATAAATTTTTTATGGGAGTCACGGGAGAAAACCAGGGAGCTTCTTTTTCGCGGAAACGATCCGGAACGCAAGGAAGTCCGTAGATGGTTCCTCTTTTGTGAAGAGTAAAGTGTTCCGTGGTAAGAGGAGTCGAAACTTCACTGTATTCTACGTTTGCCTGAAAACCCGGGAAATGTTCTTCGAGATAATCCAAAAGCCGGTCTCGTATGGAATCTTTTAACTGCATATAATCTTCGTCTCTTTCTTTCCAAGGTTGGTCCTTCCATTTTGCGAAAGGTCCGTAGTCGCTGAATGCTATTACCTCCGCTGTATGTCCGTGTGAGTGCGGATCCTTGAGCGACGGAAACGAAAGATATACGCCCGGAATCTTGTTGTCGCCTTCAATCCAGTGAAAACCTTCTTTGAAATTTTGATCGTGATCGAAGGAGCTGTAGATCCAATAATTCTCACCTAAAAATCCCATCTCGCGGGGATCGTTCTTCAAACCGAGATATAAGGTCACGTTTGCGGTCAAAGGAAAACGATCGGTAAAGGATTTGAGTTTATCTAAGAATGGAATCTGATATCGGGAAGGAATGAGTTTCGTATAAGTGTTGTAAGCTCCCGCGTTGGAAACGATGACGTCTGCCGTATATTCTTCAATGATGTCTTGTTTGGCTTCTTCGGATTTTTTTCGATTCTTAACTCGAACGCCGACGGCCTTTCCGTCTTGGATGAGAATTTCCTGAACTTCACGGGAAAGAAGAATTCTTCCTCCCTTTTCTTGGATGATCTTTTGTATCGATTGCGAGATCACTCCGGAGCCTCCGATCGGATAATAACCCCCTTTGAGATAGTGCGCGACAATCAACGCATGAATCGCAAACGCGCTGAGAGAAGGTGGAAGTCCGTAATCTCCCCATTGTGAAACCAAAATGGCTTTCAGTTTGGGGGATTTAAAATTCTTATCCATGTATTCTTTGGTGGTGATCAATGCGGAGTCCGCGCCGATCAGATCGATCGCGTGTCCGAATTTATCTAAGAATGGGGGAAGAGCTTTGAGCATCATGTGTCTTCCGTGCCAGCCGGCAACTTTCTGAACGTCTTCAAAATAATGTCCGATGGCTTTCGATTCTTCGGGGAATAAAGACATTAGATCTTTCTTATATTTTTCGGGATCGCTATTCTCTCCGAAGGTGATTCCCGGATAGACAAACTTTTCGAAGATCTGAGGCATTTTAAACCATTGGATTTCCTTTCTTGTGATGAGGTCGAAAATCTTTCGAAGCATGGAATTCTCATCCATATCTCCTATGTAATGGATTCCCACGTCCCAGAGAAATTTCCCCTCTCGTTTGAAAACGTGGGTGAATCCTCCCGCCTTAAAATGTTGTTCGAGGATCAGAACTTTCTTATCCCGATA
>NZ_JAFFPU010000024.1 GCF_016919175.1 Leptospira ainlahdjerensis | reverse complement strand
CCTAAAAAAACTAATCGCGAGAAAGCGGCCCTTGATCACGGTCGCCGGAAAAGTTGATTCCAATCCGGATATGAAACATTCTTTCCCTTCCGCACACGCCGCAAACTCGATGACAGCGGTCTTAATTCTTGTATTTTTATTTAAATTTTCTCCGGCCTTGATTCTTATCAGTTTCTTAGCCGGATTCGGAAGGTTGCTTTCTCTACATCACTTTGTAAGCGATGTGATCGGCGGATGGATCATAGGATCCATCTTCGGTGTAGTGGGATTATTTCTTGGAAGCGCTTTTCTTAGGTTTTGCTGCGCCTGATTTCGATCCAAGAGCATCTAACGTAAGCTTATGACGAATTTCCCCAGCGTGAGTGATCGCTGTGGATGAAAGAATTTCGTCGTTCAGGTCCAGATTGATTTTCTTTTCTTTAATCAACAACTTCAAAAAGTTAAGAACGTTCTTGCTAAACATTTTTGATGCATCGTTCGGAATCGATCCAGCCAGATTCTTATGACCAATCACTGTAACACCTTTTGGAGTTACTACGTTTTGACCGTGCTTTGTGTATTCGCAGTTTCCACCCATAGAAGAAGCAAGGTCGACCACTACGGAACCAGATTTCATATTATCCACAATCTTTTTCGTAATTAAAAGCGGAGCCTTTCTACCCGGAATCAATGCTGTTGTGATGATTACATCTGCTTTTTGTGCAAATTTATCAATCGCTTCTTGCTGACGCTTTTTGTATTCTTCGGTTTGTTCCACCGCGTAACCGCCAGCCGCCGCAGAATGCTGAGCGCCTTCCACTTCGACGAATTTTGCGCCGAGAGATTGTACCTGCTCTTTCACTTCCGGTCGAGTATCGAACACATCGACTACCGCCCCCAGTCTTCTGGAGGATGCTATCGCTTGAAGACCCGCCACACCTGCTCCGATAATCAACACGGAAGCGGGTGTGATCGTTCCGGCCGCTGTTGTGAGCATCGGGAAGAATCTGGCTAAATGAGAAGCCGCAAGAATTACCGCCTTATAACCGGCAACCGTCGCTTGAGAAGAAAGAACGTCCATAGACTGTGCTCTGGTAATTCTGGCAATCGCATCCAAACTGAGAACTTCCACTTTTTTAGAGGCAAGTTTCTGAATCGTTGGGGCATTCATAGCAGGCTGAAACATTCCGAGATAGATTGTTCCCGGTTTAATTTTTGCGAGCGTTGCAGGATCCGCTAGATGAAGACTCACAATGATATTAGATTTGCTGATGATATCTTGACGAGAAACGAGACTGGCTCCCGCTTTCTTATAGTCCTCATCATGATAAAAGGACTGTTCTCCGGCTCCCTTTTCCACCAGAACCGAAGCGCCGATCTTTTTTAACGCATCGATGATGTCAGGAGTTACGGATACTCTTGTTTCTTCTTTAGCTTCTTTTAGAATTCCAATATTCATAATTTATTCCCGGTGATATAAGCGTGTTCCGGACACGTTTCGTTAAGGTACGTCCAGATTTTCTTCGCGTAAATTTAATCCAAGTTATTTTTAAAGTATTCGATCGTTTTCCGAATTCCGTCAACGAGAGCGACCTTTGGTTCGAAACCCAAGTGTTTTCTTGCAAGGGTTAAGTCCGGTTTTCTTCGTGCGGGATCGTCCTGAGGTAAAGGTTTAAGAATGATTTTTGAAGAAGAGCCGGTTTCTTTCAGAACCAATTCCGCAAGGTCTCTCACCGTAAATTCTCCATCGTTTCCGAGGTTAACCGGACCTGAAAAATCCTCGGTATTCATCATGCGGATGATTCCGTTTACAAGATCATCCACATAACAAAAAGAACGAGTTTGCTCTCCGTCTCCATAAATGGTTATGTCTTCTTTCTTGAGAGCTTGAACAATAAAATTACTGACCACCCTTCCGTCGTCGGGAAGCATCTTCGGTCCGTATGTATTAAAAATACGAATCACTCTAATGTCCACATCGTGATTCCTCTCATAATCAAAACAAAGAGTTTCAGCAACGCGTTTCCCCTCATCATAACAACTGCGGATTCCGATCGGATTTACGTTTCCCCAGTAGGACTCTTTTTGCGGATGTTCCAAAGGATTCCCGTAGACCTCACTCGTGGATGCCTGAAGAATTCTTGCCTTCACTCTTTTAGCAAGACCGAGCATATTCATCATTCCAAGAACATTTGTCTTTATCGTTTTGATCGCATTCGATTGATAGTGAACCGGACTTGCTGGACAAGCCATGTTGTAAATCTGATCCACTTCCAGTTTGATCGGATCCGTGACGTCGTGTCTTATAAATTCGAATTTCGGATGTTTGAAAAGTTCTTCGATATTTTTCTTTCTTCCGGTATGCAAGTTATCAAGACAGATAACTTCGTTGCCTTCATCTAAAAGTTTGCTACAAAGATGGGATCCGATAAAGCCGGCTCCACCGGTAATAAGTATTCTTTTTTTGCTCATTGTTCTTCTTTTTCCAAAAATTCAGCGGGCAAGGGTTTTCCGTTTAAATCGAGTCCCTTACTGAAAAACCATTCCATAACTTCCGGAGTAACATCTCCGGGAAAAGGAGTTTCTGCATTTGCACCCTCGGGAAAGTGGAAAGAATCTTCTTCTAATAACGATTCCGAATCCTGAGATCCGGACTGGAAGACTTTCTTCACCGAGACGAATATGATGGATAAGCTAAAAAAAGACCAGAGGAGAGCAATCAAATATCCCAAGACAATGACTGATTTCGGAATGCTTTGAGAAGCGCTTGCGCCAGTAATCCACATCGCCATAATCCCGGCGTCGGTATAAACGATGTTACCGGTGAAATCTAAAAGATCGTATAAACTATAGAGAGTGATACTCGTTCCGATAAACACCAAAACAAAGTGGTTCATTTTAAGATTGAAAAATCCGAGTAAAACGAAGCCCAAACCCCAGAGGATTCCGGTATACTGTGCTAAGTTACCGGGTTTCGAATAAGAGATCGTCATAAGGAGAAGAATCGCTCCAAAAGAAATCAGAGTCGGACGGATCATTTTGCCTGAAAAACCCCGGTTCAAAAGAAAACCGCCGATCAAACAAGAACCGAGATATCCGGCCGAAACCACAAAAATAAATGAACCTTTTCCGGAACTCGGAATCGCAATCGTTTCTCCGGATTCGTTTCCGTGAAGTTCGATCGCATGTACGGTGCCGCCCGTTAAAAGCGCTGCGATAGCGTGTCCTATCTCATGAATAAAAACGATAAAATCTTTCAGGTAACGAACAAGATGATGATCCCAAAAAGAAAAAAGCGTAATCGCTATCGAAATAAAAATCGTTAGTCTTAGGAATCGATTCTCCATCCGTTTTCATTATCGGCAAAATTGGAAAGCCGGAGAAGTAAAATGAGCCGCTTCTTCTAAGAATTGATAGATTCGTTTATTTTAGAATTCAATTCGTTCTAAAATGTTTCAGAATATCTTTCAACTTGATCGCTTTATGAACCGATTCGTCGACCGTCAGTTTGATCTCTTCGGACGTTTTTGCTATCGACTCCGAGTTCTCCGCGATATTCTGCATGGACAATGCGATTTCATCGGAGGCCACTTTTTGAAAGCGAGAGGATTCCGTCACTGTTTCTCCGAGTCGATTCACCTGATCCGTATTCTTTCGGATCTCATTTAATTTTTCGGCTTGAGCGGCCAAGGATGCGGTTACGATCGTCGCGGAAGAATTCACTTCACCAATATAATCGGTTAATTCCTTTACGATCGATAAGGATTCTTGAAATTTTTCCGCACCAAAATCCACTGCTTTTGTTGTGTTTCCGATCAGACTTACGATATCTTTGATGGAATTTCGAGTTTGATCTGCAAGTTTTGAAATTTCTTCTGCGACTACGCTAAAACCTTTTCCGGCTTCCCCGGCTCTTGCAGATTCAATCGAAGCATTCAACGCAAGTAGATTCGTTTTTTCGGAGATAGAGGTAATGATTCCTATAATTTTGGAAATACCGTTCGAATATTCTTTAATCTCATCCATCGCAAGAATCGCTCTACTGAAAGTTTCTTCACTTTGAGACGCCTTCTGTTTTACAGAAGACGTTTGAGTCGAAAGAGTATCCATCGATTTCGAAACGTTTTGAATGGATTCGTTGACTTTTCCGATTCCTTCGTTAATTGCCGCCAATCCCGAAGACTGAAATTGAATCGATTTTACGATTTCCTCCAAAGTTGAGGAAAGCTCATGAGAAGCGGATGCAGTTTCTTCAACGGAAGTCGCTTGAGAATGGGTACTTGACTGAAATTTATCCGAAGATAAAGAAAGATATTTATAGAGCTCGTTATTCTTTTCGAAATTCTCTTTGATTTGAACCAACAATCCCCAGATGCTGATCACGAGAACCCTTAGCGTAGAATAAATTTCGGCCACCTCGGAATATTCTCTTCTCGCGGGAATCTCTATCAAAAAATTTCCGGCTACGATTTCCTTTTGAATTTTTATGATCTCTTGAATTCTCTTTCGATACCCGAGGATAGTAAGAATCAGAAGAATAATCCCGAAAGAACCACAAGTGATTCCCAACAAGGGAAGAAGAATAACACCTTTACCAATCCATTCGAAATTCGCAAATAGAAGCGGAACAAAAACGAGTAAACTGTAGATGAGAATTTTTCCTGCAAGACCCAACCTTTTGAGCAAGGACTTGATGATAACTTTAAATTTCCAGACAAGCGAATCCGTATTTTGCAATTCTCTAAAAAGAATCTCGGCCCTTGCAATTTGTTTTGCGGAAGCTTTCTTGCGAACGGACATATAACCGGTTACGATTCCGTCGCTCATTACCGGAGTAATGGTCGCGTCTACCCAATAGTGATCGCCCGACTTAGCGCGATTTTTTACGACTCCGTTCCAAGGATCTCCTCCTAGAATCGTTTCCCACATTTCACGATAAACAAACGGAGGAACATCTGGGTGACGAATTAAATTATGCGGCTCGCCTAACATTTCTTTTTCAGAAAAGCCGCTTATTTCCGCAAAATCTTGACTAACATAAGAAATTCTACCCTTTACATCGGTTCTTGAAATTAATACCGCACTCGGAGGAATTTGAATTTCTCGATTTGTGACCGGAAGATTTTTTCTCATTCGAATACCCTAACATTTACATCGCATAAAAAGGAATGGTTCCTATAAAGGAGAATTTTATTTTCGATTGGAAAAGATACCATTCTTTATAACAGCAAGAAATACGGTAAATTTTCGAATAATTATTTAAGAAATTTCTAATATAATACGAAAGGGTTAGATGAATCGGATTTCATTTAAGACATAAAAACGAGATAGGCTTGAATAAGACCAACGAAACCTCCCATTAAGGCTCCTAAAATAATCAAAGTCATTTCATCTTCTTTAAAAACTGAATGTAATAAGGATTCAAATTCATCGGCCGGCAACACGCTTAAACGATCTGCCACAGTTTTTTCAATTTGAAGCGAATCTGTGATATAACTTTGAATTCGATCCGCAACTTGTGGAATGATCCATAGAATGTGATCAGCAATTTTTATCTTGAGATTATCGATTCTTTCGGAACCAAAAAGAAGAGGGGCAAAAGGAGCCTTTTCTTTTAATTTATCTTCCGTCATTAATTTCGCTTTTTCAATCACGAGCTGAATGATCAGATCACCTCCTTTGCCTAAAAAAATTAGTCGGATTAAATTTTCTGGATTTAAGACGCGAGAAGCGATAACTGCGGCAAATTCCTTGGAAACTTCTTTTTGTCTTTTTAAGAACAAACCTTGATACCGAAATAATAGAAATCGTTTCGGCTTTAAGGGACGAAAGATCATAAGAATTGCAAGCCAATTGGTATAATAACCAACGGCGATTCCCATAATGGGCATTGTCCACCACTGATTAAAAAAATTGATGAACGCAACTTGAAACAATCCGATTAAAAAGCCAAAATAGATTCCGGAGCGAATGATAAAAGAAAACTCAGGACCGCCGCACCGCATGAACATCTCGACTAGAAATTTAGTATTCTTCCCGCTCAAGGAAACACGGATAATTTCATCCAGTTCCAAAACTTCATCAAGCTCTCTTCCAAAGGATTTATAAATCTGTTCGATCTGTTTCGGAATTTCAGATCGGATTTCTTTTTCCAAATCTTCCTTCAAAGAATTAGGAAGCAGAGACCATAAAGTCGGATTTTCTGCAACGATTACGTCGTGAACGATTTCTTTCGCTTTTTCTCTTACGATGTCGCGAATCGAATCGTTGATCTGATGAGGATCCACCCTCTCATACAATTCATGTGGGCGGACCACTTTGGATGTTAAAACCTTTCCGATCAAACTACTCATTTTTACAGCATGATTCGGAATGATTCCCTGCCATCCGAAATTGCCGATTCCAATAAAATCATTAGGATAGAAGATCATCTGAACGGCTATGTAATTGGTGATCCAACCCACGAAGGAACAAGTGAATAAAATCGAAATTATCTCAAACAGTTGCGGATGCTCACGAAGCAATTCCATCTTATAAATCCTATTATGACACGATCTTAAAAAGTATCGTAAGAATTCAGATCCGAAAAGTTAAAACAACTATTTTTTATTTCGCTTGTTTCGTTATAATCGAATCGTATCTTGGAGGAAGATGTTCCGTTTATAGAATTGTTCATTCGATATCGAAAGAGTGGGTTGTGAGTACAAAACTTTCCTTTTTAATTTCAGGCCTTTTTCACATTCTAATATTAACATCTTTTTTATTCTATAATCCGGATTCTTCCGTCAAATCCGACTTTAGAATTTTTTTGAAAAAGGGAAGCAGCGCTCACCTCACTTTCGAGTTTTCAAACGAAGGGGCCGGTAAGAATTCGAAATCAAATAAATTGGAAGATCGAAACGATTCCGGAACTATACAGAGAGAAATTGAAAAATTTAAGAATGAAATCCACTTTCCACAGGGAGCCCTGGAACAGAGATTGGAATCAGATTGTTCTTGGGAAGTAGAAATAAAACCTGGCGGTAAGGCCGAGATTTTCAAAACGTTAGAACCTTGTAAATATTCGGTTTTTGAAATAGAATTTAAGAGAGCTCTGAAAACCTGGAAGTTCAATCTCAAAGAAGGAACGAATTTAATCATTCCAGTTTCGTTTAAAGTAGATGATAAAGAATTCTGATCACAACGAATGGTATGCGTTGTATACCAATCCAAGGGCTGAAAAAAAACTTAAAAAACTTTTTCAGGAACGAAAGATTGAATGTTTTTTACCGTTGATTTCGAAAAAGAAAAAATGGTCGGATCGATGGAAGGTCGTGGAAGAGCCGATGTATCCTTCTTATATTTTTGTAAAAATTTCCTTTTTTGAAGATCGAGTAAAAGTTCTCCAACTGCCGGGGGCGCATCATTTTGTTTTCTACGCGGGGAAACCTTATGTGATTCCGAACGAGGATCTTCAACTTGTGAAAACTTTTTTGGAAACCTTTCCGGATAAAATCCAAATAGATATCCAGGAAAAACTTTCCCCCGGCAAAAAGGTTCTTATCAAAGAAGGACCTTTCGCCGGATATAATGCCGAAATTATACAAAGAAAAAACCAAGAGCAGATTATAGTCAAGTTCCCGGGAATGAATTTAATGACTTCAGTGACTCTGGATATTGAAAAGTTGAGACTGGAGGAAAATATTGGACCCAATTTTTGAAAAAATAACCAAAGCAATCGACACCGAAATAGAATCCATTTTGTATTTTAGAAAGAATCTGGATCCTTCAATTAAAGAAGCGATCGAGCTCATTCTTCAATCAAAGGGAAAGTTAATTGTGATCGGCGTGGGTAAATCGGGTGACGTCGGTAAAAAAATTTCTTCCACATTATCTTCGACAGGGACTCCCTCTATATTTCTTCATCCGGCCGATGCAGCTCATGGCGACGCCGGAATCATCGCAAACGATGACGTAGTTATCGCAATCGGAAAATCCGGCGAAAGTGAAGAGCTCCTCAACTTAATTCCAACGATCAAAAATATCGGAGCAAAGTTAATCGCGATGACCGCCAACGTCGAATCCAGACTCGCTAAAGAATCGAATGTAGTTCTGATAACGCCGGTTCTAAAAGAAGCCTGTCCTCTCGAATTGGCTCCGACCTCCAGCACTACGATCGCGCTTATTCTAGGAGACGCGATTGCGATGTGTCTTATGGAACTCAAGGACTTCAAAAAGGAGGACTTCGCTCTTTATCATCCGGCGGGAAGACTGGGAAAACGTCTCAGTCTCAAAATAGACGACGTTATGCGTCGCGATAAGGATTTGGCGAAGGTATCGCCGGATTCTAACTTAGAACAAATTTTAACGGAAATCACCGTTAAAAGACAAGGTGCGACCGGAGTTACGGACGCTTCCGGTCGGCTCTTGGGAATTATCACCGATTTCGACATTCGCAAAAAATTAAAAGACGGCGGACTGGATTCTTCAATTACCGCCAAAGAACTAATGAATTCAAATCCCATCGCTTTTCTTTCCGGTGAAAACGCATACGAAGTTCTCAAACAAATGGAATCGCGGCCTAATCCGATCTCCGTGGCCCCGATCATCGACGAACGAAAGGTTTTGATTGGAATCGTATCTATTCACGATCTCTTGCAGAAAGGCCTTTAAACCTGTGACTCGGAAACAATTTCAAATCGTTTTGACCGTCAGCGAAGATGAGTTCTTCGATCTAAAAGAACACCCTCATAGCGATTGGATCGAAATACGATTGGACCTTTTTACTCCTAAGGCTCTCAAAGAAAAACTAACGGCTCAAATCGATCGTTTGAATGCGAAATGTATCTTTACTTACAGACAAAGCGGAGATACGGATCAAATGCATCGGTCAAAAGAATCCGAAATCGATTTTGAAAGAATCTCGGACGGACTGCAAATTCAAAAACACTACTTAGATCTTGAGTTAAACCGGTCAAACGAACTCTTTGAGACTTTCGCGCAAAAAGGTTTCGGTTTGATCCGATCCGTTCATAAATTCGATGGAATTTTATCAGAACAAGAAATCAAAAACTGGATTCAAAATGATTCCTATCTCAGTGGTAAAAATTACGAAAGAAATCTTCCATTAATTTATAAGTTTGCGGTGTTTCCGAGTTCAGTGAAAGAACTCGCTGATTTTTTATCCGGCTTTTCCATCGTTGCAAACGATTACGAAGATAAGGATATTCACCTAACAGGAATTTGTATGGGAACGATGGGAATTCTTTCCAGAGTCTATCCGGAATTATTCGGATCTATTTTTACTTATTGTTGTTTGGACGAACCCAAGGCGCCCGGTCAAGTAGATCTCAAATCTTTGCTAAAACTTAGGAAAGAAGTAGATTTTTCTTAGGTTTTATCCAAGGCTTGTGAATCGAAATTTTTATCTTTTTCCGATCCTTTGGATTCTAAGAATTTTTTAAAAGATGACTTTCCTTTAAAACGATCAAATTCCTTTTCTTCGGCGGCGGTGGCCCAAATGGAAGGTTTCATATTCGCCGCAAGTCGGATGTATTCCATGGTCTTTTCAAGATCGTCTTTGTTCGCATAACATTTTGCTAGAAGATAGTAGGCTCCGGACGAACCTCCGACCTTTTCCAACATAAGAATCGCCTGATCAATTTTGCCGGTATAAAAATACGCTTTACCGAGATAAAAACGATATTCTCGTTCCTCCTCTTCACTTGATTGTACCGAATGAAAATATCTCAGAGCCTTCTCATATTCGCCGTGGTTTGTATAATAGCGCGCTAATTTTAGAATGCCGTCATTGTAGACGTCGGGAAGATTTTTGAATTCGGGATTATCCTTTTCCAACTTGGAAGCGATCTCTTTGAGAATTGTATATCCTTCGGCTTCTTCTTTATTCTGTATTTTGCAAAGAGCGAGATACATTCTAATTTCGTGAGTTCTTTCGCCGAATTCCAAAGCTCTTTCCGCAGTCTTTATGGAATTCTCGCAATCCTTCACTTCATACTTCAATTTTGTCAAACCGATTAGAGGTTGAACGGTTGCATTTGCCGAATAAGACTTTCTGTAGTATTTAGCCGCGTCTTCGTAACGTTTCATTTTATGATACGCCACCGCTTGGTTCAAGTTCGCATAATAGAGCATCTTTGAATTTCCGGCGTCGATTTTACTCTCGAGCTTATCCAACACTTGAAGAGCATCCTTATATTTTCCGTTACGAATCAGAATTACTCCGTATTTGTAGAGGTAATCCTGTTTTTCCGGATGGTCTTTCACAAGCCCTTCCAAAAGAGTTTCCGCCTTTTGAAATTCTTTACGATTCGAATAGATCAAGGAAAGATTCCATCTTGCGGATTCATTCCCAGGTTCCTTGTTTAGAATTTTTTGATAGTCCTCTTCCGAGTTAGGTCCGGAAGTTTCGACTTCTTCAGGATTTCGTTTCGGTTTATGATGAACTACGTGACCGGAAGAAAGCCTTTCCTCGGCTGTAGCCCTAATTTTTTGAATGTGGGTTAGATCCGGATCGATTCTCAAAACCCGATTTGAATAAGCGATTACTTCGTGATAATCCCTTTGATAATTAAAATAAAGAATGATCTTTTGATAACAGTTTACGAGATCTTTTTTTGGAAGATTCAGACTGACTGCCTTTTTAAAACTCTGAATCGATTTCGGATAATCCCTTCGATATTCGTAAATGTAACCCATGTACATCCAGGCTTCGCCGGAGGACGGATTTCCATTGTTAAATTTTTGAAACTCGTCGATTGCCTTCGCAAAATCCTTTCGGGCATAAGCCTTCTTTCCTTCTTTTAGATCCGCAAAAAGCGGATCTAAAACGAAAGTGAAAAGAATGAAAAAAAGAAGAATCCGGAAGTGCATAGGACCAGTTTCAGAGAGGAAGTCTTTTTTAAAAGTGAATTTGCAATCCCTCTCCACCCCGGTTTATAATAAATTTCCTAATTTTTCCTTCTTTTTAGAAGCAAGCTCTTCCGAAGCCCGCAAAGCAAAACTCATCGTCGTAATC
This sequence comes from Leptospira ainlahdjerensis, assembly GCF_016919175.1. Taxonomy (GTDB): domain Bacteria; phylum Spirochaetota; class Leptospiria; order Leptospirales; family Leptospiraceae; genus Leptospira; species Leptospira ainlahdjerensis. The sequence goes on along the minus strand of NZ_JAFFPU010000024.1, from coordinate 273,892 downwards.
TGCGGGTTTACGGAAAGACCGGTCGGATATACGGACGCATCGATCACGAAAATGTTTTTGTGACCGTACAATTCCAAACTTGGGTCCACGGCTCCTTTTTCAGGAGAATCTGCCGCCTGAATCGATCCATGGGGATGGGCCGAGCCGACGATCAAACTGCCCGGATTGAATTTTTTTTCCAAGACCCAATCAAATTTGGTATTACGATCTACCTTTACGGGTTCTTCCATATCAGGAAACGGAAAAATCAATTCTTTAGCGCCCGCTGCCGCTTGAACTTCGGCAAGCATTTTCAAGCCACGGAGCATATTTTTGCCGTCTCCTTGTGTGAGTTCGAAATAAACCTTTCTGGAACCTAAAGACCATTTTACGGAAGCATTGGCTTCCCCATCGGCCCCGTCTCGGACAAGAACAATCCCGGCGCTCATGTTAGGATACTTTTCGATCATCTCGAATTGTTTAGGACCGTAGAATGGTATCAAAGAAGCGGCTAACGTCGGACGAAAAGGAGCGACTTCTAACCAAAAACCGTATCCTGTGTTGTCTTGATTGTGACCGTCTTTGATCACCGCCGACTGAGGGGGTCCGGAGAACATATTGATTTTTTCATCAAATATGGCGAAGATCGAACTCGTCGGATGCACTTTTAAGTTTCTTCCGACCCAATCATTTCCTAAACCGGATCTTTGTAAAAGAGCGGGCCCTTCGATTGCGCCTGCGCTTACGATTACAACGGGGGCCGAAATTTTTATCTTTTGAATTACTTGATCCGGAGCTTTTTCATACGCGTCCGGAGTAAACTCGGCGACCACAACTTTTGTCGCTCCGTCGTGAATGACTTTCGCCTTCATGTTTGCGATCACCGTTGCTCCCGCCTCAATCGCATCGGGAATGTAAGTCAAAAACATGGATTGTTTTGCGTTGATAGGGCAACCCAACCCGCATCTTCCTAAACCGATACAACCTCGATTGTTGTTGTTTAATACTTCGGGATGAAGACCCAAAGCCTTACCGCCCTTCATCAAAGTATTGTTATTCGGATTGATTAGATTGGAAGGAACCGGGTGCACGCCGAGCCTTTCATGAACGGAAGAAACGTAAGGATCCATGTCTTTTCTGGAATATCCCTTCAGACCGAACCTTTGATCCCATTCCGAAGTAACGTAATCCGGCGGATACAATGACGTCTGCCAATTAACGGTTGTAGAGCCACCCACCGTTCTTCCTTGAAGAATACTGAGAGTTTGTTCTTCCGAAACAATAAAGCCCGCGTCGCGATAAAGTCTTGCAGAGGCCATAAATTCTTCACCCGTAAATTGTGCCGGAGTGAAGTAAGAACCTTCTTCGATCAAAATAACTTTCCAACCTTTCTTCGCAAGCGTCGCCGCGGCGACGGCTCCACCGGCGCCCGAACCGATGACAACGGCTTCGGTTTTTAGCTCCCAAGTACCGTCTTGGATATTTTCTCTTTCGATAATTTCTTTGTGTTTCTTTGGAGTTATGATTTTATCATTTGCTGCTGGAATTCCGCTCATCTTTACGCCTCATATCCCGCTAATTTTTGGATTCGTTTATCTTTTGAAACGAGGAAAAATGAAATTTGTCTCATGATAGAATACGCACCGCGTTTCAAATTCAGGGAAGAATTCTTCCAAGACAAAAGACGTTTCTCTCTTTCTTCCACATTCAAAGCAGTCATTGGGGTAAAGGAAAAATCCAGGGCCAAGGCCGCAAGTCTTGAAGACGGAATCAAACCTAATAGAAGAAGTACATCCTCCGTATCGATCGGCGTCGGATGACCGTAAATATAATCATCCACCGCAACACCCAAATCGAAGTCGGAGATTGGATTTCCTTTCAAAAAAACCTCGCCGATCGATTTGAAGGAAAGATAGTGATCCTCTTTCAAACCGCGAAGACGAGGAATCGATCCGGCGGAACAAGCGGTCAATCCCGGAAGAACGAATGCCGTGATTGCCATAAATTTCAGACTGAGCTTTAGAAAACGACTCCGAGGAATCGGTTCTTGTAAAAACTTCTCCAAGTTCACCTCCCGCACGCCGAACAGCGGCCACGGTTTTATATATAACAACTGTCCAACAGTTGTACAGGAGAGGAATCTCTTTGTCTATACTTTCTTCTGGAATTTTTTCATTTTCACGAAGATCTTTATTTCTTCGTAATCGATCCGATCCAGTTCCACTTCGACCTTATCACCCAGCGTATAAATCTTGGTAAATTTCTTAGAATAAAAGGAAAAGTCGGTATCCATTCTAATTTCGCCCTCGTCCGTAAATTCGGAAGCAAGCAAACACGCATCGACCGTCGGATTTTCTAGATCCACAAAAATAAGAAACGGTTTACAGCCTGTGATTGTGGCTGAGAATTCTTTGATTCCGGTTTTTTCCAAATATCTGCAAGCCTTTAACTTGTAATAATCTCTTTCCGAATCGGTTGCTTTTCTTTCTTGATGAGAACAATGAAGTCCGGCCGTGATCATATCGTCCGGAGTGTATAAAGGTTTTTTTCCAAGGAGAATGTTTTGCAGGACTCGGTGGCAAATAAGATCCGGATATCTTCGTATCGGAGATGTGAAATGACAATAGTCTTCAAAACCCAACCCCCAATGACCCAAATGTTCACCCGAGTAATAGGCCTGCATAAAGGTTCTCAACAAAAACATATTGAAGAGTCTTTCCGCAGACTTTCCTTCCAAATCTTTCAAAACAGCGCTTATGGATTTGTAACTTGAATCTTTCAGTAAAGTTTTGATTCCATTCAATTTTAAGAATGCATTGAGAGACTCGATTTTCTCATCGTCCATAGGCTCATGAACTCGGTAGAGCGTCGGTTGTTTCTTTTTCCGAATGAATTCCGCCACTTTAATATTCGCGGAAAGCATAAATTCTTCGATGAGAATATGCGCCTGAAGGCGATCTTGAACCGCTATTTCGATCACATTATGCTCGGAATCGGTGACGACCTTATTCTCCTTAAGATTCAGATCCACTCGTCCGTTTTCCACTCGTTTGGCTCGAAGAGCTTTTGCGAATTCGTTCATTCGATAAATCCAATTTTTCGTATCTCCTGATAGAATTTCGGCTTCAGCGCGATTGTATGTGTAACGTTCCGCGACCTTGATCACACTTTTATAAAATTTCGCACTTGTGATTTTGCCTTTCCAATCCGCTTCCATCTCCACTGTAAATGCGAGACGATTTTTTCCGGCGACAAGCGAACAGAGATTTTCGGAAAGTTCCGGAGGTAACATAGGAACCACTCTACTTCCTACATAAACGGAAGTCGCACGGTTGTAAGCTTCTTCGTCGAGTTCCGTTCCCAAGCGCACGTAATACGAAACATCGGCTATGTGAACAAAGAAACGAATTTTGTTTTTTTCTTCAATAAAACTGATAGCGTCGTCGAAATCTTTAGAATATTCTCCGTCGATCGTGATACATTTAAGTTCTCTCAGATCAACTCTGGATTTCCAATCCTCCACGTTGCTTTCGTCCACTTCTTCGGGGAGTTCAAGAGTGATGTTTTCCGGATAAAGAATGCTGTAATTGTATTTCATGAGCATTCTCATCAAATCCAAATCTTCCTTCGTATCGGATTCGAATCTAAGAAACTGAACTTCGTAAAGATTTCTTTCTTGTTCCGTGTCTTCCTTCAACTTAACGATCAAAACATCGCCGGACTTAATTTCATCCTGGAGATCTGTAAGAATCGTTTTACGAAGAAGATATCCTTCTTTTTCCTCACCATCTATATCCAAAAGTTTTCCGAAGATAAACTTGGGATCTTTTTCAGTGATGATCATTCGATAGAGATCGCGGCCCCGTCTTAGAATCTCATAAACTTCTCCTTCGAGACGTCCCTTCTTTCCAATTCCGTAAGGTTCGACTTCTACGAGATCACCTTGAATCGCGGATTGTGTATATTGACCCGGAACAAAAATCTCCATCCCGGAAGCTAACTTTACAAAACCGTCGCCGCGTTTGCTGATCGAAATAGTTCCTTGAAGTTTTTGATTGGAATTGACGATTATATTCTTTTTTTCTAATTCAATCAATCCTTCGGTTTCCAGAAGTTGAAGGGCTTCGGTGATCTCTCTTTCCCTTTCTTGGATCTGCCATTTCTCTCTTTTTTTACCGTAAGAATTTTGATTGTCGTCTCTGAGAATTTTTGCCGTTAAATCCTTATATAAAATCACAGAGCCTGCTCTGGATTGAAGATATTTAAGAATTCTTTTGCCAACGTCGTTTTCTCTGTAACCATCCGATCTACCGGAGGATCTTTCGTTCCTATTTCTATCGGATTTAGAATGGGTTTTCTTTTTCGGTTGAGGAGTTGTCCTCTTTTGATTTGTTTGTTTTTTCTTTTTATTCATAATAACTAAACCGTCGATTTTTCGTCGACATAGGTTCCGCGAACATAATTTGGAACCAACTTCCAATATGGATAACGATCGGGATATTCCAGCGCTTCCTCGATTCGATCTCCGATTTGATGGATCACGGAAGAAGCCGACGGAAGATTTTCTAAAATCGAAATTCCTCCAAAAAAGGCCGGATTGTCCGAATATTTTTGCGAGGTCAAATATGTCTGCAGGCGGTCTTCGGGAATTCTCTCTATTATATCATCGGGTTTTACGTCGATGGATCCAAAAAAACCTCGTTGATCTTCCATCGCGAAATAAATTTTTTTCTGTTTTGCCTCGATAGCGACAACGACGGGATCTCCGACTTCCTGAAAATAGAAAGAAGTATAAACGTTTAAACTATCGATTCCGATCGCGGGAATTTTCCAAAGTTGCGCCAAATTTCTCGCAGTCGCTACTGCAATTCGAAGACCGGTGAAAGATCCAGGACCAAGCGCGCAAACGATCAAATCGGGTTTTTTCCAACTCGACTTTTTTAGAATATTTTGCAGTTCCTGAATCAAAACTTTAGAGGATTCTCTGGGATGAATTCCGGAATATGAAGCGACGTTTTCCAAATCGGCTTTGTCAGTCAGATGGAACGATTCTACTAAAACCCATTGATTCGTGGCGTCAAAGAAAAGGATTTTCTTCATACGGGATACCTCTCCAACGAATCCCAAATGTTTTTAAGAATTGGGTAAGAATCTATATCATCACTTTTGAATGTAATGTTCCTTTCTTCTTCGGAGACGATTTGAAAATCCACTTGGATCTTGAGTGGTAATTCTCTGATTTCTTCGTTTGCAATTTGCCACCATTCTATGATCGATACACCACTTTTTCCCCAAATTTCTTCGAAGCCTAATTCTTCCAAATCCTGTCGGCTTTTCAATCGATGAAGGTCAAAGTGATGGAAAAAGTCATTCCTATCCGAAATCGGATATTGATTGATCAAGGTATATGTTGGAGAATTAACGTTTGCTGTAGGTGTGATTTTTTTTACCAATTTCGAAGTGAACGTAGTTTTACCGGCTCCCATAGAACCGGTAAACAATAAGACCGGAAATAAGTTTTGTTTCAAAGATGTTTCTATCAAGGTGGCAAGGAAAAATGCCGGTTTGTCTAATTCTTCCAACCTTAGATTCTGAAATTCGATTTCCAATTCTTCCTCAAAATAATTCGTTTACCCTTTCTTTTTCAAAACGATAAACGGAAGTACAAAATTCGCACGTGACTTCGATCATTCCGACTTCTTCGAGAATATTCATAGCCTCTTCTTTTCCAAGCGTCTGAATCAACTCTCGAATTTTGTCTTCGGAGCAATCACAGCGGAACTCGGGTTGGCCTTCTTCTAAAATCTGAACCGCAGAACGTGTCACTTCGCCGATTTTGTTCAGGCAATTGTAAATATCCTTACCTAAAAAATCGTTCACATTTTCATTGATCTCGGTTGAAAGACTTGCGATTTTTTGAATGTGTTCTTCCTTAGCCTCGGGAAGAGATTGGAGCAAGATTCCTCTTACGTCCCAATGAAATCCCGTCTTTTTTATGGAGATCGTCACAAAACAACTGATCTGTTCCGAGCTATTGAGATAATTTTGAAAATTCTCTTCGAAACTTCGATTCTGATACGGAACGACCGATTGATAGATACAGGCTCCGTCCTTCCAGCGGAAAACTTTCAAAATTCCGGAATAGTCTTCCATGAGCTGACCAGCTTCGATATTTTCCTCCGGTCTGGCTCTTAAAACGGCCTTCATTCTTCCCTTACGATCGCTGTAGGCAAGAACCGAGTGAATGGGAGAATCTTCGTTGAATTGGATTTGTAAGCTTACCTTTGTATCTTCCTTGATTTGATCCGCTAGAAAAAAAGCCCCGATCATAGCTCTAGCTAAAAGTTCAGTGTTAGCGTCGTCTAAGTTGTGTAAATTGGAAGCCGCTGTTACGGAATATGAAATTTCGGTCGCGGAATATCGGAAGTGAACATCCGGTAAAATTCCGTATATCAGTGAGTCCTGGTTGTGCATGGAATCCTTCTGTGGTGGAATAACCGAGAATTCGGTTACGCGCAGAAGTAAAATAATCTCTACGTCATTCGTATCCTCTCAGACTTTCCCCGGAAAAGACAGTATTTTTTCTTTTAGACTTCCGAGAATTGCGGTTTTCTTTCTTTTCAGATTGAAGCCATCCTTTGAAATCTCTTTCCGGAACTAAAAGGAGATTTGGAATGATATTCGGCGCAGATTATTATCCGGAACAATGGACGCAAAAAGATTGGGAGGAAGACATTCGGATCATGAAAGAGATGGGTCTTTCCTCGGTTAGACTCGCAGAGTTCGGTTGGGCGCTCATGGAGCCCAAAGAAGGGAAATATGATTTTTCCTTCTTTGACAAGATCTTAAATCTGATTCAAAAGAACGGAATGACGGCGATCCTTGGAACTCCCACCGCTACCTTTCCGCCCTGGTTGGTAAAGAAATTTCCAGACATAATACAAGAGCGGGATGGAATCAAAAGAACCATCGGAACGAGAAGACAAGCCTGTTTCTCATCTCCGGATTATAGAAAGGCTGCGGAAAAGATCGTTACTGCGATGGCGAAACATTTCGGAAATCACCCCGCGGTAATCGGATGGCAAATCGATAATGAAATCGGCCACGAAGGTTCCGATATCGATCATTCGATTACCTCCTTAAAAGCCTTTCGAGTTTGGTTGAAAAACAAATACAAAACGATTCACAATCTCAACCAAACTTGGGGAAACGTATTTTGGGGAGTTCTCTATAATTCTTTCGATGAAATTCCAATTCCAGGCGCGCACGTTTCGAGCAACTTTCATCCCTCCATGATCCAGGACTTCTATCGTTTTCATTCCGATACGATCGTTGATTTCGTAAAGCTTCAAGCGCAGATCTTAAGAAAATTCTCGGTGGGAAGACCTCTTACAACGAATCTTTATCCTTCTCCTTTTCTTCCCATCATTGACATGGCCGAGCTTGCGACTTACTTGGATTACATATCATGGGATAATTATCCGACTTGGGGAGAACAAGAAGAGCCGTTTCCACATCCCTTTATCGCTGCTATGCAGCAATACAATCGAGGTTTGAAGAATCTCCCATTCACAGTGATGGAACAAATTTCCGGATTCCAGGGACACGATCTTTTAGGATATCTTCCCGCGCCGGGGCAAACAAAACTCTGGATGAAGCATTCGATCGTTCACGGCTCTAACTCGATCTATTTTTTTCGTTATCGAACCGCTCGTTTCGGTCAGGAACAACTCTGCTACGGAATCTTAGATCACGATAAGGAAAAGACTCAGCGCTATTTCGAACTTCAAAAGGGAATCGAAGAAATGAGCGAATATGCAGACGACTTTGTGGAAGAATTATTTCCAGCACAGGTTGCGGTTGTTCACGACATCGAAAATGCGAGAAACTGGAAACACCAGCCGATTTCCACCGGACTCAAGTATTCTCCGGTTCCTTGGGCTCAACTCGGCTATGACGTCGAAATGGCAACTTGGTTTTCTGGGATGAACGTTCTCAACGTAAACACGCACTTTCGTCCTGCCTCCAAAATCGACTTCAAAGATTATAAGATCATCATACTTCCGATGTACACGATGGTGACCGATTCCATTTTTCAGAAACTCGAAAGCTTTGTGAAAGAAGGGGGAACGCTTGTTTTAGGATATAGAACCGGGGCTAAAGATTTAAACGGCTGGATGTATGATTCTCAAATCCCGGGACCGTTTACGGAAATGGCCGGTGTGAAAGTTCGAAAGTTCGAAGCGGTCGGAAATCAAAAAGTAAAGTTTAAGTTCCGCCTCTTTCCCGGAACGTGTTCTAAAATTTGCGAAATCTTAGAACCCACAACCGCTGAAGTCTGGGCTCGTTACACGGACAAAAGAAAATTCTATAAAGGACAACCTATAATTACGGCAAATTCTTATCATAAAGGAAGAGTTATTTATATCGGCGCATCCTTGGAACCTTTGAGTTTTATGCTTCTCTATCGTCGTATTTTAAAGGAAGCGAAAATTCCGTTTACGTTTTATGGACCAAGCGTGGAAAAATTAAACCGAAATGGAAGAAAAAAGAATTATGAGATTTTTATCAATCATTCCGGTAAAAAGAATTTAGCTGGTTTCAAAATTCTCGATCCTTATGAAGTTAGGATTATTGTTAAAAATAAATAAATCGAACTGTTGTTGAAAAGAAGTAGAAAGGAAAGAAATTGTTGGAGCTAAATCAAGTCGAAGAGCTGAACCGAATTCTTGCGTCCGCTTCCGGTCAAAATCGTCCTTACGAAATTTTTGTAGACAATTTACATACGCCTTTTTTGAAATTCGAGGAAAGTTATATTCTTCCACCCACTTCCGTATACGGGGTTGAATTCTCCGCGGCTAAGGAATTTCTCCTGCAAGCCGAACAACTCATTCCGGAATTGATCGCAGGTTGTCATGTGCTTCCGGAGGCAAAGCCTAAGAAAAATTCGAATCAATTGTTTTTGGTAAAACCGCTACCTTCGAATCAGGAAAACGAAGATAAAAAATTTATCTTTGTCGTGAGTTTTTTTCTTTCCTATCTCGGAGGATCTCCAGCGTCGATGTTTGTAAAACAACCCGCTCAGGGAAAAACGGCGTCGGTTCGAACTCAAAAAATTTATTTCCTAGCGAGAATTCTTCCCTTAGATTCTTTAGAAATCGAAAGTGAACAGATCGTGAATTTTCTGACCCGCCAATACAAAGAGACAGAATTTATGGTGGATGTGGATACCGTTCCGGCTTTTAATAAGATTCAACACACGTATTCCGAACTCTTTGACGACGTCGATTATTCAAAACAGATCTCATTGATTCATTCGATTCTGAACATAACAAAGGATGTCTGGCAACCGGGTAAGGTCTTTGAGCCGATCGACGTCGAATTTCATTCGATCAGTTCTCGTTTTTTGGACGGCTCTCAAGAAAGAATTTTTAGTCAATTTTCGACCATACGGCATTTGATTGATCTTTTGTTGTCGCCGGAAAGCATGACTATAGATTCAGTAATACAGGAACCTTTGCATAACTGGCTTCGTTCTTTTGGAACGGAAAGGGACGTAACTCCCTCCGGTAATATGCTTTGGAAAATCCTAAAACGAAAGTAATCTTTTTTGAAGAGAAACCCATGGACCAACCACTTGCCCCTCCCATTGATTTTCCTTTAGAGGAAATCAAACGCAGGATCAAATCTGTTCAATCTGTCTCCGGAATTTTTATCGAATCCGCTTTGAAACTTCAGAAGGATTTAAAGGCTTTCGCTTTTTCTACCGAAGCCGAAGAGAAAGATCAAATTCATAAAGCCGACGAGATGATGGGAAAATTCATTGTTGAATATCTCAGACAAAATTTTCCCTCCGATTCGATTCTTTCGGAAGACAATTACAAACACGAAGGGACAAATTCTTTTCGTTGGGTTTTAGATCCTATCGACGGTTCCATGAACTTCGTCCGTGGAATTCCTTTGTATTGTGTTTCGATTGGCTTGGAGCATAGAGAATCTCCGGTTGCGGGTGTCGTTTTTGTTCCTGGGCTAAATACCAAGTATTCTGCCATTCTTTCTCAAGGCGCTTTTAAAAACGGACTTAGAATCGACGTTTCCAATACTGAATCCCTTGCACGCGCTATGCTCGTTCCGAGCTTTCCTACAAACAGAAAAGAAATATTAAACGAAGTGATTTCCGATATCACTGCATTTATCAGTTGCGGTCGGTCCATGAGAAGAACCGGATCCTTTGTTCTCGATTCTTGCTGGGTCGCAGAAGGTTTGTTAGACGGTATTTGGGAAAAGGGCGTAAAACTCTGGGACACCGCCGCGAGCTCTGTCATTCTTACAGAAGCGGGTGGAAAGGTGACCGACTTCGGTGGAAAACGATTCTTATCCGGAAATTCGGAAGTTGTAGTATCGAATGGAAGAATTCATTCTCAGATTGTGGATATCATGAGAAACGTAAGAGACTCGATCGGCAGGAACTAAAAACTTTCAACGAGTTCATTGCGATAAACTTTTCGAGACACGTTGTATGACATTTTTAAATCTATCAAAAAAATAATCGGAAAATTCGAAACTCTGGAATCAATTTGATTTCAGAGCATATTAAAGAAGACATTGGGAATGAATTTCTTCTTCCCAATGTAGAATTTCTTTAAGGTGCGTTTAAATACGCTTCGATACTTCGAATCTGTTCGTCGTTGAGCGGAAGCCGAGTCATTAACTGGCTAGAACGTTTCGGCGTATATCCCGGCGGATAAGCGCCGCTCACAATTCTTGCCTTTAACAATTCAAAATTCGAACCTTGAATCGCCGGTCCGACAGCTCCGTCCAACGCTGGATTTTGATTGTGACAAGCCGAACAATTCGCCACATACAAACCTTTTCCCTGAGTGAGTAACTTTTGTTCGGGAGTCAGATTCTCTTCCTTACAATTGGCAAAAATCAAAACCAAAATCCCAGAGAAAAACAGGAGGCGGAAAATTCCGCCTCTAATATTCATTCTCCCCATTGAATTAAAGAAGAACCTCAAGAAGAATGTAGATAATCAAGGTAAGAACAAACCCTGACGTGATGACGCCCTTTACGGTTTTAATCGGCTTAAAAGTAGCGCTCTCAGGCGTTGCGGTTAACGCGTTTGTTTCAACCAATGCGAGAAGAACCAGAATCACACCCAAAAACGTATGAGCTTCCGAACCGGTAACGTCTACGGAAACAGTTAAGTTTCTCGCAGCGCCCATAAGGAACAACATAGGAATGGATAACAATGTGTTGGTTCTTGAAGCAAGAAGACCTCTCGCAGCTCTTGGAGCGGGATTTTCTGCGGTTTCCCCTTTTGCTGCCGCGATCACAACTTTTTGTGCGGGCCAGATCACAAACCAAACGTTAAACCACATAAGAGAACCTAAAAGTCCTCCACCAAGAATGATTGCGAGCCACTGACCGGAAGAAAGAGTAGTTCCGTTATAAAGGGAGATCCCGATCATCGTCCAACCGCTTAAGAACGTAAACATCGCGCCCCAACGGAACCACCAGAGTACGCGCGGAACTAATTGTTGAGTCGCTTTTTTCTTTGTATCCGCATCCGTCTCAGCGAAGAAAGATCCTTGTACGAAGTTAATGTACCAAAGTAGGCCGATCCAGGCAACGCCCGCGAGGAAATGTATCCATTTGAAGATGAAATACAAACCTTGATTTGTAAAGAGAGCAATCCCTTCCATAATACCTCCAATTCATCGATAGAATTTGATTTTTTAAACGCTTAAAGAAACCAAGCGCCTGAACTAAAAATAAATCCTGGAAATTAGACGCTCAGTCAAGCACTTTAGAAAGATTCTAATTTTAAAGAGAAAATAAAATCCACTTCTAAAAGGATGAAGTAGTTTCCGGAAATTTTCGCAGATCCTCGATTAAAACTTTTTCCAACACTTCAAAAAAAGATGGGGAGTCGTCTTTTTCTCCGTTCGATTGGAAGAGTTTAAAACGCTCTCGAAAAATTTCGGACTCGGATCTTAACGTAACCGTAACTTTATTTCCAGTTCGATAAGATTCCGAGACAAATCTATTTCCTCCGTTTCCATCGGATCCGTGAACAAGAAGCGTAAAAAAATTATCAAAGTATTCTTCGATATTACCCGGAATAAACCAGTTCACCATTCCAGGCGGAAAAATTTGTAAGAATCTTCCGCTTATTTTCTTTTCGGGAATTTTTGAAAATTCTCCCGTCATCTTTTCATAATTCTTAGATGAAAAAAAACGAAGCTTATATCCTAAACTTCTAATATCAATTTTTAGACCGTATGCTTGAATGAATAAGGAAACTCGAATGTGAAGAGTTTCGGGTCTGAGCCAGTAACCGGGAGGTGTATCCGGAATTTTTAAGAATGTTTTTGTTTTTTCATTATAAAGTTCAATTCCGCTCAAAAAATCTCCGGATTTAAAAATTGTAATTCGATAAGAAGTTTGATTTAAAAGTTTAAGCATCTTCTTATAAAATTCGGGGAATCTTTTACCGGTGGATTCGTCGACTTCATACATAAGCCACGAAGAATTTTCTGACCGGCCGACATCACAATTGGAAACGGAACAAAGGTAGCGGTGTGCGGCGGAAATTTTCTCGAATTTTGTGGAAAGATCCGCGTTAGAACGAAAATAGTTCTGCAATTGATCCACGTGGGAAAAAAATTCATGATAACTAAAAGCTGGAAGAATCGATTCAGTTTTTCTTTTCATTCGATATGTTTTTTGATCCTTAAAAGAAGAAGGAACGTAATCCACATGAATCTTGTACGGAGAATTATCTGGTGGCTTTTCAGTTGTTAGAACGGATTGAAATCCACGATCGGTTTTACGAAGATAAAAATCGATTGAGAGAATCCCTTCCTTTTCCTGAAGAAAGGACTCGTCGGCAGAAGTCAAATTCCCATAGAGTGCATTTCGAATTCCACCCGAAGGATATTCTATCGAAAGAGCTTTTTGAAAAGAAAGGTATTCCTGCCAATAGGCAGCTTGATTCGGTTTTTTTTGAACACAATTGTATGTTAAAAATCCAATTAAAATCCAGAGAAGAATCCGGCGGTGGTTACTTTCTTTGCTTTCGAATGATTTCATAGAGTTTATCCACCGTGCTATCGTCTAGCGTCTGATAATAAGATTCATAGATCAACTTCTTGTTCCCTGAAAAAATTCTTAACCAGGAAAAATTCGGTTTAATACCGGAAGATAAAATTCCCGTCTCATCAAAAAAAACCGATTCGTAATTTTTTGATTCATTCTCCTGGATATAAGAATAGACCATTTCAGGTGCGTTTCGTAAATCGATGAACGCCACAAATTCTATCTCGTCTTTGGACTCATCGATGAGATTCTGCATTCTCCAATAAATCTTTCTTCCGTGTTTTCTACAAAGAACGATATCCCGAAATCCGCAACCTAAGAACATCGAAGTTTTTCCTTTTAGATTTTTGGAATTGAGTTTACGTCCCCTTTGATCCCTGACCTGAAAATCGGGAAGATCGGAAGAAAAAATTGAGATCGAAAAAAAACTGAAAGATAACAACAAAAGCCACTTCATCATCTGATTCCTACCTGGTCTGATAACGGAAAACATCGGCCCAATGAATCACAGCCTTATCACAAATTGCCAGATCTTAAAAAAATCTGTCGGAACCACGACAAATCTTCCGTAAAAGTCGCGCGCCCCGCCCGATTTTCGGGTGGCGGGGCGGGTGGTGGAAAAATTCCGGAGACTTTTCTCTATCACAAAATTCTAATTTCGCAAGAAAAAATTTTCGTGTAGGAACTCCTACAAAATTCCTTTCCTCTCGGGACGATTCTCGTCGTATCTCCTCTTATCTGTGATTAAGGTTATGCAAAGAAGATTGGAAGGCTTTGTCGAATAAAGTTTGCATCGTTTTAGATATCTTTTCAAAAAAATATCTCTTGGTTCTTCACGATACAATTAATCGAAATTCATCGATGCTTGGCAAAATTCTCCCACTTTGCATTCGTACAACTCTTCCGAAAATACGTCTTTGAATTTGAACTCTCTAAACTCTTCCAAACCGCTTTCATAAACTTCATAAATGTCTACGGGTTGTTTTCTTCCTTTTACAAATTCAGTCTCTATCAGTCTAATCCCAACCTCGCTCATTCTCTTTAGTTGAAAGTAGGTATGATGAGAATCAGAATTTTACTTTGATAAAGGGATGTAAGAGATCGTAGCGCGAAAGCAGAATTGATCACCTTTGCTAAACTACAGTACCCATTCATCGATCGGATCCTACCGTTCCTAAAATCAACGATCCCGCGTTGATTCTGATTTCTAAGTTCCATCCGGGAGGGGCAGCAAATCGTTTTGAATCATTCCGGATTGAAAAACGAAAATTGTCCAAATCTTGAAATCGAGCTTTGTCCGCGAAATTAAAATTTTCTATATCGACTCAATCATCGTAATCAGCGAACAACGCGAAGACGGCCGCACTTACACATTTGTCCACAAAACCTGCCGATCGATAAGCTATCTTTTCCATTTCGGAAAAATAAGAATTTAAGAATGCGATCCTCTGATTCGGATTGAGATCGAGCTGATTGTCTCGGATCACTTTCCACTCCGCTTTTATCAGATCCAAAATTTCGGAACTATTGCACGAGCAAAAAGGATAAGTAGATTATAAAGTTCTTTAGAATCCGGATTTTGAGACCATCGCTCAACAAATTCGGAATCCTGCGATGGAAATTTCTTAGTCAAAAAGAAAATAAAAGATCGAATCACATAACAAGTTCGTCTTCACCCGCACGGGCCACCACGATTTCACCTGCGTCTTCCAATTTACGAATGATGTTTACGATTTTTTGCTGAGCGTCTTCCACGTCTTTGATCCGGATCGGGCCCATAAAGTCCATATCTTCGCGCAACAGGTTCGCCGCGCGCTTAGACATGTTTTTAAAGATTTTTTCCTGAACCTCTGTATCGACCGATTTCAACGCTTTTGCGAGGTCTGAGTTATCCACTTCTCGCATCACTTTTTGAATCGCGCGGTCATCCAAGAGGACGATATCTTCGAAGACGAACATCCGTTTTTTGATCTCTTCGGCAAGCTCTGGATCTTCTTCTTCCAAAGCTTCGATGATTGTCTTTTCCGTTCCCCGGTCGACCAAGTTCAAAATCTCGACGACGGAATCTATACCACCGGCAGAAGTATAGTCTTCCGAAGCCAGTGTAGAGAGTTTTCTTTCAAGAACCCGCTCCACTTCTCTCAATACGTCCGGACTCACCCGGTCCATCGTTGCGATTCGTTTTGCGACTTCGGCTTGGATCGTGTGAGGTAAGTTGGAAAGAATATTCGAAGCCTTCTGCGGATCCAAATAGGAAAGAATCAAGGCGATGGTCTGAGGGTGTTCGTTCTGGATAAAGTTTAATAAGTGCTGCGGGTCCGTTCTTCGAATAAAGTCGAAAGGTCTTACCTGCAAAGAAGAGGTAAGACGATTGATGATATCGATCGCTTTCTGATTTCCAAGCGCTTTTTCCAAAAGACCACGGGCAAAGTCGATACCGCCGTTTGAGATAAACTCTTGAGCCATCATGAGCTCGTTGAATTCTACTAAAACTTTCTCCTTATCTTCCGGAGTGATTTTATCAAGACGGGCGATCTCAAACGTAATCTGTTCGATTTCATCTTCTCGGAGGTGCTTAAAAATCTCCGAAGACACTTCGCTACCGACCGCGATGAGAAAAATTGCGGCCTTTTGTCTTCCGGTTAAATTTGTCTTCTTATTGAGCACTTCCGAGTCTACCTGTATGAATCCTATCGGTTAAAACGGTTCTTTTCAATGAAAAGATTTTTGGGATCGGAGAAGAATTTTGTTCCGCAGAAAAGAACGGATTCTTCCTTTTGAAGGAGTCTATCTCAGAAAACTTGACCTTTCTCGAGACGTAAAAACAATCGGAGCAGGAGAATTCCATTGAAACTCAAAGTTTACGAATATAAAAACTGCAACACTTGCAGAAACGCTCTTAAATACCTTTCCGGTAAAAAAGTTGAATTGGAAGTTCTTCCGATTCGAGAAACGCCACCCAAAAAAACAGAACTCAAGACGATGCTAAAATATGTCGGAAACGATTCTAAAAAACTCTTCAACACCTCCGGTGGTGATTACAAAGAATTGGGTCTGAAAGATAAGTTAGCCACAATGCCTTTAGAGGACCAATTGGATCTTCTTTCTAAAAACGGAAATTTAGTTAAACGTCCTTTTGTCCTTGGCGAAGGTTTCGGCTTTGTAGGTTTTAAAGAAGAGGACTGGAAAAAGGAAATCCGTTAGTTACAAATCGACCGAACTTCCAAAAGCCCCCGTGGCATCGGGGTCGTTAAGAACTTGAGGCGCTGAAACGTAACCTGTGGCCCCGTCCGAAATGTAGAGATAGGCTTTACCGACAAAGGCGCCTCCTCCGATTGAATTTGGAGCTCCTACTAAGAAATCCGCAAATCCGTCTCCATTGATATCTCCAGCACTAATCACATTTCCCATGTTTCCCTGATTCACGTCTTGAGTTAAAAAGTTTAAATGAGTAGAAGCAAGCGTAGAAAGATTTCCATCATACAAGAACGTTTGAACGCATCCTTGTGCCGGAAATGCGCTCGTGTAAGAATAACCTCCATTTAGAATATCGAGAAATCCGTCGCCGTTGATATCGCCCGAAGCCACGGAAGTTCCCGATTGTGAACCGGCAAAACCAGCGACGGGACTGTTCAATGCATTTGTAAGAAGTCCGCCATTGGAAAGGTACAGATACGTTCTCCCCGAAGTCGACGGCTCTTGATAGGCTCCCAGAACTAAATCGGAAAGACCGTCTCTATTGATGTCCGCAGTCGCTGCAGAATTTGCATACCAGTTATTGGTTATGGAACCAGGAAGTAATTGAGAAAGCGTAGCTAACGTGTTGCCTTGAGAAAGATGTACAAAGAGCGCCCCGTTTTGACCGGAACCGACTGCCCCTATCAAAGCATCGGATTTCCGATCCCCATTGATATCTCCAAGAGCGACCGAATAGCCGTAGAATTGATTGCTACCGGCAAGCCCAGGATTATTCATCTGCTGAACGAAACTGACTCCTTGACCAATGATTGCATTGGATGTAAAAACGTAAACAGCCCCGTTGTTTCCGGCGTCATAAGGGGATCCAACGAGAAGATCCGAAAATCCGTCGCCGTTAATATCTCCGGCGGCAAGATTTAAGATTCCAGTTCCAACCGTAGTTGGGGTCAACTGAGTAAGGGAAAGTCCGCCTGATCCACCTAAGGATCGATAGATCGCAAAATTGGCGGCGGCGTTTGAGACGGCCGCATCCGCATAACCATCACCGTCAATATCACTCAGTACTACCGAGTAACCAAAACCGCCGACTCCATTAATCGTCGTTATTGGAGTTCCGTCCAAACCTTTTCCTTCTCCCAGCGAAAGATAGGCTCTTGCCCGGGCCGAATTCTGAGACCCTATCAAAGCATCCGGATAACCGTCTCCATTGATATCTTTATTCAAACCTTTTTGTAAGGTTACAGTGAAAGGAAGAGACTTACGTCCGTTGTTTGAAACTGATCGTATGGAAATCGTATGCAAACTCCAATCCTTCCAAATTCCGGAATCAGGAATTGTGGAAGGAACTCCGGCCGCCGGAAGCTGAAATTTCCACTGCGCTCCCCATATTTTCGCACCGGTATACGGACCTGAATCTAAAGAAACCTCCACTCCAGTAATGGAAGAATCGAAATCTCCTGAAATAAAGCCAGAGTTTAAAAGCCCTTTTGGACCAACGCTTAGAAGACGTGGCGGCTGCAACGCTTCACTGAAGCTAACTCCGCAAGAATTCGCTTCACCTCCGTTCACAAAGAAACTCACTATCAGATTCTTATAAAATAAAGATCCGGTTCCGTCACATAAATTTTCCATGGACTTCACCGCGCAGGACGACAAAAGCAATACGTTTATAAGAATGAGAAAAATATTGAATCGCATATTTAAGGGTAGTCGATAATATATTTACTAAAAATTAAAGCGAAATCCATATCAGTGGACGAATTTTCGTTTAGAAAAATTGAATTTCTTTTCGGAAGGAATGTACAAGATCGAAGTACTTAAAAAGATTTATAAAAGCTCCGAGCCCTTACCTTCTCTTTGAACAATAAGTTCGTCCCCGGTAACGTCCAGAATAGTCGAGAGCTCCACATCGACAATTCCACCGTCTATAATTGCTTCAATCCGCGATCCATAAATTTCCTCTAAGGATTCTACTTCAATGATAAACTCGTCGTTTGCGAAAACAGAAGTGGAAGTAAGCGGATTCGGATGGATTTTCATCAATTCTTGCAAATAGATCGCGTCGGGAATTCTAATTCCGATTTGTTTTTCTTTCTGATTGGAAAAGGAGACTCGAGGAAGGTGTTTATTCGCTCGAATAATAAAAGTAAACGGTCCCGGCGTAAGTTTTTTCATTAAACGAAACGCTTCATTCGGAAGGTATTCAATGTAATTCGAAGCCACGGAAATGTTTGGACAAAGAAGGGAAAGAGGCTGATTTTTCGGAATATTCTTCAGTTCGTATAATTTTTCCACACCAATCTTTGATTGAGAATCTGCAACGAGCGCATAAACAGTGTCAGTTGGAAAAATATAAACCTTCCCCTCCAACAGATTTTCTGAAATCTGTTGGAGTTTTCTTTTTTCAGGATTGATTGGATGAAGAAAAACGATCATCAGTGATTAGACTCTTTTTCAAAGTCCCGCGGTTATTCCCCCGTCCACAACGATCGTTTGACCTGTAACATAGGCAGAAGCATCGCTCGCGAGATAAATCGCGGCTCCGACTAAATCTTCCGGCTTCCCCATTCTCCCCATCGGAATCGCCTTTACCATCTGTTCCATCACTTCCGGTTTTTCTTTGATCATCTCCGTCATATCGGTATCGATAAAACCAGGGCATATCGCGTTGACTCGATAACCGGATCCGATCCATTCGACAGCCAGGGCCCTCGTCATGTTGATAACCGCGCCTTTCGTACCGGAATAAACGGATGCAAATTTAGTTCCTCTCATTCCAAGAATGGAAGCAACGTTGATGATATTTCCGCCTTTCTTTTTATGAATTTTATAATACGAAGCACAGGTTCTAAAAACTCCGGTGAAGTTAGTCTGAATGATCGATTCGATCTCGTCTTCTTTTAAAAAAGCGGCCGGTTTGTTTGCCGCGATCCCGGCGTTGTTCACCAAAACATCCAGTTTACCGTGTTCTTTTACAATGGATTCGATGATAGAAGTCATCGCGTCCGGCTGACGAATGTCCGCAGCGAAACCTTTGATGCCAGTGCCCGCAAATTTTTTTACCGATTCCTCCGAAGAACCCGTTCCGTAAACGATAGCTCCGGCTTCTTTAAATCCCTGGGCAAAGTATTTTCCGATTCCTCGGGTGGACCCCGTAACAAGAACCGTTTTATTTTTTAAATTGAATAGATCGTTCAATTGTATTTACTCCTGATTGTATTTTGGTTTTACCGGATAACAAGGTCTTATATTCTCTATCGATTCTTCGTTCGTCGCGCCCTCGGGACGTTTTCCGCGTTCCGTATCGAAAGTGCGGATCAGTTTTCTAGAATCGATTCTAATATTCTTTCCAAAGTCCGAACTAGTATCACGGGTTTTTTCTTTCTTAGGTTTTTTATCCGAATATGGATCGAAAATTTCGACACCCCTTTCATCTTTTTCGATCGTTAAGTCGTCAACAAGAACTTCTCTATTGATATAATGTGCTCCATCGCTTTCATAAGTGTTGTGCAGGGGATCACAATCAAACATATCGATTTTAGTGATGATCTTATCGCAGAAGAGCAGGTATTCTTTGCAAAGATATTGGAAGCTTTGTTCTTTTACACGATCAAAACTTCCTCTTCTACACGATGGTAGCAAAATTGCGATTAAAAAGAATGCGAAAATTTTTCTTAAATAGGGTGAGCTCATGAACTTCATCTTAAAATATTAAGGTTTTGTACTATTTTGTTTCTCGGGAGACGGAGAATCGTTTTTCGATTCGTTTTCTTTCTGAAGTTTACCGGATGAAATCCCGAGTTTCCACTCATAGGATTTCAAGGTTCGAATTCGATCCTTCTTTCTTTCTTCCTCAGACTCGGAATGAAGCTTGTTTTCCGCATCATCCCAGTAGATCAACTCGTCCGGTTTTAAATAATCCGTTTCTAGAATTCTGTTTTTTGAAATTCGATCCGAAAGCGAAATTGCGGAATCTTCCCTCTTTCCAAGAAGAATTTTAATTTGATAGAGGGAAATCAATGCTTGTTTTTGAAAATACAAAGCAGTCGTACGTTCCCCTTTTCCCAATTCTCTTACTGAAGTTTTTGCGGTCTCCCCAGAACGAACATAATATTTTTCTAAAACCGGGAGAATGTTGCGATTTCTATTTTTCTGATCCAATCGAATCGCGACGATCATAGGAGCCAGCTCTTGCCCCAGTTGAATCGCCTTTGTCTCGTAATCTCTTCTCAAAATTTCTTCCAGAGGAACGAGTGCTTTGTAGACGTTCTCAAATCCTGTCGTTGCCGCAGAATACTCCGCTCTGAGATACGAAGTTTCAGCCTGTCCATAATCCGCCGTAATTTTATCTAGATCTTGTTTTTTTCCAAAGTTCAAAAGAGAGGTTCGAATCCCCTTTAAGCCGAGAAAGGCTTTTTTACGAACGGATTCTAACTTTCCGGTTTCAACCAAATCTTTCTCGGAACTGATCTTTGTATTTTCATTGGAATTCTTTGGATCGTTCGTTTTTTCTTGAGAGAGAATAGGACCGATTGAAAGTAGAAATAGGAAACAGAAAAAAGCGCGAAGATAAGATGATTTTTGATTCTCTTTCATCCATACCAATATCGACAGGAAAACGGGTGCAAAGCAAGGCTTTTCTCAAACTGTGGATCTATGATCGTCCTTAGATCCAGATCCCCTCGCAGAAAACAGGTTTTGGAATCGCTGGATCTGGATTTTCGGGTCGAGCCGGAAGACGTCGACGAAAGTTCTTTTGTAAAGGAAAGCCCTTTAGAATATCTCAAAAGGATCACATTATCCAAACTCGGTACGAAGTCAGCCTCCGAATTGCTCGTATCTTGTGATACCATCGTCGTTCAAAATCATAGAATTCTTCAAAAACCGTCCGATTTTCAGGAAGCCGTAGAAATCTTAGAGAGCTTATCCGGAACCACACATATCGTTTATTCAGGTTTGGGAATCTACGATCGAGGTTTGGAACAATTCGCTTTCGATTCTTCCAAAGTCACTTTTCAAAATTGGAATCGCGATCAAATCCGGAAATACGTGGAAACTCATTCTCCATTTGATAAGGCGGGAAGTTATGGAATTCAGGATTCGAACGGCCCAGTGAAAGAATACGAAGGATCTTATACGAACATTCTCGGGTTTCCGATCCGAATGTTTTTTCAATATCACAAATTATGGGAAAAATATCTGAAGGGAAATCAAGCGTAGAAATCGATCAGACTTCCACGAGACTGAGATGGAGCGTCTGCGGGAGGGCGAGCGAAATTTTTACCAGGAAAACTTCGATCAGGATTAAAATCTTCCCTTTGAATACGCTCCACGGCCTCGACTCTTCCTCCAAGACGAGCCGGACTGACATAAGCCAAACCTTCTCCTGGAAAAGAAATCCTCTGGACTCCGGAACTGATGTTCATATTCTATTCTTCGGAGAATCAATTCCTTAGCTTAAGTGAAATGTTCCGATTTTTTCGGTAACAAATCGAATTCTTCCCCGAAACCAATGGCCGCAAAAACAAAAGAATATAAAAATTCGATCGAGTTTCTTTCCGACTTTGGAAAGAATTTGCCTTCCATCGTTTTCGTAGCCGCTAAAGAATCTTACGAGTTCGAGATTCTTGCGGAAAAATATAAGGAAGCGATTCGAAAAACCGGCGAGTCTATCGAAATCGTAATCTTTGTTTCGGAACCAGGAGACTTCGAAAGATTTCAATCCGAAGCCTTTAATCTCGATATGTTTTCCAATCGGAAATTGTTTATCATCAAATCGGGTCTGGATTTTTTTAAGCCCGTTTCCGGCGGAAAAGGAAAAAACAACGAATCCTTACAAAAAAGATTCTCTGATTTTCCGGAATCGATTCAGCTTTTAGTTCATTACAATCACTGGGAAGTGCCGAGCAAAGTTTTACAACTATTCGGTGGAAAAGCCCATCTTATCAAAACTAAGAATTTTTATCCAAACGAAACCAAAGGCGGGCTTCTCCAGGCTTGCAAAGAAATCGGCGTTCAATTGGAAGAAGATGCGATGGATGAATTTCTGCACAAAATTCCTCCTTCCATGGGAGCTTATCTACAATCCCTTTCCAAACTAAAACTATATCTTAGTAAAAAAGTTTTTAATAAACAAGATATCGAAGACGTGCTCTTTTTTAACTCCGAACTCAACTCGAGCGGTTTAGTCGATTTTTTTATGGAGTCGGACCGGATTCGTTTTTTTAAGGAATTTAGAAAGTTCCAAAAAGGAAAAGATTCTCTACTTCTATTTTTTACGATCTTAAAGGAAAGAATCGATCAGCTGCGGAAATACAAAATCATTTCAAAAAAATACGAAGCCACGCTTTCCGACGAAGAGATTTATGAATATTTGGACATTCAGTCCTATAGTCCCGCTAGAAAAAATTTTGTCAGAAATCGTCTCAGAAAAGAAGCCGCTTTTTTTTCCGATAAGATTATCGGAGAACTTTATGACTTTATCATCGATATGAATATTCGAATCAAAACAGGATCTGAAAAAGAAGAATCGGAATTCCATTTCAATCGGAAGATGGAGGATTTTTTTATTCTGCTTCGCCGGAAAGATCGAATTCTATAATTTTTCTATAAATCGTTCTTTCGGAAATTCCCAAAATTCTGGCCGCCTTTTCTCGATTTCCGTTTACGAGGATCAGATTTTTCTTTATAATTTCTCTTTCATAATCTCTGAGCGGAATACCGGTTCTAACCTCTATAAATTCTTTATAAACGTAAGAAGGTTCAAACATCTGCGGTGGGAGGTGTTTTGTATCTAAAATACGAACCGGAAACAAGGAAACCATACTCTCCAAAAGATTTCTCAACTGTCTTATGTTTCCCGGAAAATCGTAATTCAAAAGGAAGTGATAGAGTTTTTCGCTCAATCGAGTTTCCTTTCTTTTGTATTTATCGGATAATACCTCAAGAAAATGTTTGATAAGAAGCGGGATATCTTCCTTTCTTTCCCGTAGATCGGGAAGATCCAATCTGTAATTGGAAATTTCGAGATAAAGGGATTCTAAGATTTCACCCGCTTCGAGCTTTTGCTTCCATTCTTTTCCGGATAAAAAGAGGAATCTCGAATCCGTTTGATTCTCACGAAGTCGCTTTAGCAGGTAGGCTTGAGCTTCCTTTGGAAACTTCGTAAAATTCTTAAATACGAAGTAAGTGTTTTGATCTTCGGAAAGAGCTTTTTCAAGTGTCGATTCGTTTTCCAGGTTTTCGGATTCCAAGATTCGAACCTCAGGCTCCTTTCCCGAAAATTTTGCGATCAACCTAGAAATGAAAGTTTTCCCCGTTCCGGGCCCGCCGGTGAGGAACAAAGGCATTCGATTTTGGGAAAAAGATTTGAGTCGATCTAATATTTTAACCGAAGTCGAAGCGTTGCTGATAAAAATATGTTCGTCGGAATTCAAATGAGGATCCCTTAAGTAAAAGTTTATAATCCTTTGACCTGTAGAACCCGACCTCGGACGATACAATCGAAGGAACTTTTGTTCGTATTCTGAAAATAATTTCTAACCTGGACAGGCGTACATTCCAGAATTTGAGAAGGATTCCCTTTATACACTTCCGTTAGACCGGCAAGATTACTCACCCCATCCACGGATCCGTCTGATGGAACATAAGTCGTTTGATAACTTACTTGCTCTTCGATTTCCGGCGCTTTGATTCCGGTCGGTAAAGAAACCCAAAATGCTTTCTCACCCGACTTAACCAATATTTCCGGTCCTTCCGATTTGAACTCGTCCTTTAAAAGAATGTTGGAAAGCAGAAAACTCAAATTGTCTTGCAGAGGCTCCGAAGCGAGAATTTTATCCCCAGTCAGCTCCGCGTAAATTTCCGTAAAATTTAGAGGGTTGATCGATTCCGACTCGGTATACTTTCCGGAATAGGAAACCTGATTTAAAGAAGACTCGGAAATCGATTGTCCCGGAGACAATTCGGAATATGTAAAATAAATCTTTCTTCCGCGAAAGACCAACGTCTTTGAATCCTTCGCCGTACTTACTTTTCGAGAATACGTAATTTCGTAGAAACTATCTTTCCGGAGAATTCCCTTATAAAACTGAGTCTGTGAGAGTGAAAAATAAGGGGCCGTAAAAAAACGAACTCCGTAACCTCCGGATTGTAGATCCTGCAAAATTGAGGAAAGAGTCGGATTCGGAATTTTTCCCTTCGCATTGGTCAGCACGATTATGTCCTGAAGCGTTTGCGATTTTGGTCCGGATTGAAGAAGAATTCTTTTTACGCTGATCAATGCGTCCGACAGATCTTCTAAAGAAGACTTTCCACCCGACCTCAAATTGGAAATTTGCGTCCTTAGCTCCGAAAGTGAACCCGGTTTTGGAAGAATCGTAGTTTTTCCTTCGGTAAAAGTCGCAACTCTGATTCCGGTCATCGACTCCCAAGAGGCATTTTTTACGAATTGAACCCATTCGTCTCTTTCCCTTTGAAAAGACGGGGAGAGATCAATAACGAAAATCAACCCTTTTGACGATTTTTTTGAATAAGATTGAGCGATCTGTCTCTTTTTAGATGGGATCCAAGGAAACGATTTCTCCGTCATAGAACGCATCAGACTAAAAAGATCGGACTTTTCCGAAAGATGAAGTTCATCCAATTGTTTCTGTGTACAATTATAAACAGCTCGATCGAGAGAAATTTGATTCTGAAAATTCAGTTCGTCACGAACTACGATATCCGCTGAAAATGTGGAGCAAATTTTCGAAAAGTCTTCCTTTCCAAAATGAGCGATTCGAAATTTTTCAAAATGTTCCTTATCCTGAATCCTCTCCGTTGTCTCTACTTTGGCCCTTAAGAGCAGGTTTGCGTAAAAAGCCCCAAATTTGGAAATTTCTTGCGGTCTGTCATTGATTCTTTGAAAAGAATTCGGCAGGTTACCCTCTATCTTTCCCGGAAGAAAAATTATACTCGTAGCGAGCAATGGATGAGCCAAGAAAAGTAATAAAAATAATAAATTTCTTAACATAAATAAATAGTGCGACGCAAATCTCTCTCTGATATTCATTTAGGGAAATCTATCTTTCAAAGCAACCTATTAAAAAATGTGTTGCATAAACTCGGCGAAGTATTAGATTTTTTCTTTTAGTAGATCAAGGAGAAAATAATGATCAATAGACTTATCGCTCTATCTGTAGCAACAATGATTTTTGCAGCTTGCTCCAGCACCGACACTGGACAAAAAGATGCAACGACTGTCGGTGACGGCGGATGGACATTTGAAGGATGGGGTGGAGCTCCAGAACAAAGAAACGACGGAAAAACACCAAGAGATACTGCTCCAAAAGACTGGTACTATATTAAATTTTCCTCCAGAGCATCCGCTAAAGCAGTAGCTAAGAAAAGTCAAGCTATGATGCAATCAACTTGCCGTGAAGCTTCTAGACTTCAAGGTGCATCTGACGTTGTGAAGAAGATGGTTGGTGAAACTGTAGAAGCCGCTTCCGGCGTATCCGATGGTGAAGCTACCGCTTCCGTAATCGTTTCTCAGTCTCAAGGGGTTGTAAAAGGAGTTGGGGTTTACGAATGTAAAGCAACTGGTTCCGGTTCTGATCCAAAAGACGTTTCTAAAGACAACTGGGAAGAATGTCAGTGTGTTATCTATGCAAAATTTCCTGGTGGAAAAGATGCTCTGGTAGCGAAAGCACAAGAAGTTTCCAACAAACAGTAATCTGATTTTTTAGAATATTCGTTTGATGAACCCCGCCCTTAAAAGCGGGGTTTTTTTATTGCCCAAGACTCGGTCGGATAGAAACATCTTTCAATCAGAGTCTACCGGCTTAGTTTAAACTCGGGTTTTCATTACTCCAAGGAAATATTAAACTTACTCGCAAGATTGCTGATATCCGAAGAAAATTCATCCTGTTTGGAAGCCGCTTTTTTCAGAGCTTCGGTAGCCGAGCTAAGAATTTTCGATTTCTCTTCTTCCGTTGCTGAATTGTACTTCGCTAATTCCTGACTCGCCTTTTTTAAAAGTTTAATTGTTTCTCCCAAAAGCGCGTCCTTACTCAAATGTGGAGAAGCTGTCTTGATCCACACATCATAATAATTTGTAAGCTTTTCTTCTTCGAGAATAGAATCGTAACAAGTTACTTTCGAGAATTCTCCGATGATTTCTTGTTCTAAACAATACATTCCTCGTTTCAATTTACCTTTCGTGTTTGCGGTGATTGTCGGTTTCACGAATGCATCCTCACTCGCGTTCAAAACAAAATATACGTTTTCCGAAAAGTTTTTTACCGGGGCATAACCTTCTTTGTTTTCCACGGTTCTAACTTTTAAAAAGGTAGCGGAAACCGTACCCTTTTTATCCTTCGTCGGGATTTGAGCCTCGACGGTTTCCAGTCCGGTAACTTCCTCCATTCCATAGACAAGAGTGACTTGATCTTCCTTTTTGTCGGTGCCAGGAGTTTTATAAATCCATTGGTCGTAATTCGCAAATCTAGTTCCGAGTATTTGCGGAACGTCTTTCTTTTCTTCCTTTTTGCAGGCGTTAGAAACTAACAAAGCAAAAGAGAGAACTAAGAATATTTTTACAAGTTTCATAAAGTAATTTCTCCGTTTCGCGAAGTTATCGCTGATGGATCTAAAATAGTCAAGAAAAACGCTTAGAATGCACTTCTAAAACTCACGTTTACCTCAGAACATCTAAGAGTAAAAGTCCGTTTTAGATTACTTTTTTTATAAGGAAGAAGAGATATAAGAGAATTATCGAATTCTTATTGACTGGGGGTGTTTAGGAAGAGAGGCAATGAAAGAATCGTACTTTCCAAATATGGAATGTTACATCAATGCAGTACTAAGGAAGTGCCGGATCTAAGGGAAATCAAAAGTTCCTCAAAACGAGCATATTCCCTGATTTCTAAGAGCTCCGATTTCCAGAGTGGATCGAACTCTAAACCAGAAAGATATTTCACGAGATGTTTTCTAAAAAGGAGAATACCGAATTCTTCGCCAAAACTTTCCATCATCCATCGAAGATGTTCTAAAACCACTTTTCTGATTTCTTCCCAGGACAATTCTTCCTTTTTGATTTCAGAGAAAATCCAAGGGTTTCCGATTGCGTTTCTTCCGATGAGAACTCCATCGACTTTGTATTCCTGAATTTTTCGTTGCGCTTCCTGAAAAGTTTTAATATCTCCATTGCCGAAAACCGGAATTTTAACTTTCGTTTTTACTTCTCCGATCGCATCCCAATCAGCGAGTCCTGTATACGCCATCTCTTTGGTTCTTCCATGGACGGTTAACGCATCGATTCCTGAATTCTCCAGAATCTTTGCAACCTCAAGATAATTACGACTTTCAGAATCCCAGCCGATTCTAATCTTAGCGGTGACTGGTACGGAGACTCTTTTTTTGATTGCCTCTATAATTTTTCCTGAATGTGCAGGTTTTCGCAATAGACCGGCGCCAGCGCCTCGAAGAGAAACCTTCCGAGTGGAGCAGCCCATATTGAGATCGATGATATCTGGTTTTAGTTCTTGGATGATTTCCGCAGCTTCCGCGATCACCTCGAGTCGATTTCCAAAAATCTGAAATGTGATCGGTCTTTCTTC
Organism: Leptospira ainlahdjerensis; assembly: GCF_016919175.1. Classification (GTDB taxonomy): domain Bacteria; phylum Spirochaetota; class Leptospiria; order Leptospirales; family Leptospiraceae; genus Leptospira; species Leptospira ainlahdjerensis. The sequence goes on along the minus strand of NZ_JAFFPU010000024.1, from coordinate 246,011 downwards.
CGGATGAAATTGAAACATCTTTAAGGCTTTCGGCGCCTTATGAATAATTTCATCCGTATTTACAAATTCAGTATAAGAAAATGCGGCTCCGAACTTTCTACAAATTCTACGAGTGGGAGAATCGGAAATGCCCGCCATCGGAGAAAGAGAAATTCTCCCTGGGATCGTAACATTTCCGATCTGAATCATTTTCTTAACTTTCTCCTAGAACGGTAAAGTCTTGAACTTTGTCATTGTCTTTCAAATCGACAAGACGTACGCCGACGGCAGTCCTTCCGAGTTTAGAAATATCGAATGCGTTAATTCGAATCGTCATACCTTGCTGGGTGATCAGAATGATTTCATCCTCAGCACCCACGGATCCGGTTCCTACGGAGAAGCCGTTTTTGTCAGTGACTTTCAAGTAAGCCATTCCTTTTCCGCCCCTTCCTTTAGCGGCGAATTCTTCGAAGCCGAGACGTTTTCCGTAACCTTCCTCGGAAACAACGAAAATGTCTTCACCTTCTTTAAATTTGCTGAGACCTACAATCGCGTCGTCCTCCGAAAGTCGCATACCGGTGACGCCACTCGCAGTACGGCCTTGAGGGCGAATAATGTTTCCTTCGATTCTTAACGCTAAACCTTTTCTCGAGAAGATGATCACTTCATCCTTATCATTGATCGCTTCGACTTTGATAAGGTCGTCTCCGTCACGAAGCCCGATCGCAATAATCCCCGATTTTTTTACGTTACTGAATTCGTTGAGATGGATCCGCTTGATAAAACCCTTTCTAGTAACGAGAAGAAGATCCTTATCCATATCCTCTTCCCTAAACGCAAAAATGGAGGAAATGTATTCGTCTTCTCTTAAGTTGATGATCGCTTTTAAGGATTTTCCACGCGCTTCCTTGGATGCAATCGGGAGTTCATAAGCTTTCATCACATAAACTTTACCGATATTGGAAAAGAACATGATACTATCATGGGTCATCGCGGCTTTCATGATTTTGATCACATCGTCTCGTTTCTGTGAAAGACCTTGAATTCCCTTTCCGCCGCGTTTTTGCCTTTTGAAAGTATCGATCGGAAGACGTTTGACGAATTGGTCGTATGTAATCTGAATCACGATCTCTTCATCAGCGATTAAATCCTCTGCGTTAAAAGACGAACTTTCGATACTTTCAAAAGAAATTTCAGTCTTTCTTTTTGTACCGTATTTATCCCCGACTTCTTGAAGTTCCGTACAGACGATATCGTTTACGCGGGACGGCTTCGCGAGAATGTCTTTTAAATCTACGATAAGCTTTCTGACTTCTTCCAATTCATCGATGATTTTTTGGACTTCGAGGGAAGTAAGTCTTTGCAATCTCATCTCGAGAATCGCATCCGTCTGAACGTCGGAAAGACTGAACTTCAACATCAATTGTTCTTTTGCTTCAGCGGGGTTTTTAGAAGCGCGAATCACTTTAATTACGTCTTCGATATTTTCTAAGGCGATTTTCAAACCTTCTAAAATATGCGCGCGTTTTTCGGCTTTGTCTAAATCAAACTGAGTTCTTCTTACAATTACGACTCTTCTGTGAGCGGAATATGCGGTGAGAATTTCCTTGATATTAAAAATTTTCGGCTTGTTATCCAAAATCGCAAGCATCGTGATTCCGTAACTCACCTGAAGCTGGGTCATCTTATAAAGTTGATTTAAAATAACCTGAGCATTTGCATCTTTTTTAATATGAATTTCTACTCGAATTCCCTTACGATCGGAAAGATCTAAAATTTCGGAAATTCCCTCGATCTGTTTATCGTTAACAAGATCTCCGATTTTTTCGAGAAGTACCTTCTTGTTGACTTGATACGGAATCTCCGTTACAACGATTACTTCCCTTCCGTTTTTCTTTTCTTCAATATCGACCTTGGATCGAATTCGAATCGAACCTTTTCCAGTCGTGTATGCGGAGATCAATCCTTCTCCACCGATGATAATCCCGGAAGTCGGGAAATCGGGACCGGGAATGATTTTAAGAATTTCAGGAATCGTAATTTCAGGATTTCGAATCACTGCAATAACGGCTTCGATCGTTTCTTTCAGGTTGTGGGGAGGAATGTTAGTCGCCATTCCCACCGCAATTCCGGAAGAACCGTTTACGAGAAGATTAGGAAAATTTGCCGGAAGTACGTCCGGTTGTTGTTTCGTATCATCATAGTTAGGTGAAAAACTTACGGTGTCTTTTTCGATATCTCGCAAAAGTTCTTCGGCGACCTTTTCAAGCCGTGCTTCGGTATAACGATAGGCGGCCGGATTATCACCGTCGATGGAACCGAAGTTTCCTTGTCCGTCGATTAAAGGCACTCTCAAAGAGAAATCCTGCACCATTCTTACGAGAGCTTCGTAAACGGAAGCGTCACCGTGCGGGTGGTAGTTACCGATTACTTCCCCGACGATCTTAGCGCATTTTACGTAAGGTCGATCGCTTCTCCAAGCACGCTCATTCATGGCGTGAAGAATTCTTCTATGAACTGGTTTTAAACCGTCTCTGACGTCCGGAAGCGCGCGTCCTACGATAACGGACATTGCGTACCCAAGATACGCCTCTTTCATTTGGTCTTCGATTTCCACAGGAATTACTCGGACTCCGTTTCTCAACGCTTCCGCGATATCCGGTTTTCCTGCAATATTGTAGCTTAGGACTTTTGTTTCGTTTTCCATCTCTTGACTCATTTCTGAATTCCCTTCGGATCAAAGATCCAAGTTTGCTACCTTTGCGGCGTTTACTTCGATAAACATTTTTCTTGGGTGAACTTCGTCGCCCATAAGGACGTTAAACGTTTCTTCCGCTTCCACGAAGTCGTCTAACTTTACTTTCAAAACGACTCGATTGGAGGGATCCATCGTCGTCTCCCAAAGTTGTTCTGGATTCATCTCGCCCAAACCTTTGTATCGTTGAATTACAACTTTGTCCGTGCCTACCGTTTTCAAGAGCTCGTCTTTTTCTTTATCAGAGTAAGCATAGGTAGAATTTTTACCGTGTTTGATTAAATAAAGAGGGGGTTGCGCGACATAGAGATATCCTCTTTCAATCACTGGCCGCATATAACGAAAGAAGAATGTAAGTAGAAGAGTTCGAATGTGAGAGCCGTCGATATCAGCATCGGTCATAATCATAATCTTATGATAACGAATCTTATCGATATTGAACTCGTCTTCCCCGATTCCAGTTCCAAGCGCAGAAACCAAAATCCGAATCTCTTCACTCGCGAGAATCTTATCCAATCTTGCTTTCTCCACGTTGAGAATTTTTCCTTTCAAAGGAAGAATCGCCTGTGTGTTTCGATCTCTTCCTTGTTTCGCGGATCCGCCAGCAGAATCTCCTTCGACGAGATAAATTTCAGAATGAGCAGGATCTTTTTCGGAACAGTCAGCGAGTTTTCCCGGAAGACCACCGCCTTCTAAAACCGTTTTTCTTCTGGTTAGATCTCTGGCTTTCCGAGCGGCTTCCCTCGCCTTCGCGGAAAGAATACATTTTTCTAATATTCTTTTTGTTATGTTTGGATTCTCTTCAAAGAAAAGAGTCAGACCTTCCGAAGTCAAAGTTTGCATAATACCTTTGATCTCCGCATTCACCAATTTTTCTTTTGTCTGAGAATTGAACTGAGGTTGAGGAATCTTAACCGAAATAACCGCAGTCAATCCTTCCTTAACATCTTCACCGGATAACCCGGTTGGATGTTTCTTTGCCATGACGGTATCTTTTTTTAGGAAGTCGTTGAGTGTTCTCGTGAGAGCGGCCCGAAAACCTTCGAGGTGCGTTCCACCTAAGTTGTTATTGATGTTATTGGTGAAACAAAAAATACTTTCCGTGTAAGTTTCTGAGTATTGAATCGAAATCTCGGCAATCACATCCTCTTTATTTCTTTCAAAGTGAATCACTTTGTGCATAGGATGTTTGTTTTCGTTGATATGTTCCACGAAAGAAACGATACCGCCCGAAAACTGGAATTCATTCTTTAAAAGATTCTCGCCTTCGTTTCCGCGTCTTCTATCCTCCACGGTAAGAATCAGACCTTTATTCAAAAAAGCTAATTCTCTAAAACGAGCGGAAAGGATGTCGAATTGAAAATCTACGGTAGTGAAGATGGATGCATCCGGTTTAAAACGGACGATTGTTCCTCTTTCTGAAGATTCTCCTTTTGCTTCTACCGGAGAAACGGGAATGCCCTTTTCGTATTTTTGAGTATAAATTTTGCCTCTTTGAAAAACCTCTACGACGAGCCATTCGGAAAGCGCGTTCACAACCGAAACCCCGACTCCGTGAAGTCCGCCGGAAACCTTATATGCGTCGTTTTCAAACTTACCACCGGCATGAAGAATGGTCATCACAACTTCGATCGTGGAAATTTTCTTGTCCGGGTGAATGTCGACCGGAATACCACGGCCGTTATCTCTTACTTCGATGATGTTATCGGGAAGAATGCTGATTTTGATTTCTGTACAGTGACCGGCCATTGCCTCATCCACGGAGTTATCAACAACTTCGTAGACCATTTTGTGAAGCCCTGTCTCATCCTGAGTTCCAATGTACATCCCGGGACGTTTTCGAACAGCTTCCAGACCTTCTAAAATCTTAATCTGACCGGCGCTGTAGCTTGCTTCTTCTTGGCTCATTTTTTTCAGACCTCAGGAATAGTTTTCCTGAAAACCATAGGGAGGCAAGGAAATTCATTTATTAATCAAAGATATTGAAGAATCTCAAGGTAACGTTTTTTAACTTCCGGATCGGTTTCTTTCTCAAGGATGGCGATTAAATCCTCTTTACCTTCTAAGCCTTTTTTTTCTGTTGTTTCAGGTTGTTTGGAAGAGAGAGAATTCGCTAATTTACCGATTGAAATTTCGAGAGAACGAACCACACCTTTTCCGAGAAATTGGGAAGCCTGTCTCAGAATTCGATTTTGAAGAAAAAGCAATTCTTGTTTGTAGGCATTATGGGAAACTATGATTCTTAATTTCCCGAATTGGATTGAATTGACTTCGGAATGAGAAGCAAAGATTGGACCTACAATTTCTTTCCATCGATTTCGGAGTGTGTTTAGAGAAATTTTTTCCTGAAGGCTTTCTTCCGTAATACCGAGCTGATTGAGGACCGACTTAAATTCGTCGGTTTCAATCTTTTTGGATGAAATAAGGTCGTCTTTCATTCTACGGAAAGAACCTCTCCGTCCTTGATAATGAAGATTTGTTTTTGATCTTCGAGTTTGCCGACATAATCCTGAATTCCTTCCAAGTCGGTCGTCGTAAAAAAAGCTTGGCCGGCATTGACGACTAAGTCGACAAAATATTCCCTTCGCTTTACGTCCAATTCTCGGATCACGTCGTCGATCAATAAGACCGGACTTTTGTTCAGGACATTCTTATAATAATTAAAAGTTGCCGCTTTCAAAGCGATCACCGTACTTCGTTTTTGGCCTTGAGAGCCGAATTCCGTAATATCTCTGGAATCGGTTCCGATAAAAAGATCGTCGCGATGAATTCCTGCGGAAGTATAACCGAGTCTCAAATCTCTTCCGAGATTACGGTTCAGCTTATCCAAAAATTCCTTTTCGTTTTCGACATCCGGTTTGTAAACCAACGTAAGATCGTCTTTTCCGCCGCTCAGCTTTTCCAGGTTTGATCGGTAGAATGAATTCAGTTCTAAAACGATTTCCTTTCTTTTATTTAGGAGAATTACGCCTTTTTCCACAAGTTTCTTTTCCCAAATCGAAAGTTGAGAAGAATCCGAATTTCCCGTTTTTAAAAGAGCGTTTCTGTGTTTTAGAATTTTATTGTATTCCAATAAAGAATCCAAGTAAAACGGATCAAAAGAGGAAATAAAAGCGTCCATAAACTTTCTTCTTTCCGCAGGGCCACCTTCTATAATTTTCAAATCTATAGGAGTTAAAAGAACCGTGATAAATTTACCGATCAGGTCCGTTCTCTTTTTGATTTCTTCCTGATTGAATTTTAATTTTCTTTTTACAGTTGGTTTTGTAGTATATCCGATTTCTAAAATGGCTTCTTTTTGATTTTCTTGGATTCTACCTCGTAGAAAATAATTTTCGGAGCCCCAACGAATTAAATTTCCGTCTTCGGACTCTCGGAAACTTTTTAACCAAGACAACATACAAATCGCTTCGAGAAGATTTGTTTTTCCTTCTCCGTTATCGCCTACAAAAAAAATAAGCCTGGAATGAAAGTCCAGGCTCAGTTCTTCGTGACTTCTAAAGTTTTGAAGTGTAAGATGTTTTAAGAACATTAAAGTTTCATCGGCATAATCACTGAGATAAATTCCGGATCGGATGGATCCTTAAAAATCACCGGAGAACTTGAATCCGAAAATTCTATCTTTACTTCAGTATCATCGATGGATCTGAAAATATCCATGAGATATTCTCCTTTGAAAGCAATGGTAACTTCGTCTCCAGAGTATTCAATCGATTTGTTGATACTTGCTTCTGATGCGCCGAGAGTTTGTGCAAAGAAGTTCAGATTGTTTTTTGTAAACGTAAGTCTGACCTGTCTCGATGGTTCTTCGGCGGCGGTCATAACTTGTCTTAGAGAAACTTGGAATTCTTCTTTCGAAATTGAAGTGGAGAATTTTGTGCTCTTAGGAATGACTTGTTCGTAGTTCGGAAAATTTCCTTCAATCAATTTACATAAGAGTTCTATGTTGTTTGCGGAAGCATAAATCTGACTATCGATCAAACCAATGTTACCGGTTTCCGATGTGGCGATCATCTTCGAAATTTCGCGGATTGCTTTCGCGGGAACGATAATCGATTCTTTGAATTGTAAAGGTGCCGGAAGCGTTCTTTCAATCTTACAAAGTCTTCTTCCATCGGTTCCCACAAAGATTAATTTTGTTTCGTTCGGAATCATATAAAGACCGTTGAAAATGAATCTCTGATCTTCGTGCGCGATGGCGTAGGAAGTCTTACGAATCATATCGTTGATCAAAGTACTTGGAAAAGAAGAAACTTGTGAAGAATTAACTTTGGAAATCGTTTTAATTTCTTCTGCGTCCATCCCCGAAATTTTAGATTTGTAATCGTTCTTTCCGGAAGCATCGGTGATGTAAGCGATCGATGATTCTCCGTCGGATTCTTCCAAAGAAAGAATCGTCTCTTCAAAGTTGATCGTTTTAAAAAAACTGGAAAGTTGTTTTGCAGGTAAGGAAATACTTCCCGCTTGAATCACGTCCGCCGGCACCGATGTTTTTATAGATATCTCAAGATCGGTGGCAGAAAGAAATACTTCTTTTCCCTCCGCTTCTATTTTAAGATTTGATAATACAGATTTAATCTCTCTTGCAGAGATAACGCCTTCCACGGCATGGATTGCTTTTAAGAATTCAGATGTGTTTATTTTAATTTTCAATTTTGTTCTCCTAATATCTTACTTAATTAAATAGGTTCTTATTATTGTACAGTTGTAGGAGTAGTACCTGTAAATATGTACATAAAATCGTATTCCTTCTGAATACTGAAATATGTCTCATTCTTTTTGAAAAGTGAATTTTCATTTCCGACATAATTCTTTGTAAATTTCTCTACTTGAAGTGACAGTAATTTTGCATTATGTCTTATTTACAGATTTATGAATCTTATTATACAGAGAAAAGAGGGTTTATGGACAGTTTATTTACAGTGTTCATAAACTGAGATAAAATCTTCCGCTTAATATTTTATTGGAGTCGATATCGAGAGCTAATTCTCTCGACTAAGAATCGTATATCTTTGTTTTTTGAAAGTAGATCTTCGGCTTTTCTGACTCCGTGGATCACCGTGGTATGTTGGGTTTGAAAAAGTCTTCCGACTTGTGATTTATTCACTTTAAAAACGGTGTGTAATAGATAGAAACAAATATGACGAGGAATGATGAGCTCTTTTTTCCTACTCTTTCCCATAATTTCGGAAGGATTCAGACTGAATTCTTTTGCAACGGCTTCAATGATTCGATCATGGGAAAATTCAACGTTTTTCTTTCTATAAAGACGGTTTTTGACGATCTCTTTTACTTTTTCCAAGTTTAGAAATAATAAAGAATAAGATTTTTTATAAAGATAAATATCATTGAGGGCGCCGAGAAGAAGTCTCGTGTCTTCTTCGATTTGATCCGCGAGAAAATCCAGAATGTCTTCGCTCAATCCTAAATCCATAATTTGAGAATGATAGGCAACAATGCCTCTTCGTATTTCCCGATCCGGATATTGTATGTCGGCTTGAACACCGGTTACGAATCTTGATTTCAACCTTTCGTGAATCGGAAGTTCCGAACTTGGACGATCGGATGCGATCACGATTTGTCTTCTTCTTTCAAAAAGAAAATTGAACAAGGCAAAGAATTCGTCTTGGGTTTTTTCAGCGTTTGTGGAAAGAAGTTGAATGTCGTCAACGAGAAGACAGTTGTAAGATTGATATTTCATCTTAAAACTTTCTATCAGTTCTCGTGATTGAAGAGCAAAACGAAACTCATTCATAAACGAAGAGATATCAACATAACAAACGGTCTTCCAGGGATCCTTTTTTAAAAGTTCAGAACCGATCGCGTGAAGTAAATGTGTCTTGCCGACTCCGACGCTCCCGAACAAGTAAAGCGGGTTGATCTCGGCAGGTTTTCTTACGCATTCTTTCGCCGCTGTATAAGCCAAACGATTACAATCGCCTACGATAAAGGACTCGAACGTATAATCCGGATTGAATTGGAAATCTTTTTGATCGAAAGATTTTTCAAGAATTGTTTGTAGCGGGGAGGCGGGCTTTGCTTCAATCAGAATTTCGACCGGAATTTTATCTCCACAAGCTTCTAAAATTGCACTTTCAATGATACTTTGGTATTTTCTTTCAACGTGAGTTTTAATCGTCGCGGAAGGAGCTATGATTGTACATTTTTCAGAGTTAAGAGTTTCTAATTTTAGGGTATCAATGAACCTTTCAAAGTATTGAGGTGATATTTTCTTGGAAACTTCCTCTAAAATTTTATTCCAAACTAGGTTCAACTCTTCCTCCAAGGAAACAAAAACAAAAATTCTCTCTCACAAGAGATTTTTACGAGTTTGATTTGGATTGATTTCTCCAAATCGATCGATTAAGGCTATTTTTCACTTTTCCTCCGGAGTCCCGGAGCTCGATGAATGAGAATACACTATTTTTGAAAGAACTCTTGTACTCAAATGAAAATTCCGGAATCGGAAATTTCTCCTGAAAAAAGGGAGAGTTTATGCATTGAATAATTAACTATGTCTCTAAACGATTTTCGAGTCTATTCTCGGTTTCGTCTAACGTCTATTTTAAAAGATTATAAGAAACTATATTCGTAAAAGGGAATATTTTTAGACGGAAAGGTGAAAAAAGAGTCTGGAAAGGGCAAGACTTTCTAAGCCGATAATTCTTTTGTGAATCTCCGACTTGAACTGAAAGATAGCTTCTATTTTTGAAAGATGATTTTCGTAGTCGGTTCGAGTATATTCGTAGATCAAAAGAAGACTTACTAATTCTAAGAATTCTTTATAAGAAAAATTTTCTTTCCATTCGGGATGTTCGTCTTTGTAAGAATGAATCCAAGATTCTAATTTTAATAAATCAAGCTGCGTTTCAATCCTATCTTTGATTTTTTCCTGAACTAAATCCATCACTTCCTTGGGACATTCGAAAGAAAGCATACTTCCTCCCTGAAAGGGAAGGATCGGAAAGTTGAGTCGAGAATGAATTTTTTGGAGCGCTTCGCGGTTGAGATAATGAAATGGAACACAAATCGCTCTGCTAACGATCGTCTCCTTCAGTTTGTCCAAATTATTTACGATGAAAATAAATCGCGAGAAAGGAGGAGCTTCCTCCAAAGATTTTAGAAGTGCAGTCTCAGCTTCGTTGCCGATCAAAGACGCATCCGGAAAAACGATAAAACGGAACTTAGAAAGATGAGGTCTGTAGTTAAGCCTGGAACGAATCAACCATCGAATCGTAAACTCTTCAGGGTTCTCTTCGTTTCCTATGGGAATTATTTTGCCGCTTTCTTCCGGAAAACGAATGTAATCAGGATGGGAATTGTGCATGAATGCCTTGCAGGACGCGCAAGTTCCACAAGAGGTTCCTTCAAAACAAAGAACCTGTTTGATAAATCTTTCAGATGCAGATTCTTTTCCCGTTCCGTCGGGTCCATGAAGAATTAAAAGAGGAGGAATCATCTCCGGTCTGGATGAATATCTTTTTAAAAAGGTAAGAGCAGTTTCTTGACCTAAGATATCATCCAGATGAAATGTAGGTGAATTCATTTATATTAATAAACCGGGGTCAGCCAATGTCTGTATTTTTCATCTTTGTTGATCACAAGATTGAAGAATAAACTTTGAATTTTTTTCGTGATCGGTCCTATCTCCGCAGTACCGATTTTTCTGTGATCGATTTCCGAAACCCAAGCAATCTGAACGCCGGTACCGGAAAAGAAAACTTCATCGGCGATATAGAGTTCACTTCGAGAAATATCTCTTTCAACGACTTCGATTCCGTTGTCCCTTGCGATTTGAAGAACACTTCTTCTTGTAATTCCTTCTAACAAAGAAGAATTCACACCGGGTGTTATAATCTTTCCATCTCGCACAAGAAAAATATTCTCAGCGGATCCTTCGCTTACAAAACCTCGGGCATCCAAAAAGATCGCTTCATCGAATCCATTTTGAACCGCTTCGGATTTTGCAAGCGCCGAGTTTACGTAACCACCGGAGACTTTGGAAAGAGTCGGGATCACTGCGTCGTCGAATCTTCTCCAACTCGAAACCATCGTTCTTAAACCGCGTTTCGTATCTAAGTAATCGTTCAACTGAAGAATGTAGATCGCAAGTTCAGTTGGAACGTCATGAAAGCGAGGTGAAAGTTGTAAAGCTGACGTGTAAACAAAAGGACGAAGATAGATGTTCTCTTTGTATCCGCACTGGCGAATCAATTCGATTGTTATGTCTCTCAATTCTTCTTTTGTCTTTTCTAACTTTAACTGCATGATCTTTGTCGAATTGATCAGCCTTTGGAAATGGTCTAAGATACGAAACAAGTAGACGTTATCTGTATCCTTATCGTAATAACCTCTCAATCCACCGAAGACGGTGGTTCCATATTGAAGGGCGTGCGTCTGGATGCTGATCTTTGCTTCGGATTCGGGAAGGATTTTTCCTTCAAAATAGGATAGTTTCTTGATAGATACTGCCATAGAACAGGAACCTGATAAGTGATATAATTCCATGAATCAATATGTTAGGTCTCTTGTCGATTGCATCTTGCAATGAAAGCACTCGTTACTTGCGAAACGTCTCATTCTTAAATTTATAATCTACTTTCAGGAAGTTGAATCTCAATGGTTGAATCCAAGATCCCATCCGTTTTTCCAAATCGTTTTGATTGTATCGTAGTCGGTGCAGGTCACGCAGGTTCCGAAGCCGCTTACATTGCTTCCAAAGGTGGAGCAAGAACTTTGCTGATCACGATGAATTTAGATACGATCGGTCAGATGTCTTGTAATCCTGCGATCGGGGGAATCGCGAAAGGACACATGGTTCGAGAAGTCGACGCGCTCGGTGGAATTATGGGCAAGGTGATCGATCATACTGGAATTCAATTTAAAATGCTCAACACTTCGAAAGGTCCGAGCGTTTGGGCGCCGAGAGCGCAGGCCGAGAAGAAAGAATATCAGCTCAAAGTGAAACATACTTTGGAGGCAGAGAAGAATCTTTCGATTCGTCAAGACACAGTCGAAGAATTGCTAATCGAAAATGATTCTGTGATCGGAGTCAAAACCGGCCGCGGTTTTGAAATTTATACAAACCACTTGATCTTAACTACTGGTACATTCTTATCATCGCTTGTTCATATTGGAACTTATCAAAATGAAAACGGGAGAATGTGCGAGCCGACGGTTAAAGGTTTATCAAAGTCTCTCGCAAAGTACAATTTGAAATTAGGAAGATTGAAAACCGGCACCCCTCCGCGAATTCATAAAAACTCCGTCGACTTAAGCGTGCTTGCGATTCAAGACGGTGATCCAATTCCTTCCCCTTTTTCTTTTGCGACGGATACGATTACGCGAAAACAAATTCCTTGTTATATCACGTACACGAATGCGGAGACTCATAAGATTATTCATGAGAACCTAAGTCTTTCTCCCATGTATTCGGGACAGATTCAGAGTACGGGACCGCGCTATTGTCCTTCAATTGAAGATAAGATCGTAAGATTTGCGGATCGGGAAAGGCATCAGGTGTTTTTGGAACCGGAAGGATACGAGACTGCGGAGATTTATCTCAACGGAGTTTCGACGAGTCTTCCAGAAGAAGTCCAATGGAAACTCGTGCGTTCTTTAAAAGGATTGGAAAACGCAGAGATTCTTAGACCAGGTTATGCAATCGAGTACGATTATGTTGATCCAATGGAATTGAAACCGACCTTAGAAACTAAAAAGATAAAAGGACTTTATCATGCCGGACAGATCAACGGAACCACCGGTTATGAAGAGGCGGCGGCTCAAGGATTGGTAGCGGCTTATAGCGTCTTGAGTTCTTTAAAGAACCAACCTCCCCACTTATTTAAAAGAAGTGAATCTTATATCGGTGTTTTGATCGATGATCTTGTTCATAAAGGAGTGGAAGATCCCTACAGAATGTTTACTTCCCGCGCGGAACATAGACTTCTTTTAAGACAAGACAATGCCGATCATCGGCTTATGAAATACGGATACGAACTTGGGCTCGTAGATCAAGCTTCCTATGATCGGATGAATGAAAAATACGATCGGGTAAATTCCGTTCGAGAAAAGATCTACCAGATTCCGTTGAAACCATCGGAAGAATTTCAAACTCTTTTAGATGAAAAAGGAATCACGAACTACAAGTTCGGTATGAAGTTGGATTCGTTTTTGAAAAGACCTGAGATCAAAATCACCGACGTCGAGTTTATGATTCCGGAAGTTCAGTCATGGTCGGAATTGGATAAGAGTATTCTTGAGATGGAAATTAAGTATGAAGGCTATATCAAAAGAGAACTTGAAACGATTCAGTGGAAGACTAAATATTTGGATCTTAGTATTCCCGAAGATTTGAGTTACGAGTCGATCGCGGGCCTGAAGAAGGAAGCGATTCAGAAATTGAAAACACATCGACCGATGACTCTGGAAAAGGCGGCTCAGATTTCAGGCGTGGATCCAAGCGATATCGATCTACTTCTTTATCATATCAAAGGAAGAAAGAAACAAGAGGCGGAAGCTTCTTAAAGTTTTTTCGAGCTTTTTGTCGTAACTCCGACCCGTTTCACATGAAACGTTTTTAAAAAAGCCCGAGATTTCTCTGGTTTTTTTTATTAAACGTAGAATCAAATTCTATTTAGAGTTAGCCTGAAATCAAGAAAGAGGCATTGTGAAAGTTCAAACAGAGTCTTACATTTCATTCTTTTTGGTTCCTTGAGAGCACTTTGCGTTGATTGAAAGTTATGAGCTTCGGCAGTTTCCGCTTTTGAGAACTCTTATCCGCAAATTGACTGAATCTTGAAAAGAATCTGTCGTAATTCCGAAAACGCCTTCGTGAAAGCCCCGCCCAAATTTCGGGTGGCTGGACGGGTTGTGGAAAAATTTCAGAAACTTTCCTCTATCACAAAATTCTAATTTCACAAATAATAATCCCATGTAGGAACTCCGACAAATCTCTTTTCTTGAGAGGATCTTCGTTAAAGTTCATCGCAGCTTGTGGGCAAGGTTATTTGTTTTGGGAGAATGCTCAGACAGAAGGTTTGCTGTAGAATCGATATCTTCGCGTTCTTTTTTGTAGGAAAACCAATTTGAAGTTTTGCTTTTCGGATTATCTTAGGAGTTCCTACGGTTTCTCAGAAATAGAATCGGAAAATGATACGATGTATCTCGAAATATCGGAAGCCTGAGAAGTTCACTATGAAAATACCTAATAATTTTTGATCGCAAAGCCGAGGCTAAACGACCCGTCAAATTTATCCTTTGCTCTTATCTTCTCCATGATAGGAACCGCTCAGAAAGAGAAATCGAATTCAAGACAAATCGAAATCGATATAAGAAAAGAATCGAAGTTTGCTCTTGGCGAAGTAAAGCCGATCCAGCAAGAATCAACTCGGAGTGCCGACCTTTGTTTTTCTTTCCAGTGAGAAGTTCGTAAAAAAATCGAATCTCTCTTGGTCTGTTTCTATTTTGACTAAGATGAATTTTCTGAGAGGCGTGAGAGAATTCGGCTGTTATCAAAATTGAATAAGAGATCAGACAATAAATGCGATTCGCCACTCTGTTTACAGAAACATTTTTGCAAAATGTAAGAAAGTTATTCTAGTTTGAAGAATTTCATTCCGCTTTTTGCAACTCGTGAATGTATTTTTAAGAATCATTTTGAACTTCGAATTCTTCGTCTGAATTTATAGACCTAAAATTGAAGTCTCTATTTCATCGAAAACGTGGCTAAGGCTTCTGTGCATGAGTTACGATTGGTTGGATCAGATGGAAAGAGAAGATGATTCGCAAAGTGTATCGGATTGTTTTTTACTTTCGAATAGATCTCAAAACAGATGGAGACTTTCATATGAAACCCAAAAGAATTCTAATTTCCAATTCTTCAATCATTGGTTTAGGAAAATCTAAATTCGGCGGTAGTCCTGATCTTCCGCAAGGAACATTATTCCGCAAAATGATTCGAAGAAAAAATTCCTTTCTTGTGCCAACTGAATCTAAAAGAATTTGAGAAAGAGATTTCTCCGACAGGTCGACTGCTTTTTTTCTGACAACGATACGATACAAACGGAATATGGAAGAGTTATTTTTGTGAGTGAGGAAGAATCTTTGGATACGGTAGTCTCGGAAAATATCCATTTCCAGAACAACCAATCTCTTTTAGAGAGATGATTGAAGTAGATAGAAATGACAAAGATGATTTTACGACCATGAAAGCGTCACGATTTGGAGCTGGAGTTTTTATATCGGGAGCGGATCATTCCAAAAAAGATCGGATTTCACTTCTCCAAGTAAAGCGGATGAAATAAGCGACTTGAAAGGAAACGTGGAAAGCCTTTTCCATTTTTTTATCGATCAGAAAGGATCTGATCCAGAAGAATTTTTACAATATTTTTGTGACAAGCCAACGTTGATTTATAGTGGGAGCTTCCGTACATTCAAAAGTTTGCTCCGTAGAGGAGGTTTTAAATTTACGGAAGCCAAGTTTTGAAATGAAAGTCAGGATAAGAAGCTTCATTTCGATCTTGTCAATAGGGCAAAGTGAAAGTTGAGCTTTATAACCGAGCCTTTAATTCGGTTCTTCGATCGGTAAAGGCCTATTTGTAAATAAGCTCGTGAGTCTTGAGAAGTTCCCATTGATTGTTCTGTTTCACGTGAAACGAAAAACTGATTAGCTGGAAATTGGGTCCGTAACTGAGTTGATTTTTCCGCTCTTGCTCACCTTGGACATTGATTCTCGTCAGAAGATTTCCTCTTTCATCATACTCAAACTTCGTCGAAGCGATTTGTTTTTTCTCTTCATTGTAGATATTTTGAATCCAAATTTTAGGATTCTTCTCATCTTTCACCAAAGTAAACGTTTCAATTTCTTTCGAATCCGACCAATTCGTATTTCCGGTTTTCGCAAATTCTTTTTCCCAGGCGGTGACGTTGGATCTTAGCAACGGTTTATTTTCCCGGTCAAAGACTTCGATCAAATCGATTTGTCCTTTGGGATTGTATCGAAACGTTTTTGTTTCAACGAGAAGATTCTCTTTATTGAAGAGTTCTTCTTTTACGACCTTACCTCCTTTGTATTGAAATTGAGTAAAACCATCGGTTTTCCCCTCAGCATTTTGATACGATTCTTTGATGAGTTTCCCGTTTGTATCGTATTCATAGCTTGCGCTGTAAATTATTTTGCCGGCCGGATTCTTAACAACCTCTCGAATCGGACCATTTTGAGCGTTTCCAAAAACGTATTTATCGATGTGCGACCATTTTCCCGGTGTGACCGCAAGGAGAAGCGACGGAAAAAATAAAAATAGAAATATAACTCGGATCATTCTTAACCTCTACCTTTCAATCATCGGAAAAGAATTCAAAAGATTAACCTTCAATTCTGTTTGGTTATACTAAAAAGACGAAGTTTGAACGATTTAATGCCTTGAAAGGAAATCGAGACACGTTATTTTCTTCCGCACTGAGGAGAATTAAAGATGAATTGGAAGAAGATCGGTTTAGGACTTTTGGGGGTCTTGGTTCTTTTTTTACTATATACGATTTTTATTACGGAGAAAGGAATTCATTCCTTATCCCCAAAGACGAAGTTCGAAGAAAGGGACTATGGAAAATTAGCGGAAGAAGCCTCTAAGGATTTGCAGGCTTATCTTAGAATCAAAACAATTCGAGGAAATGAAAAACAAGCGGCTCTGTTTTTAAAAGGACTCTTTGACAAAAGAGGAATTAAAACTACGATCTTTGAAGTTCCGGGTAAAGCGGAGAGAGCAAGCATCATGGCCGAGATCAAAGGGAGTGATCCCGAAGGAGGTTTGATTCTTACAAATCACTTGGACGTTGTGGAAGTGAATGAAAGTGAATGGATCCATCCTCCCTTCTCCGGAATCAGAGTCGGAGATAGAATTTATGGTCGTGGAGCTGTGGACACAAAAGGCCTAGGGATTATGGAGCTCTATGCTTTTTTCTTGATTCACGATTCAAAAATAAAACTCAAAAAGAATCTGATGTATCTAGCAGTATCTGACGAAGAAAGTCGTTCCGAATTTGGAATGCGTTTTTTGATCGCGAACCATCGAGAGATTTTTAAAGGATACGAATATGTTCACAACGAAGGTGGAGTTGGAACCAAGGATGTGGTCCTGAAAGGGAGTAAGATTTTTAACATTCAGCACGCGGAAAAGGGAGCGGTTTGGTTGGATTTGGAAAGCGAGGATATCTCCGGTCACGGAAGTACTCCGCCGGTTCACTACGCGGCGCTCAATCTTATAGATTTCCTTCAAGAAATAAAGAAGATGAATGAAGTTACCATCATCAAAGATGAGACCGCTTCTTTCTTTTATCAAATGGGTGAAGTAAGTCCCTTTCCGAATTCATTTGTCTTGAAAAGATCGAGAAATCCATTGTTAGGAATTATTCTGAAAGGCGTCATTCAGACGAATAAACATTTAAGAGCGATGACGAGTAACTCGGTAAGCATCACAGGCGTTGATACACACTACGCGGGAATCAACGTCATCACTTCAAAAGCAAATGGTAGTATCGATATCAGAATTCTTCCCGGCTTTAATGAGAATGAAGTCTACGAAAAAGTAAAGAAGCTCGGGGAAAAATATAAGATCAAAGTAACGGCGAGACATTTAGAACCGGGAACAACTTCGCCGGTTGATTCTAAGTATTTCAAAATTCTTTCGGGGGTTGTGCAGCAAGTGGTCCCCGGATCCGTGGTCACTCCATTCTTATCTCCGGGAACAACGGATTCTTCTTATCTAAGGGTTGCGGGTTTTAAATGTTACGGATTGATTCCTTCCTTGATGAGTTCGGAAGAGATCGACGGAATTCATGGAAAGAATGAAAGCACAACGATCGAACATCTGAAAACCGGTATTGAAATTCTTCACAAATCGGTAATCGAATTTAACAACGTCGAAGACTGATTTCTTTTTCTTAAGCTTCAAGGTGGGAAAATCCTTCCTTGAAGTTGTTTTCTTTTTTAATCGAAATTCTTTTCGATTCCTTTTGAGTCTGATGTTTAGAATTTTCAGAAAAAGCGACTTTATTCTAAAATTTCTACTCAGAACTTCAAACTTCCATTCACAAAGTAAGGGCAGCCGATTTGAATTTCGCGTTCTGAAGCGCGGGATTGAATCTTGTATAAAAAGAGGCTTTCTTACAAAAAAATAATCGAACGAAAGGACGTAAATTTCTTATCAACGATCTTCATTCAAATCTTTAAAGATCAGCCGGAGTTCCTTTAAAACAAGTAACAATTCTTGTCTCTTCTGCATTGGAAAGTTTTGAAGAATGTTTTCAAAATGATTCGTTATTTTTTTAGGAAGAGTTTTTTCTAAAGAGCGGCCTGTCTTTGTAAGAGTAATGATCGTTGCACGTTTGTCTTCATCGGAGACATCGCTTTTTACTAATTGATTCTGAACCATTCTCGCGACCATTCGGGAAGCGGAAGGCGCGTCTTGTAAAGTGACGTGAATGATTTCTTTTTGAGTAAGTGATTCTTTTTCCCAAAGTGTAGCGAGGACCTGCCATTGCTCCGGGGTTAGGTTATAGTCTCGGAGACAACGCGAGAGTTCTCTTCGAAAAAGCAAAGCGACTCGATGAAGATTGAAGCCGAGTTGTTGATCTAAAATAAGCATTGTAAGATCTTTTTTTATCCACTTGTTCGGTCAAATATATTTGCTCGAACAAATATTGAAGAGGGTTCGACTTCGAGTTGAAGCGAGGTGATGTTTTAGAAAGAATAAATCCTTGGACCAGTTTTAGGTGTGATCGTCTTTGTAAGAGTTTGACGGAATCATAGGAGAAGTTCTCAATCTTTCTTTTAGATCATAGAATCTGTAGAGACAGAGGCGATCCGCATTCTATCGTAGCATCATGCAAGATCCAAAAGAATTTTCCGTTGAATCGATTTTAGAAAGATTGAAAGAAAGATTTCCGAAAGAAGCGGATGAAATTCTTCCTTTGTTTGATTGGGAATTGATTTGTAAGTTTTCTGCATTCTTAAGAGAAAAAAATGAAGCGGGTGGTTTTTTTTCCAAAAGAGATTCGGAAGAAATTCTAGATCGCCACGTTTTAGAATCTCTTTATCACATTTATAAAATTTCAAAAAAAGTCGGATCCTGGAAGGGCATTCAATTGGGAGACGCTGGGACCGGTCCTGGGGTTCCCGGCTTCTTTTTTCGTTGTCTGAAAGATCATCCGATCGTAGTACTGATCGATTCTCAAAAAAGAAAATTAGCTCATACAGAAGAGTTTGTGAATCTGAATCAAATTTCTGATGTGAAGTTTAAGTTTATTCGGACGGAAGAATCAAAGTTAAATCTTAATTATGTCGTATCACGAGGTTTTATTCCTTATCCTTACAGCGCGGAAGCGGTTTGTAATCTTGTGAAGATGGGAGGAACTTATGTCCCATTTTTAGCAAAACATGATATTCCTGCAAAAATAGAAAAAGAAGTTCTTACAAACTCAGGGTTTAAACTCGAATCAATGGAAAATTTTCCTTCTCTTGAATTTTTAGGGATGCGACATATTAAATTCTTGAAAAAGGTTTCTAGCCCGAGGCATGGTTATCCTAGAGCTTGGAAGGATATCAGCAAGGAGAGTAAGGGCGGAAATGGGAAAAATAGTATCCATTAGTAATCAAAAGGGCGGGGTCGGAAAAACGACAACCTCTATCAATCTTGCGGCTAACCTTGCTTCGATCGGAAAGAAAGTTCTGATCATCGATATGGATCCGCAAGGAAATTCGGGTTCCGGCCTTGGATTAGAAATCAATACTCTCGGAAAAACGTCCTACGAACTTCTGCTAGGAGAATCCTCTGCAAACGAATGTATTCATAGAACGAACGTAGACAATCTTCATATCATACCTTCGAACATCAACTTGAGCGGTGCGGAAGCGGATCTTCTTGCCGAAGACGAAAGAGAATATAGATTGAAGAACGCGGTTTCGGAACTTCGCACTGAATACGATTATATTCTCATCGATTGTCCTCCTTCTTTGGGAATTCTAACGATCAATGCGCTCTGCGCTGCCGACAGTGTGATGATCACCCTTCAGACGGAATATTTCGCTTTGGAAGGTCTTACGCAGCTGATGAAAATTATCTCTCTCGTTCAAAAACAATTGAATCCTTCCTTAGAATTGGAAGGAGTTCTTCTTACGATGTTCGATAAAAGGACCAACCTTGCAAATCAGGTTGCGGAAGATGTGAAGTCCTATTTTAAAGATAAAGTTTATACGACGATCATTCCAAGAAATGTAAAATTAAGTGAAGCCCCGTCTTTTGGACAAACCATTATGAGCTACGATCCGGAGGGAGTCGGCGCGCAGAGTTATAGAAGTTTAGCTCTGGAAGTTGCAGGGAAGAATTAAGAATGGCGATCAAACCCAAAGCCCTAGGAAGAGGCCTTGGAAATTTAATTCCGGTCAATGAAAGTAAAACTCCGATGGATTCTTCCTCGGATGGAGCGCTCCGAGAAATTCGTATCAGCGAGATTCGACCAAATCCGGGACAGCCGAGAAAAACTTTTTCAGAAGAATCTCTAAGAGAACTTTCTGAAACGATCAAAGCTCATGGAGTTATTCAGCCGATTGTCGTAAAACAATTGGATGCCGGATATGAAATTATATCCGGTGAAAGACGTTACAGAGCTTGTAAGCTCGCTGGCTTTGTAAAAATCCCCGCGATCGTTAAGAATGTCTCTGAAAATCAATCCATGGAAATGGCCATCATAGAGAACATTCAAAGAGAGGATCTCAATCCGATTGAAGAAGCGATCGCATACAAAACACTTTCCGAAAAATTAAATCTCAAGATTACGGATATCTCGGCAAGGGTTGGGAAGAATCGTTCCACAATTTCAAATTTGATTCGTCTTCTTCAACTTCCGGACGTAGTTCAGGATCTGATTAAGAATGGAAGAATTTCCGAAGGTCACGCAAGACCTCTTCTTTCTTTGGCTGATCGAAAGAAGATCGAACAACTCGCCTTTCAAATTGCAGAGAAAGGTTTAACCGCAAGACAAGTGGAAGAATTAGTTTCCAATCTTACGGATGAAAAACCCGTTACGGAAAAGAAAAAATCCCGCAAAGACGTAAACATCGTCGATTTAGAAAATAAGTTTCGTAAAAAATATTCGATGAAAATCGAGATCGGTCACAACCAAGGATCTGGTAAGGGAAAGATGACGATCGTTTATCCAAACTTAGAAGCGATGGAAAAAATTTTGAATGCGTTGGGTTTGTAAGGTAACAGAAATTTTCTGACAAAGAGCGGGGTGTTGCAAGATTTTAGATGTTATATCATCGTAAAACCCTGCAACCGTAACTTAGAAGTCCTTATCGAATGATAAATCGTTTCTTTTAGAAACTAGGATTTATCTTTTTTATCCTTTTTTCGTTTGAATGCCCATCCAGCTCCGGAAACTGTTTTGATCCCTACGGTCCCCACATTTTGACCTGTGTTGGCATTGAAAAAATTTATCTGTAGATCACCAAAGGATTCAACAATGACCGTGTCGCCGCCCGCGACCTTGGTGATTTTTTTTAATGAATTTGTGATTCTCATTTTTCGATTATTTTCGGCTTGTACGTCGTCCTTCGGTTCGCGAACGATACAAGGGTAATAAAGTGGAGTAAAAGCCCAGATTCCGAGAGTTACCCAGTTGATCGGAACTTGCCAGTAACAATAAGTTTTTTTCCAAGATTCCTCTTCTATATAATCATAAAACCAAAACAAGTGACTATCTTGGTTGTAATCAGAATAAACATGTCCTAAAAGCTCCCATTTTTTCTCATCATATACGAGTGTTTTGCCATCCCAAGAAAAGCCTGGAGGAAACTCGATCACGTAGGCGTTAAGATTTGCAACATCGGAAAGTTTAAGTTTTTCCGCTTCGTGCGTCATTGCAGTCGTATCCACGACCTGACCTTTTTTTTCGAACCTCGCTATGTAATTCAGACTCGCGCAGGCTACGAAAGAGGAATTTAGAAAGAATAAAAAACATAAGATCAAAATTTTCTTAGGTAAATTTTTCTTTTTTAATCCTTCGCATAAAGAATGGAAGTTTGAATCCATTTATATCCTCACTTTTTTGATTAGAAGTTGATTTTAATTTCTATAGTTTATAACAAGCGCTGTCTCGTAGTCTTTCATTAGGAGGGATCTAGATGGATAAAATATATATGCAATTTTATAAATTAATACATTATCGATTCTTAATTTATCAAAATTTAAAAAGCGAGAATGGATAAAAGCTAAAATAGCGGTTTGGAGTGAATGACAAATGTATGGGAATATTCGGCGATAACTGAAGCGGTGCTGTAAAATTCTACTCTAAAATATCCAACAGGAAACCGCGAATATCCGTCAGCGATTTGAGAAGTTTAAATGCTGAATTTCCCTCGTTCATGATCAATTCAGCAAGAATCTGGATCTTTTCGTCGATGATCTTCACAACGTGATAAATTTTCTTGCCTTCCCCTTTCATTCTTCTGGAAAGAGTTTCCACTCTCATGTTCTGATCAATTACGGCTTTGGTGATTGCCTGGACGTGTTTTTGATAGGCTTCTAAGTTTCCAATGGAGGGAAGGTCTAGAAATCGTTTTTCGATTTCCGGCAAATCTCTCCAGAGCGCATTGAGGTCCTTTGTAGATTCCGAACCGGAGGGAACAATTTCTTCTAATATATCAAGGAAGGATGAGGAAGCGGGGGCCTCTATTGTTTCAAGTTCTTGCGCGGAACCGGTACCGTTTAAAGAAGAAAGGCCATTCTTCTTCCCTTTGGAAGTCTGTCTTGTTTCTGATTCTTTGCGTGGAGGTTGATAAGGCGGAATAAATACTTTCAATGTGCAACTGGGTTGATCTTACAATTGCCTTCGAATTGAACTCCTTCTTCCATCACGATTCGAGGAGAAACGATATCCCCTTTCATTCTGCAAGAAGCAAGTAAAGTGACTCTTTCGGTGGCGTAAATATTCCCATTGATTTCACCACCAGCGACAACAATTCGGGCTCTGATATCCGTATCGACGATTCCGGATTTACCGATTAGGACTTTTCCTTCGGTTTTTATCGAACCTCGAAAAATTCCGTCGATTCTTAACAAACCAGATAGTTTAAATTCGCCGCTGAATTCAGCGCCTTCGCCAATGATACTATTTACGATTAGGTGTTCTTCTGTGGTCGCCATTCAGTCCTGAATTTGGTTGAGGAAAGCAAACGGGTTGATCGCTCTTGTACCAACGTGGATTTCATAGTGGAGCATGTAATTGGGAGATGATTCCGTTTTTCCAACAAAGCCGATCACTTCGGTTTTGGAAACTTGTTGTCCTTGTCTGACCTTCAGACGATCCATATTCGAGTAGATCGTTTTCCATCCGTATTTATGCGCCACTTTCACAAAGTAACCGGTGTTTCTTGTATAACCGATTTCGTAAACGGTTCCCGGGGCGGTCGCCATAACTTCGGAACCTGCGAAGGATCCGATATCGACTCCGCTATTGTATTCTTTTCTTCCTGAGATAGGATTGAAGTAAGCGCCGTAAGGATAAAGAACGTAACCTTTCACTGGCCAGATAGACGGAGTTTGTTTTAGAATATTCTTTCTTTTTTTAAGAATCGAAATGATGTCTTGGGTCAATTCGTTGCTGATCTTTAAGTTGTGAACGTCTTCTTTCAATCGAAAGACCGCAGCTCCTTCCGGCAAATCGTTTGTTTGAGAATTGGAAGACTTAGGCTCAATAATGGAAGGAGGTTGTGTGGAAAGTTGTTCCGCCCCGCCGATTCCTTTCGAAACCTTAGCGGGATCTCCACCGAGTCTTACATAAAGTCTCGCCAATCTTCCATAATAGTATTCTACATATTCGTGAAGAGAGTTGATCTCTTCTTTCATTTTTGCGGATTGTCTGATAAAATCTTTGTTTGAAAGATTGAGCTCCGTGAGTTGATGTACGGAACCGCTATGGCTCAATACGTTGATTGAACTTATGATAAGAAGAATAAAAATCGTTCCGATAAAAATGGAAATCGCTCTGTAAGAGATGTGAAAGTTGATGGTTTTTTGTTCCGAGTGCGGAATTACCATCACCGTCAGTCTTTCTCTCCCTTTTCGATTGAGTTCAGAAAGTTTGAGATCGAGTTTAAGTTTATACTCCTGATACTTATAACGGAGTCTATAATAGATAAGTGCAAAAGTTGCTTTGATATCCACGGTTTATGTCCCGAAACTTGGTTTTTAGCGAACTGCTTTCACCTGTCTGAAGTGATCCTAAAAAATCTCTTTTCAGTCAATCGAATTCACAAAAAGTGACTCACTAAAACCGGAATTCTATGGTTTCTATAGCCGACACACATTGCCATCTTGATATCATCCAATCCCAGGGTCTAGAAATCGCGGACAGTCTGAAAAATGCGTCGGAATCCGGTGTAAAGAAGATCGTCCAAATAGGGATCGACCTTGAGAGTTCTATTCGCGCTCGTTCGATAGCGAACGAATATTCAAATGATTTGTTAGAAATCCGTTATTCGATCGGTTGCCATCCGACCGAAACTCACGAGTTTCCGAATAAGGATGAAATTCTCAAATTGATTTATGAGAATTTGGATGATCCTAAACTTTCCGCAATCGGAGAGATCGGTCTTGATTATTATCACACGGACGATACCAAAAAACAGCAGGAGGAAATTTTAGAAATTTTTTTAGAATGTTCCGCTAAGACTAAACTTCCTGTCATTATTCATTCGCGGGACGCGAAGGAAGATACGATTTCCATTCTTAAAAATTTCCGAGATCGAGCTTTTGGTGTGATCCATTGTTTTACATACGATTACCCCACTGCAAAAGCGTTAGTCGACATCGGCTATTATATCTCTTTTTCAGGAATCGTGGCGTTTAAGAATGCGATCGAAATTCAAGAGGCTGCGCAAAAACTCCCTCTCGAATCGATGTTGATCGAAACGGATGCTCCTTTTTTAGCCCCTCCTCCGTTCCGTGGAAAAAGAAACGAACCTTCCTATATGAAGTTTGTTTTGGACAAAATGTTTTCATTGAGACAAGAGTCGAATTCGGAAGTCGAAAATCGACTTTTCGAAAATAGTATCAAATTTATGAATCGAAAGGCGTACCACCACAATGCTTGATCTGCGTTATATCACTGAAAATACGGAAGACCTCAGAAAAATTTTAGAACTTAGAGGTTTTAAAGATATCGGAATTATCGATCAACTTACTTCGATCATTCATAGAAAGCGGGAACTTCAAAGAGAAGTTGATGTTCTGAGGGAAGAAAGAAACAGAGTCAGCAAAGAAGTCGGTAAGATCAAACAAGCGGGCGGCGATATCTCTGAAATTTCCGCGGCGGTAAAACTGGTCGGTGAAAAGATAAAGGATATAGAGATTCGATTCGAGATCGAGGAAACCGCTCTTAACGACCTTAATTTAACTCTTCCTAATATTCTAGATTCTAAAGTCCCCGCTGGAAAATCGGAACACGACAACGTCGTTCAATACGAAGTCGGGACGATTCCAAAATTCTCCTTCTCCCCAAAACCGCATTTTGAAATCGGCGAAGCGTTGAATTGGATCAACTTTGAGAAAGGTGTAAAACTTTCCGGGGCAAGATCTTATACTTACTGGAAAGAGGGCGCAAAGTTAGAAAGGGCGCTCATGAACTTTATGCTCAACGTCCACACAGAAGAACACGGTTACACTGAGGTTTGGGTTCCCGCTATGGTGAATGACGAGTCTATGATGGCGACCGGTCAATACCCTAAATTCAAAGAGGAATTCTATAGAATCGAAAAGGACGAACTCAACCTCATTCCAACGGCCGAAGTTCCTCTTACAAATCTCTATCGAGATGAAATCATACCTGAAGATCAACTACCGATTTCTGTCACGGCTCACACTTCCTGTTTTCGAAGAGAAGCGGGTTCCTATGGAAAGGATACGCGTGGACTCGTCCGAGTGCATCAGTTTCAAAAGGTGGAACTCGTGAAATTCTGCAAACCGGAAGAATCCGAAGAACAACACAAACAAATGCTGGCGCATGCAGAGAATATTCTTAAAAAATTAGAACTGCCTTACAGAGTCATCATTCTTTGCAGCGGGGATATCTCCGCAAATTCTTCCATCACGTACGATATCGAAGTTTGGATGCCCGGTTTAAATCGTTACATGGAAATTTCATCAGTTTCCAACTTTAAAGATTTTCAAGCACGTCGGGGAAAAATCCGTTATAAGTCGAAGGATGGAAAAAATCAGCTCGTACATACGATCAACGGTTCCGGTTTGGCGCTTGGAAGAACCTATGCGGCCATTTTGGAAAATTTTCAAAATCAAGATGGAACGGTTCGAATTCCGGAAGTGTTAAAACGATATCTCTAAGTTTAGAATTTTTACTTTTTAGAAACTTTTAGTCTCAGGTTTTTTTCAAAAGAACGGATAATAATCTTAGGATTCTATCTTTTGGGATTCTCGGAGTTCGTGAATGTTCTTGTTTTCAAAAAAAAGGCTGTTGTGGTTCCTCTTTGTTTTCGCTTTTCTCTCGTTCAATTGGATTCTTCTTTCTCAAGAATCCGTTCGTGCGAAAGGATTTTCGAAAGAAAAACCAGAAAAGTTGAAAGGTGCGATCAATACGAAACTCAACGAGTTCGGTATCAGCCTTACGGACGACGGTGATATTCTTTATTTTTATTCCAAAAGAGAGAATTCAAATTATACGGATCTTTATCGATCTTCCCGCGACGGAGAAAACTGGTCGCAAGGAGAGGAAATCTCCGTTCTCAATTCCAACTACGACGATCAAAGTCCTTTTATAATGAACAAGGAAGAGGGAATTTTATTTTCTTCGAATCGAGACGGTGCGATCGAATTTCAACTTGCGAACGGCAAGATCGGGGTTTCGAGAGATTTGTTTTTTTCAAAACGAAATGGCTCTTCTTGGGTTAAACCCGTTGTACTTCCGGGTTCGGTTAACACGGAAGAAATTGAAGAAAACCCATTTCTGTTTAACAATAAACTTTATTTTACTCGATATCCTTTTGGACAAGTTGCGGAAGCCGACATTTTCGTTTCCCTCTATAAAAATAAACTTTGGGAAAAGGCTTCAAGTCTTCCGGAACCGATTAACAGTCCTTATTCGGAAATAGCTGCAACGATCAGTAAAGACGGTAAAACGATCTATTTTTCTTCAAATCGTCCAGGAGGTTTTGGAGGTTACGATCTTTACAAATCGACATTCCTACCTGATGGAAGTTTTTCAGATCCGATCAATCTAGGACCAGAAATCAACACCGTCGGCGATGAAGCCTTTTATTTAGATACGAACAACCCGGGAAAATTCTACTTTTGCAGGAGGACCGGGAGGGATTACGATATATATTCGAATTCGACAAATCCTTTTCAAGACTTGGAAAAGGGCAAACTTGTTTCTCTGGACAACATTCATTTCGCATTAGGATCTTATGAGATTCTCGAAAGTTCGTTTCCGATCCTAGAAAATCTAAGTTCGTTTCTACATGAAAATCCGGAGGTAAGAATTAAGATTACGGGTCATACGGATTTAAACGGGGAACCTCAAGATAATCTGATTCTAAGCCGAAATCGAGCAAACTCCGTGAAAGAGTATCTGGTAAAGAAAGGAACCGATTCCGCCAGAATCGTCACGGACGGCAAAGGAAGTTCGGAACCGATCGTACCTCAAAAAAATCCGGAGACGGATTTTAAGAATCGAAGAACCGAGTTTCAAATTCTTAGCCCTTAGAATTTCGATTTTTCATGAAAATGCTCTGGAAAAAAACAGGGTTCGATCCATGATATGTTTCATGTTTGAGAAACGAATTCAATGCTTTGTTATACTCTGGCTTTTTCCTTTCGGTCTATTTTCTCAATCTGAATATGCCGGTTCTCGTCTTGA
Organism: Leptospira ainlahdjerensis; assembly: GCF_016919175.1. Taxonomy (GTDB): domain Bacteria; phylum Spirochaetota; class Leptospiria; order Leptospirales; family Leptospiraceae; genus Leptospira; species Leptospira ainlahdjerensis. The sequence goes on along the minus strand of NZ_JAFFPU010000024.1, from coordinate 218,347 downwards.
GAAAATTTTTTCCAAAAAAGAACTCGTAGTCGGCGTGAATAAACAGTACGAACCTTTTTACATCGAAAATCCGAAAGACGGTTTTCCAGGGGTTGATGTCGAAGTTGCAAAACTTTATGCCGATTACTTGGGAGTTTCCTTAAAGATCGTTCCTTTGAAAACGTTTCGACAATTTTCCGAAGACATTCGCTCTGGAAAAATCGATCTCGCGTTAGCCGGAATGTCGACCGACCTTAATCGAGGAAAACAAGTCACTTTTTCGGAACCGTATCTTGTGACGACGCCCGCCGGATTGGTGAGTAAAAAAATTCTCCCGCCGGAACCGGAAGGTAACATCGTTACGTCCCGGAGATTTATGAGTCTTGGGGATCTTTCTACTCTAAGCGGTCTCGTGAGCTTCTCGGTGCGATCGAATACTACGAACCATATTTATCTTCAAAAAAAATACGCTAAACTTCCGATCTACAGTTATCTTTCCGACTCGATCGCGGTGGATAATCTTTTGAGCAACAACGTGACTTGTTTTGTAGCGGACAGTTTTTTTATTCTAACTTTGCTTCAAAAAAATCCTTCTTTAAAAGCGAACTATCTCCCGCTTTTAGGAAGTGTTCAGGAAGAATATATCAGCGCCGCGCTGCCGCAGAATGATTTGATTTTTGTCGATAATTTAAACTTCTTTATCAAGGAATTAAAGAGAACCGGTGTTTTGGACGACTTAAGAAGCCGATATTTTAATCAGAATAACTGGGTAAAATGATCTGTGTCTATTGACCTTTTGAAAAGGGCGGCTTGCTTCTATTGCCTCGCGTTTATTCTTATTCCAACTTCTATCTTTTCACAAGAAATCGAAGAAAAAACGAAACTGGATTTTCAAGGAAATTACAGGGTTCGTGGTTTTAACCTCGGAAGAGATATTCTTACGGCACGCCAAACGGCGGCTACTCCCTATGATAAAACGGTTTTCAAATCGGAAGATCAGGCGGCGCAACAAACACTTACTGAAACTGAAGTAGCCGAACGATTAAAAGGGAATCCATCGACTCTCTCTCCTCGAAAGGAAGATATTTCTTACTTCGATACGAGAATGACAGTGAATATGAACTTCAACACTTCGAAGTACTTCGAAGCGCTCTGGGGTGTCCAAGTCGGAGATATAACCTTTGGAGGAAAAGGTTTTGGTCAAAACTCCAACGTCGGACCCGGGCAAGGCGGTGAGGCCGGTTTTTCCGCGCCTGTGAATATTCAAACGACGTTTCTCTATCTCAACTTCAAACTTCCTGAAGATGCATTCAGTCTTCGGGTGGGACAACAGTTATTTTCTTCAGCGAGAGGAAGAGTCGTATTCACCCCCGGAACGGGTGTAACATTAAACAAAGACTTTCGTTTGTGGAATACTACGATCGAAGCGGGTTGGTTTGTCGCGAGGCAAAATGCTCAACTTGATCTTGATAAAAATACTTATGCGGATAAGAATTATATAGGGACTAATATTTACTTTTATGAAATTAAAACCAGTCTCCTGAACAACGTAAAGAACGAACTCTATTCCTACTTCTTGGATGATACGATCAATTCCATCGATAAGACTACAAATGTTAAGGGAAACGTAATCGCTTTAGACAGCGAAGTCGGTCAGCTTTTTTGGCACGGATTGATGACGGAAATTAATCTTTCGAATTTCGGTTTTGTGGTTCACGGAATTTATAATCACGGAAAGATACAGGCTTTGGATCCTTATCGTGACGTAGCTGGAAACATTCTATATAATAAATACAGTAAACATAATATTTCCGGCGGAATGATCGATCTTCAGTTTTCGTACCGTTACAGCGAGAATTTGACTTTTAATTTGGTCGGAGTAGGAACGACCGGACGACCCGGTTATGACAAGGACGGATCCAAGGCGAATCTAAGAGGCGGAGGGTTCAAAACTCTTTTACCTGGTTATTCGATTTCGAATATCGCGAACGACTTTACCGGGGGTTACGCACTCTTCTCTGGAAAAGATTCCAGTGGTCTGTATGAATACGGAATCAACGGAGATATCGTTGTGTATGGTCCTCTGCTTCTAACGATAGGTTATTACCGACTTTACGGCACCAAATCTCCTTACATAGAAAACAATCGTTATTTCAATTTTGAGAACGGTTATAAAACGAGCGCCTACTTCGGACAAGAATTCAATGTCAACCTGCGATGGAACGTGTTTCGCGACATGCAGATTTTGATGAGATCGGGTTACTTTATAGCGGGAGACGGTTTGAAGGCTTACTTAGATACAACGCAAGGAAAAGTTCTTAGGGAATTTTTCGTAACTGCAGAACACAGATTCTAAAGTTGTAATCGAGAGCGAATCGCTCTGCCCAATGTATATTGATCAGAAAGTTCTATAGAACCGCCTACGGTGATCCCGTATGCGATTCGAGTTACGTTAACCGATAGAGGTTTCAGCTGACTTGCTAAATAATCCGCCGTCGCATCGCCTTCTAAAGTCGGATTGGTTGCGATCAATACTTCTTTTACTTCTTCGGGCTCGATTCTTTCTATCAATTCTTTGATTCTAAGATCGCGCGGTCCGATACCTTCCAACGGAGATATGACTCCGTTTAGGACGTGATATTTTCCCTGAAACTCTCTCGTGTTTTCGATAAAGAAAATGTCTTCGGGTTGTTCTACAACACAAAAGGTGTGGGAATCGCGTTTTTCAGAAGTGCAGATATCGCAGATCGATGTTTCGGAATAGGATCCGCAACGTTTACAAAATTGAATTTTAATCTTCGTATCGGTAAGTTGATGGATGAATTGATTGAAAAGACCTTGTTCCAATCTTAACAGATGAAAACTGATACGAAAGGCGCTCTTCCTCCCGATACCGGGAAGAGAAGATAAAGCTTCGACCATTTCATCTAAAAGATGATTAGCCAAGATTTCCACCGAACATTTTAGAAATTTCGAAAAAATCTAAACCGCCGGAAGCGGACTGAAATTCGTAAGCGGTGGCTTCCTTTGCTTTTTTAAGAGCGTCGTTTGTCGCTGCCAAGACGAGATCTTCGAGCATCTTATTGTCATCGGCGTCGAACAGTTGCTTGTTGATAAAGACGTTTGTGATCAGCCCTTCTCCAGTAGCGGTGACGGTTACCATTCCCGCGCCTGCATCGCCGGTTACTCGAAGAGCGGAGATACGTTTTTTGACTTCTTCCATTTTCTCACGGAAGGCGCCCATATTCGAAAGGATTTCAGAGAAGTTTTTTATTTTATCAAACATGACGATTAAGAATCCAACTTTGGATATTTACTACGATCTACTTCAGTTCCCAGAAATTTCTTTTTGATCTCCGTGCTCGTATCAAACTTCTGGGGAATGACTCCCGAATTTCCGGTTGGTTTTGGAGGCTCGGGATTTGACAAAGCTTCTTCCGCGTCTCTAAAGTTAGACTCTATCTGAGATTCTAAGGACTGAGAAAGTGACTCAGTTTTTTTTTTTGAGGGTTCTACTTCGGATACATTCTTTTGAACCGAACTTATTTGCATTGGTTCCGGCGCATTATTTTTAGAATTTTGAACCATCAGAATTAGGTGATTGATTCTATCAACCAAACCCGCCAAACTAGGGTAAGTCAATTCCTCGACGAGTTTTTTGATTTGAATTTCGGTAAAAACCTTAATCTCGAAGGAATTCCGAAGACGAATGGTTTTGATCCTTTCATAGAGTTCGAAAAGTTTACCGGAGAGAAAATTCAATTTCGAAGTATCGACCGATTCGAAGTCGGATTTCATTTTTATCAAATCTTCTTTTGGAAAATTGACGGACTCGGGATCCGCAAGAGAGTCTCGAATCAAATTTAGAGTATGAGTGAATTCTATAGAATCCCAGAGAAACTTGTAGATGTCCTGCCCTTCTTGATAAAGAGTTTCTAAAATTTCCAAAGCGCGGCTATGATTGTCCGGATCGATTAAACTTTTGATAAACGAAGTTAAAAATTCTATTCCGTGATATCCGATCATCTTTCGGATCGCGACGCCGATCAATTTTGAATCCGTAAATACGATCGCTTGTTCCATAAAGGAAAGCATATCTCTTACGGAGCCGTCTCCTTTTTTCGCGATCCAGAAAAGACCTTCCTGGTCATACTGAACGTTTTCTATTTTGCACAGTTTTTCAGAGTAGTCCTGTAGTACGGAAAGAGGAACTTTTTTGAAAATGAAGTCCTGACAACGAGAAAGGATCGTTTCAGGAATTTTATGAAACTCAGTCGTCGCAAGAACGAAAACGATATGCGAAGGCGGTTCTTCCAAAGTTTTGAGAAGCGCATTGAAAGACTGGTCCGTGAGCATGTGGACCTCGTCTATAATATAAACCTTATATTTGCCGCCCATAGGAGCGAACTTTACGTTGTCTCTGAGCTCTCGAATGTTTTCGATTCCACGATTGCTTGCCGCGTCGATTTCAAGTACGTCGCTCGAAATTCCGCGAGTGATTTCAGTACAAGAGCTGCATTCATTGCAGGGTTCGTTTTCGATCGGGTTTTGACAGTTGAGGCGTTTGGCGAGAATTCTCGCGATCGTCGTCTTACCAACGCCGCGAGGGCCGAAGAATATGTAAGCGTGACCGATTTTTCCGGATTTAAGGGCGTTTTGCAGAGCGCCTATGGCGAGATCTTGGTGGATTACATCCCGGAATTTTTGCGGGCGATATTTCCGAGAAAGGACTTCGTGAGTTCCTGCCATAAAATGGAGTCGGAGAAGCCGGGATTCGAACCCGGGGTGCTTTTGGCACACATGCTTTCCAAGCATGCACAATAGACCACTCTGACACTTCTCCTATAGCATTCAGGAATTCTGTCGAGAGGCTGTACGTCAATTGAATTTCTTTCTCCTGGCTTTGAAAAACGATTTGAATGCTTCTTTCGACAAATTCGCGGGAATACAAATCAACTCAGGGAAAAAATTGCGAGAGTAGATCGTTTCAATGCTTAACGAGGAAATTCCTTCTCCTTGTTTTGCGGGAAGAAGATATACAACTGTTGGAATTCTTGAAAGAAGAATTGTCCCGGCACACATCAAACAAGGTTCTAAGGAAGTGATGAGCAAACAATCTGTAAGATATCGAGTTCCGATTCTTTCTTTTGCTTCTCTTAAACAAAGAATTTCACTATGATAGGATGAATCCGAATTCTTTTCAACTTCGTTTGATGACTCGGCTATCAATTTCTCTTTTTGGTAGATTCTCGTAAGGCTCGGGATTTCCTTTCCTTCGTTCGAAATGAGACTTTTCATCCGATCCAGAAAATCGGGAAGAATCTTATGATTTAGGAAAGTATCCATCGAGTTACTCTACAAATTCTTCTTGATAAGACCTTCGGTAAATGGTTTTTTCAACGGAATGATTCTCTCCGCGAAGTTTTTACATAACGCAGTCTCGGAAAACAGAAACAATTCGGTATTGATCCGGCTGAATTCTCCGACGGGTGCAGCTAATCCCGATCGAAGACCGATCGTTTTAGGTTTGGCGATCGATAGAAGTTGGTCTATGAAAGGGGAAAAATTGGAAGCTGTCATTCAATCCGCTTCCTCCCTTGTCAACTGGCTGACTCGAAGGGATTTTCTTTCGGTAATCGCCTATGCGGAAGACATCCACGTAATACAGCCAATCGTTCAGCTTGTCGAAAAATCTTCCATCATCAATCGGATTCATACGATTCAACCGGGAACTTCCACAAATCTCTCCGGTGGTTGGTTACACACTCTGAGAGGGCTGGAATTATTTTCTGATTCTACCGTTTACAAAAGAGCGATTCTACTTACGGATGGAAATCCGACGCAGGGAATCACGGATCCCTTGGATTTGATTCAGATTGCGGGCGATCATTATAAGAAAGGAATCTCGACCACCGTTATAGGCTTTGGCGACGACTTCAATGAAATTCTTTTGAAAGACATTGCCGATGCGGGCGGTGGGAATTTTTATTACATCGAAAGTCCGGAAGCGACCGGCGATATTTTCTTCCGAGAATTCGGTGACATCGGTTCCTTATACGCACAATCGATTGAAACAAAGATTAATTTCGGCAAAGACGTCGAATTTTTAGAATTGTTAAGCGACATCCCCTACTATATCGAATTGGATCCGGATCAATCCAGCAGGATCAAAACGATCGTCATTCAATGTGGGGATATGCGGGCTGACGACATTCGTAATATCGTTCTGAAAGTAAAGACACATCCGGAAAATCTTATACACAATTTAGAGAAAGAATCCGGTGTTTTTATAACGAGTACATTCTATAATCTCTCGGATAAAATGAAGTTGGAAACGACGGAGTTCCGGTTGAATCCGGACTGGAAGTCGAACTCGATAAAGGAAGACGCAGACGTAATTGTAGAATCCATCGTGGCAAAGTCCGGTAAAACTCTTAAAAAAGCAAGTGCGCTGATCAAAGAGGGTTCGCTGGAAGACGCGTTGAAAATATTGAGTTCCTTGATCAAGGATGTCGACAATCAGCTGGATCTTGCTCCGGACGTTATGGGTTCGTTAAAATCTCGCTTAGAGGCATTGGAAGCAAAGATCAAAGAAAACTCCAAAACCGCGGGAAAACATCTTATGGCAGGAGCTTATGATATCCAATATCGTACAATGGATCCGATTTCGGAGGAGGTGGAGTATCACGATCATATCTACGTGTATAAGTCGATCGGTGATATCGATCTTTATAAATGCCCTGAAATAAAATCGAACGTTCAGGATAAAATGCTGGAAGGATATCGTTTTGTTATCATCAACTTAAAAGCGTCTTCTTATATCGATTCTTCCGCGATAGGCACTCTCATTCAGATATCTGGTTGGTTAAAAAGAAGGGGCGGAGAATTGATCGTTTCCGATCTCAGAGATTCCGTAAAAAAGGTTTTTTCCATCACTCGATTGGAAAGCCATATCCGTGTCGCGGAAACGGAAGAAGCCGCACGTTCGATTATCAGCGATGTCATTCAAGAAAGGAGTCTCTAAACTACATCGCTTAAAATCTAGTTTCCTTTGACTTCGCTTTCAGCTTCGATCACGGCTTCGCGAATTTCGTCGTAAAGTTCCGGAGGAATTGCAATTCCTTTTTGAGTGGGTTTTTTTTCGCCGTCTTTGTCTGTGTACCAAACTCGAAGGTTGAGATACTTTGTTCCTTTATATTCGGATACTTCTACACGAATGACTTCTCCTCTTCCTTTGTCCACGTCACGGATTACACCCATTTCTGATTCTCCCGGCGAAATTTAGACCAATATAAGTTGATGATAGAAATTCAATCCATTCGTTTTTTCTGATATGAGATTGAATTCAAAAATAAAAAAACCGAAAGAAACATTCGTTTCTTTCGGTTTCTAATTTTAAAAAGTCGGAATCGAATCAATAAGTTTCAACAAACAGTTGTTGGGCGCCCTCAAGGTGATGTTTAAAATCTTCATAAGATCCCGTATCTCCGGCTATTTTTTGAATCTCTTCGATCACACCCTTTTCCATTCCTTTAGGTCCGCCGCAGATATAAAAACGTCCTCCACCACTCAGGATCTTTTTCACTGCGTCCGCTTGTTCGCGTACTCTGTGGGATATATACATTCTTCCGCCATCGAACGGATTTTTTTCTTCTCTTGAAATCGCAGTCACTAGTTTAAAATTTTTAAACTTAGACTCCAAACCTCTGAGGTAATCCATCATCACTAATTCGTCGGAGTAAGGAGCTCCGTAAACAAGAGTGATGTTTCCCGTGAAGTTGACAAGTTTGTGTTCTAATAATTCTTCACTCATCCCGATAAATGGGGCGATTCCGGTTCCGGTTGCAAGAAACATAATGTCTCCGCTGAAATCGGTCGTAGGTAAAAGAAATTTCTTTCCGGAAGGTCCGGTCATAACCACTTCTTCGCCGGGTTTCAAATCGCAGATATAATTGGAACACACCCCTTTGTGTTGAACGTTTCCATTTTCATCATAGACGTTATCTCTTTTGATGATAAATTCGATCGTATCTTCCTTCATGCCGAAAGAATAACTCGGAGAAGCGATCGAGTATAACCTTACGGTATATGCCGCGTCTGCCAGACCTTTCGCTTTTTTCTCCGGATCTTCTCCGGGAGGAATCACTCCGCCGCTTTGTCCGATTACATAAGGGTAAGCGGAATGATCGATTGCGAGGGTGATTCTATGAACCAAAGACTCACCTTCTTTTTTTGGTCTTTTACCTGTTCCAGGTTCCGGGGTCAGTAGAGTATTGCTGATAACCTTAGCCTTGTAAGGGTTCGATTTTTTGAATAGATTGATCTGAGGTTCTCTAATCGGTTTCATGAGCGGTAACAGTTCCTAAAAATGAAGAATTTTTCAAATTTTCCTACATGGTTTTAAGGGAAGGCATTTCGTCAAACGGGATATTTGACAGGATTTCAGAGGCGCTAAATAAATCTTATAAAATGAAATATAGGATTTATTAGGCCGTATTTTTTTTGCGTGACGATTCAGCTCTTTCAAATCTCCGTGTACCAACCAAAATAAAACGAGGGAATCATGCCCCAATTTACACTTTCTGATCTCGCAAAGAAAATAAGCGGATCGAAGATTGCAAATTCTGACAAACCGGAAGCGATTTTGATCGAGAAAGTATCTCCGCTAACGCCTGGTGTTAAGAATTCAATCAGCTTTCTTTCCAATAAGAAGATGTTATCCGAAGTAAAAAATTCTCTTTCAAGCGTCATTTTGACTACGGAAGAATTTGCTAAAGAAATTACACTTCCTTGTTTAATCGTTTCAAATCCGGAATTGAGCCTTGTCGAACTTTTGGATTGTATTTACCCACCTTATGTCCCTTCTGGAAAAATTTCATCCACGGCCATCGTTCATCCAACTGCTAAGTTAGGTGAAGGTGTTACGGTGGGCGAGTACGTAGTCGTCGGCGAAAACTCCGTGATCGGCGCGAATACGCATTTAGAAGATGGAGTTAAGATTTCAAGAAACGTGACAATCGGAGAAAATTCCCATATTGGTCCGAACAGTTCGATTCAGCACGGAGTCATTATCGGAAAACGTTTTATATGCTCCGGAAATTGTTCCATCGGAGGAGACGGATACAAATTCGTAACCGTAAACGGCAAACACCATAAAATCCCTCATGTAGGTACGGTTAGAATCGGAGACGACGTTGAAATCGGTTCCCTTTGTACGATTGATCGAGGCGGTTTAGAGGATACGCTCATCGGAGACGGATGCAAGTTTGATAATATGGTTCACGTTGCGCACAATTGTGTTCTGGGTAAGAACATCATCATCGCCGGTCAAAGCGGGGTCGCGGGAAGTACGATTGTCGAAGATGACGTAATTATCGGCGGAGCTTGCGCCGTTTCGGATCACCTCCATGTTCCAAAGGGAACCATCCTAGGCGGAGGTTCTTCTCTTAGAAACTCTCCAAAGAAAAAAGATATTTTTGTCGGTTGGGATTACGGGCTTACTTTCGCGGAATATCAAAAGGTTCGGGTCAATATTCGTAACCTGGTCAATTTCCAAAAATGGGCTAAAAGAATTAAAACCCTAGAAAAACTCTCCGGAATTGAGATCGAAGAATAGGATTGAGCTTGACGTTTCCAAAAACCGGACTCAGTCTTTCTCCACACCCTTTTGGAGGATTCCCGTGCATTCCCGAGCGAACGAAGATAACCCGGTCCAAGATCCGGACAGAATCTCCCGTAAGCCGGACCTTTCCCAAAGCAAAAAGTTAGGAAGGTTGTTGGAGACCCTCGCCGATAGCATTTTAGAAAACGATTCTACAAATATAGTTTTCTTGAATGAGATTCAAAACGTTCGATCCGAGAGTTCTATTCGAAAATAGAATCTCTTCTAAAAACCTGAATCGGTTCCTTGAGGGGGCCGATTTCTTGTTCTTTTCAAAACTCTAAAACTCTCAATTTGAATCGAAGAATCTCTTATTGATTTTCGAATGGACCGATGGATTTTGCGAAAATTTCATTTCAAGAAAGCTTACGAACCGGAATCAATTTCAATTTCAGTGAAACACTTTGTCGGAACAATTAAAAACTGGAAGAAAAGAATCTTGACTTCAGTCGAATCTTCCATTTTAGCAAAATGAATTCATAAAAAGAAACGAAGAAAATTCCTATCATAGATCGTCAGCCGCGTTCTTTGTGATCGGCTTTTTAATTCCTACCAGCAAGCTGGAGAACTCTTGGGCTTTCCAGGCGCCCTTTGCGTTTCTTTTCAGAGTAACCGGTCTTGCGGAATCCGCTCCGGAGGAAGGAATGAAAAGTTTTCTTTGTCCGGATTCTTCGGTTCCACTAAAACGATTTGCGGTAAGACTAAATTGGTATGGAGCTGGGTCCGGCTTATAGTTGTTTGAGACGGAAGATCCGGGAAGATAGGATCCAATCAGATATGGATGTTGCTCCAATTGTCTTTTGATTAAGTCAGCAATATTCTTATTCAACGAAAATCCTTTATAACCGTTTAGGTTCGAATTTAAAAGGGAAGAATCTACGATCAGAATCAGCGCCTTGGTACCCTCTTCCTGATTTTTAGAATATAAATCCAAGGCTGCGATCAGCGAAATCAAAGCTCCTTGAGGAGAAGAAGATCGTTCTGCTCGAAAGGAATCGAAGGATGTCAAATCGGTCGGCCAGGAGGAAATTTCTATATGGACCGCTTCGTTTTGTGCCCGTACTGAAATCGGAATTAACGCGGAAAAAAGAAAAAAAACAAGTAGGATACGAAGTTTCATAAAACCTCCAAAATGGTGGAAGTAATTTATTGACTTCTTGGAACTTTGTCGAGTGAAAACTGTAAGTTTTTGTTTTCTTCGAGCGATAAGGTGAAATTTGTGAAAAGAAGAGATATGCGGGCAGAGGGACTCGCCCTCTACGCAGTCTCGCATCGTGCTCGACTTTGCTCCGAGTCGTCTCGCTTGGTCCTCGGATCATCCTGCTCCTCGGTCGCGTTCATTACGCTCCCTATGGGTCGCTATGAACGCTTTTCCAAGCTCGCGTTCGAGTCAGTGAGCAAATTAGATTAGAAGTGTATTATTGTGAAAAGAAGAGATATGCGGGCAGAGGGACTCGAACCCTCACTGGAAGCTTGGAAGGCTACAGTGCTAGCCATTACACCATGCCCGCAAATCGTGCAAAAATCATTTTTTTGCGGTTAGGGTGCTTGTCAATCTAAAAGAAGATTTTTTATTATCCACTGAGATGAAAGAATACGAGCAGCTGTTCACAGATTCGATCCGTGAAGAATTAAAATCCTTTGCGGAATACAGAACCTCCTATAAGGAAATTTGGACCTTAAGAAATATTCTCAGCGTCCTCCATTGGGATTCTGAAATCACTTTGCCCGAAGACGGTAGGGCTGAAAGGGGAGATCAGATCGGATTTCTTTCGGGCTTGATTCATTCCAAATACGCGGGTGAAAAATTTTACGTCCTCGCAGAAAAGGCAAGAGAAGAAAATGAAAAGAAGAACTTGCCCGGTCAGGAAGAACGAAGAGTTGAACTTGAAATTCTCTTTAAAGACCTTAACCGTTCTCGTTGTCTTTCTCAAGATCTTGTAGAAGAATTTTCAGTCACTACGAGCAAAGCGCACGCTGTTTGGGCAAAGGCCAGAAAGGAAAATCAATTCGCAGATTTCGCGCCGATTCTGACTAAAATCGTAGAACTCTGCAAAAAACAAACCGAAAGTTACGGTTATGAAACCGAAGCCTATGACGCCCTTCTGGAAGGTTATGAACCGGGTGAGCGAGCTTCTAACTTAGAAAATCTTTTTTTTAATTTAAAGAATTCTTTGAAACCTTTAGTCGCGCGTGGAAAAAATTTCAACAATCCATTTCCAAAAGAAATTCCAATTTTGTTTCAAAAAAAATTGGGAGAAAATCTTCCGTCGATTCTTGGGCTTTCTTCTAAAATCTCCCGTTTAGATCCGAGCGAACATCCTTTTTCTACTTCTCTCGGAAGGAAGGACAAAAGAATAACAACTCGATACGATCTAAAGGATCCTCTTTCTTCTATATTCAGTATTTTGCATGAAACCGGACATGCCCTTTACGAAGCGGGAATTTCCGAAATTGTCGGAGGCCCTTCTCCTTTACACGATTCTGTTTCGCTTGGAATTCATGAATCACAAAGTAGACTCTGGGAAAATCAAGTCGGTCGATCGAGGGAATTTTGGGAAATGTATTATCCGATTTTTTTGAATTCCTTGGAGTTAAAGGAATCGGATTTGAGTTTTTCAAAACTTTTCTCGTATATCAATCAATCTTCGTCTTCCCTCATTCGTGTGGAGGCCGATCAGATCACATACAATTTGCATATCATTCTTCGCTTTGAAATTGAAAGGGCTTTGATAAACGGACAAGTCCAAGTGTCGGAACTTCCCGAACTCTGGAATTCTAAGATGAAGGATTTATTGGGAATCGAGGTTCCTTCCGATCGCGAAGGTGTTCTCCAAGATGTTCACTGGAGCGGCGGTGCGTTCGGATATTTTCCCACATACACTTTGGGAAACATCTATTCCGCTCAGCTTTTTCAGGCTTTTTCAAAGCAGACCCCGAATTTCCCGGAACAGGTCTTAAAGAAGAAAGACTTTTCTTCTCTTCTCGAATGGTTAAAAAAGAATGTTCATTGGAAAGGAAAGTTCTTTTCTGCGGAAGATTTGATTCGTACTGCGACGAGCGCCGATCCGGATTCTTCTCATCTGGTCGCTTATCTCGAAAATAAACTTACTGAATTGGAATCTATCGATCATGGATGATAAAGAAGAATTAACGGTTAAATCCTTCGAAGAGCTTTCTTACTTCGATAATTTGGCGCTCTACTATCTTTGCAACGAAACCCCGCCTCAGACGCTCGCCCTCGCGTTTTTGATCGGAGATAAAAAAGTCTGCGGTTCGATGTTAGGAGTTTTGGAGGGAAAGCGCAGAGAGTATGTTCATCAACTTATGGCGGAACAACAGGACGCCGAAGCGGCGAAAAAACAAGCAGCCGTTCAGGGTTTGCTCATCATCGCCGAAGGTTTGATTACTCGTAAACTCATTGAAAAAAAAGGACAGTTCTATTACGGCACTCAACGTTAGTCGTTCTTCTTTGAGATCGCGGACCAGCCGAGAAAAGTCCAAGCGAGTAAAAAACAAATTCCTCCGATTGGCGTGATCGCACCTAAGATTCTGATTTCCGTCAGTGCCAATATATACAAAGATCCGGAAAATAATACAATTCCCGTAAGAAAAAGAATCGAAGAAATCCATGCGAGGCGACTCTTGTTCACGTAACCGGTTATTGCCAGTATTAACGGAAGAATACCGAGAATCTGGTGATATCGATTTCCGTTCTCGTAAATCTCGAGCATTCGCGGGCTTATCGTTGATTCCAGCGCATGAGCGCCGAACGCACCTAACGCCACTCCGAGAAACCCGGATAAGGAGGAAAGGATCAGAATTATCTTTTGTTTTCCTGTCATATAACTCTTAAAGAATTGAACTCAAAATTCTTGAATAGCATAACTTTTAAATCGAATGCATCTTTTCTGAACGAGCCAGAATAAAAAGGATGTCTGTTCGATATCCAATTTAGAGTCGAAAAGGGCTTTGATCTTGTTTTTTTCCATTTCCAGTTTGAGTTCGTCGTAAAAACTCGTTTTTCCGAAAACGAAGGAAACGGGAATCAAGGACTGTTGTTCCCCTTGACGTAAAGGTAAAATCAACGTTACTCCCCTTTGACAACCTTGGCTTTGTCCTTCAAATCGAATGATCCGATGTTTGGACCAATCCCAATCGTCCAGGGAGCCATGAAACATGTCTTTATGCGGAAGAGAAGAGGTTGAATGGATAAAGCCGTCGAAACCGACTAATTTCAGTCTTGTGGAAGCGTTTCCATAATGAACCGAAGGATCTCTAAAATACGTACCGGCAACCGAAACACGATTTTCCGGAGCTAGGATGGAATCCGTCGGATAAGGCATCGGATTTCGTTTAATCAATGTTCGCCGATTCCCGATCGGTAATGTACAATCGATTATAAAAACGGAACTGATAAAAAGTAGTAATAAAAAGTAAAACGTGCGCATCGTTATTCTTTTTTCATCAATCGATGAGGAAGTTTAACACCGATTCCCGATACTCGAGTGCATTTATAAAAGTAAAGGTTAAAGAGAAATGATTTTATATAGTAGTCCGTCTGAACGTCGAAAAGCAAATCCGCTTTGTCTTGAATCGCATTTTGCACCGCCGCTTCATAACTCTCGTCTCCTGTATAAACGAGCCATAACCATCCCTCTCCGCAAGATTGTCCCGAGAGTTTTCCAACCGGTTTCATTCCCCTTACGTCCGTATAACTTTGCGAGTAGAACCAACCTGGAGTTTTTACATTTGTGTAAAGGCAGTTTCCATTTGTAATAAATGTAATGAAAAGAATGAAACACATTCTTACGGCTGAAATCTTCATTGAGTTTTCCTAATCATTGAAATCTTTTTGAAAGAATGATTCTCAAAAAGGAAAAGTCAAGGTAAAAGAATAAAATTTCCTTGTGTGAAGCGAATCAGATTCTTCAATAGGAAAGTATGTCGCTCGTTCAAAATTCGTCTTACTACATTGAATTAGAAAAGAAATTCGGAGCTTACAATTACGAACCTCTTCCTGTCGTCTTGGATCGAGGGGAGAGAATATATCTTTTCGACGTTGAAGGGAAGAAATATTTTGATTTTCTTTCCGCTTATTCCGCCGTGAACCAAGGGCATTGTCATCCGAAGCTAATTCAGGCTCTGATCGAACAGTCGCAAAAACTCACTCTTACTTCAAGAGCCTTCTATAACTCCAAACTCGGAGAATACGAAGAATACATGACGAAACTTTTAAACTATCAAAGAATTCTTCCTATGAATACGGGTGTTGAAGCGGCGGAAACCGCGGTTAAACTTTGTAGAAAGTGGGGTTATCAAGTTAAAGGAATTCCTGAAAATCATGCTAAGATTATTTTTGCATCCGGTAATTTCTGGGGAAGAAGTATCGGCGCGATCTCCGCTTCGACCGATCCTTTAAGTAGAAGAGAGTTCGGTCCTTACGTCCCCGGGTTTGAAATTATTCCCTTTAACGATTTGCAAGCGCTTAAGAATTCTCTCCAAGATCCGAACGTTGCGGGATTTATGGTGGAACCGATTCAAGGAGAAGCCGGCGTGATCGTTCCAGACGAAGGTTATCTTGCTTCTTGTAAAAAACTTTGTGAAGAAGCGGGTGTCCTTCTCATTTTCGATGAAGTACAAACCGGATTAGGAAGAACCGGGAAACTTCTTGCTGGAGATTACGAATCCGTAAGACCGGACATCGTAGTACTTGGTAAAGCGCTTTCCGGCGGAATTTTGCCTGTTTCCGCCGTTCTGTCCAATGACGAAATCATGCTTACATTAAAGCCGGGTGAACACGGTTCTACCTATGGAGGGAACCCGCTCGCGAGCGCAGTTGCGAAACGGGCCGTCGAAGTTTTGATAGAAGAAAAGATGATCGAAAACTCGCTCGCTATGGGAGAAGTCTTTCGAAGCCGAATGAATATTCTGAAATCTAAATATGATGATCTGAAGGAAATTCGTGGGAAAGGTTTACTAAACGCGATTGAGTTTCGAGAAACGGATGGAAAATCCATTGCCAAGGACGTATGTAAGAAGGCAATGGAGCTCGGACTACTTGCAAAAACTACACACGATCATACGGTTCGTTTTGCTCCACCTCTGGTCATCCAATCGGAAGAAATGAATATAGCCTGTGATATTATTGAAAATGCCGTAAAGTTTTGTCTTGACTCGAAGTAAAATTTAACTTATCCAAAGGAAACAAATGCAAGCCGACGATAAAAAGTACATTCGGGTTTGGAAAAAGTTAAGCGTTTCTGAAGTTTCTTCTCAACTGATGTTGATCGATGATTTGTACGGAACCTGCACCAATTGTAAACATCTTGGTTTGAACTATACTAAGGATAAAACTTGCCCGGAATGTGGGGCTCAATTTCGGTATTTGGCGACAAATTCTAAATCCGCCGCCGAGATTGTTAAAATATTGAATCGATTGGAAAAAGAAGGTTTGGATGTGGTTCTCATCGATCGCGAAGATTTCAATCAATCCAAAGCAAAGGATGCGGTTAAAGATCTATTTAAACCGGTCGATTGATTTATTCCTTTTTATCATTGAGAATATTTTTTAAACCCTGAAGTGCTCTTTCCAAATCTTCCAGCGGCTCTTTCAAAGAATTCGGATCGGAAATCGTTTTAGAATCCGAAATGTAAAGTTTGGAATAACCTTTCGCCATAAGATTCTGAAACGACTTCTGAATATTGTTGAGAGCGCTTTCAAGATCTTTAGGTCGGATCATATTATTTTTTCGAATTAATTTTTTCCAAAAGGCGAATCCGAAACGAAGGAAGAAGAAAAAGTAAGCCGGGAACAAAAGATAAAATGCTGTTAAAAGAACGGGAACTACGTTCCATGTTTGAGAAATCGAATGATGGAAAAAAGTTCGAAGTACGGAAACGATTAGAACTGCCAAAGTGTAGTTTGATCGGCTCGTGCTGGGGGAAATGGTATTGAACAAAAAGACCAAGACCAGTGAAAATATCAAAACCAAGAAAAGATCTAAAGGAACGATGGAGAAAAGAATCTTCAAAAACGATGTAATTACTTCAACCGTTTCTAGAAATGATTGGATAGACTGAGATAGGCTGTCAAAACTCGTTTTCAGATCTGAAAAAAATCCGGTAATCTGACTCATGAAATTACTCCAAAAAATTCCTGGCTGGAAGAAACTCCAAACTTTTCGTTTGAAACTGCAAGAACTTTCCTTTTTGCGAAAGCTCTTCCTGATCTATTCTCTCGTCGGAATTTCGTTTCTCATCTTACATGAAAGTCATCTTCCCGTATTCTTTATCTTTATTCTCGTTCTTGGGGCCTATGGAGTCGCATCTGCATTTTTCTTTTTAATCTCGTTTGCCTTTGGAAAATTATTAAAAGAAGAATCCGTCAAACAGTATCAAATCGGACCCGATTCCGCAAAAGCGATCGATACTACTCGGATCGTTCTCAACCCGATCGTAGAGGCCGGCGTTTTTGTATCGTGTATTCTTCTGTTATTAGTCACCGACTTTTATTCCAATCGTTCCGGAATTTTCTTCATAGCACTCTATTCCGCGGTGGGTCTAACTTTACGTTTTTTAGAAAGCACCGTTTTTTATAGAATTTTTCTCCTGGGACTTTTGGTATTAACCGGAGGTTTACTGAGTTTCAAAACTTTACAAAAGGCTGAAATTCTAACATCTTATATTCTTTTTAAACCGAATTGGGAAGAAAAGGAACTTACAAATTGGGAATATGATGCGGAATCAAGGCTCGTAAAAAATTCGGACATTCAAGTTCAAATCACTTTACCTGAAGATTTTTACTTTCACAACCCCAAAAATTTAACTCTAAAAGATCAAACCGGAACGGGTCAAATCGCTGGAATTATTTCTTCAAGCGAAACGGACCCGAACCGATATCCTTCCATTCGAATTTTTTACTTTCCGGAACCGTTTTTGGAAATAGATAAAATCAGACCGGAGTTTCAGAAGTTTTTAGACCTCGCCATCAATCAAGGTGATATGATCGAAGTGCACGAGTTAGGCGAAGAAAACTTCGAAAAAAGGATGGATGGAGTTTTTTGGACTTATTACGACAATCTAAGGCCAAGATATGCAAAGACAGGATTTTTTATCTCTTCAGGGGATAAGTTACCAGATTCTCTGCTGTTTCATATCTCCGAAAGCCTTGTCAAAGGAAGACAACATGAAGAATCCGTGGAGAAAATTCTTCAGAGTGTAAAAAGAGAAGGATCCCAAAAACCTTAGGATTGATTATTTTTCTTTTGATAGAATTCGAATTTAATTGGAAACTTCTTTTTTTTCAAAGAGTTTCAAACCTAAGACGGAACGAGGGTCAACCAAGGTACCTCTCACGCGCATTCCCAAATGTAAATGTGGTCCCGTTGACATTCCAGTCGATCCGATCTTCCCAATAGGATCTCCTCTTTTTACTTTATCACCCACTTTAACATTCAGCTCGGATTGGTGCATATAGAGAGAATAAACTTCTAGACCGTGGTCGATGATTGTGAAGTTACCTTCGTAATACATAGGTCTGGATAAAATAACCGTTCCGTCGTTGATCGCGTAAATCGGGGTGCCGATTCCTCCTTTAAAATCCACTCCTCCGTGTGCCTTTCCCTTGGTTTTGTTATAAACTCTTCGTTTGTAGAATGGACTTGTAAAATGAACTTCCTGTACGGGGAAAACGAAATCCGATTCTATCTGAAGATCGGTTTTCGTTTGAAAAGCTTCCGCTTTAGACTTCGAGCAATCCGCGATAAAATCAAGGGTCTCTTGAGGCAGCACTTCTGAAGTGTACTTTTTATCCATCGTAAGGGAAGAAACCTTAGTTTCCGAAAAGTTAGTCTTTTGCACTGGAATCTCGTATTCTTTGAAGTCGTTTTTTCGAAAAAGATTCTTATCTTGAATTTCTAATATTCCACTTTTCTTATCAAATTCCGGTGAAATTGGGATCCAAGCATAAAAGACCGAGTCCTTTTTCGTATGAGGAACTTCCCTTTTCTCCCATAAAATTTTGATTCTATCCAATTTGGAAAGTACGGTTTTTTCAGGAACGAGTTTTAGGAGTAGAAGTTCTCCTTGTGCAAAGCGCCTGCCTTGAATGGAAAAGAAAAAAAGAGGTTCCTTCTTACTAACAATCTCAAAGTCGCGAAGTTCGTTTTTAGTTTCCTTCCTTACCTTTGCGGTTGAGTCGGATTCTTTCTTTGAATTCGCGAGAGTCGTGGAAGCCACTTTGGTTTCTTTATCCTTGGAAGAAGGTTTGTCCTTCGAAAATACCAAACCGTTCTGAAAAAGACAAATAAAGGGCAGGGTGAAAATAAGAATTCTAAGAAACTTTTGCATCGGATACCGTTAAAATTTCAAAAATAAGGTATAAGGTCAAATCCGTTTATTGGAAATAAATTATGGAAACGAGTTATATACAAATCAATAACAACTCTTTCTTTCTAAATCAGACTTTTTTTTTATAGGATTTCTTCGTTTGCAAAGATTCGTAAATAGGCGGATTGTAAATTTTCGGAATATCCTGCTGAAGCCAGTATATTGCAGACAATCCTTTGTTATATTCTATTTTCCCAAATAATTTTCATAAACGACTTTTCTCTTCCTTGAAAAATTTTAGCCGGAGTGGAGACCTTTTTACCCTTCCTGTTTGAATGCAAGAAAGACGCGGCCCAATGAAACACGGATCGTAAAGATCGAACAGGAAACTAAACATTCCAGTGGAGTCGAAGTCATCCGGTGAGAACTTTGTTTATTCACCGTTTTGCTAAGCGAAATCCAGCGGTTCCCGAAAATTGTTTCGCGTGAGTAGATATTCAGAGAGTGACGAATCGATGTCGAAAAATCCTGTTCTCCTAATCCATTTGCTTATATTCGGATCAATACTTTCTCTTCACCGTATCTTCTTCCCTTTATGGATTCTTTTTTCACTCTTTTTTATTATGTCCTATTCGGATTCGTTCGGTTAGAATCCTCTTTTTCTTTGAAAATTGCCTAAGCAAATTTCTGTTTTTACCGATTCTTCATAGCAGGGATCGGATAAAACAGATGAAACAAGAGGAATGGTTGGAGCAACTTACGAAACTTTTTCAGGAAGAGATCAATCTCTACTCAAATGTCCTGGACTTGGAAATCCAAAAGTCTTCCGCAGTGGTTCAGGCGGATGGAAAGTCGCTCGAAACGATTACAAAAAAAACTTATGAGCTTTTGGTGATGGCCTCCGAAATCGAGAGAGTTCGAATGAAATCTATCGAAGAAGTCTATCGTTCAAAGAATTTTGCTCTTCCGGAAAACGGAGCTCCGACCTTGTCCGATTTTTTAAATCAACTGGATAGAGAATCCAATTTCCGTTTAAAAGAATTCGGATCTTCTCTGAAAGCAATCCTTCATCGTTTGAAAGAAAAAATCAAATCCAATGAAAAATTAATCATCACTCGTCAGGAAATTCTTACCCGTACGATCGAAGCAGTAAAAGAAAAAGCTTCCGATTCGGGTTTAAGCACATACGGTTCCGGAAAAAATCCGGAACGGAAACAAGCTAAGAGACCTGCTCTTATGCTGAACGCTTCGGCGTAGTCGATAGATATTTTCTTAATAGGAGGATGCCATGGGATCCACATTTTCAGGACTTGAAATCGGAAAGAGAGGTTTAACCGCTCACCAACAGGCGCTTCAGACAACTGGTCATAACATTTCCAATGCGGATAACAAGCAGTATGCGAGACAAAGAGTCACGATGACTGCGACGGATCCTTTGTACGATCCTTCTCTCAATCGTTCCAATCTTCCCGGACAAATCGGTCAAGGTGTGGAAATCGCCTCGATTGAAAGAATCAGAGACAACTTTGTGGACGATCGAATTATCGAAACATCCGGAAACAAAGACTACTGGGCCGCTCGGAACGAATATCTTTATCAATTAGAAACCGTCTTTAACGAACCGAACGGAACCACGCTTCGAACTCTGATGGATAAGTTTTGGTCTTCTTGGGAAGATCTTGCAAATTATCCGGAAGACAACGCGCATCGTTCCGTGGTTTTAGAAAGAGCAAACGGACTCGGCAGCCGAACCGAAGACGTTTATCGTAAGCTCGCGCAATTAAAAGATCAGGCAAACCGGGAAATCGAAACCAAAGCCTATCACATGAATACGATCGCGGAAAACATTCGTACGTTAAATGATAGAATCGGTAAATCGGAAGCGTTAGGCGATAGACCGAACGACCTCTATGATAAAAGAGACGCGCTCCTCCAGGAACTTTCCTCGCTCGTAGACGTTACGATCGGACGTTCTGACGAAGACGAACTGATGGTATTCATCGGTCAGCAGATCCTTGTACAAGGAAATAAAGCAAATAAGATCGATATTCTTGGAAACCCTTCGAAAGACGGACTTCTCGACCTCTATTGGTCTTCGACTGGCGATCCTGTTCTTTTAAGAAAAGGGAGACTTCAAGGTTTGATCGAAGTTCGCGATAAGATCATTCGTGAAAAAATCGATCAAGTGGATTCTCTTTCCATCAACGTTATGGATGCGGTGAACGAAATCCACAAAGACGGTTTTGGAATCAATGGAAACACGAACCAAGCCTTCTTCAATATCCGATCCCTTTCTATCAACACGTTTGGTGAATATGATTCCAACGGGGACGGACAAAACGATGTCACGGCTATCTTTCGCGTATCGGGTAGAAATACGATCGATCCGGATCGTCCGGTCGGTATTAACGGAACGATCAGCTTCAATCAATCAGACGCGAAAGAAGCTCCTGTATTGATTCCTTATTCTTCCAATGATACGTTGAACGGGATCATCAAAAAAATCAACGCGTCACGTTCAGGTGTTGTGGCCTATATGAACCATGACAACCAATTGGCTCTGAAGGCTACCGTTGCTGACGATCATCCGAATAAAAATTTCATCCTAAGACATATCGAAGATTCAGGAGATCTTTTAGTCGGAATGACGGGTATCTTGATGGCTTCCGGTCCGTCCGGAGCGTACGATTACAAACGTCTCGGAGAAATCAATAAGCTTCAATCTCGTCCGGAAGACATTACTCTGACTCCGCACTTTCATCCTTCTTCTCATTTTAGAATCTCTGATTCAATCGCAAATAACGTGGCGAACATTGCGGCGGCTCGAGGAAAGGATGTAGGAGGAACGGGCGATTATAATTCTCCCGGAGGGCATAAGGACGGACGCAACGCTTTGATGGTCGCATCCGCTTTGAGAAACAATCCGGTTATGGTGGATTATTCAAAAACTACGGATGATTTCTACAACACTCTCATTTCTAAATTAGGTACGGAAGCAAGAGAAGCAAAGCAAGAATTCGGTATTCAAAACGATCTCATGTCCGAATTGGAAAACATGAGACAATCCGTTATGGGGGTCAATCTCGACGAAGAGATGGCCAACATGGTGCAGTTTCAGCATTCTTACAACGCTTCGGCAAAGATGATCAACACTATGAATGAAATTCTAGATACCATCATCAATCGCCTCGGTGTGTAAGCTCACGGGAAAATCGGTGAGTAAGGAGTATATTTTATGATGCGCATAACGAATATGATGCAGAACAACAGCTTGGTTAAGAATTTAAACAGACACCAGCTACAAATGGATGAAACACAAAACCAACTAGCAACGGGACAAAGGATTCGTCTTCCTTCCGACGAGCCTGGGCGTGCAACCAATCAAATGTTCTTTCGTTCCAGATTGAATGAACTGGATACGTTTCAAAGAAATATCGACGACGGAAATTCTCGTCTGCAACAAATCGACGGAGAATTGGATCGGATCGGATCTCTCTTCCAGAGAGCCAGAGTTCTTGCGGTTCAAGCTTCGAACGGTATCTACCAGGGTGATAAAGGATTTGAACTTGAGATTGCGATTGGAAAAGAGATCGATGAAATTTTGAGAGCACTCGTCGATATTGCAAATACAAGAGATGCGACCGGCAGGCCTTTGTTCGGCGGACACGTTATTGAAAGACCACCTTTTGAACCGATCGAATCTAAGATCAAAGGTCTTCAAGGGATAGAACTCAAAAATCAATTTATCGGAGTGGAATATCGAGGCGATATCGGTGAACAACTTCGCGAAATTGAAAAGGGAGAATACATTCCCGTAACGATTCCCGGAAACAAAGTTTTCTGGGGAACAAACATGAGTATCACGAGTAAAGTTGATAACTCCGGATACATCGCGACCTCGGATCAGAAATTTAAGATCGACGGAGTTGAGATTCACGTCTCCGCAGGAGATACGATTGATGATATCATCGATAAGATCAACAATTCTCCGCTGGAAGTAAAAGCAAACAAACTCGCGCAGGACAATATCAGTTTGAGTTCAACGGCTCCGCATCAGATCTGGATGGAAGACACCGAAGGTGGAACGATTCTTAGAGATATCGGACTTGTGGATTCTGCGACTTCCGAACCGCCGAACAATTACTCTAAGTCGGCAACGGTAACCGGACTTTCTGTTTTTGATGTGATGATTCAGTTTCGAAATGACCTGATCCAAAAGGATCAGGAAAGAATTTCTGGACGCGACCTCCAAGACTTGGATCTTGCTATGGAAAATATTCTCCGCTATCGTGCTGTCGTCGGAGCAAGGATGAATCGAATGGAAGAACACGCGCAAAGGGTTGACTTTGATAAATCTTACATGACCGAACTTCTTGCCAAAAACGAAGGAGTGGATTTTCCGGAGACCATAATGAACATGAAGTGGTTGGAGACGGTTCACCAATATGCGCTCAACGTCGGGTCTAAAATCATTAAACCGACATTGATGGATTTTCTAAGATAAAAAAAGATAGATTATTCTGAAAGGAAAGCTCTGGGGTAAGAATTTAAAATGGGAATCGAGATTCAAACAAAACCGTTTGGAAAGATACAAATATCGGAAAAACAAATTCTTTCTTTTCCGGAAGGTCTTCTTGGGTTTGAAGACTACAAAAACTTTGCTTTGATTGAAGAAGAAGAGGAATCTGTTTTCAAATGGTTACAATCGACGGAAGAAGTGGACTTAGCCTTCGTCGTGATTCCGCCGTCGCTTTTTAAGAAAGAATACAAACCGTTGATTCCGGAACAAGAACTACAATTGATCGGAATCGAAGAGATCAAGGAAGGTCTCACCCTAGTTATCGTTACGATTCCAGGAGACGATCCTGCGTCGATGACCGCGAACATGCAGGGTCCGATTCTCATTAACAAAGTGAATCTGATCGGTAAACAGTTTATTTCAAGAAACGAGTCTCATTCGGTCCGAGAGAAAATTCTCGAAACCGCAGCAGTGGAGATGGGTTAAGTGCTGGTTCTGGCAAGGCGAACCAACGAGTCGATAATGATCGGCGATGATATAGAAATTGTCATCGTCGATATAAAAGGAGATCAGGTAAAGATTGGCGTTAAGGCTCCGCGGAATGTTTCCGTACACAGAGCGGAAGTTTACAAGGATATCCAAGAAGAAAACAAAAAAGCCGCAGGTACAAAAATCAAACCGGAAGATCTCGGAAAGATAGGAAATATTCTTAAAAAGAAAGACTCGGATAAAAAAGAATAATTCTTCTTGATCGATTCTAATTTTAGAAGAAACTCTCTTCGAGATCGTATATGAATCGATTTACTGCAATCTTAATAGGTCTTTGTTTTTTCTCCTGCTTTTCGGGAATTCGAAAAGAACTCAATTATTCCTCGGATTCCATAGCATTCTACTCCTTTACAAAAAGTTCGGAACTTCCTTTCTGGATCGATACAAATGCAGTATACCCGACAAACGTAGATTCCCTCACTTTTATAAAAGTTTTGGAAGAATCCCTGTTTCAACTGGGGAACAGAAACGATTCCTTGGTGAACGATACCGCCTTGCGTATCTTTTCGAAAGAGCTAAGTAAAGAAATTGCAAATCGTTCTTTCGAAAAGCTTGAACAGTCGCCCGAACAGATTTATCAGCTTTGGATCTTAAAAAAAGAAGATTCTATCAATCCGGGACGAAGAATTCGAAGAACGGCTTTTCTATTGTATCCTACTTCGGAGGCGATTCACTTTATTTTTTTCGAATTGAATCAGTTTATAGACTTTCAAACTCCTTATACGTTTCAAGATTGGTCGAACTTTTCGATCTCGGAATCGAACCTCAAACCTTCTCTGGAAGTTTTTATTCCGGATTCAGCAATTGGCAAACTCAAGTATTTCAAAGATGAAGCCAAAGGTGAATATAAAAAATTTCACATTCTCGCTCATTTCCAAATTCAATCGGATGCAGCCTCCGAATCCTCGAACCCAGTAAAAAAAATAAACATAAGCGACTCAGAAAAAAGACTGATCGAGCTCAAAGGCCTCTTCGATAAAAAGTTGATATCGGAAGAAGAATATAGAAAAAAACGGGAAGAAATTTTAAAATCGATCTGAAATCCTCCGAAACGATGAATGGCTCAAGTTATAATTCGAGCCAAATTAAATTTCGAAAATGACCCTCGGCTTGAATTGGTTTCGTCCGTTGTTTGTTTTGGATTTTAACTCAAAGAAAAGTAGAACCGATTTTAAAAAATCAAGATCGAAGTTTTTTATAAATTCTCAAATGAAAAAACGGAACAAAGAAACAAGGGGCTCGTTATTCAAAAAATCGGAGCGGCTCGATGAAGAGCCACTCCGGAGAGAATAGTGAAGAGAATTGGATTTTTCCGCCTCAAACTCTATGGGAAGCCGGAAGCGGAAAAGTTTCCTAATTGAACATATCCGACAAACTGGATCTAAAAGACAAAGAAAAATCGGCTCAGGTTTATATTTTTGGGGAAAGAAAGTATTAAAAGTTAAACGGAGAATAATTTATTGAGTAACTTGTGTTCGATTTGACTCTTTTTTTATCAAATCGTCCGTTTTTCTGCGGAGAAACGGACGTAAGGACTAACTCCCGGTTTTCCCTTCTTTTTCGAGTCGATCCGCTTCGAAAGCGGCCTCTAATTGTCGGATCGAGTTTTTGGAAAATTGGATAAACTCTTTTTCATTGTGTCGAACTTGGTATTGGCCCTTGAGAGTTAATTCGTCGTGAGCTCGGAATTTTTTTACCTTTTGCTCCACTTCGGAATCCATAAAACCCAGGTTTTTCAACGTTTCGCCGGCCAATTCGAGCGCGGAGGCGAAGGTATCGCGTCTGATGATCTTTACGCCCAATTCCAGCAATTTAAAAACGTGTTCTCTGTTCCGAGCACGAGCGATGATTGTGAGGTTCGGAAAATGTTTTTTTACCATTTCAGCGACTTTAACTGAAACTTCTATATCTTGAACTGCTAATATAAAAAGATTTGCTTGTTCAGCTCCCGCAGAACGAAGAAGGCTGAGCTTGCTCGCGTCGCCGTAGTAAATCTTATAACCGAATCTTCTTGCTACGTTGACTTGATCCGGATTGTGTTCCAAAGCGGTGAATCCGATTCTATGAACGAATAACATCCTCGCAATGATCTGCCCGAACCTTCCGAAACCCGCGATAATTACACGATTTTGTTCTTCAATATCGTCTTCCTCCAGTACATCGGATTTTTTAAAAAACAAATCTACGACCTTGTCTTTGGCGATTCCTAAAATCGGTGTCAGCCCCATTGACAAAGTGACTACCGCGATGACAAGATCCGCCCTTTCTCTCGGTAAAATCGACAAGGAGACGCCGACCCCTAAAATGACAAAGGCGAATTCTCCTCCCTGCGAGATCGTAACAGCGAGGTTGAGCGAAGTATCTTCGGATTGTTTGCTGACTCTTCCTAAAAAATATAGAACTAAAGCTTTCACCGTCATAAGTCCTAACGCAAAAAGAATCACAAGAATCGGATCCTTCAAAACCTCTCCCAAATTAATCGACATTCCGACTGCTAAAAAGAAAAGACCCAAAAGTAAACCTTTGAACGGCTCAAGATTGGATTCTAACTCATGTCTGTATTCCGAATCGGCAAGAATGACCCCTCCTAAAAAGGAACCGAGAGCCATAGAAAGTCCGACTTGATCCATCAGTAGAGAAAGACCTACTACGATTAACAAAGAAAGGGCCGTAAAGATCTCGTGATTTCCAGAAGAGGCAACGAGTCTAAACAGCGGTCTCGCTAAAAATCTCCCGGAGAGGATAACACCGAGGATCGTTCCAATTGCGATGAGAATCGATATATGGCTGTTTTGGGTTCCGGCTTCTCCCGTAGATTCTCCCAAAAAAGGAAGAATCGCCATTACCGGGATTACGGCTAAGTCTTGGAAAAGAAGAATCGCAAATGCACTTCTTCCGTGAGCAGTGTTTAATTCGTTTTTCTCTCCTAAAACCTGTAGAGCGAATGCAGTTGAGGATAAGGAAATGCTAATACTTATAACGATCGACTGCGCCACGGTCAAACCGAACAGATATAGGATTCCAAAAAAGATCAACGAAGTAAGAATGACTTGGAGTCCGCCTAAACCGAAAACGGGTCTTCTCAACACCCAAAGTCTTTGCGGCTTTAATTCCAAACCGATTAAAAATAAAAGTAAGATTACGCCGAATTCCGAAAGATGAAGAATACTCTCGACATCCGTGATTAAGCCGATCCCCCAAGGCCCTATGATGGTTCCTCCTATGAGATAACCGACGACTGAACCCAATCCTATTTTTTTAAATAAGGGGACCGATATGACTGCCGCCGAAAGAAATACGATGAGCGTTATCAATAAACTATGGTCTTGCATTCTTTATCCTGAATTTTTTTGACTATGAACGGGACGAATCGAAAACATTAAAATAACTTCATAAACGAGTTTACGAAAGAGTGTGCATCCCCCGGCCATCGTGATGAAACGTAGTTTCCGTCCGTGATGGAATGACCTCTTTTGATATTTTTCAGGTTATCTCTAAAGATAGGTTTCGGTCCGAACTGAAAATCCTTTGGATCTTTTAAATTTTCTTTCACTTCGTCTTCTACGGATTGAGAGTAGGTTCTATAATAATCACCTAACCATAATTTTGTGAGATTCCAGGCGGCCATTTCCTGCGATTTCAAAAGTGCAGTCGTGTTTTTTCCAAAAAGAATCGAAAGATCCGTTCCCGGAAGTTTACTTCTCGCCGCTAGTACGACACCGTGACAAATCGCTCCGAGCGGTTTGCCAGTGGCAAAAAAGGCCCCCACAAAATTTTGAAGCGTTTTCGATTCTAAATATTCCTTCATACCCGGTGCGTGTCCACCGGGAAGAATAACGCCTGAAAAATCTTCGGGTCTCAGGTCTTCGTAAGTCAACGGATGTAAAAAGTGCGAGTCTTCAGACATTTGCTGATAAGCCACTCTTGCATTTTTATGAGCAATCAGAATGGGTTTCCAAATTCCGAGCCCCTTTCCAGTTAGCATTCTAAAATCAGCATGAGCAGGCTTTCCATGCGGCGTTGCAAAAACCACTTCGAAACGATTCTCCGTAAGCATCTTCCAGGGAATTGCAGCTTCGGAAGGGTCGAAATCTTCCGATGGAAGTGGGATGAGAATTTTGTGCTTAGAACTCATAGGAATCATTCTAACCGGATCTATAAAAAATCAACCCTAAGAGTTTTTCGGATTTGTATCTTCAAAAAATATAAAATTCTCTTGACGGAATCTCAAAAAATATATTTTATAAAATTATATTGTGCACAATCTAAATGGAGATTGAAATGAGCCAAACATTGTATGACTTAACCGCAACTTTAAACAGCGGCAAAGAACAGAAATTAGAAGATTATAAAGGAAAAGTCCTCCTAATCGTAAACACTGCCAGTGAATGTGCGTTTACTCCTCAGTATGCGGCACTTCAAGAACTTTATAAGAAATACAACTCGGAAGGATTGGAAGTTTTAGGTTTTCCCTGCGATCAATTCAAACATCAGGAGCCCGGCTCGGACGAGGCTATCAAGAGTTTTTGTCAAAGAAATTACGGAGTTGAATTTCCCATTTTCAGAAAGATCGACGTAAACGGAGACAACGCACATCCCGTTTTTCGTTTTCTTAGAAACGAAGCTTCCGGATTTTTCGGAAATGCAATCAAGTGGAATTTTACGAAATTCTTAGTCGACAAAAACGGAAAGGTTATCAAACGTTATGCGCCGATCACTACCCCCGAAAAGATCGAAAAAGAAATTCAAGACCTTTTAAAAAAATAAGGATGATACCCGCCTTGAAAAACCGAGACGGGTCCGTTTTATGCTCGCTAAAGAACTCTTTTTAGAAAACCAAATCTGCTTTCCTTTGTACGCTTGTTCAAGAGCCGTAACCTCCTTGTATCGACCGATTTTGGAAGAACTTGGAATTACCTATCCTCAGTATTTGGTTCTTTTGGTTCTCTGGAAAGAGGATGGGTGCAATGTAAAAGAGATCGGGAAGAAACTTTATTTGGATTCCGGTACTTTAACTCCTCTGCTCAAACGTTTGGAAGAATCCGAGTTGGTTCTTAGAAAAAGGTCATCCGAAGACGAACGTTCGGTGCAAATTTTCCTTTCTTCGAAGGGAAAAAAACTCAGAGAGAGGGCGGTTTGTGTTCCTGACAAACTTCTCGAAAACGTAGACATAGATAGAAAGAGTCTGACCGATTTAAAGAACGTTCTCGATCAAATGCTAAAAATTCTTTCTGAGAGAACGGATTCTTAAACTATCGATTTGTTTCGTACGATCTCGCGAATTCCCTCTTCCAAAGAAATCTTAAATTCCAACCCTAATTCTTTTTGTATTCTGGAAGAATCCACGATAGTGGTATCTTGAATGTATTCTACGCTTATCTTCCGTTTGGTGAGTTTCGAATAAATTCCGTTAAGAATATTAAAAAATAATAATACAATTCCTTTCATTCGAATTCGAACGTAGATTTTTCCGGGAAATACGTCACGGATTAAATTTTCAAAATCCTTAAACGAAAAGGGTTTGGGATATGCTACGTTGTAAATTTTTCCGGAAGCTTTTTTCCACTTTTCCAAAACGATAAGAATTGTATCGATAACATCCGAAGAATAGACCATCGATTTTTTGAATTTAGAATTTCCCGAACTAAGTAAAAAACCGTATTTAAAAATCCGGAGGAGCTTATTCAAAAAACTTTTGTTCGTCGGGCCGTAAACAGATGCGATTCTCAGTATAACGATTTTATTTTTTGATTTTTGTAAGAGAGCTTCACATTCGATTTTGCTAAGAGCATAGAACGTTTTTCCTTTTAAGGCGGAAGTTTCAGCGACGGGTTTCTCTGAAAATCCGTATACGGAGGTGGAACTGGAAAAAAGAATGCCGGTCTTCTTATGTTTAGAGGCAAAGTTCAGAATTTTTTCTGTCGCCGCACCGTTCCCTCTTTTATAGTCTTCGTACGTCGATCCTTCTCCGCTGACTTTTCCGGCAAGGTGAACTATAAAGTCAGGTTCTTCGTTTAGATCGAGTTCTTTGGAACCTTCGAGGTCGAATTCGTAAAATACGAAGTCGGGATCAAAACGAATTGAGTCCGGAAATGAGGATAAATTTCGGCCGATACAAACGACTCTGTATTTTTTCAATAATTTTGGTAAAAGGGCCAAACCCAAGGAGCCGCTTCCGCCGGTTAGAAGAATCGTTCGAATTGTATCTTCCCTTTCTTTCATGGAACCATCGTGATCCATAAGCGGTGTTAAAGAAGAATTTTTTAAAATTTATTCCGATTTTTAATCTCGACAGAGCTTAAATAAAGATAAGCATTGCAGTTCAAAATTCAACCTTAGAGAAGATTACGATGAAACAAATATTTTCAGCGATCATGATTTTAACCTGTATCTCCGTTCTTTCGTTCTGTAAATCGGAGGATAAAAAACAACCTCCAAAGCAGGAATTCCAACCAAATTCGGATATTCGAACCTTTGAAGTAGGTATGATAAAAGAAGGAGACAAACGTCTGAAAGCGGAGGCCGTATTGGGAACTCCATCCGTGGAATTGAACACACAAGACGGGGCTGTTTTAGAATGGTATCTTGTTTCTACGGATTATCAAAAGAATTCTTATAAAACATTGGCCGAAAAACCGGCGAGTATCACGGAAGATACGAAATTCATCAAGTTGACGATCGATAAAAAAGGCGTCATCAAAAAGATGGAATACAAACTTTAGTCGGCAATATCGTCTTCTAACAAATCCAATCCCGCGAGTCCTACTAAAAAATCTACGAGCTCGGCGGGGTTGAACCCGATTCTTACCCCGTAATAAATTCCCAAATAAACTTCTAACTGGAAAAGAAAACTTTTTGGATAACCATCTTTCTTTTTGTTGAGGGCTTGCAATGCGTTTTGAATCGAAGGGTCGTTTCGATCAAAGTCTTGTTCTTCGATAAATCTTCTGTAAAATTCTTCTTTCTTTCTTTTTCTTCGTTCCGCAACCGGAATATGATAAAAGGAAAGGTAACGAAGTTTTTGGCTTTTGATATTGTATCGTTCGTTTAAAAATTCAGGAACCTTGTCGCCCGGGATTTTTGCGTTTTCCAGATTCTTAAGTTCCTCCTGCATCTCCGGAGTTATTTCTTCTTCGCCGGTTTCTGCTGTTTGTGTTTCCACATTCAAAGGAAAAAAAGTATCACTTCCCAAAATTCCGAAGATAAGCTGTTGTGATCGGTAAGCTCCTATATGCCCACCCCTTAGACCGTAACCTTTTCCTAAATCTCTTCTTCCAGGAGAAGATTCTCCGCCTTGGAATACAAAGCCTGCGGCCAAGGGTCCGATTCTTACCCCGGCGCCATAACCCGGATTTTCAACTCCGGCCGTAAAGATATCTTTGAAATCATTCTTTCGATTCTGAAGATAGGTGGAACAATTGCTCGCGAGCAAAGATATTAGTAAGACAAAGAAAAAATATAAGAATTCTCTGCGTTGTTTTTTGGATTCGTTTAAAATCACAAACCCACTCTCTTTTCTTTTACTACTTAGGCAACCCAGAAAAAGAAAACAAAACCGGACGTTTTCTGATTGTTCCTGAAATTCTTAAGCTCTCAATAGCAATTAGAATGGAAGAAATAAAACCATCCGAACCAATTTTAAAAAATATCGCCGTCTTGGGAGGAGGCCCGATGGGTGTCTTTCTTTCCACTTCGCTTTCTTCTAAGACCGAGAAAATGTTCCTCTGGTATGATGATCGTAAGCGAGCTGAAAAAATCGAAAGGGAAAGAATCACCTCTTTGTTGGAGGACTCGATCACTCTTCCGGATAACGTTCAAGTCACGAATGAATTTGATTTTTTGAAAAGCGGTTCTTGGATTATCATCATCGCCGTTCCTTCGCGTCTCATGGAAGGGATTTTAGAGGAACTCGTAAAGTCGCTTGATAAAGACTGCTCACATTCGATCTTTACGTTTACGAAAGGAATTTTGTCCGCTTCAACAAGACGCAAGAGTAATTGTATTACTTATTCCGAATATATTCAGAAACTTTCATCGAACTCTGGTTTTCTGGATATGGAATATACGGCCGTAAACGGTCCGAATCTGCTTGGAGAGTTGAAACGAGGGCATCATAGTTTTTACTGCCTTTCCACTTCGGGACCTAAGTCCATCGAAATCTTTGATACTCTTTTTAACGGCGCAAGGAATCATACAAAAAGTTACGAAGATCTAGTTGGCCTGGAGATTTTCGGAGTGATGAAAAATCCGATCGCCATTGCTTGCGGTATCGCGTCCGGGATTCCCGAATGCGGCAGTAATTTTGAAGGGGAGTTGATCAGTCTTGGTTATTCGGAAATCACAACCCTCCTAGGGGCATTGGAAATTCCTATCAAGCCGGTTCAAGAATACGGTCTTGCCGATTTGATCGCTTCTTGTACTTCCCGATACAGCAGAAACAAAGCTTACGGACACCGTTTTGTTCGAAAGTTGATATCCGGAGAGGATCAACCTAATCTGATCGAAAGGATAGAGTTATTTTTTAATCCCGCCGAGTTCATTCAGAAAGAAGTAAGTCAAAGTGAGAGTCATGTGGAAGGCGCCTTTGCCCTAGCGTCGATCATCGCTTTGGCGGAAGAGAAGAATGTCGATATTCCACTCTACAATACGTTGTTCCAAATTCTCACAAGAAGGGTTTCACCGACCGAGTTGATCCGTTTTGTTTCAAAATCCACATCCGACGAGGAAAAGCATATTTCGAAAACCGCAACAAAACGTTCTGGTTTAGGAATGGCTTCGGGAAAAAAATTTCAACAAGCTCTTGGAAAAAACGTCCTTCGTCATATCAACGGTCAACCGGGCATGACGGACAGAATTATCAAACAGTCTTCACTGATCGTAAAATCCTTGGAAAAACGTTTCAAGGAAGCTGAAGAAACGAACGACATCACCGATCTGTTGCAGATTCCGAAAGAGATTCAGCTCTGGAAGGAGATCGAGACGAACTTTCAAGAAAAAGGAAGTCGCGATCTTTCGCGAATATTAGATTTTTATGTTTCCGAAATTGCCGACGATTACAAACCGTTTCTGAGGGATACCCTGATTCATTTAATTGCGCCGACTCGTTATGTTCTTAGCGGTTTTAAACCTGGCGCCGGTTTACCTAAGATTGGAGGATGTGTAAAAGAAGTAAAAGCTCTTGCTTCGAGATACGATATTCTGTATACACCTACTCATCGATCTCATTTGGATTCTGTCGAGGTTGCCTTCGGCTTAAAGTGGCTGGGCCTTCCGGTGCCGCGCTACGCGGCCGATAAAAAGGTTATGGCAACTCCGGGTCTTGCGAGCGTTCTCAAATCCTTGGGCGCATATATGGTGGATCGAAAAAGAAATCGGAATATTCTATATTTGGAATGTTTGACTCAGTATTCGACAATGATGTTGGAGGCCGGCATTCCGACTCTCGTATATCCGGAAGGAACTCGTTCTCGTACCGGTGGAATCATACCGATCAAAACGGGAATTTTATCGACCTCAGTGGAAGCATATAAACACACGGGCTCCGAGGTGATTGTAGTTCCGATTGCGCTTTCGTACGAAAACGTCCCTGAGGATGAAGAGTTTGCCGGAAAGGATAAGAAGCCGGGATTTCGGGATTTCTTTTATAAAAGAACCGAAGTCTACATGGATCTTTGCGAGCCGATTCCCGTTTCGAGATATATACACGAAGAGGATCCGACCGGATCGATCGGTTTCGAGATCACACAAGGATGGAAAAAGTATCGTAGAATTCTACCAAACCAATTGGTCGCGAGAATGTTGGTTGAAGCCGAAACCGAGATCGGTTTAAGCGAATTGAAAACTCTGATCAAAGAAACCGTCTTAACTGAAAAACAAAATTATCTTACTCATGACCCCGAAGAAATTTTACAGAAAGGTCTAAAAGTTTTAAAACAAAGAAAGATGATTTCCGTCGAGAATGGAATTGTAAAAGTATTGGATCCGTCCTTGGTCCAATACTATGGAAATATGTGCACCGATGAGATTTCCTAATCGATCTTGATCTTAGAAGCTAAAAGTGCAGCTCGTTTCCGAAGCGAGCTGATTTCTTCTCCCTTATTCGAATAAGCGAGTGTTACTCCCATTCTTCGATACGGTCTAGTAATCGGTTTTCCGAATATTCTAAAATCCGATTCCGACATTCCGGATGCAATATCCAAACCGCTTACCGATGGAACTTTTCCGTCGGAGATAGAGAGAATCACGGCGCTTGCGCCTTTTCTTTCCAGAGTGATTTCCATGATCGGAATACCGAGAACCGCTCGAAGATGAAGTTCGAATTCGTTGAAGTTTTGTGTTCCGGCTAACGTGACCATTCCCGTATCGTGAGGTCTCGGAGAAAGTTCGGAAAAATAGACCTGATCCTTTGTAAGAAAAAATTCGACACCCCAAATCCCGGCTCCGGTTAATTCCCTCGTTACCAAGTCCGCCATTCTCTGAGCCTCTTTGAGTTGTGAATCGGAGATTTCCGTAGGCTGCCAACTTTCCTGATAATCTCCTCTTTCCTGGCGATGCCCGATCGGTGGGCAGAAAAGAGTCTTGCCGCTTTTTTGGGTTACAGTCAATAGGGTAATCTCCGATTCAAAACGTATGAACTCTTCGACGATAACCTCTGCGGCGCCCGCACGACCTTTTGTTTGAGACGCTTCCCAAGCCTTGCCGATATCTCCTTCGGATTTAATGACGGATTGTCCTTTTCCAGAAGAAGACATGAGAGGTTTGATTACACAGGGAAGCCCTAATTCTTTCACGGCTTTGCGAAGCTCCTCTTCGGAGGATGCGTAGAGATACTTTGCGGTGAGAATTTTTAATTCTTTCGCGGCCAAGTCTCGGATCGATTTTCGATTCATCGTAAAGTTCGCGGCCTTTGCCGAGGGAACTACCTGATAACCTTGTTTTTCGTACTCGTAAAAACGTTCGGTTCGAATCGCCTCGATTTCGGGAACGATCAGATCCGGTTTGTGTTTGGCGACAATTCGATCCAAAAGATCGCCATCGAGCATGTTTATGATTTCTTTTTCGTGAGCGACTTGCATTGCGGGAGCGTTGTCATAAGAATCCACGGCGACGACGTGTTGACCCAATCTTTGAGCCGCGATCACAAATTCCTTACCGAGTTCCCCGGAACCGAGGAGAAGAATTTTCTTTTTCATAGTCCTTCCGGCAGAATGAGAAAATTCTCCGAAAGATCAAAAAGAAAATCGGAGAAAAAAGGAATTTCGTAAGAATAGAAAAATAGGTTTGAAACGATCGGATTCGAAGCAAACTTTTCGAATCCTTATTTTTTCTTTGTCTTAATTTGAAACGATTGATAATCCACAAAATCGACATCGTTCTTTTTCAAACGAATCACATTAGAAGGAGTATGAAGAATCAATCTATCTCCGATCTGAGTGACTATGGCCCCTGAAAGTTTTGTTCCATCCGTTTTGACGACTGCTTCGAGAATGTTGTAGTATTCTTTGATTTTGGCTTCGTCCTTAAGATCGCTCGCCACTGCGTTCGCCTCGATTTGTTCGAGAGCTTGATCCAGTTTAGATTCATGATTTTCAGCGACTTCGTTCGAAACAGAAGAAATAAAATGATCCGAAGAAGCATCCGGATTTTCATTCAAGGCCTTGTCTAAAATACCTTGGTCGACCGAAACCATCTTTTCTATCTCGGCATTTTCTTGAGGGGTAGCGATGAATTCTTCCTTTTGAAATTCAGGGTTTACCAATCTTTTTAACTGATCGAACTTTTTTGCAATACTTTGGTCTTGTTCTATTCTTGTTAAAACGAGTTGAATCATTTCATCCAAATTAGGCTTAACGTAAGATTCTTCCCCATTTTCTAAAACGACTTCGTTTTTTTCGAGA
Source organism: Leptospira ainlahdjerensis (assembly GCF_016919175.1). Classification (GTDB taxonomy): domain Bacteria; phylum Spirochaetota; class Leptospiria; order Leptospirales; family Leptospiraceae; genus Leptospira; species Leptospira ainlahdjerensis. The sequence continues at coordinate 182,412 of NZ_JAFFPU010000024.1, read as the reverse complement.
AATTGAACGAACTCGCCGTAAAGTTCCTTATCAAGGGCTTTGACGTTTTCGAGAATCTCTTTATAAATTTTGAATGTAATTGCGACAGCGCCTTCGTAAACTTTTACCTTAGGCGGTTTTCCGTCCGTAAGTTCGAAAGAAAAGGTAGTTCCTCGAACTCCCGCGACCGCCGTTGGAGTGCTAAGTAAAAAGGAATCTTCTGATTTGAGTTTATTCGTTTTAATCAGAAGTTCGCCCGCTTGGACATAAAGATTGGTATGCGGCTTTCCTTTTTTAGAAATTTCCTTCAGAGTAATTTGACTGAAGGATTTGATTCTTACTATGTCCCCTTTACCGGTTTGAATATCTATGGAACCGGAAGAGGTTTTGATCTCATCATTCTCCCGAAGAATCATCCCAGGAGCCGACCGGATTTTTTTTACCGCTACGTTCAATCTCGACTTCGCCTTTTTGAAATACTACGATCATTCCCGATGGAGTCGGATCGTCTTTTAGAAAAAGGGAAGAAATGAATCTGCAAGTTACAAATGAAAACAGGAAGAACGAAGTTAAAAGAATCAATTTTAAATTTTTATTTGGCATTGAGATTGTCCTGAGGAGCTTAAGAATTTAGCTTCTTATGATGATTCTAACATATACGATTTTCATTTTTCCATAATCATTGTGAATATTCCAGAATTCTCAGAGAATTCGACAAGAGTTTCAGATATTTTGAATCCAGCAATTCCCTATCATGTCCAGGGTTTTGGAGGAAAGATGTTTAAAAAATTTGCGGTTCTTTTGAGTTTCACACAAATCGTATGTTTTTAAAAAATTCCACAGAGCGGTTTCACTCCATAATTTTTGCGACATCGAAGGTTTTGAGAGTCTATTGATTTCAGTTGACACGAAATTGGTTTTGCTCGAAGATTACCTTACGGATGAACGACTGGTTTAGACATTCTATGTTTTTATCTAGAAAAGTAGCGTTGTCTATTGTTTTCTCCATTACTCTTCTTTCTTTAATTATTTTCTCAGTAAGTGTGGTTCAAAACCCAGGATACTTGGATAAAAACCCAGGTGTGGAATCTTCGGAATCGATTTCAGAATCCGAAATTCAATCCTTAGAGATCGTCTTTGTTTTCTTTCTTGTTTTTTCCGCGCTTACGCTTTCGAACTCTATAAATATACTGATCGTCAAGACCAGAGAATTATTTCTGTGCGATTCCGGCGCTTTTTCGGTATCGAATATTCTTAGAATCGAGAAGTTGAATATTCCTCCTCCGTATTACTTCGCTACCTGAGAATCTTACCCTAGATTTTCAGGTAATACCTTGATTACTCTGAAATTTAGGATAAGTGTATGGAATCATCATCAAATAAAAATTCATCCCGTTCCGTGGAAACAAAACTCGTCACTCCAAAGGATTTTTTTCCGGGACTTCTGGAAAATTGGAAATCGGACATTGTATCCGGTTTTATCATCTTCTTAATCGCGCTTCCGCTTTGTATCGGAATTGCAATCGCTTCCGGAGCTCCTCCGATGGCCGGGATCTTATCCGGCATCGTGGGCGGATTGGTTGTATCGATCTTAGGCGGTTCTTATGTTACAATCAACGGCCCTGCGGCCGGTTTGATCGTGATCGTTCTTGGGTCGATTGAAACCTTGGGTCACGGCGATATCGCGGCAGGTTTTAAATATACGTTAGCCGCCACAGTAATCGCGGGAGCTTTGCAGATCTTCTTTAGTTTTTTAAAAGCCGGAATATTGGCTACGATCTTTCCTTCTGCGGTGATACACGGGATGTTGGCGGCGATCGGTGTAATCATTTTCCTCAAACAATTCTTTGTCGCAGTCGGTTATGTTCCCGCGACAAAAACGATCATCGGATTGATCAACGAACTTCCGATCGGTTTGATACATCTGAATCCGGAAATCGCGATCATCGGGTTTATCAGCATTGTTCTTTTGGTAAGTATTCCTTTTTTACCGAATCCGAAATTGAAAAAAGTGCCGGGTCCGTTGGTGGTAGCAACGCTTGGTATTGCGATGGGAGTTTTCTTTCAGTTCAACGTTGAACACGCGTATTCGTTTATGGGAAACGAATTTACCGTAGGACCGAAAAGTTTAGTTTCCATTCCGGCGAGCTTTTTGGACGGGTTTACATTTCCGGATTTTAGCAGGGTCAACACGGTAGAATTCTTTTCTCAGGTCATGGCGATCTTTCTCGTAGCGAGTTTAGAATCACAACTAACGGTAGCCGCGATCGATAAATTGGATCCTTATCGAAGGAATTCCGATTTAAACAAAGACCTTTTTTCAAAGGGTGTAGGTAACTTCATTCTTGGTTGGATCGGGGGATTACCGATCATCGCCGAAGTTGTGAGAAGTTCCGCAAACATCAACAACGGCGCAAAAACTAGATGGTCCAATTTTTTTCACGGAGCCTTTCTTCTCATTTTCATTCTTGCCTTGCCTGATATCGTCAGAATGATTCCGCTCGCCGCACTCGCGGCCATTCTTATGGTGACGGGATATCGACTTGCGATTCCCGAGCTGAAAAAAACTTGGAAAGTCGGAATGGACCAAGTATTCCTCTTTTTTATCACGATTTATTTCACGATCGCGGACGACCTTTTGGTCGGTATCTTTGCCGGTGTCCTCGCAAAATTTGCGATTCATATCTTGAATATCATTCTTCCGAAAGGGATTACTCTAAATGACTTTTTTAGGATCAGATCGGAATTACATGAAACCAATCAAAAGATTAGAATCGAATTTTACGGTTTAGCGATATTCCTGAATTTTATATCCATTAGAAAAGTATTGTATTCTATTCCGAAAAACAAAAGTGTACAAATTGATTTGTCGGGAGTCCTGTTAGTCGATCATTCCGTTATGGAGAATTTACTGACGTTCTCTGAAAAGTATGAAGAAGAAGGCGGCAAATTTGAACTTGTAGGTTTGGAAAAATTGAAACCCCTTTCAAATCATCCTTCTTCCGGAAGAAAGAACGTAACCTGGTAAAAGTATAAAATCTTTCGCCGACTACGAGCGTAGCGGAGAGAAGGATCGAAATTTTTGACGAAAAGAATTTAGAAATCTTTCGTGAAAGATTGCGTCTTGACCGTTTCAAACTAGTTCAACAGTTCAAGCGTATCGATTCTTCTTTCATAAGACGCTTTTTCTAAAGTTTAACTGAATCAATTAGGGTAAATGTATGAGAAAGATACTTTTCGACTTTACGGATTTGTTCCAAGAAAACCCAAATACGACGTCGGGTTGTTATTTTCATTCGAAGAGATTCGTTTTCAAGAGCTTACATTGGAATCCATTCCTTTTTTGTACGGTTTTTCTAAGTCTACAGTTTTCCGTCTTCGCACAAACGACCATGAAGGCCGCCGATCCGATTGCGGAAAATAAAACCGTAGAATCAACTGATGAAGAGAATTCCGAAAAATACGTTTCTCCCATGAGAAAAAACGGACTCACTTCGGAATACACACGTCATTCGTTCTTAGAACCTGAACTATCTAAAAAGGTTAATTTCTCCGATAAGATGTGGTTGAACGATTGGATTCGAATCGGAGTTTACATTCGCCCTCGATTCGAGTCCAGAAATAACTTGAACTTTGATCGATCGAATCATGCTTACACGGATCGAATCATGCAGACGTCTGCTCTGTATTTTTTAATGGACCCCAGTCAATATGTAAGTTTTAAGATTACGGTGCAAGACGCCCGAGTTTGGGGAGGGGAATCACCCGCTAACGCGGGAGATATTCGCTCCGGTTTTTTTAGCAACACTCCAACTTTGAGCTCGGATCCGAATACGCCCGGAAAAACAAATAACTCCATTTCTCCGAATAACACGAGTATTCGTGAGGCGTTTGTGATGTTAAAAAAACTTCCTTTCGAGGCGAAGGTTCAGATCGGTCGACAGATTTGGGCTTACGGGGATCAAAGGATGATCGGCGGAGCAAACTGGACGATCAACGGACTTTCTTTCGACGGCGCACGACTGATGTTTGATTATGAGAAAGTGAACTTTCACTTTTTTGCGGCGAGGCCGTTCTGGACTCAAAGCGGAGTGAACGGGGTTTTATCCTCTAATGATCCGAAATTCAATTTCACTGTCGGAAATTCGAATCCTTCCGCTTCTCAATCGGACACGACTTTATTTGGAACCTATAATAGTTTTAATATCTTAAACGAAGTAACGTTAGATATTTATAATATAGATGTTGTAAAAAAATGGATTCCTAATTCGACACCGGTTTCGACCACGGACGATGTTTTGGCTACGAACAGGAAAAGGCAAAACGACGAGCTTTACACGACCGGCTTTCGACTTACAAATAGAACAGCAAAGAATAATCTTCCGAAGGGAAAATCCTGGGACTGGACCGTCGAAAGTGCGTGGCAAAACGGTTATGACGGAAGGAGAATTCACAAACAATTTTTAGGAAGTGATCTTTCCGGCACGATCGGTTCTGCTCAACTAGCGGATATGAGAACCGAACGCGTGAAATACTCGGGTTCCTTCCATGTTTTTCAAACCGGATACACTCTCGATGAAAAACTTCGTTTCGGTTTTCAATATACGTATGCATCGGGTGACCATAATCGCGCCGACGGAACCTCGTCTACGTTTCAAACTCTTGTTAATCCGAGATTCGGCGTGATTCCTTATTGGAATAACGTAGCCGGTTTATCGGAGAATATCGATACAAAAAATCTAAGTTCTTGGAATTCGAATATAACCTACAAATCTGAAAAATGGGGAACGTTTCAGTTGGCGTATATCATCAATGATAAGGTGCAAAAGAACGACGCGTGGTATGCGATCAACGGAGGCGCCAATTCAATAGCGGGTTCCGCGCTCGCATCGCCTGTTGCGGTCTCAACGAATTCGGCGGGACAATCGGCGATTGCGGGGTCTTCCGAGAATTATACCGGAAACGCTTATACACAATCTTATTCATTAGGAAGGAATATTTACAATGAATTGGATTTAACTTGGATGTATCAGCTGAACGATAACGTTTCCATTTGGATGGGGGCCGGATTTTTAATCGCAGGAAATTCTGTGCGAAATTATAGAAATAGTCCTCTATTCTATAACGGAAGTACGAATCAATTTGAATTGAACGGGGCGGCGTTTATAAAACAACATACGTCCGCAAACAATGCGAGTGTTTATTTTTTCCAAGTAAACGCGGCACTGTAAGCAAAGGAGGTTTAATAATCGATGGTCATAGTATCTTATTTACTCGTTTTAATGAGTCTTATCACTCCTTTTCTGATTGGAAAAGCTTTCGGTAAGAGTCTTTTTGATCATGAAGGCGCTATTCTTGTTGGATTGAGTCTTCAAGCGGTAGTCGGTTTAATAATTTCCGTTTTCGTAGTCGGGTATGAAGGACTTAAAAAGAAGACGGTTCTTTTGGGATACGCGATTTTCTTTCTGAGCACGGGACTTTGTTTTTTTGCAGGTAAGACGCTTTGGTTGATTCTGTTTTGGGAATTGTCCACAGTCAGCGGATTTCTGCTTTATCAAGGAGAAAAGTGGACTTCTTCTTCGGCAAAAAGTTTTATCGCGCTTCTGCTTGCGAGCGGGATCGGAATTTTCTGTTTTACCTATTGGATTTATTCTCCTGACGATGATTTGGGAAAATTCTTCTTAGTTTTAGGTTTGCTGGTTAAGGCTGAATTTTTCGGTTTTCACTTTTGGCTCCCGGAAGTGCATGCAGGCGCTCCACCTCACGCTTCCGCGGCCTATTCGGGAATATTAGTCAATCTTCCGTTGATTCTTTTTCATCAACTCGCCGTTCCTTGGATCGGAAGTTCGGTAATCATAAAAGTATTGATTCCTTTGGCGGGTTTCGGGGTTTTGTGGGCTGGACTAAGTTCGGTATTCGCGAAGGATGTCAGAAAAGCTATCGCTTACAGCACGATTGAAAATACAAATTTTCTAATGCTATGTTTGTTACTTTCCGCACTATGGAAGGACAGCGATGTCGAAGGACTCAAGGTTTTAAGCAGATCCTTTTCTTTTCTCTTTTTTATTTCTCTCATCCATCATAGTATAAGCAAAACTTTTCAATTCTTATCAGTCGGTTATCTTCTTAAACTTTCAGGAAGTTCTCATATCGATCACAATACCGGTATCGGTAAGAATTCGGGACTGCCGACAGCTTTGTTGAGTTTGGGAACGATTAGCTTTCTCGCGTTACCCGGAACAACGGGATTTCTAACCGAGGCGACTTTTGTGAAACTCGTTGCCGGAGTTTTGGATATCCCGGGACAAAGTGCAATTCTAATTCTTCCTCTTTTGATATTGGTTTCTTCCGGACTAGCGTTAGGCGCTGTCGGGCATCTGAGAATTTTTTTAGGAATGGTGGTTTCCAGACCTCGCGTAAATTGGCCGGAACACGTTCCCCCGAGACTTGTTCGATACTCTTTGATTGTAAGCGGTTTGTTGATTCTCGGAGTATCACTTGGTATATCCGCTTATACTCTCTATTATTCCCCGACCAAAGTTTGGTTGGATGAGAATTGGTATCGAGGTTTGGCGAGTGTGAATTTGATCGGGTTCTTAATGTTTTTGGTGATCGGAATATTCGGTTTAAGGACAAAAATCGAACGTAGAAAACTTTGGGACTGCGGCGGAGATTACAAAGGGCCCGATGTGGCTATTCCTTCAGAGGGAGTCTCTAATCCGTTGTTCGCTTCCTTAGGGAGATATTTTACGAACGAAGACGGAAGTTCAAGGCTGGATGAAGCGATTTTGAAAGGAATTGTGAAATTGTTAGACACCTTTAAAACGCAGGTTAACGAAGCTGACGAAGAAACGATATCAATCAATCTCGCATTTTCATCGGCAACGGTTGTTTTGCTCTTATTCTTGATCATTGGCTTGAAATTGGCCGAAGGAGATTTATGGAAATTATTCTTAGATACCTTGACTCAATAGTTCGAGTGATTTCATTTCTATTTCTTCCGTTTCTTTGCGGAGGAATCGTACTCAAAATCCGTTCTTATGCACAGGGGAGAATCGGCGCGCCCGTTCTACAGATTTTATACGATACAATTCGGATGATTCGTAAAAAACCGGTGGATGGTCCGTTTTCCGGATTTTTTACGGAAGCCTCGCCGATCATCGCTTTTGTCGCGGGTCTGGTTCTTTGGAGTTTGGTCAGTTACGAATGGGCGCCTTTTCTTTTGATTCCATTCTTAATAGGAATCATCCGATTCGCTTTATTGGCGTACGCCGTGGAGAACGGAACTTCCTTTGCGGGAATGGGATCGGCAAGAGAAGTGATCTTGTTTGTGTTCTGCGAACCGGTTCTGATTCTTGTTTTGGTCGTTTTCGAGTCGCATATCGTAGTAAACGCGAATTTCGCAAGTCTTGCATTCGGTGGTTTGTTTTTACTCGGCACTTCGCTCGTAATTCTCGCCGAGATCGCCAAACCGCCGTTTGACGACCCAAGAACCCACCTCGAGTTAACGATGGTTCACGAAGCGATGCTTTTGGAAGCTTCGGGAAGTAGGCGTGCATTTTTCGAATTAGCTCAACAACTCAAAACAAGCTCTCTATTCTTATTCGTCGCAAAGATCGGAATTTATCACGGGGAATTTTTTATAAATCATACCATCCCGAAATTTTGGTTGGACGTCGTGGCGATTTTGGGTGCGCTTTTTGTCTCCGTCTGTGTCGGCTATATAGAATCGAATAGCACAAGAAGACGTTGGCGCTGGATTCCCGAGTTATTGGGTTTAAATTTTATCTTTATGCTCTTTCTGGGCATTCTCCTCAAATTAGGATGAGATCCTAAGGAAAATATATGGGAACAGAATTTAGTTATTTAATTCTCCTTCTTCTAGGAGTTGTGATTCTACTGGAAAATAGGATAAAACGTTTAGTTTTACTTCTCGGCTTTCAAAGTATCTTTCTGTTAGTCCCACTTTTTGAAGACTCGGGTTTTAACACTCATAGTCTTTTTTTAGCGGGGATGATCGTCTTCTTTAAGGTTATCTTGACGCCTCTTATACTTTTCTGGACGGCGAGAAAGACGAACTCCGTAGAATCCACATTTCCGAAGATCGGCTACATACCAACTTTTGCACTTCTTTCGGTCGGCGCATTGATAGGATTCTTGATGTTCGGTTTCACCAAATATCGATTTGGTGAAGTAAATCAAATGTCCTTTCTTTATACATTCCTGCTTTTGTATGTAGGAATGGTCGGCTTTGTGGTTCGTCGTCATTGGGTTCCTGTGATCGCTTCCTTCGGAGTTTTTGAAAATGGAACGTTTCTATTAACTCAAATTTTACGGACCGGTTTACCGTTAGGGATAGAATTCGGATCCTTCCTGGACGCCGTGTTTATTATCGGCGCGGCTTCTACGCTTCGAGTCAGTATGCAGAATGATCCTCAATCCGAAAAAGAGGAGGTTTCCGCGTGAGTTTACTTTATTTAAACAGTATTGGAGCGGTTGTTCTTCTTCTCATCCTGATCGCATATATTTTCGCGCCGACCAAAGGTCAAAGTAAGATTACGATGTGGTCGTTTTTGATGTTGCTTTGTGCAGGTTTGAGTTTTGCAGCTTGGAATTCGGAAGGTTCAGCTTTTCAATGGGTGCTCATTGAAGCCACTACCTTTACGGGAACGTTACTCGTCTCTTCCAGCGGAACTTCGAAATCATTCCCGATCGCTTGGAAGTTTTTGTTAATCAATTCGTTCGGATTGGGTCTAGCGTTTTTAGGTATTATCATCGTAACGGCGACGTTACACGGTATCGATCATCCTGTTGAAATTCTCGCCGGCCGTATTTCGGAACATCCGGAAAACTTATGGATCGAAATCGGTCTATGGTTAGCGATCTTCGGCTATTCGGCGAAGTTAGGATTGTTTCCGAATCACGTTTGGGTCGTGGATACCTATGGCGATAGCCCGAGTCAAATTTCAGCTCTCATTGCGGCCTTTATTCCCGTCTCCGTATGCTTTGCGATTCGTCCTTTTGTTCAGATGGACCATAAGTTGTACCCGACCACTTTTAGCGCGGCCGACGGATTGCTGATTTTAGGAATTGCGACGATGCTTCAGAGTATCGTCGCTTTGTATCAAAGGAATGATTTACGAATGATGACCGCGAAAGTCGCGTTATTTCACAGCGGTGCGCTTGCTATTTTTCTTTGGATGGATCTACCGGAGACAACTTTCAATTATATAATGGCGGGTAACATCGTCTTAAAATCGCTTCTCTTTTTGACCATGGGAATCGTGAGAATGGATTCGGGAGGAAGGGAGTTGAGTAAGATATTTCTTTCGGAAGCGATCAATAAACGAGCTCTTTCCCTTTATACCATCGCGTTGTTTCTTGCGTTTGTACTTCCGGGATCTCCGATTTTTGTAAGCGATCTCTTGCTTCTAAAGGCTGGCTGGGCACAAAAGCAATGGTTTGTAATTTTAGTTCCGTTTCTCGGTTTGGTTTTTTTTGGAGTGACCATCTATAAGACCGTTCCGTTGTTTAATCTAAAACACAGACCTTTTGCAAAAAACTTCGCTTTCACGTTGAATGTTCGACTGATCGATTCTTTACTTCTCTGCTTCACGGTCATAGGGCTCGGAATTTGGGGATTCTATCGATTGTTGCAAGGAGAATTTTGAATGCGTACCGTCACAGGTTTATATCCGAGAAAAGGAAAAAAAGGATATCATCGCTTTTGGATTTCCAGCGAAGGAATCGAACGCGAAGTTATAGAACACACACAAAAGGAAATCATCGAGGATTCCGCAAATCCTATCTGGATTCTACGACATTCATTAGGCGTCGATCAAGGAGAGGAAGATTATTCGGCTTTTGATTTTGAAAAATACATCAACATTGGACGCAAAACGGATCTCGAGAAATTTGTAACGAAAAAAGGAATTAAGGATTTATCATATAAAGGACTGAAAGTTCCGATCCCTGCCGACCACTATTCCCATGCAGTCGGACCGATACATGCCGGCGTTATAGAACCGGGGCACTTTCGTTTTATCGTTCAAGGTGAATTGATTAAGAATCTGGACATTCGTTTGGGTTTTCAAAAACGAGGTTTGATCGAAATGATAAAAGGAAAAGGTCCGAAAAATTCTTTCCCTTACGCCGAGGCGATATCAGGGGATAGTACGATTTCCTACGGAATCGCGTTTTCAAGAATTTTTGAGGAAGCTCAGAAGATCGAAGTTCCTCAAGAAATAGATTTTGCAAGATTGGTGCTTTTAGAATTAGAAAGAATCGCGACCCATATCGGCGATATGGGCGGCATCGCGGAAGACATCGGCTATTATCCGTTACACGGGGTTTGTTCCCTGCAGAGGGGAGTTCCGCTCGGTGTTATGGAAGCGCTGACCGGGAATCGATTCGGACGAGGGGCGTTGTCACCGGGGAAGATTTCTTTGAGGCCGGGTTTGACTCGCGAAAAATTAGCCGAGTTGGCAGAAAGGATTCGATCGGTGACGGCTGACGTAGCCGGACATTTTCTGAGAGCCGCTTCCGTTTCAACCAATCGTGAAAGATTACAAACCTGCGGCGTAATTCTACAAAAGCAAGTTCGACAGCTTGGTTTTATCGGTATGGTGGAAAAATGCACCGGTCTTAACCGAGATTTACGCAAGTTGGAAAAATCCTATGACTTCAGCTCGCCGATCAACTTGGAATTAAATCACAATCACATGAACGGTGACGCTTGGGCTCGATTTTACATACGATATGAAGAATTGCTGAGAAGCAGTAAATGGTTAGTGGAAGCTATTCCTAAAATAGAAGCTCTTTCGGATTTTAGGGATAGAAAAATAAGCGCGTCTAAAACCGTAAAAAAAGGATCTTATCATGCGGCGGTGGAAGGTTGGAGAGGGCCGGTATTGGTTTCTCTCGATCTGGAAGACGACGGAACGATCGAAGGCGCATATATTAGGGATCCTTCCGTTCCCAACTGGCATGCTCTGGAATTAGCGGTTCGAGACGAATATATCGGAGATTTCCCGCTAAATAACAAATCGTTCAACCTCAGTTATGTCGGAGTGGACCTATGAAAGCAATATACGAAATTTTGAATATCTTTCGTCGTGCAAAAACGATGAACTATGAAAAAGTCTCGCCGATCAATTCGAATGCGAGAGGAATTCCGGTTCCGGTCTTAAGGTCCAACGAGTCCTGCTTATCCTGTAAATCCTGCGAACAAGTGTGTCCGACGCATTCCCTCAAAATTCATTCCAAGGAAAAGATGAGCTTTGATTACGGCGCTTGTCTTCAATGTGGAAGATGTTCGGAAGCATGTTCCGATGGAAAGATCGTAGATTCAGGTTTTGTTCATGTTTATTCTTTCGATCGAGATTCTCTTAAGGTGATTTATACCGACGGAATTCCCGATGAAAAAAACGAAAACGTTTCGGATGAAGTGAAAGAATTTCAAAGGATCACAAAAAGAACCGGTTTTCAATATAGAGAAATCGCAGCCGGAGGAAACAATACGACGGAAGCGGAAATCAACGCGAGTTTCAACGCGCTTTTTGACAGCGAAGCCAGTAAAGTTCGTGTGGTTGCTTCTCCCAAACACGCGGATGCGCTCGTATATTCCGGTCCGGTCAGTCAGAATATGGAAGGGCCGTTGGACACAGCATGGGAAACGATGCCTTCTCCAAAAGCATTGATCGCATGTGGAACGGAAGCCGTCTCGGGTGGATTGTTCAAACGGGGAAAACTTCCTAAGGAACCGGATCTTTTCATCGGCGGGGATCCGCCTAGACCGGACGTGATGATATCGGCGTTTCGTTACTTGATGGGAATTAGAGAATTTTCCTTTCGTGCGGAATTGACGAAACACGTTCTAAACTTAAGAGAGAAAAAGTAACTCAAAAAGAAAGAATGGTCGAAACTCGAATTACAAAAAGAATTATAAAATTCTAATGTATTTCAAGCGAACTGAAAAAACGAATCCGGAAAGGTTCAAACCTGCTCCGGATTTTTCTATCGATCAACCGTAAATTGAAACTCCGATTAGCACGATTGCGATCAAAGGCGGTAAACCTTGAATAATCGCGGCGCGGGCCATAGCTGGTTTGGAAGCAAAAAGGACGAGGCCCGCTCCAAAAACGGAAAGGCAAGAAAAGATCATAATTGCCGGTGCAAAATTCGCGTGAACTTCGAAGAAGAGCGCTCCGTAAAGAACTCCGATTGCGAGAAAAAGATTATAAAAACCTTGGTTTAGAAAAACACCCTTCATTGCCTCGGCTAACTTTTTGTCCGTAACGCCAAAACGTCTGTGAATTGCCGGACGCATCCAAAGAACGCTTTCCATGAGAAATATCCAAACGTGAAGTGCACCTACGATGCCGGCTAGAATTCTTGCGGTTAAAATCATCCTATCATCTCCTAAAGATTTGTTCCGGTAGTTTAGCAGGCGGCTATTCTTTTGTAAAGGCACAACCAGGCCAATTTTAGACGTGATTCGGCCTCATAAAATATTGCCAAAATGAAGTTTTTATTGTGATTCTGCCAAAACAGACTTTGAATGCCGAATATGGACGTTGTCATTCTGTTGATTCCCGGAGCGCCTGCTTCCGTGATTACCGGCCTTTTCGAGTTCTTTGAATTTGCGGGAATGGATCTCGAAAAGCGTAGGAAACCTCCGATATGTCGAGTTCGTACCGCCGCGATTCAATCGGAGCCGGTGCAACTTCATGGAAGTGTACAAATCAAACCGGATCTCGTAGGTCGGTGCGAAAAAGTGGATCTTGTAATCGTCCCGGCAATCGGGCCAAACGTAGTCGCGATCAAACGGAGGTGTGGGCTTGAGATAGAATGGCTGAAAGAAACGGCGGCGCAAGGAGTTCGAATCGCGAGCGTTTGTTCGGGGGCTTTTTTGTTGGCTTCCACGGGATTGTTGGAAGGAAAATCCGCGACAACACACTGGCACTTTGCTTCTCTTTTTCGAAGAATGTTTCCGAATGTAAATCTTGATGTAGACAAACTGGTGATCGACCAAGGCAATTTTTTGACTTCCGGCGGAAGTAACGCATTCTATGATCTTAGTCTTCACGTCTTGGAACAATCCCTTGGAAGAGAAGTTGCGCTTAAATGTGCGAAACATTTCCTTCTCGATTCAGACAGAATTTCGCAAACGCCCTTTATGACCTTTGCAGTACAAAAACACCACGACGATGTACCGATAGCAGCTGCGCAGGACATTCTAGAAAACGAATTCACGAATCCGATTTCTATGGAAACCTTAGCACAAAGAGTAGGCTTGAGTTCTCGAAGTTTAAAAAGAAGATTCAAACAAGCGACTGGCGATCCGCCTTCGACATATTTGCAACGTCTTCGAATAGAATGGGCCCGGCGTCGTTTGGAAGAATCCGGAGATTCCATCGAAGAGATAAGTTACGCCGTCGGATATGAAAACGTAGGTTTTTTTCGAGTCCTTTTTAAAAGATACGTCGGAATCAATCCTCTGGAACATCGGCGTCGGCATTCGATTAAAATCCCGGTTCGGTTTAAATAACGATTCATTTTCCGGATCGTGTAAAGCTGATCCCTGTTTTCAACTCTACAAAAAGAACTGATTTCATTAGAATTTCCTTTTATAAAATTCGAAACGTAGGGTCGATTCACTCTTCGGATTTTTATTCTGAAAGCAAAATCCGGGGTCCGACCGACAAATTTTCATTTTTCAAAGGAAGGAATTTTCCAATTAAACTCAAAGACATTCGCTTTTGGGAAAAACAAATCTTACCAAAATTCTTTCGAATCCGAAAGTGGACTCACTCTTATATTTTTAAGAGTCAAAAATAAATTTCTAAATCCCGTCTTTTAAGTCTAAGAAAAGGAATTCGAAGGGAAATAAAATGAAAATCATCATTCCATTCTTAATTTTGAATTTATCAGTTTCGATTTTTGGTGAAACAAAAAAGATGCATTTTTTTGGAACGGCGACGGATCTAGAATCCGGGAAAATTCTCTATTACGATCATCACGAAGAGATTTGGGAAAACGGAAATCATTCCTATTCTAGGATTCAATATAAAAATCCGCAGGGAAAGGTTTTTGCTAAAAAGAAAATCCAATTCTCCAAAAATCCCTCCATCCCCGATTTCCAATTGGACGATTTACGGGACGGTTATCTGGAAGGTGGAACCTTTTTAAAATCCGGATCCGCAAAATTATTCGCACGACGGAATTCGGAAAAACCGTTAGAGGAAAAAACGATCTCCTTCTCGGAGCCGGCTTCGATGGACGGAGGTTTTGATTATTTTGTAAAAAATAATTGGGAATCTTTAATCGATGGAAAAACGATTCGTTTTCGATTTTTGGTTCCGGTCGAAAGAGATACGTTTGCTTTTTCCGTTTTCAAAACAAAAACGGGAGAATACAAAGGAAAACCCGCTTTATTCTTAAGAATGAAAATCGACAACGCTCTATTTTCAGTTTTTGTAAAACCGATCGATATGGTCTACGATATCGAGTCTAGAAGAATTATGGAATACAAAGGTACGTCGAACATCAACGACGAAAAGGGAAAAAGCCTTAACGTAAAGATCGTTTACGATTTTCGTTAAAAACCGATTCTCCAAAAAGCTGTTCCTTTAAGTTGGTATGTTTCGATCAATTTCTGCAATTGAAGAATCGATTTCGTGTTCGAGATAAAACCGATTCCCGTAGAATCCTGAATCTTAAGATAACCGTCTTCTCCTTCCGTGATTTTAAAACGATTTTGCCTTTTGATGAATTCCCTTTGGCTGATGATACGAACCTTTCCATTTCGTTTCCAAAGGTAACCGTAAAGCGGAAGCCCCAACCAAAGTTTAGAGGAAGGAATTTGGTTCGATAAGAATTCCAAATTCTTCTTTGTCCAGGAAATGGAAGTCACCGGACCCGGATCCGTTTTCGAAGAATGGAAATCGTAGCTCATGAGTACGAACTCGTCGATAAAATCCGCGTTTAAAAGTTCCGAGTGAATTTTAGAATTCGGATTTGGAAAATCCACCTGAGGAAAGAGAGCCAAAGTCAGGATTTTTTCCTGAGGAAGTTTTTTTCTGAGATCTTTTAGAAATCTTTTATAATTCGATTTTTGAGAATTTGAAATGGATTCGATATCCAAATGCAATCCTGAGAGATTAGGATTTTGTTCTATAAATTGAACCAGGCTTTCCGTGGCTCGTTTTATTCCGGTTTCCGTTTTCAAGAAATGCCATCCGTTTGGATGATAGACGGTGACCAAGGGAATCAACCGGACCTTATATCTCTGACTCAAGGATGAGAACGATTTCGGAAGCGGGGCAGATTTTAGAGTTCCGTCCGCTTTGAGATAAGTTCCCGTAAAACAAAGAGTATGCGATTTGGAAAAAAAATCTGTCCAATAAGAAAGGGATTCCCTTTCGATCGATTCGTGGGTCGTATAATTCCAGATCGGCTTTGGATCTTTGGCAAAAAGAGAGGAAACGTTCCATAAACAGAGTAAGGTAAGAATTTTGAGAATGATCACGTCTTACGGATATAATACGTTTTCTTAAATTTCAATCAATCCGGGAACCTTTCGAACCGATTTTTTAATCAGAGAATAGGACCGGACCTAATCCGGGAGGAAGCGAGTTTGGTCATCAAAGCAGGATTAGAAGAGGCGATCTACGAAGGTCTAGAAAGACTGGGAATTTTGAATTCCGGCTTGAGACCGAGAATTTCACTGCATTCTTCGAGCCTCAATGAAATCTATCTTGTGACGGTTCCTGCCCATTCTTTTGCCATAAAAGTTATTCCCAATCGAGAAATGGCGGAAACCGAAAAAGAATCCCTCGAACAACTCTACAGAGTCGGAGTCCGCGTCCCGGAATGTTACGGATCCGTGCAGGTAGGAAATTCCTGGTTTCTCGTGATGGATTATATCGAATCCGGAACTAGTTCAGACGCAAGAGAAGATCTGATCCGAAGTCTGAAATTGCTCTACCAAAAGGATTGCAACTCCTGGGGCTGGAAGCGTAACAATTTTATCGGAACTCTTTCTCAAAAGAATCGGTGGTTTGCGTCTTTTGAGGAATTTTTTTGGGAATGTCGTTTATCACCGCAGTTGGACTTAGCTTTCGGAAGAAAGTTGATCGCTTCCAAAGACTTAGAGAGTGTGACCGATATTTTTCGAAAGTTCACGGAAGAATGGTCCCTCAATCGTTCCCGTCCTAGATTGATTCACGGAGATCTTTGGTCCGGAAATATTCTAACGGGAAAAAACGGACATTCGTATCTGATCGATCCATCGATTTCCTTTTCTCATCCCGAACAAGATCTCGCCATGTTGAATTTATTCGGTAGTTCTCTGAATCTCGAAGAGATGCAACAGATTCTTTCTTTTATAGGCGTGGATGATCCCGAACATTTGAAGGATAGAATTCCTTTTTGGCAGATTTATCCGGTTTTAGTCCACATCAATCTTTTCGGACCTTCCTATCTTTCCTCGCTCAGACAAATCCTTCGTTACTACGGTAAAAGTTAATTCTTAAATCCGATCGGGAATTGCTTGATCGATCCGTTTGCAAAGGAAAGATATGCGGATCATGAAACTTTCCGGAAATACGATCTTAATCACCGGAGCGACATCCGGAATCGGTCTTGAACTCGCGAAAAGATTCGCCTCTCTGAACAATACGGTTCTTGCTTTGGGAAGAAATAAAGAATCTCTTTCCAACCTAGCTTCCATTCCATGCGTTCAAACGATTCAATGCGATCTTACCAAACCGGGAGATTTTGATAAGTTGATTTCGCTTATCAAAAAGAAATATCCTTCGCTTAACATCCTGATCAATAACGCGGGAATTCAATTCAATCCGAATTTTCTAAAGGATTCGGATCAAAGCCTAAACATAGAAAAAGAAATTCAAACGAATCTAACGATTCCGATACGATTGATCTCGATCCTAATTCCGATCCTAAAAGTTCACGCTAATTCCGCGATCGTAAACGTGACTTCGGGTTTGGCTTTGGTTCCGAAAAAATCCGCACCTCTTTATTGTGGAACGAAGGCCGGACTTCATCTGTTTACCGAGGCTCTTCGCTATCAACTGGAAGGTTCGAATATTCAAGTAGTAGAAATGTTGCCCCCGCAAGTAGATACTCCGATGACGGCGGGCCGAGGAAAGAATAAATTGACGACAGTGGAATTGGCGGATCAATTTTTGTCGGCTTTGGAAAAGGATAAAGTTTATATCGGTATCGGCGTGGTTCGTTACCTTCGATTTTTACTCCGCCTTTTCCCTTCCTTGATTTATAGAGTTGTGAAGAACTCCTGAACTTTTGAGTGGTTCGGAAATCGAAGAATGGAACTTTTAATTTTAAAATCCATAGGAAAGAGGATGATTTCTTGAATCCAAAAAATTCTATCGAGTCGGCGAACCTCGTCATCGACGTTCGTAACGTGATCAAACGTTTCAAAAATACGATCGCGGTCAATGATCTGAGTTTGGCTATCCAAAGGGGTGAGTTTGTTGCGCTCTTGGGCCCGAACGGTGCGGGTAAAACTACGTTGATCGAAATGTTGGAAGGAATTCAAAAGCCGGACGAAGGGTCCATATCCATCTTAGGAACAACTTGGGAAGAAAGTGAGACCTTTCTTCGATCCAAAATCGGATTGGCCTTACAAGAGACCAGGTTTATGGATAGAATCACCGTTCAGGAAACTCTCAATCTTTTCGGAACGTTTTATAAAAGTAAAAAGGAAAGACTCGAGGAAATCCTTGAGCTGATCAATTTGGAGGACAAGCGAAAGTCTTACGTTAGTCACCTTTCGGGAGGTCAAAGACAAAGATTGGCGCTTGGAGTTTCGATATTAAATTTTCCCGAAATACTTTTTTTGGACGAGCCGACAACTGGATTGGATCCGGGTGCAAGAAGAGACGTGTGGAAAATTTTAGATCGTCTCCGACAAAGTAAAACGACGATGATTCTTACAACTCACTATATGGAAGAGGCGGAAACTCTTTGTGAAAGAATCATCATCATGGATAAGGGAAAAATTTTGGACCAGGGAACTTTACCCGATCTTTTAGGAAGAACCGGTGGAGGGGAGATCATTCGTTTTTCAATCGAAGACGGATCCGATCCGGAGAGTTTGATTCCTTCCGACGGGATGTATAAATATGTTTGGGATTCGGCCAAGATGGAAGCGAGAATCTATGTCTCCGCGATCACCGATTATTTGCCCCGATTGATTCAAGCCATTTCCGTTTCCGGAAAAAAACTGAAGAATTTGGAATGCCATAAAAAGACGTTGGACGATCTTTTTCTAAGTATGACCGGAAGAGGACTGGAAGAATGAAACAAATCCTTCAATTGGTGAGCATTCAGCTCAAGGAATTTTATAGGGAACCCGGTATTCTTTTTTGGGCTTTTGTATTTCCGATCGCGATGGCGGGAGTTCTCGGAATCGCATTTAAGAATCGAGGGTCTGAAGAGGTTAAAATTGCAGTATTAGAAAATTCTTATAAACTCGAAGAGCTCAGAAAAACTCTCGAAGTCGCGGATTTTTCAAAGGAAGAGTCCACGTCAAAAGGCGAAAGTTCCCGATCCTTGCCTTCGCTTAAATTTTTGATTCTTTCCAAAGCGGAAGCGATTCGAGATCTGAAAAGAGGAAAGATAAATCTCATTCTGGAAAAAACGGAAAACGGTAAGATTCACTTTTCGTTTGATCCTGAAAATCCGAACGGACAAAGGGACTATCTTTTGATTCTCGCGAAAATTCGTTCGAACGGATCCGAGTTCGATTTTGAAGTGGAAACTTTGGACTCGAAAGGTACAAGATACATCGATTATCTCGTACCAGGAATGCTCGCTATGGGAGTGATGAATTCCTGTCTTTGGGGGGTTGGATGGAATCTTATCGAAATGAGGATGAAAAAACTTTTGCGAAGAATGTCCGCAACTCCTATGAATAAGATCTATTTTCTACTTTCTTTCTTTTTCACAAGATTGGTCGTTACTGCCGTAGAATCTCTGATTCTCCTAAGTTTCACTTTTTTGACGTTTGAAAATTCTTTTGAGGGTTCGATCGGAGCCGCGCTACTTATCTATCTAGCAGGTAACTTCGCTTTTGCTTGTATCGGAATGTTTATCGGGTCCAGGGCCGCGAGTTCTCAAGTTGGAAACGGATTGGTGAACGCGGTTACTTTCCCGATGATGGTTCTCTCCGGAATTTTTTTCTCCTATCAAAATTTTCCGGAGACGGTTCTACCTTTCATTCGAAATCTTCCGCTTACTTTGATGGCGGATTCTTTGCGTGCGGTCTTTATCGAGGGAGCGGGTTTATCTGCATCGCTTCCGGTCGTCGCCGAATTGCTCGTTTATGGAATCGTATTTCTTTTTGCGGGAAGTAGAATTTTTCGCTGGTCTTGATCTAAGCTGAGAAAATAGTTTCAGAGATGATTTCTTCTTCACTGAGACACGGTGCATATACCGCTTTTCTAAAACCGCTTTTTCTTTCTTTAGATCCGGAGACAGCGCATGAGCTTGCAAAGACACTTCTTGGTGTGAGTCGAAAAATTCCTGGATTTCTTTCCGTTCTGGAGTCCATGACTTCGTATCGAAGCGACCGATTGAAAACCACGGTAGCAGGCCTTGAATTTGAAAATCCCTTGGGAATGGGGGCGGGTTTCGATAAAACCGGAGAGTTATATCCTTTTTTGAGCAGGATGGGTTTTGGTCACGTCGAGGTCGGAACGATTACCGGACAAGCTCAACCTGGAAATTCGAAACCCAGAGTTTTTCGTTATCCGGAAGATCAGGCTCTTATCAATCGGATGGGTTTTAATAATCCGGGTGCAGACCTCGCGTTCGAAATTCTTACCGAACAAAATAAAGGAAAAATTCGCGGAATCAACGCCGGAAAAACGAAGATCGTTCCGGAAGACAAGGCGGTCGAAGACTACGTTTATACGCTGAAACGTTTGGCGCCTTATGCGGATTATGCGGTAATCAATATAAGTTCCCCCAATACACCCGGACTCAGGAATTTTCAAAAGCAGGAGAATTTTGTTTCCTTGATAGAGGGGATTCGTTCCGGACTTGGAAAGGATTTTAGAATTCCCATCTTTGTAAAGTTCGCTCCCGATATGGAAGAAAAGGATCTGGAAGCTTTGTTGGAAACCTCTTTGAGTTTAAGACTAAACGGAGTGATTCTTACGAACACGACGGTCGATAAATCGTTTCTTTCAAAATATCCGAATGTTGAAAAAGAAGGCGGTCTTTCTGGCAGACCGTTGCGAAAAAAAGCGACCAAATTTATTCGGGTTGCGTATAATCTTTTGAAGGGAAGAATTCCGATCATCGGGGTGGGCGGGATCGATTCCGGTGAAGCGGCATTGGAAAAAATTCTAGCCGGAGCTGACTTAGTTCAAGTTTATACCGGTTATATTTATCAGGGTCCGTTTTTGCCGTTGCGTATTCTTGAATTCTTAGATCGATTTTTGAAAAAAAATCAACTCGATTCCATTTCTCAGATAGTGGGAAAGGAAAAGGAAATCGGTTTGCTCTTAAAAAGTTAACGTTCGTTCCCCAAAGTGAAGAAATCTTTCCTTGAGCTTGGAATTTAAAAAAAGAATTTCAGCTCGTCAATCGTAATAGATTCGCTCTCTAAAAGAAGCATTAGGAAATTAGTGAATATGTTTAGAAAATCTCTCGTCTCAGTTTTGATTTTATGTTGGTTCTTTTGGGGTTGTCCGATTCAAAAAGACAAAGACAAAACATCCGAAACTCTAAATCTTTTGCTCGGTTTATATTTGTATAACGAATCACTCTATCGTTGCGAGCCCGCAGAAAATGAAAGGACTTCCGGTGCTGCTCCGAATTTTAGCGTTTCCACTTCTTCACTGAGCCAAGTCTTATTAACGGAAAGTAACGCTTATGCCGACGGTGGAACCGCTTATCTTACGGGGACTGTAAATTTTCCCGGTTTGGGTAAAAGCAATCCGATTGGAATCGTTTACGCCGAGCAGAACCATACGTTTGCATCGAACGCCAATCGATTTATGTATCCTCTTTGGGAAAATGCCGCAGGCAATTTAATTCAGGATAACGGTAAAAGTGAAGCTGCCGGATCGCGTTCTGTAACGACCGCCTTTCCGATCGGAGCCACTCCGAGTTACTATGCGCCAAGTTCGGGGTATAATAATTTCGGAAGTAATATTTTGGGAGTGGATTTTATTTTACCGAGCGTGCCAAGTCCTTCCATCCCTACTAGAAGAGTTACAAACAACACACCTCATACTTGCGAGGAATATAAATTTCGATCCGAAGCGAACGGAATAATGGGAAGCGCGGCATCCGGCTTAGCGAAGGTTTGGCAATCTCGAAAGAAGTTACATATCAATTTGATCTTTGTTCCCAATGCAGTAACCACTCCGACCACTGTGGGGATGGCAACGATGATACAAACTTTAAAAGAAATCTACGCGCAAGATACGGTTAAGATAGACGTTACCGTAACGGCGGTTGTCGCGGCGGGGGCCGAAGCAAATTTTCTAACGGTCGCAAATCTATCCGACGATTTTGGAGATGTCGCTGGCTCTTTGGGAACCTTATACAAAACGAATCCGGCCGGAGTTCAAGATCCGAATTCTTTAAATATTTATATAACCAGAGGCTACACAGTTTCGAGCAGCGCGCCGGCGGGAATTTTAGGAATCTCTTCCGGAATTCCTGGAATCCCGATCGCAGGAACTCCTAAATCCGGAATGATCGTTTTTATCGAGAATCATAGAACTGCCACTGGATGCGGTGCGGTTGGTTCGGATCTCACCTGTGCAGCGGATCAGATTTTTTTGGCGAAAACGATCGCACACGAGGGCGCTCATTTCTTAGGACTTTATCATCCTGTCGAAAAAGATGTAATCAGAGGACGTTATTCACTGGATCCTTTACCGGAAACACCTGAATGTCAGGATCAAAACGGTAATAATCTCGTCGGTTTAGGAGAATGTTTAGGAACGGGATTCTTTAACAGTGGGGGACTTAATCTTATGTTTTACGCGGGAAATCCAACAATCAATCAAACACAATTGACGGGAGAACAAGGCTGGGTGTTACGATCACATCCGTTGGTTTATTAATATGAAAACTAAAAAGAATCCAATCAAGTTTAGAATCGGGGAAGTTCTTGCGATCAGTTGGATCGTTCTAATGTGGGTCTCAACTTCAACACAAGCCGAACCTCTCGATGGGGCCCAATACGAAAAGATAAAATCTGTAGTTCTTCAGACCGGACATTTCGATCGAGAATCATTGATCAAAGAAATTTACTCGATCAATCCGAATCCTCAGGAATACTTAATTGCGATCTCCAAAGAGCCCGGTATGAGAGTTTATGCGCTTTCCCAAATCAACGATTTGATCGCCGACTTTGGCGGAAATTCTGCGAAGACCTATTTAGAATCGACGATCGCGAACGAAAATTCTCATCCATCGGTTCGAAATGCGGCTGTATTTGCTTACGGAAAGTCGTATTATTCTTTCGATAAAGCGAGTACTGAAAATTTTCTCAAACAATATGAAAATCATATCGGAATTGGAAGTTCGATTCAGAACACGTTAAAAGATCTTAGAGCAGGAAAAATTAGTTCGGTTCGTTTTTCGGATCGATTGAAAAAATCAAATCTTGAAAGCCTCAAAGATAAAAATCTTCGTAAACCGGGCTCAAACAACAAAAACGATCGATAAAAATCAAAAATCTCTCTGAGTGAAATAGTATAAATATTTCGTTCAGGGAGAATCGTTAGAAGTCGCGGTTACCGGTCTGCAAATTCCTTTTTCTTTCCAATCCAGCTTCCATTCATTGGCGGAATCGTCTTTGAAAAGACGAACTATAAAATTCGTACACGAATAACGAAGACTCGTATCGGTCGAAACTTCGTAATCTCCCGAATAACGAAACCAGTGAACTTCGAGATCGCTACCGGATATTGGCTCCCCGATTTTTAAATTTTCTACAGTCTTACCTTTCCAACGATCCTGCAAGAGACCTTCTTCGATTAACTTGAAAGCTGTTTCTTTATCGGGCGATTCTTTGCCTGGATCGGATAAAACAATATTCTTACCGAATCCCAATTCCGAAAATAGCCAACCCTTAGTACGAATGAAAATATAATTCGCACCAACTTCCGTTCTAGTAATACTTCCATCCTTACGTTTTGCAGTAACTAAGAATGGAAATTTGTAAAGTATATCCGCATTGGATTTAGGTTCTTCTTTTTCTATCAGAACCGGTTCGCCGTTACTTTCGATCGATTGAATTTTATCTCCAACGTGTTTTTTGGACCACTGGATTTGAACGTCTTTTTTTGCTCTTTCTTCGTCAGGAGGACCTGCTAATTGTGCACCTAACAGAGTAGGTATAAGAATGAGCAAAGCAGTTCCTGCTAACGCGAAGACCTTTTTCATAGCACCATAATTAAAGAGATCTTTTAACTCTTGTCAATGAATTTAAAGTTGACCGGAGAAGCGGAAAACGAGAGACAAAGTTCGTTGAAACAAATTCATTTAGTCAGGCACGCAAAATCAGATTGGGAATCCGAATTCAAATCGGATCGAGAAAGACCCTTATCGGACAGAGGAAAGAAAAACGCTCGATTCCTCCGAAAGTATTTGGAGAGAATTGATTTCAAAACGGATTTGTTTTTAATATCTGATTCGAAAAGAACATTGGATACTTATAAAATTCTTACTAAAAATAAGGATGTCTCTCCCGAGACCAAAGTAACGGAAAAATTGTATGAATCCGACAGCGAAGATATTTTAGTTAAGCTCCGAGAATTGAATTCTAAATTTGAGAGTGTGGCATTGTTGGGTCATAATCCGGGAATGGAGGAAATTGCAAATCGTTTGATCCGAGGGAATGAAGACTTAGCTCTTTCGGAATCGATTCTTTTTAAGTTTCCGACTTCCGGATTTTTGAGTATACAAGTGGATATCGATTCTTGGGGAGAGATCGGCAAAGTTCCTGGAAAAATAATTCGCTTCTGGATTCCTGGATGAATAAAAAAAATTCAGACATTCTTCATCCTCGTTTTTCTCAAGAAGAAATTTTAAAAAAAGTCAACTCCTTAGCTTCCGAAATCGCAAAAGATTACAAAAAACTAAATCCGGTTTTTATCTGCGTTCTCAAAGGTGGGGTTTACTTTTTTTCGGATCTAACGAGGGCGATTCCCTTTTCCGTGGAGATCGATTTTGTTCAAGCAAAGTCATATTCGGGAACCGTTTCCACGGGAAAGATCGATTTATTAAAAGACATCAACACCGATCTTTCCGATCGTCATGTCATTCTTGTGGAAGATATTTTGGATACCGGCTTCACGTTACAATATCTTGTAAGACATATCTTTACGCGCAATCCCGCGAGTCTTGAGATCGTTACACTTCTCTTAAAGGAAAGAAAAAACATCCTTGAATTTCCGGTAAAATATGTCGGCTGGAGAATTCCGGACGAATTTGTTGTGGGTTACGGTCTTGATTTCGACGGGAAGTATAGAAATCTTCCGGATATTCACGTTTTGGAACCTGGGGATTTTTCCGTTTAAAACGATCCAGAGATGTTCTCAATTTCAAAGAACTGATTTATTTTTTTGCGAAAATCCTTCTTTGACAGCACAAAATTCTTAAAACAAGGATGAGGAAGAATGCTTCTCACCTGAATTTTAAGTTTTTATGAGATCGATAAAAAAAATGTTTTTTACGTGAGGATTCTTCTTTAATTTAGCAAGCAGAAGCTTTTTATAAGATTCTGTCGTTCGCTTATAAGAAACCAGAAAAGGAATACCGTTGATTCTTGTTTTGAACGGAGTTTGCATTTCGGGTTTCCTTAGAAAAAGAAATTAGATTTTAGGACGAACTGTAAATATGGAGCACCATTCCCTTTCTCTCTTAAATGACATTGCGTTGAGCATCATCTTTGCCACGTTTTTTTCCCATATTGCCAGAGTTACGAAACAGCCTTTGATTCTCGGCTATGTTGCAGGCGGACTTTTGCTCGGTCCTAATTTGGGTTTTGGTCTTGTCGTAAATGAAGAGAGTATCGAATTAATTTCCGAGATCGGTTTGATCCTTTTGTTATTCATCATCGGTCTTGAGATTGATCTAAAAGAATTGGCGCGGATGGGAAAGTCCATGTTTATTCTTGGGATCAGCCAATTTGTTTTTTGCGTTCTCTTCGGTTTGATTTTTTTTAAAGGGATTCTTTCTGGATACACCGGAAAGTTCGACCTCCTTTACTTTGCGATCGCGTTGGCGATCAGTTCTACGATGATCGTCGTCAAACTTCTGCACGATAAATTTGAAGTGAGTACGATCGCGGGCCGACTTACGATCGGAGTTTTGGTCCTACAAGACATCTGGGCCATTATTTTTATGGGGGTTCAACCGAATCTTCAAGATCCTCAAATTCTTAAAATCGCAAGTTCTCTTGGAATCGGTTTGGTTCTGATCGGCGTCGCTTTTTTGATCAGTAGATTTTTTCTTTCCAAGTTATTTGAAGCAGCGGCTTCGAAGCCGGAACTCATTTTGATTACTTCGATTGCTTGGTGTTTTTTACTCTGTGGATTAGCGGAGAAGGCCGGGCTTTCGAAAGAGATGGGAGCTTTGATTGCGGGAGTTAGCATCGCAGCCTTTCCATATGGAGCGGATGTGATCGCGAAACTTTCAGGAATTAGAGATTTCTTTATTACCCTTTTCTTCGTTGCCCTTGGAATGAAAATTCCAATTCCTTCGATTCAGATCATCACGGTTTCTTTAATTGCAGTGGCTTTTGTGATCGTGAGTAGAGTGATCACAGTTGCGACTCCAGTTTATTTTTCCGGTAAGGGATTGAGAGCCGGTGTTGTAACCGGTTTAAATTTGGCTCAGATCAGCGAATTCTCACTCGTGATTCTTTCTTTGGGAATGGGCTACGGACATATCAGCAAAGAATTGGAATCCACCGTTCTGACTTCGATGATTCTCGCTTCCGTCGTTTCGACTTATATCATTCTTTTTAACGATCCCATTTCGAGATTCATCTTAAGTCTGTTAGCCGGTATAGGTCTGAAAGAAAAAAAAGAGAATCGATCCGAGTCGGATCTGACCGGTCTGCCGAAACGCGACATCGTCATCTTGGGTTATTTTAGAATCGCTCAGGGGCTTCTCGAAGGAATTGAAAGAGAAAAACCCGAGTGGTTGAATCGGATTCTGATTGTGGATTTCAATCCCGTTTTTAGACAGGCCTTGGAAGCAAAAGGAATCCGTTGGGCATATGGGGATCTTGCGAATCCGGAAACACTTCATCATTTAGGAATCGAAGACGCGAGATATGTGATCTGCACGATTTCCGATATGATCCTAAAGGGGACCACCAATCGGAGGTTATTGGAATCTCTCAAAACGATCTGTCATCATACACAACCATCCATCATTCTTACGACGGACGATACGAAGGAAGCGGACGTTCTTGTCGAAAGCGGCGCCGCGCACGTTATCGTTCCGGGAAGAATCAGCGGGATGTCTCTTTTTAAAGAAATGAAAACGATTGTCGATCATTCTAAGAATGGTCATGAAAAACTAAAGGCACCAACTCAGAAAAAACCTGCGAAAAAGAAAGCCGCAGTGAAGTCTAAAGTTCGAGGCAAATGAGTGGTTCGATCACCTTGCAATAAAATCTGTACAATGGATTTCGAAACCGGATATTGCGAGGGATGTTTTCGTACAATCGAAGAAATCGGAAATTGGTCCCGCTATTCCGACTTGGAAAGGGAGAAACTTTTTTTGACAATCCAAGCCCGGAAAGATGAAATCCTTTCCAGAAAAAAATTCGCAAAAAAGGACCTCTGAGTTTTAGAATCCCCTTTCTTTTCATTTTTTTGCCGGAAACGAAGCCGTAATCATTTCGTAGGCGCGAATTTCAAATTTGGTTTCAAGGTAAAAACGACAGGATCATTCTAGTAAACAATTTTATAATTTTCTAATGTTTTTTTCGCGGCGATTTTCCAGGAAAATTTCTCCGAATTCTTTTTTCCTTTTCCGATTAGAGTTTTTATTTCCTTTGGGTTTTTCAAAAAGCGATTCAGAAGAATTTCGAGTTCTTCCGGTCGATCCGGGGAAAAATAAAGAACGCTATCTTCTAAGATTTCCGGCATAACCGTAGCGTCGGAAGAAAATACGGGACAACCGCAGGCCTGGGCTTCGATTGGAGGAAATCCAAATCCTTCGTATTTAGAAGGAAAGATTAAAACTCCTGCGGAAGAATAAAGACAACGAAGTTCTTCCAAAGAAAGCCTTTTCATCGGAAGGATTCGATTCTCATAACCTTGAACGTCCTGTTCTAGATAGTCCGGAACTTTTCCGGAGGCTCCTCCGAGAACCCAGCTCCTCTTTAGTAGTTTTGAATCCCAGAAGGACTTCAGAACATTGAGAACAAAGTTTAAATTCTTATGACCTTTTCCGATTCCGACGCTCAGTAGATAACCTTCTTCGAGTCCGTATTTTTTTAAGAACCTTTTTTTCTCTTGGGAAGAAGCCGGATAAAAAACGGTTTCGTCGATTCCATTCGGGATTACTTGGATTTCGTCTTTTGAAAAATGAAAAACGGTTTCCAAATCTTGCGCGGTATATCGGGAAACGGAAACGACTTTTTTTGAAAACGCTCGAATCCATCGAAAGACAACTTGTAAATAAATTCTTTTTGCGAAGCTCGAATGGAATTCTTTCATACGAAAAGGAATGATATCGTGAATCGTAACGATCGATTTTGAAAGATAACGAAGAGGTGCGTTAAAATGTGGGATGTCGAGAAAATCCATTTTTTTCATCAACGGATGTCCGAAAAATTCTCGAAGAGAATAAATGCCGACTTCGTAGGAGATCACTGGATAAGAATACGGAGGGTTTTTTTTTCCACGAAGAGCCGGAAGTTTTGAGCGTTCGTACTCTTCTTCAAAACCGATAAATTCACGGCAGAGAATTCCTTCTTTTTCGATGGTTTCTTTATTTCCAAAAAGATAGATCTGAAAATTCTCATCCGCGGCCAAAGGTCCGATGTATTTTAGAATTCCTCGAATTCTCATCCCGATCCCCGAATGCGCGATCATACGGGCGTCTAACCCAATCTTTACGGGATAATTTCGTTTTATTCGGAAATTCTCGGCGTTCATGAAAGGACAAATTCGCCTGCGCTGGGAAATCCGCAAGAAAATGAAAATCCGATGGAAGATTCTATAGCCTCTTTTGAGAATGGGAATGTATCTCTTTAGATTCTAAAAAAAGTCGCCGAATTCGTCAGAATGGAATCTAACAAGAGGCCCCTTATCCAATCTTGGGAAATATAACTGAAGAGAGTTTAAATTGGAAGAAGAAGTTGTAAAAATTCTAAAATCGATCGGCGAAGATCCGAATAGGGAAGGACTTCGCGACACTCCGAAAAGAGTTTCAAAAGCCTATGATTTTTTGACCTCGGGTTATCGTGCCGACATCAAGACGATCGTAAATGGAGCTATTTTCGACGAACCGACAGAAGGAATGGTTCTTGTGAGAGACATCGAAATGTATTCTCTCTGCGAACATCACCTTTTACCTTTTTACGGTAGAGCGCACGTCGCCTATCTTCCGAATAAAAAAATCATCGGGATCAGTAAAATTCCAAGAATCGTGGACGTCTTCGCGAGAAGACTTCAAGTACAAGAACGCCTTACTGAACAAATCGCATACGCGTTACAAGATGTTCTCGAACCGCAAGGGGTAGCGGTTGTTATCAAAGCAAAACACCTTTGTATGATGATGCGAGGAGTCGAAAAACAAAACTCCGAACTCTTCACTTCTTGTATGTTGGGAGCGTTCAAAGATAATATGGTGACTCGCTCCGAATTCTTAGATTTGATTCGAACCGGCTCCACCTAAGTAACGAAGGCCTCCTCTTTCAGAAATTTTTGGGAGGGGGTTTCTCAATCGGTTTTCCGCAATTTGGTAGACAGAGAAAAAAAAAGAAACATTCTTTACCGAATCTGGAGGAAGTCATGGCAAAAGAACGGATCGTTCCCCCGTCGGCAGATTTCAAAAAAAAAGCTAACCTCGGTCTCAAAGAATATAAATCGCTTTATAAAGAATCTATAGAGAACCCGAACAAGTTTTGGGGAAGAGAAGCAAACCGTCTTACTTGGTTTAAAAAGTGGACAAAGGTTCTCAGTCACGACTTTAAAAATGCAAGAGTAGAATGGTTCAAGGGCGGGAAGCTCAACGTTTCCTATAATTGTTTGGACCGTTTTATCGAAACTCCTCTTAAAAACAAAGCCGCCTTAATCTGGGAAGGAGACAGTCCTTCCGAATCTCGAGTTCTCACTTACTATGATCTGTATAGAGAAGTGAATCGTTTTGCAAACGTTTTGAAAAAATACGGAGTAAAAAAAGGGGATAGAGTTCTTGTCTATCTTCCGATGATTCCGGAGTTAGCCATTACAATTCTTGCATGTTCCCGAATCGGTGCGATTCATTCCGTTGTATTCGGAGGTTTTTCTCCGGAAGCGCTTCAGAGTAGAATCGACGACTGCAAACCGAAATTGATCGTGACCGCTGACGGTGGTTATCGCGGCGGAAAACCTGTGGAACTCAAGAAAAACGTGGACGTTGCGATCGAAACGGCTAAAGAGAAAGTAAAAGACGTCATCGTAGTTCGAAGAACCGGAAACGAATCGGGACTCGTTTGGAAAGACGGTCAAGATCACTGGTATCATTTTTTGATGAACGATCCGAACCTGCCCGATTATTGCAAACCCGAACCGATGGACGCGGAAGATCCTCTTTTTATTCTTTATACGTCGGGATCCACGGGAAAACCAAAAGGGGTCTTGCACACGACCGGAGGTTATCTTCTCGGCGCGAATCTATCCTTTCATTATGTATTCGATATCAAACCGGAAGACACGTATTGGTGTACGGCGGATATCGGATGGGTGACCGGTCATTCTTATCTGGTTTACGGTCCTCTTTCTAACGGAGCTTCTTCCGTGATGTTCGAAGGAGTTCCTTCTTATCCGGACGCGGGAAGATTTTGGGATGTGATCGACAAATACGGAGTTAACGTTTTTTATACGGCTCCGACTGCGATCCGAGCTTTGATGAGAGAAGGTCTGGACCATATCAAAAAAAGAAATCTGAGTTCTCTTCGTCTTTTAGGTTCCGTGGGAGAACCGATCAATCCGGAAGCTTGGGAATGGTATTTTAAGAATATCGGAAAGAGCAAGTGTCCGATCGTAGATACTTGGTGGCAGACCGAAACCGGATCGATTATGATCACTGCGTTACCCGGGGCGATTCCTCAAAAACCGGGATCAGCGACTTTACCGTTCTTCGGAGTTCAACCGATTCTAGTGGACAACGATGGAAAGGAACTCAACGGGAAAGGAGATGTTTCCGGAAACCTTTGTATCAAAGGGCCTTGGCCTTCGATGATGCGAGGAGTTTACGGAGATTCCAAAAGATTCTTCGATACTTATTTTTCTCAGTTCAAAGGTTATTATTTTACCGGAGACGGTGCGCGGAGAGACAAAGACGGTTATTATTGGATCACGGGACGCGTTGACGATGTGATTAACGTGTCCGGCCATAGAATCGGAAGCGCCGAAGTAGAAAGCGCTCTTGTCGAAAATAAGGCCGTCGCCGAAGCCGCAGTTGTAGGATTTCCTCACGATATCAAAGGCCAGGGAATCTATGCGTACGTGACCGTGAAAGAAGGTGTTACAACGAATGACGAACTCAAAAAAGAACTCATAGCAACCGTTGAAAAAGTGATCGGAAAGATCGCCAGACCGGATGTAATTCATTGGGCGCCGGGGCTTCCGAAAACTCGATCCGGAAAGATCATGAGAAGAATTTTGAGAAAGATCGCTTCTGCGGAATTCGAAGGGCTCGGCGATACTTCGACGCTTGCCGATCCTTCGGTTGTACAAAAGTTAATCGATGATAAGAAAGAATTCCATAGTTAAGGAAAAATAATCTGGCCGGTCCGAAAAGAATCATCTGTCTCACTGAGGAAACAACGGAGTTACTCTATCTTTTGGGAGAACAGGATCGTATCGTCGGAATCTCAGCGTATACGGTTCGTCCTCTAAAAGCAAAGTCTGAAAAGCCAAAAGTCTCAGCCTTTATCAACGGGAATATAAAGAAGATCAAAGATCTAAAACCGGATCTTGTAATCGGATTCTCCGATATCCAAGCGAGTCTCGCAAAGGATTTGATTGCGGAAGGATTGAATGTCCTCGTAACCAACCAAAGAACGATCTCTGAAATTTTAGAAACGATGCTTTTGTTTGGATCGATTGTCGGTAAGGGAAAAGAAACACAACTTCTGATCGACGGATGGAAAACAAAATTAGAAAGAGTTCAAGCGGAGAGGAGAACGGAAAAACCGCCGCGCGTATTTTTTCAAGAATGGGATGAGCCGATCATTACAGGAATTTCTTGGGTGGGAGAATTGATTGAGATTGCGGGCGGAAAGGATTGTTTCGATAATCTCAGAAATAAATCTATGGCGAAGGAAAGAATCATTTCTTCTCAAGATGTCGCCGAAAAAAATCCGGATATTTATCTCGGTTCTTGGTGCGGAAAACCCGTAAACTTCGATTGGGTTCGAACTCATCCCGATTGGCAAAAGACAAACGCGATTCGAAATCAGAAGATCTTTGAATTGGATCCTTCTATCATCCTTCAACCCGGACCTGCTCTCTTTGAAGAAGGGATTGACCAACTCGCAAAATTCATCCATTCTTAAGCGGAAAATTTTGTCTTTTCAGAAAGTCGAAACGTTTGTAAATAATCTTGTTCAAAGATTGGGTTGAGTTTCTCAATTTTTTATTTTCGGAAGAAGGCACGAGCCGAAGCAAAATCTAAAAGGAAAAGGACTTTTTTTCGCGTTCGATTTCAAGTCGGCTTCAAGTCCGTTTGAATGGATTTTTACGGGAACATTTAGTTTGTCGGAACAAATGGTCCTTTCTTTTTTTGGTTGCGAAAGAATTAAAATTATCTCCAAAAGCGAATGTAAAAAAATTGAAAACAGCAAGGATCGGGTTTTAAAAAGTCTCTTTTGATATATTCTTTTTGCTATGGATCACTACCAAAAAATCGCAACAGCCATTCAATTCATCCAAGAAAATTCCACGTCACAACCGGAATTAGAAGAGATCGCAAAATCCGTAAATCTAAGTCCGTTTCATTTTCAGAGACTTTTTACGGAATGGGCGGGAGTTAGTCCGAAACAATTCCTGCAATACCTCACGCTTCAAAATGCAAAATCGATTCTTTCCAAACCTCAATCGACCTTATTTGATGCGGCCTTTGAAACCGGACTTTCCGGAACAAGCAGACTTCATGATCTATTCGTAAAGATAGAAGGAATGACTCCCGGCGAATTCAAAAACGGAGGTGAAAAACTCACGATCCGTTATAGTTTTCAAAAAGGAATCTTCGGAGAATACTTGGTGGCTTCGACTGAAAAAGGAATTTGTAATTTATTCTTTTATGATATTCCAAAAGAAGAAATTCTTTCCGAACTTAGGGAGCAATGGGATCAAGCCGATTTGATACAAAAAGTGGACGAAAACCAGGAGCGGGTCGTTCGTTTTTTCGATAATACGTTGGATACCAAAGACAAAATTAAACTTCACTTAAAAGGAACCGATTTTCAAATCAAGGTCTGGGAAGCCCTACTCAAAATCCCGGAAGGAAACCTGTCTTCTTATTCTAAAATTGCGACTTCAATCGATCAAGAAAACGCATCGAGAGCGGTTGGTTCTGCGATCGGTAAAAACCCGATCGGGTATTTGATACCCTGTCATCGAGTGATCAAAAGCACTGGAGGAATTGGAGAATACAGATGGGGTTCCGAAAGAAAGATGGCGATGATCGGCTGGGAAGTCAGTAAATCAAATTCACTTTCCGCTTGAATCAGATCTTGGCTCTTGGGGTAGAATTTGGAATCGATCTATAATATTCATTTTCAAGCGGAAATGAATACTATAAATTACGTTTTTATCAAGAGAAAGTATTCGGAGAATTTATGAAACGTTTGTTAGGAATTTTTATTATCTTCGGACTTTTCTTTTGTAAACAAAATTCAAAAAGTTTTCAAGAGGAAACTTTGGAACCTCTCTTTGAGGCTCTCTTGATTATAAGTTATCCCTATTTGATCAATACTTGTGCAATCACTCCCGTCGGCTATTACGGTCCGATCGCTCCGATTTCACAAGGATACGGTTCTCGCGGTGCAAATGCAGTTTCTGTCGCGGCTCTTCCAAATCCGAGCGCACCCCGTAATGTCTGTGTTTACTATCCAACGGGTCAAACGACAAAAGCCCCGGTTCTTTTCCTCATGCACGGTTTTAGTTCGCCTTCCGCGGAAGCCTATTTCCCGCTGATCGATTTTTATGTTTCCAAAGGATATGTGGTAGTTTTCCCCATATATATTTCCGATAGAAGAGACCCTACCGAAAATTATAAATTTATGTTGGATGGAATCAACTTCGCTGTCGAGCAGTATGCGAATATCATCGATACGACTCGAGTCGGTTATATGGGACATTCGTACGGAGGTGGAGCAACTCCGTATCTGGCTCATCAAGGAATCGTTCAGAAAGGATGGGGAAGCAACGGCTCCTTTATTTTTCTTTTGGCGCCTTGGTATTCTTTTTCAATCAGCAATGCACAACTCGCGCAGTTTACGAATTCAACGAAAATGATCGCACAGATTTACGATAACGACGACGAAGTGGATAATCGAATGGCGATCGATATTTTTACACGAATCGGCACTGCCGCTTCGGAAAAGGATTTTCAAGTCGTTTATTCCGATACCCATAACGATTATGTTCTCAATGCGGATCATTATACGCCCATTAAGAATACCGTGATCGGACTCGGTTCTTTGGACACGTTAGACTACTTTGGGGTCTGGAGACAATTGGACGCGTTGACCGATTATAGCTTTTATAATTCCGTAATCGCAAAGGGCATTGCTTTGGGAAACGGATCAAATGATCAGAAGACGATGGGGACATATCCCGACGGACAATCCGTGAAAGTGATGAGTGTTTCCGATACGCCGGCGGCTCTGCATCCCGAAAGCTATTTCATTCATCCATTTTCCAATTCTTTGAATCCAAGATTTTAAGCGAATTGCCTAAGACCCGAACGAATCACCAATCTTCGGGAATGAAACTATGTCTTCTTATAATAAAGTTAACTATTTCGGATTTCGCCGAGTACTTTTCATTTACTTAAATGAAATTCTATAGACGATTGGTCTATGTCCAAACAGTCCATTGAATCGATCCGCAAAAAGGGAGAAACCCTTACCTATTATTCGAGAATAGGAATTATGGTCATGATGCTTATCTCTCTTGCATCGAGCGTTAAAACGTTACATCCTCAGATTCTGATCAATCATAGTTTTGCCGCAGGTTTTATGTGCGTTTATACGCTCATCGGCTTTGCTTTGTATAAAAAATATAATATAAGTCCGCTTGCGCATAAGATTTTTATCATATTTGATACGCTTCTTTTGAGCGGGACGATTTTAGTCGACGGGATGGTTTCAGCGGAAATCATAGCTCCCGTTCTAAAAAACGCAATTCTATATTCGGTGTATTATTTTATCATCGCCTATTCAGGCTTACTTGGAAGCCCTCGATTTGTTTTGGTCACTGGTTTGTTTTGTGCGGTCGGATATTCGATTGGTTTGGTCAACGCGACCTTTCACGGACTACAATTTTCGGAAAACAATACGATCAACACGGCGCCCGGTTTTATGAAATTGAGTTCCGAAATAACGAAAATTATTTTTATGTTTGCCGTCAGTTTTATCCTGTATCGTTTGATGGACTTGTTCGACAATCTTTATCGCGAGGCGGCTTCTTACTTTAAAGAAAACAAAGACTTTCTCTCCCGTTTGGAAAACAATCGTAAGGTCATCCATTCTTCTGCAGAAACTTTGGAAATTTCAGTTTCTAATTTTTCGGAGTTTACGAGTTTAACAAGTTCTAAGATGGAATCGCAAGCGGCGTCTTTAGAGGAAGTGAACGCAGTTATCACTTCTCTCTCTAAGTCTTCGGAAAACAATGTGGATTCGATCCGGACTCAGAACGAAAATCTGATCGAGCTGAATCGGAAATCCCAAACTCTTCTCGAAATCATAACTAAAATTTCGCAACTATCTAAGAATTTGGAAATCAGCGCAAACGAAAGTAAAATCGAAATGCAAACGGTTAAGAATTCGGTGGAAAAGACGGACACGTTTTTGAAGAATATCTCGAATTCGTTTCAAAGGGTCGATGAAATCAATCGTATCTTGGGAGAAATTGCCGATAAAACAAATCTTCTTTCCTTAAACGCATCGATCGAGGCCGCAAGGGCCGGAGCGGCCGGAAGAGGATTTTCGGTTGTCGCGCAAGAAGTAAGTAAGCTTGCAGAATTCACCGCTTCCAATGCAAAGATGATTTCCAAAGTTGTTCATGATTCGCTTCAGTTTATCGAAGAAGCAAATCATTCCTCAAGAGATACTGGATTGTTGACCGAAGGTCAAAGTCTTAAGATCAATGGAACAGTTTCTAGTATCGAAGAAATGACTCGCTTGTATGAAAAAGGTACGGCAATCGTTCAAGACTTTGCTCGGAATTTAAGCAAAGTGAAAAATCTTTCGGATGAACTCTTTCACTCCACACACGAGCAGATGGTAGGACAAAAAGAAATGATGAAAGCGATGTTTGCCCTCGAAAAAGAGATCAACGAGATTACTCGTGAATCGGGCAAGATTCAAGACGGCGTCTTGAGTATCAAGTCCCAATCAAAAGACTTGAAGGCGCTGAGTGTCGTTTGAGTTCTTTATCGATTTCAGAATGAGAAAAATCTGATTTCATTTTGTGTCTTTCGGAGACAAATTGGAAGTCTAAAAAACCAGTTCCTTATCGGGGAATTGTTTGAATTACGAAATTTAGATCCTCTCATAGAAATATGAGTCAAAGTTCTCTCGACCTCATTCAAAAGAATGGCGCCGTTTTAATCAATCGAATCCGCCTCGGCCTCGTGATACTGTTTACGCTCTCGATTTTGGGAGCAATGAAGGTTTTCAACCCAACACAATTGATCATTCATTCCGGTGGGACGCTTGCAATGTGGATTTATTGTATCGGAATTTTTATCTGGAATCGTTTTGGTGACGTTCCGAAATGGGTTCATAAGACTTCCGTAATACTCGACTCGGTCATCCTCAGTTGTACTTTGATTTTTGACGCCATGATTTCTCCAACCGTCGCATCCGGCGTAATGAAGAACGTAATTCTTTTTTTCATCTATTTTTATATCAATATCTACGCAGGTCTCTTAGGAGAAAAAAAATTCGTAATCTTGATCGGATTCTTAGGTGCATTGGGATCGACTATCGCACTCAGCGTAGCCGTTCTTTTTGGAGTAGAATTGTCCGAGGATCCGAATCTCGCGAACAAACCGGGGATGTTGACCACAAGTGTGGAAATTATCAAAATTTTATTCGTTTTTGTTGCGGGAATTATTCTTGCGCAACTCATGAATCTCTTTATGAAACTTGCCGATCAAGCGGTGAAACTTTCGGAGGAGAGCAGTGGATTTTTGGCAAGATTGGAATCCAATCAAAAGTCGATTCACCTTTCCGCTGAAAGTTTGGAAAATTCCATTCAGAATTTTGCCGAGTTCATCAATAATACCGGTGAAAAAATGGAATCACAAGCGGCCTCCTTAGAGGAGGTAAACGCGGTGATCGAAGAATTATCCGCTTCCTCTCAGAGTACATCCGGTTCCATAGAAACGCAAAATCGAAGTTTGGTGGATTTGAATCTAAAATCCAAAAATCTCGGAGACATTATTGAAAGTATCGCTCAATTTTCAAAGGATCTTGGTTCTTATGCGAACGAGAACAAAGTCGATATGGATAACGTTTCTGAGGCGGCGGGAAAGACCACACACTTCCTGAAAAACATATCAAATTCTTTTAATAGAGTTGACGAGATCAATCAGATCATGGGCGAAATCGCGGATAAAACTAATTTGCTCGCACTCAACGCCTCGATCGAAGCGGCTCGAGCCGGAGCCGCCGGAAGGGGGTTTGCAGTCGTTGCAAACGAAGTCAGTAAACTCGCGGAATTTACTTCGGAAAATGCAAAGAATATTTCCGTAATCGTAAAACAATCTCGGGAATTTATTGGAGAAGCAAATAAGGCTTCGAATGATACGGGAGATTTGACCAATCGCCAAAAGTTGAAAATTTCAGAGACGGTTAATCGAATCGAAGAAATGGGCAAACTCTATCAGGAGCAACGAAGAATTATCCAAGACTTTGTATCGGAAGTCGAACGTATCAAACAACTCTCAGGAGAAATTTTCGAATCCACAAAAGAACAGATGGTCGGACAGGAAGAGATGGTAAAGACTATGGTGAATTTGGAAAAGGAAATCAACCAGATCAATCAAGAGTCCGGCAAACTTCAAATGGAAGTCGAGAAAATTCGAAACCAGTCTTTGGAATTAAAAAATCTTAGCACTTCGTAAAACTCTTAGTGCTGGAAAAGCACTTCCGATTTACAATTTAAGTCCATCTTCCAAAACTGACCCTGAAGAATGTGAGAACTTTCGTTTAGGAGTATGGATTCATGTCTCATCATGTAAAGGCGGCTATCATCGGAGGAACGGGGCTTTATAGTCTCGACGGAATGGAATTGATCGAGGAGATTTTTCCTGACACCCCTTGGGGTAAACCTTCCGATAAAATCAAAATCGGTAATTACAAAGGAAAGCTCATCGCATTTTTACCAAGACACGGAGTCGGACATTTCTTATTACCGCCTGAAGTTCCGAATCATGCAAATATCTGCGCCTTAAAACAGTTAGGTGTAGAAGAGATCATTGCTTTCAGTTCCGTTGGGAGTTTAAGAGAAGAAATCAAACCTCTCGATTTCGTTTTGCCATCTCAGGTGATCGATCGAACTCGACTTAGAAACGCGACTTATTTTGGAAATGGGGTTGTTGCTCACGCCCCTTTCGCAGAACCTTTTTCATCCAATCTGAGTAAACGAATTGAAGCGACTGCAAAGAAAATAGGATTGGGAATTCATACGAACAAAACCCTCGTTTGCATGGAAGGGCCTTTGTTTTCCACAAAAGCGGAATCTCATCTTTATCGTTCTTGGGGGGCCGATATCATCAACATGACTGTACTTCCGGAAGCGAAGCTCGCAAGAGAGGCTGAAATCGCCTATCAGATGATCTGTATGTCCACCGACTACGATTGTTGGAGAGAAGGAGAAGAATCCGTTACGTTGGAGATGGTAATCGCCAATCTCACGAAGAACGCCGAAACCGCAAAGAAACTACTCGCAGAACTCATCGACGTTATCGGAAACGGAGATGACCTGAGTCTGAAAAACAGTACGAAGTATTCCATCATAACGGCTCCGGAAAAAAGAAATCCTGAAACCGTTAAGAAACTCAAGGTTCTTTTCCCCGAATATTTCTAACAAAGAATCAACGAATTTCATCCAGGCTTTTTTTCAAAGCCTGGTGATATTCCGGAAAGACCGTCAAATCGTTGTGGGTTCCGTCTTGGATCGTATAAAGAACCACGTCTTTCTTTTTCGATTTCAACTTTTCGAATATAATTTCCGAGTTCTGATACGGAATGATTTCATCTTCGGTTCCGTGAAAAATCCGAATCTTTGAATTGATCAGCTCTAATTTTTTTAAATTTTCAAATTGAAAGCGTAACATCCAAGATCGTAAGAATGGATAATAATTCATAGCCAAGGACGGCAGATCCGTAAACGGAGTTTCTAAAAATAAAATGAGATCCGGGTTTTTGGAAACCAAGTCGACCGCGACTCCGGTTCCGATCGATCTTCCATAGACAACGATTTGTTTTCTCGGAATATTCAATTTATTGATTGTATGATCGAGCCAGAGTTTTCCGTCTTCATACATTGTGTCCTCTGAAAGTTTTCCCGTATTCTTTCCATAACCTCGGTAATCGCTTATCAGAACGTTCCAGCCTAAGGAAACAAAATCTTCCGAAATTCCTCCCCAACTTCTTAGGCTTCCCGCGTTTCCATGAAAGAAAAGAATCGTTTTGTTTTGAATGTTGTTCTTTGCTTTGAAATAGAGAGCGTAAGTTTTTTCTCCGTCTCGTGTTGAAAGTTCTATCTCTTGAAATTCAGACGGGAATCGAAACGAGTAATCTTCCGGTAGTTTTTCAGGGAAGAATATCAATTTATCCTGATTCCACCAGGCGAGTAGAAGGATCAGGGAAAAGAAGGAAAGAAGAATACTTAAGAAGATTGTCATAGTTTGTTTCATAAAAATTTTAAGGACTTGGAATGATTTCTTTTTTCCAGAGTTCTTTTCCGTTTACATCGAATATCTGGAGTAACAATTTTCTTTCTCCTCGTTTTCCGGTAATGGAAACAAGTCCGAAATTTCTTTGTTCGACAAGGGTTCCCTCGATTCTCAAAGGATTCTTCTCAGTAACGGGATAAGCTCCCGAAGTCAATGGAGAAACCGTAAAATCATAGATCGGTTCGACACCGTCTTCTTTGAGAAGATTCAATTCCGTATGATGACGATCTCCGGTTAAGAAAATTACGTTCTTTGTTTTCAATTCGCGGATAGCCGAAAGAATTTTATTTCTTTCCTCTGGATACGTCGCATAGTTTTCATAGACCGCGTTTGGATTCAGAAATTGTCCGCCGATCGCGACAAATTTAAAGGTTGCTTTGGAAAACGCCAAAGAATTTACGAGCCACTGAAATTGTTTTTCGCCTAAGATTTGTCTCGGACCGACCACCTTGTTATTGTTAGCCGTCCTAAATGTTCGATCGTCGAGAAGAAAAAATTGCGCGTCTCCCCAAGTAAAGGATCCGTAAATGCCTTCTTTGGCGTAGTTCGGATTTCCCCAGTGAAGTTTGAACATTTCTTCCGCGGTATCTTTCATCCAAAAAGAAGAATCTCCGTCGTTCGGCCCAAAGTCGTGATCGTCCCAAATTGCATAGTGATGAAGAGAAGAGAACAAAGGACCTAACTCAGGAATTCCTCTTTGATGTTTGTATCGATGTAAAAATCCAGTCTTTGAATCCCAATCCGTTTCTCGAAGATAGATATTGTCTCCGAGCCAGAGCATAAAATCTGGTTTTTTGGAAAGAATCGAGTTGTAGACGAAGTAATCTCCGCCATAGGGTTTTCCGGGAACGTCATATTCCGTTTCGTTTACATAGGCGCAACTTCCGAGTGCAAACGTAAAGGACGGAGGATTTTGTCCGGTCGCAAAAAAAGACTGCGCTTGAAAGGTTTGAGGATGTTTTGCTTCGATCTTTTTTCCATCTAAGATTAGATTGTAAGTGTAACGTTTTCCGGGCTGAACCTGATTCGCGATCAGCTTTGCGACAAATCCGGTTTTGGATTGTGTTTGAATTTCCTCTGAGAGAAATTTGCGCTTTTGATTTTCAATTTCAGAATATTCTAATATTACCGAAGCCTTCTTTTCCGTTTGAACCCAGACCAAAACTTCTTTTAGTGTGGAATAACCTACGATGGGACCCGAAGAAATTCTGGAAGAATCGGCGTTGAGTGTGGATTGAGAAAAAATAAAAAAGAATAGTAGAAGTTTTTGGATCGATTTGATTTTGGATTTCATAAAGAAATTTCCCCTGAAATCCAAACCATTTCATGAACGTTTAAAAAATTCAAGAGAAACTTTTGATCTTTGTTTCTCCTCTAAAAAACGATTTTATCCGATTGAGACGAACATTTATTTTATCTGAAATCCTTCTTTTATAAAAATCACGAGTTCGTCCAAAGCCTTCTTCGCTTCCGGAATCACTCCTGCAAAATTAAAATACCCATGAACTAAACTCTCATACATACTATGAGTGACCGGAACCTTCGCTTTTTTTAGAGATTCGATCAACTCCAACGCTTCGTCCTGTAACGGATCAAATCCAGCCAATTGAATATAAGTTTTTGGGAAGTCCGTTTTTTTCTTATGAAGAATCGGCGACGCTGAGATCTCTTTTGCATCGAGCGGATTTTTCAAATAGTGAAAATTAAAATACTCCAATAACTTGTTCGTTAGAGCATATCCGCGGCCAAATTCATTTCGGCTCGCGCTCATTCGGAGAAGATCTAAATAAGGGTAAATCAATAGTTGAAAAAGAGGAGATTGAATTCTTTTCTTTTTAGATAGAATGGAAAGATTTGCCGCAAGATTGCCTCCGGCGCTGTCTCCGCCGACCGCGATTTTTTTGGAAAGAATTCCTAACTCCTTTGCGTTTTTAAGAATCCATTGATAAGCGACAAAACTGTCCTCTACAGCAGTCGGATACTTATGCTCGGGTCCAAGTCTGTAATCGACAGAAAGAATCATTGACCCGGTTTTTTTTGCGAGGTAACGCAGAGGCCTATCGTGAGAATCGAGATCGCCTATTACAAATCCGCCTCCGTGAAAATAGACAAGCGCGGGTTGGAGGGTCAAGGTTAGTGTGGGTCGATAGAGTCTGATTCCGATTCTTCCGCTTGAAACCGGAATCGTAAAATTCTCGACTTGAAAGAGTTCTTCCGATTCGAGATCGAACAGAAGCATAGAGTTTTTGTAAAACGTCCTTGCATCTTTTGGAGCGAGAGATTCAAGACGGGGTTTTGTCTTTGCGAGATACAAGGACATTTGGAGTTTCGCGTCTAAAATCCTCTCTCGTTTTTGCAGGATTCCGCCGGAGATTCTTCTAAGAATTCCCTCCGGTAGTTTTAAAATCCATCGAAGAATTATACGTTCAAGCTTTTGCAAGGACGCCCTTTTTCCTTTTCACTCCGTGTTTGCTCGAACCGACTCCGTTTTTGGAAACTTGTTTGTGTTCGGCGATCGCTTCCACGTTTACTTTGTTTCCATTTTTCTTTGCTCTCTGTGTCCCTTTTTTGAGTTCGCTTTTCATATCGTAGAGAAAATCTTCAAAGTCGACTTGCATCGTATGTCTGGTCGATGCCACATAACGTTTTTTCATTTGCGATTCGTATTTTTCTATCGTTTGATTCATTTCTTCTGTGGTCGGGAGCTGGTAATTGCCGGTTAGATATTCTGAAATCCATTTACCTTGAAATTCTGCCAATGGCATAATCGCTCCTAAAGGTTGATACAAACCGACAAAGAATAAATTCTTAAACTCAGGTTTGATCATACGATGGAACAAAGGTAAATGATTGTCTTTAGCAGCGATTAAACTTTCCTCAAAGAACGGAAACTTGACGTTATAACCCGTGCAGTAGATTACCGCGTCCACTTCTTCTTCACTTCCGTCTACAAAACGAACTTTGTTGCCGTTATAAGATTCGATATTCGGTTTTGGAGTTACGTCCCCTCTTCCTAATCGTACGAGAATATCCTGAGAGATCGTCGGATGGGCCGCCCCCGGTTTGTGATCCGGCTTTTGCAAACCGAAGTCCTCCACATTTCCGACCCCAAATCTAAGAACCAGTCCCATGATAAAACTCTTAATCCAGAATGGAGTATGAACCGGAATCATTTCCGTGGACTTATCTAATGGTTTTCCAAAAAGATAATTTGGAATGATGTAAGCTCCTCTTCTCGCGGCCAGAAAAACTTTAGAGGCGACACCGGGTCTGCAAAGTTCGACGGTAATGTCCATCGCGCTATTACCCATTCCTAAAACCACAACTCGTTTACCGGTGAGTTTAATCGGGTTATCAGGATCGACATAAGAATGGGAGTGGATGATCTTCCCGGTAAACTTACCTGGAAACGGAGGATCCGGCCATCTTTGTGACCAATGATGTCCGTTGGAAACTACCAACGCATCATAGAATTTTTGCTTTCCGTCTCCGGTCGTAATCAACCAAGTTCCGTCGTCTTGATAGTCCGCGTGAACCACCGGATTTTTGAAGTGGATGTTCTTTCGAAGTCCGAAATGATGAACGTAGTCGATAAAGTATTCTAAGATTCTTTGGTGCCCAGGATAATCGGCGTAACTCTTAGGCATCGGATAGTCTCTGTATTCCATTCTATCTCTGTGAGTGTTAATATGGAGAGACTTATAGATATTACTCATCTTATTGTCGTTGTTGAATCTCCAGTTTCCTCCGACTTCGCTTCCCGCCTCATAACAATCAAAAGGGATTCCTTTATCTTTGAGAGCTTTACAAACCGTGATTCCGCTAGAACCAGCTCCTATAACACAAACACGAGGCAATGAAGACATATCCTTCTCCTATTTAATAAAACAATACGTTAGGAATTATGATAGAGCTTTAAAATATGAGACAGTCAATTAAAAAAAGTTTTGAATTTATAATTCATCCGATTATTAATGAATACTTATGGAACAAAAAAAGAGAACAAATGTTCACTATGATTATGACTACGTCATAGTAGGTAGCGGTTTCGGCGGAAGTGTCTCCGCCATGAGACTGAGCCAAAAAGGATATTCCGTCGCCGTTCTAGAATCGGGTAAAAGATGGAGATCGGAAGATTTTCCGAAATCAAATTGGTCGCTTAACAAATATCTCTGGATGCCAAGAATCGGATTTTACGGAATACAGAGATTAAACCTCTTGAAAGATTTTTTTCTCGTAAGCGGAGCCGGAGTCGGAGGGGGAAGTCTTGTTTATGCGAATACTCTTTATGTTCCCGGAGATAAGGTTCTCAATTCTCCCACCTTTAAAAAGTTAGGCGGTAAAGAGAAAATTCTCCCGTTTTATTCGATCGCTTCGAGAATGCTCGGAGTAACTCAAAATCCTCAGTTGTACGAATCGGATTATATCCTCAAAGAAATCGCGGATGAGATGGGAAGAGGGGAAACCTTTCGTCCTACTCCAGTAGGAGTTTATTTCGGAGAAA
The DNA here is from genome assembly GCF_016919175.1 of Leptospira ainlahdjerensis. Lineage (GTDB taxonomy): Bacteria > Spirochaetota > Leptospiria > Leptospirales > Leptospiraceae > Leptospira > Leptospira ainlahdjerensis. Next base: position 138,491 of record NZ_JAFFPU010000024.1, on the reverse strand, counting down.
AACCCGGTAAACTTTCAAAAGACCCTTACTTTTTAGGAGAAGGTCCGGATCGTGTTTCCTGCAATCACTGCGGCGGTTGTATGGTAGGCTGCAGGTTTAATTCTAAGAATACGTTGGATAAAAATTATCTTTATTTTGCGGAGAAAATGGGAGCGAAAATTTTTCCCGAGTCAAAAGTGGTTTCTCTAATTCCGATCAACGAACAAGGAGAAGCTGATTCTTTTGCGACTGGAGAATTCGGTTATCAAATTCAAACCCGCTCCACAACCGGATTTCTCGGATTCCCTAAAAAAACGTTATATGCAAAAAATGTAATTCTTTCCGCGGCGGTGATGGGTACAGTCGGACTTCTTTTGAAGATGAAACAAAAAGGAAAGATGACAAGACTTTCGCCGGCGCTCGGAGACAGCGTCCGTACAAATAGTGAAACTGTCTTGGCGATTACAAACTTTACAAAGGACGTCGATTATTCCCGCGGAGTTGCGATTACTTCTTCGATTCATCCGGATGAACACACTCACATGGAACCAGTGCGTTATCCGAAAGGCTCCGACTTTTTCGGAACGATCGCTTCGGTTCTTACCGACGGCGGTGGAAAGTTTCCAAGACCTCTAAAATATTTCTTCACATTGTTCACCAATCCTGTTTATTTTTTCAAAGCGTCCTGGCCGTTTGGATTCGCTCAAAAATCTTTGATTCTTCTGGTTATGCAAACCTTGGACAATAAGATTCGATTGGTCCGCACCAGAAGATTTGCTTGGCCCTTTGAGAAAAGTATGAGTTCTACTCTTACGGAAGGAGAAAAAACTCCCGCGTATATTCCCGTCGCTAATGAGACCGCAAGAAGGATCGCGCAGAAAACGGGCGGAATTCCGAGAAGTTCAATCAACGACGTTTTGTTAAATGCACCGATCACGGGTCATATCATGGGCGGCTGTATCATGGGAGATTCCCCGAAAGAAGGTGTGATCGATTTTGAAAATCGCGTCTTTGGTTATCAGAATCTTAGAGTCTGTGATAGTTCCATGATCACGGTGAACCTTGGAGTCAACCCGAGTCTTTCGATCACCGCACTTACGGAAAGGGCGATGTCCCTGATTCCTCCCAAAAAAGGATTTAAGCCGATACAATTTCTTTTTGAGAAGAAGTTCGGAATCACCCCTTTGTTGATCGCAGGCTCGATACGTTCACCAAGAAAAAATTCTAAGATGAAACCTGCATTGCCAAAAAAAGGAAAGGTTCGTAAATAATAGCGATTCTTTAAGGAATTCTAAAACTCGAATTTCCTTTCCAAAAAGGATTTCGTCCAAACGTCCTTTCCCGATTCGATTGAATAAAATAAGATCTGGAAAGAGATTCTTCTTTTCTTTCTTTCTTTCTTTCTTTTACGATCATAAAAGGACTCGAGGTTTTTCATTGAGTTTAGAACTTCTTCAAAGAAAAGAATTATTCAGACAGGAAGCATTTTGGGGATGCGCCTGGAAGGAAGGATACTCCGATCTCAAAATCGAAGTCATTAACCCCGCGACTTTGGAAGTCCTTGGCGCGGTTCCTTCCTTAGGTAAAAAGGAAACCTTGGAAGCGATTCAGACTTCTCTGTTTGCTTTTGAAGATTGGTCCAAACGACCCGCAAAAGAACGTTCGAACTTAATTCGATCTTGGTCCGATCTAATGAAGAAGAATCGGGAAGACTTGGCGATTCTGATGACTCTGGAACAAGGGAAACCTCTGGCCGAATCGAGAGGAGAAATCGATTACGCGGCTTCTTTTCTGGAATGGTTTGCGGAAGAAGGAAAGAGAGTTTATGGAGATATCGTTCCGAGTCATAGAAGAGACACTAAGATAGAAGTCATCAAAGAACCGGTCGGCGTTTGTGGGATTTTGACTCCCTGGAATTTTCCTTCCTCTATGATCACTCGTAAAGCCGGGGCTGCGTTAGCGGCCGGTTGCACCGTTATCAGCAAACCTTCCGAGCTCACACCATTCTCCGCACTCGCGTTAGCTGTTCTTGCACAAGAGGCCGGGATTCCGGATGGAGTTTTTCAAGTGTTAACGGGTTATCCGGAAGAAATTGCCAGTACTCTTATGGATCATTCCGAAGTGAGAAAGATCAGTTTTACCGGTTCGACTCGAGTGGGTAAACTGATCATGGAGCGATGTTCGAAAACTTTGAAAAGACTTTCTCTTGAACTCGGCGGGAACGCGCCGTTTCTAGTTTTCGACGACGCCGATTTGGAATCCGCAGTGAAGGGCGCGATTCTTTCTAAATTTCGAAACTCGGGACAAACCTGTGTTTGTGCGAACCGATTTTTGATTCAAAAGGGAATTTATAACGATTTTGTAAGTTTGTTTTCGGAATCAGTGCTAAAATTGAAAGTCGGAAACGGTTTAGAAAAGAATACTTCGATCGGTCCCTTGATCAACGAAGTCGCGGTTCGAAAAGTGGAAAGTCATATAGAAGATGCCTTAGAAAAAGGGGGCAAACTTCTTTTAGGCGGAAAAAGAACCGAATCCAATCGGTTCTTTTTTTCTCCAACGATAATATCCGAGGCGTCGATAGATTCTCTTTCTATGCAGGAAGAGGTTTTTGGTCCGGTCGCACCCGTTTTTCGATTCGATTCCATAGAAGAAGCGGTCGAGGTCGCGAATTCTACACCGTCCGGTTTAGCCTCGTACGCGTTTACTGAAGATTATCGTAAGATGAGGTTTTTAGCCGAGAATATAAAAGCGGGAATGTTGGGGATCAACGAGGGCCTGATATCGACGGAGCAAGTTCCCTTTGGCGGTCCTCAAAGAATCTGGTTTTGGAAGAGAAGGATCGAAATACGGGATCCAGGAATATCTTAACGTCAAATATGTCTGCATTGGTGGTTTTTAAGTAGCAAACAATCACAGTTAGGTTACGGCAATCGCCTTTCCACGGAGCAATATTCGATTTTTATGAAATCTTTCCGCTTTTTCCGAAAATTGAATCTTGTTTTTTTAAACAAATTATAACATTCGATAGGCATGTACGAAATTCCTTTTTGCTTGACGATATAAATTTTAAGAAGTTATTAGAGTGCCTGCCATGGATCTTATCTATTTAAATTATTTCTCTTTGGCTTCGTTAATCGGAGTCCTCTTTATCGGGTTTACCGTTTTCTTTTTCTTTTCGATTCAGGAAAAAGCGTCCGGCACGATCTACCTCTGCATCGGATTGTTTAGCCTCGGGATCTTTCACTTGGGTTATATGGTCGGATTTCCGTTTTACGGACCTTGGTCCGTCTTTCACAGATGGATCGTCATTCCGTCTCCGTTTTTAGGATTTCTTTTTCTCATCATGTTTTTTCTTCATTATCCGGAACCAGTTTCGAAGAAGATAGTAATGCCGATTTTTTTCAGCGCTCTCGCGGGTGTGATCGTTATCTTCGCTTGGTATTTCTATGAGTCCTTAACCGCAAAAAGAGTTTTTTATTTTTCAGGTCATTACTGGGATTTTCAGATCAACCTATTCTATAAAATTTATTCGGTTACGGTTATTCTCTATACGGTCATTTTTATGGGGATCGGAATTTGGAGAATGTTCAAGCTCAAAGGTAAAGAAAGGATTATAACCGGAATCATTTTGATTCCGTTGACGATCATCACTCTTGTTCCGGGAATTTTGAACGCGATGAGCCGAGATGGGGCGGTCTCCAGAGAATTATATCAGACCGTTTTGGATATCGCTCTTGTTATCGGATTGTTTGTAATTCTTGTCGGTTATATCAATTATACGAGTGAAAAAACCTCTATTCTCTCGAGGATCTCCGGGATCACACTCGCGACTTTTTTTCTCGTATTGCAGATCGTAAGTTTATTTATTTTCAATGAATACGAAAACTCATATGATCTGATTAAAAGAAAAGAAGTCAGACTGTCGGTTTCCGGTTTAGACGTATCCAGGGACGCGGAGTACGTTTTTGAATACGATGCGGAATCCGATTCCGCTCGCGCTTACTCTTCGCATAGTTCTTTACAACCCAATGAAACGGTCTTGAGAGAATTTCGATTTTTTAAAATTTCGCATAGTTTGTTCGAACTTCCTGCACTTTCCAATAAAGATTTCGGCGAAAGAGTTGAGTTGATTTTAAGTAAATCGCCTGCGGGCTTTGAAGCGTATCGAGCCGGTATTAGGGAATATTTTTCCTCTGCAAAAGAAGCCGAACTTTCAGGAAAGGACGTTGAATTCTTCTTTGACAATTTGGAAAAGAAGTTGGTCGTTCTTAGGAATAAATATTTTCATTTGCCCCCGAAGGAAAAAAATGATCCTCTCGCACTGGAAAAACTCTTTCAATCCGATAAACCCGGAATTTCGGCCTATTTAAAAGAATTAAGAAAAAACGCTTTATCGGAGAATGTTGCCGATCCCGCTAAAAGAGAGCGAATGATCGAAGCTCTTCTCACTCAAGTTCGGAAACAAGATGAGAGGACTTATAAGGGCGAAAGGATTTACGAACTCGGCGGATCGATTCCAAAACACTACATCGCTTATTTTTATGTTTCGCCTTCGAATGGAAAGATCTACGATGTGGGTTTTCGATACGAGTCTTTAAGAGACTATCTGCATCCGACGGGGCAGATCCTTTATATTTCCGCCATTTGTATCATTCTACTCGTACTTTTGGGATTCAGATTTTTCTTTCAAGGAGCTCTACTCAATCCTCTGGAAGAAGTTGTGATCGGTTTGAGAGAAGCCAATTCCGGAAACTTGGATTATAGACTTCAAGTAAAAGTCGAAGACGAAATCGGATTCATCGCTCGTTCGTTCAACAGAATGGCGCGTTCTATCCAAGCGGCAAGAAAACGACTTCAACAGTACGCAGAGGAATTGGAAGAAAAAGTACAAGAACGTACGAAAGAACTCCAACAGACTTTGGAAGAAGTACAGGAACTGAAACAACAACAGGACGGGGATTATTTCTTAACTTCTCTTTTGATCAAGCCTCTCGGGTCCAATAAGGCGCGTCAGGAAAACGTCAAAGTCGATTTTTTAATCGAACAGAAAAAGAAATTCTCCTTTCGAAGATTCAACGATGAGATCGGCGGCGATATCAATATCTCCAATTATATCGATTTGCAAGACCGTTATTATACTGTGTTCTTAAATGCGGATGCGATGGGGAAATCGATGCAAGGTGCCGGCGGAGCGTTGGTTCTCGGAGCCGTCTTTGAATCGATCATTGAAAGAACGAGAATGGCCACCACCATGAAGGAACAATCTCCGGAACGTTGGTTGAAAAACGCATTCTTAGAATTGCATAAAGTATTTGAAAGTTTTGACGGCTCTATGCTCGTTTCACTCGTGTTAGGCGTTGTGGACGACGAAGCAGGACTGATGTATTTCATCAACGCGGAACATCCTTGGACCGTTTTGTATAGGGACGGAATCGCAAGTTTTATCGAAGACGATTTGATGTTTCGTAAACTGGGAACAACGGGAATGGAAGGAACCGTCTTTATCAAAACGTTCCAGATGGAACCGGGAGACATTATCATCGCAGGTTCGGACGGAAGAGACGATATCTTGCTAGGTATGGATCGAGAAGGCGGAAGAATCATCAACGACGATGAAAAAGAATTTTTAAGAAAAGTAGAAGAAGCTCGCGGAGAATTGCAGGGAATCTACGACGGAATTCACAATCATGGTGCTCTGACGGACGACCTTTCTTTGGTCCGAGTTTCGTTTAAAGAAAATTTAAGCGAATCCAAAATCGCACTCGCTCACGAGAAAGAACAGATTCGTGAACTCTTAAAAAAAGCGAAGGAAGGCGCTAATAATAAGGAAATCGAAGAAGCAATTTCTTTTCTGGAACAAGCGGAAACTCTGAACAATCAAATTCCGGAAGTAAAAAAATTGTTCGTAAGTCTTTTTCTCAAAAAGAAAGACTATCGAAACGCCGCGCTTTATGCTGAAGATTATTTAAATCTAAAACCGGTGGATAAAGAAATTCTTTACATCGCTTCCACTGCGGCGAGGAAATCCGGAAGTTTTCAAAAGGCTCTGGACTTTGGCGAAAGACTCAAACTTCGCGAGCCGACACATATTAAAAATTTAGTCAACCTTGCTCAAATCTATATCGCTTTGAAAAATTATAAACGAGCTATGGAAATGGTCGACATCGCTTTGACCGTGGATCCCCATCACGAAGTCATTTTAAAAATCCAAGAGATCCTGAGGAAGTATTCCCATAACCTTGCGGAAAGCGAGACTTGAAAATTAGTTTCCTTTAAGGATGGATTGTGACTTCGCTTTTTACCGAATTGGAAACAAAACAATTTCTATGGGCTTTTTCATGGAGTTCGGCTAAGGCATCTTGATCCGGAATTCTCTCGCCTTCGAATGTTACCTTAGGGTGAAGATCGATCTTGGTGACCACCATCTTACCCTCGGAATTTTTTTCCAGAAGGGCGATCGCCTTATCTTCGTAAGAGGAAACTATATATCGACTCTTCGCAGCCACCGCAAGAAAAGTGAGAAAATGGCAACTGCAAACCGCAGACGCCAGCAACTCTTCCGGATTTGCGTGTTCGGCTTTTCCGAAGGTTTCCGTTGTGGAAGAGCCTTTTAATTTTTGTCCTCCCGCATACTCAATGGTGTGAGTTCTATCATAAGAATCATATTTGAATTCTTCAGGACCTTTTTTCCAATGTAAGCCAATTGTGTGTTCGGACATGTTTAAACCTTCCTATTTTTAAATAGCGGCCAAATAGAACGTTAATTCAAGAATAAATTTTTCCCGAAAAAAATCGACTTCATTCTTTGATTCTTTGTCCAACGCGACAAAAAACAATCCTGCCAGTAATCGTGGAAATTGAAATATTAGCAAAGTTAAGAATACAAAAGACGATCTCGTCAATCTTCAGAATAGAGACTTCTTCGATTATAAATTATAAATTGCGGTTTTTAGAAAAACCATTGATTTTCAAAGTAAATTCTCGTCATTAGTATCATGTCCTCGAAGCAAGAATCGAAAAGAAAAACAGACGAAGAAATCATCGCCTCCGGTCCGGCGTATATCAACTGGATTCGTCTCGGTTTAATTTTACTCTATTATTCCTCGATTGCGATCGGTTGGAAAAGAACCAATGCGGTTCAGAATACGCTGTATTTGGTCGGAACTACGGCGATGCTTTTTTACTTCCTATACAGTCTTATTAAAATCAGGACGAAGGGAAGTATTTCCCATAACTTGAGTAAGGGTTTTGTCGTTGCGGACGTTTTAGTTTTGTTTCTCGTAATGGTCGGGGCTGCGATGGACCTTCCGGAATTTACATCCGGAATGGTGAAAAGTCCGGTGTTATACGGAATTAGCTATCTTTATATCATATCCTCCGGTCTTCTTTTGGCTCCGAATTTTATTCTGCTGATCGGCGGACTCTCAGTCATCTCCAATATCATTGTCGTTTCAACGGCGACTAGATACGGACTCATTCTGACCGAAGATACGAAGCTCGCAAATTCTCTGGGCTATGTTTCGGTTTCGGAGCAGGTAACGAAGATTCTTTTTATAATGGCCTGTGCTCTGATCGTAAGAACCCTCGTAAAACTTTTTATGAGTTTAAGAGAGAATTCCGAATACAGACAAACGGAATTGGAAGAGTCTCACAAGATGATTGCGGAAAGAAGCAACAAGATGAGAGAATCAGCGATGTATCTCAAGGATTCCTCCAAGAATCTGAAAGAATTCATGTCCGATTTTTCTCTTCTGGTTTCCACACACGCATCATCTTTTGAGGAAATCAGTTCTACGATGGAAGAATTCCAATCTCAAACGGAAAGTTCCGCCGATAACGTAAAAAATCAATTTAGCAATATTGAAACCTTAATTGATCACAGTTCAAATTTGAAATCCATCATCGAAAGGATTTCCCTTTTCAACCAAACCTTGGATCAGAGTCTGGAAAAGGTTCGGAAATCCGGTTCGATGGTAACCGGATTTGTGGAAGAACTTTCTAAATCTCTTTCCTCTTTAGGAGATTCTTTTAGAAGTGTGGGAGAAGTAAACCGGATCATGTCCGAAGTTGCCGATCGCACTAATTTACTTTCCCTCAATGCTTCGATCGAAGCGGCAAGAGCGGGCGAGGCGGGGAAGGGTTTCGCGGTGGTCGCGCAAGAAGTTTCAAAACTCGCTGAAAGTAGCGCTGGAAATGCGGACTTAATTTCTAAGATCATCAAAGATTCTTCGAACCACGTTGTCACCGGTCAGAAGTCGGCAGAAACAACCGCAGGTCACGTCAAAGAACAAGATACTTTGTTCCAGGATTTATTTGCTCGATTCGATGAGTTTACCAAAATGTTCGAAGAACAGAAAAGAATCAATTCTCAGTTCTTCTCGACGTTGGATCACCTCCGTTCGCTTTCTTCCGAAATCGAACTCTCCTCATCCGAGCAAAAATTAGGACTTCATGGAATTGTGGAAGCGATTTCTTCTCTTCAAACTTCTATGGAATCCCTGATGGAAAAAAGTGAGAATCTTTCGGAGATCGTAAAAGAACTCGAAGTTCAAGCGGATACGCTTGCAAAATCCGAAACACTCTGATCCCGCTTCGATCCGAACGGGTATGATGGGAATTGCATTTCTGCAAAACGAGCGGTTCTTCTAAAACGTTTTTGATTTTCCTGATTCGGTAAAAGAATTTGAAGCCGATCCGATTTATTTCCGGCTCAGTTCTACATTCTTAAGATACATAATTTTAAGAATCAATTCATAGTTTTCCGGATGAAAAGAGTTTTCATTTGCAAAAGTGCTAAAGAATACATTCAGTTTCGATTTCGTTTCCGAACGGAGAATCAGACTCCAATGGAAAAGAATTCGATTCCTCTGATCCCGCTTTCCAGAAGAGAATACGTCTGTTTATTTCAGTTGTCATTCTACCCTTTTTCAAATGTTTAGTAAAAAGGAACACTCGAGGAAAGGGAAAATGGCAAATATTTATTACGACGCCGATTGTGATTTAAGCTCACTCAAAGGTAAAACCATTGCAGTGATCGGCTACGGAAGCCAGGGACACGCCCAGGCTCAAAACATGAAGGATTCCGGACTCAAAGTTATCATCGGTCTGAAAGAAGGATCCAAATCCGTACAAGAAGCAAAAAACGCTGGTTTCGAAGTTTATAGCGTTGCAGAAGCTTCTCAAAAAGCAGACATCATTCAAATTTTAGCGCCGGATACGATTCAGGCGGATCTTTACAAAAAAGATATCGAACCGAATCTGAAAAAAGGCGATGCGCTCGTTTTCTCTCACGGGTTTAACATTCATTACGATTTTATCCAACCTCCAAAGGACGTTGACGTTTATATGGTGGCCCCGAAAGGACCAGGTCATCTTGTAAGAAGAGTTTACACCGAAGGTGGCGGGGTTCCTTGTTTGATCGCGATCTATCAAGATTCCACCGGAGAAGCTAAGAAAAGAGCTCTCGCACACGCTGCCGGAGTAGGTGGGGGACGCGCTGGGATTTTAGAAACTTCTTTCCGCGAAGAAACCGAAACGGATCTTTTTGGAGAACAAGTCGTTCTCTGTGGAGGTCTTTCGAATTTGATTATGGCGGGATTTGAAACTTTGACGGAAGCGGGTTACGATCCTGAGATCGCATACTTTGAATGTCTTCACGAAGTAAAATTGATCACCGATTTGATCTACGAAGGCGGTCTCGCAAGAATGAGATTCTCTATTTCCGACACTGCGGAATACGGCGATTACGTTAGCGGTCCTCGAGTGATCGACGCAGGCGTAAAACAAAGAATGAAAGAAGTTCTTAACGATATTCAGAAAGATAAGGGCGCAAAATTTGCAAACAACTGGATGGCCGAAACAAAAGCAGGTTATCCAAACTTTAAGAATATGAGAGAAAAAAATGCGGCTCATCCGATCGAATCGGTCGGTAAAAAACTGAGAAGCATGATGAAATGGTTATCTAAATAATTATTTCTTTTTCCGTTTTTTAAATCAACCCGGTAGGAGAAATCTTTCCGGGTTTTTTGTTTTCGGAAGAATCGAAATCAACCGCTTCGAAAGGTGCGATCTTGGGATACCTCCGGCGTTCTGATTTTTTTAAAAGTTTTTTCCGCTAAACGAATCCCGAATCGATTCGCTTTTTTCGTTTCGTAGAGTTCGGAAATCCCCGCAATTTCAGTAATGGTAGAATTCTTAGATTCCTGAATTCGAATTTTGGGGGTATTTCGATTATAGATCGATACCAACACTTTCATCATGGCGCCAAACGAAGGCAAATCTAGATTCTCCAAATTGTATAAATCCGTTTTCTTTAGTCGTTCTTTGCAAAGAAAAAAAATGCTAGGATATTCTGTTTTTTAAGGGAAACAGACAAAATTTTTTTTGCACCTTAGAATTCTTTCCGAGTTTCTAAGAATTTTTAAAAATTCGAGCTTCCTTTTTGCACTGAAAATTCTTTCCTAAATTCTTTAGAACGAATTCTTTCCTTAAAAAAATAATGACAAAAGGATTTCTTTTGTTACCCTGATTCCATTCTCAATCATCCCAGGAGGCCAGGTTTGAAATCCAAGCTATCGGCAATCAGCGTCTGTTTGATTTTATTTTTTGCAACGGATGCTTTTGCACAAAAAAGATACGGGCTCATTTTCGGTTCTAACTATACCGGTAATAAAGCAGGAATTCCGGAACTCAATCTTTGCGAAGCGGACGCAAAGTATTTGAACGATGAAATTCGAAGAGTCGGAAATTTCGACGAAGTTAAAATTGTCCTCGGAAAAGACGTTACAAAGGATAATATTGAAAAAGAGATCAAAGCCTTAGGAAAAAAAGCAGGCGATGAAGATACGGTTCTTCTTTATTTCTCCGGCCACGGTGCGTTTCAAAGAGACGCATCCGCAAAAAATGGAATGCGAAACTTGATCATCTGTTATGATCGACCTCACCTCCAAGACGATGAATTAAACAAATATCTGGAAAAAGTAAAATCTCCAAAAACGGTATTTATCTTCGACTGTTGTTTTTCGGGCGGAATTGCTAAGAAAGGAAAAGCAACCAGAGGTTCGGCGGACGTTCCGATTCCCGAAGGAAGCGACGGAACCGTGAAGCAGGACTCCGAAGACTTTTTCTTTCAAGATAAGGCGATTATTTCTTCCGCGGACGATAATCAGACCGCGATCGAAGTGGGTGGAAGTATCAATCACGGAATTTTTACCTATAATTTTGGAAGAGCTCTCAGCACCGCCGATCTAAACAAAGACAACGTGGTCACTGCCTTGGAGGCCTTCTTCAAATCGAAAGATGAAACCGTTCAGATGGCGAAGAAGTTTCAACACGAGCAGGTTCCGCAAATTTCCGGAAACGCATCTGGGATTTTTCTTTCCGGAAAGAAGAATCCGGAACCTCCTAAGCCGATCGATCCTCCAAAACCTCCCCCTCCATCCGTGGAACCGGAACCGGATCCGGTTAAACCCGATCCAGCACAACCTGTAGTGACGCCGCAAGAACCACCTGTGGTTCCTACCAATGAAAGAGGAGATTTGGTTTTAAAAACTACGATCGTTCAGGACCGCGCTTACGGACTTTCCGATCTTCCACCGGATGTTTTGATCTTTGCTAAAAAGAAAAGAAAGGGAAATCGAAACGTAAAAGTTTTTATCGACGATCAGGAGTTTACGTCTTCCGTATCAGCATCTCCTTCCAATTTTTGGGGAGCAGTGAAGAGACAGGGTAAGTTGATTCCAGGAAACATTTATACGATTTCTCTGAGCAAGGTTCCCGCCGGTGTTCATAAGATTACAATCAAAGCGGACGATTATCCTGAGATCCAAGAAACTTTTGCCGTTCTTCCAAATAAGAAGAATGAACTCGCGATCAACGCGTCCATGAGCGGTTTTGGTGCGATTCAAGGAAAAGTTTTTTATAAGACATTGGACAATCCGGTGATCAACCAACCTATCTTCATGCCGACGATTTCCAGCGTAACCGGAATTCAAAAATTGAATACTGACAACGAAGGAAACTTTTGGTTCACAAATCTCAAGCCTGGAGATTATGAAATCAAAGCCTCTTTTGCGGAAGATCTAAATCTGAACAATTCGATGATCAACGTTAGAGAGGGGGATGTCACAAAGGTAGACGTGATTCTCAATGTGAAGATGCCTTCTACGAAAACGAAATACTAAACAAGTATTCCGTACCAATAAAAAAGCCTGCTCGTTGAGCAGGCTTTTTTATTATAAATTCTTCTCAAAAAAACTTTAGATCCGATCGCTAAAACTTGGATTCAGATTCGGAAATAGAATCCGTTTGGGTAATTCTTCGAAGCGGACCCTTGCAAACCGTTTAAAATCGAACTTAGAGTTCGAATCGGAACTGATTTCAAGGAAAGTCTTCTTTCAAATCTTTCCTCAAAATCGAATTTCGGTCCTGATCTTGTTGTCTTGTTGCTCGAGACTTGGAATCGCTCAGGACGCAAAAATCAGTCCTTTAAGAAATTCTTCCATTCGCTGGATTGAAACCTGCGTTTACGGATTTCTTTTAACTTATTCATTTGTGCGGAATTGAGCAACGCGCCTGCTTTCAACCCGGATTGGGGGAGAATTGTGTTGTTTATGAGATTTGCGGTGGTTTTGCCGATTGAGAGAAAGGAACTTTTCAGTTCGGGATCCATTTCTGGGTAAAACATTTTGCGCCTCCATGCGACTTTCTGGTTTGGTTCGAGTTTTATGTATTGGAAGTTTATTTGATTCTCGTCCTTGAGAAAGCAATTGACTCCCTAAACTACCTATCGCTGAAATTGGAGAATACTTGAGTATTTTTTTTCTTGTACGAATTTTCCCAGAACGGTAAAATTGCAAAAAAATGCAGATTCGGCTGATCAATAACACGGGTAAAAGAACGGGAAGATTCGTCGCCTACGAATACGGCACGGATTTGTTCGGATACGTCTATGTGGATAAGATCAAAGGAAAGGAGCGGGGAAAACTCGTTTCTCGCTGGGTAATGCCTGACCTCGGATCTTTGGTTCGTTTGTTGGATTTCGAAATTTATAAACGCGAAAACGAACATTATGAAAATATCAATTCTCTTACAGGATGACTTTTTCCTCTAAGATCGCATTGCTCGAACGTAGAAGCGGAAAATTAAATCGACTTCACGATCAAGTTTCCAAACTTCTCGCAAAACTTTCCTTATTTCGTCTTTTATTTTTCTCGACGTTCGTAATCTGGATTTCCGTCTTTTATTATCTCCGATCGGAGTCGCTCTTTTATCTCCCGTCCTTACTCCTTCTTTTCGTATTTTTCTTTTTCGTACGAAGATATAAGAAAACTCTTTTATCAAGAGAACGGATTCGTCTCTGGCAGTTCGTTTTAGAAAAAGAAGTCGCAAGAATTAAGATCAAAGGTTTTGGAAAAAAACACGGAACCCGCATAACATTAGAAAATATTTCTCCTCTTGCGAGAGATTTGGATCTTTTCCGCGAATCCGGTTTGTTTCCATGGTTGGATACGACGTTTACGACGAATGCGGAGCAAAAATTAATCTTTCTATTGGATCCGAACGAGGCCTCTTCCGATTTTCAAAGGGAGAATGTTCTGCAAAGGCAATCGATCGTAAAGTCGATTTCCGAAAAAACATTAGCAATTCCTAAAATACTTAGATTGGCTTCTTATCTAAGGGAAAATCGGGATTCTTCCGAGTCGTTTCAAAAAACGAGTCCGAAGCTCATCCAATCCGATCTATCCTCCAATCTATGGAATCGATATCCTTGGCTTTTCAAAATTTATAAACCGGTTACGATCCTTGTTTTGGCGTTGATCCCTGCGAACATTTTATTAGGGGTTCCTTTTCCGGCTTCCGTTCTATTTTTAAATCTGATTTTGTTCGGACTTTATCGTTCGCTTTCGTTAGAAGTTTTCCAAGAATACTATTCGCTTTCCGGAAGTATTAACGGACTTCAAAAAATTCTAATCTATCTAAAGGGTTTGAGAATTCAAGATCTGAACGGAAAATTTCTCTTGCAAGACACCTCAAAAGGGGAATTAAAATCCGCTTACGAGGATCTGGATCGGATTCTAAAACGAGTCGCGTTGACGGAGGCTCCTCTGCTTCATCTCATTCTTAATAATTTATTCTTATACGATCTTTGGATATTACAGAGAATTTCGAAGTGGAGGAAAAAACATTCAAATCTTTTGGAAAAGTCTATGGAAGATCTGATCGTCTTTGATTCTCTTGTTTCTTTCGCGAATCTAAAATGGATGTTTCCGGATTATTGTTTTCCGAATATTCTTCCCGATAATTCTCCGACTTCGATCCAGGGACAAAATATACATCATCCTTTGATTCCGTCCGAATCGAAGGTCACGAATATTTTGGATTCGATATACGAAAAGGATATCGTTTTGATTACCGGTTCGAATATGTCCGGTAAAACAACCTATCTTCGTACGATCGGAGTAGCTTCGATTCTTGCTCTTGCAGGTGGTCCTACACCTGCGTCGGACTTCTCTCTCCCTGTCCTTAATATTCATACGAGTATGAGAAACGAGGATAACTTGGAAGAGGGGATTTCCTTCTTTTATGCTGAGGTGAGAAGACTTTCCGAAATCGTTCGGAAGATTAAGAATTCCGCTCGACCTCATCTTGTTCTCTTGGATGAAATTTTAAAAGGAACGAATACGAGAGAACGTTCGCTCGCTTGTAAGGGAATTTTAAAGGAACTCAAAAAAAATCGAGTCATAGGTCTTGTAACGAGCCACGATTTAGAATTAGCCAAGGTGGAAGGGGTTATTCTGAAACACTTTCAGGAAGAAATTGTGAATGGTACGATGCACTTTGATTATAAAATTCGAGACGGGCTTGTAGAAACGAGCAATGCTCTACGGATTTTAATCCAAGAGGGAATGGATTTAGATTTTACTTAGAATCGCTCAAAACGTAAATTCTAGTTTTTATTATATTCAAAAAAATAAATCGTTGAAGTCTCCACTTCCTTAATCTATTTTTTTTTATTCTCTTCTTTTGAAGAGAATAACCCTTTTAATCCTTCCCAAGCGTCTCTTACGTATTCCGAAACCACTGAGCCTGCGATTCCCCCTCCATAAGGTCCGCCGAGAGGCGTAAAAAACGGAGCAAGGATCGTACTTCCGGCAAATACCGAACCCAGCCATATCGGATCCACATAAGGAATCGATTGTTTGAAAATACCTTTATAAATAATCGGAATTTTTAAGGCCTTTCCGACGATGTTCCCACCCAAACGTAAATTGATTAACACATCCACGTTCTTTTCAAAGCTGATGTTTCCTTTTCCATCGGCTTCGAGACCGGTACCTTGTAATTTCAAATTCTGAAAATAGAATCGATTGTTATCTATTTTAAAATCCGATTTTAAAGAAGCAAATTCTACCTTGCGCCCGTCGATTCCATTGAAGGACATTATTTTTCCAAGTGTATTGAGAACCGGTACCATGAAGTTTGCATATCCTAAAAGTTCTCCATTGAGAACTTGAAGATTTCCCGATCCTTCCATATTTCGGAAAAAATCGACCGAAAAGTCGGTGGATTGAGCGCCGACTTCAGTTGTAAAACTAAATTTACTAAATAAATTTCCATTGATAATTCTATCGCTTACGTAAGGCATTAAAATCCTATCTAAAAGTACCCGATAAGCTTCTCCTTGTACTTCGTACCGGGATTGAAACGGATTTATTTTAGATTTTCCTAATATTTCTCCGTTATAAATATACGCGTGAAAGCTGGAAACGGTAATCAGAGGATAATTGTATTTTACGTCCGCTTTTAAAACCGGAAATCGATGTTTTAATACGTAGACGTTTCTGAGATCGGCGGTAAAATAAAAAACCCCATCCGGTCTTTTGGGATTGTCGAACGCGGTGGTAAATTCGAAAAGTTTGCCTAAACGGAAAACACTTTGGTAGTCCAGATAATTGGTCGTGATCTGAAAAGAGGCGTTCGTCTTCTGATTCCATAAGACCGTACCTTTTGCAGTTCCGTCGGCGATTCCGGGCCAGGTCATAGAGATATAAGGAAATTCTAATTTTTTATTTGGAATATCAAGCTTCACTCCAAGGTTTACTTTGATATCTCCGAAGGGGTTTCCACCCTTGTAAGCGAAGTTTTTCGCTTGTGCAATGATGTTAAAATTGATCGTTTCATAGACGGATTTTTTAATTTGGACGGTTCCGTTAAAGACGGTTTTCGAAAAATCAGCTTTGGGAAAAATAAAAAATAAATCCCGAAAAATAGATAAGGAACAATTATCAAAAATGATCGTCGTTTGAAATTGTAACTTTTCCAGCGTGGTCGGAAATTCGTCCAAATCGGCGCTTCCGTAAATCTGAAAACTCTGCCCGTCGAGTTTTCCGACCAGACTTAGATTGAAAGTATTTCCATAAAAAGAGATTTCAAAAGAAGATTTCCAGAGATAGATCCCGTAATTGCGAGTGTGAGTATCGTTTTGGTAGTTGACGTAGAAGTTTTCGATATGGACATTTTTGAGTCCTATTTTGAGTATTTCTTTCGGATTGATCGAAGCCGTATTTTCGGTTAACGTTGGATCAAAGATTCGAATCGAATTTACTTTTTGGTCCGGTTCTTGTTTTCCATTTTGTAGATATTCGATCAAATCAATCGATCCGTCTTTCGATTTGTGGAGATTGATACTTCCTCCTGAAATATAGATATCCCGAATCTCGACTTTTTGACCCAGCAAACCAAACCAGGAGATATCGATCTTGATCTGGTCGCTTACGCCGACGATCACATCGCCCTTTTTTACGAGGACGGAATTCAATTCGATACCGGGGAACGGAAACAGAGTCAGATCCGACTGATCGACTTGAATTTCTAAGCCCGTCGACTTTTCGATTTCAGTAAGTATAAAATCCTTATAAAAATCCTGACGGGAAAGAATGGGAAGAATCGTAAAAAGTGCAAGAACCAGGATTTGAAAAAGGAGAATTGCGAGAAATTTGATTCGATTATTATAAAAGAAATGTTGAATGCGATGAAGAAATTTCATTTTTCCCGTTCCAAAGGAAAGTGACACAAAACCTTTTGTCCGGCTTCCTTATTTTTCCAACTCGGGAATTCAGATTTACAGATGTCTTGGGCGATCGGGCAGCGAGTATGGAAATGACAACCGGAAGGTTTATTCACTGAACTTGGAATTTCGCCTTTGAGCGGTGTTCTTATTTTTTTACGATCGTACACGTCAAAAGTGGATTGAAAGAGAGCCCTCGTATACGGGTGAGCCGGAGACGAAATGATGTCTTTTGTTTTGCCGATTTCTACTATTTTTCCCAGATACATGACGGCGATCCGATCCGAAATAGATTTTACCACACCCAGATCGTGAGAGATAAACAAATATGATAATCCGAACTCGTTTTTTAATTCGACAAGAAGTTTTAAAACCTGAGTACCCGTGGAAACGTCCAAAGCGGAAACGGATTCGTCACAGATGAGAAATTTCGGTTTTAGAACCAAGGCCCTCGCGATCGCGATTCTTTGTCTTTGTCCTCCCGAGAATTCATGTGGAAAACGCGTGAGAATGTCCGAAGACAAATTGACTCGTTCTAATATATCTTTGATCTTATTCTCCGCTTCTTCTTCCGTAAGTTTTTCGTGAATCTCCAATCCTTCTTTTAGGATTTCCGAAATCGTCATACGAGGATTTAGAGAGGAATACGGATCTTGAAAGATGATCTGAATATTCTTTCTAAAAGGAAAAAATTCCGAGGAGGAAAGCGAAGTGATTTCCTGATCCTCAAAATAAATTTTTCCGTATTCCGGTTGTAAAAGTTTTACGAGTCCCCTTCCCAAAGTGGACTTTCCACAACCGGATTCTCCCACGAGGCCTAGGATTTCATTTTTTTCGATATCCAAGTTGATTTCGTCTACGGCTGCGATTCGATTCTTCTTAAATCCGAACCCCGACTTGGAATAAAAGCTGATTGTTAGATCTTGGATACGAATCATTGGATATTCTTAATTGGATTCTTTTTTCTGAGAAAGAAAACACGCGGATTGATGCGATTCTCCATTTGCTATTGAAAACAATCCAGGTTTACTCTCTTTGCATTGATGAAACACGGATCCGCATCTTGTGGAATAATGACAACCGCGCGGATATTGATCCGGCGACGGTACGATTCCTTGGATTGGAAGAAGGTCGTGAACCGATTTTGCGAGAGACGGTATGGATCGGAGTAAGTCGATCGTATAAGGGTGATTTGGCGAATCAATAACGGAATCCGTATCTCCGAGCTCCGCGATTCTTCCCGCATACATAACCGCGATTCTGTGAGCGATGGTTCCCACTAACCCAAAATCGTGCGAGATAAAGAGGATAGACATTTGATTCTGCTTTTGTAAGTCCAAAAGTAGTTCCACCAATTGTGCTTGAATTGTTACGTCGATCGCGCTCGTCGGTTCGTCCGCGATGAGAAGAGAAGGATCGCACATCAGTGCCATCGCGATGCTGATCCTCTGTAAAATTCCGCCGCTCATTTGATTGGGATACGAATAAAGTCTTTGTTTGATATCGGTGATTCCAACGGAAGAAAGAAGATGTTCCGCTTTATCGATCGCTTCTTTTCGATTGGGAGAAATATGCATTCGATAGGCTTCTATCATCTGATCTTCGATCTTCATCAAAGGGTTGAGGGCCGCGAAGGGTTCTTGAAAAACATAAGAAATTTCCTTTCCGCGAATTTTTCTCAATTCTTCCGGTGAAAGTTTTAGGAGATCTTTTCCTTGATACAATATTTCTCCGGATTTTACTCTGGAAATATTGGAGGGAATGAGTCTTGTCAGTGCAAGAGCGGTCAGTGATTTTCCGCATCCGGATTCTCCGATCAAAGACAAAATCTCTCCCCGTTTTACATCGAAGGTCAAATTTTGAAGAACCGGTATCCAATGATTTTCGGAAAAAAGATCGAGTGAAAAATTCTTAACTTGTAAGAGAACGGAAGAACTCATTCGTACACCGCCTTCTCTCTTGAATCAAAAGAATCGCGCAAACCTTCTCCGATAAAGGAAGTCAGAAGGATCGTCAGAAAGAGCGCTGCGGACGGAAATGTGATCAACCACCATGCGCTCAATCTTTCTCTTCCCTGTCCGATCATTTCTCCCCAAGATGGATTCGGGGCGGGAATTCCGTAACCTAAAAAGTCCAAGGCGCTCAAGATGGAAATGGATCCGATCAGAGTGAACGGTAAGAACGTGACTAACGGTGTGATCGCATTCGGAAGAATGTGTCTTACCATGATTCGAAAGGAGCTCACACCGAGGGCTTTGGCAGAATCCACATAAGTCAATTGTTTGAGTTTATAAAATTCTCCGCGCATATAATAGGAAATTCCGATCCAACTCAAAGCCCCGTATGTGATGAGAAGAACCGTAAAACCTCTTCCGAAAAAAGCTCCGACGATGAGAATCAAATACAAGAAAGGAATTGCCGAAAGAATTTCGATGATTCTTTGCATTAGGATATCCAACTTACCGCCGAAGTAACCTTGCATTCCGCCGATCAAGGTCCCCATCGCCAATTCTAAAAATACGAGAATGAGCCCGAAACTAAGAGCGTTTCGATACGCATAGAAAACTCTTGTAAAGACGTCCCTTCCGCGATCGTCAGTTCCGAGCCAATGTTTTGCGTTCGGAGCCGAAGGTGGTGTTTCCCCTTCTTCTAAACTCTCTAAGTTATCTTCGTTGTATCCGTAAGGAACCGGAGCAAAAAGAATCCAATTTGGTCCCGCTTGAAAGTCCTCTCTCAGCGCTAGTTTTTTATAATTCGGAGGGGTTAGATTCTCCCCTCCGAATCGAGATTCCGGATAAAAAGCAAAAATGGGATAACTCCATTTGCCCTGATAACTAACGATCAACGGTTGGTTGGTCGCGATCAAAGGCGCAAACAAGGAAATCGCATAAGAAATCAGTAATGTATTCAAAGCATACCAAGCTCTTCGATTTGCTCGGAACTTTAAAAATCTTTTTTTAAGAATCGGGCTTAGGATCATTCGAATTGAATCCTTGGATCGATCAAGACGTAGCAAAAATCCGAAAGAATATTTCCTATAAGAGAAAGAAAACTTTGTACCAATAGAAGTCCCATCATCAGTTCGGTATCTCTTTCCGTCACGGCTTGAAAACTCATAAGCCCCATTCCGTCGATGTTGAACACGAGTTCGATGATGATGGAACCTGCGAGAACAAGGCTGAGATTGTTTCCGAAACCGGTTGCAATCGGGATGAGTGAATTTCGAAACGCGTGTTTAAAAATCGCATCCTTAAAACTGAATCCTTTCGAAAGCGCGGTCCGAACGTATTCCTTCGAGATTTGATCAAGGAGGGAATTTTTCATCAATAAAGTAAGAACCGCGAAGGAACCGGAAACGTAGCAGATCACCGGAAGAAACATGTGTTGGATTCTATCGTTTATTTTTTCCCACGCGGAAAGGGATTCATATTCGTCGGAAACCTCGTGTCCGAGCGGAAAGATAGAAAGAAGTTCTCCCGAGGCGAACGTATAAAGAAGAAGAACCGCAAACGCGAAAGCCGGAATGGAATAGATGATTAGGATAATCCCACTCGTAGTAATATCGAATTTTTCTCCGTTTCGTAAAGCCTTTGAAATTCCGAGAGGAATACAAATTAGATACGAAAGTAAGAATCCGGAAAGACCGAACGTGAGCGATACGGGTAATTTTTCTAAAATCAAATCCGTTACCTGACGGCTGTGCAACCTCGATTCTCCAAGGTTAAAAGTAAGAATTTCCTTCAGCCAATAGAGATAAGCGATCCCCACGGGTTTGTCCAGATGAAGTCTTTTTTTTATGATATCGATTTCCTCTTCGGAAATTGTTTTCGCACTTCCACCTTGTGCGTTCGCATAACCTCGAATTTTTGCAATTTCAGTTTCGAGAGGTCCGCCGGGTGCAAAATGAGAGATTAAAAAAACGATAAACGTCATTCCTAGTAAAGTTGGAATGATGAGAAGAAATCGTTTTAGGAAATATTTTTTCATTTCATTTCCGTCTCCCGGATAAACAGTTTCGAGAAAACAGATCCCAAGACAAAGTCTTTTTCGAAAAAAGAATTTGTCTTTGTTGGTACGGAAAATCTTTGAATTTCAGTTTGAATGTTCATTCTGATTTCCTTTGAGTTCTAGATACCCGGCCCCTTTTACTTTTTTTCCGTTGCGAGTTCCTAAAATTCGAACGGCTCCTTCCCAATAACTAAAACCGGTCGTCGATCTCGAGTCAAATTCTTGGGCTTCAAAAACGGGCTCGATTTTTAGATCAAACATAGCGTCTTTTTCCGAAGAACGGGTCCGTAAATTCCAAAAAAGCGGATACTCTTTTTGTGTTCTGGGACTTCTCCATTTTGAAGAATCGTGAACCAAAAAGACTTCTCCTTCCCGATCCAGATCGAATTTTTTTCCTGAGTTTAACTTTACGGTCGCAAAAGATTCAGATTTTGAATTTGGAGATTCCCTAAAATTGAAAGCCATGATTTTTGTACCGTCTTCGAGTTGAATGCAGATCCAATCCCAGGAATTGGTTCGGTCGGAAAGTTCCGCGTTTTGGGGAGAATCAAACGGACTGCTCCATTCGTGATCCATCCACGAATCCCCGCTTACAATCTGGATTTTTTTTTCTCCGATCCTAAGTTCTCCCTTTGTAAAAAGTCCGGGGATACTATAATAATAAGAATAGAAATTCGGATTCTTTCTGCTTTTGATCGATTTGCCGTTGTCTCCGTGTAAAAGAATATCGGATATTTTTCCGTTCAATTTTAAATCTAAGAATATGGGAGACGTTCCTTTGCCTTTTGCAATTAAACGGAAATCCGTTTTTCCAAGAATCTGCATCGAATAATCGCCGCTAAAAATTTTTCCCGAGTCGTAACCCGCCATTCCGCCTAACTTACGTTCTATAGTTTGCGAGATATCGTGTTTTCGATTTTCAAAATCGGAAATCGCAACATGAACCGGAAAAACTTCCCGATTCTTTCCAAAGGTTCCTTTGAAAAAACTCAGTTCGTATCCGTATTCTTTTCCTTCGCCGGATTTTAAAACTCCGACGAAATAACACCATTCTACTTTGTATTTGGAGTGAAAGGAATGATCTTTCGGAAAAACAAAGGGACGATCATCCGCGAAAAGCGGGGAAAAAAAGAAGAATAAAAGATAGATTCCGATTCGACTTTTGAATGAGAGTCGGATGAAGTTGTATTGATTCCTTTTATCCACCATGCAATTTTCCGATCCTTTCCGATTTTCAAAATTTCTTTCCAATGGACTTTTTCTTCCACAGTTCGTCATTTTAGGAATCTATTTCCGGAAACTCTATTTTAAATTTCTAACCTTCTGTCCCAATCAAAACTTTTTGACCTGGGATCCCGATGCGAGATTGGTGACTTCGATTCGATTTGCGGAAGCGTTTCGCTCCTTCGATCTCTGGACCGTTCTGAGATTAACTTTTGATTCTCCGACTTGGCCCGTGCTCCGAAATTTTCCGGAAGCCTTGATCGTTTCCTTTTTCGGTACCGGCGGAACTCCGGTTTCTTTGTTCACGTTCGCCGAATTGATCGTTTTGTTCTGCGTCGTTCCCTGGATTCTCTTTCGATTTACGGAAAAACGTTCTTGGATCGCGACCGCATTTTTGTTTCCGATCGTTTGGGGTGGTCTGTTGCAGAATCCCGGATGGATGCATTATACGTTTTCCGGGATGCTTGAGGTTCAAGGAGGGTTGTTTTATCTTCCTGCGATTCTCGCGTTTTGGGAATTACAAAAACATTTCTCTTCGGAAAAGGACTCGAATTTTTCTTCCGAGGAGAATTCGAAATACGAAAAGGATCGGGCATCAAATGGAGAGAAAGCGCCTAACGTGGATTCCTATTCTCCTTGGTTTTTATTCTTCAGCGTAAACCTTTTGTTTCATACCAAATATCCGTACGGCTATATTTTCGTTTTTTTCGGAATTTTGTTCATTTCGTTTTTTCGATTTCCGGAAACAAAAAGTCTCACTTTCAAAATATGGAATGTCTATCGAAACGATTTTAAGAAGTTGACCCCGATTTTTTTAGGTTTTTTTTTGATTTTCGTCTCCGCATTTTTTTCCAAAGAAATTTTAACCGGAAAAACGAAAGGAGTTCTACGTTATGCGGGCGTTCTAATCTTTTGGATCAGCCTTAGTCGTTCCCTTTGGAAAGAATTTTATCCTTCTCTTAAAAAGAAAGAGGCAGGTCCTCCTTTTTACGTTAGTATTTCTCCGATCTGGAAATATTTTTGGACGTTTTGTATTCTTCCGATCGGATCCTGGGTTTTATTACATCCGGATCGATTTTTAAGTTCGAGCAGTACGATCGGGCACGCGCAAGGAGCCGGTCTAATGCCGGGACAAAGCGACGGTTCCGTTTTTTCCCTGACTTATTTTCAGGAGATTCTGGAGAATTCGTCTTATGTTCCTTACGGGGGAACGCTTCTTTTGTCGGGTTTGTTTTTGGGATTCTGTTTTGGAATTTTCGATTACAAAAAAAACAAACGAATCAGCGCCTCTTTTTTCCTCATTCTTTCGATTTTGATTTCGATCCTTGGTTTAACCTTAATGACTCCGAATCATCAGCACCGACATGTCTATCACTTATATCCTGCGATGTTTGTTTCGATCGGGATTTTCTGTTATGAAACATTTGTTTCTGAAAAATTTAGATTCTTTTCCGTTGCGATATATTCTTTTTTTATAATATTTGGTGCGGGTTATTCGGTCTATAATCATCACAGTGTCTGGGAAAGAACCAATCTTTGTTTTTCGGGCGTCGATTCGAGCCTGTTTTATATGGCAAAGGACGCGGAAGACGTTTTTAAGAAGAATCTAAATAGGCCTTCCGTTTTTTGGAACCGGCTTCCTCTGGAACATCACAATCGTCCCGATCTGACCCTTTCTTTTTTCCGCGCCGGTTTTTTAAATCGCCAAGAAGTGAGAGAAAGACAAAAAAAAGAAGAATTCAATTCCGAAAAAAATCTTTTATCAAAACCGGACTGGTTTATCGCCGCTCCATCTTGCGAAGAGATCGAAGGAAATCTTTGGTCTTCTGAAGTGGAGCCCAAGTTTTCAAAAGAGGTCGAACAATTTCCGATTCGCGGAGCTTGTATTGTTAAAGTGAAAGGTGTCCCATAACTTTTAATAATAACGTCATAACATTTGAAATCGAGCGCTTCTTCCAAAATCCGAAAAGGAATCGTTTGTCATAATCGATCAGCTCGGAATAAAAATGCGGGAATTCCCACGGATTCTTTCCCTGAGCCGGTTTATGGACTTTTTAACGGCATATCGCGTCGTGTTAAATTCTGAGTGGGAGTTCCTACATTTAGATTTTTGGACGAGTTCTTAGACTTTACCTGAATCAATACGGACGGATTCAAAACGAACTGAAAGGTTTTTTCTTTTGAACGGCATTTTCTTTTATACCATTTTGAAACGGATGGGATTAGTTTTGGAAAGAATTTTAATTTGGAGTCGGATCTTTTTTTTACAAGTTTTGCGACAGGGATCGAAATGGAAATCCTGCGATGCGCTATCGTTTTAGTTTTAATTTCAGCTTTTCGAATTGATTCGGATGGCGCTTCGCAGATTGGAATGAAGAGCCCGGTCCTGCGCCAAATCGTTGTTCCATTTGTTTAAGAATCGATCGCGCAGGAGTCGCCCCGAAATTTATAAAAGTTTTTCCCAAACATAAATTCCCGTAAAAAATTCCATTCCCGCTGCGAGAGCGATGTGCGCGTAAAGTCCTCCTCGAATCGAATGGGTTCGAATGCTCAATGCTCCCATCAACAATCCTCCGAAAAAAGAACTTAAAATTTCCCCGCTCGGTTTTTGAAAGTGAACCAGTCCGTAGACGAGCGCGCTCATTCCTACCGCGTGATATTTTCCAGCTCCTGAAAGATATCGTATGAGAAACTTCCTAAAAAAGAATTCCGTAAAGTAAAAAGTCGCAAGATATACGATTTCAAAAACGAACGTTGTGATCCAAGTCGCTCTGTAGAAAAATTGTTCGGAGCTGAAGGGCGCTCTCGGATAAAATTCCTTAAATCCCGGTATATATGATCCGATTGCGGAAAGCACGATTCCGAGAAGCAAGATAGGATAATAGGAAACGATTTTCTTTTTTTCAAAAGGAATTGGATTGGTCTTGGACCTATAAAAATCATAAACCCAAGGAAACAATAGGAGCGGAAAGAATTGAACCATTTGTTTGAGAACCTTCCACGACCAGAACATATATTCTTTCGGTAGGTGGATAAGAATTTTCTCAAACGGAAGATTCAAGATTTCGAGACAGATCAGACTAATCCAAAATACAAAAAGAAAACTCACGGCTCCTTTTTTTTGTAACTGAACTTTTCTTTTTTTGGGAAGATTCCAAAAGAAAAGAAAAATCAGGATTCCATAGACCAAGACCGCACTGATCGCCTTTGTAGGAAATTCTTTCGAGGTCAGGAGGGGAAATCCGAATTCTTCATTGAGAAAGAGGAGGAAAAAGACTGAACCGTAAAGTCCAAAAAGGAGAATGTAGATCTTTGAATTTTTTCGAAAAAATCCTCTTAAGACCGAAATTATTTCCATTGAAAACCGATTCGAGCGGACCTGATTCAATTTTCCAATCCTTTCTAGTAGGTGATCCTACAAATGGGAGATTCTGTTTTTCGTCGGAAAGAATGGTATTTTGAGACAGGGAGAAATTTCGGAAAATTTCCGGCGAGCCCTCTTTCTCCACCCAATCAGGGCATAACCTTACTCACAAAAATTGTCTGAGAATCTTTAGAAAATCTGTCGGAACTCCGACGCTCTTCCGTGAAAGTCGCGCTCCCCGCCCAAATTTCGGGTGGCGGGGTGGGTGGTGGAAAAAATTCCGGAAACTTTGCTCTATCACAAAATTCTAATTTTACAAGAAAAAATTCTCATGTAGGAACTCCTTATAAGAATCCCTCGGGGGATTCTCATTGTAGTTCCTCTCGACTTTATGGATAAGGTTATGTAATCAAGGTGGGGACCGCGCTGTTCGACAAGGATCTAGGAGTTCTTACAAAATTCGGATCTTCGTTTCCGAAATTTCCAGTAATTCCGATCATTTATCCTAAAGGAGAGCTATATATCAAATATACTTTACAAAAATTCCAATATATAGGACTTTGGTAAAAGAATAGCTCCTTTTTTTCTAAAATTTAAGCTATTTCTAGGTTGTATTTTAAAATCAAGCTGGATGCGACAGCATCCAATTCGAGACTGAGATATCACGAACATGTCACCGCAAGAATTAGAACAAAAACTTGCATCCTTGGATTTGGAAGATTCCTTGGAATGGATCAGTAAGGAATTTGGAGAATCTGCGGCCTTTTCTACAAGTTTAGGCCTTGAGGACCAGGTCATCACTCATGTAATCTTTTCTCGAAACTTGAAAATCCGAGTTTTTACCCTGGATACCGGCCGTCTTTTTAACGAAACCTATGATCTTCATAAACTTACGAACGCGAGCTACGGAAAAAAAATAGAGACCTTTTTCCCGGATACCCCTGCGGTTCAAAATTTGATCAACACAAAAGGCCCTGATAGTTTTTACGATTCCGTCGATAACAGAAAAGAATGCTGTTACATTCGCAAAGTGGAGCCGCTCAACCGCGCTCTAAAAGATACCAAACTTTGGATCACCGGAATTCGTTCCGAACAATCGGATTCCAGAGGATCTCTCACAAAAGTGGAACTGGATTCTTCTCGTAATATTCTTAAATATCACCCTATCCTCGATTGGACCTTGGAAAGAACCCAGGACTTTATCGCGACGTATCGAATCCCCGTGAACGTCTTACACAGCAAAGGATTTCCTTCGATCGGTTGTGCGCCTTGTACTCGTGCGGTTGCACCCGGTGAAGACATTCGTTCCGGAAGATGGTGGTGGGAAGAAGACAATCAAGAATGCGGACTTCACGTAGTGGACGGAAAATTAGTCCGTCAGAAGTCCGGTCCGAAAAGAGCAATATGAATTCAACTATGAATAAATCCAGACTTACACATCTCGAACAACTTGAAGCGGAATCGATCTACATTCTTCGTGAAACCGCTTCCCAATTTGAAAGACCCGCGCTTTTGTTCTCCGGCGGAAAAGATTCCATCACGTTAGTTCACCTTGCTCTCAAGGCGTTTCGTCCCGGGAAATTTCCCTTTCCTCTGGTGCATATTGATACAGGTCATAACTTTCAAGAAGCCCTCGATTTCAGAGACGAACTCGCAAACAAGATCGGTGAGAAGCTGATCGTTCGTTACGTTCAAGATTCTATCGATCAAGGAAAGGCTGTGGAAGAAAAAGGCAAGTTCCCGAGTAGAAACGGTATTCAAACCGTAACCCTTCTCGATACGATCGCTGAATTCAAATTCGACGCTTGTATCGGCGGCGCTCGTAGAGACGAAGAAAAAGCCAGAGCCAAAGAAAGAGTTTTTTCCGTTCGAGACGAGTTCGGTCAGTGGGATCCGAAACTGCAAAGACCAGAACTCTGGAATATCTACAATGGTAAGATCAGTCCGGGTGAAAACGTGCGCGTGTTTCCGATTTCCAATTGGACCGAGTTGGACGTCTGGGAATACATTCGTAAGGAAAATATCGCTCTCCCTTCTTTATATTTTTCTCATACTCGTCAGATCATCTATCGCGAGAATCTTCTCTTCCCTGTTTCTAAGTTTATCACTATCGATGCAAACGATCGCGTGGAAGACAAGGTCGTTCGTTTTCGCACAGTAGGCGACATGACTTGCACTGCAGCAGTCGATTCTCAAGCGGATAACATCGACGATATCATCCTCGAAATTCAGGCAACTCGGACCACGGAACGCGGTTCCAGATTGGACGATAAACGTTCCGAAGCCGCTATGGAAGATAGAAAAAGAGGAGGATACTTCTGATGGATTTATTACGTTTTATTACCGCGGGAAGCGTGGACGACGGGAAGTCCACTTTGATCGGAAGACTTCTCTATGATAGTAAGTCCATCTTTGAGGATCAACTCGAAGCGATCGAAAAAACCGGCAGAGGAAACAACGGCCAGATCAACTTGGCTCTTCTTACGGACGGACTCAAGGCCGAAAGAGAACAGGGAATCACGATCGACGTCGCTTATAAATATTTTTCCACCCCGAAAAGAAAGTTTATCATCGCGGACGCACCGGGCCACGTTCAATACACGAGAAACATGGTGACGGGAGCCTCCAATTCCAATCTTGCGATCATCTTGATCGACGCGAGAAAAGGTGTGATCGAACAGACCTATCGTCATTCTTATATTACTTCGATGCTTCGAATTCCTCATCTCGTGGTTTGTATCAACAAGATGGACCTCGTGGAATTTTCCCAAGCTAGATATGAAGAGATCAAAGCCGAGTATCTCAATTTCGCTGCTCGCTTGGATATTAAGGATATTGAATTTATTCCGATCAGCGCTCTCAACGGAGATAACGTAGTAGATAAATCAGAAAATCTTTCCTGGTATGAAGGTAGAACTCTCCTTTCCCATTTGGAAGAAGTTTATATCGAAAGTGATGAGAATTTCGAAGACGCGCGTTTTCCGGTTCAATACGTTATTCGTCCTCTTTCGGACGAACACCATGACTACCGCGGTTATGCCGGTCAGGTTCGCAGTGGAATTTTTAAGAAGGGTGATGCTATCACCGTTTTACCAAGCGGTTTTACGAGCACGATCGAAGCGATTGATACTTATGCAGGAGAAGTCGAAGAGGCCTTTCCTCCTATGTCCGTCACGATTCGTCTCAAAGACGAGATCGATATTTCTCGCGGAGATATGATCGTAAAATCGGACAATCTTCCGATCGTTTCTCAGGACATCGAAGCCAATATCTGTTGGATGGATTCCAAATCTCTTTTGGCGGGGAATAAATACCTTCTTCGTCAAACAACAAACGCAGTAAAGGCGATCGTGAAAGAAATCGAATTCAAAGTCGCGCCGGATACTCACGAAAAACAAGACGCTGGAAAAGGTCTTACGTTAAACGAAATCGGAAAGATCAAAATCAGAACTGCAAAACCGATGAGTTTCGACGAATATAGAATCAATCGTACCACCGGAAGTTTTATCCTTGTAGACGAGGGAACCAATTCTACCGTCGGCGCCGGTATGATCACCGGAGTTGGAGCCTAGACTTTATGTTGGTCTACGATTCTAAATCCGAGCCGATAAAACCGGGAAAGGTTTTTCTCGTTGGTGGCGGTCCGGGAAATCCGGAAGACTTAACTCTGCGCGCGTATCGGATTCTTATAAAATCGGAAGTCATTTTGTATGACGCACTTTTGGATCCTTCTTTTCTGGAAATTTTTCCTAAGGACGCGATCGTTCACTACGTCGGCAAACGTTCCGGCGCTCACTCCGCCACACAAGAAGAAATCAACCAGCTTCTTCTTTCCTACGCTCTTTCCGGGAAAGACGTGGTTCGTCTCAAAGGAGGAGATCCTTTCGTTTTCGGGCGAGGCGGAGAAGAATTAATCACATTAATCAATCATAATATAGAATATGAAATCATTCCCGGCGTGAGTTCTCTCAACGCGGGGTCGTCTTTCGCAGGCTTTCCCTTAACGCATAGAGGACTTTCTCGTCAGGTTTTGATTATGGACGGACATACCGTTCTCAATGAAGAAACGGATTGGGAATGGTTTGCGAAGTTCCAAGGAACGATCGCTCTTTTTATGGGAACAACTTCGCTTCCTAAAATAGCAAGGCTGCTCCTGGATCATGGAAGCTCGGAAGAACTTCCGGTGGCTCTTGTCGAAAATGCATCGCTCGCAAATTGCAAAATTCAAACCTGTTCTCTCAGAGAAGCCTCAAATTCTTATCTTGAAAAAAGAACCAAAGGACCCGGTATCGTCTATATAGGAAAGGTGGTTCAGTTTTTACAGAAAGACAAATCGACCGCATTCTTTTCGCAGACTTCGGAGGAAAAGAATGAGTCGTAAGTATCCAGCGTTTCTTAATTTAGAAAATAAGAATATTCTTTTGATCGGTGGTGGAAAAGTCGCCCTTGAAAAACTTCCTCATCTGATTGATTGCGGGGCGAAAATTACTGTGATCACTCTGGAAGCATGTAGGGAAGTGCTCGCCATCTTGGATAAACATCCCGAGATCAAAGTGGAATACCGATCCGTGGATTTTTCGGATCTCCAAGGCAGAGCTCTTGTTTTTTCAGCGACGAACGATTCCGAATTGAACCGTAGACTTTGTGAATATGCGCATTCATGGAAGATTTGGATCAACTGTGCGGACGATCCTTCCAGCTGCGATTTTTATTCGGCGGCCGTGTTGGATCGCGGACCGTTGAGAATCGCGATTTCAACGGAAGGAAATTTCGCGGGTTTATCCGGAGTGGTCAAATCAGCATTGGAAGAGCTCATCCCAAAGGATCATGAAGAAGATTTTCAAGAATTGATCGATTTTAGAAAAGAACTCAAATCGATTTTACCCGATCCGGAACGTAGAAAAAGAATTCTAAAGAATCTTTTACAAACTCTCAAAGAAGAATATTTCAGCGCGTCAGCAGACCAAAAATAACAGAACGAAATCATAAACCCGAAAAAGGAAAAATCTAAACCATGTCAGAAACAAAAGAACTATCGCCGGTTGAAGAAATTAAACTGAACTCAAATAATCTCAGAGGAAAAATCGCCGAGGGAATCGACCAAAAAATCGATTCTTACGAAGAGGATGAAAAACAGCTCCTGAAATTTCACGGCCTTTATCAGCAAAAGGATAGAGATCGAAAGAAGGACGAGAATGGAAACGACGTAGAAGCGCCGACTACATTCATGATTCGCGGTAGAATTCCAGGCGGAAGACTTACCGCGGAACAGTATTTGGTTTGGGACGCGCTCGGAGACAAATTCGGCGGCGGTGCAATTCGTTTAACAACGAGACAATCGGTTCAGCTTCATACTCTGAGAATTTTTCATCTCCGTGACGTGATGCAGGAAATCAATAAGATCAATCTTTCCAGTATGGGCGCTTGCGGGGACGTGGTTAGAAACGTAACTCAGGCAGTAAATCCACACGGTAAAAAAAGTCTTCAACTTTTAGACGGAGTCGCTCAACTCTTATCCGACCATTTTAAATTTAAGACCAACGCTTACGCAGAAGTCTGGTTAGGCGATAAACAAATCAATAAAGACGAAGAAGATCCGATCTACGGCAAAACCTTTCTTCCTAGAAAATTTAAAATCGCCGTTACACTTGCCGGAAACAACACGGTCGATATCTATGCGAACGATATGGGATTTGCGGCTACTTTAAATTCGGACGGAAGCAAGATCGACGGCTATTTCGTTTTTGCTGGCGGCGGTTTCGGAATGACTCATAACAAACCTGAAACCTTTGCTCGCGCTGCCAGTCTTTTGGGATGGATTCCAGAAAGTGCGTTAGTCGCTGTTGCAGAGGCGATCGTCACCGCGCATAGGGATTTTGGAGATCGAACCAACCGTAAACATGCGCGTTTAAAATACGTTCTTGCCGATAAAGGCGTAGAATGGTTTAGAGGAGAAGTCGAATCCCGTTCGAAGACGAAGTTTGATCTGAACAAAGCTCTTCCAGCTTGGGAAACTCCTTCCTATTTAGGTTGGACGGAAAGAGAGGACGGAACTCTTTCCCTCGGATTTCATACTCTTGCGGGTCGAATCAAAGACTTCCCTGGGAAACCTCTGAAATCGGCTCTGAAGGAAATTATCGGAAATTATAAACTCGGCGTTCAGATTACCGCGGATCAAGATTTGATTTTGATCGGAGTTCAAAAAGCGGATCGAACAAAGATCGAAAAAAGATTAGAAGAATTGAATGTGAGTCCGAAAAGCCCGCATCCTCTTTTTGATCGCGCTCTTGCTTGTCCCGCGCTTCCAACTTGCAGTTTGGCTCTTACTGAATCCGAAAGAACGTTTCCGGAGTTATTAAACGGAATTCAGAAAGTATTGGAAAAGCACGGGCTTAGCGACCGTGCTCCGGTTGTAAGAATGACTGGATGTCCGAACGGATGCGCAAGACCTTATTCTGCGGAAGTTGGAATCGTAGGTCAACAAGCAGGTGGAAAATACTCCTTATTTTTCGGAGCGGATTCCGAAGGAACTAAAGTTGGAGAATACGTCGCGAAAAAGGTCGCGTTTTCGGACATTCCTGCACAACTCGAAAAAGCATTTATTCTCTGGAAAGAGGAAGGAACTCCGGGTGAAAAATTCGGAGATTTCGTAAACCGCTTTCCTCTCGAAAGATTTAGAGAAGCCTTAGGATCGATGTAAGAATATTAGAAAAATCGAATTTCTTCGACGACGGGTTTCATCTTTGCGATTTTTCCCTGAGTCGAAGAAACTAAATAGATATTTCCGGCGTGACTTAAAACGGCAGTGATTCCGTAAATCGAGGTTCCCGCAAAATCCTGATAGTTTGCGGTGATGTCTCCGAATTCATTCATAGCGATCACAAGTCCTCTCGGCGAGTTTTTCGCGTAAAGAATCTTTGGTAGTCCTCCCAAAAGATTTTTGATCTCCGGATATTCTTGGGTTTTATCCAAGATTTCGTTTCTATAATACGGAACTCCGATCCAAAACGATCCACCATTGCTCGAAACCAACCCGGGAATTCCCGGCATATTCGTAAGAAAGAATTTTTCGATTCCACGTTTCGATCCAAAAAGTGGAACTGAAGAAATTCGGTGACGAAACGGTTCGACGACCAAGAGAAAACTTTCATTGGAAGACAAGCTGATCCCGGTCGGGTAATACAATTCTTCATTCAAGATTTCTAATGAGTTAGAATTCTTATCCGCAGTAATGATCATTCCGCTTGGAAGGGCCGACAATTCCTCTAAAAAAGAATCGTCGTAGGAATGAATTTTACTGGAAACGGTGAAGTAGATTCTTCCATCTCTAGCTACGTCGATCGAGTGCGGAAAACGTAAGGGAGATCCATCCGGAAGTTTTGAAATCAGAATTTTTTGGGACCCGTCTTTATCGATGGAAACGATTCCGATTTCTTCTACACAAACTAAAAGATTTCCCTGACTATCAAAACTCATTCCTAAGGGTCTTCCTTCGACGGTTGCAAAAACTTCCACCTTTTCGTTTGTGCGAATTCGGATTATTTTTTTGTCCTGAGTTCCCGTATAAATGGAACCGGAGGCATCGACAGCGATTCCATAAGGTTTTTCTAAAACTTTCTTATGAATCCATTCCGCTTCCAGAAGATGATTGTTTTTTTCGGTAGCAAAGGGTGAATCGGGAAGATAACTTTCCGTTGCGACTTTTCCGGAGCGAAAAAAAAGAATACCTAAGAAAGAGAAGGATGTCAAAATTAAGACGATCAGAAAGAGGCTGATTTTTTTAAGCATGATCTCTAAAAATTG
Organism: Leptospira ainlahdjerensis; assembly: GCF_016919175.1. Taxonomy (GTDB): domain Bacteria; phylum Spirochaetota; class Leptospiria; order Leptospirales; family Leptospiraceae; genus Leptospira; species Leptospira ainlahdjerensis. The sequence goes on along the minus strand of NZ_JAFFPU010000024.1, from coordinate 105,045 downwards.
GTCTTTGCCTTTGGTTGAATCTTCTTACTTCAAAGTGTAAATGATTTCCGGTGGCTCTTCCAGTTTGACCAACTTCTCCGATCTTTTGTCCTTTGCGGACTTTTTCACCGGGACGAACCGCAATCGAACTCAAATGACCGTATAACGTTTCATAACCGAGCCGATGGTTTAGAACTATCAAATTACCGTAACCGCCTTTTTTATCCGAGAAGGAAACTTCTCCATCCGCGGAAGCAAACACGGGAGTACCTTCGTCGGCGGCGATGTCCATTCCACCATGAAACGTTTCCTTTCTCGTAAAAGGATCCTTTCTTTTTCCGAACTTCGAAGAAACAATTCCTTCGTCTCCGAGCGGACGAAAAAAAGCCATTCCGTAAAAGAAAGATCTTTCTTCTTTGGGAAGTCCTTTTCCCGGGATAAACCACATTCCTTTGGTTTCGTCGTAGTTTACGAATTTTTTCGCGAGGTTGTATTTTTTCGAAAGTTTTCTCTGAACGGAAGGTGAATTCTCCCTTTCCTCCAAATCGTAGATTCCGCGCATATTCGGAATCGACAATTCCATTCCCGGATAAATATCATAAGGGGAAGAAAGGCTATTAACGGAAGAAAGTGTGTCTATATCCATTCCGGTTCGCGCCATGATCTTGAAGAAATTATCTTCTTTCTTAACCACATATCGATAGAATTCAAGAGACGTCAGTTCAGATCTTTCTAAATTGGAGACCGAGATTCTAAGATTGTTCTTCACGTCTTCCCGAAGGCGTTTGATGGATTGATTGTTGTAATCAAGATTTCGGAGGAGTTCCGATTTTTGACGGGAGTGGATTGGATTCTCGAAAAAAATAACCGCGAGGATCACCGTAATCATTCCGATTGGATACCTAAGAGATCGTATCATGGTCTTATACTTGTAGAATCGGCTGATTCTAAAAAAACAATGACGCAAAAAAAGAGACAGAAATGCTTGTAACCGAGACTCCCGATCCAATGGAATCCTTAGAAAATACCGGCACCCCGAAAAATAAACCGTTTGAGCCGATATTCATCGCATTTCAACAGCTTCTCGTTTTAATTCTTGGGACCTACGTTCTTCTTCCGCTTATCGCCACCTCGATCGTGCTTACGGTCTTGATTTCAAAAGAACTACCGAGCGACTTTCCTTATTTGGATGCGGAGACGCGGGCCGAGATCTACAAGGAAACCACGGAGAAATTTCAAAAGGAAATTCAAACCGACACAAAACAAATCTATCAACGTTATATCGAAGTGATGGTGAAGGAAAAACCTTGGCTTCTGATTGTGGACCGGTTGATTTGGGCGCTCTGTTTTATTCTTCCCGCTTATTTTATACTCGTTCGTTTTTTCAAAGCCGAATATTCCAATCTCAGTGATCCGTTCACTTTAAAGACGATGCTTACGGGTGCGGGACTTGGAGCCTTGGTATTTCTGTTTGTCATCGTGTTTGGTTTTTTTCTCACCAAAATTTTCGGAAAACAAACGCCGAACGAATTTCAAGAAGTCCTCTTTCGGGAGATGAAAGGAAATCGTTCTTTGTTACTCTGGTCCTTATACAGTGTGGGATTGATCACGGGAATCGTGGAGGAAATTTTCTTTAGAGGATTTTGCCTCAAACAATTCCAAGCCAAAGGACTGGAAATACCGGGCTTGTTGTTTACTTCCGTCGTATTCGGTCTTGTTCATTATAGCGATCAATCTTCTGCAAGCGTTCCTATACTATTGAGTTTTGTCGGAATGTTCTTCGGTCTTTTTTCTTTAAGAACGGGAAATATCTGGTATTCCATTTCCGCACACGTTAGTTACAATTCTATCATGTTATTGATCGCCTTTATCAAAGGGGGGGATATTCAGTGAATCGTTTTTATCTGGTTTCTATTCTATTCTTTTTTACCGCGATTCCTACATTTGCTTCCGAAGTCATCGAGATCGAAGGAAAGATCGAAGATACTAATATGAAGGTTTTTGCTGCTTTGAATAAGTTTGCGGAAGGTTCGGTCAAACTCAGTAAAAAAACTAAAGGATTCAAATATCATTATACGAATCCTTGGTATTCAAAATATTCGTTTAACGTATATTTGGGAGAATTTGCAAAGCGTGATAACGTAAGTATTATGAGAATCGAAGCTCCCAAAGCAGGAATGGAAAAAGCGTTTCGGAATTATTTTCAGGAAGAATTACAGAGAAAGGATGCGAACGGAATCGGCTCTGTAACCGGGACCTCCCCCGCAGGAGAGAATCGAATCGAGAAGCTGGAAAAAAAGTCCCATATCATTTCACAAGGTTTGAACTTAGTTTCACCAGCGTTTTCAGTGATGTACAATGCTCGCAAGTCTCCGGTTTATACTTCGGGAGACTCTTTTTCCAGATCTTCTTTTTATTTACTCACCGATCTACTAATCGGTGGTCTTGCGTATTATTTCGTAATGAGCAATAACGATAAGAAAAGTGCGATTGACAATCTTCTCAACAAACCCGGTCCTAGTGGAAACATCTTCGATGCGAAATTCAGTGGAATTTTTATCGCCGCCGTTGCTATTCCGAGATTGTATCGTGCGACGGGGGCCTTGGAAGATACCACAACTCATAATCGTTTGTTCGAATTGTCTTATTCTTTTAAATACTAAAGTTAGAGAATTTCTTTTTTACAGGATCGCTTTCGGTCGAATCGAAGCAATCTCATTCTTCGGCGAAAATGAAAGAAGCAAAACAACCCTTATTTAGAATCAGTGGAAGAAGATCCTTATACTTTTACTGCATTCTAACTGGTATTGTATCCGGATTAGGGGCCTATCTTTTTTCGAGAATTCTCGCTGTATCAGAATACTTGTTTTTAGATCGTGCGGCCGGGTTGAACCTTCCGCACGCCTCCGGAGAATTTCTAATCGAGCCGAGGGACACTGCGAACTGGGGAATTCCTTTTTCGGACGAATATCGTCCCTGGTTGGTCTTTTTGTTGCCCATTCTTGGCGGACTCCTAACCGGTTGGATTGTGAATCGTTTTTCACCGGAGTCAGGCGGAACCGGATCCGATGCGATGATTGATTCCTTTCACAATCAGGAAGGAAAGATGAATCCGGTCGTGTCGCTTATCAAATCGGTTGCCACTGTCTTTACGCTTGCGAGCGGTGGAAGCGGAGGGAAGGAAGGTCCGATCTCTCAAATCGGAGCTGGTTTTGGATCCTTGTTGGCGACTCTTCTCAAGGCCGGGGCAAGAGCGAGACGTACTTTGTTGCTTGCGGGGACTGCGGGAGGTTTAGGCGCAATCTTTCACGCGCCGTTAGGCGGAGCGCTGACATCCGTGGAGATGATCTATAGAGAGGACATTGAAAGCGATTCTTTGATTCCTTGTATTATCTCTTCGGTTTCAGCCTATCTCGTTTATTCGAGTCTCAACGGTTTTAGAACGGTCTATCGGGTCGCAGACAACGAATTCTTTCGTTACACCGACTTAATTTTTTACTTGGGCTTGGGTGTTCTTTGCTTTTTATGCGGAGATATTTTTATAAGAATTTTTAGAAAGGTCCAAACGTTTTCCGGCGTCCTTACAATTTCTCCGATTCTAAAACCCGCGTTAGGCGGCCTCTTTGTGGGAACCGTCGGATTATTTTTGCCGGAAACGATCGGAACCGGAGCCGGAATTCTGCAAGTAGCCTTAGATGGAAAGGATCCGATCGGAACACAAGGATTGTTTTCTTCGGTTTATCAAGGAACCGGCCTTTGGTTAGTAGTATTATTTTTTATATTAGCGGCGATAAAAATTCTTACCACTTCGTTTACGATCGGAACAGGCGGTTCAGCCGGAATGTTCGGCCCTTCTCTTTTTATCGGAGGAATGTTGGGTGGAGGAGTGGGGACACTTGCAAAAGTTCTAATATATCCCGATCTTTCGGTGACTTCTTTTATTTTGGTCGGTATGGGGGCCTTTTACGCCGGCGTTGCAAGCGCGCCCATCGCCGGAATGATTATGATTTGCGAGATGATCGGAAGTTATACGCTTCTTCCTCCACTGATGGTCGTGTCGATTTTGACATTTGTTCTAAGTCACAAGCTAAGTTTATATAAGGCGCAGAAAGAAACTCGATTTCAATCCCCCGCACATTTTTGGGATATGAACCGCGACTTCTTGGAAGAAATTCAGGTTAAGACATGGAAGAATCGACTGAGGACGATTGCTGTGACGAGAGATCATTTACTTCTTTCGGAATTGGAGGAAGAAGCGCTTAAAATTCAGGCTAGTGATTACATTGTTTTAGATAAAGAAAATCGATATTTAGGAATTCTTTCACTTCGAAAAGTAAGGCATACTTTGGAATCCAGGAATGTCGCAGGAAATCTTATCACCGTCGGAGACGTAACGGATACAGCAGCCCCATTTGGAAATCCCGAAGATTCTCTGGCACGGTTATTGAGGCTTTTGATAGATCAGGATTTGGATAAAATTGCGATTATAGATCAGGAGCAATTCATCGGATATTTGCGTTTTGCCGATCTTATGAAGATATATTTCGAAAATACATTTCCTAAAAGTGGGAAAACTTCGAATTCTTCTCCCGGAAAGGGAGCTTAAATAGACCGTTGTAGCGTTCGCTCCAATTTTTTAGATATTTTTCTCGACTTTTTCACCCTTCCTTTATACAATAATCCGAACTTTTTAAAAATAACTGATATTTAATAATAATATCAGCGGATCGTAGAAGTAAGATTGTATCTTTCCTTCATCGATTGTTTGGAAAGAGGGTAGGCGAAATTGAAAATTTTTAAGTTAAAAAGAACGATAGGGATAGTTTTGTTGATGGCTCTCGGATTTCGAGAGAATCTGCACGCGGGAAGTTATGGCGATATCTATGGCGCACATCCGGCGGCGGCCGGGATGGGGAGTGCGGTTACCTCGATTGTGAACAATTCATCTGCGGTGTTTTACAATCCTGCCGGTTTAGGAAGACTTTCCGAGGGTGATTTAATTCTTGCCGCAATGGAAAAAGAAGCTAGAACTAATCATCCGGAAAATCCCAATCCGGAGAATAAAGACACCACTCCTATGATTCCGCCTAACGCGGATCCGAACGACCCGGCCAATCAACAACCGACACCTTCCGTAATCGGCCCTTGGTATAAAAGATTTTGGGCCGATACGAAAGAAGGTTTTACAAAGGACGTTTTTAAATACAAGCCGGCGAATCGTCCGGAAAGAAGCGTTCATGAAGTTTCCTTTCAATATATGTACGCCAATCCAACTTCGCATACGACTGCGCCGCGGAATCAAAATCTAAACAAGATCCGAGATAGTTTCGTAGGTTTGGGTTTAACTCTAAACCTAAACGATATGTTCGATATGAGCAGAGGTTTTCGTTTTGGAATAAACGCAATTCTTCCCGGAACAGGAAATCTTCTAACACTCAACGATCAGAATCCTACGGTTCCACGTTATCTGCAACAGGGAATTAGCAATGAAAGGCCTACCATCATGGGCGGACTTGGGCTTGAAATTTGGAAGGATCGTCTATTTGCAGGAATCGGTTTTACGGCGCTTGCAGGCGGAACCGGTAGCATTTTGATGAAGGACGTTCCAATTTCCCCCGATCCGGTTACGGCGAATTCGCAAGTAATTCTTACGGTAAAACCGCTGATCAATCCTACTTACGGTCTGCAATTTTCGTACGGCAAATTCAGTTTAGGAGCTTCCTACAAGAGGGAAACCGTCATGCAGGTGGATCCTGTTCCTGCGAGAGCACAGACTACTCTTCTTGGAATTCAGTTGGACTTTGATCTTGCGATTTTGGACGGATTCAACCCCAGAGTGTTTTCCTATGGTCTTGCGTTTCGACCTAACGACCGTTTGGTGTTGAGTTTTGATGTGAATCGTGAAATTTGGAGCCAATTCAAATTATCCAGAATCAAGGAAAAGTATTCCGAACCTTTGTATCTTCACGATACAACTAACTTTCGAATCGGCGCGGAATATGCCCTTTTTAAATTTCTAAAAGCGAGATTGGGATTCGCGACTAAACCGACACCACTTCCCTCAATGCCCGGAACCAATAACTGGATGGATTCGGATCGTAATATTTATAGTTTAGGATTTTCTTATGTATTCAGCCCTACTACGTTTAAATTTATGAATCGACTAAAAAAACCTCTTATCTTTGACATTGTGATTGAAAATCACCAATTAAAAGCGAACGAAGTAAACAAATACACTCCAACGGAGCGAAATCCAAATTATTCCTACGGAGGATATATTTGGACGCTCGGTGTTTCGATGACGATCTTCTTCTAAATGATCCTCAAGGGCTATTGCTTATTTAGAATTGGATTCTATTTGTAACGCACGTTATTTTAACTTCTGATTATATCCCAGCATCGGTCTTCTTTTTTGTTGACAGAGCGTTCGTTACAAAGTCAATTTTGAGTGAAGGATTTGTCCCAAGATCAGCTCACAGCGATTAGGATGAATCCTTTTATAAGAAGAGAATAGGAAGCGAACCGACAATGGAAAAAAATCTTATCGAATTGATCACACCCGTTTTTTTTGTTTTGCTCGCAGTGGAGCTGATTACCGGCTACGCGATCAAAAAGCCGGTCTATCGATTTAAGGATTCCGTAAGCAATCTAACCGCGGGAATCTATATGCAGGTTTTTACGGTTTTTATAACCGTAGCCTTGCTTTCTTTTTACGCATGGGTATATAAGAATTTTGGAATTTTTAGAATTTCAGAAACGTCAGTCTTCGGCTGGGTCGTATGCTACGTGTTAGCCGATTTTTGTTATTACTGGTATCACCGGCTCGGACACGAAATCAATATTTTCTGGGCTTCGCACGTAGCTCATCATCAAAGCGAAGATTATAATTATACGGTCGCCTTGAGACAAGGAATGTTTCAAAATCTTTTTTCTCTGCCGTTCTATCTTCCTCTGGCAGTCATAGGTTTTTCACCGATGATGTTTGTAATCTGCATCCAAGTGAACTTCGCTTATCAATTTTGGATTCATACTCGATTGATCGGAAAGCTGGGAATTTTCGAATACGTTTTTAATACTCCTTCTCAACACCGGGTTCACCACGCCAGAAACCCGAAATATATCGATAAAAACTACGCGGGAACCCTTTGTATTTGGGATAGAATGTTCGGTACTTTTATTGAAGAAGAAGACGAACCTATTTATGGAATCGTAAAACCTCTTCAAACATGGAGTCCGATTCACGCTCAGATTCACCATTTTGAAGACCTGGCGAAGATTTCTTGGAAAACAAAAAGCTGGAGAGATAAAATTCTGATTTGGTTCAAACCTCCCGGTTGGATGCCGTCAGACATCGGTAAATTTATTTCCCCGCCGGAAATCGACAAAAAAACCTACAAAAAGTTTAATACTGAAATTCCTGCGACTCTGATGACTTATTCTGCGGTCCAGTTTGCATTTGGAATCGGCGCTTCCATGATTTACATAGAATTCAAAAAGGAACTTCCGCTTTTTGAAATGTTGGTTCTGGGATTTTATGTCCTCTGGACGTTTTGGAATATCAGCGCGATTTTTGAAACGAAGACCAGCGGTATGATCTCCGAGATCGTAAGAATGAGCTCAATAGTTGCAATTTCTTTCCTATTTCCGATGGATTTTACCGGCGTTGAAAAACTTGGAATGCTCCTGAGTCATGAATGGATCTCGGCTTTGCCGAGAATTCTTCAGATTGGATCGATCGTTTCTTTGACGGTATTGGGTAGTTTTTTAATCAGTCAGAAACGATTCTTCACCGTGGAAGGTCAAAAACCTCACCCACAAAGTACATTCTGAAACTCGAGCTCTAAAAACCAAAGGGAAAACGGTTGACCCAAGCCGATGATCGGAGTTTCTTTTCGTGGAGAAGAAACTCTGGTTTCCTGGAGAAAACCGTATGCAAAAATCCCTTCCGCAATTACGGACAAACAATAAATTATTTCCAAAATTGCTCCTTATTTTTCTTATCCTGACGACTTCGACGCAGGGACAGGAAGATAGTGACGACGAAAATTCCGAGCGGCCTTCCGAAGAACAACGGATTTCCGTTTCCTCTGAAAAGACGGATCCATCCCGGATTCAATCCGTAGTTTTGTATTCTAGTTTCGGTTACGTTACAAGAAATCTTCGAGCCAAGATTAAAGCAGGAAGTTCCGAGATTTATCTCGGTGAAATTCCGGATCAGGTTTCCGAAAGAACGATTTCGGTTCGTTTTCCGGATTCTTCACGAAAGGTAAAGATACGCGGAATTCGAGGGAAGATCAAAGTGGAAAGAAGAGCGAGGACGAAAGAAATCGGATCTCTTCTTAAGAGACAGGAAATGATCAATGATCAGATCGAATTGTTGAGCGCGGAAATTCAAGAATTAATTGACGAAGAAAAAACGATCGTACGAATTTCTCCGGTCTTAAGGGGGGATCATGCTTTACAAGAAGAAGTCGCAGATCCCGAATTCTTAGCCGCGTTTCAAAAACAATATCAAGAACATCTCAATCAGCTCTCTTCTCTTCGACAAAAGAAATTAGAATCCTTGGATCAAGTTCGGGAAGAAGGACTCGTTGTGGACGCCCGCCTCGATCACTTAGGAAGACTCGAGGCAAAACAGAGAAAAGAACTTTATCTTGAAACGGAGACGACGGAAGATACGGAAGCTTTGATCGAATATAAATATTTAATTCCCGGTGCGAGTTGGTTTCCAAGATATTCCCTTCAGTTAACCGACGAATCGAGAAGCGGCGATCTCAGCTGGTTTGCTCTTGTCAGGAACGACACCGGAGAAGATTGGGATAAGGTAAAATTATTTTTTACCGCTTCCAATCCGGATCTTGATATCGATCTTCCGGTCGTACGTGAGTGGAGAATTCAAACTCAATCAGCGACGGAAGAGGTCAAACAACAATATAACGAAACTAACGATGAAACGTTACGAAGTCAAGATTCCCCCTCCATGAGCGGAGGTATCGTAAAAGAGAAAAGGGAAGAATCGAAAAAAAGAAGCAAACGAATGCCTTCGAACTCCAAGGCCGACGGCTATGCTCAGGAGAAAAGTTCAGGAAAACCGGTTCCGGCTCCGATGGAACAATCTCGTCAGATTATCGAGCAAAATTATTCCAATCGTGCAAACTCGCTTAGGACCGAAGATAATCTCAATCAGTTAAAAACGGACTTAGCGAACCAGCAATACAACTTCAAGAACGGCCAGTACGACCAAGCGAATTATTATGGACAGGAAGCTCTAAAGAAATTCTCCAAGTTATCTGATTTTTCGAGAAAGGAATTGAATTCTATCGAAACGTATACTGAAGATTTACTTCGTAAAGGAAGTCTGATTCTTTCATCTCAAAAGATTCCCGGAGGATTGATTCCTCCTTCACCTCTGGAAGGATTTGACTATCAATATTCTTCCGGAATTCAAGAGACAATACCTTCCGATCGCTCCCTCAATAAAGTATTCTTAAAAAAGAAATCCCTTTCGTTGATTCCGGGTTATGCGACTTCTCCGATCGCCGGACCGGGAGCGTATCTTACCGTGGAAGCTTCGAATTCGGAAGGAGAACCGTTGTTAGCGGGGCCGATGGAAGTTTTTTCGGGGAATACTCTTCTTGGCAACACGGTCTTAAGCGTCAGTAAACCGGGAGAAGCGATTCGTATGGAACTCGGTCAGGACCGGGACATTCTTGTAAATCGAAGAGAAACTTCCTTTGAACAAAAAGAAGGTGTGATTTCCTCAAGAACGAAAATAAAATACAAGGTCAGCATCGAGGTCAAAAATCGCAAAAAAAGAACCAGTATGATCACGTTGATCGATCGAATTCCGTATACGGTCGACGATAGCGTCGACATCAAGTTCGAACCAGGAAAAGACGTTCCTGCAAAAAATGTCGAAGGAATTTTAACTTACAAGATCGAACTTCCAGCCGGCGGAAAGAAAATTATAGAATTTGAATATTCCGTAAGTCACCCCGCCGAAAACCGCCTGATAAGAACCCCTGGATCGGGAGGATATTAAAATGAAACCTTTACAGTTAAGAGCGTTGTCCTCGTTCAAACAGAATCGATTCGATTCTTTAATCTTGCGATTTGGAATTTTTCTCTTTTTAGGAAGTCTTCTACAGAGTTTTTCCCTGGAAGCGAAAGAAATCGAACTGAAAGTTCAAGACGTTACCTTGTACGAATCCTCGGCCGGAGTTTTACGGAGCGGAAAAATTCAATTGGAACCTGGAGTGAACGAACTTCTCATTCGAAATCTTCCCGTTCAAATTCAGGACGAATCGCTGGTCGCCTCAGTCGATGCTTCGGGAGCGTCGGTTGTCGGCTCGAGTACTTGGATTGAAACCGGTGCGATTATTCACAACGAAGAGGCTTTGGATCTGCAAAAACGGATTCGAGCCCTGGAAAAAGAAATCGAAGCCTACGAAGGAAAGGATTCCAACTTAAAAAATCTGAAAAAGATTCTTACCGATACAAGATTGAAAATCGCCGAATTGGTTTCTAAAAATCTTTTTTACAAAAAGAACGAAGCGGAGTCTAAAAAATGGTTTTTGTCGCTGAATAATAATCGTCATGCGATTCAAATCGCACTGAATTCAAATCAGGAAATCAATCGTTCGATCAAAGACCTTCGAAAAAAACTTTCCGATTTGAGAGATAAGCTGAGTATCATTCTTTCCCTTTCCGAAAAGGCGGCCCGTATCACCAAAGTTCTCGTGAGTTATAACGGGACCGAAAAAAAGGAAACAAAGTTAAATCTGACCTATCAATCCGGCGGAGTTTCGTGGAAGCCGTTTTATTCGGTTCGTATGGACGGAAGGGAAAAAGTCGAACTCGAATACTTGGCTGAAATCGTTCAAGAGAGCGGAGAAGATTGGAACAATATTAATCTTTTATTATCTACCTCCAGCCCCGATGTGAGCGGAAGAAGACCTCGACTTTCCAGTCAAAAATTATACGACCAAAAACGCCAAACCGAAAAGGACGCTCTAGTCACCTTTCAAAGTCAAAGTACCGCAGGAGAAGCGGGTGCCGCTCCCGAGGCGGAGGCACCGGAAGCAAATACCGATCCGACGACTGGAAAAAGTGAAGAATCCGGAAGCGGGTTTCTATTTAGATATTCAAAACCGGTGACACTTCTTTCCCGAAAGGAATCGAAAAAACTTTCTTTAGCTTCCTTTACTACGGATGCGGCCTTTAGCGCTCTTTATGTTCCGAGTTTGAAACGTTATCCGCTTATTCGGGGGAGTTTTAAAAACTTATCGGGTTTTCCGATTCTTCCCGGTGAAGCAGCCGTTTTTCGGCAAGCGGGTATGGTGGGAACTTCCAGTTTCGGTTATATCAGCCCCGGTGAAAAAGCAGAAATTTCTTTTGGATCGGAAAACGAGGTTCGAGCCATTTATAGAAAGGAGTCCAATCAGACCAAAGAGGGACTTTTATCCGGAACCAAGGTGATCGAAAAATCAATACGAGTGGAACTTGAAAACTTCGGAAAGGAATCCAGATCCATTTCGTTTCAAGAGTCGATTCCTGTTTCGGGAGTGGAGAGTGTTCAGGTCACGATCGATTCTTCCACAACTCCGAACTACTCCGAGTTAAGGAAAGATTCAGGAATTTTAGAATGGAAAATGGAAGTAAAGCCGAATCAGAAACAAGAGATTAAACTGAAATACAAAGTAAGTTTTCCTTCGGAGTTTGATCTTAGCCTGTGACGTCTAACGGAGTTCCTCTTCTTTTGAAACTGCTAGAGGAGTGGGAACTTCGGTCATATCCCAAAGTTCCAAAACGCCATACAAGGGATTTTGTTTTGGAATTTCGATCATAAATTTTCCCTGACTTGCGCTGAGATCAAAACATTCGCTCTTACTTAAAATTAAACTTTCCGGGGAGGAGATTCTTTTCGAACCTAAACTTGAATTCGAGTGAATCGGCGCCTGTTTCAAATTAAAAACTACGCAGTTTTTTGAACTTTTTAACGTATTGAATCCGAAATCGATCGTATAAACGGTCTTAGAATCCGATTCTTGATTTCGATGAATTTTCTCAAACCAAACCGTCGCGTCCTGCTGAGGTTGTGGTTTGGAGGTTGGAACAGAGACTGCGCCGGAAGGACGATTTTTGAGAGAATCCAAAGCGATGTGAAACGAAGAATCGTCTTCGATTCCGAAGTAAATACCGTTTCCCTCTTCGGTCAGAATTTTCATCTGTTGTTCTTCGTTGGGCTTTAGACCCAAACCGAGAACGTGAAATTTAAACGGAATTCCCTTTTGTTTTAATACCTGAATCTCTTTCTGCGGATCTCCATAACAACTCTCCACGCCGTCGGTGACTAAAATGATTTCGGTTTCCTTTTTTCTCTGAGCGATTAGGTTTCCTGCAATCCGAATCGATTCTGCCAAAGGAGTGGCGCCGGCCGGTGTCAGTCCGAACAACCGATTCTTAAACGTATCGGGATTGCCGGCTTCCAAGGGATGATAAAGTCTCGAGGAAGAACAACCTGGAACTCGGTTTCCATACGCTAAAAAACCTATATCCGTCTCGAGTGGAAGCGCCGAGACATAGTGACTCACGTGCTTTTTTGCAAGATGAATCTTTTGATAGATTCCGAGATATTCGTTCATCGAACCGGATGCGTCTATGATGAATAATTTTGAACGTTCCGGAATTTCCGATGCACGCTGATCTTTGTGCAAAAGGAGTAAAAGACAAAGGATCCACACCGCCTTAAGATTGGAACGCATACTAAACAATCTATCGGCCATTTCTAAAAAATCTATCGAGTGGAGAATCCGGAATTGTCAAAAAAAGGAAATTTTCTTTTGTGAAAAACGAATTCTAAAACCGAAATCGAATTTGTTCAGGCAATTCGTTTAACGATTCCAATAGACAACTTTGGAAAAAAATTCTGTCCCATTCTTATCTATGGAGATTTTACTGACGGAGCCGTAATCCAAATCGAACCGAAACCCGCTTTCCAATGGAATAGAGGCGAGTTGACAGAGAAAAGATCGAATCGCGCCTGCGTGTGTTACGATTCCGATTTTTGAGTTCGAAGGGATAGTTTTAAGAATCCCATCTAAAAAATCGGAAATCCGTTTTGAAAGATCGAGATAACTTTCTCCGTTAGGAGTTCTTTGGTTTACGAAATCCTTCATCCAATAATCGGACTCGGTCCTCGGAATTTCGTTCCAGAGTTTTCCTTCCCAGGATCCGAAGTTCAATTCCATAAGTAGATCCGAATATTCTACGGTTTGATTCGATTCTTTGGATAAGAATTCGGCTAATTCTTTACAACGTCGGCTCGGACTCGAATAGATTCGATTGATCGGGGCTTTTAATTTGGAGAAAATTTTCACAAACTCCTTTTGAAAATCGGAAACGAGAGGAAGATCGGTTCTTCCGTAACACATTCCCGCAGGAACTTTCGGAGTCGAATGTCGTATTAAAAAAAGTTCCAAGAGCTTAAAATTCCAAGATACAAAAGCAACTCGGTAACTTGCTGAGTAAATCCGAGACAATCTCCGGTAAATCCTTCGATCCACTTTTTAAAATAATACCTTAGATAGATAATCGTAAGAAACGCAAATCCAAAATCGAGAAGAATTCGGAGAATTTGATCCGGATATTTTTGCGCGAAAAGGAACGCGGGAAAACATCCAAAGAATGAAGAAACTAAAAAGTCCGAAAAAAATAATTTTTTAACGATCGGCTTCGATTTGGAAAGATCGTTGTCTCTCGCGTAAGGAATCAGCATCATCAAAACCAAAGCGAACCATCTGCTTGCTGCGTGTGCGAACCAGGATGTAATCAGAAAAATCCAAGGTGAAAGTTTGAATAAATGGATTAGGAGAAGAAACTTTAGTCCCAACGATAGAATCAAACCGATCGAACCGAAGGTTCCGATACGACTGTCTTTCATAATTTCTAAAATTTTTTCTTTGCTCCATCCTCCGCCAAACGCGTCACAGACGTCTGCGAGGCCGTCTTCGTGAAACCCCCCCGTTATCAGAACGCTTACGATCATTCCCAAAAGAATCGCAATTTCAACCGGGAGAATCTGTGCCAGACCGTAACTGGCAAAGGACGCTCCTGCGGAAACGATCCAACCCATAAAAGGAAAGTATCTGGACGAGCGCGATATGGAGTTTTCCGAATAAACGTAAAAAGGCGGAACGGGAAGTCTCGTGTTAAACATCCACGAGGCACAAAAGCGATTCCATTCCTCCCTTAAAAAAGAAAAGATCAATTCTTTTGGTCCACCTTAGCCGATTCAAAGGAAGCCATCTCTTTCAAAAAAGCGATCGAGGAAAGTAGAATCGGATATGCGATTGCACAACCGGTTCCTTCTCCCAGTCTAAGTTCCAAATCTAACAGTGGCGTTGCATTCCATTCTTCTAATATATAAACGTGACCGGGCTCGACCGATTTGTGACAGAATATCGCATTTTTGATTATGGAAGGCTCCATTCTTTGTGCGATTAGGAAAGCGGAACTCGCAATAAATCCGTCTATCAGAATGATCCTTCCTTTTTTAGCGGAGTCGATCATCGCACCTACGATCATCGCGATTTCAAATCCTCCAAAAAAACGAAGAATATCGAACGGGGTTTTTAGATCCGACTTATATTTGCGGATACATTCTTCCAAAATTACGATTTTTTTTTGAAACCCTTGATCGTTTAATCCGGTTCCTCGCCCGGTCACTTCTTTGAGATCCTTATCCAAGACGGCAGCCGTAATCAAACTCGCCGAAGATGTGTTTCCAATTCCCATTTCCCCGAATCCTATTACATTACAATTTTTTGATACAGATTCGGTCGACACCCAAGCGCCTCTTTCGATCGCCTGTTTACATTCGTCCTCGGTCATCGCCGGTTCCATAAGGATATTTTTGGTTCCAAAGCCGACCTTGGCGCTGATAAAATCCGAGTTTTTGGAAACGGAATCGTGAGGAAAAGAAAAATCAACCCCCGCGTCGATCACTTTCAAACGAATCGAATTTTGTCTGCAGAAAACGTTGATCGCCGCGCCTCCATTCAGAAAATTGAATACCATTTGATAGGTAACTTCCTTAGGATAGGCGCTCACGCCGGAATTTGCAAGGCCGTGGTCTCCTGCGAAAACTAAAAGATGCGGTTCCTTCAGTTCGGGAGAATCGGTATTTTGAATCAAGCCTATCTGGAGAGCAAGCGATTCCAAAGTTCCTAAAGAACCGGGAGGTTTTGTTTTTAGATCGATTTTACTTTGTATTTTGGAGTGTAACTCGTTTAGATTCAAACGGAGGTTCCTTTTTTATTCGGTTTTTAAGAATCGAAATTCTTCCCTTAACCTTCGATTCAACCCGGTCTAAAATACCGAATAACACGGAAGTGTAAAGCAAGTCACCTAACAACGTGCCAGCGAAATATGGAATTGCAACCAAATAACAAGTCAACAATCCGTCCCAAGTTTTTGTATACAAAGAAGAAAACGCCCAAACGGAGAAGTTGGAAATCGTAAAAAATTGAACGCTCGCAAGAAGCGCCACCCCGGAAACGAACATTAGATTTTTTTGATTCTTCAGAAAACACTTTCCGAGAAAAACGTTTATCATCAATGAAAAGTAAACTAGAAAAAAGCCTTCGTAAAACATTTCGTAATTGTGAACTCGAGAAAGAATATAATCCGTGGTTAGGAGAATGAACATCGGAAATAAAAATGATTTCCAACCTCTTACACGAGCGCCGGAATAAACCGTCATCGCGCCGATCGATGTGAAGTTGGAAGGATGCGGAAGAAAGCGAGAAATTCCGGCTAAAATCACCGCTAAAGTCGAAACACCTTCGTTTTGGTTCAAAGCGGTTTTCCATTTTTGAAGAGCAAGATTGATCTTTTCCATTAGATTCTCCTAATTTAAGGACTGAGTTGTTTTGCGATTACGCCGTCTATGTCCGGATTTTCATTGGCGCCCGGGACCGGAAGTGTTGTCAAAGTCGCTTTTGCGGAAGTCAGTTTGACGTATAGAAATCCGTTGGTTTGTAGATTTACCGTCAAAGCGCCGTTACATCCGCTTCCAGAAGCGCCAAAGTTTGCGTCGAGAAGGTCGAATCCGTCGCCTCCGCCGGAAGCGAAAAGTGTTGTGGAATCCATCGGATTCTTTTCTTGATTGTAATCCACATAACGAAGTCCGGCAAATCGAAGCCAATTCGCTGGGTCTGTCGAGAAAGTGACGCCACCGTTGTAAGTCGGATTCCAACCGCACCAATTCGTGAGGTCGTTTCCTACTTCTACTATCACGGGTTCTAGAAAAACGTTCGTCGGACTGCTGTTCTGCTGAAACGGATTTTCAAAAACGATAAAGTCGTTGCCAGTCGTATTTTGGACTTTTTTTCCATTCCATCCAAGGACGAGTGACGCACCCGCACCATTCGTATCCAAAGTAAATACGTCGAGAGATCCGTTAAAATTTCCAAGTCCTAAAATACCGTCGGACGCGCAGGATGAATCCTGAAAACCGGTTCCGGTATCCGCAGGTGCGCTTACAATTTGTTTGGCGTTAAAGATTCCAACCTGATCGATCGCCGAGCGACTTCGGCAAGGATTTTTGTATGAGTTGTTGACGTTCGTTTGAGCGAGGAAAAGAAGCGCTGCAATAGAATCCGATTCTTCACTTTCGGATTCTTTGCATCCGAAAAATAAAAAGAGAAGAGCGGAAATAATCAGAATACTTTTCCCGTTTAGTTTTATGTTTTTCATAAGTTTATCCGAGTTAGGCGAATTTATATACAATTCGCCTAACTCATTCTTCAGTTTACTTCGCTTCGAAACGATTCCAAACAAATCCGGTTCCGGGAGTGAACGTATTGTTCGTATAACAACCGGAATTCATATTTGTTTTATCGTTTACTTGTGTGCTTGCTTTGATAGCGTCTAAAGTATTTTTATTGCCGGTCAAATCGCCGCAGAGATAAAATTTATTATCCGTGAAGTAGTTCCAATAATAAGCTGAAAATTTCCCGACAGCACCGAAAGGATGTTCGGTAAATTGGACATACATCACTTGTTTGGTATTATCAAATTCTAAAATAACTCCCGCATAAGTGGAAGTCCCGCTTACTTGTCTGAAGGAATAATTCGTCAAAGTATATTCTCCGGTCTTAACGGTTCCGGCGCTGCTAAAGGCGTCTCCTGCATAAGCCGGAGTTCCATTGTATGCGTTCCAAGTCCCTGCGATTTGCAAATTCGTAGCATTCACAATCGTTAAGAGGGCGGTGATTTGATCGTCTTTACTCTCTTCTTGCTTCGTTTCAAAACAGTTCACAGTTCCAAAAAGAAGAACGGCCGTTACTAAAAGGTTCCAAATTACGTTTCGTTTCATGGTTGTTTCCTACAAAAGTTGTCTTTTGTCGGGGTAGATAAGATTCTAAGTTTAGAATCGTATGAATTCGAATTAGAATCCGATCTAAACGAATGGATTGAAAAAGTTAGATTTTCCACTCGGGTCCCCCGACGTTCTCGTCTTTCGGGACCCCATCGCGGAAGCATGAAAATGCGTAGGCGAGTTTCGAACTGTCCCTACCTCGAGGACGGTGTTCGCGGGGAAGATCTGGCTTATCGAATTCCTTTCGAAACTCGAAATCACAGTTGCGGGTCAGCGTGGGAATTTCACCCAACTTCCTCCCTGAAAGCTTAGGGACAGGGAAATTTTTCCGTCCTTTCCGTGCAAGGTTTTTACGAAGAAGAAATACGACAGATTTCCGAACCTTTTGTCAAAATCTTTCCTTGGGGAAGGAGGGCAATTGCCGAAAATAGAGAATGGGATCGAATTCCCGAAATCAATTCGGACTTAAAAATGGAAATTAGTAGATCAGAGTTTATCAAACTTGGAATTTTGACCGCCGCCGGCATTTCAGGCCTTCCTGGGATGAATTTAAGGGCGCAGGGATCTACCGGGCCACAAAAGACGGTGATTGTGCTGGGAGGCGGAATTTCCGGGTTATATGCGGCCTATCTTTTGGGAAAAACCGGAATCAAGGTGAAATTGATCGAGGCTTCGGATCGTTTGGGGGGAAGAATCCGGACGGTCGCTGATCCGAGCGGAAATTTTTTGGACCTCGGAGCGGAATGGATTCAAGCCGAGCATAAAACCGCAAGAAGTTTGGCGCGAGAATTGGGATTGAAGACTACAGACTTTGAGGTTCAATCTGATCTTTTTTTCGGTTCTTATCAGAAAGCGGGAGCCTGGGAAATTTCTTCCAAATCGCAGGAAATTCTAAATAAACTCGTTCAAATGAATTCGAAGATCAACTCTGCACAACAACAAGAGTTGGATCGAATCAGCTTTTATAATTTTTCAATCTATCAGGGAATGACTCCCGACGATCTTGCGATTTTGAATTTTAAATATTCGTTATATTACGGAGATTCACTTCGTTCCCTTTCTGCACAGAAAGTTTTGTCCGACTTGATCAACTTTCCAAAATACAACACGAGAATCGAAGGTGGAATGGAATCGCTAGCAAAGGCTCTCGTTTTTTCTTTGGAAAATACGGAGACAATTTTTGCGGACCCAGTCGTATCGGTTTTTCAAGGAGAAGGAAAAGTTTCTGTGACTACATCGTCCGGAAAGAAGGTCGAGGGAAGCGCTTGTATCTCGACGATTCCGGCGAACCAGCTTACGTCGATTCAATGGGATCCGGAATTGGATAAGGAAAAGAAACTTTCGGCCCTGAGAATTCGTTATTCCCGAATCTATAAAACTTTTCTAATGCTTAGAGAGGCGCCTTGGACAAGAGAAAACTTTTCAGCATATTCGGATTCGGCGGCCGGTTTTCTTTACGACGCGGGCACAAAATCGAATTCGGAGGATAAGGTTTTAGGAATGATCTCGACGGGTGATCGTTACGAAGTGATGGCGACGTCGACGGATGCGTTGAAAGTGGAATACATCCGACTGGCTTTGGAGCGTTTGAGTCAGAAAAAAGATCTACAGGTACTTCGGATTCAAAGCAGCGAGTCTTCTTATTCCAAATACGTTCCTTCGGGCATCGCAACTTTTCCTCCGGGAAGTTACGGATCGATCATATCCCTGCTCAAACCGATGGATCGAATCTTTTTTGCGGGGGAACATACCGCAGAATTGAACGGGACGGTGGAAGGGGCTCTTGCTTCCGCGATCAGAGCCGTCAACCAGGTCTGAAAAGAACTTGAGAAAGGAATTTTAAAAGAAGAATTCCTTTTCAGACTTTTAAGTCGATCTCAAGAGGATTTTAAGAAATTTAGAATATTCTATTTTTCGAATTCATTTTGCTTCGTTAAAAACGGATTTTCGATCAAACGGCGGCTCTTTCCGATCTCTGGGAATTTTCCTTTCGATAGAGTTCCGGGAGAAAACGTTCGAATTGACCAACTTCTTCGATATTGTGCCGAATCCAGGCCAATCCTCTTTCTTTACTAAAGACGAACTTTAAAAAGAGGGGGCGAATGAGCTTCCAGGTCCAGCCTTCCCAGCCAATAATCAAACAGTTTTCGTAGATCGTATCGTTTCCCGAAGCCGCAAAGGTATATTCCATTCTTGCAACTGGATACTTTCCCTCCAACTTTGGGTTGTGGATGTACCCTGTTTCGTCTAACTTTTCAATGTCGGTTACGATATTGACGATAAATTTTTTATTTCTCCCAAGGTATTCCACCAAACGAATGGAAGCGCCTGGCCCGATCGAACCGTCGGGAAGTCGTTTTTCATAACTCGCATGAACGTGGTCTTCCGGATGCCAGACTCTGTATTTTTCATATTCGCCTCCTTCGTATTTTATCTTTCCTTCCAGATGGGAAAACCACCAAACAAGCATTTTCGGCGAAACACCTTTTACGGGAGAATGACGAATCCAAAACTGAACCCTTCCATCCGGAAGAATTTTGGAACCTGACGCGGCCGTTTCGATCCCCTTCTTGAGCCAAGGCACCGGAAGAATTTCGGGAATTGTCAAATCTACTTTTTTCATAAAATACCTCAAATATAGTAAACGCTATATTTTCAAAAAATAAGTATAGTGTTTACTATACAAGATAATTTTACGGTAAAATCGGAAAAAAAGAAAAATCTGAACGGGAATTCTACTTTCATTCTAAGCTCGATTTTCAGAATCGAGTGTAGGGAACCGCTTGAAACTGAATCGAAAAAAATTACTAAGCGAATACGGAAAATACGTCAATCCGACAAGCGTGAAGGAAAAGGACATTCTTCAGGCGGGGGAAAAACTTTTTGGAGAAAGGGGATTCGAGGGGACCACGACCTCGGAGATCGCGAAAGCGGCGCGGGTGACGGAAAGAACCCTGTTCAAGTATTTCCCAACCAAAAAAGATCTCTATTTAAGAATATTGTCGTCCATCGTCTATGAAACCGCTTTTGCGGAACAGATGCCCGAACTTCGAAAATTCTTAGAAGAAAGAAATGTCTCCTTTGAACAGTGGTATCTTTCGATTATGAGAAATCGTATCCGAGCCGCAAAGGAAAATCATCATAAAGTGAGAATCCTAGCATCCGCGATTCTTCATGACTCAAGTTTCGCGGAATACTTTGGGTCCATCTGGAAGGAAAATCTCTTTGCTCCCGCCTACAAGGCGATTCGTTATTTTCAAGAGAAAGGCGAGATTCGAAAAGAGATCGATCCTGATACGCTCGTCAAAACTTCTTACAGCATTCATATATCTTATTTGATTTATAGATTCGTCCTCAGTAAGAACGAGCAATTTGACGACGAGGCCGAACTTAGAAAAATTCTCGAGATTATAGGTCGTGGAATATTAAATTGATCGGAAAATATTTCAATCTATAGTATTTTAGAAAATTCTAATAAGTGAATTTAGTGAAAGTGTGATTTTGGTCCTGAAGTTCTGTTTCTTTTGTCGTGTTTAATTATTTGTCGTAAGGAAAGATTGCGGGATTCTATCACAAAGGAACTTTATATCTTTTTGAAATTAGAATTTCAGAGCAAGGCAGTTTTTCACAACAATTCCCGCTGCTTCAAAAGGATTGACGAAACGCAATTTAGTCAAGTAGACCTCGTTTATCCGGATTTTCGTTGTAATGAATCACGAATGAATTTAGCTTGCTGTTCATTCTTAACGCATCAACATCGGGTAAGATGTGTTTTGAGATTTTTCAGAATGGAAGAGAAAAAGTTCGAAATGTCGGTTTAGATAGGAATGAAAATTTCCAAACGACTTTTTCGGTCGAGTCGTTTGGAAATTCTAAAAGAAAAAAAATCAGTCTTCGATGACGCTCATTGCGTATTCGGAAATCGCGTCTCTTCTTTGTTCGGCGAAATCTTTATGAAACCAAAGATTCTGGATCTTGGAAGCTTCTTTTTTGTTTCCAATCGTAATCTTGGTCATACATTCATCGACTGCGAATTTCATAGCTTCTTTGCCCGTTTCGCCAAGACCTTTATTCCGTTTTTTGCGAGTGATTTCTCCTCCGCCCTTTTCGACACGTTTGATCAGGTCTTCGTAGTCCTTGTCGTCGATACAAAAGATTGTTTCTTTTTTCTTATCTCCGAATTTCACATCCACTTCGTAAAGGGGAGCGCTGGAGATGTGAATAAAACCTAACTCGAAAAGTTCTGGCCAGTATTCGTAGAAGAAAGACAACATTAAAGAACGTATCGCATAACCGTCAAAGTCCGCATCGGTGATGATACTGATTTTTTCGTAGTTCAATTCTTCGATCGATTTCACTTTTTGATCGAGAGGTAAACCGACGATTGCTACGATATTCTTTAATTCTTCGTTTGCGATCGCTTTCGCGATGCTCATTCCTTTACAGTTGAGCGGTTTACCGCGAAGCGGGAATAGACCGTGTAATTTCGGATTTCTTGCGGGACGCAAACCTGCGATCGCCGAGTCTCCTTCCGCCACAAACAGAACTCTTCCCGGATCTCCCGGTTTCCCGGTTGGCGGCATGAGTTTTGGGATGTTCATCCGGCTTGCTTTTTTGAGACCTTTTTGTGCGTCTTCGAAAGCCTTGAGCTGAGTTCTTTTTTCCATTTGAAGTTTGATCTCTTCCAAAAGACCGGTCTTCTTGATGAACTTCTCCAGATGTTTATCGATCGCGTTTCGAATCTCTTCGTTCAAATCATTGATGAGATAGGATTTATCCTGAGATTTAAAACGTGGATTCAAAAGTCTTGCATTCACATACATGTGAAAACAGTTTCTTACGTCGTTTCTTGTCGAACTCGTTTTGAGTTTTTTCTCTAACGCCACAATCTGACTTTTTTTACGAACTTCGTCACAGATTCTATTTTCGAGATATTCGATCGCGGATCCACCCTGTGGAGCGAAGATCGAGTTCACCCAAGTGAGGTTTTTGTTTTGTCCGATTACGAGATAGGTCTCCAAATGAAGCTGTGAAGCGGATGTCGGAGCGCTAAAATCCATTTTGTAGTAAACGAGATCGGAATGGGAAAAGATTTCATCGAGTCCTTTTTTGAACTTGAACTTATCCTTTTTCCCCTTGAAGACGAATTGGACTTCCAATCCGGGGTTTGTCATCGCGATATCTTGAAGATATTGCTTCATCAAATCCACGTTAAACGTAATGTCCAAATTGTTGAAATACTTCGGATTGAGTTCGAACTCCACGGAAGTTCCATGGTCTTCTTTTGAAGCCTTTTCGATCAATTCCTGCATATTTGTTTTTTTGAGAAGCGGACCCAATTTTTCGATTTGATCCTTTGTAAGAAGAGGACAATCCGTGAATTTTCCGTGTTCATCAAAATAGAGAAAGATTCGATCGGTTTCGTCCTTCGAAAGTTTGTAAGAACGAATTTGTTTTTTTACGTCGTCGTGAACGGTAAAAAGTTTTTTAAAAGAAGTTCCCCCATTTACCGTTTTTACTTTGAAGTAGCTGGAAACCATTCTCACGAGCGAAATTCCGACTCCGTTTTGTCCGGCGACGTGATCCTGTTTTACGTGGTCGTCGAAATTCTCACCGTACATCAAATGAAGATAAACGCCTTCGGCGTTTGCGGCGGGAATTCCTCTTCCGTTATCGGAGATCGTTACGCTCTTTCTGTCCGAAGAAAGTTGAATGATCAACTTGGACATTTTGTCCTTTTCAGGAATCGTTTTGTCTTTTTGATTCTTACGATATTCGTCCACGGCGTTCATACATGCTTCGTCGAGACATTTTAATTTTGCGGGAACGTCTTCGAGTTCTTCGTGAACGATCTCGTATTTTCCTTCGTTGTTCTTCCGGAAAAAATGTTGTTCGAACGTGGAGGAGGAATTCTGTCCCAACCACATACCGGTTCTCATACGAACGTGTTCTACGTTGGAGAGTTTTTTAAAGTTTCGTTCCTGGGATGATTTTTCTTTTACTTTAGTTTTGTCGGCGCTCATACTTTATCCCATTTTGTCTGGAGTTCGTCCAATTCGGTTATCATGAAGTCGGTCAATTTTTTGTCCTCTTTCACCAAACCTTGGTAACGAGAAAGAGCGGTCTTCGCTTCTACGATCGCCTCCTCGCATTTTCTAACTTCGTCGATGGTCATTCTATAGACGGGAATCGTGGACAACCATTCGAAGTATTTAAACTTAGAGGCTTTGAGTTTGTCTTCAAAGTCCTTTTTCGATTTGATTCCGATCACTTTTTCGTTCCATTTTTCTTTGATAAAACGGATCAGTTCGGAGTTCCTTTCGATCTTCTCCTCTTCCAATCCGGACAGTCGTTTGAATCTTCGGATCAAATGCGTTTTTCTAAAATCGCAAAAGCGTTTGATGATTTCTTCCGGCTTGAAGTTTTTCAATTTACCGTCATAGGTAATCACGTTCATGGCAAGAGTCTGAACGTCTTCTTTGTTGAAAAGCGCCATGATTTCTTTTTGAGTCGGTTTTTCGCCCTTCTTATATTGAAGTTCGATTCGAAACGTTTGGCTTGAGTAGTCGACGTAATCCTTTAACCAGGAATCTTTTCTTTCGATGATATCGTCGATCAGAGAAACCACCTTTTCTCTGTTCCAGTTCATCGGGGAATCGGTAAGATAGAGAGTGTCTCCTTCCCATTTGAAAGCGAAGGAGGTCGCCATCGTAATGTTTCCAGCTTCCGTTTCCGCCATTCTGATTTCGCCGCCGAAATCTTTGTACCAGGGCTTGAGCGGGAGCGGTTTTTTGGTTTTTAAATAATTCACTTGAGACTTTACGATATCCGAAAGTCTGTGAGCTGGAATAAAACAACGAAATCCGGTTGCGATCCCTTGGATATTATTGAGTAAAACGATCGGCACCTTTCCAACAAAGTGGATCGGCTCGTCTTCGGTTTCGTCATAATTCTTAACGTAATCGATATCCGGTAAACTTTCAAAGAATCCCAAATCTTTTACAAAGTCGGAAAGTTTTACTTCCGTGTATCGAGGAGAAGCGATCGCACTCGGATCCAAAACGTCTCCGAAGGTTCCTTCACCGGAAACGAGAGGAATATTATTTGCAAAAGTAAAGTTCTGCGCCATTTGAGAAAGCGCATCTTGAATGGATCTATCCCCGTGCGGGTGATATCCCATTGCGAGACCGGCGACTTTTACCGTCTTTGTATAACGGTTTCTCGCGTCCGAATTCCACATAGCCCAGAGAATTCTTCTCTGAACTGGCTTCAGCCCGTCGATTTCGTGCGGAATCGCCCTGGAATCGCAAACGTAACGCGAATATTTTCTTTGGTCGTCATTGACCTGGTCTTCAAAAGGACGTTTTGGGAATGCATCCTTCGGCTTTGGTGGATTGGAATTCTTCATACAGTTTTGGCCAACGAAATTCTAGAACACTATCCTGTCAATTGTAAAAAGTTGACTGGATTTAATAAGGGTGTTTTTCCGGTGAAAGAGGGTTTTATTCACCTTCGGACATTTGCATATCTGACCCCCCGTTTTTGTAAAGAAAGTTTAATTTTTGGGTTTTTCCTTGCGGGTTTTTCGGAAAAGCACGATCTACAAGTAGATGAAAAAAGTTTTCAGGCACTTTGAGTCGGTATCAATCCGTTTTCCATTTCCGTTCTTTGTCTTCATTTTATCCGGAATTTTCTTCTCCTTTTTTCATTGTAGAAGTTTTCCAGTGAATTGGTTTGAAAGTTCGAGAAGTCCTTCGGAGCAATATTCTTCACGGATTTATTTTGTTTCGAAACCGATCGTTTCTCCATACTACGAAAATTCAAGCTTTCAAGCTCGTTATATCTTCCTAAGAAACCAAGCCGGGAAAGAAGAAATGGTTCAAGGAATTCTAAAATATATGGAATTATCCGGAAAGACCGAACAAACGGAAAGAATCGTTTTGGACGTTTCCGAGTGGAAGGGAAATTTTCAAACGAATCCGAACGACAAAAACAAACTTGAATTCGTTCCGAAATTTATTTCCAAAAGAATCGAAAAATCAAATTCAAAAATTTTACCGGAGATTTTCAACCCGCAACCAAAGTCGGAACCTTTGGAAGACGTTCGAAAAGAATTTGTGCTCGGGGACGAAGGCGGAATTCGGGAAACCGAAGAGACAAGGATTGTTCCGGGAATCGGAACTCTCAAGTGGAAGCATAGCCTCCGGGGAATTTTGGTAAGAATGATGCAGACGGAATTTATTTCCGCAAACGGAACTTTAACTTCTTCTCGAGACTACGACTACGAATCTTTGGCATACCCGCCGGCGATCGGACTTACGGGAACGATTCCGATCTTTCCTTTGAGAAAAGGAGAATCTTATGTCGATTATTATTGTTTGGACTTTCCTTCGGATGTGGATCTTTTTTCGCTGAGAAAGAACGAACTCAAAAAAACCGTTTCATTTTACGATCTCTCAGCAAATAAACCATTTACCACAACGGCTAATTTCAAAAATTATCCTATCATAAGAATTTCGAACGAGAAAAGCCAATCCCCATGAATCAAAACAGAGAAGTTCGTACCAGATTTGCACCTTCCCCTAGTGGATTTCTCCACGTAGGCGGCGCGAGGACCGCACTCTTCAATTATTTATACGCAAAGTCCCAAGGCGGAAAGTTTATCTTAAGGATCGAGGACACGGATCAGAACCGTTCTACCGAAGCCTCTTTTAAAATCATATTAGAATCTTTGCAATGGTTGGGAATCCATTGGGACGAGGGTCCGGGCGTCGGTGGAGAATTCGGTCCTTACATTCAGAGTGAAAGAATTTCGATCTATAAAGAATATACGGATAAACTTCTCAAAGAGAAAAAAGCGTACCGTTGTTTTTGTACTCAAGAAGAATTGGAAGCGAAGAAAAAACAAGCAGAGGCGATGGGCGTTCCGTACGTCTACGACGGTCTTCACGCAAACATGTCCGACGAAGAAGTCGAAGAAAAAATCAAACAGGGAATTCCGTATTCGATTCGCTTTAAAACTCCCTCCAAAACGTTGATCGTCAACGATATCATTCAAGGAAAGGTAAAGTTCGAAACAAAATTGATCGGCGATTTTATCATCGTAAAGTCGGATGGGTTTCCTTCTTACAACTACGCGGTTGTCGTGGACGACGCGCTTATGAAAATCACTCACGTGATTCGGGGAGTCGGACATCTTTCCAATACACCAAGACAAATTTTGTTATACGAAGCGCTGGGTTACGAAATGCCTGAGTTCGCACACGCCTCCGAGATTGTAGGGATGGACGGTAAAAAACTTTCGAAAAGAGCGGGGGCCACTTCGATTCTTGCGTTTCGCGATCTCGGCTATTTACCCGAAACCTTTCGCAACTACATGGCTTTGTTAGGATGGACTTCTCCGGACGGAAGAGAATACCTTCCGAGCGACGAGTTGGAAAAAATCTTCGACGTCCATCGTTGTTCGAAGTCGCCGTCTACTTTCGACGTATTTAAAAAACCGAAAGGCGGAGACGAAGAAGTGGTAACAAACTTTTCCGATCTTTCTCAGATCGCAGAAGCGATGAATCCTAAATCCAAGCTCAATTGGTTGTCAAACCGAACAATTCGAGATTTGGATATATCGAAAGTATTAGAAAACCTACTCCCTTTTCTCAAAGAGAGAACCGATATTCCGGAAGAAGTAAAAAATATAAGTAACCCTGTACTTACTTCGATCGTCGAATCTGTTAGGGTGTATCTGGATAACCTGACTCAGGCTCCGGAATACATCGCAGAATTTTTTGTCACGGACCTGAGGATTCAGTCGGAAGAAGCGGCTGGTTACCTAAAAGAAGGCGATGGTGCCAAGGTAGTAAAAGAATTCTATGCAATGCTGAAGAATTCTGATCCAAAAACCGATGAGGACTATAAGAACTCAATGTCCAAGATCGGGGAATTAACCGGTCAGAAAGGAAAAACTCTCTTTATGCCGATCCGGGCCGCAACCACCGGAAAGTCAGCTGGTTTGGAGTTACCGATTCTTTTTCCGCTTTTGGGGAAGGAAAAACTCCTCCAGAGAATTGAAAAAACCGCCGGAGAAGCAGGAATTTCGTTGTCGTCCTGAAAAAAACCGGCATATTTTGTTCAAATCGCCTGCTTTGGGCTGTTAATCTTGGAAGGCGGGTAACCGGGAACGGAAATGAGAGATTCTGACGAATCATTGCTGGTTAAACATCACGGGGGTTCCTACGTTATGTTCCTCCCAACGGATCTAACCAGTATCCGAGCGCTCCGCAATGCCCTGAGAGATTCTCTTTCAGAGAATTCTTTTGCTAAAAAAGATATCACACAGATCGAGTTGGCCGCCGACGAAGCCCTAACGAATTCAATTTCGGCTAACGTCAAAGTCAGTTCGGACGAAACGATCATCTGTAGATGGATGATTCAAGATTGTAAATTCACTTTGTGGATCATGGATTACGGTTCCGGTCTCAAAGCCGAAAAATTAGAATCCCTAACTACTTCATCCGAACATTCAAGCCTCAAAGACTACATCAGTTGTGTTCAAAAACACCAAGAAAAAAAATGTGAAATTCTTCCGTGGAAAGGTTCGCAGGTTCCTCATAGAAATATCGGGCGAGGGTTGCAGATCATTCAATCTTTGATGGATACGTTTAAGATCATGTATCACTGCGGAGAAGGAAAAATTTCTCTCAATCCGGATGAAAAGAATATTCAAGGGTCCATCATCGAACTCGGATTCGACGCCTCTAAACATCCTGCTTAAAAATGACTCTGAATGAATTCGCAAAGCAGGTGCTCTACGGTGCCGGCCTCGAAGATAAGTTATTCTCCCCTACAATTCCGCCGGACGATGTTCGAACATTAGAAGTTTCTAATTTACCAAATCTTCCAATTCGTGAAAAAAAGATTCAGATCAGCGATCATAAAAGCAAGATCCCCAGATTGGAACAATTGTTTCTGGATGAGAATCGATACGTTACTCTTCATCATTTTGCCAATCACGAGTTGATGGCGATCGAACTTTTTGCTTACGCGATTCTTAAATTTCAAGAAGCGCCTTCTTCAGTCCGTTTTGGTTTGTATCGAACTCTTTTGGAAGAACAGAATCATCTCCGTCTTTATCTTTCGGAAATGAAAAACGGAGGAATGGAGCTCGGAGATCGGCCGCTCAACTATATCTTTTGGAAGCAAATTCCAAGAATGCAAACGTTAGAAAAGTTTTACGCAATTATGGCAATTTCTTTCGAAGGAGCGAACCTCGACTTTTCAAAAATCTATACAATGGCTTTCGAGCGATTTGGTGATACACAAAAGGCTGAGATCATGAAGAAGGTCTATGAAGACGAGATCAAACACGTACGTCGCGGATATCAATACATTCGAAAACAAATGCCCGAATCTAAGAATGAATGGGAGCACTATCTTTCTCTCATTGAATTTCCTTTTACGCCAAGGAGAGCGAAAGGGTATCATTACTTTCCGGAAACTCGGATCGCGGCCGGATTTTCGCAGGAATTTGTAACAGAATTGGAAAGATACGAAGACGAGTTTACGGGACGAGTGAATTCTCGAATTTTGAGGGAGGTTCTGGATCTAAAATAGGGGCCTCGGAAAATCATAGACAGGCTTTTTTCCCTCCCGGATTCTGTTATCGAACCATGAATCCAATCGTATCTTGTTTTCAAAAAATTCTTCAATTATTGATTTTGATTTTTATCGCGGTGAGTTGTTCCTCAAAAACTCCATCCGATTCCCGAATCGTAGAATTGTCGTTATCTCCTTCCGATCAAAAGAATCCCGACGTCGTCCTGAAAAAGGTGGGAAATCTCGACGAAGATCCGGATTTAGAGTCTTTCGCTCTGGTTCGAAACGGAACCGAGGAAGTTCTCGGCGTTTTCAAAAAGAAAAACGGTGAATGGACTTTGATAAATAAATTTTCCTTTTCCCTTTTGAACATCGGTCCTCTTCACTACGACGCATCCAAGAACTCTTGGCTTCCGGGCGACGGTGAAAACCCTCAAACAAAGGAAGCCGGTTTTGTAGTTAAGCGAATTATAATGGAAGAACTTCCGGGTGACGGGTTCAATTCTCTATTTTTGGAAGTGTTAAGCGAAGAGCCACCTCTCGGACTTTTTTCGGTTCCTTACGGTATTCGAAAAGGACAAAAGATTTTGGACGGTCTTTTGTCTCTGAAAGATCATGAATTTCTAATGAAGACAAAACGAATCGACTTCGATTACAATAAAGCAGAAAAGAATATCACGATCTTTCCGTCGAATCGAAGTTATGCGCAAAATTTTATTTTCAACGGTTGGGAAATGGTCCCCGATATACCGAGAGTCGCAGTTCCGTCCCTCCTTTCTTTAGAGGCTCCCTCTGAATGGAAAAAGGGCGTTCCCGGTGAGACCGTTCTTTGGTTTAAGAATCGAGGCTCTTACGCAGGAACGACCTATCTTTCTCTTTCGTTTCCGGACGGAGGAAAGGTGAGCATCGATACTACAAAAGAAGGCCAGAGAATTTATTCTCCCGGTTCGAGCGTTTTTTCATCCGCAGGAAAGTATATCAATTCGGCGGTTCCGCTCGTTGAAATTACAAAAGACGGATGGGGAAGAAATCATAAATACGGAATTCGTTTTACCGTAACTCCTGAGAAGGACGGAATTCCGACCATTCTATTTCGATCTTCTACTCGTATGGGACGAGATGTCGTAAATCTTCCGAACCAATTTGGTTCCGTACAAAAGCAAACAGACCAACAGGGTTTCTCCGCTTACCGATTGGAGTTGATTCCTAAAAAAGAATGAGTGATTTAGCAGGTAAAAAATTAAAAGCGGCGAGAGCCGAAGTCGTCCGCGCACAAGTGGAACGGTTTCGAGTCTTTTACGCCAACTACTTTCATCTGGAAGAAACCATTCCTATGGTGGAATATTTTTTTGAAAAAATCTATAACTTGGACGGAAGAGACGTCTGGTTGCAACTTGCAATGGACACATACCAAAAAGTGAAAGGTATGATGAAGGAAAGTTCTAGAGAAAATATCGAGTATTTGATCGAACTCAATAATTTGACCGAAGAGCTGGATACCATTCTTGCAAAACATCTGGTCGATTCCGGCTGGGACGGAAAACGTCTTACGAGAGAAGAATACGACCTTCATTACGGTCAGATGGGTCATCATAAAGAAAGAATCCGACAGCTCGAAATTGTTCTTCGCAATTTGAAAGTTTTTTACGAACTTGCACACAAGCCGATCAGCGCGTATCTCATTCGTCCTGCTCGATTTATGGCGGGAATGCTGGGAGTCTCCGCTCTTTTTCAAAGCGTAGAAGAAGCGTATAACGCGACTTTGCCGGTCTCCTCGAACATCTTTAATTCTTTTTACGAAGAAGTGGAAAAGAGGGAAACCGAATACATCGAATCTTTGCTTGGGAATCGTCGGAAGGAAGCATGAGCCGTCTTCGAAGACAACTTTTGGAGAGGGGTCGTCGAAAGGATGAATCTCACGAAAACAGGGAACGATGGTTGTTGACGTATGCCGATATGATCACCTTGCTCTTGGGTTTGTTCATCATCATGTATTCCATTTCACAGGTCGATCAAGTGAAACTCAAACAGGTAGCCGACGTAATACGAGGCGGCTTCGGTTTGGGAGAATCTTTTTTTCAAGGAAGTGCGGTTTCGATTGAAGAGGATCCTTTGTTACAACCTCGGACTCAACTCTATCGTTTTTGGGAACGAGTGAGCTATGCTTTGAAAAAACTCAAAGAGAAGGCGAAACTCAATATCGGAATTCAAGAAACCGAAGAGATCAAGATCGTCCTTTTCGGATCTTCCTTAGGTGAAGGTCAGTTTAGTCCGGACGAAGACATGACTTTTGCATTTCAAAAAATATCGGAACTTTCCGGAGCGATGGACGTTGATATCGTTTTAAAAGTGCAAATTCCTTACGGAAATGAAGCCGCGCAAAAAGGTTTTAGAAACGCCTGGGAATACAACGCATACAGAGCCGAACTCATCGCGGATGCTTTGTCAAAAAATTATAAAATTCCAAAAGATAAAATTTCGATCGAGGCATCGAGTGCCTACAAGGCCATTGAAAGTTCTTCTTCCACTCCGGAAGGAAAAGCCTCGGGGGAAAGAGTTGAAATATTTATTCGTAAAAAATCGGAACACTGATCGAGAAACCATGAAACAAAAATACAGAAGTTTTCTATTGAGCATTCTTGGAGTATTCTTTATTCTTAACTTCGCGCTCTGCAAAAAGAGTTCCTCACCGCAAGGAATCGTAGACGAAAAGTGGAGAGAGGAATCTTCCGAATTGGTCTCATCCTATTGTCAAAAAATAGCGACGTGTGCGGAAGCCACCTCTAAGGATTTGAAGGATTCCACAAAAAATCTGATGCAAGAAAGACTCAATCCTGCGAATTGCGCGGAAAAATTTCGCAGATCCAACGCATATCTTTTAGCAAACGAAGAACCCGAAAAGATCAAAAAGACGGTTCGAGGATGTTTTCAAATTGTCGCGCTTGCATCCTGCGAAAAAATTCAAAACGGTGTTTTGAACCTTTCCGAAGATTGTAACGTGCTCCAATCGATTCAATCCAAACGATAAATCGTCAAATCTATGTTACGCGGTTACAAAAGACTCAATCGATACGATAAAAAACTTCTCAGAATATTAAAGCTGGGGGGCAAACTCGCTAGTTTGAATCAGATCGGGTTTTCCAGAAAAACCGCGGAAGGTTTTCGATTTCCGATCCATGCGCTTCGGCTTGGAACCGAAAAAGGTCTCAAAGAACATCCCGTTGGAATCGTTGCCGGAGTTCACGGTTTGGAGACCATCGGGATTCTTATCTTACTCGATTTTTTAGAATATATCTTACATCCCGATTCAACCGGATATCTTCCCGAATTGAAGAAAGGAAAATTGGGAATCGTAATCTTGCCGATCGTAAATCCAGGCGGAGTCGTTTTAAAACAAAGATCGAATCCTGCCGGCGTTGATCTTATGAGAAACTCGGGAATTGAAGCTGTAAAAGCTCTGCCTTTTTTTGGCGGTCAAAAAATTTCCAAACGACTTCCTTACTATCGAGGTCAAGGATTGGAACCCGAATCAAGAGCCTTGTTTCGATTGGTTCAAGAATGTTTTTTTGACGTGAAAGATGCGATCATGCCGGTTCTTGATCTTCATTCCGGTTTTGGAACGGTAGATAATGTTTGGTGGCCTTATGCTTATACAAAGGCTCCCTGTCCCGATACTCCTTTATATCAGAAGATTGGAGATCATCTCAAAAATCACTGCGGTCACATTCACTTTCAGTATGGACCTCAGAGTGAGACTTATACTACACACGGAGATCTTTGGGATAAATTTTACGATCATTATCTTGAATATCACGAGGAAGAATCTTCCTGGAATTCTAAATTCTTACCTCTAACTCTTGAAGTCGGTACTTGGTCCGATATCAAAGAGGATCCTTCCAAATTGTTTCGAAAAAGAGGAATTTTTAATCCAGCTTCGTTTAACAAAATCGAGACGGTGGGAAGGTATAGAGGATTTCTGAGGGACTTTGTCAAAATAGGTGCGACCAAGCCTAAAGACTGGGGACTTGAATAGATTTCCGGTTTTTTGAAAGAAAAATTTCTTTCGCAACATTCTTCTTTTCTAATCTCGTATGAGAAGTGTAATTAAAACTTCGCAAGATACTTTAGACGATTCGTTTTGATACTAACGGATTTTTCTTTTTCCAAAAATTAATCAGTGTCGGATCCTAAAATCAGAAAGAAGTAAGTATAAAAGATTTAGCTTGTTTGTCTAAGAATTCTCGGCTTCTTTTAAAATTTTAATTATCCTTTCAATTCCGGATTCGAATGATTCAGTTTCCGTTAAAAGACTTAAGATAATTCTTCCTGAATTTTCTACTTCCGGAAAACCGAACATTTCCCCCGTATGAATATAAACTTGTTTGTCTTTTAATAAACGAAGTGAGAATGTCTCTTCCGGAAAAAAGGCCTTACTTTCTAAAATACAATACCACCCGGCCTTCGGTAGATCGCAGAGAATTTTTTTCGAGAGATCTAACTCGGAAAAAATCTGCTTCAAAATAGTCCGATTCCTTTGAATTCTTTTTAAAATCTGAGTTTGGATCATTGTTCTCCATTGTATCAAATCCGAGAGGACGTTTTGCACGGGAGTATTTACGGAAAGATAAGTATCAGAAATTAATTCCAAAAATTCTTTCGTTTTTCTTTTCCAAGGTGCGGGACCGCTGAGTAGAATCCAGGAAAGTTTCATTCCAGGCATTCCCAAAATCTTCGACAAACCGTTTACGGTAATCACGGGAGTCTCCGTGTCGATCAAGGTAGAATGGACTTCGCCGTCGTAAACGTAATCCGAAAAAACTTCGTCGATTATCAGAGGAATATTATAATTTATTAATAATTCCTTTATCGATTCGAAATCGGCGGCAGTGAAAATAGAACCCGTGGGATTGTTCGGACTTACGATTAAAAGCAGTTTGCTTCTTGCTAAATTCGTAGGTTCTAAATCCGAAATCTGCAATTTCCAAAGATTTTCTTTTTTTGTATAATACGAAATCGTCCTTAGACCTTCCATAACGGAGAGAAATTCAAATAGGGGATATCCTGGGGCGGGGATAAGGATGGAGTCCCCTGCGTCGCAAAAGAGTTTGAATAAGTATGAGTAGGCTTCGGAAGAGGAAGAAACTAAAAAAAGATCCTCTGATTCGATTTCTATTCCTTTGGATTTATAGTATTCGCGAATTGTATCGCGGGCCTTTTTGTCTCCTTGAGGATCCGGAAGATAGGTGATTAAATCTGCAGTTTGAAAACTATGTCGAATCGCTTCCGAGGGATATTGAAATCCTGCCTGAGTAGGATTGGAAGTTGTCAGATCGATATAAAAAACGTTTTGACTCTTGTATTCGGAAAGGATTTCGGCGAATTCGTTTTCCCCATCTTGAAAAGAGAATCGATTACTAAAGCGAAATTCGCCTTTCATGGGGAGCCGTTTCTAAACTTCTGAATCAAAAAAAGGACGATCGAAATCAAAATACTTATGAGAAGCGAAGTGGAAAGAGGAAAATAGAATTTAAAATTTTCCTTCTCAATTCGAATATCCCCGGGAAGTTTTCCCAACTCGTTTAAAAACGGGAGTTTATTTCCATAAAGAAAAAAGATTCCGAGGAATAAAAACAAAACGCCTAGGATAAGAAAGGGTTTTCCGAAGGATTCCATTTGCATTCTCGATCTTATTTTGATTATAGATTCAGTCAAGGAGCATTCAACTTTGACAGGATTATGTTATCTGTATTCGGATTTTGTGATGTTATTTCCGAATCGGTACCGCTTCGATCGTTTCCAAACGAATATGGATATCTTTTTCGGGACTCAAAACTGGAATATGGGTTTTGACAAAAACGTCTCCTGATCGCACGATCGCGACTTTATCCCGAGTCAATTCCATATTTATTTTAAAATGCATATCCTTAACTCCGAACTTCCATTTCGAAGTTGTTCCCTCTATATAATAAGGATGTAAAGAATTCTTATCATAATAAATTTTTCCTTTAAAGTGCCTAGGGGAAAGCTGAAGAGGAGTAACATCGACCACATAACTTTCTCGATTTCTAAATAGGATAGGGCCGTTTATCCTGACCGAATAATGATTTTGGGATTGATCGTCAAATATTGGGTAAGTGGGATAGGATTTTTCAGGTTCGTAATTTTGGGGCGGAAGTTTTTCTCCGTTTTTAATGTAATCGAGAACTACGACCACCGGACGCTCGTAGTAGTATTCTACCCTCCTTATCGTAGCCTTGGAAACCGAGATTTGTTTTCCGGTTTTGGGATCCGTTTCCGTAATTTTTAATTCTCTCTTATAATCGATTCCCTTAAAAGTAGCGATGACATTTTTAGAACTCTGTCTTATCTTTTCGATGATAGGACTCAAGTCCTCTTGCCGGTGAGTGGGCGATGAAGAAAGATCGTATGATTTTCCTGTTATTATATAAAAAGATAAGAATAGGAGTATACTCCCTTTCTGAAATCGAAAAATGTTCATGATGGTTTGCGGACGACGGAGCAAGATGTTACGCATTCCCTTTTCAAATGCAAGAAATTATTCTTATCAGTATTCTAAATCGAAATGATTGAAAGTGAAGCGAATACTCGAGAATTCTTACTTCAAAGACTAAGCTAAAAATGATCTTTATGTCAATTTGAAGATGTGGATGAATCTTCTAAAATGAATTTGGCCGCCTGTTTACTGAACGCCATAATCGTATAACTTGGGTCCACTGAAACTCCGGTTGGAAACACGCTTGAATCAGAGACGTAAAGATTTCTAAGTCCATGGACTCGATGTTTCCAGTCGACGACTGAACGGGAAGGATCCTGTCCCATTCTACAACCGCCCGCGGGATGGGGCGCAGCCATCATCATCGAGGCCGGACTCAATTCGAGTCGATCTACTTTGTCAATTTCTTTCTCGGATTCTAATTTTGTTCTTTTGAGGTCGGGAAGAAGGACCCATTTTGCTCCGGCTCGAAAATTCAATTGAACTTGTTTGCGGATACAATCTCGAAGAAAGGCTTTTGTCAACTTACCGAAGTTATACGTTACAGTTCTTTTACCGGAAGAATTTACCGTTATATTTCCGAGTTCAGAAGGAACGTCGTCGATCCATCCGATCGTTCCTCCGAAATGAGGAAGAATTTTCATCAGCTCCCTGTGTTCGGATCCGAAGCCGGGAATTAATGCCGCAAGACTTCCGGGTTGTAGTTGATTGGCCATGATCAGAAATCCGCCTTCGACATATCGTCCTTCTGTAAAACGGGCGAGTCGAAATTCTTCCACACCGAATGCCGAGGGAATATTTCTCCACTGTATAATCGGTTCGTTATAGATAGCGTGAACGAAAGGGGAGGGATTGATTGCCAGATGCTCTCCAAGAGCGGGTAATTTATTTTTCCATCCGTTTCGGAGTAAGAATGTGGAACTTCCGAATCCTCCCGCGGCAATCGCAAAAACGGGAGCTTCGAATTTTAAGGTGATTCCCGATTCCTTTCCGGAAGGACGATCCATCATCACCGCTTCTAGAAATTCTACCTTATCTCCTTTGAGCTCCAAGCGAACGGCTTTGCAGTCAGCGTAGATATCCGCGCCGTTAGCCATCGCTCTCGGAATGTGGGTGACTAATTGACTTTGTTTCGCGCCGAACATACAACCTTGCATACAATGTCCGGACTTCTGGCAATTTTTTCTTGCCTGCGGAACCGGGTTGCCTTCCCAACCAAGAGACTTGCACGCTTTACGAACGAGTTGATTCATTTTATTATGATATTCTTCTTTAGCTGGATGTACGCTGAGGGTTTCATCCAGTTCTTTCCAATAAGGATTGAGGTCTGCGGGGGAATGTGCGTGGATTCCATATTCCTCTTTCCAAAGATTTAGCCGATCATCAGGAGTTCTGTAGCTGTCCGCCCAATAGTGAACCGAGGCACCACCGACGTTCTTTCCGTACACGAGATTGATGGTTCCGGATCCGTCGGTGGCCATATTTCTTTCCGCAGAAACCTTTCCGGCCATATTGAGCTCATGATTGTCGAAAGTTCCGGTATGGTAGTAACCGCCTTCTTCGATAAGAACGACTTTTTTTCCGTTTTTGGAAAGCTCGTAAGCAAGAGTCGCTCCTCCACAACCGGTTCCAACGATTACGACATCGGCTTTGACGGTCCTTGAATCGCCTAAATTCTTCCATTCGTAGACGCGACCGCTCATGATTCCCCCAGCATTTTTTTATAATAGATTCTAGATTCGCTTAATTTTTCCGGAGGATTCGCAAATGGCCCGTCATATGAAATCGCTTTGAAGGCGGATTCGTGTCCGTAGTACATCAAAAAGACGGGCATTTTAAGATTTGCTAATGCAGCTCGAACCGTATCTGAATTTGTCGTTTCCTTCGAACGTAAAAATTCAGCTCTGTCTTCTTCGCTTAATCTGGAAAAACGACTCCAATATCCGCTTACGAGCGGGAGGAATTCTAAGATAAGAATGAGAGATTTAAAATCGTCGGTGATGGCGGAGTCTACGAAAAAGAATTCTTCATCCAATCGCCTAACAACTTCCGCTTTTTGGATATCGGGAAATCCGTTTTCGGGTGGTAAAAGGGTTTGTGAATACGCCTGTAAAAACTGAGCTTCGGATTCGGAAAAGAATAACGTCTTGGGAGCGGCGACTGAATACGATCTCCGACAGAGTAGGGCCCCGATACCGACGCTCAACAAACCCCCGAGACCAAAGCCAAAAAGTTTGCGTCTTGAGATTTTTTCTGAAAACACGTTCATCGTTCCGTGAGTATTCTTATATTAGAATCGGTGTCAATTCTGAAAACAGGGTTGACGAAACAATCGTTCGATTAACTTTGTTAAGCATGGCTGACAAAAACGACAAAGTCAAACAAAACGCTCCCGGTAAATATTATATCGATAACAGCTGCGTTCCTTGCAACGATTGTGTGGAAGAAGCTCCGATGCTTTTAAAATATACGGATGATGAATCGAAAGTTTACTTTCATAGACAACCTGCGACACCTGAAGAAGAAGTAGCGGCGAAAAAAGCTATGGAGATTTGTCCTGTCGAAGCTCTTGGGGACGATGGGGAATAAATAAAATTCCCTATAAGCCGGACTTGTTCCTGAGTTCGGCAAAAACGTTCTCCTCAAATTTCAGCTTAAAATTGCCTTCCAGTTTTTCTTTCTCTTCTCTTCTCTTCTATCGTAAAAATCTCGGGTTACTTGCGGCTTTATCGAGTCGTTTAATGATTGCAAATCGTCTCCATTGAATTTGTATGAAAGACGGTTGGTAACGGCTTTTATCGTCATTTTGGAATGATTTTTGATTCTTTTTTCAAAAAGAATATTAGCGAAAGAATTCGTCTTATTTTTTCTATTTCAACTTTTTACGAAAAAAGAGAATTCGATTTTGTATCGGATTGTTTTCGTAAAAAAATGATTGATTTAGAATCACTCACGGCGGGCCTATTTTGAATAAATTGAATATTCAATCTCCAGAATTTTTTAAACTATTGGTTCAAAGAAGCCCTGAGCTGATTTGTTATCATAATCCTGACGGCTCTTACATTTATGTGAGTCCTGTGGTCACTTCGATGTTAGGCTATCAACCTGAGGAATTGATCGGACGAAGTCCTTATGATTTCTTCAATCCCTTGGATAAAGAACGTATTTTTAAGAACTCTCATGAACCCGTTCAAAAAGGATCGGATTTCGAGCATATCGAATATCAGTTCCTTCGAAAGGACGGAAAGTATATATGGCTTCAAACGATTGCTCAATCCGTCCAAAATGAAAAGGGAGAAGTGATCGGTATTCTTACCAGCTCGCGAGAATATTTAGGGCTGACTGCAATCTTAGACGAGACCGAAAAAAAACAGGCTCTGGAAGAGGTTCGTTTATCCGAGGAAAAATTTTTCAACGCTTTTTACTATTCGGGTGTAGGTATGGGTTTGGTTTCTTTGGAAGGGAAGTGGCTGGAGGTCAATCCGCATCTTTTGGATATTTTAGGGTATTCGAGAGAAGAACTTTTGAAGCTTACTTTTCAAGACATTACTCATCCGGACGATTTAATAGAAGACCTTGCACTTGTTCAAGAGCTTCTCGACGGTAAAAAGGACAGCTATAAATTGGAAAAGAGATACTTTCATAAAAACGGAAGTATTATTTGGATCCTTTTAGTCGTATCGATCGTAACGGATCCTAAAAAGAAACCTCTGTTTTTTATTTCGCAGATTCAGGATATTACGGATCGAAAAAACTTGCTTTCCGCTTTGATCGAAAAAAACGAAACTCTACAATCTCTGAGCAATCGTCTAACAGAGAGAAATGCACAACTGGAAGAATTCAATCAAATCGTATCACACAACCTCCGAGCTCCGATCGGAAACATTTTTACCTTGGTTCAAATGCTTCTGGAAAAGGACGCCACGGACAAAGAGGATCTTCTTGGATCTCTTGAAATCAGTGCAAACGATCTGATGTCTACCTTGAATGATATTATCGAAGTAATAAAAATTAGAAGAAATTTAAATATCGATAAACAGATTGTTTCTTTCCAGGAAGCTTTTTTGAAAGTGCAGAATCTACTTTCCGCGCAAATCAAAGAGATCGGAGCTGAAATCAAATGTGATTTTACTGCAGCGCCTGAGATTCTTTATCCCAAAGTTTATTTGGAGAGTATTCTTCTGAATTTAATGAGCAATTCTTTGAAATATTGCGAACCCAGTCGCAAATTGGAAATTTCCTTCGTCTCATTCAAAGAGGATAATCGATTTTTCTTAGTGGCGCGAGACAACGGACTCGGAATCGATCTTCAAAAATACGGACATCAAATATTTAAAATGAATAAGACCTTTCACAGGGAAAAAGAAGGACAAGGGATCGGTTTATTTATGACTAAGAATCAGATAGAATCTTTAGGCGGCGA
This sequence comes from Leptospira ainlahdjerensis, assembly GCF_016919175.1. Lineage (GTDB taxonomy): Bacteria > Spirochaetota > Leptospiria > Leptospirales > Leptospiraceae > Leptospira > Leptospira ainlahdjerensis. Next base: position 65,157 of record NZ_JAFFPU010000024.1, on the reverse strand, counting down.
AATCACGGTCGAAAGTTCCCCTGGGCGTGGGACAGCTTTCGTCATAAATTTCAACAAGTACAATGATTTTGAAAAACGATAATATGAATTTTTGGTTAATCGATGATGACACCATTTATATCATGATTGCAAAACGATTCTTAGCAAAGGACGGAAGAACGAAAAAGTTAAGAGACTTTCAGGACGGCGAGGTCGCTATCAAACAACTTCGGACTCTGAGCGAAAAATCGGAAGAACTTCCGGATGCGATTCTTTTAGATATCAACATGCCATTTATGGACGGATGGCAATTTTTAGACGAGTTCAAAAAAATCCAAGATGATCTCGCCAAAAAAATCACCATTTTTATGGTAAGCTCTTCTGTGGATGAAAGAGATATCGTAAAAGCAAATTCTTTTCCGGAAGTAAGGGGTTACATTTCCAAACCGCTTACGCAAGATCATATTCGAAAGCTTTATAACGATTTAGAATAGGTCTGTATCCAAGAACGCGTTATCTGCAATCCTTCTTTTGTTTCTATCTTGGGTTTGTAGCCTAAAACCGATTTTGCCTTTTCTATAGAAACCGCATTTTGTCTAAGGATAAAATTAATCCCTTCCGCCGTGGCGGGAGGTTCTTTTCCGATGGATTTGTAAAACGCAGCCAATATAAAAATCAAAACTTTCAGTAACCAGGCCGGAGCCGAGAGTGGTTTGGAAAGTTCTGCGGATTCAGCCAGAAGGAAGAAGTATTCTTTCCAAGTCATCGTGGTTCCGTCGGTGATATTAAACGCTTCGCCCCAAGCTTCTTTTTCTAAGGCGAGTAACGTGCCTTCTACGAGATTATCAACATAGGTTAGATTGATTCTTCCTTCGCCACCGTTCGGAAGTGAAAATAATTTTTTCTTCATCAGTTGAATCGGTCGAACGACCCAAGGCCCTGATCCGGGTCCGTAAACGTCGCCCGGACGGATAAATAAAATTCCGAAAGACGGAGGATCGTTGAGCGGGAGGAGTGCAGATTCTCCCTCGATCTTTGTCATACAATAAGGATTTCCTTCGCCTCGAAAGGGTCCTTCTTCGGAAATGTTTGCAGGATAAGAAAAGCCGTAAACCATCACGGAAGAATAATGAATCATACCCTTTGCACCGGAGGCTCTCGCGATCTTCGCTAATTCTACCGAAGAATCCACATTCACTTTTCTGAATTCTTCTAAGGAACCTCCTTCTCTCACGATGGCCGCAGTGTGAATTACGTAATCCGATCCGGATACTGCCTCTTGTAATGCGAGGGGATTGCTCGTGCTCCCGTGAATGATCGTAAAACCTTCTTCACGAAGTACCTTAACCTTTGTCGGATCGAGCTCGATTCCTCGAACAAGAATTCCTCGTTCCTTAGCGATCTCGGCTAAACGTTTTCCGATGAATCCGCCGATTCCGGTTATACAAAGGGTTTTGCCTCTTAAATCTATCATTCTCCCTGACCTAAGGAGAAAGCCCGTTTTCCGTTAAAGTAATATAGGTTTTCAGTTTTTATCACATCAAAACCGGCTTCGTCCAATTTCAAAAGTAATTCCCCGATTTGTTTGTGAGAGATCGGGTAGTAGGTCGGATTTTCTGGATGTAAAAGAGCTTCTTTGCTGACGAATCTACATCTCCAATGATCGATTAGAAACGTTTCCGGTTGTCCGTCCGGATAAACTTTTACGCCTCGATTGGTGATAATCTTTAACTTTAGGTCGCCTGCGATGGATTCCAATTTTTTTCCGAGTTCGTTCGGATCGTTTCCGGTCCAGTCTAGGAAAACGTCCGTTCCAACCAGTTCTTTCTTCTGTAGAACTCTCTTATATTCAGGAATTATAATATTCTTAGCCTTTCCAAAAGATACCGGTTTGAACTTTTCGGGAAGATGGCCCAAGTTTCCGATCACCGCTTCTGCAAATTCCTTTGTCCCAACCTTGATTCTGCTCACACCGGGTTTAAAAATATCGCCGGTATGAATTCCTTCTTCAATCGTCAGCAACCAAGCGTTGTTGATCTTCGCGGCAATGTCGGGCTGTCCGATATGAACCAACATCATGACCGCCGCATTCAGGAGCCCAGATGGATTTGCGATATTCTTTCCCGAAATATCCGGGGCTGATCCGTGGATGGCCTCGAACATAGAAACGATTTCACCGATATTGGACGATCCCGCCATACCGACCGAACCCGCGATCTGCGCGACGATATCGGAAATGATGTCTCCGTAGAGATTCAAAGTTACTACTACGTCGAAGTTTTGAGGTCGATCGGCGAGGTTCGCCGCTCCGATATCGATGATCTGGGAATTGGATTCGAGTTCCGGGTATTCCTTCGCGACTTCCTTAAATATATCATGGAACAGTCCGTCCGTCTGTTTCATGATATTATCTTTAACCATAGCCGTTACTTTTTTGCGGCCGTAGGCCTTTGCATATTCAAACGCATAACGGATGATTTTTTCAGAACCGGGACGAGAAATTAATTTGAGACATTGGACCGTATCGTTTGTCTGCTGGTGTTCGATTCCGGTATAAAGGTCTTCCTCGTTTTCGCGAATGATTACGATGTCTAAGATCGGATGTTTGGTTTCAACGTAAGGATAAAGGGAAAAACAAGGTCGAACGTTTGCAAAGAGGCCTAACGTAGTTCTCACAGTTACGTTTAAACTTTTATAACCGCCTCCTTGTGGAGTTGTGATAGGGGCTTTTAAAAATACTTTTGTCTCTCTTAGAACGTCCCAGGCTTCCGGTTTGATTCCAGAGGAATGTCCCTGTTGATAAACTTTTTCTCCGATCTGAATCTCGATCGGTTCGATCTTGGCTCCGGCCGCTTTGAGAATCTTGAGAGTCGCGTCCATAATTTCAGGACCGATTCCATCACCATGAGCGATTGCGATTTTAGTTTTTTCGGACATTCTCGTCTCCTAATACTTCAAATAGAAAGAGAATCGGGAAAGCGGTCAATTCCCTTCCTGCGCACTCGTGATGAAAGAAAAGAAAATTTGAACCGAACGGAGGATTATCCCTTTTGGGATCGAAATTCTAAGATAAGAATTGGAGAATTTTATAATCTAAAAAAGCGAAACTTCGAATCGTAAAATCGATCTTATTCGATTTCGAAGTCCGATTCGGAATCCACAAGAAACTCTTCGCGGGAATAAATCAGTTCCATCACGTCGTCCATCCAATCCGGCGTTCCATGATTGGGATCTCCAAACGGATCGTTGGCTCTGTATTGTCTCATGATTTCGCTGTGTTTCAGAATTTGATCTTTTGTGCTTGCGTTCATATTAGAATTGTCGGTTTAAAGAACCTTTTCATGACAGATTTCGGAAATAATTAATAATTTCTTTCCAAAGGTATAACCAAAAAAAGATTTATTTTTGCGATTTTTTTAGCCGAAGTAGCGTCGAGTGGGAATCGAAGTTTTTGAAAAGGAGGAGAATAAAGGAGCCTAACGATTGTCAGGCTCCGAGAAAATTCTTAGAACAACTCGTTTCCTTTGAAGAAAAAGGAAATTTCGAGAGCCGCGTTGTCGTCGGAATCGGAACCGTGTACCGCATTCGCTTCTTTGCTTTCCGCAAAAAGAGCGCGAATCGTTCCCGCCGCCGCTTCTTTCGGATCGGTGGCGCCAATCACTTCTCTCCAGTGAAGAACTGCGTTGTCCCTTTCAAGAGCAGCAGCTACGATCGGACCGGAGGACATGTAAGAACATAAGTCGTTGTAAAACGGACGAGCTGAATGGACTTTATAGAATTGTTTTGCGTCTTCGAGGGACAACTTGAGGTATTTTAAACCAAGAATTTTGAATCCTTCTTTTTCAATTCTTGCGAGAATATCTCCGACGTGTTTGTTTTTAACACCGTCAGGTTTGATCATGATAAACGTTCTGGACATTTTTTTTCCTTATTGAGAGAGTTTTTTAAGTAATGCTTTGCTTACGATCCCCGGAACCTGATTGCTTACATCTCTTCCGTGCCTTGCAACTTCTTTTACGATCGTGGATGAGATAAAAGAATATTCGTTCGAAGACATCAAAAAAACGGTTTCCACATCGGGAGCGAGTTTTTTGTTCATCAGAGAAATTGCATATTCGTAGTCGAAGTCGGTAACGGCTCTTAAACCCCGAATGATGCTGGTTGCTCCGACCTTTGCACAATAATCCACGGTAAGGCCTTGGAAAGTATCGATCTCCAGGCCTTTCATTCCTTTTGTAACCTCGCTGATAAATCCGAGTCTTTCTTCGATCGAAAACAAAGTCGTTTTGTTGGAATTCACCGCGATCGCAATGATCACCTTGTCAAACAAGGTCAAAGATCTATGGAGAATATCCAGATGACCGTTTGTCAACGGGTCGAAAGAACCCGGATAGATCGCGACTCGATTCATTTTTTACGAAGCCTTGCCGTTTCTTGCGCTGGGAGTCCGTAGATATTGATAAAACCTTCCGCATCTTTTTGATTGTACAATTCTTCTTTTTCGAAAGTAGCCATTTCAGGATTGTAAAGGGAAACCGAGGATTTTCTTCCCACAACGGAACAGGTTCCTTTGTACATTTTCACCTTTACAGTTCCGGTGACGTATCTCTGCGTTTCCGAAACAAAAGCGCGGACCGCCTTCATTCTGGACGAGAACCAATGTCCGTTGTAGATGAGTTCCGCTAATTCTATGGATAACTTGTCTTTGTGATGTTGTGTATCTCTGTCGATCGTGATGGATTCTAAATCCCTATGAGCGATGAATAATACGGTTCCGCCAGGAGTTTCGTAAACGCCTCTCGACTTGATTCCGACGAGTCTGTTTTCTACGATATCAACTCGACCAATGCCGTGTTTGCCGGCGATCGTATTGAGGGTTTCCATAACTTCTAGAGGATTCATTTTTTTGCCGTTGACCGCGACGCAATTTCCTTCTTGAAAGTCGAGTTCTACGTATTCCGGTGCGTCCGGGGCTTTTTCGGGAGAAGTCGTCAGAAGGAACATTTTCTCATCCGGTTCTCTATAAGGATCTTCTAATATACCCCCCTCATAGGAAATGTGCATTAGGTTTCTGTCCATAGAGTAGGGTTTTTCCGCGGTTACGGGAACCGGGATACCTTTCGACTTCGCGTATTGGATGAGGTCGGCTCTTCCGCCGAATTCCCAGATTCTCCAAGGAGCGATGATTGTTTTTTCGGGAGCCAAAGACTTTACACCGAGCTCGAAACGAACCTGATCGTTTCCTTTTCCGGTCGCTCCGTGAGCGAAGGCGTCCGCTCCTTCTTTTTCGGCGACTTCTACCATGGCTTTTGCGATCAGTGGTCGTGCCAATGATGTTCCTAAAAGATAACGCATTTCATAGAGCGCGTTTCCTTGAATGGCTGGAAAAATAAAATCCCTTGCGAATTCTAAACGAAGGTCTTGGATATAAACCTTGGAGGCTCCGGTCTTAATACCTTTTTCTTCCAATCCCGAAAGTTCTTCTTTTTGACCCACGTCCGCGGTAAAAGCGATTACTTCACAACCGTAGGTTTCTTTCAGCCAGGTTAGAATTACGGATGTATCCAACCCGCCTGAGTAAGCTAGGACGATTTTCTTAACTGGTTTGCTTTGCGCCATTCTGAGAACACTGAAATCCGATCCAGGTCTGTGGACAACCGGATTTTATGGGTTCTATCCGGGGATTTTGAAACATTCTTATTAGAATGGCGTTTGTGTGAAAAGTCCTAGAAAAAAGGATTTAAGAATTTCCATCCGCCCAGTCTCGTGCCTTCTGATTTGCGTTCGGCTGATTGGTCTCGATTTCATAACGGATATGTTCAAATCCGTGTAAACCTTTTACAAAAAGAATTTCTCGGGTACGCGCCTTTTTATGAGTAACGGATTGATCGTGTTTATCTTTTTTATACTGGTAAATTCTAAAAATGATCGCAAAAGGTTTGCCGTTTTTAAAACGCCATTCGAACATTCGTTCCTTATCCAAAAAGGTGAGATCTTGTTCTGCGACGGGAATTGCCGCATCCGTTCCGTTAAAAATCCCGATTCTTACTGATTTTTCTCCGGAATGAATTTCCAGTTTGTAAGCTCCGTAACCTTTGCAGATGACTGGAATGTCTTGTCCTTCTATCGCAAAGGAAGGATCTTCCTTACAGTCTTTCGACAGATTCGTATATTTGCTGGTGTAATTCAGTTCGTCTTCGCCGAAAATCGGAATACAAAAAACGGCGAAGACGAGAATCGTGAGGATGTATTTTTTGGAACTCATAACTTTTCAACAAGCGGTTCCAAATCCTTATTACGCTTTTTTACAATTACCGCTTAACCGGAAATCGATCTCCAATCCGATCAGTAACAACCTCTTCCAAGAGAAGTGATCTCAACAGTCCAATCGGCGTTTGTATTTTGTTTTTGAATCGTAAAATCCGAATCGTTGCAAGTGTTCGAGGTACCGTCAGCCGATTTCCGTTTCATATCTCCCTGGTATCGATACCAGAATCTATCACCGGAACTTCCGAATTCTCCATCGTCTATTTTGAGATCGGAAAAAGTATATTCTCCCGAGTACTTATCGTTCAGGGTTTTGAGAATGATTTCTTTCACCTTCGGTTTTGCAGGAGCACTCTGATCCCCGCCGGCCATCTTTTCAACGTTACCGATTCCGACTTCGGAAAAATTCCACTGGTTGGATTTGCTGAGAATGTAATTTGCGCCCGCTTCGAATTTCGTTTTTGAGTTTCCCTTTTTAGAAACAACGATAAAAGGAATTTTGTATTTCGTTTCCACGACCTTTCCTTTCGAATCCGTCTTTTCTAAAACAACGGGTTCTCCTCCGCTTTCGATGGATTCGATCGTTTCTCCTTTGTATTTTTTGGCCCAATGCGAACGTACGTCCGCTTTTGCTTTTTCCTCACTTGGCGGAGTCGGCGCTTCCGAATAAAGTGCGGTCGTGAATAAGGCAATCGTCAAACAAAACACTAAATATCTCTTCATGGTTTCTCCAAAGAAAAAATTCGGAATCAAATTCCGTAACGAGAAAGAATAGACGAATTATTTTAGATTTCAATCTGGAATCTAAAATAAATAAAATATTTATCAGTTTGCGGGCGGGGAAAATTTTCCTAAGAAGGATTCTAAAACCGGATCTCCCCGCGATTCAATAGGGAAAGATGCGACAGGTGTGAAAGCGGTTTTAGGAAAAACAATTTTGTAGCGAAGAAAGAAAAATTGTAAAAAATATACGGGAGAAATTATCGTTTGTGTTGAAATTTCAAAAATTCGATTTCACTCGACGAAGAAGGTTTTTTCCTCCGATTTTAAACTTTAGGATTGTGTCGGTTTAAAATTCATCCTAAGTTGTTGATATTTTCGAAGAAAGAATTTATATTTTCCGGAACGCGGAAGAAGAATGGGATGGTTCGGTCTTAGGAAGTATTCGTTCTGATTCATCCGCGGACGTCTCTTCTTTATAATCTCGGTTGAGAACCAACAACGAAAGATTTTTTAAAAAAGGGTTCATCGATTGCGTCGGACCTTCCGGATGTAAGAGTTCTTTGGTAAGGGAAATTTTTGCGATTTTAGAATTCGGAATCCAGGCGGCGTTTATGGATTTTTCCAAGGATTCTCCGGGGAGTAAGAGACCGCGATTTTTTTCGTAATAACACCGCGTGGGTCTATTGCAGAATCTAACCATGAATTGTGAAGAGCTACAACGACGATCGCCCCGAGAAACGGAATTTTGTAGGAGTTCCTACATGAGAATTTTTTCTTGCAAAATTAGAATTTTCTGATAGAGGAAAGTCGTCCGGAGTTTTTCCACCACCCGCCCCGCCACCCAAAAATTGGGCGGGGCGCGCGACTTTTACAAAAGAGCGTCGTAGTTCCGACAAATCTTCTGAAGATCCTGCCGACTTGCGGGTAAGGTTATGCAAGTTGAGCGGGTGGACCGTAATTAGAATGCAACTCCTGCACTTTCACATCCTGTTTTTCTATTCCAAAGTGAGGACCCCATCCGATCGTTTGCAAAAAGCTAAGATTTTAGAATAAATTTCGATCGAATCCTTTTATCGATTTTCAAAACGAATTATAAATTCTAAATCGATAATTTCAGAATATGGAAATATTTTTCGTGAAAGTTCAACGGAAAAGATCAGATGGTTTATAATGATTATTTAATATATTTGAGTCTATATGACTTCAATCCATTCTTGAATTTTACGAAGAATGAGAACCATCGCATAAGTATCTAACTTGCAGTATTGAATCAGATTCTTCTCGATTTCTTCTTTTTCGGAATCCGAAAGAGATTCTGTTTTGACCCTTAAGAATTCGGAGTTTGCCATTTGACCGGACTTGATTCCAAGATCCTTATATGATCTTCCCGTAATAACGGGAAGAATCGTTTTCAAGGATGTACTTCCCTTTTGATCCGGATGGTAGTAATCGTATTCCCAAAACGGTTTTGCCAAATCGACAAAGTCTTCCTGGATCGATTTGAGCCAAGGTTTGTATTCAGGAAAAGCCGCAGCCGATTCTTCCAGACATCGTTTTTCAAATTTATCGTTGAAACAAAGAATTGTTCCACCCGGCGGCATCCATTGTTCCAGTTTTTCCAAAATTCCTTTTCTTGGGTCGGTAATTCCGTCGTCGATATAGAAAAAACTTTCAGGCTCTTGAGACAGATCGTCCCGAACGATATGCAATGAAAATAAGAACGGAACGTGTTGAAACGGGTACGAATTCGTATAGACCGGAATCGGAGGATTGATCGATTCGAAATCCAGGAAATAAATCGGATATCGAATTTTACTCAAAAATTCGGAAAAAACTTTCTGATTGGTAAAAGGTTTACCCGTCTGTACGGTTTGAATCTGCGTTTTTTGACGATGAGTAAGGCTTTCCGTTTCTTGAATGTCTCTTAGGTTTAAGATTCCCTTTTCGTAAAATTTTCCGGATTCCTCCTTTCCTTCACGAAGTGTAAAGATATCCCCCGGGATCTTCGGAGTAAGGCAGATTTCCGGATAAGAACAGTTTCTGGGATGAGAACACATGCGACTTAAATAACGAGCGGGTCGTTTCTTTCCGGATAAAAGGTCGTATAAAGAATAAGCGAGTTCTTTCGTTTCTTTGTCCTTTAGCGTGGTCTCTGCGGTAATGTCTTTTCGGATAAAAAAATCTTCGGGTTTGATCTTTCCTTCGTAAAAAAATTTTGAATTTACGAACATCAAAGTGCACTTCGAAATCGGAAACCCCGCTTCTTGCGCCACGAACTTTTGAAATGCAAATTCTTGAATATGTTGTTTTTTGAATGAACTAGAGGCTTTTAGGACTACGATTTCATAAGTTCCCGGCTGTTCGGAGTTTGGAAGAATGTATTCCGTTTTCATGGAAAATTTGTCGGTCTCTAAACAGCCGGACCTTACTCCTTTTCCGGAGTTCAAAATTCTTCTTGTTTCGGTTTCCGAATAACGGACGTTTTTAGAATTCGGATAGAGAAGATGGGAAAGTTCTCTCAAGGCGGACTTTTGTTTGGGGGAAATGTATTGGTGTTCGTAAGGATCGAAATCTGGACGAGGTTCGTAAGTGTTTAACCAGAGGTGGTATTCACAGTGAAGACCGGTTGTAAAGTGAGCTTTTGTCAGTTTTGGAATTTCTCCTTCCGGTCTTTTTAAAGACAGAAGGATAGAAACCCATTCCGGAAGAAACTTCCGAAACGGGTAAATCCATTTTAAAATCGAGTATCCCCGGCTGTTCAGGCCAGAAGAACCTTGATATCCTTAGGACTGGAAACTGCGTAGATTTTATTCTCGGATGTTCCCATGTTTGCCTGAGTCAATTTTTGACTCACGACACTCGGTCCAAAGTCGATACCGGTTACGTTAGGTGTGTTTACGAACGCTTTCACGGCCTTATCCCAGTAGAGCGTCTTAATCAACATTTCTCTAAAAAGAGGAAGGCCGATTCCGTCGTCGGATTGCATGTTCCTTCCGTCAAAGATCGAGAAGACGGGAGTTTTCAGATCGGAACCTTTGAAATCAAATCCGATTCTTTCCATATCTAAAGGAACGGTTTTATTGGTATCTTCCATGTGAGGAGAATGAAAAGGTGCGGTCGTCTTCAGATAAACGAACTTCACTTTTTTCTCGTCCATTTCCGCTTTGAATTTTTTACGAAGTTCTAAAAGGGATTCAGGGCTACCGGAAACGATATTTGAATCGGGGGTGTTGAAAAGACTTACATAAATGGCTTTGCTTCCGCTAAGACCCAGAGATTCGTTTGTTTGTTTGACTCTGTCTTCTAGTTCTTTTTGTAAATAACCAATGACCGCAACCATTGGGGAAGGTTGTTTGTCTCCGACTTCTTCGTTCGCTTTGATAAGAGCTTCGGAAGGATTGTACGGACCGACGAGTTCTTGAGCTCTGTAGCCGATATACAAAACGAATTTTAAGAATTTTGCATACGCGGAATAAAAGTCGGCCCCTTCTTTTCCAAGCGCGATTAGAGCGGAGGAGATCACACCTTGACTATGACCTGTAACTCCGATCGAATTGGAGATCAATTCAGAAACCGGAAATCCTTTGTTGGTGAACGCGATGTAATTTGCGATTTGGGTCAGGAAGATACCGACGATCGAAACGGGAGCGCTGCAGAGATAGTTTTCATCCGGCGCGGTATCCGGGCTTTTTACCCAGCTTTCGAAATCGTAACCGCCGTAGATAATCTTCGTATCTAATTTTGGAACTTCTTCCGCAATGGTTTTAAAAGAAATGTCGAAGAATTCTTTGAGAGACGGCTCGGATTCATAAAGTTTGGAGAGTTCTTTCAAGAACGGAGATCCTTGTCCTCCAAATTGCAGAAAGAGTTTTCCTCCTCCTGTCTTTACTTGAGTCAGAAAGTTTGCGATTGCCATGAACTTTTGTTTTCCTTAGGTGTTTAAGGATGGATCCCGTTTCATAGGTGGTTCCGCAATTCTTTTTTGGTGGTTAGAGTTCTGAAGGGTCTGAATTGACATAACTCCTTTCATTTTTAATGAGAAATCAGTATAATTTAAAAGAATTCAGCCCTTTTTAAAAAACTCATCGGCTCGCGCGGAACTAGAGCCGCAAAGGATTTATCGCGGAAAAAATAAAATTGGCAGATCGGAAACGGACGTTATTTTTGCGAATCAGTAAAACCCATGTGGATTGAATTGTTCGGATACGCGAGTTCACTTTGTGCCTTTCTCATCGGCGTGATGCTGGGTGTAAGTCGAAGAAGTTCTATCTCTTTAAAGATAGGATCCTTTCTTTTTATCGCGATTTCAATTTGGCTGGTGCAGCTTCACCTTTTTATCTCTGGAACCTTGATTCGATTTCCGGAACTTGTTTTCTTACACGTTCCTTTTGCGATCTTCTCCGGACCCTTGTTTTATTTGTTTATCCAATCCGTTTTTGAAGAAGAATTTTTGTGGAAACGAACTCAGTGGATGCATATCGTCTTGGTTTTGATCCTGGCTTTTTTCTTTCTTCCCATCGCTCTAATACCTAAGGAAGACAAGGTCGAACTCTTTCAAAAAAACCTTTCGGTGATATCTCCGGCTCTTAAATACTATATTCTATTTTTCTTAAATATGAGCTATATAGTTCCAGGAATATACATCGCGTTTTCATTTCGTTTATTATTGAACGCGAGAATTCTTTTTTCCGTCGGGAAGGAGAAGGCCCTTTTTGTATTTTATTCGATTCTTGGAATTTTTGCCGTCTCGATGTCGTTTACATTTGTCGGATTTAGAATGGAATTGACATTCCTAAAAGCGATCGGGGCCGTCGGTTTTTCGACGGGAGTTTTTTTGATTTTCATTCTTCTTTCCCGTTATCCGGACTTCTTAGATCTCGTAAGCAGAGATATTCGAGAGATTCAAAGAAAACAAAATCGAATCCATTCCGATCTTTCGGAATCGGCTTTGGAAAAATTAAGATACTTATTCGAAGTCGAAAAAATCTATCTCAACGACGATCTTTCATTGAAGTCTCTAGGAAATCAACTTTCACTCCGGCCCGATCAGCTTTCACAGGTTGTAAACGATTCTTACGGAATGAACTTCAACCGATTTCTAAATTATCACAGAATTCGAGAGGCGATTCGCATTCTAAAAGAGGATCCGGAAGCGAAGATCATTCACGTCGCAATGCGTTGTGGCTTTAACAGCAAGAGTTCTTTTAACGAATCCTTTCGAAGGGAAACCGGGACCACACCTACGGAATATTTCAAAAAAAAGAGTATGGAATCATGAATCCCGTCGACTCAAATCGAATTTCACGTTATCTTCTCTTGTATGTCCAATGCAAACTTTGAGAATTATAAAAACCTCGCTCAGTTGTTTCGAGATTCGATTCAGACTAACAAAAACGAAAAATCATTTCTAACGAAGAATTCAAAGGGAATCTTTGAAGGCCCGACCTATGGAGAACTCTACGAAGACGTTTTGTCTTTAGCTTCTTATTTGATTGAAAAATGCGGGCTGAAGCCGCAGGAGAACGTCGCGATTATCGCCGACAATCGATTGGAATGGATCAAAACGGACCTTGCCGTTTTGTTTTCGGGTGCGGCCGACGTTCCGCGAGGAAGCGACGCTACGGTTCAGGATATGGAATACATTCTATCTCATGCTGATTGTAGAATCGTGTTCATTGAAAATCAAAACGTATTCAAAAAACTGAATTCGATTAAGGATAGATTACCAAAATTGGAATTTATAGTTTTGATGGAGGGAACTCCGGAAATATTTAGGGAAGGAAACGTTCTTTCCTTTCGAAAAATTTTATCAGAGGGGGAACAGCTTTCCAAGAAGGAAGTTTTATCTAGAATCGATAAAATCGAGCCGGACGATCTTCTGACCCTAATCTATACTTCGGGAACGACTGGAAATCCGAAAGGTGTGATGTTGACCCATTCAAACATTCTGTCTCAGATTCGAAACATCCCTTTGGGATTGGAAAAGAACGACAAAATTCTTTCGATCCTTCCCGTCTGGCATATCTTTGAAAGGATCTTTGAAATCATTTCCATAACTTTCGGTTGCAAAACATACTACACCAATATACGTTCTTTGAAAGAAGATCTTCAGATCGTAAAACCCACGTTTATGGCTTCCGCGCCGAGACTTTGGGAAAGTATCTTTCAAGGAATTCAGTCCAAACTTCAAGGGATGCAAGGTATCGGAAAATTCTTATTTATTTCCGCGCTTCGAACAAATCGGTCCCGATACAAACACGTTTCCATACTGAAAAACCGAAAACTAAAAATGGAGCAGGATTCGTTTCCGCTTTCTATACTCAAGAAACTTTACTCTTTTATAATGTTCTCCATTGTAACGGTTCCGGCGAAAATTTTGGATCGGATCGTTTTAAAAAAAGTAAGACAGGCAACTGGCGGAAATTTAAAGGCGAGCGTTTCCGGAGGCGGCGCCTTGCCTCAACACGTAGACGAACTTTTTAACGCGATCGGAATTCCGGTCTTGGAGGGTTACGGTTTAACGGAGACAAGTCCGATTCTCGCGATGAGAACACCCGAAGAATTGATCGTAGGAACGGTTGGAAGGATTTTTCCACAAACTGAAATTCGCATCGTAGATATCGCAACCGGTAAGGATATTTATCCCGGAGCCAACCCGTTCGGAAAAAAAGGAGAACTGATCGTAAAAGGCCCTCAGGTAATGAAGGGTTATTATAAGAATCTCGAAGCGACTGAGAAAGTTTTGCAGGAAGGTTGGTTTAAAACCGGTGATCTCGCAGTCCTTACCGCGAATTCCTGTTTAAAGATTGTGGGAAGAATCAAGGAAACGATCGTTCTTTCCAACGGAGAAAATTTAGAACCGGTTCCGATCGAAGCGAAGTTGCAAGAATCTCCTTTGATCGAATCTTGTATGGTGGTCGGGCAAGACAAAAAATTTCCGGGAGTTTTGGTAGTTCCCAACTTAGAAAATCTCAAAGAATACGGTTCCGATCTCGTCGCTATTTGTAAACATCCGGAAGTAAAAACGTTAATACGAACTGAAATTTCAAAGATGATCAGCGATCAGAACGGGTTTAAGTCGTTTGAAAGAATCGGAGGTTTTAGTCTACTCGATCGTTCATGGGAAAAGGGAGAGGAATTGACCGCGAAACTTTCTCTGAAAAGATTTTTGATCACTGAAAAATATTCAAAACAGATCGATCAAATTTACGAAAATGGAAAGTAATTGTAAGAAAGAAAATCCGCCAATATTCGATGACGCCCTTTGCGGAGGGCGTTATTTTTTTTCGAAAACGAAAAATAGCAAAAACAATCCATTTTAAAATCCTTCCTTGTGATATCAAAGAGTTATCACGATAAAAGAGGAACGCATGAATTTCAAAAGTATTCAAAAGGGGATTGTCACTTCTCTGCTCCAAGAATCGAAAAGTTTTTATACGCATATGCTCGGGTTTCGGGTTAAATTCGAAACCGACTGGTTTTTGCTTTTAACGCTTCCGGACAATCCGGAATTCGAAATCGCTTTTATGCTTCCGAATCAAGAACAGGTAAGAAAAGACTACTTTCGTAAAGAATATTCCGGAGCCGGAGTTTGGATCATCTTAGAATCCAAGGACGTCGCAAAAGACTACGAGACCATGAAATCGAATCGAGCGCCGATCGATCTTCCATTGACGGAAGAAGAATGGGGAGACGTTCATTTTACGCTCGTTGATCCGAACGGAATTGGAATCGACGTCGTTCAAGCAAAAGAACCGGAGGAATTTCGGGTGTAACATGAACCGGAAAATTTCAAACCTCGGAAAAACGATTCTATCTCGTTTGAAAAAAGCGGGCATCAAAAATTTGGAAGAGCTAAAACGATTGGGCTCTGTGAAAGGCTATTTGCGGATCCAGTCCTTGGAATACAAACGATTGCCCTTTTGTTATTATCTTTATTCGTTAGAAGGGGCGATCCTCGGAAAATCTTGGAGAGAAATTGAAGAAGACAGAAAACGGGAACTGAGACAAAAAGTCACGAAGTCTCGTGAGCAAAAAAGAATCCAACAAACTTTACCCGGTTTGGGATCACATACAAAAGAAAATCGGAGAGCCGATCGGACTTAACCAGCTTGCTTTTTTGTCCAACTTTTCCCCTTGGCATTTCCATAGAATTTTTTCCAAACTCCAGGGAGAATCGGTGCAAGAACACATACGCAGGTTACGTCTTGAAAAGGCCGCGTATGAACTTAAAATTTCCAATTACCCGATTTTGGAAATCGCAATGGAAGCGGGTTACAAATCCAACGAAGCCTTTACCAAAGCTTTCCGAAAAGTTTTCGCACAAACCCCGAAAGAGTTTCGAAATCAAACTCGAAGACGAAAGTATTCGGATTGGAAAGTAAGTGAAACTCCGGAAGGAATCGATCTTCGGGAAATTTATAAAAAGGAAATTGCTCCGATTAAAATCGTATATGTGCGTCGCCACGGTTCTTACGAAGAATATCCGGGACCAAAACCGGATTCTTCCGAAGTCAAAACACTTTTGGATTTTCTGTATTCCAACGATTCTTCCGAAAACAATCACCAATGGATTGGTGTTTCTCAGGACGATCCGGAAATCACCGTTTCCGAAAAAATCAGATTCGACTTAGGAGTAACGATAGGTAGCGAAGAATTTTTAAAAACCGAAAACCTCGGGAAACAAACGATCACAGGCGGAAAATACTGTGTGATTCGTCACAGAGGGGATTACGAAAAACTTCCGAAAGTATATTCGTTTTTGTTAAATCATTGGGCTCTCGATCAAAAAATGATTTTAAGAAATTCTCCTCCCTTCGAGGTTTATTTGGATCCGTTTCAGAAGAAATTTAAAAATCGGGTAACGGATATTTATATTCCGATTCAAAAATAGAGGCGCCCGTTGTATCAAATCGCAAAAACGGACGGCTTTTGTTTTTATTCCCGAAAACTTTTTTCTTAACTTGGAAAAGAGAAAGTTTCAAGAAACGAGTAAGAATTCAAAGGACAAAAATGAAAACAAATTCGTTTTCATTTTTTAGCTTCCGTTTTTCTTTCCAAACCCAAGAATAAAGAAGAATAAAATTCTTTCCTGGCGAAAGCGAGAAAACTTCCCGAAACGATCAGAAAGAAACTCATCGCAAAAGGAGGAAAACCGATTCCGGATTGTAGAAACAAAAGATAAGAAACGATGTTTGCGACGATCGGAGCCAGGATCAAAAGACCGAGCGCCGTCCATCTTCCCGAAAGAATCAAAATTCCTCCGATGATTTCCGTAACACCGAGGATTTGCCAGAGATATCCCGTTTCCATCAAAGAGCCGATAAAACGGGCCGCTTGAGGAAGCATCGGCGGAGAAGGTATAAACACAAAGAATTTGTTGATCCCGAACGAAAGAAAAATTCCTCCGATTGCGAATCGGAAAAAAAAGTCTAAAATTTTCATAAGATTCTCCATTACTTGTTTAAACAAGTAATTTCACCTAAAGCGAAAACTTGAAATTTTACAAATCTTTTTTATTTGTCCGAGCAAATAAATTTAAAAAATTCTTTTCTGAGCTCAATTTCTACGAAGAGATTTTTAAACTGCCAGATTGGAGATTCCGATCCAAAAAAATGGAAAAGGACAAGGTTTGAAATTATCGGAAGTGGGAAGGAAATTCGAGGTCCATTCTCGCAAACGATTTTGGTTGATGGATTGAAATCGAATCTTTCCCCACCGGAAGGAAAATTCTTTCCATCACGGGAACGGGTTCGAGTTTTTAAACGGTCAAAGATCGTTCTTGGCCGATTCTTTTTGTAAGAAAATACACCTATGCTTCCTAAAAGAGAAAAGGGTTGACCCTATCCACAAAGTTTTTTCTATTCTTTCCTTAGGAACCTCGTGAATGATTCTTTTCTAAGGGTTTCTAAACCGCATTCGTACAAGGAATTTTTCAATCGGGAAATTGATTGTATGAGAACCTGTCTATGTGAGCAGTTTAAACAAAGATGATCAAAGTCAAAAACCTATCTAAATTCTATGGCAAAAAACTCGCTATAGACCGTCTGAATTTTGAATTGGGAGAAGGGGAAATCGTCGGTCTCCTCGGCTTGAACGGAGCGGGAAAGACGACCACGATTCGGATTCTTACAGGATATCTGATCGCTTCGGATGGAATCTGCGAGATCGACGGAATGAACACGTTTGAAAATCCTCTCGAAGTAAAAAAGAAAATCGGATATCTTCCCGAAACACCGCCTCTTTATCCGGAGTTGTCGGTCGAAGAATATCTCAAGTTCGCCGCTAGGATCAAACAAGTTCCTCTCGAATCGATCGACAATGAGATAGCGAGAGTTTGTGAAAGAACGAACTTAAAAGACGTTCGAATAAATAATATCGAAACTCTTTCACTCGGATTTCGTAAAAGGGTCGGGATCGCACAGGCGCTATTGGGAAATCCTCGAATCATCATTTTGGACGAGCCTGTTTCCGGTCTCGATCCGAAACAAATTGTCGAGATCAGAAATCTCATTCATTCCCTGAGAGAAGGGCATACGATTCTTCTTTCGAGTCACATTCTTCCGGAAGTTTATAAAACCTGCACACGTTTTCTTTTTCTTCATAAGGGAAGAATGGTTTATCAGAGAGATCGCAAACAGCTCGAAGAGGAAATGGAAAAACTTTCTGGTTTGGAAGTTACTCTTTCCGGAACCGATCCTGAGTCAGGTAAGAAATATCTTTCTTCGCTGCCCGGTGTCATCGCGGATAAAACGCAAGCGCTCGGAGAAGATTCGAAAGGAAATACCTTTCTTGTTTCCACTTCGACGGAAAAGGAATTTAAAGAAAAACTTTTCGCTTCCGCGTCCTCTTCACCTCGTCTGGAATACATCCGCAAACAGGAAGTTACGTTAGAACAGATTTTTATGAATCAGGTTTAAGGAAACTATGTTCCAAAATATCAAATGGATTTTTTTCAAAGAAGTGAAAGTGTTCTTCGGAACGTTTATGGCTCCGTTGGTTTTCGGCGGAACCGCTTTCTTAAATTCCCTTTTTGTGCTCATATTGAATTTTAACGCGGGCACCAACTACGTTGACACGACCGTGATCACGTTTCTTTCCTTTATGTCCACGATCATCATCGCGATGTTGATCCTTTCGATGGGAAGTATTACGGAAGAAAGAAATCGGGGAACTCTCGAATTTCTTTTTACAGCTCCGATCACGGATCTCGAAATTGTGGCCGGTAAATTTACGTTCGGAGCGCTGATTTGTCTTTTGATCGCGGTTTTCGTAAACGGACTGTTTCCGATCTTCTTATATTCTTTTTGGAAAGCTCCTTTATACATCGTGGTTTCCGGAACGATCGGAGTTTTTCTTTTGGGAATTTTTTCTTTTGCGGTCGGGCTTTTCGGAAGCAGTCTCGGTAAGAATCAGATGACTTCTCTTTTGATTTCCATCGTGATCGTTTTGACACTTTGGGTTTCGGGTTATTTTTCATATCTTTTTGATTCGGTGACTCGAAAAGTTTTATATCACCTTCATATTTTTTCCCATTTTATAGGGTTTTGTAAAGGAGTTCTCCCTTTGAACGGAATCGTTTTCTTTGTCAGCGGAACATTATTCTTTCTTTATCTTACTGTGAAAGTTTTGGAATCTAGGAGGTGGAGAGGATGAAAGAATCCATTTTGTTCAGAATCTTTCCTTGGATTTCCCTCGCATCGCTTTTCTTATACTTTCCGGTAAGAGATAGCATTCAAACTCCCGGAACTCGTTGGCTCTGGTTGGGCTTTGTGCTAGCCGTTCTCGTTCTCGAACCCGTTTTTCGATTCGTAAGAAAAAAGAATGTGAGGGAAGAATGGAATTCCTATCTTTCTGCAGGTTTAGGTTTGCTCGCGTTCGCAATCTATCATCTCCGGGTTTTTCTAGAAGACCTAGCTTTGAAATCGAGCGGTTCTCATTCGGGGAACGATCGTTTTCGGGAAATTCTTCTTGTTCTACTCGTTTTATCCGCGATCGGATTTTTGATTCTTACGTTATTAAAAGAATTGGGAAAGGATTCCGCAGGAGCGCAGAGCGTTCTTAAAACTTCCAAACAAGCTTTGGTTCGATATTTTATCCTCAATCTTGCGATTGTTTTTGTAGTTTTAGTGATCATCAATTATGTTTCTGTAATACGAAATCATAACTTCGATTTGAGTTCGAAGGGACAGTATTCGTTCGGTCCGACTGCGGTGAAAATTTTAAAGAGCGTCAATCGAGAAGTCGAAGTCGTCGCGTTTTATCCGAGACCTCTGGAGAATTCGTCTGCGAGCGATAAGGCAAATTCCTTTTCACTTCGTAGAATTCGTCCGGATCTGGAAATCTATCTCGACCAGTTGCAATCTTTGAGTCCTCAGTTTAAGGTTCGTTTTATCAACGCCGACGTCGAGTTGGACGATTTAGGAGAATTCGGTCAGGTTTCCAACGGTTTGATTCTTGTGAGAACCAAAAAGCCCTTGTCAAGCGACGGAAAACAATACGCGGAACAAAGACTTTCCATCAAAGAGAAAAACGATCTCGAGGATTTGGAAAGAAAGTTGGTGCAAGCAGTCGTAAACATCACGACGGAAGAAAAGAATATATATTTTACTCAATCGAACGGAGAAAGATTTTCTCCGATTTTTCAAAATCTTCCGAACGAGAAGGTCGGAATTCTAACCAATTCTTTGAGTTTTCTCAACTTCAAAGTAAAAGGTCTTGGAATTGCGGAAGGTTGGCCGGGAAGAATTCCGCAAGACGCGGACGTTCTCGTGATCGCGGGTCCGACTGTAAATTATTCGAAAGAAGCGCGTGATGCGGTTTTGGATTTTATCGAACAAAGAAAAGGAAAAGTTTTCATTACGATCGAACCGAAAGGTCCCGAAAACTTCGATTGGCTTCTGGAGAAGTCAGGTTATGAATTTGCAAAGGGTCCGCTTTCGCAGATTCCAAGTCAACCCGGGCTTATCGTCGCGAAATCTTTCCGCAAACATCCGATCGAAGAAACTCTGACTCGTAAAGATATGGGAGCTATGTTTCCTTTCGGCGGTTTTTTTCTTCCAAAAGCGATTTCCAATCCTGGGAGTCAATCTATGGAATCGTTTCCTCTTATGGAATCCGGAGGAGAATCGATCCTTGACAAAAACAACAACGGCAAAATGGATCCGGGAGAGGATAAGAGAAACGTAATACTCAGTTTGATTCTTAAAAGCGCGACTAAAAAAGAAGGAACGCCAAATACCGCAAAGATGGAAACTAATCCGACGTCAGCCCTCGTTCCCGGGCTCGGTCCTGAATCCGAAACTCCTGCCCCGATTGCCAACACAGAATCTAAAGGAGAAGGACGTGTAGTGATTTTTTCCGGAACTTCTTGGATTACGGATCAATTCATTTCTTACGGAACTAACTACGAGCTTGCTACTTCGGCCATCACTTGGATGTATCAGGATCTTTCTTTGTCTTCGATCCAACCGAAAAAAGAGGAAATCAACACCGTTTCTCTAACGGATACACAAAAGCGAATCGTCTGGATTTTGGGAATGTTTATCTTTCCGGGTTTAATCGCATTTGTTTCCTCCATCGTTTTGATTCGGAAAAAAAGAAACGAAGGAGAGGCGTCTTGAGAAGAGGAATTCTTTTCGTTTTAGCGCTGGTTTTTTTGGTCGCGAGTTTCTTCTTATTGGAAGAAAAAAAAGAGGATCAAACAGAGATTTCTTTTTGGGATATCGATATCGACGAAATCGAATATCTGCCTCCTAAATCTTCTTGGAACGCGGAAGATGCGATGAGTTTTTATCCTTCCTCGATCGTTCTTAAAAAAGAGAAAACGTTAAGTGAAACAGGTTTGTTTATTTCCGTAAAATCGATCGATCTGGAAACGGGAGCTTCCTTGGTTTTCGAAGGAGGTTACAACGCGGAAAATTTATTTCGTGAATTATCTGTTCTCAAAGTAAAGGGTGTGGAAACAGTCGGCGATGAAAAAGATTCTTCCACTTTGAAAATCAACGAAGGATCGCCGGAAATCCTTCTTAGGTCTTCCGGAAAATCGATCAAAAAGATTTTTATCGGTAAAAAGAAGTCCTCGGATTCGACACGAATCATAAAAGAAGGGAACAATATTCTGATTACTCAAAGTCATATTCTGGATCGTTTTGCAAGAGGAATCGGAGAATTCAGACAAAGACAAATCGTCAATCTTAAAGACGAATTTATCTCGGAAACGATTTGGGAAGAGGAAGGGATCACTCTTCGTTTGGACAACCATCCTTTCAAAGAAGAGAACGTTAAGAAGAATTTCTGGAGGAGATTGTCTGGTAAGATCGTTGCGATCGAACCGTATCTGGGGGACACCTGGAATAACCAGATCATCGGTCAAAGGGTGGATCTTTATCCTGACGATCCGAACGGCGCCGGCTTTGCGGTTGCAAAAAGTCTGACATCGGTGCCTGCGGAATCATCCCTCAAGTTGCGTCTTTCGAACGGAGATTGGATCACGATTCGTTACTATCCGAAAACCAACATCAATTCCGTTGATTACAGACCGGCGATCCGAATACTAAACGATAAATTTTCCGAACCTCCTTTTTACATCCGTGAAGATAGTTTCTTGCGGATAAAAGAAAATGCGGGGAATTTGGATAAAGCGGAGCAGAAAAAGCCGATAGAAACTCAAAATGCGGCTCCAAAAAGTCCGACCTCCGCTTTTCCCAAAAAATGATCGTAGATAAAGAACAAGATTTTTCAGAAGTAAGATCCGGCATTCTTCAAAGAATTTTTCAATCTCCGGAGAATGCGTACGAAATTTATCAGAAGACTGAAGGTTTCGGTTATGCCGAAATTTTAAAAACTCATTTTCTTCTTTGGATTTTAGCTCCGGTTGGAAAATTTATTTCCAACCTCTTATTTTCCGTTCTTTCCTTTGTCCGTTTTGACGATGGAGAATGGACTATCTTCTCGGGGGTTTTATTTTCGTTTTTAGTGTATCCGATCGTTTTGTTTTTGATAGTTCAGTTCGACGTATTTCGGGTCTTTCATAAAAAAACGGATCGTACGAAGGGAGAAATCCTTCAGCCGGCCAATATTTTTTTGTTATCCTTTTTGCCCTTCAGCGCTTCTTCCGTCTTCTGGGTTTTACCTTCTCCGTTCCAAGCGGTCTTTGTAACGATTTCCTTTTTTCTTTCCTGCGCTTTGTCCGTAAGAAGTTTGAAAAAAATTCTAAACTGGAATGATAAGGAAATTTTAATATTCTTTCTGTCCGGAATCGCTTATCTCCTGACCGGAGTTTTATTTTTGACGGTAATCTATAATTTAATCAGGACAATTCTCAATTGAAAATTTTTCTAATCGGAATCGGCGGAATTGCGATGGGCAATCTCGCGCATATGCTCAAAAAAAGCGGACACGTGGTTTCCGGCTCGGACGCGGGTGTTTATCCTCCGATGTCCGAAAAGCTGAAGGAATGGGAAATTCCTTACTTCGAAGGTTTTAAAGCTGAGAATATTCAAGGTCAGGATCTGATCATCGTAGGGAATGCGATTTCCAGAGGGAATCCGGAAGTGGAAGAAATGCTCAATTCCGGAGTCGATTATCTTTCCATGCCGGCTGCAATTAGTGAATTCTTTCTCAAAGGAAAGAAGGTGATCGTGGTCGCGGGAACCCACGGAAAGACGACTACTACATTCTTAATTCATCATATTCTGAAAGAGAACGGGGTTGCACCTGGATTGTTTGTGGGTGGGATTCGTAAGGACGGTTTTCCGGGATTCGAACTCGGAAACGGTTCTTATTTTGTGATCGAAGGCGACGAATACGATACGGCTTTTTTCGACAAGTCCTCCAAATTCTTACACTATCGTCCCACCTACGCCGTGTTAAACGCACTCGATTACGATCACGCTGATATCTTTCCGGACATCGAAGCGATCGAAACGATGTTCAAACGTCTGATCAACTTAGTTCCGGGAAATGGAAAGATCTTCTATTGGAGCGGGTCGGGTTCTCTAAAAAAATTGGTTCAGCGCGTTCAGTTTACAAAAACCGAGGGTTTTGAATGGAATCGAAAAGATTCTTCACTTTCTTGGAAAAAACAAGAACTCTTTTGGGATGATAGAAAGCTTGATCCGGTCGTTTTCGGAGATCATAACTATCGAAATCTTGAAGTAGCGATCCGAGTTTCTTCCGAGATTCTGAAAGAACAAAATCCAAGCAGCTATAAAGAAGGAATCGCAAAAGCGATCGATTCATTTCCCGGTGTAAAAAGAAGACAGGACATTCTTTTTGAATCTCCAAATGCGATTGTGATGGAGGATTTTGCGCACCACCCGGTCGCCGTCCATGAGACCATTCACGCTATCAAGAAACGGTTTCACGGTTATAAGATCATCGCTCTCTTTGAACCGAGAAGCGCAACTTCTCACAGAAACGTTTTTCAGAAAGAATATTCGTATTCTTTTTTGGGAGCGGATCTAACCATTCTTACCGAAATTCATAATTTAAAGAAGGTTTCAAAAGACATTCGTTTGGACGTGAAAAAGCTCGTTCAGAAACTTTTGAAGAATTCAAAAACCATTCCGGTTTATACAAAGGATCCTCAGGAGTTGCTTTTAAAACTTGAGAAAATGATTCCCCAATTTACGGGAGAAAAAATTCTTATCTTAGCCATGTCCAACGGCTCCTTCGGAGGAATTTATCCGGGACTCGTAGAATTGGCTCGGAAACACACATGAATTTATCCCAAGAACTTGATTCTATCTACGAAGAGGCGATTCAAAAAATCGGCGCGTCTATTTCAGAAGAAGATTTAGATAAGAATAAGAATGATTTTATCGGTAAAAAAGGAAAGCTCACTGCGGTTCTCAAAAACGTAGCTTCTCTTTCCATCGAGGAAAAAAAGACCGTAGGCCAGAAGGCGAACGAACTTTCTAAAAAGCTCGAGGTTTTTGTTTCCGATACAAAAACGACTCTCAAGAAAAAACTTTTCGAGTCACAAGCCGCTTCCGAATTCTTCGATACTCTACGGCCGCTTTCCAAACCGGAAAACGGAAGTTTACACCCTATCACTCAGATTCAATACGAGATCGAAGATATCTTTGCTTCGATGGGATTTAGCGTGATGGACGGACCCGAGATCGAAACCGATACGAACAATTTCGGAGCTCTGAATTTTACGGAAGATCATCCTGCGAGAGAAATGCAGGATACGTTTTATTTGGAGAATGGAAATCTTCTGAGAACTCATACTTCCGCGATTCAAGTGAGAACGTTGAGACATCTCAAACCTCCTTTTAGAATCATCGCTCCGGGAAGAGTGTTTCGTTATGAAGAAGTGGACGCTTCTCACGAGCATACGTTTTATCAGATCGAAGGAATGGTAGTCGGAAAAAATATTTCTGCGGCGAACCTGATCGATACGATGCAGGTTTTACTTTCCAGAATTTTTGAAAAGGAAATCAAAACAAGGCTCAGACCTGGATATTTTCCCTTTGTGGAACCGGGCTTTGAGCTCGATATCAACTGTCTTGTTTGTGAAGGCAAAGGTTGCCCCGTTTGCAAACAATCCGGTTGGTTGGAGCTTCTTCCTTGCGGTTTGATTCATCCGAACGTTTTATCACACGCTGGTTTGGATCCGAAAGAATGGACGGGTTTTGCGTTCGGTCTCGGATTGGATCGTCTCGTGATGATGCGTTACGGAATTCACGATATACGTTACTTTCAATCTGGAAATCTCAGATTCTTAAAACAATTCTAATATGATTTCCACTCCGATTCAGACGCGATGGATGGATATGGATCCCTTCGCTCACGTGAGCAATTCCGTTTTTGTTTCGTATTTGGAAATCGGAAGAGTGGATTATTGCCGTCGTCGATTTGCTGTGAAGGACGTTTTCGACGTTCCTTTTATTCTCGCGAGAATTGAAATCGATCTCAAAAAATCGATCGAAATAAACCACGTTGTCGAGGTGCAAACTTCCGTAATTCGGATCGGAAACAGCTCTTGGGATTTTCAATCCGTCATTTTAGAATCCAATACGAAGGAAGTTTTTGCATTCGCGAAAACGGTGCAAGTGACCTTTGATCACAAAAAAAAAATTTCGATTCCCATTCCGCCGAGAATTAGAAAAATTTTAGAAGAAGACCTCAAAGATTTTCAGAAACAAAATAGAGAAGGTTGACAACGACCTCGATCGATTCCTTTTTTTTGCAACGATTCTAAAATGTAGGAACTATGACCCGATTCTTTGCTTGAACTTAGAATTGTGGGAACTCCCGGTTTTCTAAAAAATGCGAAAAAGTTAATTCTCTACGAAATATTCAACGTCCTTCCGCCCAGGATTCTTTTCGAGGGTCCGCTCCTCCTAAGAGTTTGCCCGTTTTCGGATCTTTCATAGAAATACAAGGTGCGCCAAAATCGTATTCCCAGACCTCCCTCCCGATTACGTCATATCCCAATTCTTTCAGTTTTTTTCCGTGTTTAGAATCGATTTCTTTTTCCAATTCCAAACGACCCGGATAATACGCGTGCGGTGAGAATGCGTCAGGCCAATTTAAGGAACGGAAACGAGGCGCGTTTACAGCGGTTTGAGGATTCATACCGAAAATAATCATATTCAAAAAAACTTGTATAGTTGCTTGGGTTTGCATATCGCCGCCGGGAGTTCCGAAGCTCATAAAGAATTTTCCGTCCTTAAAAACCATAGAAGCATTCGGAGTGATCGTGGGTCTTTTTCCGGGAAGTAAGGCAGAAGGATGATTTGGATCCAAGCGAAATTGAGTCATACGGATGCCCAAGGTGATATCTCCTTCGATCATCGGCGATTGTGGAAAGTCGCTCGGAGTAAGGGAGAGAGAATTTCCTTTCGGATCTATGATGCTGAGATACGTCGTATCACGTCCCACTTTTCCGGTCTTTTCCCAAAGAGAAAGTTGCCGATCTTCGACGGAAGAATGGAATGCAAGAGGCGATTCAAAAGAATTCAGTTTTCCAATCATCCGTCGTAATACCGAAGTGTTGAGATTAGAATCGGAGGAATCCTCTTTTGAAAGTTGATTTTGATCGACAGGAGAATCATTTTGATTCCGCAAAAAATCTTTCCTCTTTCTTTGAGAATCGAGTGAGTTTGAAATATTCTTCTTTTGATAAACGGCAGGATTTCCGAAAGGAGGGGTTTTACCGAAAGCATTCGATTGTAGAAGTTTTCTTCTTTCGGCCGCATATTCTTTACTGAGAAGCCCTTCCACGGGAACGTTTACGAACGCCGGATCTCCGAAGTATTTTTCTCGATCCGCCATCGCTAGCTCGATCGCCTGAACGACGGTATGGATATATTCTGGAGAATTGTGACCCATCTTTTTTAAATCGATTCCTTCGAGAATCTGCAGGGCAAGAGGAACCACGGCCCCTTGATTCCAAGTTTGATTGGAGAAGATCGTGTAAGGTCCGTAATCTCCTCGGAGCGGTTTTTCCCAAGCACCGGAATAGGATGAGAGATCCGATTTGGTCATGGTTCCGTCGTTTTGATCGTGAGCGCGAACGATCCTTTCGGCGATCGGGCCCTCGTAGAAATACTTTCGGACCGAGTCGAGAGCTTTGTTTCGATCGGAACCGGATTTGATTGCTTCTGATTCTACCGCTGCAATTTCGCGTAACGTTTTTCCGAGCGCGGGACGTCGAAAACGCTCATTCTGATAGAGCGGTTTCCACCATTTCTTATCCAAATAAACTTCTGCATTGTATGGAAGAAGAATGGAAAATCCGAATCTTTTGAAAATATTGATATTTAGATTTCGCATCAGAATTTTGTGAACGGGGAAGCCTTCTTCCGCAATTTTGATTGCCGGAGCGCTGACCTCCGTGAAACTCATCGTCCCGTATTTTTTTAGAAGCGCGACAATCACGTCCGGAGAAGCGGGAATCAACTGAGAACTATATTTCAAAGTTGGAATGTATTTGTGTCCTCTGGATTGAAAATACTCGATCGTA
This sequence comes from Leptospira ainlahdjerensis, assembly GCF_016919175.1. Lineage (GTDB taxonomy): Bacteria > Spirochaetota > Leptospiria > Leptospirales > Leptospiraceae > Leptospira > Leptospira ainlahdjerensis. Next base: position 38,210 of record NZ_JAFFPU010000024.1, on the reverse strand, counting down.
GCCTTGGAAGGAGCTTTTCCGGCGCCGATATAACTTTCCACATTTTGACTCTTTGAATCGTAGTAGAGAAGAGGGGCCACACCCGGAAAGGAAGCTTCTTCTCCTTGGGTAACGTTTAACACGAGTAATGCGGCCGCTCCCGCATCCGCGGTATTTCCTCCTTTTTCCAAAATTTCCAACGCCACTTTCGTTGCGATTGGATGACCGGAGGCCACCATCATTTTGGAACCTTCTGCGAGAGGGCGGTCTTGTTGATAAGGGTCGTTGAATTCTAGGATTTCGTCGGGTCTTGAGAAGGTGAAATAAAAAGCATAGAAGAATGCGGCTAAGAAAACGACGCCGAGTAAGGAGTATTTAATAATTCGGTTCATTGATTGCCTTCCTGAATGGAATTCGAGGCCTTTCTCTGGCGCCCGAATTCGTTATGAGTTCAAGGATTTTTTTGACACAATGTAGTTGCTCTTACAAATGAATCCACTGAAAAATATAGGAAGGAATGAATAACGTGGTCTTACGATCTACGGAATTAAAATTCGGATTCTAAAGAAATAAAAGCATCCGATGAATTCCAATGTGTTTCGTTTTTTTAAACAAAGCCTGTCAATTGCATTGTACCTCGGAGAATCTACGTTTCCACTGGGTATTTTCCGCACCGGGAAAAGGCCAAAAGCGATTCATTTCATCGATCGTCAAACGCACTTTCGCGGCTACGATAGGGTCGGTAGCGCAAATTTCATTTAAGTAGAAAAAATGACGTCCTTGAAATACAGCTCCGACATCCGCTCGATCTTCAGCAAAATTCGACGTGGCGTATTCGCTCACAAAACCGTCAATAGGATTCCAGAATGAGGTGACAGAAACATTGGGACCGAAACGACGAGGACTGGAGGAGAACTGGTAACTTCCATATTGAAAGAAAGGTGGATTAAAGGATTTCCATTTTGGATCCCAGTAATAGCCCATAACATAATCCATGCTATGGGTAAGTTCATGGTGTATTCCGTTTGATAATCGGTTTAGGAAGTTGTTGGGATTAGAATTCCCCATTCCCATAGATTTCAATCCGTCGGGAACGTTCAAAAATATAATATTTTCTTCCGGTCTTGATAGACCCCCTCTGTAACCGATAGAATTTATATAAAGATTTCTAGTAAATACGATTCTTTCCGCGCGAGCTTTAATCACATATCCTCTCGGATATTTCGCGATTTCGGTCTCAATTAGATCCTTATAATAATTCAAATCTTCATCCGTATAATTCACGTCATAGGAAACCGAAGGAGAGGCTATGATCGTATGCGTTATGATTTGAACGTCCCGATCGTAGTTTTCAGCCCGGTCCTGAAACAATAAAAGTAGAAGAAGGTTGGAGCTCATCTTATCCTCTTCTTTCATGGAACAAAAGGACAAGAAGGCACAAAGAAACAAAGAGCTTAAAACAAATTTTATATTGATTCTCATGGATTTTTCTCCGGATATTTTCAAAACATCCGGAAATAAATACTGAACTTGCTTTCAAGTTAAGCCATAGAATCCCGAGAAAACTCGTAGGAAAGAATTCGGATTATAATGTGAACTCCGATTGGTCTTAAAAACAAAGAACACTTTTCCGAGTGATCGATAATATTCAATGGAATCTATGATAATTCCTGCATTTTTCGATCTTGGTTTATATCGATACAAAAGAAGTCAATCCCCGGAGTTCCCGATTGGTCGCCGCGGCAGGGATCGACGCGGGGTCAAGTTATTGGTTTTTAGAAAGAGTGATCGAAGTGATTGAGTTTTCAATAACTTGACCGTAGCGGAGAGCCCGATCCCGCCTGATTCGTTCAAACTTACTTTTGTAAGTCGGTTGGCGGGAGCCGCCCAAATTGATAACGTGAATTCACATTCTATTTTGAATCATTTGAAAGCTTGAATCGAGAAAGGTTTACTTCCTGAGTTTTAAACGGGATAAAAATTCTCCCGTTTAAAATTCTTCTTCCGCCGAATAAGTCAAAATCAGAGAGGAAATCAAAGTTAGGAGAAATTGGGAAAAAACCCAAAGCCATACGATCATGTTCGGAAGAACATTCACAAAGTTCAGGATAGAGATCGCAGGTCCGACATAAGCCGCCAACGAAAAACAAACTGCTACGATCAATCCCCCGACGATTCCCGTGGGTAGGGAATCTTTCGCAAGACGAATGATAATTCCCAAAAAGAAAACTTGTATCAGGTCTGCAACGATCGGCCCTACCCATAAAATCATTCCCACAGATTGGAAGAAAGATTTATAGGCAGGGTCGTAGTAAAAGCGAGAAAACAAAAGACTGCGAAGAGGTACGGAGATCACTTCCCAAAAACCAAAGGCGATAAAAAGCCTTAAAAGAAATTGATTCCAGTCTTTTGCAGTCTTTAAGCTCATTTTACTTTCCTACGATGAAAACCACGTTCGTTGTTGCGGATCCGCCGATGTTCAGCATCAATCCGTTTTTAGCGCCTTCTACTTGGTAGTTGCCGGCGGTTCCAGTGACTTGTTTGTAAAGATCGAGCATCATCCGAACTCCGGAAGCTCCAACCGGGTGTCCGACTCCGATGAGTCCACCGGATGGATTGATCGGTTTTTTACCTTTCAAATCGATCACGCCGTCTTCGATCGCCTCGTGTTCTTTTCCTGGTTGTGTGATTCCAAAAGCGGAGATCGCAGCATATTCGGAGGAAGTGAAACAGTCGTGAGTTTCAAAAACGTCGATGTCCTTCACTCCGAGTTCCGCTCTGTCATACGCGTCTTTTACGGTTTGTCTTGTCCAAGGGAGAATGTATTTATCCCCTTTGGATTCTGCAACCTTCGCGTCAAAAGTGATCGGCGCAACTCTGTGTCCCCAACCTTTCAGTCTTGGGATCGTGTTGATCTTCTTCCCTCTTTTTTTCGCGTATTCTTCAGTATAAGATTTGTTAGCGAGAACTACCATCGCAGCGCCGTCGGTAACTTGAGAACAATCGGTAATGCAGAGTCTTCCTCCGACTGCCATATTGTATTCTCCGCCTCTTGCGTTTGCGTGTTCTTTATTCATAAACCAAGAACGTGTCTGCGCCTTCGGGTTTCTCTTTGCGTTGTCGTAGTTGATTCTTGAGATTTCGGCTAACGCGCCCATGAATCTTTGTTCCGGAAGTTTGTATCTTTCCAAAATTACATCCGCGAGTTTTCCGAAAAGTTTTGGGAAAGGAAATTGAACCCCTTTCGCTTCTTTTTCGTAATAAGCGGCAGTTCCTAAAAAGTCTCCACCAACGGAAGAACTTACGGTTTTCATGATCTCGATTCCGAGAACGATGGCAACATCGTAGTCTTTCGCCCGGATTTTTGTGGCCGCCGCATCGAGAGCGATGGAGCCGGATGCACATGCCGCTTCAAAACGTCCACCTGGAATTCCGTAGAAAGCAGGATCGACTTCGGTTAAAAATGCTCCCAAGTGACCTTGAGTTGCATATTGCTCCGCATCGAAGTTTCCTACGAAAATTCCGATTCTATTTTGTTTATTTAGTTTTTTGAGTTCATCGGGTGTGATTCCCACTGCGGCTAAACCGTCTTGTACGGCCTCGCGCATCAAGGACATGAAGGTCTTTCCTTCCTTAGTCCAGTTTCTTTGAAAATCGGTCTGTTCCCCGCCGAGGACGTAAATTTTCTCGCTCATGGTGATACCTGCCTTACTAATTATCCTTTAAAAAGTGATCGAGCGTCAAGTTTTTCCTTCAGCTCGTAAAACGGTTTCCCCGGTTTCGCTTTTGCTAATACCTCAGGAACCGGAAGTTTTGCTTTTTCGATCAATTGAATCGTATCCTTAGGTCCGCCTAAGAAATCAACGAACGCAGATGCAGGAGCCCAGTTAAATCCGGTTCCCATTGCGAGGTCCGCCATTTCTTTTGTGTCTACGACTTCTCCTACGATAGAAAGAGAATAACTTACGTATCTTGCGATGAAGTATCTCGCGAGGTCCGCTTCAAAACCTTTCGCTTCTTTTACAATGTTCATAGCGCCGATATAATCCGCTTCGGAAATTCTTCTATTCGCCTGACGAATAAAATCGATATCAAACTTAGGAAGAGGTTCGTAAAGATCGGCGCCTATATTATAGACTAACTTTTCTTTCTTACCGTCCGGAGTTTTAGACATCTTATAAAGTCCGCCACCTGCTTTTCTTCCTAAATCACCTTTATCGATCAGCTTTTGGAAGTAACCCGGCATTTTAAAAGTAGAATGAGCCGCATCTTTTGTCATTTCGTAGAGGTTGTCCACGATCGCTTTGTGAACATCCAAACCTACGAAGTCGGCCGTATCGAGAGGAGCCATCGCTCTTCCTGTATAACCGCTCATGATCGCGTCCATAAGAGCGATCCCGCCTTTATCTGAATATTTTTCTGCGATCTGAGCGACTTCGTTGATGAGCTGAAATCCGATTCTGTTTCCGGCAAACGCGGGGGTATCGTTTGTGTAAACGACCGCGCGTCCTAAAACTTGATCCAGATATTCTCCGAGTTGTTTGAGAACTTTTTTATCCGATCCTTTGTGTGAAACGAGTTCGCAAAGAATCATTTTATATGGAGGGTTGAAGAAGTGAGTTCCAAAATAATGTTTTTGTCCGTCTTCATCGAATGCCTTTGAAAGTCTTTCGATGGAAAGTCCGGAAGAAACAGTGGAAACGATAGTGCCAGGTCTTCTGGAGCTTGCGATTCTTTTGTTGATCGGTTCTTTTACTTCATAACTTTCCGCAACGAGTTCGAAGACCCAGTCGGATTCTGCTACCGCTTTTTCAAGATCTGCATCGTAAGAACCGGGAATGAGCCTTGGTCGAATCGTATCCGTCTTCACGGAACCGATCGCTTTCTCAATACCTTCTTTCGCTTTGCTTATGTCCCTTGCGAGCATATGGACTTTTGCCTTCCCAAAGGAGGCGACGATTGCGGCTGATCCGGCACCCATAGTACCGTTTGCGCCTAATACTGTTACTGTTTTTATCTCTCTCATGAAACTATACCAATTCTTGGATTTTCAATGGAATAGAACCTGTTTAAAACAGCTACGCGAGGAGGAAAGGTTTTTTTCAAAGGAATCGACTATAGAATTATTCTAAAACAGAACGAATGTTCTGTTTATAACTATTATAAAAGGCTTAAAACATAGTGTGAATGAGAGGCTGTTTCTAAAAAATACAGAATTCGTTTTCAAGGTTTTAACTGCGGATTCTTAGGATGGTAACAGTTGCGTTGTTTCAAACGTCCAGAGACTCGATTCTAGAAAAAATCGATCTTGGTTTCAGATGAATCCTAAGATTCTTTGAAAGACGCAAAAATAAAAATTCAGTTTATAACTAGAGCGGAAATGGACTGAGATTTCGAGTAAATTTCTCCATAAAAAGATATCATGTCGGATTTCCTTTTTGATTCCTACATAGATGAATCTTTTGCAAAGACAGTTTACTTTGGATCTCCTTTCAATTCGTGAGGGAACTCGTCGATAGTAAATCTGCCCTTAAGTTAAAAACTCCCGTTTGTATAAATATTATTTTACAAGCTCATTTGAAATTTATTAAGAATCGTTATTTCTTAGGGCCAGGTAAAATAGTTTATGAAAAAAATAGATGCGGAGTTCGCAAAATCACAATGCTTTCTTACATTCTTCTTTAATTGGTTTTTCATTTCAAAAACACATTCAATTTTTAGAATTCAATTTTGGAAAGAATTCAATCTTAAGATTGAAACAAAAAATAAGTTTGGTCTATACAAAATTCTAATTTTATTCTTTTTCCTCCTAACGGCTGCAAACGGATGTGTACAAGGGAAGGGCGGTTCTTTGAAGTTCATGGGAATTTTGGGACCTTTCGGTTTAGTAAATCAACCTTCAAATCCGATTTCCCTAAATTATTCCGATAGTCCCTATGTAATGACAAGGGACGCCGTAATTTCCGAAATCGCCCCTGAGATTTCGGGAGAAATTCAAAATTGTACGGTAAATCCTCCGTTGCCTACCGGACTGGTCCTGAATCAAACCGACTGCTCTCTTTCTGGAATTCCAAATGTGGAGCAAGCTGCCACCGAACATTCGATCACTGCATCCAACGAGGCTTCGGATAAGACAAGCTTGATCATAATTACTGTTGACACCAATCCACCTGCAGCCTTCGCTTTTGCTTCCCCTGCCATTATTTTTACTAAAAATGCTCCGACTCCTCCCCTGCGTCCATCCGTCAGAGGAACTGTAACGAGCTGTTCCAGCGACATTCCACTTCCTCTTGGATTATCTCTCGATCCGAATTGTATGATTTCCGGTACGCCGACAGTTCCGCAACCTCCTACGACTTACACCATTACCGCAAGCAATGCATTTGGAAATACGACTACAACCATTTCGATTGTGGTAAATGAAACCGCGCCTACTACATTGATTTACGCTGGAAGTCCGTTTGTCTTTAGCAAGGACGCTCCGATTGCTACCCAAACTCCGACTTTTACGGGTACGGTTACGAGTTGCACGACAGACATCCCGCTCCCGACTGGTTTGTCGATACACAATTCAACTTGTGCGATTTCGGGAACGCCCACTGTAACACAAGTAGCCGCAAATTACGTTGTTACCGCGAGCAATGTTTACGGAAGCACAACTGCAACGATATCGATCACCGTCAATATGGCGGCCCCTTCTTCCTTGAATTACGTCGGAAGCCCGTTTGTTTTTACCCAGAATTCAACGATTTCGACAGTAACTCCGACTTTCACCGGATCCGTGACCAATTGTGTAACGGACATTGCTTTACCGACTGGAATGGGGATCAATTCGACCACTTGTGCGATTTCGGGCACACCCACGACAACGCAAACGGCTACGAATTACGTTGTAACGGCGAGTAACGCGAGCGGAAATGCAACGACGACAATATCTATCGAAGTTAATATGGCCCCACCTTCCGCTTTGAATTATGTCGGAAGTCCATTCCTCTTCACAAGGCTCACAACCATCCCGACGTTGACTCCCACAGTTTCAGGAACGGTAACAAATTGTACTACGGACGTGGCCTTGCCTCCGGGTTTGTCGATTCATTCCACCACCTGCGCTATTTCTGGAACACCGACAGGTTTGCAAGCGGCTACGGATTACGTCGTTACGGCGAGCAATTCTTCCGGAAACACAACGAAGACTGTAAAGATCATGATTGTCGGACCACCGCCTCAAAAATCATTACAAACCCAATGTTGGAATTCGGTCGGAACGTTGGATGCTACTTGTTCGTTGGCAAGTTCTTTGGGGCAGGACGGGCAATTGCAAAATGGATCTACTCCAAGTTTTACTGGGCCTTCGTTGGTCAATGCACCTGATTTCATTACTGTGAATAATATTACGGGACAGATTTGGAAAACCTGTCATCAAGGTCGAAAGGGAATTGATTGTGCAACTGCGGACGGTTCCAGTTTTTTTACTTCCAGAGCGGCAGGTTCTGCATCTTGTGCCGCTTTGAACGCTCTAAATTCGGGTGCAGGCTACGCAAATCTTCAAGGTTGGAGATTGCCAACCATCTCGGAGTTGGAAACACTCGTAGACTTTAATAACTCGTCCGGAACCGGATCCGGCAATCCGAAAACATTTCTAACCGCTTTTCCGAATACGGATGCAGGTTATTATTATCTGAGTTCGAACGCGTATGTTCCAACATCGGGCATTGCTTTGGCTTTGTATTTCTCAAATGGAAGCACGACTTGGGTTGCGGATGACGGAAGTTCGAGTACCCGTGTTCGTTGCGTTACTTCGGCGCCATAGTGCTTCTTCTGATCGGAAATAAAAGCCTTAGTGAGTTATATCGAAGGACTAAAAAAATAGAAGTTCATATTTTAAAGGAGATAGTTATGTTGAACGTCATCATCGTCAAAAGAATCCCTAAATGGATTCGGTTTCCATTTTTCCAAATTCTTGTTTTATTTTTTTTATATTCGAGCTCGATCAGCGGCGCTCCATTTGTAGATAACGGAGATGGTACGATTACCGATCTTGGAAATGCTTTGATTTGGCAAAAGACGGCGGATGGAACCCAAAGGAATTGGGCGAACGCGCTTACTTACTGCAATGGTCTTTCTTTGACTTCAAGGGTTTGGAGATTACCTTCCGTTACCGAATTGCGAAGTATATTAGATCATACCCAGGCCACATCTCCGATTATCAATGGAACTTATTTTCTTGGAACGGTAAATCAATACTATTGGACTTCAACGACATATCGGTACAGCGGCGGTACTGTGGAAGCCTGGGCAATCAATTTTACTTCCGGTTTTACTTCTTCAGGCGGTAAGACTGCTTCTTATTATGTTCGTTGTGTTGCTTCCCCACCGTAGATAGAAAAATCGTCGAAATGATTTCGCTCGGTCCGGCCCTTGATTAATGCTCAATAAAAGGGATCTCAATCTCACTCAGAATTCTATTCGGTTTCGCAAGAAGCCGAATGGATTCAGTCTTGCTTATTTTCTATTCAAAGGAGGGTCGAATTAATTTTTTGGAGGAATCCAAATGTGTTTCCTTGTTTCGATTTCTTTTTTTCATCAAGAATCCGATACAATAAGACAACTCGGCGACTTTTTCTCTCAACGGGATCCGCTTCCTCTTTGAATGTACGATCCAATTCTAAGATACATAGGGAATCATTAAAAAGAAATTACTCGGGATACAATAAGAATCAACGAAGTTCAAAAGAAATTCGTTAGAGTCTTTTTTGTGACGACGAATCGGCTTAAAAACGTTCACTCCAAAAAAGTGAATCCTATGTAAAAATTTTCCATTTCTCGCATCTAAAACGCTTATTGAAGAATGATCTGATCAACTTTGTTCTTTCGGTATTTCACAAACGCGCTTCCGTTTTGAGTATAACCCAAATAAGGACCGTTTTTCTGAAATTGTTTTCCGAATATTTTTTCCGCTGTCCCACGATCCGAACCGATCGAAACTCCCTTATCGATTCCTGGACTGTTGTCTCCATACGCGTTGACTTGGAGAACGGAGCCTATGCTAAGAAGAAAAGAAGTTTCTTTTTTATTGTAAATATAAAACTCGCTTCCTGAACTTTTGTCCACTTGGATCTTGTCCGGTTTTCCCCAGAGTTTTAATAGATCTTCGAGCTTATCTCCCGGACCGACTCCTCCCACTTTGAACGCATTTTGTTTTGGATTTTGAGAAGGATCGGGAAGAGTAATTCCGTGGAACTCTGCGAGGTGTTTTGCCCATCCCGAAGAAGAGTCGTAATTCTCAAGATAATATAACGCTAGTTGTTTTGTTTGAGGTGTTTTTGCTTTATAAGATTCCAAAAGGACGTAATTTAAAATAGGCGTAAAGTTCTCATAAACATAATCGGGATCCAGTTGAGTTTTTTGACGGATCGAGTTTCCGATTCCTTGTAGATAAGCCTGAATCTCCGGATTCGATTTCGCCTTTTCTCCAAAAGATTGAACTCTTTTATCCACCATCGAAGCCACAGATTTGAAAACTTCTAAAGCCTTTGTTTGGTCGTCCGTCCAATAAAAAACGATCCCGAGATTATTTGCCAAAGGAATGGAATTCTCGGCTCGAACACTATTCCCCGCCAAAGATCTGGCGACGTTCATATCGTTCTCTTCGGTGGAATAGGATAAAAGAACCGCGTAATTTGAGATGAAGTAGGGATCCTCTGTTTTTAGAATTACCTTCTTGTATGCTTCCATTGCTTTTTCGTAAGCAGCTTGATTGCCAGGAATGGTTCGCATAACGGCTCTTTTGCGGAGACCTCCCGGAAAGACCATTGAATCCCTAAAGGAAGGCATGTCGATAACCGGCTTTAATTTAAGGTCGTCGTTGCTCGCGGTCGCCATCCAAATTTTGTGAAGGCAAACTGCATAAGATTTTTCTAAATGAGTATTTCCTGGAAATTTGGAAAGCGCTTTCTCGAGATTCGATTTTGCCTGATCTAAGTTCTTTCCAAATTGGATATCGTCGTATGTTTTCTCTAAGGTTGCGAGTAAAGAATATAGTTCCTGTTTATCTCCGTTAAAACGGGAAAGACGATCATTCGGCGAAGGATGACTTGTGAAATAAAGAGATGTCATCGATTCCGGACTTACTTTATCCAGTTTTTTACTTACGATATATTCTTTATATTGATTATCGATATCGCTCATCAACTCCAACGTTCGGATCATATACTCTCCTCCATATCCGGCTTTGTTTAAAAGCTGAAAGCCAGTCTGATCCGCATCGACTTCCTGTTCTTGGGAGAATTTCAAGTTGTCCAAAACGGCTTCACTCGTTGGATTTTCTTTGAGTTGATAGAATTTTTTCACCGAGTTGAAAGTGTGTTTATTATAATAGTGCGACAACTCGTGAGAAAGAACTCCCGCAATGTATCTTTCTCTATAGAAGTTCATCTTGTCTTTTGCATCCGATTCCGAACCTGTAATCACCTGATCGAGAATATCGAGGGTTCCGGAGTTGATACAAAACTGTCCGCCAGCCATAGCGAACGCGTTGAAGGAGTTGTCCTGAATGACGTTATACACGATTGGAAAGGAGGGATTTCCGGAAGAATCGGCGAGTTTTCGAAAGGCTGCGTCGATCGGTTTTTTCCAGTTATTATGATCCTTAAGAACTTTTCGGGATTTTAGAATCGCACTGTATTGATACCCGCTTTGGCGGACTATTTGTGCGTAGAGTTCGGAATCGAAGTTGATATTGTTGTTTTTTTGAGCGTGAAGAGAAAAACAACCGAAGACGGATAAGAAAAAAAGAATGTTTTTAAAAGTTCTAAACATATTCTCGCAACCTTAGAAAATATTTAAGAAGTAACGGATCACTAAGATCGTTAAAAAATCTGAAATGTCAAGCCTGAATTGGACAACAATTTCTTTACATCGATTTTCGTTTAGGAATAGCTAACGCTTGTAATGGTTATATATCCTTTTTTAAAAAGAACTCGGACTCTAAGACGAATTTTCTGAGTTCTTCGGGTGGAAAAAATATTAATCCGAAAAGAAATCGATATGGATCTTCTCTAATTCCTAAGAGTTTACAAAAAGCTTCCTCAGTTTTCCAGCCTTCCTTTTTTAGAGTTTGAATTCCTTCCTTAAACCGAGGTCCGCCTAAAAAGAGAATTTCACTTTCTATCATGAAATGAACGTAACCCATTTGCTGAAGTACCGGAAGTCTTTGAGCGAAAATTTCATATTTGAATTTTTCAGTTTGAAATCGGATGAGAATGGCAGGAAGGTCTTGAAATATTTTTCTTAGGATCTGGAATCCTTTGAAATTCTTAAACGTAAATTCACCGAAAGAATAAAATTCTTCTTCGTTTGAAAATTCACAAAGAATGTCGACGTCGCTCTGATCATGATCTATTCCCAAAGGAATTGTACCGGCAAGATAAGGATCGTATTTGAGAAGTGTTTTTAGAATTGAATATTCTTCCAGATCTTCCCAGAGCAGTTTTTGTTTTTGATTACCGATTTTGAGAGAATCAACTAAAAAGCGGGCATTTCTAAAATTCATAATACATGGATGACGCGACTTTTTGAAAAAGGATTTCTATTAGTCTTCTTCCGGAAGGAGAGGGGAAATAAAATACGCGATGAATTCGAGTTTCCCCGTGGTTCCGGATTTCTGATAAATCGAAAACGTTTGATTTTCTATCGTCTTCAGACTTTTTCCGCGAATTGCGGCGATCTGGTGATTGGACATTCCTCTAAGCAGGAGAAAGGCGATTTCTTTTTCCTTATCCGAAAGATCCCATTCTTCCAATTGTCTCTGTAAGGATTCCCAAAAGGATTGATTGGTATGTATTAGGAGTTGGTTTTTACTCTTTAGTCCTTCGATTGCGATTTTGGCCGATTCGATATCGGTTTGCGTATGTCGAATTTCTTGAATAAGGAAGAAAACTCCGATGATTGAAAGAAGGCCGACTATAATTTCTATCGTCGTAAAATACGCCTGCGATCTTTCGATCCAATGAATATCGAAAGCGAATGTTAGAATCTCCTCGATGATCCAAAGTAAAATTAGAAAAACATAAACTGAAAAAAAGTAAAACCGCTTTTCTTGAGGAAACCAGAGTCTCATTTTTACCTTCTAAAAAGATTCACGTCGAATTCTCCCCATCTCCGGATTCCGATCGTTTTGTTAAACCTGATTTTAATCAAAAAGTTTTGGAGTGAATTTCGACTTCATTAGAAAGTAAGATTTTATTCCGTTCAAGAGTCAAGTAGGATACAAAATTTCAAAATTCCTTAGGTAAAAACCACTAATACACAATCGGTTCGTAGGTAATTGCCGCAGTTGCTGTCCCTACCTATTGCTTGAAATCCTAAAAAGAGTATCTTTAAAGATATTTGAGGATTAAAGTTATGAAACGATTTCTGCTCGCATTCCAACACATTGGAGAAAGTTTTTCTTCTTGGAATCCGTATATGTGTTTGTTCCTGCTCCTTACGACGATTGGGATTATGGGCTGTATTCTTCCGCAGGAAAGATACGGAATGCAGTCTTTGAGTCCGACCGACTACGTTTATAAGGGGGATCTTCAAGGACTTGAGAATTCTCTTCGAAGCGGACACGGAATCAACCAAAGAGATCCCTTTTTTAGAAATTTCACACCGTTGATGGTTGCGGCTCGAGAGGGTGAATATTTGATCGCAGAATATTTGATCCGAAACGGAGCCGACGTCAACGCAAGAACTCGCGACGGACACACCGCTTTGATGATGGCATCGACGAATCGATATCCTGAAATTGTCAAACTTCTTATCCAATCGGGAGCGGATGTTCACGCTACGACCGTTCAAGGACATACCGCCTGGTCCGAATCTACATTAGAAGATTCTAAAAGAGTTCAGGAAATTCTTCAACAAGCAGGCGCTGGTAGAAAGTAATGAAACTAAGAAGACTTTTCTTAACGGGTATTTTATTTCTTTTATTGGAAGGTTGTAGCGTACAAACTGCCAACTGCGAGAAGGGTTGTGATGAACAACTTTCCGCTTGTTTGCTCATCGCCTTCAATAATCAAACTCCGACTCAATCAGCGGCAGTCTCGCTTATCTGTTACGAGCTTTGCACCGCGTGCAAAAACAACTGTTCCTCTAAATCCTCTTCAGGAACTTCTTCGAGGAGATCTTCGAGCTCTCGATCCGGAGGTGGTAGCGGAGGAGGGGGGAGTAGCGGCGGTGGTGGAAGTGGTGGCGGACACGGCGGCGGAGGTCATGGCGGCGGGGGGATTCTAACATTTTAGTTTTAAAAATAAGGAGCAGTGATTTCGAAATAGGATTTCGGTTCATTCTTCCTGGATTCTTTTATTTTTCGACTATGAGAGCGTCTTACCGGAAAAGGATCGAATCCAATCAGGAGTTTTTGTTTCAAATCTGTCGGAAACTTTGACAAATGTCTGAACGCAAAACTTAATAGATTACGAGATAGAATGTCTGTAGTCCTTTTTCTCCAAAGGAAAGATTCTTGAAATATTATAGTATCATAAATTTTGAATATATATTTTATATTGTTTGTATCTTTAAGTTTACGAATTCGGATCGGAATTCGAGTATGACGAATATGGCTTACGTAATCGGTTGTAGAAACAACGGTAAGGCGATGCTTGTTTTCAAACGAAAGGAGAGATCGGGCCGACGGATGCGGGAAATTACTTGTTGCCTTGTATCGAAGAATTTCTTTCAGAATAGAATTCTCTTTAGCTCTGTAATACAAACCCTCCCCATGAGATTCCTCCGCCTGCGGCGGCGAATAAGATTGAGTCGCCTGTTTTGATTCTTTTATCGCGATAAGAATGATCCAAAACTGCGAGAATACTCGCCGAACCACAATTCGCTATTTGATCCACCTCATCCAAGACTTCTTCGGGCTTCATTTCTAAAAATTCGGAAACGATTCGTATTATTTTCCGATTCACCTGATGAGGAAGTAATATATTCGGCTTTTGCGAGTTCGGAATTTCCTTCCAATAACCCGAGGCTTTTTTCCAGGCACTGAGAATGAAATCTTCCGGGATGTCTTTATATCGAAATAAAAAATCTTCTTTTTCAAAATTAGAAGTAGGGGGAAGAAGCCCTGGAACTCCCATCGCATTCGTATAACTTCCGTCGGAATCCAGATACCAGGAAAGAATTCCTTGATTTAGATTTTCGCTTCTGGAAAAAATAACGGCACCCGCGCCGTCCGAAGCGGAATACGCTATTCCGGGTTCTTTGCTTATAACTTTTGAAAGAGTTTCAGCCGCTGCGATCAATACGTGTTTTGCTCCGCCGGCAATAAATTGAGCCGCCAAAACGCAGGCATACACGGAGGAGGAACAACCCGATTTTATTTCCAACGTTGCGGAAGAAATATTTAAACGGCCTCCAACGATCGCGCCGAGCGATGTCGTGTATTTTGGAGAAGTTGTACTAACCGCTATAAAAACGTCTATTTCATTACCTGATAATTTAGAAGATTCTAAAGCGTTGCGTGCAGCGATTTCCATCAGATCCGCCGAAGTTGCTTCGTTGTCATGCAAGGGGGAATCAGGTGTGTGTACCCAGTATCGTCTTTCAAAGCCGTAGTTTCTTTGAAAATAATCCGAATCTATTTTTTTTTCGGTAAAAAAACTTTCCCAATGTTTGCCGTAAAGAAGTTTGTGTATCTCTGAATTCGTCCAAAACTTGCCACATTGAAGCGGAAACGCGGAACCGGTTCCGGATATTATTATGCCTGGAATCGGTTTTCCTAAAATTCCAGTCTGAAGTTTCATGGATATGTTTTTCCTAAATTGAGTTTTATGAATATTCTAAAATATACGCGTTTTCGTTTTAAAAAATGAATTGTTGATTTAATCATTCCGAATAAATTAGAGATCCCGATTATTTTATGCTTTTCGTAAGTTATCAATTTTTCATTTTTTTTATTTTTGTTTATCTGGTTTATTGGACAATTTCATCGAAGTATCGAATGTATTTCTTACTCGCATCTTCCCTGATTTTTTACGGAAGTTGGAGTTTTGCATTTCTGATTCATTTTCTCTCCATTCTCGTTCTCAACTATTATTTATGGAATCTTTATAGAATCAATCGCAATCATAGGTTGTTTTTTATCATTCAATTTTTGAATCTCTTGAACCTCGCTTTTTTTAAGTACTTCTATTTTTTAGCGGACTTAATCTCCATTCCTTTGCGAAATCCCGCCTGGGTCGAGCAAAACCTTCGACAAACTCACAGTGAATTAGGATATGAAATTTTACTTCCTCTTGCGATTAGTTTTTATACGTTTCAAATCATGTCCTATGGTTTTGACTTAAGGAACGGAACCTTCGATCAAAAGCATTCGCTCTCTGAATTTTTACTTTTTATTTCATTCTTTCCGCAACTCATTGCCGGGCCGATAGTGAGATCACGGGATCTTTTGCCGCAGATTCGATCGTTAAGAAACGGAACGTTGCCGATTCCTTCCGGGTACGATGTCAAAAACGGGTTATGGCTTCTTTTATCGGGAGTGATAAAAAAGTTATTCATAGCGAATCAGTTGCTGGCGAGTATTCAACCGCTTCTTTTGCCTGATAGTCCTTCGGTTTTTGAAATCAAACCCGTTTCTTTTTGGATTCTTTCAAGCAGTTTTCTCGTAATGTTATACGCCGATTTTTCCGGATATTCGGACATAGCGCGAGGCCTCGGGAAATTACTGGGATTCGAACTTCCGATTAATTTTAAGGCTCCCTTTCTCTTTTCTTCTTTTGGCGATTTATGGAAACGTTGGCACTTGACTTTTTCGTCTTGGATTCGCGATTACATTTTTATACCATTGGGAGGAAGTAGGGTAAGCGAAACACGATTATGGTTCAATCTCTGCTTTACTTTTTTCTTAGGAGGACTTTGGCACGGCGCTAAAATTCCCTTCGCTGTGTGGGGTCTTTGTATGGGGGTATTTCTCAGCGTAGAAGTTTTTTTGAACAAAAGGAATTTGTTTGAATGGAACGGAATTCCAGGAAAAATACTTAAAAGAATTATAATATGGATTCTTTATCTTTCGTCCGGAGTTTTTTTCTTTGCTCCGGATTGGCAATGGGGAAAACAAGCGATCATCAGAATGTTCGACTTTAACGGAGATTATTTTTCAGGTACGCAGATAGTTCCGTATTCCAGTTTTTTCCTCGCGGTAGTCATCACTTTTGTTTTTCAGATTATAGAAGAATATCCGAATGTTCTTGCACCCTTTAAAAAAAGGGAAGTCTGGCTTTTGCCGTTAACGGTAGTTTTGGTTGCGTTCGGTTTGACCCAGATTCCTTCGGGGAGCCAAGATTTTTTCTATTTCCAATTTTGATCAGACAAAGCGGATCGCGATATTTCCGTAAGGATGAATGTTCTCCTTCATTTGCTGATGGATTTTTGGAATCTCCAGAAAAGAAAAAACCTTCGTAAGCGCTGGTGAAAGCTCTCCATCCGCCACTAGTTTTAACACTTTCTTACATTCCTCGGGATTGGCGAAATGAGATCCCTGTAATCGTTTTTGATGTTTTATAAAATTCTTTAGTTCAAAACTTCCAAGATAACCCGTTGTTCCGCCGCAGATAACTACCATTCCTTCCCGGTCGCAAACAAAAAGAGAGGTTGGTATTGTATCTTCTCCCGGATGTTCTATTATAATATTCGGATCTTTGAATCCTATACTTCGAATCGATCGCTGAAACGACCGCATTTGTTCTTCACTGAGATCGGAGGATTGGGAGCGGTTGATTGAACCCCAATGAGAATATTCATTTCTTAGAATATACCCTTCGGCCCCAAGGGAAATGCAGAAGTTTCCTTTTTCCAATGAATTGACCACTACAATGGGGACGGCTTCGAATTTCCGCGTTAGCTGGATTGCCATCGCTCCGAGTCCTCCGGAGCCGCCCCAGATAAGAACCAAATCGTTTTTCCGTATATGATTCGGATTCCAATGAGTTAACATTCGGAACGCGGTCGCACCCGTGAGCATAAAACAAGCGGATTCTTCCCAAGAAAGATTGGAAGGTTTCGGGAGACACTGTGTGGACTTTACTTTGCAAAACTGTCCAAAGGCACCGAAGTTTGTTTCATAACCCCAGGCTTTAAATTTTGAGGAGAACGTGGGGTCGCCGCCTTTCTTAATCCAAGCGTCCTCCGAATCAAAACTTCCGGGTTGAATTATGATTTCTTCGCCGATTTTGAATCCCTCGACTTTGTTTCCGATTTGAACTATGATACCCGCCCCATCGGAACCGCCTATATGATAATTTTCTAATTCTCCTTCTTTGATTCTTTGATTGATTACGTCTAACGGATAACCGGCCGCCGCCCATACATTGTTAAAATTGATTCCGGCCGCCCTTACGGCGATTAGAACTTCGTCAGGTTTCAGCCGAGGTACCGGGATTTCTTCTTCTACAAAGGCATATTTCGGTTCACCAAAACGATCGGGTCGTATAACTTGTGCGGTCATATATTTCGGAATACGATCCGGGTCCGGAATTTCACCTAACGAAATGGTAAGAGGACGATGATTCATAACTTTAGTTTTTTAAGAATTTGGAAGAATCTTTAAAAATAAAATTTGTCAGTTCGGGAAAACATCCTCCGCTCAAGTGAAAGGGATCCACGAAAGAGTCGCACTTCAATCTTCCGGATTTGTCAGGATCCGAAATTTGAAGAATCCAATCCGGATTTTTCATTTGAATGTCGAGCGCGGTAGTTATCATTTTATCTTTAATTTTTTTTATTTTAGGAAGTTTATCCAAGCCCTCGGTTAATTGAGGATGAAAAAGCGGCCAATAGAGAATTGTAGGAATTTTTAAAACGGAGAATTCTTCCAGAAGCAAACGAAAGATTCTAATCTGGTTTTCCTTTTCTTTAAAATTTAAGAAGTGGGATGTAATCGCTTCTTTAGATTTTTGATTTAATTCATGCGAGGGAGTGTTAACGATAAACTGATTCGGATAGGAGCCGTGTTTTTCTTTTGTGGTGATAAAAAATTCTTTGCTGAATTCTTTTTTAAGATTTACGATCCGTTCCGTCCTTCCATCTTCCAGTTTTACTTTTTTTAAATTTTTAAGAATCGCCGAAACTTTGATCCCATATTTAAAAACCGGAAATATTCTTTTGATTGCAGAATATTCAATATCTTCGATTTCCCAATTCGGTGTTTCGAAGTTTAGAATACGATCGAAAGAATCTTCGATTAAATACGAAGGTGTAATCGCATGATCGAGGGAAATTTGCGTAGAACGTTCTTCCAACTGATATGCGTCCGATTCTATAAGAATAAATTTCGGATAATTCCCTTTCTCCTCCGCAAAGGAAAGAATTTGTTTCCACCAGAAGTGATGAAATCCTACGGATGCGGCCGGCGCGCAGAAATTGTAGGTTCTCAAATTTCTAAAATTCGTTTTTTCACGAATCAAATTCGGATCGAAAGCGCTCGATTTCGAAGTCCCGAAAATAATGGCGTATTCCATTTCCTTGGAGGATCCGACTTCGGATTTTAATTGATTCATTATTTCTAATCTAGATTCGTATGCGATTCTTTCAATGTTCGAGTAGGGTAAAAAGTAGGATAGAAACATGTCCATCGAGATCATTTTTAATGATCCCCAAACGAAAAACAAAAGAAGAATCGGATACAATAGGTTTTTGTGTTTCAGTAGATCCATTGAAAAACCTTTACAACACTTTTGAAAAGAGGGATCGTAATTCTCTTCTTAAAACTTTACCGGATGGGTTACGGGGAATTTGATCCATTCGAAACAACTTCTTCGGCATTTTATAACCTGCGATTTTTCCTTTTGCCCAGGATAATAGATTTTCCAGATCTACGTTTTTGTTTTCATGCGGCACGACTGCGACGCATACGACTTCTCCGTATTCCAGATCCGTTAATCCGAATACGGCTAAGTCCGAACAATCTGGATAATCGAATAGAATTCTTTCGATTTCGGCCGGTGATAAATTTTCTCCTTTTGAAAGAATCATATCGTTCTTTCTATCGATAACGTATAAGAATCCATCGGAATCTAAAAAGCCGATATCGCCCGTATGAAACCAACCGTTTGAATCGAAAGACTTTTGATTCTCATCCGGACGATTCCAGTATCCCTTTCCTAGATTGATTCCTTTTAAACAAATTTCGCCGGGAATTCCGGGTTTCAGTTTTTCCAGATTCGAATTTAGAATACAAATTTCCATTTCTCCGACGATTCTTCCTGCGGAGCGAATCCGGTCTTTCCAAACTTCGGATGGATTCGATTCGAGAATTTTTTTATGATCGTCAAATCGAAGTAAGGTGGCGATCCCCGTTGTCTCCGTTAGTCCGTATGCTTGTGTGAAGTCGCATTGGAACAGATCCGAAGCCTTTTTTAGAATTCCTTCCGCGATTCCCGATCCGCCGTACTGAATATTTCGAAGGCTGGAGAAATTGTATTGTTTCGTTTCCGGATGCGACACGATTGTTTGGATCATAGCCGGAACCAAAAGTGTGTTCGTAATTTTTTCGGATTGGATCAGGTTTGTTATGTCCAAGGTTTCGAATTTTTTCACGAGGTAATTGGTTCCTCCCGGAATAAAGCCGAGCATCATATAACCGAGGCCGCCGATGTGGTAGAATGGGCAGCAGACAAGATTTTTTGAATCGGAACCGAATCCCGGAAGTTCGAGAGCAAGATTACGTAATGTGTTTATCAGATTGGAATGATTGAGTAAAACCCCTTTTGGAAATCCGGTCGTCCCGGATGTGTAAAGTTGAACGACCGTGGCTTCCGGATCTAACGATAGTTTCTCCTCATTTTCAGGTACATGAGTATATTCTGATATAGAAAATAGTTTTATTTCGGGTTCCGATCTGACGGAGGTGACGGCGTTATCCTGAAATTCTTTTCCATAAAAGAGTATTTTAGAATTCGAGTCTTTCAGGATAAAGTGAATTTCAGCTGGAGTGAGTCTCCAGTTGATCATCACAGGGACGACTCCGATCCGAACCGCGCCTAAAAATAAAAAGAGGGATTCGGGAGAATTGAAGTCGATGATTCCAAAACGGTCCCCTTCCTTGAGATCAAGACTTTTGAGTTTTGAAACGACTCCCATCGATTCTTTTTTAATATCCGAATACGTCCAAGTCCTGTTTTCAAACCATAACGCAACTCGATCCTTTTGGGAATGCGCTCTGAAATCCATAAATTCAGGAATTGTTATCGATTTCATTCTGTTAAGATTATCCTTTGTTTTTGTTTCTAAGCGGCCAGTTGATATGGGCTCCACCCGTAACCGGAAGTTTGATTCCAGTAATATAAGAGGCGTTTGGTGAAGCTAGAAATTCCACCGCATAAGCGATTTCCTCCGGACGAGCGGCTCTTCCCAAAAGATTGAGAGATTCGAGATCCGAATATTTTTCCTTTGAATAGTTGGTTTTGGTTCCGGGAGTCTCCACGAAACCGGGGATGACGACGTTCGCAGTAATACCGTATCTTCCTTCTTCGAGTGCAAGAGTTAGGAATAAGGATTCGATCGTCTTTTTTTCTATCGAGTACCAAGCCTGACCTGGGCCTGCAAATTCCGCAATCAGGGATCCGATTGCGATCCATCGCCCGAACCCTTTTTCTCTCTGTGTTTGGATACAAAGAGGAATCAACCGAAGTAAATATTCGATACTTCCATTCGGTAGCGGATTCGTTTTTAAGTCATATTCGTTTAGTTTTTTTGGTTCCGTTCTGGAATAGAAATTTGCCACTACGATATCAGGAATTCCCCATATCTTAATTTTTTTCTCCAAAAATTCAATTTCCTGAATATTTGAAAGATCGCATGTATGAACGGAATGTCCGGCTCCGGGTAATTCTTGTGTCAACGCGTCCAGATCTTCCCGGTTTCTTGCAACCGAAAGAATCTTGACTCCACATCGTGCGAGTTGAATAGAGATCGCTTTTCCGATACCTCGACTTCCACCCGTGACAAGGGCTGTCTTTCCGGAGAGGTTATAAAAATTCTGATTTGAATTCATATCGCGGGTTCTATATAAATTGCGGCCGCCGCGGAATAACCTGCGCCCGCGCAGACGAATAGAATTTTATAACCGGGTTTGATTCTCTCCTGTTTTCTCGCGAAATCTAAGGCATACGGAATCGTCCCTGCGACGATGTTTCCGGTGTGATCGATTGTGGTGACCACCTTTTCGGAAGAAATTCCTAAATTCTTAGCGACGGAACTCATAATTCTTATATTCGCTTGGTGCGGAATAAAGACATCGATTTCATCGAGAGAGAGTTCGGCCTCTTCGCATATTTTTTGCGACATCAAAGTCATGATAGAAATTGCATCGTCAAAAATGATCTTTCCTTCCACCTGCATAATCGTAGAATGAAGGTCCTTCTGAACGGATTCGAAGGAGGCGGGCATTGCACTTCCTCCGGCGGGTGTGTAGAGATGTTCCAACTTGGAGCCGTCCGTCCAGAGTCGAGATGCAATCAAACCTTCTCCCGGTTTTCCTTTACTAAGGATCGCTGCGCCGGCGCCGTCGCCAAAAATCGGAAATAGTCTTAGATCATTTTTGCGGATAAAACGGGATTTTACATCGGCTCCGATCACAAGAACATTTCGTTCCCCGGAGTAGATCAGTCTTGCCGCGTGATCCAGTCCGAATAAAAATCCGGAACAAGCAACTTGTTTGTCTTCGGCTGGACAGGTGGCTCCGATTAGATTTTGAACCTTGGATGCGGCGGCGGGAGAAGTCCAATCTCCCGTCGAAGTGCAAAGAATGATCCGGTCCAAATCCTTCGAAGAAATATTTGCTTCTTCTAATGCAATCAAGGAGGCTTCCGCGGCGATATGACTGGTCGCGATTCCTTCCGGCGCCCAATGTCTTTGTCTGATTCCAAGATTGGAAACGATCCAATCGTCGGATGTATCGAGTCCCGATTTAGAAATGAGTTCCAAGTTTGAAACAGGCGTTCCGGGAAGATATCTTCCCGTTCCTTGAATCCGAATTCCCCAGGATGAAGTTTTCATTTTATTTCGGATTATTAAACTCCTTATCGAGACGATGGCAATAAAAAAAAGATTTGTTTCTCGATCGATTTTATCGAAGTAAATATTCGATTTGAATCGCAACAAAGGAAGATGTTGCGGTTCCGTAAAAGGACGAGATTCGAGATAAGGTTTTGTCAAGAGCGATCACGGCCGGAAAAATATCCACATTTTCTAATATTCGATCGAAGGTTTTTTCTTCACCTTTGATTTTTTTCGTAAAAAATGTCAACCTTCCTCTTGTTTGAATTTTTTGTCCCGAGTCTGAAATCGCAAAAACGTTTGTTTTAAAAGTGCGGGCATAAGAATCCGCGACCAAGGCGAGCGTCGTTTCGTCGATTCCGGGAGCCGTTTTGATTCCGATGTTTTCATAAGACCAAAAGGACAAGAAATTCTTAATCGCCGTCCAATAGTGCCTGCTTTCAAATTCAAAATTCGAAGTATTGTGAGCGGTTCCCCAGTCGATTACGCCGAATTCTTTTGCAATTTGCCGGGCCCTTTTTTTCCCTGCGATCGATTCAACGAGAGCGATCGATATCGGGATGGAAGCCGTTACTCCGGTCGTAGTAATGATATTCCCATCCGCAACGTAATGACGATTGCGAATCCATTCTGTCTCGGTGAATTTTTTTTCCAAATTGTTAAGCGAATACCAATGTCCAGTAGCCCGTTTTCCTTTTAGAATTCCCGCGTTAGCCAGGAGCCAGGCTCCGTCGCAGATTCCGACGACGGTGGCTCCTTTGGAGGTTTGTAATTGAATCCACCGTATCAAATCGGGATTTTCCGAATTGTGAACCGCAGGAACGATTACAAAATCCGCTCCTTCCGGAAACGATCGATCAAAGTCGGAAAGTGTTTTTTGAATTTCGATCTCTAAAGTAGGAAACATCCGCATCCTGCCTGATTTCGTTCCCAACGCATATACTTCGGCGACTTTAGATCTCGCTAAAACGCCGTAAGGAACCACAAAGTCCGAAAGTTCGGTATATTCGTTGTCGCCAATGACCGCGACGACGGGAAGTTGTCGGTCGAACCTGGCTCGGAAGGGCCGAATTTTTTCATCTACGAAGGACCTCGAAATAGGTTCGTCGATTTTTTCCAAAGGGTTTGCACAACCGAAAAAAAATAAACTTTCTACAAGTTGAAAGATCACGAGAAAGAAAATGAATTTTCTTGAGTTAAATTCTTTTACAGATCGAATGTTCGAATCGTTTTGTTTCATGTTCTTCATTCTGTCATAACTTCGAAAAAGAGTCGTCCGTCCGGATACGGAAGGACTGAAATTATTCGGATCGCAAAAAAAAATGGACATGGCGTGCGTGGAATTCCTCCAATCATTCTATGCTTATCTTAGTATTTTTTGGTTCGGGGCTTGCGTTCTTGTTGGCTCTTGCAAACTTAATGAACAACGGAAAAGACTTTTATCGTAAGAATCCGAAACTCGAAACTGCACGGTTTCGCTCATTCATTTCTAATTTCACCCCGATTCTTTTTATCTCAGTCTCGATCGTTCAGTTTCATATTTACTTGGAGCTCTCTGACGAACTCAAAAACGTCGCCTGGTTTGCGGAATGGAACGTTCCAATTCTTTTTTTAATCGGACCGCTTACATATCTCTATTTTGAAGAATTGAGCGGGGCCAAATCGGCTAAAATTCGATTCTTTCATTTTTTACCGGCGCTCTTTTCTCTCGTACTGATGTCGCCTTTCTATTTTCGCGATCTAAAAGCCAAAAGAATGTTTTTGGAAAATCCGAATTCGGAAGATCCGTTTCATGGGATTGTTCTTTTCCTTTTGATTCTTGGAACTTTGTCTAACTTTTTCTATCCGGCGGTTTTGTTTTTCAAGGTTTGGGGATGGAGAAAAAAAACTTTAAAAGAACTTCGTAAAGTATTTTCACCTTTTCTAATTCTTTTTGCAGGGACGCTTGCGATTTTATTCTTATTCGTAATCGCCCAGACGTTTTATATGCCCTTGTTTCTAATCGCCGCCGTCGGTTTGACACTTCTGATCTCTGCGATTTTTCTTATGAACGCGACTCATTCTTCAGTTGTGGCTGATTTTAGGAAGGAATCGAGGGAAGCTCGTTACAAAGAAAGCCGTCTCGTAGGATTGGACGTGGAAGTGATTCTGATTCGATTGGATGATAAAATGAGAATCGGAAAGCTTTATTTGGATGAAACTTTAACTCTCGTAAAACTTGCAAAAGAAATGGATATTCATACACACCAGCTTTCAGAGATTCTTAACGTTCGTTTGCAACAAACATTTAGGGAATACGTTACCAATTTTCGTTTGGAAGAATCGGCGAGGCTTTTAAGGGAAGAACCGCTTCGTTCCGTACTTTCGATCGCTTACGCTTCCGGATTCAATTCCAAATCGGCGTTTCATAAACTTTTTCAGAAACGGTTCGGTTGTTCTCCTTCCTCGTATCGCTCGGAAAGTAGAAAATTCGAGTGCAATCTTTGAGTCGTTTTTGAAAGACCGATCCTTGTTTTTTTCAAAAAATTATTCTGTTTCGTTTGTCAATTGATTGTAAAATAAGGAGATCTCTTCTATCGATATTTTTGACTCGGAATTGGGAAGGAATATGGAAATTTTCAAAACGATCACTCGGCTCTACAAAGATCGGGATTATCTGACAAGAAAACGCGCGTATCATCTTTTCATTTTTAATGTTGTTACTTTCTTGTTGGGCTTTTCTTCAAATTTCTTTCTTTGGTTTGTCAAAGGAGAATTTCTTCGTATCGGATTTACGATGATGGCACTCGGCTCCCTTATATCTCTAATTTTACTTTTAAAGAAAAAATACGAGCTCGCACTCTACCTGATTCTATTTATAAGTATTTGCTCCGTTTCGATCGGTTGGTTTTTCGGGATTCCGAATGAAGGATCAGACGTCGGAAATAAAAACTTCGTTCTTGCCATATTCATTATGATTTTCTTATATTTTTCCGATTTCAAGATGACGCTCTTTATATCCGGGTATTGTTTTTTTCTGATCCTTGTGGACGAATTGTATCTTGGAAAGGAACACAATGCGGTTTATATCGCCGATCGGATCGGACTTTTTTTGATGTTCACCGTGATTTCGATTTTGGCGGTAAGGACCTTGCACGGATCCGTTCAGGAAAAAAACGAACTCATTCAGGAAATTCATCATCGAGTCAGGAATAATTTACAGGTTCTTTCGGGATTGTTAGAGATTCACAGCGGTTCGGACAAAGGAAATTTGCAGATTATACTTTCCGATTTTCAGGATAGAATCCTCGCAATTTCCGAAGTTCACAATTATCTCTACAAATCCGAAAATTACTTCGAGATCGATTTTGCCGAAGTGATCGAAAAAATCACGGTGAATCTTTTGAACAAACTCGGAAAACAAACGATCCAGATTGAAAATGAAACTCCTCAAACTTTTATAAGAATCGAAAACGCCATTCCTTGTGCGATTATTTTCAGCGAACTACTTTCCAATTCTTTAAAACACGCATTCCCGACCGAGCAAGGGGCGATTGAAATTTCATTTAAAAAAGAAGGAAATATTTATTCTCTAAAAGTGGCGGATAACGGTTTAGGAATTCGGGACTCTAAAGTTTGGCTAAAACCGAATACGGCCGGATTTACTTTGATTCAGATTCTTACAAAACAGATAAGAGGAAATTTTAGAATTCTTACGGAATCCGGTTCTCAGAGTATTCTTGAATTCAATTCTTAGATCTTAAGCAATTTAGAAATTTCGTATATTCAAAAATGGAAATAAAATTTCGATTTCGACTCTTGTTAAGATGAAATTTCAATCAGAGGCTGTGGTCGATTACGATCATTGTGTTGATCAAAAACAAATGAAAGATGGAGAAGAAAAAGAATTTTCTCGCGGCTTGTCTTTCCGGATTTTTCACCAAACGAAAGGAAAGGATTCCCATCCATATACAAACTAGAATCGAAGAAATTAAATAGAGAAAACCCATAGAAGGTTCAAAAAAATAAAAACCAATGCAGGAAATCGAATAAAGAATCGTGTAAAAGAAAATAGAACGGGCGGTTTCTTGGATTCCCTTTACGACGGGCAACATAGGAAAGTCCGCGTCCGAATAGTCTTCTTTTAGAAAGATTGCGAGCGCCCAGAAATGCGCCGGAGTCCAAAGAAAGATCATGGAAAAAAGAATCCAGGCTTGGATGGGAAGAGAATTGCCGATCGCCGCATAACCGATCAAAGGTCCCACACAACCCGCAACGCCGCCGATTACGATGTTTTGCGGAGTTCTCGGTTTGAGGAGAATCGTGTATAAAAAAACATAGGAAATCAATGCCGCAAACGCACAAAGCGCGGTTAAAAGATTCACGTAAACGGTAAGTAGATAAAAGGAAACTCCCATCATGGAAAAGCCGACTAACGTAGCTTGGAGCGTGCCGATTCTTCCCGCGGGAATTGGACGGTTGGAAGTCCTCTTCATCTTTGCATCTCTGTCCTTTTCTATCACTTGATTGAATATAAAAGAAGCGGAAGACATGAGGAACGTTCCCAAAAGGGTGATCGCAATTAAAAAGCCGGAAGGAGATTGGTTTCCCGCAAGATACAAGCCGGGAATGATGGTCGCCAAAACGAGAGTTGTCACCCTCGGTTTGATCATTTGATTCCAGTCGGAAAAAAAAGTAGAGCCTGCCATGTTTTTAATATCCTGAAATTATCTTTCAGGCCCCCGTTCTATCTCCGTCGTTAAAACGATAGCTCTGGAGATTAGAGAAAGATATGAAAAGGTGAGCAATAATACCGCAAACCCAGTGTGCAGAGCGGTCACCAATTTCGGAAGTCCGAAAAATACATTTAAGATTCCTAAAATGATCTGAGCCACTAAAAGATACATGGATATTTGAAGAAATCTTTTGCTAGTCGTCGGAAAATTTTTCCAAATGGAAACTCCGAGTGCGATGGCAAGAAGTAGCGCAACGGAGTATGCTCCGAATCTATGAAAGATTTGTATTTTAACGATTTCTAAAGGATGGTCCGGGATCCACTGTCCCCAGCAAGTCGGAAAATCCGGACAAGCCAAACCCGCGTAATGAGAGCTAACGCGTCCGCCGAGGATAATCTGAACGACGATTCCGATCAAAAGAAGAAAAAGAAAAACATTATCTTTTCTGAATAAAGCATTCGCTTTAATAAAAGATCCTTTTTGATTTTGAGATTTGTTCCTTGCGTCGATGGACACAGTAAGAATCACAAGAAAGAATGCGATCGCATTGAGAAGATGCAAGTTTACCGAAGTCGGATCCAACTTCAAAGTTACCGTTAGTCGTCCTAAATTAATCTGGGAGATGAGAAGTAGAATCGCCAGTCCTAAGTAAATTCCGAATTCTTCTTTTAGGGCTTTATCGGCGAACGTCCAGACCGTAAGACCTAAAAGAATCAAACCCAAAAATCCGGAATAATAACGATGCGAGACTTCCATGAAAATCTGAAAGTCGAAAGTCGGAAAAATTTTTCCAAAACAAAAAGGCCAATCCGGACAGGCGAGGCCGGAGCCAGTCGCTCTTACCAATGGCCCGTAGAGCAAATTTATAAAAATGAGAATGCTCAGGAAGAGAGAGATTTTATAAAATAAGCGAAATTTAGAAGAAAGGTCCAAGTTAGAGTTCATTCTTTCCTTAAGACCTCGAAAGAGGTTCTGAATTTACCATACTCGAAAAATGGTTCTTAAGGGCAATGTGAAAGTAAAATTTAAATATTACTTCCAAAAAAACAGATTCATCCGATCTTGTCCTGGAATCTTCCGATTTTCTTTTCTTCAAGAGAATGAGAATCAAATACAGGAGCCCTTTCCAATGGCACAAAAAGAAGGATATAATAAACCAGGATTCTGGACTTTCGTAATCGTTCTCGTAGGAAATTTAGTATTCTTTACTTACATTTCTTTTTTTCACCCGGGAGTGAAAGAACATTCTCTCAATCTTCCTGGAACTTCGCAGGCTAAATAATATCTGGGAAAAATCCCAGGAGCTAAACCTTGGTTTTTAAAACTTCCTCTTTATTGGGGATTTTACTTTTTCTTTCAACGGCTTCTCTTTATTCTTACGATCCTTCCGCTCGGTTTGACAAAAATGAAAAACCAAAAGAGCTGGAAGGAGTAGGCGTTAAGGAGAAGTTAGGAAACCAACTCGATCTTTCCTTAACGTTTCGTGATGAAGCCGGCAAACGAATCCTGCTCAGCTCTTTTTTTAAAAAAGACAAACCCGTTCTCCTTTCCCTTGTTTACTACAAATGTCCGACACTTTGTAATTTTCATCTCAACGGGATTACGGACACTCTCAAGAAACTTCCTTGGCAAGTCGGAAACGAATTTGAATACGTTGCAGTTTCTTTTGATCCGAAAGAAACTCCGGAGTTAGCGGCGGCTAAGAAGAATTCTTATTTGAAAGAATACGCTCGAGGCAACGGAAGCGGTTGGCATTTTCTTACGGGCGATCAAAAAGAGATTACTACGCTTTCTGATTCGGTGGGATTTTCCTACAAATGGAATCCGGAGAACGAACAGTGGGTTCATTCTTCGGTTGCTTATGTAATTACTCCTTCCGGAAAGATTTCTCGTTATCTTCACGGAATCACTTTTGATGAAAGAACGTTGAGACTTTCTCTTTTGGAAGCTTCCGACGGTAAAATAGGGGATTTCACAGATCAATTCGCCCTTTTTTGCTTTCAATTTGACCCAGGAAAAAATACATATACTTTGTACGCTTATAATATTATGAAGTTGGGTGGTTTCTTCACTCTTCTCATTCTGGCGGCGTTCTTGATCCCATTCTGGATCAGGCATAACAGAAATTCCGAACTCATTAGGAAGGAGTAACTTCAAAAAAATGACCTGGTTGAACCTCATTACGGCAACAAGTTTCATGCCGGTTCAGGCTTCCGAAGTAGCAAAGAACGTAGATAATCTCTATCTCTTTCTACTCGTGTCCAGTCTGATCTCCTTTGTCATTCTCATCGGGGGAATGACATGGTTTATTTTTAAATACAGGAGAAAGACCGACACTGATAAGACTGCCTATATTACACATAATACATTGGCAGAATTTCTTTGGTCCTTTATCCCTTTAGTAATCATGATTGTGATTTTCTGGTGGGGTTGGGTAATTTTTGCGGACCTCAGAAAAGTACATGATAAAGGTGATATTGAAATTCACGTTACTGCAAGACAATGGCAGTGGACTTTCAAATACCCGAACGGAGTAACCGTTGTTTCTCCGAATGCTACTGAAAAATTAAACACTCTCTTTCAACCGAACGGAATCTACGTTCCCGTTGGGAAAACGGTTCGTCTTGTTATGACTTCTCAGGATGTTCTTCACTCTTTTTATGTTCCAGCCTTCCGGAACAAAATGGATGCGATTCCAGGACGTTATACGACCTTTACGTTTACTCCGACTGAAAAGGGTGACTTCGTAGTTTATTGTACCGAGTTTTGTGGCACTTCTCACTCGAATATGCTTTCTGCGATTCGTGTCGTGGATTCCGAAACCTACGACAAGTGGTATGCCGCTGCGGGTAACGTGGACCTTTCTAAGGTTCCTCCTGCCGAACTCGGAAAAAAACTCTACGCGGAAAAAGCTTGTGCGGGATGTCACTCAATCGACGGTTCTCGTCTGGTTGGTCCTTCTTACAAAGGTCTTTTTGGAAGCGCGAGAGAATTCGAGGCTGGTCCTGGAGTAAACGCGGATGAAAACTACATTCGTAAATCCATTCTGCAGCCGACTGCTCAGGTTGTAAAAGGGTATCCGCCTGCGATGCCTTCTTACCAAGGACAGCTTTCCGACGACGAAATCAACGCTCTGATCGAGTATATTAAAACCCTTAAATAGGAGAGGAATATGTCTACAGCAACTGCAAATCATACTGACAACTACCTCAACCACGAAAAGGGAATCTGGTCCTGGCTCACGACAATCGATCACAAGCGGATCGGGATCATGTATTTCTTTGCGATTATGTCATTCTTCCTTTTGGGAGGAATTTTCGCTCTTCTGGTTCGTATTGAACTTTTTACTCCGGGACAAACTCTCGGATTTGTAACTCCGGATATCTACAATCGAATGATGACCTACCACGGCGCCATTATGGTGTTCATGGTAATCGTTCCTGGAATTCCTGCGATTTTTGGAAACTTCATCCTCCCGATCCAAGTGGGAGCAAAGGACGTTGCGTTTCCAAGGTTGAACCTAGCGAGCTGGTATATTTTTATGTCAGGCGCAGCGATCGCGGCAATATCCCTTTTTACCCAAAAAGTGGATACCGGTTGGACCTTTTATACACCGTATTCCATTTCTAACTCCGTTTCCAATGGTGTGATTTTATTGGTGATGGGTGCGTTTGTGATGGGATTTTCTTCCATTCTTACCGGGTTGAATTTTATCGTTACGACCCACAAGCTGAGAGCTCCGGGAATGACGATGAACAGAATTCCTTTGATGGTTTGGGCGCTTTACGCGACTTCCATCATTCAGGTTCTGGCAACTCCGGTTTTGGCGATTACGCTTCTTCTTCTTGTTGCGGAAAGAACTCTTGGTGTGGGAATTTTTGATCCGACCCTCGGTGGGGATCCGGTTCTGTTTCAACACTTTTTCTGGTTCTATTCTCACCCTGCGGTTTACATTATGATTCTCCCCGCAATGGGTGTGATCTCCGAACTCGTGGCAACTTTCTCCAGAAAAATCATCTTTGGATACACTGCGATTGCGTATTCTTCTCTTGCGATTGCCGCGGTTTCTTTCTTGGTTTGGGGACACCACATGTTCGTATCCGGTCAGTCTGAGTTTGCTGGAGTTTTATTCTCCTTTATCACGATGCTCGTGGGAGTTCCTACAGCGATCAAACTCTTCAATTGGATTTCGACGATGTACAAAGGATCCGTTCGTTTGGACGCCCCTATGTTGTTCGCTATAGGTTTTATGTTTCTTTTTACGATCGGCGGTTTGACCGGGGTTTTCCTCGCTTCTACTGGTATGGACGTTCACTTCCATGATACATATTTCGTAGTGGCTCACTTCCATTACGTGATGGTGGGTGGAACATTGATGGCCGTTATGGGCGCAATCATCTACTGGTTTCCAAAAGTTACCGGTAAAATGACTTCCGATCTTTTAGGAAGAATCTCCTGGGTTTTTATCTTCACCGGATTTAACGTAACCTTCTTTCCGCAGTTTATCCTGGGATCGATGGGAATGCCGAGAAGATACTACGACTACCTACCTGAGTTCACCAGCTTGAACCAAATTTCCACCGTTGGATCTTGGTTGATCGCCGTTGGATTTTTGGTCGGACTTGCTGCCGTGATTCACGGATTGATCGCAGGAAAAGAGGCCGGAGACAATCCGTGGGGTGGAAAAACTCTCGAGTGGACCATTTCATCTCCGCCAACTCACGAAAATTTTGAAAAAACTCCAGTCGTCTCAGGAGGACCTTATGAGTACCGCTAAGCACGCGGAATTCCACCATGCTCATCACTTTGACAGTGCAGAGCATCAGTATGACGCTTCTAAACAAGGGATCTGGTTATTTCTTGTAACAGAAATTCTAATGTTTGGTGCCCTCTTTGTGGGTTATACGATCTACCATTCATTGTATCCTGAAGTTTTTCACGCAGGAAGTCATCACCTGTCCGTTCCAATGGGAGCGTTCAACACAGTGGTTCTTCTTTTTAGCTCGTTTACGATGGCGCTTGGAATTCATTACGTTCAAGTGGATAAGAAAAAAGAAGCTGTGATCGCATTGGCGATTACTGTTCTCTGCGCTCTTACGTTTATGGTTGTGAAGTATTTTGAATATACCGCAAAAATTCATCACGGACTTCTTCCCGGTAAATTTTTCACGAATACTGAAATGCCTGATATAAAGAACCTGGCGATGTTTTTCGGTTTTTACTTTGTAATGACCGGAATTCACGGATCTCACGTTTTGATCGGAGCAGGACTTATCATCTGGGTGATGATCAAAGTAATCAAAGGGGAATTGAATTCTTCTTATTACACTCCGTTGGAAGGTGTGGGTCTTTTTTGGCACGTAGTCGACTTGATCTGGATTTATCTTTTTCCTCTCCTCTATTTGGTGGGTTAAAGACTGATCTTAGAATTTTAGAATCGGGAGAAATCCCGAAATCTTAAAAAACCCCGGTATCCCCGGGGTTTTTTATTTTACCGGTTAACCACAAGCGCCCATTTGTCTTACCGGAGCCGCAAAACTACTACATGGCTCTTCCTCGTTCTGAGGTAGAATTCTTTTAAATTCTTTTCTATCGAAAATAATAAAATAAGAATCTCTGATTCCTCGAAAAAGTCTCTTTTTCCCTTTGCTTATAGATAAAAAGAAACAGATTGCATTATAAGTTGAAAACATAATATTCCTTTTGTTTGATATTCTTCTTCTGAATTCATTTTAGATCAAAAATTTATTTTAAAAATCGAAAATCGAAAATCGAAAAGAAAAAGACCAACAGAATCAAAAGGATAATCGTATGAAAAAAATAATAATATCTATCTTTCTGACCACAGTCTTTGCGGCGGGTTGTAAACCTTGCTCGACTTTAGAGGAAAGAATTTGCATAGACCTTGGAAGCAAGTGTGAAAAATGGAAGAGTTTGGGAAAGCCTGGAATACCTTCGGAAGATCAAGATGAATATCGTTCCGGGAGAAAAAAGTTAGTTTCCGTCGTTTTAGAGAGCCTTGGTTTGATCGAGCGTAACGCGCAGGCGTGTCAGGGGTTGTCTTCTAATTACGATGCTCTCATTGTTCCGATCAAAAAGGCTCTTCAATAAAAAAAACGGATTTCGAAATTTAAAATTCGGACCCGATTTTATCCAATTTGGATTCGATTTAAAGTAAAAAAGCAAAGCGCCTCGGCAAGTGGTCGGGGTGTTTTCTTTTTTGGAGAATTTGCAAAAGCAAATCAAAGGAAGCTAACGTGCTTGTTGATAGAGTATCGATCTATGAAAATTCGTTGGGTCAATGACGTTCAATATCTTCCCAAAAGCCTTCCGAGGTGGTTTCTATTTTGCTGTAAATACCCGATCACGTTTCTTTTTTTAGCGGTAATCAACTTCTTTTTCGGATGTTTTCTTTATCATTGGTATCATGTCGGGATTCATTTTGACGTCCTGCCGACCGAATTGAATTCTCTCAAAAACTTCCTAGAGTATAAGATTTTCTTCATATTCTTAAGTGTGCTTTTTATTTTGGAAGTCGGTTTTCTTTGGCTTTTTTTCCTTCTCGCTTTTAGTAAGCCCGTTAGAACGATAACGCGCGAAGAAGCCTTGGAAATGTCCAAAAAATTCGATTCTAAATTACAACCGAAGCCTTCTTTCTTCCCTAAAAACGATTTTCCGAAAATTCGCTGGATCAACCGAGAAGTTCTTCCGTTACCTGGATCTCCGCGATGGATCGTCTTTGTATGTAAGTATCCATTCTTATATTTACTTCCGAATTTGATCTTGGTTCCATACGCCTATCTTTGGCATCGTTGGATTTTAGAATGGGAATCGGGAGAAAAGGAAAGTCTCTACTTGGGAAAATTAAAACTTCTCTATGATCTCTTCGGTAGTTTCGGAGTAGTGGGATTTTATCTGATCATCGGATTCGGATTTCTCTGGCTTTTCTGGTATTACGCGATTCGCAAACCGACCTGATATCGAATCTTCTCGACGAATTTCAATTTTTTTCGACGGAATTTGGGCATTTAGGCCGATTTTAAAGATAGAATTTAGGATTGCTAAATGCAAAATATCGATTATTCCAGAAGACTCAAACAATCCTCAATCCGAACTCCGGTTCGGGAACCGGCTGATTTCGACAGAACGATTCAGATGGTTCAACACAGTAAAAAGTCGGGTTCTCCGATTCAGATCTTTTCTTCGACTCGCTCCGTGTTCATCTTATTATTGGGTTCGATCTCTCTTTTTACCGCGGGTCTAGTTGTGGGTCTCAAATTGGATCAAAAAGAGGAAACATTCGCGCAAAACGAACTACAGACTTTTCGAAACGTTTCTTCTCAAGAAAAGAAGAATGAATCCGGTGGAATCAAATCTTTATTTTCTTCCGGACAATCGGAATCGACGGATTCTCTGAAAAATCCGGAATCCCTAACGCAGATTCAAAGGCAAGAATCCGCTTCCGCAAACGATTCTAAAATACTCTACCCTCCTCAGGCCGGTGAGACGAACTATTTGATCGCCATCGGAACCTCGGATTCATTAAAAGCCGTTGAATTGGGAAAGAGACTTTTGATGGCGAGAAGTGAGTTTAAAGGGAGAATTTTCCGTTCTTCCAAAGGTGAGCTCTATCTTGGGTATTTCTACTCCGAAGAAGAGGCCAAAGAAGCCCTTGAAAAGATTCAACCTCTCAATGATCCTGCGTTTCACTCTGCGAAAGTTCGCTCAATCAAACTTTAGTTACCTTTTGGGATTATTTTGTTGACTTTCGCCAAATTTGTGCTATTTTCTTAAGCAGAGTTTTAACGGAAGTTATCATACTTACTTGGCTGCCAAAAAGAAAAATTCCGAAATCGAACACAAGGTAGGCGACTACGTAGTCTATCCCATCCATGGAGTTGGAGAGATACTGGAAATCTCCAAGAAAAATATCCTTGGTAAGAAGAAGGATTGCTACGTTCTCGAAATCCAGGGTAGTAAGATGAAGGT
Source organism: Leptospira ainlahdjerensis (assembly GCF_016919175.1). GTDB lineage: Bacteria > Spirochaetota > Leptospiria > Leptospirales > Leptospiraceae > Leptospira > Leptospira ainlahdjerensis. The sequence goes on along the minus strand of NZ_JAFFPU010000024.1, from coordinate 3,483 downwards.
TATGATACCTGTTGATAAAGCAGAACAGGTTCGAATCCGCCCTATCATCGATAAAAAAGAGATCAAGAAAGTCATCGCTCTCCTAAAAAAGGATGAAGTTGATACAGAAGAAGACTGGAAGATCCGCTACCAAAATAACCTCAACAAGATCAAATCCGGATCGATTTATGAGGTCGGAGAAGTCTGCAGAAACCTATTTCGTAGAGCAAATGGAAAAGAGCTCTCCATTATGGAGAGAAAGTTGTACGAAAGCGCCTATAATCTTGTGAAAATGGAAGTTGCTTTGAGCAAAGGTGTTACCCAGGAAGAAGCCGGAAATTTAGTTTCCGACGTGCTCGCAAGTACACTTTCTCCTGGTGAAAAAAAGTCAGACGAAGAAGAATAAATTCCGCAAAAACTCAAATACAATTAAGGATTTGAGTTATGATTCATCTCTATAAAGTACTCACTTCTCTGTTCCTCTCCGGAATTACATTTGCAGTTACTCACAAGCAATCCGCTGACATTTACTTATCCGGTCCTATCGCCGGAGTCGTTCTGGTAGTTTCTTTAATTCTTCTCTATGGAGAATCCAATCTTTTTCCTAAACTCAAGGCTGATGTACTTTTTTGTGCCGGACTTGGGGCCTTACTCGGACTTGCCATCGCATGGTTTGTAGGAGCAGTCGTTCATTTTGAAGAATTGAACTCCGCACTTTACTTTCTTTTTGCTCTTTTTGGAATTCTTTCCGGAATTTCTTTCGCGAAAGAACCAGGTCTTGGAATTTTCGGGGGCGGCGGAGGAGCCGGCGCCGGATTTGGAGTCGGAATCGAAAAGGAAGAAGTAAGAGACAAAATTCTGGATACGTCGGTTGTGATCGACGGAAGAATTTTGGACATTGCGGATACTCATTTCTTAGACGGTCCTTTGATTCTTCCTAACTTCGTCTTGAGAGAAATCCAGTTGATCAGTGATTCTTCCGATCCGATCAAAAGGGCGAGAGGAAGAAGAGGTCTCGAGATGTTGAACAAGCTTCAGCGGAAGGGATCCATCGAAGTAAAAATTACCTATAAAGATTATTCTGATACTCGAGAAGTGGATGCAAAGCTGATCAAATTGGCTCGCGATACCGGTGGGAAGATCGTAACAAACGACTTCAACTTGAATAAAGTTGCCGAACTTCAAGGTGTAAAAGTTCTCAACCTGAACACACTCGCGAATGCACTGAAACCGGTCGTTTTACCGGGAGAAGAGCTTGGAATCCAAGTGATCAAAGAAGGGAAAGATGAGAATCAAGGAATCGGCTATCTGGAAGACGGAACGATGGTTGTCATCGAAAACGGCGGTCATCTAGTAGGGAAAGAGGTCAAAGTGACAGTAACCTCTATCATCCAAACCGCCGCTGGAAAAATGATTTTCACAAAAGCCAACCCGAACGGGTCCGGAGACAAGGGAAATCGTCAGCCGCATTCCTCTTGAATCGGTTGACTTTCCACTTTATCGTAAAATAATTGAAATAGAATTCCCAAGGAGCAATCAAATGCAGGCCCAGACTCAGGTAAAAGGCTTGAAGGAACTCGGACTCGAACCTTCTGAAATTTTCCATAACCTTTCCTATGACGAAATTTATGAGCATGAGAAAAAGAACGGAGAAACCGTAGTTTCCAGCAATGGAACCATGATGGTAGATACCGGAATTTTTACCGGTAGATCCCCAAAAGATAAGTATTTCGTAGATGAACCTTCTTCGAACGGAAACATCTGGTGGAGCCATATCAACTTTAAGGTTTCCGAATCCATTTTCGATGAACTTTATAAAAAATGTGTCAATTACCTGAGTCAGAAAAAACTCTACGTTTTCGACGGTTTTGCCGGAGCAAACCCTGAGACAAGAATGAGTTTGCGCGTCGTTTCTGAAAAAGCCTGGCAGCATCATTTTTGCACGAACATGTTTCTTCGCCCTTCCAAAGAAGAATTGGCCGGTTTAGATCCTGAATTTACGATAATCAATGCCTGCGGCGTAAAGAATGAAGATTTTAAAAAACACGGAATGAATTCCGAAGTTTTTGTGATTTTCCACCTTGCTAAAAAACTCTGCATCATCGGCGGGACCGAATACGGTGGAGAAATGAAAAAAGGTATTTTCTCCGTAATGAACTATAAACTTCCATTGCAAGGCATTCTTAGTATGCATTGTTCTGCGAATGTTGGTAAGGACGGAGATACGGCTCTCTTTTTCGGACTTTCCGGAACGGGAAAGACGACTCTTTCTACCGATCCAAACCGAAAGCTGATCGGAGACGATGAGCACGGTTGGGATAACAACGGGATCTTCAACATTGAGGGCGGTTGCTATGCGAAGGTAATCAACTTAGATCCGAAGACAGAACCGGACATCTACGAAGCGATTCGCAAAGATGCTCTTTTGGAGAACGTGGTTTACGATCCCCAGACAAAGGTTGTAGATTATTCTTCTGCGGCTAAAACAGAGAACACCCGTGTTTCCTATCCGATTTTCCACATCAATAATATCCAAGTTCCTTCCAAAGGAGATCATCCTAAGACGATCATTTTCTTAACGTATGATGCGTTCGGAGTTCTTCCACCTGTTTCCAAGCTGAGCATCGAACAAGCGATGTATCACTTCCTTTCTGGTTATACTGCGAAAGTTGCAGGAACTGAAAGAGGAATCAAAGAACCTACGGCGACTTTCTCCGCATGTTTTGGAGCGGCCTTTATGACTCTTCACCCAACTTCTTATGCTAAGCTTTTAGGCGAGAAGATGAAGAAGCATAACGTCAGAGCTTATTTAATGAACACAGGATTAGTGGGCGGTTCTTACGGCGTCGGAAAACGTATGAATCTTCCATCAACTCGCAAGATCATCGATGAAATTCTCAACGGAAACATCGAGAAGTCCGAGTTTGTAACGCACCCTGTTTTCCAAGTTCAGTATCCAAAAACGATCAATGGCGTGGATACCGCAATCTTGGACCCAAGAGAAGCTTGGACGGACAAAGCCGCTTATGATGAAACTGCCAAGAAATTGGGAGAAATGTTCATTAAGAACTTTAAACAGTACGCGGAAGGTTCTAAAGACTACGACTTTACCGCTTTCGGGCCAAAAATCTAAATTAGAATTTCTGAATAGAGGAGATCGTCCGATCTCCTCTGTGATTCCCACTTTTTTTACTTACCCTTTGCTTTCCTTTATTGGATGTTGTTTTCGTCTCCAAAAAGCCAAATTGTGTTTAGAATTTTGATAAAAATAGGATGAGCTGACTCGCGCATTTAATCGATGAGAATCATTTTTTCCAAGTCGGTATATTTTTATTTCCGAATATACTCAGATTACAGATGTATAGGAGAATCTTGTTTTATAATAGGTCCTACGCTTTTTCGAAAAGCTTTTTTCGCCCCAGCCTTGTTTGGATCAAAAAAAGCTACTTAGGAATTTCCATTTCAAGAATGAGAATAACGAAGCTGAGAATCTTTTTTTAGGAA
>NZ_JAFFPU010000056.1 GCF_016919175.1 Leptospira ainlahdjerensis | reverse complement strand
TGGAAATGTTGTCCGGAAGAATGGAACAGATCGCGGTCGGCCTTGAATCCTTCCGTCTCTTGGACGATCCCGGACTCGTCTATTGGATCGAACCTCCAGATCAGAATTCAAAAGAGATCTATTACAAAATTTGCATGGAACCTATGAGTCCGGATAAGATCATAAAGGATTTATTCGCGCCAAAAATGCAATCCATCGTCTTTACTTCAGCGACTCTTTCCACGGCCGCGAACGATTTCAAATACTTTAAGAAGAAGATCGGAGACTTACCGACTGCGAACATGGTCGTCCCTTCTCCGTTTCCGTATCAAAAAAATGCGGTTCTTTATGTTCCGAGAGAAATCCGAGATCCAGTCGGAGATCCGGACGGATATCACGCTGATCTGGCAAAACAGATTCTTTGGCTGATCGAGCTGACCGAAGGAAATACGTTCGTTCTTTTCACTTCTTTTAAATCTCTGAAACTCGTTTACGAGGCGATTCGTCCTTATACTGAGTTGCCGCTTTTTTCCCAATCCGATCTCGGACCGGACGGCGCGAAACAGATGTATCTCGAAACGCCGAACAGCGTGTTATTCGGGGTCTCCACGTTTTGGCAGGGAATCGATATCCGGGGCGACAAACTCAAATCGGTGATCATTGCTAAACTCCCGTTTCAGGTCCCGAACGATCCCGTTTTGGAAACGAAAAGCGAGAAGTTAAAGGAATCGGGAGGAAATCCGTTTGCTGAACTTCAACTTCCGTATGCTTGCACCGTTTTAAAACAGGGATTCGGACGTCTCATTCGATCTGGGACAGATACGGGGATCGTTTCCATTTTGGATCCGAGGGTGTTTACGAAAACGTACGGAAAGGACCTTTTGAAGTCGCTTCCTCCGGCAAAACTTGTCCAGAACCAAGAAGATTTAAGAAGAGAATTCAATAATCTGCCGAAATAGATAGAAGAACCATTCTATCCAATTCAGCGCAGAAATATGAATTCTAAAATCCGATTCTTCTTACTCATTCTTTTGCTTTTAACTCCTACTCTTACGATCTTTTCTTTCGAAACCCGAGACTTCACGGACACGGTCATCAATTGGAAGAAAGGAGAAATTCAGAAAATTCTTAAATTCAAACTTCCGAAACTGACCTATTCGGTGGATGATCCGGATTTTGGATCGGAAAATACGGCAAGAAATCTGACCGAGGCGAGAAAAAAAGCGGCGAGCGCCGCAGAAGAAGAATTGAAGAAATATCTTTTTCGAAAGATCGATACTCTGAAATTGGATTCCGAATTTACTCTGAGAGAAAAGATCAAAGAGGATTCGATGTTTCGAGAAATCTTCAATCAAATCTATGAGATCGAACCGATTTTGAGCACGGTTAATTTTGTGGAGAACCAGGCGATCGCAAAGGGAACGATTTTGTTCAAGGGAAAAAGAGGAATTCTAAATTACGTTTTTCTTTCCTATGAAACGGAAACCTTTCCGGAATATCCGGCTCCGACTCTGGCCGCAGATTTTACTTCTCTGATCGTGGACGCGAGACATCTTAAAATGGAAACCGCCTTGTTTCCGGAGATTCTTTCGGAAGAAGGTAACAGCCTTTATTCTCCCTATTTTATCTCCAAAGAGAATGCGGTGAAGAATGGATACGTGAGTTATATGAAAACTCCCGAGGAAGCGTTTCGTTCTTCGATTGCCGGCATGAAACCTTATTTTGTGACTGCGTTAGGCGTCACGGGTCATTATCCGGTGAACCCTGTGATCGCAAGCGAAGACGCGAGGAAGTTGTTTGCTTCTCCCAAGACAAAAAGCGCCCTCAAGAATTGTAGAGTGATTATCTTGAAAGATAAGTGACCCAGTCCGCTCGTCTGGGCCTTGTTTACAAAATCGAATCTATCTCCAAAAGAAAAGAATATTCCGTTGTAAAGTGTTAAAATTCAGACTTGTCGGAGTTCCGACAGGCGGATTTGTGCTTGCAAAATTAGGATTTTGTGATAGAGGAAAGTTTCCGGATTTTTCCCGCCACCGCGCCCCTCCACCCAAGGTCAGGGTGGGGCGCGCGACTTTTACCGAAAGAGTGTCGGAGTTCAGACAGAATTGAATTCTCCGCAGAAATTCTTCTTGCAAAAGGATGCGGTTTTTGTGATAGAGAAAAATCCGCCGACTTTTCCCGCGGACTCGCCGCCCTTCACCCAATCAGCATAACCTTACCCAAAAGTTTGAGAGGAACTGCGATTTTAATCGTCATACGGGAAAGCGTTTTGTAGGAACTCTGACAAGAAATTTGTTACTTGAAAAAAGTATGATATTGTGATAGAGGAAAGTTTCTGGATTTTTCCCGCCACCCGCCCCTCCACCCAAGATCAGGGTGGGGCGCGCGACTTTTACCGAAAGAGTGTCGTAACTCCGACGAGAGGATTTTTAGATCGAGAGATTCCTTTTTTCCAAAGAATCTCCGTTCTTCTCTTTTTAATTGCTTCTTTGTTTTATCCTTGTGCAGCAACAAGTTCGCTAAAGATTTCTTCGGCCTTCTTAAAATTCTCCGAGAAAAGATAAGCAAAACCCAAATCGATCAGCTCGGAAGAAGAAAGAGATTTTCTCTTTGCTTCCATTTTGGGAATACTCGCGATCTTCTCGGAAAATTCTTTCTTTTTTTCTTCAAAGGTCGGGAGTTCTTCGTATCCCGGAATTCTCTGAAGAACCGTTTTTGCTTCCTCGAAATTTCCTAGATGAACCAAGGCCAAGCCGAGTGCTCCAAGGACGTCCCTTTCTTCCGTAAGGCGCTTTGCATTCTCCGCAAACACCTGAACGGCTTCTTTATATTTTCTTAAATGATAATTTGCAAAGAATTCAGTCTTACAAAAGTAATCGTTTGCAAATCTCCCCTTGTAAATTGTGAGAAGATCCAAAACGGTCTTAAAATCCACCGCGTCTTCGCATACGAGAATTCCGGTTCTTAGGATGGAATAAGAAACGGGAACCGAAGAAGAGCGAAAGTATTCGTAAAACTTTTTCGCGGCATCTCTTAACTTCCCTCTCTCTTTGAGAAGATAAGCTTCCACAAGAGGGCTTAGAACAGAAGATCCCTTTAAGAAATAATTGATCCCCGTTTCCGCGCCGGATTCAAACTCAGCAACTCCGCTCAGATGATTTAAAAAAACATGATTTGGATTTTTTTTCGCAATCGCGATCACTTCTTCATAAGAACCCGTCTCGAATAATTCCCAAGCCGATTCTTCAATGGAAGTGAAATTGGATACTGCTAAATTCTGACCCATACGATACCTCTATTTTCCTTATCGGTTCGGCGCGGGGAATTCAGCTTAAAAAAAAGTGAATCGCGTGGATCGCATCAACTCAGAGAAATGCTCTCTACGGATCGCATTTCAGGGATAAAGTCGTTCCATCATCCTCGGAAACGGAATACATTCCCGCACGTGTTGGAGCCCGCAGATCCAAGCGATCATTCGTTCCGATCCGAGACCGAATCCGGAGTGCGGAACGGAGCCGTATTTCCGGAGATCCAAATACCAATCATAAGAATCCACGGGGAGATTTTCTTCCTTGAGGCGATGAATGATATTCTCATAGTTTTCTTCTCTTTCCGAACCCCCGATAATTTCCCCCACCCCATCCGGCGCGATGAGGTCCGCGTTTAGAACGGTCTTCGGATCTTCCGGATTCACCTTCATATAAAACGCCTTGGCTTCTCTTGGATATTTCTGTATAAAAACAGGACCTCCAAACTCGGTCGTCAGCATCTGCTCCCTTTCGGAATTGATATCATCCCCCCAAACGATGTCCTCTCCTTTGGATTGAAGAATTTCGAGTGCCTTGGTATAATCGATCACTGGAAATTCCTTTTCCAAATACGCGAGCAAAGGCGCCGGATCTCGATCCAATACTTTCAAATCTTCTAATGAATTCTGAACCGTTTCCTTTATGATCGTCTTAACAAAATCTTCCTGGAGTCTGAGATTCTCTTTGTGACCTGCGAACGCAACCTCGGCTTCCACCATCCAAAACTCAGTGAGGTGTCTTCTAGTCTTACTCTTCTCCGCGCGGAAGGTCGGACCAAAACAAAAGACCTTGTTGTGTGCAAAGATCGCGGTCTCGAGATAGAGTTGTCCTGTTTGTGCAAGATACGCATTTCCCAAATCGAAATATTCGGTCGAAAAAAGAGTTCCCGCACTTTCTCCCACGGACCCGGTGAGAATCGGAGTATCGATGAGCAAAAAGTTTCTTTCATGAAAGTATTTACGAATCGCAAATGAAAGATTGTCCCTCACCCGAAGGATCGCGAGTTGTTTGGAAGAACGCAACCAAAGATGTCTCTGCGATATCAGAAAATCGATCCCGTGTTCCTTGGGCGTGATCGGATAATTTTCGGATTCTCCCACGACTTGAATCGATTCTAAGATGAGTTCGAATCCGATCGGAGATTTTTCGTTTCGAACCAGCTTTCCAGTCACGGAGACCGAGGTTTCTTGTCTGAGGTGTTTTACGGTCTGAAACAACTCTTCTCCCAAGATTTCTTTTTCAGCGAGGACTTGGATGATCTTCCCGCTGTTTCTTAAGGAGAGGAATTGCCTTGCGTTACTTCCCCGGATTCCGTGAACCCAACCTTGGATGGTAACTTTCTGTTCTACGTATTTTTCTAATTCATGATTGCTAACGACTTGTGTTTCGGACATGGACTCATTTTACGCTTTCGGTTTCACCGGAAAGGATATTTTTTACCTGACAGACAAGCCCGCTCGGAAATCCTGAGAAGTATGAATCCGGTTTTGTTAGATGGAAAAAAACTCTCCGAAAAAATCAGAGATGGAATCCGCGCTGAAATTGAAGAGCGGAAAGCAAAGAATTTAAGAATTCCCAAACTCGCTACCATCCTCGTGGGAAACAACCCCGCTTCCGAAACCTACGTTTCCATGAAAGTCAAGGCCTGTCATTCCGTGGGAATGGGTTCTGAGATGATTCGTCTCGGAGACAACACGACAACGGAAGAATTATTGGCCGTCATCGACAAACTCAACGCCGATCCAAACACGGATGGAATTCTTCTCCAACACCCGTCTCCTCCTCAGATCGACGAAAGAGCGGCCTTTGATCGGATTTCTCTTCACAAAGACGTGGACGGAGTCACCACCCTTTCCTTTGGAAAACTCTCCATGGGCGTGGAAACCTATCTCCCTTGTACTCCGTACGGAATGGTTCTTTTGCTTCAAGAATACGGAATCAATCCTTCCGGGAAAAACGCGGTCGTGGTCGGTCGTTCTCCTATCTTAGGAAAACCGATGGCGATGCTCCTCACGGAGATGAACGCAACCGTAACTCTCTGCCATTCCAAAACTCAAAATCTTCCCGAAATCGTAAAACAAGCGGATATCGTAGTTGGCGCGGTGGGAAAGCCGGAATTTATCAGAGCCGAATGGATCAAAAAAGGAGCAGTTCTTTTGGACGCGGGTTATAATCCCGGAAACGTCGGAGATATCGAGATCTCCAAGGCCAAAGACAATTCTTCTTATTATACTCCGGTTCCGGGTGGAGTCGGCCCGATGACGATTTCGGTATTGCTCTTGCAGACCCTCTATTCTTCAAAAGAACACTTTACACCACCGGTAAAGTGAAAACGATGTTTCCTGATGGCGATCAGTTTTGACGAATGCTTTCAGACCTACCCGGAGCTCCACAGCCCTGCCGACCTCGATGAATTTTGGTCCGAGGCGATCCGCGATTTAAAGAATTTTCCGATTAAAAAACAATCCAAGGCGCTCCTCAAAGGATCGATTATCAAGGAAACAATCTACGATATTTCCTTTCAATCCTGGCAGAATGCGACCATCACGGGAACTCTCGTCATTCCTAGAAAAAGGGGCGATCTTCCTGTCGTCATTCATTTTCACGATTACGGAAAAGAAAGACCCGCCATCATCAAAGGACTCACCGAAACCGGGGTGGCACAACTGATCCTCGACCTCCGAGGTCACGGAACCCAATTGGTTCGTCCCCAATTGAAAGAAGGGGAAATCGCCGATCCGGATTGGACCCCAGGATATTTTTCGAAAGGTCTGGATGGAAAGGATTCTTTTTATATGAAAGGCCTATATCTGGACGTGATCCGAGCGATCGAGTTCTTAAGACTTACCGACGGGATCGACGGGGAAAAGATCATTCTTTCCGGCAAGTCTCTCGGCGCGTCCCTCGCCGTTTTTGGAGCGGCTTTTACAAATCGTGTCAAGGGGCTCATCTTAGAAACCCCGAACTTCTGCAATATCGACGATACACAACTCAAACTCGAAAAAAGCTGGATGAAGGAAATCAACCTCCAGTTTGCGAATGCGAAGACCAAAAAAACTGCGATGAAAAAAAGTTTAGCATATTATGATAGTCTTAACTTCTCCAAGAAGATTAAGATTCCGACCTTGGTCTCCGTCGGTCTCGACGACAAAATCGCACATCCGAAGTCGGTCTTCGCACTTTTCAATCACATGAACTGCGACAAAAGAATGCAGGTCTATCCTACGGAAGGAAACGAGGCCGGTCTCAAGGGAGAAAAACAAAACGGCGCCAATTTAGAATTTGTGAGGGAAATCTTCTTTCCTGAATGATTGAAGTTTATTTTCACAATTCCCTTACGGGTAAAAAGGAAAAATTCTTACCCGCAGATCCGAATCGTGTCACGGTTTATTCCTGCGGACCGACGGTCTATAACTACGCGCATATCGGAAATCTCCGAGCCTTTCTCTTTGTGGATTTCCTCCGAAGAACCTTGAAACTTCTCGGATACGGCATCGAAATGACGATGAATATCACCGATATCGACGACAAGATCATCCGTGATTCCATCGCTTCCAAAAAGAGCATTCAAGAATTTACAAAACCCTGGACGGAAGCTTTTTTCGAAGATCTAAAAACCGTTCACGCGGAAACCTTAGAACACTACCCGAAAGCTACGGAATCGATTCCGGAGATGATCGAGATCATTCAAAAGCTGAAATCAAAGGGTCTTGTTTATGAGAAGGACGAGAGTCTTTACTTTTCGATTCAGAAATTTGAGAATTACGGAAAACTCAGCAAGATCGATACTTCCGGAATGAAAACCGGAACCCGTTACGATACGGACGAATATGAAAAAGAGGACGTGAGAGATTTCGTCCTCTGGAAAAGTCCGAAAGTCGAAGGCGAAGCATCTTGGAATACCGAAATCGGAACCGGACGTCCCGGTTGGCATTTGGAATGTTCTGCGATGATCCGAAAAGTGTATCACGGCGGAGTGGACATTCATACGGGTGGCGTCGACCTTCTCTTCCCGCATCATGAAAATGAAATCGCTCAATCCGAAGGAGCCTTTCCCGAAGAAACGTTCGTAGGAACCTGGCTTCATTCCGAACACCTTCTCGTAGACGGACAGAAAATGTCCAAGAGCAAGGGAAACTTTTACACGTTACGCGATCTTGTCCAAAAAGGAATCGATCCAAAGGCGATTCGTTTTCTTTTGATCTCGACCCACTATCGTTCCAAATTGAATTTTTCCACGGATCGTTTGGAAGAATCCGCTAACAGCATTCGTAAGATGCAAAACTGTTTGGATCGCCTTTTGGATGCAGAGCCCGGTTACGAGATCGTACCCGATTTTACATTCACAAATTCTTCGATTCTAACTTGGAAAAAGGAAATCGAAGAATCCTTAGCCGACGATCTCAATATCGCCAAAGTTTTAGCGGTAGTTTTTGAATCTCTAAAACATATCAATTCTCTTTTAGATGGCGCAAGTCAGCCCCAGCCTTTAGGGGAAAAAATAGAATTCATTCAACTTTTTGCATACTACAATCGACTTTTCGACGTGCTCTCATTTGAATCGAAAAAAGATCTGATCGATTCCGAGATCGATTCTCTCATCGAAGAAAGACAACTCGCGCGAAAAAATAAGGACTTTGCCCGCTCCGACGCGATCCGAGATCAACTTTTGGCACAAGGGATTGTAATCGAAGATACAAAAGACGGACTCCGCTGGAGGAGAAAATAGCCAGACAGGAATACATCTTCGGAAAGAGAACTCTGATTGAACTGACGGAGGCTTACCAAGGAAAGGAATATTCTTTTCCTTTCACCGAGTTGTATGTAAAAGAAAATCCAGGTTCCGAGATCGTGGACAAAATTCTTAAAAAACTTCCTTCGTATGTAAAGGTCCATAAGGTTTCCGTTTCTAAGTTAGACGCTCTTGTTCCTGGAAGAAATCACCAGGGAATGGTCGCGGTAAAAGTTTCGAGCAAAGAATCCACTCTGGATCAAAAAGATTTAGAAAACATTCTTCCTTCCAAACCCGGACCTTTTCTCATTTTAGATAGAATCCAAGATCCCGGCAATTTAGGAAATATCTTGAGAACCGCCGAATGTTTCGGGATCAAGAACATCATTCTTCCTGACAGAGAATCAGCGGGAATCACTCCCGTTGTGGAGAAAGTTTCTTCGGGCGCCCTTTCCTTTTTAAAAATTTTCACGGTTAAGAATCTTGCAAACACCCTCGAACTTCTAAAAGAAAACGGTTACTGGATCGTTTCCACGAGCGATCGGGGAAATGAAGATTGGTCCAATCTCCCCCACTTAAGCGAACTTGCCGTTTTAATGGGAAACGAGGGAGAAGGAGTCAAAAGAATCTTAATGGAAAAATCGGACTTCGTTCTGAGAGTTCCTATGCATGGAAATCTTTCTTCCTTAAACGTTACCGTAGCGACCGGCGTGGTCCTCGACAGACTCGTAAACCGAGGATGACCCTTTTTTCGGAAATTCCTCTCTTTTGCATTTCCAATCCGCAAAGTCCTTTAGAAGATTCTAATTCTATTTCGTAAATGAAAGAGAGATTTAACTCTTGCATTTTTTATTTTTCCTTCCTCAATGGAAAACAATGAAATTTTATCTTCGTCTTTCGCAAACTGCTGTCGTTGCGGTCGCTCTCAGTCTTCTTTCCTCGTGTTCGGGTCTTTCCCTCGATAAATTTAAAGAAAAGCTCGACCTAAAAAAGAAGGAAAGTCTGGCAGAGGAAATTTTAGGGGTTCTCACCTTTGCGTTTTGGGCGGAGACCAACCATGAACTCTATAAATTTTTTCCTTTGGCTCCGGTCCAATTAAAGTCCCAGATTTCCGCCGATCAATTTGCAGTCGCAACTCCCCAGATGAAAGAGGCCAAAACGAAAATTGTTTTGATACACGGCTGGGATTTTAAGGAGAAGAATTCGGATCCTCCCACGGATAAGTTCACGAAGGTTTCTAATCTTCGGGGAACCTGGGACGAAGTTTTGGAAATGTATTCCCAGAACATTTCCGGCGCACAGACGAATTTCGAACTCTACACATTTACTTATAGGACCTCCGATTATGTGGAGAACAACGGAAGAAGGTTGATCGAAAAGTTAAATTGTGTTTTTACCGGAGACGACAAGGTGATTCTTCTTGCACATTCGATGGGAGGTCTTGTAAGTCGTTCCGCACTTTATCACCAGAACAATTCGAACGATGTGATCGATTTTGTAGTTTCTCTCGGAACTCCGTATTTAGGTTCTCCGTTTGCATCTTCGAATTATCAGGGAAGTTTCGGGACGTTAGGCGATCTTATAGGCTTTATGACCGGAACCCAAGGAGGAAAGGATCTCGCTTATACGAATGCAATCGGGACGAGTTACTCGGTTCCTATTCCGAGTGAGTATATAGAAGGCGCTTACAATCTTTATCTGGAAAGATTACTTTCCGATTCTTCAAAAGACTCAAGGGTCACCGCCTACTTCGGAGCGATGAGCGTTTGTAACGGACACCCCGGTTCTGAGTCCATCTATACGATCGGCTGCGCTTTTTTGAACAACGGAAGTCCGAGTTTTGTAAACAAGAGTGATGGAATTGTTACTACGACAAGCGGAAAGATGTCCACAAAACTTCCCGGTGTCCGTCAGATTTCGAAGGATTTTGATCACGCACAGCTTTCGTTTCGAAATCACGTAAATGAAGCCGCGAGGAATGCGTATTTTAACGAGGTCATAACGCTTATCAACGCGTTGTAGGAGCTTCCACAAACATAAGATTAGAAAATTGTCGGAATTCCGACAAAACGCGCGCGCGCGAATTTACAGTAAATAAGATTCAGTTTTTGTGATATAGAAAAATCCGCCGACTCTTCCCCGCCCCCTTCACCCAAAAATCCGGATACCCTTGACAAGTTGGAAGGAGATACAATGAGAGTCGTCCTACAAGAATGGATTTTGTAGGAATTCCTACACGAGAATTTTTTCTTGCGAGAAGTTTGATTTTATGATAGAGGAAAGTCCTCCGGAATTTTTCCCGCCACCGCTCCCCACCACCCGAAATTTGGGCGGGGAGCGCGGAGTTTCACGGTAAAACCCGTCGTAGTTACGACATTTCAGTGAAAAGCCCCGATCTCAACAAAATTCATTTTTCCATAAGACTCCGTCCTTCCTCCTATAAAAACAAGAGCCATAGGGATCAGCTCTTGTTTCCATTACTTAATAACTTTTCAATAATCTTTAAAATAAACTCGGTAAAAATTCTAACGAATAAACAAACTCAACTTTCCACTATGAGAAACGTTGTAGTTTAGAATGAGGTATTTTCCGTTTACAAAATCAACCAACCCAAAAGGCTGATGGCCGGAATTAAACCCTTGATCGCCTGATTGGTTTATATTATACACAGGGGAAGTTCCGGAAAGGCTCGTGCGAATCACCTGATTCTGAGAACCGTTCCCAGGATAAACGAGAATCAACTTCGAATTCACGAAATCTAAATTCATCGAAAGATAAACATTCCCCGGCGTGGAAGGTGAATTTACATTCGTCACAATGGATTGAACATTTGAAGTTCCATCCAAGTCACTCCTGAAGAATGCAATCTGACTTGTATTATTTGTGAGTCCGAAGGTTGTCATCAGCACTTTACCCGCGATTTGATCTACCGCCATCGCAGGAATGATCTGCGCAAAAAATGACCTTCCGGCTGAATAGTCGATGTGGGCACAATTCGTTCCATCCAAATCACAACGAAACAAGGACGGCTTATCGGAATTCCCTTGGTTTCGCGTGATTACCAAGATTTTTCGATTTGTATAATCCAGATCAGCAATGGGAGCAAATCCGGACTGTACTCCTTCCCCAGCCGAAATATCCCTATGAATACAATTCGTTCCATCCATATCGCATTGAAACAAGGAAGGCCTGATACCGTTCGCTGTATTATTCGTGACCACTAAGAGTTTTCTATTCAACTGATCGATCAGAATCTTCGGATTCGTCCCGGATCCGGAACCTTGACCCGCTGAAATATCAAGGTGACCACAGTTGCTTCCATCCAGGTCGCAACGGAACAGAGAAGGCTTAGAAGAATTCGCTCCATTCTCCGTTGCAACCAAGATCTTTCCACCGATTTCATCCACTGCGATCGAAGGATTTTTTCCGGAATTGTTTCCTTGACCGAAAGAAATATCAAAGTGTTGGCAAGAATTCCCGTTTAAATCGCAACGATACAAAGAAGGTTTATCTCCATTGCTCCCGTTTTGAGTGACGACCAACAATTTCTTATTGATTGGATCAATCGCCGCAGAAGGAAATTTTCCGGAATCGGTTCCTTGACCTACGGCGCCCGATATATCTTTATGAACCAACGCCGTCTCACCAGGAACAGAAGTTGTGGGAACTCCACTTCTTTCCACGCTCAAAGAACTCTCCCCACCATTGTGAATCGCAGTCACCGCGATGAACTTGGCGGTTCCATTTGTCAAACCGGAAAGCGTAATCGGAGAATAAGTCCCACTTACGGAACTCATTGAAGTTGTCACACCGCCCGAATTTGCGGTGTAGACTTTATAACTCGTGGCGCCCGTAACCGGGATGAACGAAACAACCAATTTTGCATTTCCCGCACCGACAAGAACTCCCTTCGGAGACGGAGGCGGACCGATGTTCACGGTTTGACTCGCGATCGAGGAAATGTTTCCAGCCTTATCAATTCCGATCACTTTGATCTGAAACTGCCCTGCTGCCGAAAGACTCACCGAACCGGAGTAGAGGTTTCCGTTCGCGATCCCTCCGGAAGCGTTGAAGCTTGGCGATGTTCCGTCTAACGTGTAGAGAATCTTATCGCACCCTGCACTGCCGACGTCTGTGCAAGAAGTGTTAAAACTCGTTCCGATCGGAAACGGACCTATACTCGTGGGCGAAGTGATAGAAACGGTGGGCGCCGATTGATCCTTAGTGATTGTTATCGTAGTGTTTCCAACGTTGATCGCGCTGGCGACACAGATACGAATCCTATTGTCCCCTACGCTTAACCTCGCATTATCGATTGCTGTTACAGTGTCAGGCCCTCCGGCGGAAACGGAACCGGAGGTCAGAATCGTTCCGGTTGTACAACTGGAACCTCCCAGAATGATTTGGTAGCTTCCCGTTCTATCCGATTGCCAAGCGATCGAACCGTTCTCGCCGGAAACATAGCGAATATTAGAATTGATTGTTATGTTTGGAGTCGCGAGATCTATAGTATATCGCTTTTGTGTAACGGAGGAAACATTCCCCGCTTTGTCTCTTGCGATAAACTTTATGGAAGTGGTAGCATTGTCTACGGTCGAAATCGCTGTTCCGGAATACATGCTTCCCGTGCCGACCGTACCGGAGAAGGCATTGATTGTCGGATTCGCAGGAGTTCCATTGACCAAAGAATTTACGACCGTCTGATCGCAACCGCTTCCCGAATCCGAGCAAGTGAGGGAAACGTTCGTAATCGTCCCGAAATTACCTTCATCCGGACTTACGGAAACAGACGGAGAAGTATCGTCTCTCTGGATGGAAATCGAACTTGATCCGATTCGATCGAAACCGGGTGTACAAATTCCGTCCCCGTTTAAATCGACGTATCCAAAAATCGTGAACTGCTTCGTGCCTTCCCCTGAAAAATTTCCACCTGCCGTAACTGAAAAAAGCGAATTCGTTCCGGATGATATAAAGCCCCGGGTCACTTCCAGTCCGGAACCACAATCGGACGCACCGGAGCGAATCGTAAACGCAACGGAAACGTTGGATGACCAGGTGATATCCGACCGATCAATAGCACCCGTTTGGATGCTTATAAAATTAGATGTCGAATTGGTGACGATCACAGGAAGTGTAGTGTCGATTCGATACAAAGCCTCCTGAATCGGACTCAAGTTACCGGCCAAATCACGACAAAGATATTTGATTCTATAATCCCCGCTCGAAGAATCGGAACCTACATTGAAATTTACGCTCGGAGCATTCGAGTAGATTCCATGAAAAGGAGAAAAATTAGGAACGCTCCCATCCAGAGTATAAGCGATTGAACCCGGACCGATATTATCCGTACAGGTAAGTTTCACCTTCTGAGCGTTTCCATAAGTCCCGGGAAGATTGTTCGAAGAAATTGAAATGGATGGAGAATCTAAATCCTCCTGAATTCTTTTCAGAATCGGATCGTTAATCGTGCCGTCGTTATCAACATCAAATCCATCCGCAATTCCGTCATTGCCGAGATCGATAAACGCAAGAGGATTCCCAGTGCAATCCTTTCCCGTTCGAGAAGAATAGTGAGACATCTGAAGGCATAAGTAGTGATTCGTGGCACCGTCCCCGTCGGTGTCGATGGAATCCAAGACTCCGTCCTGGTCCGTATCCGATACGAGCATATCAATGACGTTATTTTTGTTGGTATCGATTCCGTCCGCGATACCGTCTCCGTTCACATCCAAAAATGTCCCTTTGATCCTCGCGTTTCCTTCCATATCGATAATCATAAACGGAATTGTTTTTCCTATTCCAGAATGACCGGTTTTCAAACAACCGAAACAAAAGAGGAAAAACAATACAAACAGGGGAAATACTCTTTTCATATATTCACAGCCGGAAAGTAGATTGCGTTATGCAAAACACCGATCCTTTCCTTACTCCAATTCTAACTTTATTTTATCTATAAATCCAAGCATTCCACACCCAACGAATAGCATTAGAATTCTTGAATTTTCAAACCTAGGACTAAGAGTATTTGAAAAATACGACTCAATAAAAATAAAAAAGTCTTAAAACGAGATCCGAAGAGAACCGAAAGATAAGAAAGAAATTTCTTTATCGATCGTTCCTAACGCGTTTATAATTCAGCAAAGAATCGATAAATGCGGATACTTAGCTTTTATTCTGCGGAGAGGCTGTTTTCATTTCTAAAAGAATCCGAACCCGACCCAAAAGCTCTCTTTGATAAAATGAAAAAACGATTGTTAAATTGAAAATTCGCGCTTGAACAAAAAAGAAAAAATGAATCAAAAAGATTTAAGGATTTTGTTATATCGACTACGAAAAGAATTGAAAAAAGGAATTTGAAAGAATCGAAACGAGAATTCTTACGATGCAAGAATTGCTTCAAACCGATCCTGTGAGGATTTTAGGAATTCTCAAAAGAGAACTTAGTTTCAAACGGGAAAGAACCCGACTTTTCCGGAATTGTTTTTTTTGAACTCGCTTCTAAGAAGAAGCTTTAGTTTTGGATTTCGTGAGATTATAAAAACGTTCTTCAATCCAGTCGAACGGAAATTCCCATCTCTTGCATCGCTCTTTTTGTTTCTCGAATCGAATATTCTCCAAAATGAAAGATCGAAGCCGCTAGCACCGCGTCCGCTTTTCCTCTAAGAATCGCTTCGACCATGTGTTCTGGATTCCCGGCACCACCGGAAGCGATGATCGGGATTTCAAGAGAGGAAGAAAAAGTTTTTAACAGATTGATATCAAACCCGTTTCTCGTTCCGTCTCGGTCCATAGAAGTCAGAAGAATTTCACCGGCGCCTTTTTCCGCGGCTTCCTGGGCCCAGTCCAAAGCCTCTCTTCCGGTTTCCGTTCTTCCTCCGTGCAAAAAAATCTCGTAACGATCTCTCTCCTTTTGAAACTTCACATCGATCGCACAAACGATGCACTGAGAACCGTAAATTTCGGAAGATTCCCGGAGCAATTCCGGATTTTGAAACGCGGCCGTATTGATGGAAACCTTATCAGCCCCTTTTTCTAAAACCGCTCTTACATCGGCAACGGTTCTGATTCCACCGCCAACCGTAAATGGAATAAAAATTTTCTCTGCGATTCTTTCGACGAGATGTAGAAGAATCTCTCTACGATCCGATGAGGCGGTGATATCTAAAAAACAAAGTTCATCCGCAAGATTCTCTTCATAAATCGCAGCCGATTCGACGGGATCTCCGGCGTCCACGAGATTTACAAAGTTCACCCCCTTTACGACCCTTCCATCCTTGATGTCCAGGCAGGGAATGACTCTCGCGGTCAGATTACTCATCCGATCTTTTCCGGAAATTGAATATTCAAACCTTCTAATTTAGAAACGGCTTGGGAAAGACCAAACAATTTGCCTTCCTCAAAATAAGGCGCCGTGATCTGCAATCCGATAGGAAGCCCCTTTGTATCCTTCCCCATAGGAACGCTGATCGCAGGAAGTCCAGCGAGATTCACGCTCGTAGTCCAGATATCCGCTTTGTACATCTGCACAGGATCCTTGGTCTTTTCTCCGACCTTGAATGCGGTCGTAGGAGAAGTTGGTTGAAGAATGAAATCCACTTTCGAAAAGAAGGACTCGTATTCTTTCCGAATCAGAACTCTCGCCTTTTGGGCGGTTCCGTAGTACGCGTCATAATAACCTGCGGAAAGGGAGAATGTTCCCAAAAGAATTCTTCTTTTTACTTCCGCTCCAAATCCATCGGTTCTGGAATCCACATACAAATCTTCCAACTTACCCGTAGGATCCTTTCTCGCACCAAAACGAATCCCGTCAAAACGAGAAAGATTGGAAGAACATTCCGCGGTAGCGATGATATAATAGATCGGTATCGCATAGCTGAACTTTGAAAAATCCAGTTCTACAAGAGTCGCACCTTTCTCTTTCAATTGCGCGAGAAGAATTTCGTATGCTTTCGTTACATCCGGATCGATCTCCGGAGTCATCTTGATCACGCCGACTTTCAAACCTTTGAAATCGACTTCCTTCACGGAATCCGCCGAAAACCCGGGACGATTTACCGAGGTTGAATCTCTCTGATCCTTTCCGGAAATTACGGAATACAAATCGATACAACCTTGAACATCTTTTGAAAAAGGTCCGATCTGATCCAAGCTGGAAGCGTAAGCAACGAGTCCATATCGGGAAACACTTCCGTACGTAGGTTTTAGCCCATAAAGCCCACAGAGAGAAGCCGGTTGCCTTACCGAACCTCCCGTATCAGAACCGAGCGCCAAAGGAACCATCGACGCGGCAACCGCAGCCGCAGAACCTCCGCTTGATCCTCCGGGAATTCTTTCTAAATCGAACGGATTGCGAGTCGTCTGAAATGCGGAATTCTCAGTAGAGGAACCCATTGCGAACTCATCCATGTTCGTTCTTGGAAAAAGGATAAAACCTTTTTCCAGGAGTCTTTCGATCACCGTCGCGTTGAACGGAGATTTATAATTTTCTAATATTTTAGAGGAACAGGACGTAATCGAATCTTGAATGCAGATGTTATCCTTGATTGCGACCGGCATTCCGTCGAAGGGAGAAAGCGGTTTTCCAGACTTTCTTCTTGTATCGCTTTCCGAGGCAGCGTCCAAAATTTTCTTCTCGTCTAAGGATAAGAACGCTTTTACCGAACCGTCGACTTCCTTGATTCTTTCGATACAAGCCTTCGCCAAATCCGTCGCACTGAGTTTACCTTCTCCCAAAGCTGCTTTCAATTCTGTATAAGATTTTTTTAATATTTCGTTCATGTCTCGATCACCTTAGGAACGACGAAGTAGCCGTTCTGAAAGGACGGCGCGAAGGTTTCGATCTCTTCCCGAGTGAGGTGTTTTCCTGCGAGATCTGGTCGAATCGCGTTTTCATGTTGGAAGTAGACCTCGTCTTCTCCGATCGAAGAAACGTCCAGACCTTTTACTTGATCCACGTATTCCAGGACTTTGTTAAAATCTCTAAGAGTGGATTCTTTTTCTTCGGGGCGGATTTTTAGACGCGAGAGGTCGGCGATTTTTTGCAAAGAATCTTCGTTCAGGTTCATGATTCTCTCCCTTGCAGTCAGAGTGTTTTAGTAGGCATTTTTGTCCATGATTCCTTTAAATGGAGTCAGGAGAATAATTTTAAGGTCCAGCCAGAGCGACCAATTTTCGATATAATAGATGTCCGCCGCGATTCGATCGTCGATGGATGTATCTCCTCGAAGTCCCTTCACCTGGGCGAGTCCCGTAATCCCCGCCTTTACCGCGTGTCTTCTCATATAATGTCTATGATCGTTTTTAAACTTTTCCACAAAGTGGGGACGTTCCGGTCTAGGACCCACTACGGACATATCTCCGAAAAGAACGTTGAAAAACTGAGGAGTTTCATCCAAAGAAAGTTTTCTCAGAATTTTTCCGATCCCCGTGACCCTCGGATCGTTTTGAACCGTCCAGGTAGTCTCCGACTGGGACTTTGCCTGAACGACCATCGTTCTAAACTTGATCATCTTGAACTTTTTATTATCCAACCCGACCCTTTCTTGATAGTAAAAGACGGGACCGCGAGAGGAAAGTTTTACGAACATGGCCATCAAAAGATAGAATGGAGAAAAGAAGAGAATAAAAAGAATCGAAAATGTAAGATCGAAAAGACGCTTTATAAATTTGTTATATCCCAGACGGATCGGAATGTTTCGGATCGAGATGACCGGAAGTCCTTCCATCTCTTCCACCCTTCCCCTCGCCTTGATGAATTCTTGAAAACCCGGAACGATCTTGAGATCGATCCCCTCGTGGTCGCAGGCGTCCAGCACTTCTTTGAGATAATCTCCCTCGGAAGGTTCGAGAGTGTAAACTACCAGGTCCGGTCTTTCGGTTTCGAGAATTTTCGCGATCTTCGCCACCTTCCCGATCACCTTCATGTCCTTACGAACCGGCTTTGCGGTGTTAGCCTGAACAAAACCGAGAATTTTATAACCGTAGATTCCGTGTTTGATGACAGCATCGTTAAAACGTTTTGAAGTTTCCGATACTCCAACCACCAGAACGCTTCGAAGATTATATCCTCTTTTTCGAAGGGTTCTTAGAAGAATTCTAGTCGAATAATGAAGAAGACCAGTGGCAATCGTATTGATAAGCGTATAAACAAGAATCACGGACCTGGAGAATCTTTCGCTCCCAAGATCTCCGCGAAAAAAGAATAAAACCGCCAAAACAAAAACGAGGTTGAGAAAAACCCCGCCAACGATCGTTAGGAATTCGTCGATAAAAGAAAGGCCGCGTCTCGGATGGTAGAGATCGATCGCGATAAAGACGATCACTTGAAAAAAAGCCAATAAGAAAAAAAGGAAAACATAACTCTGAACGTCCACATATCGAACGTCCATTCCAGTTTCGTCTACGAAGTAAAATCGAAATAAAAAGGCAAGCGCCCCTCCCAAAAGAGCCGTCACAAAATCCAAAATCGTAAAGATCAACTTGAATGTCTGACTTCTTTCTTTAAGCATATTAAGGGTTCTCCGAAGATATTCCCGCGCGATCGCCGGCTTGGAACGGACGTTTTCTAAATCGGAACAGACGAACCCTTGTCAGCTCGGAAGAATCTTGCTGGCCCAAAGAAAAGTCCGTGATCGATATGGAGAAGAATACTGACTGATCGTAAAAAGAAACGAGTCCATCGGTTCTACCGCCGGGGACAGCACGGAGATCCATGCTGTATCCAAGTCTAAAGTTGGCGGTATGAAGGTTGTATTTGATAGTCCCCATAAAGCGGTTGATGTTGAGGGCCGTATTTTGTTTAGCTCCGTTTCCGTTGACTCCGGTTCCGTCGAGCAAATCTCTCTGAAGCGTGGTCCTTTCCAAATTGAGGGTGGACGCGGATATGGTCGGATCGTTTCCGTAGAAAAAAGTATCGTATGTGTTTCCTACTTGATTGGTATATCTCCAAGGTTGGCTGACTCTAGAATCCAACTCCGCTTCGATACCGAGATGTCTCGTAAAGTCCACATTCGCTTTTACGAATATTCTATATCCGTCAAGTATCGGACTGTTATAAACGTGATACCACGTTCCACCTAACTCCAACTCCCGAATCAAACGGACAAAAGGAAGGGTAAAACCTCCCATTTTGTAAGAGGCCGTAAAACTATTGGAAAGCGGTTTTGCTTTGGGAGTATGATGAACATAATCATTGTTGATAAAAAGACCCGAATAAAAACTTCTTTTTTTCTCGAGCAAAGAGGCGCGTTTAGGACGAAGTCCGTCCAGAAAATCGAAATAACCCGAAAAACGAGCCACGGTAAAATACCAGCGTTCTTGGTTTGTAGGCTGCGGCTGATAATCAGGAGAAAAACTTCTGAGGTCTCGAATGGTTCGAATCGAAATTTCGAAATTCTCAAACGCATAACTTTCGAGAGAAACTTCGAGTTCGTGTTGTCTCGTCTTTGCAAGAATCGGATCCTGTAGCTCCGGTTTGTAGGCTTCCAGTTTTCGATACGTTGCGTTTAAAAAGATCAAAGGAATCCCGATTCTCAAATTGGAGGCGGTCCTAATGTATCCGTAGGATTCTCTCGCGAGATATCGTTCCAAAGATGTAAATGAGTTATCCGTAACACCCGTTACCGAAGCGTTGTTTCGAACCGTCGCGGATTGTTTTTTACCTCCGAAAAAAGCGTTCGGAGTAAAAGACACGTAACTTCCGAAATTCAAATTGGTTCGAAGACCTGTTTCACCTTGTGTAAAGTATTGGGTTCTTAGAACATTCTCCTTATAATTTCCGTAAGGGTCTTGATAATTACCGTCCAAAGTCGGAATTCCCAAATTCTCCCGCGTAGGAACTCCATAATAGCGAAGAATGGTATTGTTCAAGTACGCGTCCCAATAAACGGCCGAGTTAAAATACGGAAGCCTTCCGATTTCGGAAGAATTCCGAATCGTAGTCGTCGGAAGGACGTCGATCGTCGGAAAATAGCCCGACTTATCCGTAGGGCTTAAGATGTAATAGAGAAGGTTTCTTTTCATCCCAACGTTGATGGAAAGATCGCCCCGATTTTCGGTATAATCAAACTTCCATTCTAGAGTATTCCGGATATAACCTTGACGGACGTTTCTTGCCGTGTATAAGGACTGCAGAGTGTTTGAGGGTTCGTAACGATTCCCATATTCGTAGTCGAAAAGCCGATTCGAGTAATTTTCATATTGAAAGCTGAAATTTCGCGTTACGTCTTTTTCGGTGTTGTTCATTTTCGAGTTTAAAAGAATTCTTCCCTTCCACCAAGGTTCGACGTCCTGACCGATTTTTCGATAAGGACTGCTCGGATCATAAGGAAACAAAGCGCCTTTGTCCACCTGGTTGGTGACTGCGGTAGTCCCGATTCCAAAATTATGAAATCGATCTTCGTACGCCCCGGAGATCGTGTAGTTTCTATGATTCGCATATCCGATATCGATCAAGTAGTTCAAAAGAGGACTTTGTTTCCACATCTCGAGCTGGACCGCCTGTCCTGTTTTTTCGTAAAAGTCCGCTCGAACTTTATATCCCATCGGAGCGACCGCGATCGTTGGCATCACCGACCACTGATAAGAGTTCTGTAAGAACAGACCCTGGGTATTGTTCTTACCAGCTTGCGTGATCCATCCGTTTCCTAAGTTACTATTGTAGAGAAAGGGCAACCAAAGAACGGTCGTCCCGCCAACTTGATAACGCACGTTCGTCGCCATCACCGTTTTATCGTCGTAGATATAGAGCCTGTTTACTTTGAAAGAATAATGAGGTTTTTCCGCGTTACAGATCGTGAAGTAACCCATCTCGAGCGCATAACGTTTATCATCCAATTTTTTAAGCTTTTCGCCGATAAAGTGAGCCGGAGCAAAGGTGCCTTTGGTTTTATAGACTACCCCCTTTTCCAAACGAAAATCGTAGATAAACTTGTCTCCTTCGACGATTGCTCGTCCGTCCTTGTAGATGATTCCGCCTTCCGCGTAGATCTCTTGTCTTTCGCTATCGACCGTAATCGTTTCGGCTTCGATGGAACCGGACCTAAGTTTGAGTCGAACGCGCCCCCTCAAGACGAGAACCCCGGATTTATTCTTATCCACTTGTAGGAGCTCCCCTTCGGAAGCGTTTTCGATGGAAATCGGAAGCGCTTTTTTGCTCTGGGGTAAATTTGCGAGAGGATCGGCGGTGACAGGAAGCGCTTCTTCGAGTGCGGAACGCAGACGTTTTCTTCTGCTAAAAAGAGATCCTTCCCGGGTCAGACCGAGGGAAACAAGAAGGTCGTCCACTTCCCGATCTGGAAGAGTGTCGATCGACTTTCCTAAAAGCCGGTTTTTAGCCCTGAGAATCGCCAGTTTCTTTTCATCATTGGGAGAAGAAGAAAGAGTCGGATCCGCGCTCGCACTGCCCGTAATCAAACGAAGCATCTGCTCGTCCGTCTGTCCGAAGATTGGAATTCCGAGCAGAAACAAAAATAGAATCAGGATAAGGCGGAGGTGCATTCCGGTACCGGTGTCAGATTATTCTCGGGAATTAGATTTTCATCTAATAATTTTTGTGAAAACGAGAACGCAAACCCCCAGGAGAATTCTATACACACCAAAGGCTGAGAAGGAATGCCTTTGAAGATAGCGTAAAAACCAACGTATAACGAGTGTGCAAAGAAGAAAGGAAACCAAAAATCCAAACGCTAAAACCGGAATCGTATCCCCGTTCAAAATAGAACGGTATTTGTAGAGTTTGTAAATTCCGGCCGCCAACAAAACCGGGACCGCAAGAAAGAAGGAAAACTCCGCGCTGCTTTTTGTATCCTTTCCTAAAAAACGGGCCGTAATGATCGTCGCCGCAGAACGGGAAATTCCTGGGATCAAAGCGACACACTGAAAAATCCCGATGAGAATCGCGTCCTTCATTTCAACGGATTTTTTTTCCTGAGTCCCTTGTTTTTTATGAAAGAACCATTCGGCGATTAAGATCAGAATTCCCCCAAAAATCCAAGCGCTTGCAAGAATGTCTAAGAGGTCGGGTCTTGCCTTGATCGTATCTAAAAAATTCTTTGCTACAAATCCCGCAGCCAAAATCGGAAGCGCACCGATCACGATCTGAATTACAAAATGAAATCCTTTTGGATCGGGGTTCTTCTTTGTTAAATACAAAAAGGAAGAGGACAGATGTGATTTGAACTTTTCTCGATAGAGAAAGAGGACCGAAAGAATCGCTCCGCTCTGGATAAAAATATCGAAAAGATCGTCGAACTCGATTCCGAAATTTCCTCCGGAAAACGGAAAAAAGGAACTGAATAGAAACAAGTGTCCCGTCGAGGACACCGGTAGGAATTCTGTGATCGCCTCAATGATACTTCTCAGAAAGGCGTTCAGGTAGTGGTTCAAAGGAGCTTACTGTCCGGAAGTTTTAGGAGCTTCCGTATTAGGAGCGGTCGAGGTCGGAGCCGTTTCTTCTTTTTTTTCGGTCCCGGTCGTCGGAGTGATCTTTCTTTTTAGGAAAGCTTCCAGATCAAACTTGTCGTTGTGTTTGATCGAAACTTGTTCCTTGATTCTTTCCAGAACCTTCGGAAGAATTTCCTGAGACTTGTCTTTTTTAAGCTTTGCTCTTGCAAAAAGAATACAACGATCGATCGGAAGGGAACTTACTTGCGGCTCTTTTGCGCGGAGTTTCTGACATTCTTCCATCGCTTCTTCTTCCGAAATTTTGATTTTACTTTCCACAAGGTGCATAACGTAGAGTTGGGAAACAATCTGCATTTCCTGAAATTTTAAAATCTTTTTGATATCGTCGCGTTTGGTGAAACCTTCTTTTTCGGCGGCGATGGTCGTGATCATCATGTCTCTATACTGATCATAAAAATTCTTTTTTTGGAATTGGTAGTTCAGAGCTCTCATCTGCTCCGGAACTTCCGCGATGTCTTTGGAAATAAATTCGAGAAGATTTTCTTTCTCGATGTTTTGAACCCGACTCATCGCGTCGATGGCGACATTGTATGTGTCTTCAAAGCTGTTGACAGTGATCTTGTTACCGTCAAGGGTCTCGATCACTTCGGAGTTGTCTCCGCAACCCGCAAAAAAAGCGGGAAAAAGAATTAGAGAAATTAAAATAATGTTTTTTTTCATCGGACTTAGGGTTCCTGTGCAAAGGATAGGATTCGGGGTTTGGTCGTCTATACTTTTTTGGAAGGGAGCATTTCCGAAAGAAGAAAGATGAGATAGTTCAATTTTTCCTTTTCCGTTTTTTTTCCGGTCTGAAAAATCAGCACGTTGGGTTCTCTCGGGTTGATCGTGAGTCCGGTTTTTGCGGAAATCAAATGGATGATCTTTTCATTGTCGCCTCGGAAATAAGAACCCGACTTCATCTTGATCTCGTCTTTCATTTCCGCAACGGATTCGAATCCTAGATTGGAAGCGAGAGTTCGAATTTTTTCCAGAAGGATAAACGTTTTTGCATCCTCCGGTGGTTCTCCGAAACGATCCATCATTTCGTTATAAACTTCGTCGATCTCTTCTAAATCCCTGGCGCCTTCAAACTTCTTATAGAATTCGATCTTTTGTCGCGTGTCCGCGATGTAAGTTTCCGGGATAAAAAAATTCGTATTGAGGGTTACGGAAGTTCTGACTTCGACGGCGACTTCCTCACCTTTGATTCTTGCGATCGCTTCTTCGAGCATGTGAACATAGAGATCGAAACCGACTTCCATGATGTCGCCCGATTGTTCTTTGCCGAGAAGATTTCCCGCGCCTCGGATCTCCAAGTCCCGCATCGCCACCTTAAAACCAGATCCGAGTTCCTGATATTCGTAGATCGTATTGAGGCGTTTTTCGGCGAGTTCGGAAACGACCCGATCCTTGGGAAGGAGCAAGTAAGCGTATGCTTTGCGATCGCTTCGCCCCACTCTTCCTCGAATTTGATACAACTGGGAAAGACCGAAAAGATCCGCGCGTTTTACAAACAAAGTGTTCACGTTCGGCATATCGATCCCGGATTCTATGATCGTGGTCGTAACTAAAATTTCATATTTGCGATTGTAAAAATCGAGAAGTGTTTCTTCGATTTCGTCCTCGGTCATCTGTCCGTGTAATACTCCGATGGAAACCTCGGGAACGATTTCATTGAGATATTTCGTTTCTTGTTCGATCGTTTCCACTCGGTTGTAGAGATAAAAAACCTGTCCGTCGCGTTTGATTTCGTTTCGGATCGCTTCCGCGATCAGATCCTCGTCCTCTTCGATCACGTAGGTTTCGACCGACTGACGATTCTTAGGCGGTGTCGCAATGATCGAAAGTTCGCGGATTCCGGTCAGAGCCATGTGAAGGGTTCGGGGAATCGGCGTCGCGGTGAGAGTCAGAACGTCCACGAGATTCTTAAACTTCTTGATCGCTTCCTTGTGGTTGACCCCGAACCTTTGTTCTTCGTCGATAATGAGAAGACCCAGATTTTTCGGTTTCAACTTCGGAGAAAGAATCGCGTGGGTTCCGATGACCATATCTACCTTACCGTTGCTAAAATCCTCAAGGATTGCACGCACTTCGGAAGGACTTTTAAAACGGGAAACGAGCTCCACACGAACCGGATAGTTTTCAAAACGATTCTTAAATGTATTATAATGTTGTAATGCTAAAATCGTTGTCGGGGCGAGCATCATGATCTGGCGCCCGGCGATCGCGACTTTAAAGGCCGCTCGGATCGCTACCTCGGTTTTACCGTAACCGACGTCTCCGCATACGAGACGATCCATCGGACGGGGAGATTCCAGATCCTTTTTGACGGCTTCGATCGCGTCGATCTGATCGGGGGTTTCTTCGTATTCGAACTCGGCCTCGAATTCTTCCTGATAGACCGTGTCTGGTGGAAACGCGTAACCTTGCAATTTGAGACGGTTGGAATACATCAGGACGAGATCTTCCGCGAGTTCTTCGACCGCTTTCTGGACCCGTTCCTTTGTTTTTTTCCAGGTGCTTTTACCAAGGCTATCGAGCCGTGGAGATTCGGTTCCGCCGATATATCTCTGTACAAGAGAAATCTGATCCAGGGGAACAAAAAGAGAATCGCCACCGTTGTATTCGAGTTTTAGAAAGTCTCTTTCTTTCCCGCCGGCATTGGTTCTTTCTATCTTTAAGAACTTTCCGACCCCGTGGTGAATATGAACTACGAAGTCGCCTTCTTTGAGATCGATAAAACTCTGAAGGGCCTTGCTGTTTTGTTTTTTAAAACGAGTCTTCCGTTTGTATTCTCGACCGAAAATATCATTTTCGGATAAGATTAGAATTTTCTGATCTTCGTAGAGAAATCCGTTTCTGAGCTCGGAAAGAACAAGAAACGCGTCCTTTTTTGTTTTACCAAGATGGAACTGAACCGGCTCCGTCGCCTCTTCGTTTAACAAAACGATCCCTTCTTTTTCAAACAAACTCTGAAGACGTTTTGTCTGCGCCTCGAAAGAAGAAGTAAGAATGATTTTCCATCCTCCATCGTTTCGGAGTTCGGCGATTTTTTCCCGAACTTCCCGAATTTTACCCCGAAAGGTCGGGGCTTCCTTAAGAGGAGAAACCAGATCCTGATCGTTTCGAGGAGGAAGACCGTAAAAAGAAACTCCCATCAGATCGCGAAGAACCGCGTGTTCTTCGCCGAAGGATAGCAGTTTTTCCGGAGGCGAACAGAGAACTTCCTTCGAACGTTTTTCAAAAAGGGACGCGTATTCCCTTTCGAGATGAAGCATTCTTTCCTTAACGGAATTGGGAGAAGGAAAAAGAAGAATCGGAGGTTCCGGAAAGTAGGAAAGAATTCCGTGATTGTCACGAACAAGAGGAACGAGTTCCTCATAATAGATTCCGTAGTTTCCGTCCGGGATTTCCGGGATGTGCAAGGAAGGATCCGCGGACTTTAGAAGATTCTGATATTCTTTCTTTTGATCCTCGGAAAGAATGTATTCGTCCGCGGGAAGAAGAATCGCCTTTTTCAGATCGGCGACCGATCTTTGTGTATCGGGATCAAAGGTTCGAATGGATTCGATCTCTTCTCCGAAAAGATCGATTCGAACCGGTTCTGAAGAATAAGAAGAATAGATATCTAAGATTCCGCCCTTAAGACTGAATTCACCGAAGGTTTCACAGACGTCCGCACGTTTGTAACCGAGATCGATCAATTCGATCAGAAGAATTTCGAGATCGATTTCCTTTCCTTTTTCCAAAGTAATCGCGCGACCTTGCATCGTCGTCACAGTGGGAAGCGTTTTTAAAAATCCAGCAACGGAAGTAAAGATGAGCGCGGGTTCTCCGCTCAAAATTCTCGCGATCGCTTTGATGCGTTCCCGTTTCATCTCAGCGGGATAACGAAGATATTCGTAAGGAAGAACTTCCTGTCCGGGCAAATAGACTATATCGCTGTTCGGAAGAAAACTCAAGGATTCCCTGAATAAAAACTCGGCGGCCGTATTGTTTTCGGAAACGACCACGATCGTTCGATTCAATTTATGAAATAAAGAAGAAGCTAATATAGAATGACTTCCGTTTACGACAGAATAAATACTTCCGGTTACGGTTTCGTCCACAGATCCGTTTTGCCGAGTCGCAAAAGAAGCCGAAGCTTTACCGCGGACCTCGGAGGCGCCCTTCGCGGAGGAGAGAGATTTTGCCGCACCATTCTTCTTTTTAGGATGCGGAACTCCGAACGAAGAAAAGAGCTCCTCGCCGACGACCTCAAGAAGATCCTTCATTCGGTGACGCTCAACGTAAGATTGTCGATTAACCGAACCGGCCCGATAAATATCGCGACCGCGAGAAGAACGTTACCAGTCACATCTTCCAAATTTTCCAGAGTATCCGCGTTCAAAACTTCGAGATAATCGATTCTAATTTTTGCGGAAGAATCCAGGACGTCCTTCATGATCTCCCGAACCAGAACCGGATCCTTTACTCCGGAAAGAATCTGAGATTCTCCCAGACGAAGCGCTCTCGAAACCAAAAGAGATTCCTCCTTTTCGGTTTCACCGAGACGCGCGTTACGCGAGCTTAGAGCCAATCCTTTATCCGAACGGATCGTCTCACAACCGATGACTTCTACCCGAAACGCCAACATTTTGCAGAATTCGCGGATGAGAAGATACTGCTGATAATCCTTTTTCCCGAAGAACGCGAGATCCGGTTCCACGAAGTGAAAGAGCCTCGAGATTACAAGAAGAACTCCTTCGAAATGCCCGGGACGTGAAGTCGCGCAAAGATTGTTCATCAGATGTGGAATTTTTAATACGACATCGGGAATCCCGCCCGGATACATCGTTTCCTTATCCGGTAAAAAAACAAGATCCACGTTTTTGGATTCGCAGAGTTTAAGATCTCCTTCCGTATTGACAGGATACTTTGTATAGTCTTCCGGATCGTTGAACTGAGCCGGATTGACAAAGATGGAAACCACGGTTTTATCGGAGCGGGAAACGGATTCTTGAAAAAGGGTTGCGTGGCCTTCGTGCAAAAAACCCATCGTAGGAACAAAACCCACTGTTTTACCTTCTTTTTTCCAGGTGCGGACTTGGACGCTTACTTCTTCGGGGGTTCTACAGATAATCATAAAATTTGAATATTCTCAGGTCCTAATTTGAACGGAAGTTCCGTGTTCTTCGTCCAAACCTTCGAACTCGGAAAGAACTTTCACATGAGGATAGAGTTCCGCAAGGGATTCTTTGGAAACTTCCTGCCACGTAACCCGTTTTAAGAACGTGGAAACTCCGAGGGAGGAATAGATTCTCGCCGCGCCTGCGGTCGGGAGGATATGATTCGTTCCGCTGATATAATCCCCCATCGCCACCGGAGAATAATTCCCCAAAAAAACGGAACCTGCGTGTCTTACTTTTTTGAGATCCTCTTTGTAAGTTCTCGTCTGGATTTCAAGATGTTCCGGAGCAAAAAGATCCGAAAACGCAAAACATTCTTCTAAATTAGGAAAAACGAATATTCTTCCGTTGTCTTCGATGGACTTTCGTTTCATCTCTCCACGTTTCGGACGTTCCCGCAAGGCCTTCTCCACCTCTTTTTGGACGAATTCGGCGAAGGTTTGCGAATTCGTGCAAAGAATCGCGACCGAATCCTCTCCGTGTTCCGCTTGGGATAAAAGATCGGCTGCGACCCACGTAGGATTTGCAGAAT
This sequence comes from Leptospira ainlahdjerensis, assembly GCF_016919175.1. GTDB lineage: Bacteria > Spirochaetota > Leptospiria > Leptospirales > Leptospiraceae > Leptospira > Leptospira ainlahdjerensis. The sequence continues at coordinate 80,336 of NZ_JAFFPU010000056.1, read as the reverse complement.
CGTCCGCGATCACAAGAACCTCACTCGGTCCCGCAGGACTATCAATTCCGATGACTCCGAGTCCACTCAAATAAACTTTAGCCGCGGTAACGAACTTGCTTCCTGGTCCGATGACAAACTCGGAAGCGGAGATCGTTTCGGTTCCATAGGAGACGGCAGCGATTCCTTGCGAGCCTCCTGCGAGAACGATTCGATCCGCACCGGCGATCTTTGCCGCGGCGACGAGACCGTCCGGAATTTGACCGCCTTGTGGTGGGGTAACGATTTGAACATTTTTCACTCCGGCGAGTTTTGCCGGAATCACTCCCATAAGAATGGTGGAAGGATACAATGCCTTTCCACCGGGAGCGTACACGGAAACGGATTCGACCGCAGTGTGGCGAATCCCAAGACGATTTCCGTTTACAAGAATTTCCTTATCTTCAGGAATTTGAATCCGATGAAAGGCTCTGATATTTTCAGCTGCTTTTTGAAGAGCAGACTCAAGTGCAAGATCGATCTTCGGGTGGAACTTGGAAAGATCCAAAACAAAAGAATCCGGAACGATTCCGTCAAACTTACGAGTGTATTCTCGCAGAGCCTTGTCTCCGTTTTTTTGAACGTCTTCGATGATCGGTTGAACCAAGGACAAGGTGGAACTCAAATCCTCTCGGGCCCGTTTGAGAACCGGATCTAGGATTTCTCGATCTTTCAAACTGACTGGAAGAATTGGAATCGCCATCTGAAAACCAGAATTTCGGAAAGAACTCTTCCTGCATCTGAAATTTACTCAAAAAAAACAATTGCCCGAAGAAAGAATTCGTACAGTTTATCTTTTGCCAATGAAACTCATTTCCCTCAACTGTAACGGAATCCGTTCCTCTCTCGAAAAAGGACTTTCGGAATATATCCGAGAATCCAAACCCGACTTTATCTGTTTTCAAGAAACCAAGGCTATGCAGGATCAGGTTCCAACTTCGCTTTGGGAAGAAGGCGGCTATACCCCAGTTTTCCACAGCGCGGAAAAAAAAGGTTACAGCGGAGTCGCGATTCTTTACAAAAAACCTCCAGAAAAGATCACGATCGGAATCGGCGATCCGTTCTTCGACTCCGAAGGAAGAAGTATCTATTTAGAATATCCTGATTTTGCTCTCTGGAATCTTTACTTTCCATCCGGAACCACCGGGGACGTGAGGCAAGCTGCGAAGATGAAATTTTTAGATCTCTTCCAAAAAGAAGCCGCGAAACGAAAGAGGAAACAGCCCAATCTCATCATTTGCGGAGACGTAAACATCGCACATACGCCGCAGGACATTCATGATCCGAAGGGGAATGCAAAGAGCAGCGGCTTTTTACCGGAAGAAAGAGAATGGCTGACCGGATTTTTGAAACAAGGTTGGGTCGATACGTTCCGCTTCTTGTACCCGGACAAACAAGAATATTCCTGGTGGACCTTTCGCGCAGGTGCGCGCGCCAAAAACAAAGGATGGAGAATCGACTACTTCTTTGTTACCGAAGAATTGAAAAAGAACGTTAAGAGTCAGACTATCTACAGAGAGAAACCCTTTTCCGATCACGCTCCTCTCGTTTTAGAAATAAAACTTTAGAATCCTTTTCGATCGGTGCGATGACTTTTTCAAAATCAAATCCTGCTAAAACTCTTTGGAATCAGGCTTAAAATTCGATCCGGAAAAAACTTGGAAACATGGATCGTTTCCGTGAACGGACTCCCACGCAAATGTGACGGGGAGTTCCCACAGATTTTGTCTCCTTCGCGAGAAGCATCGTTTCCGTGAACGGATCCCCACGCAAATGTGACGGGGAGTTCCCACAGATTTTGTCTCCTTCGCGAGAAGCATCGTTTCCGTGAACGGACCCCCACGCAAATGTGAGGGGAGTTCCCACAGATTTTGTCTCCTTCGCGAGAAGCATCGTTTCCGTGAACGGACTCCCACCCAAATGTGACGGGGAGTTCCCACAGATTGAGGTTTTACAGAAGTTTCCGATTTTATAGGAAAGAAATATCAGGCTGATACTTTTAAATTTAAGAATATTCGAAATGCAGAATATCTCGAAAAGCCGGTTCGTCCCGGCTTCGCGAGTTTAAACAAAAATCATCTTCGACGACGAGGACGATCTTTCATCTGATCCAAATGGGTTTTACATTCTGGGGAAAGTTGAGCTTCGTTTTTCCGAAGACAATCTCTCATGGCTCCTCCTCTACGATCCACGTCCTTGCAGAACTTTTCTCGATCTTCATAACAAGGTTTGCCTTTTTGACTCCAAGAAGGGCTTCCTCCTCCGTTTCCTTGCGCGGAAAGTCCAAGAAGCGAAAGAAAGAAAAAACCGAAGACTAAAATTTTTCTCATAAGATTCTCCTAATAGATTCTCGATAGGCGGCGGGAACAAAGGCTCGCGCTCCTCTTCAATCCGTCCCAAAAACGTTTTCGAATCTTTAGGAAAGATTAACGAATTCCGTTTGTGAGGAGGAGAAAATGAAGAAGAACACGGATCTTAAGAATGGACAAAAAAATAAAGAAAGTCAAATGAGAATTTTGATCGAATCCCGAAATTGAAATTGATAAATGTCAACGGAACGGTCCAATTCTCGATTGAATCAAAAGATAAAACGAAATAAACTGGGAAGTATGAATCCGGAATTTTGGAATCAAAGATACGCGTCCGAAGAATGGGTTTACGGACTTCGAGAAAACGACTTTCTTCGCGAGGAGATATCCCGATTCAAAAAGGGAAGCTCCGTATTGGATTTAGCGAGCGGAGAAGGAAGAAATTCCCTCTTTCTCGCTCGTCAAGGGTTTCAGGTGACCGCAGTCGATCAATCCGCCGTGGGTATGGATAAGCTAAAAAAACAAAGCAGACTGGAAGGACTTTCTGTGACTTGTATCGAGTCCGATGTTCTCGCGTTCCAAACGAATCAAAAATTTGACGCCGTAGTGATAACATTCTTACACCTTTCCCCCTCCCAACGAAAAAAACTGTTTCGAATGTTGCCCTCGTTTCTTTCATCCGAAGGAATTCTTATAGCGGAATGGTTTCACCCGGATCAAAGGGTTAGGAATTATCCAAGCGGAGGACCGGAGGATCCGAATTTTATGGTAACCTTAGAAGAACTTCAGAAAGAATTCGCAAGCGGATGGAGGATATTTCGATTGGAACACGTGGAACGGGATTTAGACGAAGGAGAAAAACACAGCGGACGCGGTTCCGTCGTTCGAATTTCCGCACAAAAAGTTAATTCACATTCCTAAATCATAAAATTAGAATATACCGAAGCAAGGAAAAAAAATGAAATACATCTTGGAAACAAAAAAGAGCGTTGCGAAGTGCGTTCAGGATTTAGAAACCGAAATTGCAAATCAAAAATACGGGGTACTTCATATCCACAATCTAAAAGAAACGATGAAAAAAAAGGGAGTCGATTTTTCGGAAGAATGCCAAATCCTTGAAGTCTGCAATCCTCAAAAAGCAAGCCAAGTCTTAAACGAAAACATGGAAATGAATCTTGTCCTTCCTTGCAGGATCTCCGTGTATTCCGAAAAGGGAAAAACAAAAGTTGGAATGATTAAGCCGACATCTCTTTTAGGACTTTTTTCTGATTCTAAAAAACTCGCCGAAGTCGCCAAACAAGTTGAAGACGACCTGACAAATGCAATTCAAAATTCAATCGTTTGAGAACTTGTCCAAAACGAAGGGTTGGAATCAAAAATTCTTTTTTCTTGAGTGAAGTTTTTAGAGTCAGGTCCTAAGACCCGGAAAAGATTGCTTCTATTCTGAGAAAGCTTGTAACCAAAACGATGGGAGTTCCCACAGATTTCCTCTCTTTCACGAAGAACATTTTTTCCGAAAAACGAAATCCCTCCCAATCTCTGATATAACCTTACCCACAAGTTGTCAGGATCTTCAGATAATTTGTCGGAACTACGACGGTCCTCGGTAAAACTCGCGCGCCCCGCCCAAATTTCGGGTGGTGGGGTGGGTGGCGGAAAAATTCCGGAAACTTTCCTATATCATAAAATCAAACTTTTCGCAAGAAAAAAATATCATGTAGGAACTCCTACAAAAAACCTTTTCTCGTAATAATTCTCGTTGTATCTCCTCTTAAATTGTGGGTAAGGATTATACAATCCACAACAGGAGTATTACATTCTAAATTTAGAATATTCAAATTTAAGAATTCTATCGGAGACGAATTCTTAAATTCTTAGTCAGTAGATCAGGCCTTACATTCCGGGGAAAGATAGAATATGTTTTGAAACAAACACTCGCGTGTGATTTCCTTTTCGGCTCGTTCGTTTTTTTGGGATTTTTTTTCTATCATCGACGCAAGGACCTTCTTTAAGGCTCAAAGTAGACAGATCCTTTCCGTCACTTGGAATTACCGGAGGAAGCAAAAAAAAGTAAGAACCCGGATGAGATCCGCTTTTTCAACAGGTTTCTCTTTCGAAAAATTCTGTTCTCAAAAAACGACGTTTCTAAAACAAAAAAGGGACGGCTCTCGTCCCTTTTCCGGATTCGTCCTTTATCAACTCGCTTTTTTGGGAAATTCAGGAATCTTCCAATCTTTCAAATCCAGGGGAAGTTTTGGTAAGAATTTTTTGACCAACCCGATCGCATCCGACTCAAAAAGAAGAACGTTATCCGTAATTCTTTCCTGAGATTTGGAACGAACGATTTTTTTTTCGGTGATCGTACCGTGAATCAAAATCGGATCCTTCCAAAAAGGAATTCTGATTTCTAAGGTTGCTGACTCCCCTACCGCGTCTCCGTTGAAGCGTTCCAGATTGAGGCTCATAGAAGTGCCTTCCCAGCCGCCGATTTCTGCGGAATAATTTCCGGTCTTGCTATGAACCTCTAAGGGGATGCGTACGGACTTCACCGATTCTTTTACGGAATCTTTGATGTCTTCGATCATTTTTTCGAGCATTTCGCGCCTCCCTTCTAAGGAGAAAAGAACATTATTTTGTCCCATTTGTATGTTCCTATTAGACGTAGTGCGGCGCAACAATAAAACAAAGTTTTTGCCTCGTTACGCTTCTTTCCCGTTCTTCGTATCTATTAAAAACAACTGAATTCATCGGTTTTTTCAGTTTTTCAGTCATTTTTAAATTTAGATGATTATAAATTGGAAAGAATCCGATTCTTAAATCCTCAAGAAATTAAGAATCGCTCCTTTTTAAAGGTCGGACCATTTCTTCTTTTTATAGCGCGAAAAGATCGCTTTTGCTTTCCTTTGCAATTGGACCCTATTACTCTCAGATATATTTCCATGTTCTCTTCTTTACCCGGAAACTTAAATATCCATACGATCCTTTCTGGATTTATCGGTTTTAGTTCCGCCTTGTCCTTTCTCTTTGTGATGGGTGAAATCCCTCTCGCATTCAAAGGTCATCGAAATCGAATTCTTCTCATCCTTTTCCTTTCGGTTTTTATTTTTGAATTCCATGCATATCTTCTTGTCAGCGAATCAATCCGCCATTTTCCCCATCTCTACGCGATTCACATTCCGATTTCCGCCCTCTTCGGTCCGCTGTTACGTTCATACATCTCGGCGCTCTGGGAAGAAGAGAATTCGACACCGATCTTTCGACTTTGGGACTGGATTCCTTGTTTGGGAATTTTTCTAATCCTTGGGCCGTTCTATCTTTCTTCAACCGAGGAAAAATTGCAATGTCTTAGGCTGGCTCAACAAGGTAAGATCACCTGGGAAATACGGATCGGAATCGCTGCCATGTCCATTACACTTTTTGCATATCTTTTCAATATAGTTTGGAATCTTCTACACCGGATCCGTTGGACGACGATCTATTCTCAACCGGAGGTTCGTCTGATTCTTTTTATACTTTCGACTGCGACTGCTTCCTCCTTTTTGGGACTTACGACGAGCATTCGACAAGACGGCGTTCTTCGATTGGAAATTTCTTCCATTCTCGTGGGAATTCTTCTCTGCGGAATCTATATCGTTCGCCAGAGCCATCCCGAAATTTTCAGCGCCGTCAGAAGAATCGTTGAAGACGAGAAAAAATACAAAAACACTCAGCTTCGTTCCGTGGATCTGGATTCTTTGGAAAAAAATCTCCATTCCCTTTTAGAAGAAAAAAAAATCTACAAGGAGGAGAATCTTGGTCTTTCCCGTCTCGCGGAAGAATTGGGAATTTCTCCACACCAACTTTCGGAGTATCTCAATCTGCATCTCAAAAGAAATTTCTTTCAGTTGATCAACGGTTGCAGAATCGCGGAAGCAAAACATCGTTTACTCCACTCTCCCAAAGAAACCGTTCTTTCAATTGCATACGAGGTTGGATTTCAATCAAAGTCTTCCTTTAACGACGCGTTTCGAAAAGAAGTTGGGCTCAGTCCCACTGAGTTCAGAAAAAAAGGCGAATCGAAAGGCCTGATTGATAAGTCAGGTCGTTTTTTTTCGACCGTTTCGACCAAGTCGGACGATTGAATTGGGAAAAAAAGTAAACTTATCTCCAGCAAAAGGAGATTCTTTTCATGAATCCAATCCAGTGTGAGTTAGTTCTAGACTGTGTCCAAAAAATCGGACTCTTTCAGTTTACGATGAATATCCTGCGTTATTATCCGATCGCGGGTCTTGCCTTCTTGATTCTTTACGTCTGGAAAAAGGACAGTTTCCATCGTTTTAGAATTCAAGCCGTATATCCTAAAATCGAAAAGATCAAAAACGAATTCAGACAATCCGCTGTGACCCTTTTTGTTTTTACGATAATCGCGACCACGAACATCGTGAGCGCAAGAATGGGATTGATTCCCAATAACGTCTACTTTGGAGATTACACTTCGAACGGCGGATATCTTTACATGTTTCTTTCCTTCGTATTGATTACGATCTGGCACGAAACCTGGTTTTACTGGGCTCATAGATGGATGCATCATAAGAAGGTTTATTCCCGCGTTCATTCGGTTCATCACCAATCCGTAAATCCTTCCCCGCTCGCGGCGTATCACTTTCACATTCTGGAAGCCTTCTTGGAAGGAATCTATATCGTATTCTTCGTTTTAGTGATTCCGATCCACTTTCACGTGCTTCTCTTTCATACAGTCTACGCGATGGTGATGAATATCTGGTGGCATTTGGGTTATGAATTTTTGCCGAAGGGTTGGGTGAAACATCCGATTCTAAAATGGATCAATACATCCACACATCACAATCTCCATCACCAGAAATTTCACGGAAACTACAGTCTCTACTTTAACTTCTGGGATAGAATTATGGGAACCAACTTTCCCAATTACGAAGAATACTTCGAATCCGTAGCCGACAAACGTTCAGCTCGAGATAATGATTCCGATTCAAAGATCCGTTGGTCGCAAACCCCGGCCGAAGGTTAGGCAAAAAACCGCATCACCCTCCACTTACGAAACCACATTTCTCCGCGCTCGAACGAAATCTAAGAGCGCGGCTTTTTACATTCTTTTTATTTTGTATCTAATTTCAAAAAAGATAATATTTCTTGGGCCACGATCTCAGGCGCCTCGAGAGGTAGAAAATGCCCTGCTTTATTTACTACCTTAAACAATACCCGGGAATAAAATTCAGATTCCAATCCGCGAAATACGTTCGGTGAAATACATTCGTCGTTTTCTCCGCTAAGTACAAGCGTCGGAACCCCGATCTTCTGAAACACGATCTCTCTGCTCGAATTCCAAAGGGAAAAGTTGCTCGGAGTCAATAGACCCCGGTAATAGCCGAGGGCAGTCGATAGATTCTCCGGATTTTTTAAATTCTCCGAAACTTCCCTAAATCTTTCTTCGGGAATTTTCCAACCCGGACTCCAGTCTTCCCAAAGCCTTCGAAGGAGTTCGTTTTTCAAAAGGGCGGATTCCGGAATTCCCGCACGAAGTTGGAAAAATAGAATATACCAGCTTCGTACGATCTGAGAAGGATAGATCCAGAGATTTTTTAAAAAAGTTGGAAGCGGGGGAACAGAAAGAGCGACTAACGTATCCAAGGACGCCGGAGATAGATTCGCCAGTGCATAAGACGCGATCGCACCCCAGTCGTGTCCTACTACAATCGTGTTTTCCGGTTTGTGTTTTGTCTTGAGAGATTCTACGATGAACTTGAGATCTCCTGCGAGTTCGGCGATAGTCACCGTCGGGGAAAATGGAACGTTCGAACCCGAGGAATAACCTCTCATATACGGGGCGATACACGTAAAACCCCGTTCTGCAAAGATTCGCATTAGGTCTTTCATGGAGCCGGCGTCGTCCGGAAATCCGTGGAAGAAGAAGATCAATTTTTTTCCGTTTCCTAAACTCAGGTATTTGTATTCTCTTTCCCCGTTTTTTACGGACGCGGTTTTGATCTCAGACATGAATGCTCCTAATTTTTATAGGCTTTTGTTTTTTAAAGCCTTACGTTGTGTGAGATCCTACATTCGGTTTACAGAACGGATTGTCAAAATAAAATAAGCTCATGTTCCATTTGGATTTTTTAAAACCGCCGGATCCGAAGATGGATTCTCCCGAGTCCATCCTGCTCCATCTCGGAGCTAAAGCGATCCAAGCCTCTCTTCCGCAGGAAGCGGTTTCGAAATCCCTTCGTTCCCTTTCTCTTTCGGGTAACGTGATTTTACTTTCGATCGGAAAAGCCGCTTATCCGATGGCATTGGCCGCGGTGGAAATCTGCAAGGATAGAATTCAAAAAGGACTCATTCTCACCAAATACGGCCACTCAGGAAAACCGATTCCTCCGTTGAAGATTATCGAAGCGGGACATCCGGTTCCCGACAAAAACAGCCTTCTTGGCGGGGAGAAAATTTTAGAACTCTGTTCGGATCTGGGACCGGAAGATACGGTTCTTCTTCTTTTATCGGGCGGAGGTTCCTCCCTGGCTGAAGTTCTCGAGGGCGATCTCACCTTGGACGATCTCGTTTTCTGGAACCAAAGACTTTTGTCGAGCGGAGCCCCGATCCAGGACGTAAACGAAATTAGAACCCTACTTTCTTCTCTGAAAGGAGGAGGACTTTTATCCAGAATTTTTCCCGCAAAGTCCGTGACCTTAATCCTTTCAGACGTGATCGGAGACGATCTTTCCAAAGTTGCCTCCGGTCCGACGATCCCTTCCCGTGTTTCAAAAGATTCTATTTTTAGAATATTCCAACAATACGATTTTGTTCCCGACGCTAAGATTGAAAAAGTATTGATAGAAAAAACAAAAATCCGCGATACCGGATTCAATTTTCAATTCGACCCGAACCGTCACAAGATTTTCTGCGTCGGAAATCTATCCCTCGCTTTGGAAGTCGTTCGAAAAGAATGCGACAATTTAGGAATTCCGATTCTATTCTTAACGTCTTCTTTGTCCTGCGAGGCAAAAGAAGCTGGTTCCTTTTTGGCGGAAATCGCTAAAGAATATTCTAAAATTCTAAATCATCCGCTTTTGATCCTTTGTGGAGGGGAAACCACCGTCACACACGACGGATCGGGAAAAGGCGGAAGGAACCAAGAGCTCGCGCTTTCTTTTGCCAAGAGAATCTCCGGACTTTCAAGAACGTTTCTTTTTTCTCTGGCAACCGACGGAACGGACGGGCCGACCGACGCCGCGGGCGCGCTCGTGGATGGAAACACCTGGGAAAAAATCAGGGCAACAACGGCAAACGACGCAGACCGTCTTCTTAAAGAACATCGTTCTTACGAAGCCTTACAATTCGGAGATGCCCTTGTGAGAACGGGACCCACCGGAACCAACGTAAATGACGTTCAATTTTTGTGGATTTCAGGGAAAGGGAAAGAATAAAGAGAAGTTGAAATCAATCGCCTTGCGGATAAAAACGAAGACAGTTTCTTCCTTCTTCTTTCGCCAGATAAAGCGCTTTGTCCGCTCGTTCTATCAACTCGGTGATCGAGTTTTCGGGACTTGGACTTAGCGTCGCCATTCCAATGCTGACCGTCACAATCGAACTTGTTTTCGATGCTGAATGAGGAACTCGTAGTTTTTCAATTTTTTCTAATATATTTCGACTGACGATCACTGCGTTTGACTCGCTCGTTTCCGGAAGAATCACCGCAAATTCCTCTCCGCCGTATCGAGCGGCTACGTCACCCGCTCTTCTCGCACATTCTCGAATCGCTCCGGAAACCTGTTTCAGACACTGGTCCCCTGCTTGATGACCGTAAGTATCGTTGTAGAGTTTGAAATGATCGATATCGAGCATCAACAAAGCTACGCTATTTCCCGTTCTCCAACAACGTTTCCATTCAGTCGCTAAAACCTCGTCAAAATACCTTCGATTGAAAAGCCCCGTCAGACCGTCGGTTCTCGCTATCGCCAGAAGATAGGCGTTCACTTCCTGGAGTTGATCGGTAAGTTTTTCCAATTCTTTTTCTCGCTCTTTTCGATGAGTCATCTCTTCGAAAAGTCGAAGCGCCGATCTTACTCGCGCCAATAGTTCGATCGAATCAAAGGGTTTGACCACGTAGTCGATCGCACCAGTATCAAACGCTTCCAAAAGAACGCTAGGTTCCTTAAGTGCAGTGATCATAATTACGGGGATGTCTTTGAGTTCCGGCTTTTCACGGATCATTCTTAGAATTTCGATTCCAGTGATACCGGGAAGCAGGATGTCCAAAAGAATGAGGGAAAAAACTTTTTTCGGAGGTTCTTCCGATTTGAGACTCAACCAATCGAGAACCTCGTCCGGAGACTGACTTGTAAGCGTATTCTTGTAACCCGATTTTCTCAGAATTCCCTGCATAAGCATACAATTTTCCTGAGCATCATCTAATATGAGAATCGAATGCATCTAACAAGTAGCTCCCGGGATTATTCAAAAAACGGCACTGGAAGGATACAAAGCTCCCATCAAACACGAATGAAATCAAACGAATTTTTTAAAAACTTCTTGCTCCATTCCACGGATCGGCAAAGTCTAATTCATAAATGAGCAGAAATATAAAACGATGGACTGCTTTTTTGGGAATGCTCGGCTTCACGACCGCGCTTCTTTGTTTTACCATCATGCTCGCCGGTGAAAATTGTCCTGCTTTTCCGATCGTGGAAAAAACCGCCTCTTCCGATCTTCCACCTTGTCACCAGAAGGAAAAATCAACTCACGACGACGAAACGTTGCCGAATTGTTCTTCTTGTCATTTTGAAGTTTCTCAAGAATCGATTCAGCTGAAAACGCCGGATTTACATCCGAATGGGCAAAACGTTCTCTCCGCCTTTTCCGAAGTTTTTTTTCAGGAATTGAAACCGGGTAAAAATTTAGAATTTTCTTTTCTGGAAGCTCGATCCTTCAATCCTCAAAAATTCGTTCTTCTCTCCATCGCGTCGATCCGAATCCTGACCTGATCCAAACGACTTGCATCAATCCCTTTCTTATATTTTAATTTTACAATTTAGGAATATTTTATGTTAACTAGAAAAGAACTTCTCACCCAATCTGCGGCAGTACTCGCGTTTGCCGGCGCCGGTACTCTCTTTGCAAAAGATTCTTCCGGTCATAGCGGTCACAAACATCCGGAATCTTCCAAAAAGACCGAAAAAGAATCCGCAAAAAAAGGAAACAGGAAAGTGTTGGAAGCCGCTTCAAAGTGTATACTCAACGCCGAAATTTGTCTGGCGCACTGCGAGGAAAATCTTTCCACGGGCGATACGATGCTCGCGGATTGTCTAAAAACGGTGAAAGATACATTAGCTCTTTGTAAAGCCTTCGTGAGTTTAGAAGCGTCTAACTCTATTTATGCGAAAGAGGTCGCCGCTCTTTGTATCAAAGCATGCGAAGCCTGCGAAAAGGAATGTCGAATTCACGAATCCCACCATGAGATCTGTAAGAATTGTGCGGACAGCTGCAAAGAATGTATCGTCGAACTGAAAAAAGCGGTTTAAAGGAGGAAAAGATCGATATGAAGAAAAAAATTCTTAGCCTATTCTTTTTGACCTTTTTTCTGAGCGGTTTCCTCGAAGCGAAGTCGATCCTTCCCGTTCGACCGATGATTCTAACCGAACTTGATCAGATTCACCAATCCCTTTTGATCCAAAAAGAGGTTTCCGTGGATCGGTTGATCGCTGGCCTCAAACAGGAATTTTCTCGGGATAAAAGCCTTGCCCCGGCTCTTAAGGCTGCTGAAAAACTAAAAGAGGCAGCTTCGGAAAAAGAAAGATTGGACGTTTACTCGGAACTTGCGGATTCTTTGAAAGAGTATATTCAAAAAGATGAATCTTCCGGAGTCCATGTTTTTTACTGTCCGATGGTAAAAAAGAAATGGATCGCTTCCGGAGACAAGGTCCAAAATCCATACGACCCTTCCATGAAAGGTTGTGGGAAAAAAATCTAACTCTCAGACGGGATCGATCGTTCAATCCTGCGCCGGGAACTGAATCTGAAATTTGGTTCCCGGTTTTGCGTCTTCCACCTTTAATTCTCCCGAAATTTGTTTCGTAAGAATTTTCACGAGTTGTAAACCCAGGGTTTCGTGATCAAAAAAGGAAATCCCCTCGGGAATTCCTTTTCCATTATCGCAGATCGTGACCGTAACCTTTCCTTCGTTTTCTTCGGCTTTGATATTCACTTCTCCATTCGCACCTTCCACAAACGCGTGTTTGATGGCGTTCGTCACGAGCTCGCAGGCGATGAGTCCGAGAGGAATCGCGGTGTCCATGTTTAGAATCAAACCTTGCGCATCGATCACGTGACGCACCCTGGGCCCAACCCCGTAGAGGTTCCAGAGATTTTGCAACAACATGCTCAGATAACTTTCGAAATCTACGTGCGAAAGATCCCTGGATTTATAGAGTTCGTTGTGAACCAAGGACATGGAAAAAACCCGACTTTCAGTGTCCTTTAGCAAACCGTAAAGTTCTTTGGAAGTGAGTTCACGCGACATCGCGTTGTCCGCTTGAAGATTCAAAAGAGAAACCATTATCTGCATATTATTCTTCACACGGTGGTGAATCTCCTGAATCAGAGTGTCTTTTTCGGCGAGGGATGCCAAAATCGATTCTCGGTTCCGAACCATTTCCGTTACGTCGGTGATCACCGCAAGGTCCAGAATCTGATTCCGAAAGCGGAATTTATAAATCGTCGATTCGGTGATGATTTCGCCCCCGTCTTTTTTTTTGTGATAAAAGGAACCTCCCTTATTTACTCCGAATTGATAGGATCCGATCTCGGTTCGTAATCTTTCGGAATCCTTGGTGTTAAATACCTCGAAGATCTGTTTGCCAATCAATTCGGTTTCCTTATAACCGTATTTTTCAAGAACGGCTTGATTTACTTCTACGATCCGAAACGAATCGTCTTCAAAAAGAAAGGCCGGATGCGGATTGAATTGAAAAAAAAGCCGATACCGTTCCTCGTTCTCTTGTTCAAAAACGTTTTTCTTTTCGAGTTCCAATGCGAGGCGGTTTCTTTCATAAGCAAAGATCAAGGAACGACTGAGCGAATACGAATCGAATTTTCCTTTGTAAACGTAATCCTGCGCTCCGATTTGAAGGGCGTTAACGGTAATTTCCTTGTCTTCGGCTCCGCTACAGATGATTACCGGAATTTGCGGAAATTTATTTTTAATTTCCGTAAGAGCTTCAAGACCCGCACAATCCGGGAGAGAAAGATCGAGAAGCACGAGATCCGGACGTTCGATCGAAATAAGATCTAGACCGGAAGAAAAATTAGAGCTTCGACTGACTTGGAAGGACGGACTTTCCGATTCTCCCAAATATTCCTGAATCAATCGGAAATCGGCGTTCGAATCTTCAATCAAAAGAACGGAAAATGAATCTTTAAACATTGGAAAGGCTCTCTTCTAATTCTATTTATAAAAACTCTAACTAAAAAAACATTTTGGGAAACGAAATCGTAACCAAAAAACCCGCGTTATGCGAGGTTTCGATTTCTAAATGTCCTCCGTGAAGCTCCGCTATCTTTTTACAAAAGAACAAACCGCTTCCGGAGCCTTCCATCTCCTCGGCATTCGGATAACGATGGAACAATTCTATGAAATAATTACTTTCCTTAAGATCGACTCCGATTCCTCTGTCTTCGATCCTAATTTTAGGAACGCCGGAATCATTCCAATACGATATGGAAATACGTCCCGGTTCGTTTTGTTTTCGAAAACGAATCGAGTTTTGAAAGAGGTTGAAAAAGAGTTCTTGGAGAAGCGGCGAGTTCCCTTCGATCTCCGGAAAATCTCCTTTCCATTCGACGGTAAAACCGTAAGTTTCCAAATCTTCGCTTAGATCCTGGAGCGCGGCTTCGATCGTTTTTCTCAGGGAAATTTTAGAAAAAAAACGTTGTTCCTTTTCGATTCTTAGAAAGGAAATAAGAGCGTGAATTCGAGACCAAAGACGATTCGCACCTGCAAGGCAAATCTGTAAAAACTCTTGAGCCTTCGGACTCAATTCGTTCGAGGATTGTTTTTCCAAGAGTTTTAAAAAAGAAGTCAGATTTCGAATGGGTTCCTGCAAATCGTGATACATTCTGGATACGACCGCGCTCACCTCCTTTTCTTTTTTTCGAAAGGTTTCTTCTTGAGAAACTTCTAATATTTCCAGAAACAAATATTCGGAGGTTGATTCATAAATCCGGGTAAGAACCCCCTTACATTCGGATTCTTTTCCGAAAGAGGTATCGATCCGTTCTTGAAACACAATCGGTTTTTCTAATTTACATTTCCTGAATTCTTCAAATAAGGAATCCTTTTGGATTCGTAAAATTCGATCGAGAGACTTCCCAACGCAGGTTTCCCCCTCCTGTTCCCCGCAGAGGAAGTCAAAAGAAGAATTGCAAGCTATAACTTGCAAATCATTGTCCAAAATTCCGATGGGGGTTCGGATATAGGACAAAAGCGGAAAGGAGGCCTCAATCAAAAATTCCATTCCATCGGTCAGAATGTTTGTATTCACGATTCATCTGTTCGCCCCTAACTCGGATTCAAAGACTTCTAAGAAATTCCATAGAATCCCTTGAAATATCAAATCTTTGTCTCAAAAAGTGGACGAATCAAATTAAATTGTCAATCCGGGTTTTTGATTTTTTTCTTTTTTCCAAATGTAAGAATATTCTTTTTTTCGAAATTAGGAACCTCTAAAGCGTCGGAATTAATACAAACGGTTTATAAAAGATTTGGTATAACGAACAACAACACCCCGCGAAATGAGAGCTCAAGACTGGTTTTTACAGATCCTTATCCAGAATTGTCTGGATCTTCTGATAAATCCTGTCGGAATTACGACGATTCTTCCGTGAAAGCGGCGGGCCCCGCCCGATTTTCGGGTGGAGGGGTGGGTGGCGGAAAAAATCCGGGCAGACTTTCCTCTATCATAAGATGCCACTTTTTGCAAGTAAAAATCCTCATGTAGGAACTCTTACAAAACCTTCTCTTGTAAGACGATTCTATTTGAAGTTCCTCTTATTGTGATAGGGATAAATCCTGTCGGAATTACGACGATTCTTCTGAGAAAGCGGCGCGCCCCGCCCGATTTTCGGGTGGAGGGGTGGGTGGTGGAAAAAATCCGGACAGACTTTCCTTTATCATAAGATTCCACTTTTTGAAAGTAAAAATCCCCATGTTGGAACTCTTACAAAAATTGTGCTTGAGTCCCTTCTTGGTTCCCAAGCTTTTTTTTTCGATTTCAGGGAACGGTTTTTCCAAAGTCTGAAGTTGGGCGCTACTTTCCCAAAAGGAAAGTCGTAGCTCCAACAATATCCTGAAACGTTGTCTGTTTTTTTTTAGAAAGACTCTGAAAACGAGTTTAGAAAAAGGAAAACGGGTGTTCGCAAAAACACCCTTCTCCAGAAGATCTATTCGGCAAAGGTAATGGATTCAATCACTACGTTCTTGCTTGGTTTGTCTTGAAAACCGGTTTCCGTCTCCGAAATCGATTCTACGATCTCGGTTCCTTCCGTGACTTTTCCAAAAACCGCATGCCGGTTGTCCAAATAGAAATTGTCTCGGACGTTGATAAAAAATTGAGAGCCTCCGGTGTTCGGACCGGCGTTCGCCATAGAAAGAGTGTATTTTTCATTCTTTAAATCTTTGTGAAACTCGTCCTTAATTTTATACCCAGGCCCGCCCGTTCCGGTTCCCGTCGGACAACCGCCTTGAATCATAAAATTTTTGATAACCCGGTGAAATGTAAGACCGTTGTAAAATCCTTCCTTCGCGAGTTTGATAAAGTTCCCCGCAGTGATCGGAGCCCGCTCCTCGTCTAAGAAGACCGAAAAATTTCCGAAATTCGTCTTAAATACCGCAGTTGCCATGACAGTTTATCCTCTGTTTTAAGAATTCATCTCCACTTTCCGAAACTATATTATGGCAGAAAGCGATTTCTTGCGAAAAACGAACAAAAACATAGATTTAAGAGATTATAATAGATAAGAGGAAATCCGGGAAAAATAGAATATTCCTCTCAGTGGAATTCTTTTTTTCTGGAATAGAGAACCGTCATTCATGTTAGAAATCAATCATCGTTATCTTCCTTTTGGTACGACAGGGGCGCTCATTTTTATTTCCGGCGCCGAATCCAATGGGAAAACCGGCGCGTCCGCCCTGAATGAAGAAATTAGTAAAAAGGAAATCGGAACGATTTGTGTCGTCACGAGCAAAACCTTTTCTCATCCGGAGACGTTTGACTCCGTCGATCCGTTAGTCACCATTCTTTCCATCGTTCTTCCCCCCGGACCCGAGACGAACGATTCCGTCTTTGCAGCCTTTCTAAAAATTAAAAAATCCTTAAGAAAAGGGAACCTTCTTTTTTTGATCGAACCGGATTGTGAAAGCAGATTCCCTTTGTTTCTTTCCAAACTTTTAGTGGCGAGCGAACCCTCCATTGACGACAAAGAATTGGAGGATAGAATTTATCATTTCGGTTATTCATTTCAGGATTCCGATCACGCCACATTTCGGAAATTTCTTTCCAGACACAAAGAAGGAAGTTCGTTTCCTGACATTCCTCCCGGAGAATTTTCCGTCTCTTCTCTGTTGATCCGAGAAGGAAAAAGAAACTCGGTTCTAAAATACAAAATTCAATACGAACCCGGTATCGAAAACCTTACCAAAATCAACGCGGTTCCGATCACGGAAGCGGATCTAAAAACTTCTCCTCGTTCCTTTCAGTCTTTGGAAATCAACGCCATTGAAATCGAAAATCTCGAAGGGAAGGAAAAGCCGAAAGAGTTCGCAGTGCTCGCTCCTTCTCCTTCCGTCGTCCAAGAGTTAAAGCCGGAATCACCGGCTCCTCCGATTTCGACGGAGTCTTCGAAAATAGAAACCTCTTCTCCCTCCTCGGAAAAAGTTTCTCCGAAATCGGAAACCTCTTCTCCAAAACCGGAAACGGCCCCCGTTCCCGCGTTAGACGAAACGAAAAAGAAAACCAAGGAAACAAAACCGGCGGAGACGGAACCGGAAGTCCGGAAAGAAAAGACCGCTGCGGGAGCCAAAACAAAACTTCCTCTTCAGATCAAATTGATGGCGGTCATCTCGCTTTTGATGACCTTTACCGTTTCTACGATCATTTTCTTTGCTTCCTCCGCGTTTCGAGGAGATTCCGAACTTCGAGTCTTACAGAACAATTTAAATTTAGTGAATATTCTCGGTCTCAAGATCAAAACGGATATCAACGACATTCTTTCCAATGGAAAGCAGATCGCAAACGCGCTCCACCAGGGAAAGGAAGGAATTTCGTTTGCGGATATCTTTTTTCAAAACGATCCGGACTTTATTTACGCGGGTTTGTATCAGGTCGTTCAAAACAATCCAACTACGATCCACGAATTCTTCAACGAACCTTACTTGAGCGAAATCAAATCCTCTCAGAAAGAAATTTCCAATCTCATTTCTTCTCGTCCCAATCTGATTCAAAAATCGATTTTGACCGGAGGAAGGATCGAAAATCTAAGCGCCGAGTTTAAGGAACCGATCTTTGCGATCGCAATCCCTTCTTCTTCCGGTTCCGATCCGAAGGTTCTCGTTTTAATTTTAAGACTCGAAAAATTCTTAAACGCGTTTCAAAAACAAGACATCTCCGAAGTCTTTCTTGTAAACGGAGAAGGAGATCTGATCGCGCATTCCGATCCGAAACTTCTCCAGTCGAATACGAATTTTATGAATCTTCCGATCGTCGAAATGATGGTCAACAGTTCGGAGAATACAAAACAAACCGAATATAAGGACAAGGACGGAAAGTCTTGGTTCGGCTCTTTTCAAAAGCTCGGCTTTGGAGGAGGCGCGGTCGTTTCCATCGTTCCGGAAGACAAGGCCTTCGAAGCGGTTTATCGGATCCAAAAGACAAATCTTCTCATCATGGGAATCGCTCTTTGTTTAGCGCTTATCATCGTATTCTTCTTCGCAAAAACGATCACAAAACCTATATTAAATCTTTTGCAAGCAACCACCGAAATCGCGAGAGGAAACTTCAAAATAGGGATCCGTTCTTCGACACGCGACGAGGTCGGTTTGTTAACGGACTACTTCGTAGACATGGGAAAGGGTCTTGAAGAAAGAGAAAAGGTCAAGGACGCTCTCGGAAGATTCGTAAACAAAGAAATCGCGGAGATGGTCTTAAAACAAGAACTTACTCTCGGAGGGGAAAGAAAAATGTGTGCGATCTTTTTCTCCGATATCCGCAGTTTCACCGCGATCTCCGAAAAACTCGAACCGGAAGAAGTCGTAGAATTCTTAAACGAATACATGACCGAAATGGTCCACTGCGTAAACGAAACCCACGGAATCGTGGATAAGTTTATCGGAGACGCG
Source organism: Leptospira ainlahdjerensis (assembly GCF_016919175.1). Classification (GTDB taxonomy): domain Bacteria; phylum Spirochaetota; class Leptospiria; order Leptospirales; family Leptospiraceae; genus Leptospira; species Leptospira ainlahdjerensis. The sequence continues at coordinate 61,610 of NZ_JAFFPU010000056.1, read as the reverse complement.
ATTATGGCGACCTGGGGAGCCGCAAAAACTTCGGATCAGGACGCGGAAAACGCGGTCAACGGAGCTCTTATGATGAGAGCCGCCCTCCTTCGTTTCAATCAAGGCAGAGGTGGAGATAAACGACCGATCATCAAAATCGGTTGTGGTCTCAACTACGGACCCGTGATCGCGGGGCAGATCGGATCCGAACAAAGACTTGAATATACGGTGATCGGAGACGCCGTCAACCTCGCTTCGAGAGTGGAAGCCTTGAACAAACCCTTTGGGACGGACATCCTGATCACACAGGATATGCTCAACCATGTCTCTCATCTTTTCAACGTAGAGAAGATGCAGTCGATCAAGGTAAAAGGAAAAGAAGAACCACAGACGATCTATGCCGTTTTGGGAAGAAAGGACGATCCGAATTGTCCGAAGTCAGTGGAAGAACTCAGGGCCAAAATCGGAATCGTCTGGGAACCTTCGAAGAAAAAAGAAAGTGGAGACGGCGAACCGGGAGAAGAAGTTAAGTATGAGATACTTGACTGAAGGAAAATACGTCGTCAGCTTTCTTGCGGGACTGATCGTCCTTTTCAGTATATTACTATACTTTCATCTCTTTTACGGTCAAAAAACCGGAAACAATCCCGAAATCGGAACCATCATCTTTAAGAATAAAAAAGCCCAGAGAAAATTCGACTCCGAAGTCGTCTGGGAAGAAATCGAAACTTCGATGAAGGTGAGGAACCGAGATACGGTCCGCACCGACGACGGAGCGGAAGCGGTCCTCGTCTTAAACGACGGAACCGAAATCAAACTCGATCAGAAAAGTATGATTTTTCTCGACTTCTCCGAAAAAAATCTCTCGATCAACTTTGCCTACGGATCCGTGTCCGCGAACAAAGACAGCGGGACCGCGCTTATGATCAAAAGTGGAACCGAAACGGTCGAAGTCAACAAAGGTGATTTAAAACTTTCCAAATCGGATGACCAAGCCTTAAATCTTGAAGTCTCCAAAGGAAACGCAAAAGTAATTTCCGGAAATCAAGAATCCAATGTCACCAACAACCAAGCCTTGGAAGTAAAAAACGGAAAGACCGCGATTCGCGCCTTGTCTATCTCTCTCAATTCTCCGGCGGAAAGAAAATTCATCCAGGCAGATTCTAAATTGGTACCAGTCGCATTCAGTTGGAACAAAGCGGAATCAGTAAAGGATTATACATTAGAAATTTCGAATCATCCCAGCTTTTCCAAAAACGTGATCCGCACAAAGGCAAACGGAGTTTCCGCGATCAAGTCTTTGGACAAAGGAACTTTTTTTTGGAGAATCACCGCGGTCAATCCTACGACGCAAAAGTCGGAATACAGCGAAACCCGTTCTCTTACGATTTTGGGAGGACTCAAACCCTCCCTCTTCACCCCGACCAGGTCCGAAGAATTTCGATTTACAAATTCGCTTCCGAGCGTCGTCATCCAGTGGATGCCGGTGGACTTTACAAAAAGTTATATTTTGGAAATCGCAAAGGACAAAGGTTTTTCCGACGTGATTCTCAACCAAGAAGTCAACGGTTCCTTGTATCGATGGGACAAAACAAAAGAGGGAACATTTTTTGCGCGGGTCACGCCAAAACCTTCGATGCCCGAACTCAAAGCGAACGTTTCCGAATCCGTAGGATTCTCCATAAAAAAACTGGAAAAACCCGAGCCCCCTTCTTTAAAACGCCCTGCCGATCAGGAAGAAATTTCACTTCGAAAGATTTCGAAAGAAGGAGCCTTGTTTGTTTGGTCGGCTTCTACGGAGTCAAACGATTACACGCTCGAAATCGCAAACGATTCCGATTTTAAGAATCTGGTTTTTAGCAAAAAGACAAACACGACCTCGTTGACCTCAGCTCCGATCTCCAATGCGGGAGCGTATTTCTGGAGAATCAAGGCCGGCGCCAAGGACGGAGAATCGATCCTTTCCGCTTCCAGACAATTCAAAGTCGCGGCTCTTGAAAATTTGGATCTTTTGTATCCTTCTCATCAGCAAGAATTGGGTCATCCTTCCAATCATAAATTGACGTTCCGTTGGCAAAGACCGGAGCCTTCGGGTGTTTATAGATTGGAAGTGGCAAAAAATTCCGAATTTACAAACGGTCTCATTCGAGAAAACATTCGCGCTTCCTCGGGAACGGTGAATCTTTCTGTTCCCGGAGAATACTTTTGGAGGGTTTCTCTCTTGAGCGCCCAAGGGGAGAATTTGTTGACGAGCAAAACTCAGTCGTTTAAAACTTCGGACAACGCTCCTTTCCTAAGTCAAAACAGCCCAGCCACCGAAGAAATCATCGATATTTCCAATCGGGAAAGTATCGACTTTCGCTGGGAATCGGAAGGAAATACGGACGGCGTATTCTTGGAAATTTTCGAAGTGAAAGCGAAAGGGAACAAATCGATTTGGAAGCGAGAAATCAAATCGGATTCTTATTCGTTTAAGGATTTTTCTATATTAGAAGAAGGTAAATTTCAATGGAGAATCTCCGCCCAGTACAAGGATAAAAACGGAGCTGTGAAATATACGATTCCGGTTTCTAGAAATTTTGAAATCAAGCTGAATAAAACGATCCGACCGCCGGAAATTCTCACGCCGAAGGAAATCTATGTGGAATAAAATTTACAGATCGCTGTTTCTTTTTTGTATTCTTTATTCCTTTTCCGTATTCGGAGAAGAGGACGCACAATATTTGGAATGGAAATCCGTTCCCGAAGCGAGCGCCTACATGATTGAAATCAAGGACCCGACCGGAAGAATCACACGGGAGAAAACGAAATCCACGAAATTCGAAGTCAATCTCCCTCCTGGAATCTACGAACATAGGATCGGTGTTCTAAACAAGTTCGGAAGAGTTTCGGTTTTTTCGGAATGGAGCACCTTCGAAGTCATTCTTTCCAGGGCTCCGGTTTTGGACGCGGATTCTTCCGTGAAACTTCTTCGCGAAAAATTAGGGACCCATCTCAATATCAAAGGTGATAATTTTACCGAAGCGATGAATGTAACCCTTCTGCTGCCCTCGGGAGAAACGATCAAACCCGAATTCGAATTCATCAACTCGAAAGAAATTAAGGTTCGGATCGAAAACCTGAATCTAAAAGACGGAAGTTACACCCTATCTCTGGAAAATCCTAGAAACAAGAAGACCGCAAAAAAGGGATTTCTGGTAATCGCCGAAACCGAACGACAACTTTCAGAACTCGTAAAACAAAACGAAAAAGAATCCCAAGTTTCGTCTTCGGATTCGATTCATTTGGGTCCTGCCTGGAGATCGGCGATTCTTCCGGGTTGGGGACAGTCCACACAGGAAAAAAAATACAAAAGCTGGATCTTTCCCGTTTTGATGGCGGGAGCGATTGCGTATTCGGCACAACAGTATGGCGAGTACAATTCGAGTCTCGCCACCTTGGAACAGAGTAAGAATCTCAATCAATCCCTTTTGTTCTTGGACAATCCGACCTTCATTCCTTTTGCCACTTACAATTATCTTCAAGTTCAAGCCGATTACGGAAACGCCGTCTCTCATTACAATTCTTTCAATATTTCCTTAGGAATCGTGGCCTTTCTCTATCTATTAAATGTGTCAGATGCGGCATTTGTAGGACATTCTTCCACGAAAACCGGCTATTCCGAATCGGATCGAAGAATCGTCCCCTTTTTCAAAACAGGCACATCCGAGGCTAGAAATGGGATTAAATCATCGAATGATTTTTTTCCTTCCTCTTTTGAATTAGGGATGAAAATATTCTTCTGAAATGGGGTTATTATTTATAGAGTAGGAAATCGTGTATAAATTGATGGAACAGTCTCTCGCAAAAATCGGATGGTTTGTCCTCACGGTTCTAATCTTACTCACTCAAAATTGTATTCCAAAACCAAACAGCAATTCGCTGGTAGATACTTCTATTTTAGCAAATTTCCTTTCCGTTTCTCAAACCCCGATCGATTTGAACGTCAAGGTCTCCGGGCTCACAGGTGGAACTCTCATTTTACAAAGTGACAGCTCCGATACACTTTCGATCACAAAAAACGGGTCCTACAAGTTCTCACAACAAAAGACAAAGTATTCCGATTATTCAGTGTCTGTCTTGACCCAGCCAAATGCGTTTCCAAGTCCCGCAATCAGTTGTTCCGTCACTAATCCCAAAGGCGTTTTAGATCCTTTCTTTGCGTTTGTGGAAGTCGTCTGTGCTGCCAAAACCTATCCCGTATCCGTCCAGGTTTTTGGAATTTCCTCCACGGCAGCCGGAAATCTTCAGGTGCGGAACGGTTCCGTAGATTCTCTTTCGATTACCACAGACGGAACTTACGCATTCTCGGCAGAGGTCCCGGATCAATCCGGATATTCCGTCCAGATCCTCTCTAATCCCCAGGATCATGTCTGCCAATTCGAAACTCCACCTCTTCCGGCGGGAGTCATCGCCGGCGCGCCTGTTCTTCTCAGCGTAAATTGTTTGAGCGTTACAAACTCAGTTCCGGTAAGTCAAACCGTTCTTCGTCCCTTGGATGTCGTCGATCTTACCTTTTCTAAAAACGTAACTGGTTGTGTACTCGACGGGGTCAATACTCCGGCCGGAAATCTTAAATTTTTACAGGCTCCCGCAAACTTGACCTTTCCGGCCTCCAATCAGGTTCGGGTGAACTCGGGTGGGGCCTGGCCGACAGGGTCGGGCTTGTATGTTCGTCTGACCGGCTGTATCGAGCCGGGAACGGGAAAAGCATACAACAACGGAAATCCATTGCTCTTAACATATACAGTAACCAACGAAGTAAAATACGTAATCCCGGCCGGACTTCCCGCAGGCTTGTGCGATTCCGTAGCGAACGCATGTTCTTCGATTCGTTACGCGATCACCACTTGTGCCGCGGTTCCATGTTTTGTTTTGGTGGCAGGGGGAACCTATTCGATTTCGGATAACGCAACACAAAGAATCGAGTTCAGGGACGGTGTAAATCTTTTAGGCGCCTTTAATTCTACGTTCACTCAAAGAAACGTAAATTCCTTTCCGTCGACGATTCAGGACATTTCCCCGTTCGGGAATTGTGGTGCGGTCGAAGGAAATACTTGTGCTCCGATCTTTATCGGGGCTCCTCTCGCAAATTTAACGGCGAACATTCAGATCAATCAATTTACGATTCGCTCGAATCCGAACAATCCGTGGTCGACCGGAATTTTCCTAAACGGGGTCAATACGGGAGTCAGCCAAGCCATCATTTCTGGTAACCTGATTCAAGGAACCGATTCGGGTAGCGCCTATGCCCTGGGAATCATTCGTTCCGGAATCGCGGCCTATGGAATCAGTCCGAGCCTCAACATTTCGTACAACTATATCCTTGGAGGATCGGGGAACAGTGGATCTGCCGGGATTTATATCAACAACAGCGTTGGTGTGATTTTTTCAAACTGGATCAACGGGAATTCCCACTTAGGAGTGACTGCGGGGGACTTCTCAACCGAGATCTTTGCGAGAAACCTGACCGCCGGACAGTCCTTAGCGATCGGAAACAACGTGATCAATTCCTATCATCTGACCGGAACCCCCGCAGTAATGCCCGCAAATACTTCGGGAATCCGATCCCTGAACGTAAACGCGACTAACGTTCACATCATCCACAATACCATTTTCGGCGGAATCGGAACCGCAGAATCGTTCGGAATCAGTTCTCTCGGATTGAGCATAGAACACAAGATCGCAAACAATCAAATCTTCACAAATCCGAGCGCGACCGATTCGACCTGTCTAAACTTTACCCCGATTCCGGGTGCGAGTGCGGAGGTAAAAGGAAACAATCTATTCAACTGTACGGTTCTGGGAAAAACTCCTGTGTTTAATTTCGGTCTGACTTGTTTCGGAAATCCGGGTCCTCTTATGAACGCGGCATGTACGACCAACATCGCCCCCGCGGTAAACGCGCAGAACTTCAGCGCCAATCCATTCTTCTTGCCCGCGACCGGAATTTTGAACTATTTTCAGTTAGGCGGAGGATCCTCTCCTTCCGCTTGCACTTCCGTTTACGGAGGAGTGGATCCGGCCTACCCGGTCTATCTACCTTTGTATCAGAACGACAGAAACGGAATAGCACGCACGACAAACGTTACGCCTGCCTTTCCAGTTCCGATCGGCTCGTTCGGATATTCGATCGGAGCCTTTGAATTCAACGGGGTTTGTCAGTAAATCAAAGCTTTGGGAGCGGTGATTGCACTTGGTTTTTTAGAGTAGATTTTGTAATTCTTCCCAACGTTCGAGCTTTAAGGGAAGAATCGAATGAATTTCCGTAAGTCGATTTCCGGAGACCACGAGGTCTTCCGGTTTTCCGGTTCCGGATTGAAGAATTTTCGTAAGTCCCTGTTCCTCATTTTCCAAAGAAGCGATCTCTTCTTCCAAGGATTCCAATTCTTTTTTCTGCTGGAAATTGAGTCCTTTTTTGGAGACCTTTTGTTTTTCTGGTTCGGATTCCTTGATCAGCATTTCGGGGATTTTTTTATCTTTCTGCTTATTTATATAATTCTTATATTCTAAATATTCGGAATAGTTGCCGGGGAATTTTTCGATCACTCCGTTTCCTTGAAAGACAAAAAGATAATCCACCGTTCTATCCATAAAATAACGATCGTGGGAAACCACCAGGATACAACCTCCGTATTCGGAAAGAAATTCCTCCAAAACGGAAAGAGTCCGAATATCCAAATCGTTAGTCGGTTCGTCGAGAATGAGAAAGTTAGGATGAGTCATCAGAATTGAGACGAGATAAAGTCTTCTTTTTTCTCCGCCGGATAAGTTTCGGATAAAGTTGGCCTGGAGCCTTCCGTCAAAAAGAAAAAGTTCGAGCATGTCGGCTGCGCTCAGGATCGACCCGTCGTTCATCTTTACGGAAACACCGCATTCTTTTTTGATATATTCGATCACTCGCATATCCCCCGATAGTTCTCGAGAAACCTGATCGAAATAACCGAAACTCGTATTCATTCCGACGCTCACGTCTCCCGAGTCGGGCGTTTCCCTTCCGGTGATTAAGTTGAGTAACGTGGACTTCCCCGCTCCGTTAGGACCTACGACTCCGATCCTTTCTCCGTTCTTAAACGTATAAGAAAAACCGCCGATCAAAGGGGACTTATAGGACTTCGTAAGATTCTTCAATTCAAGAATTTTTTTGCCAAGCCTTCTGCCTGAAACCGAAAAATCCAAGACGATTTCTTTACCGGTTTTTTTACGGTTCATCACTTCGAGGGCTCGATCGGTCCTACCCTTTTGTTTGGTTCCTCTCGCTTTCGGTTGTCTCCGCAACCATTCCAATTCCTTTTTGAGAAATCGTTTTTCCTTATGTTCGGTTTTTTCTTTTATGATTTCGGCTTCGGCTTTTTTTTCGAGATAGAATCCGAAATTACCGGGGAAAGAAAATAAATTTCCATTTTCGAGTTCTATGATTCGATCGGTGACCTCTTCCAAAAAGTAACGATCGTGAGTCACAAGAAGAACCGCTTTTTTGGTTTCTGTCAGATAATCCTGGAGCCAGACGATCGTATCTACATCCAAGTGGTTGGTCGGTTCGTCCAAAACGAGAAGATTCGATTCTTCCATGAGTGTTTGAACAAGCGCCACTTTCTTGAGCATCCCGCCGGAAAGAGAATTCATCTTCAAAGAAAGATCGGGAAGATCCAATTCCTTCAAAAGAGATCGGAACCAGGCCTCGAGTTCCCAGGCGCCGAGACGATCCATCTCCTGCATGATTCGTTCGTATTCCCTTTCGACCTCGGGATCTCCGGAACCGAGTTTTTCGCAGAGGTCTTCGTAGGTGCGGATCGTTGTTAGGATCGGACTTTTGCTGGAGAAGATATGTTCTAAGATCGTATGTTCGGGTTGATAAACGGGAGACTGCGAAAGGACCGCGATCTGAAGAATTTTATTTTTGAGAATTTGTCCCGAATCCGGGACATCCAGCCCGGCGAGCATCTTGAGAAGAGTCGATTTACCGGAACCGTTGATTCCGAGAATTCCGATCTTTTCGCCTTCGTTGATGCCGAAACTGATTTGATTAAAAAGGACTTTTTCACCGATCTCTTTCGAGATCTTATCTACTGAAATTAAATTCATGGGACAGTTGCAGAGTCCCTATCGAAGCGCAAGAGGACAAGTGTTTTTAAACTTTAAATTGAACCTGAAACCTTGTTCCTTTTCCGTCGATCGGAGGTAGAAACAAAGATTTTCCCCGAAGTTGTCTGGAAAGAATTTCGACAAGTCTTAGGCCGAGGGATTCCGATTTTGAAAGGTCGAAATTCTCAGGCATACCGATTCCATTGTCGCTGACTTCCAAAATGGAATCTCCGCCGTCGGTTCTGAGTTTAACAGAGATCATACCTTGGCTACCGTTTTGAAACGCGTACTTCAGAGAATTTGTGACGAGTTCGTTTACGATCAGTCCGAGAGGAATTGCGGTTTCAATCGATACAAAGTTCGGTTTTGAGGAAATTCTAAATTCGACTTTTTTTTCCTTCCCGAAAGAATGCAGAAGACTGACGAGCAAAGTGTTTAGATAATCATAAAAATCGATTTTTGTAATATTCTCGGATTGATAGAGTTCCTTATGAATTAAGGCCATGGACTGGATTCTACGTTCGCACTCGCGAAGAATCAGGGATATTTTTTCGTTATCGGAATGTTCTGCCTGAAGTCCCAAAAGGCTCGCGACCACCTGGAGATTGTTTTTTACGCGGTGATGGATCTCCTTCAACATCACTTCTTTTTCTTCCAGCGTTTTTTTGAGTTTTTCTTCTCCCCTTTTTCTTTCGGTGATATCTCGTATTATCTGAGTCGCTCCGATCAGGTTATGCGAAGCGTCTCGAATCGAACTATAACTGATTTCTAATATGGCTACGTCTTGGACAAAACCTCTCATCGTCCTTTCGGTCGTATAAACCTCCCCACGAAGGGCTCGACTCCAATTTTCGATGACAACGCTTCGTTCCAAAGGATCCAAGATCAAGTCGGGTAATAAATTTCCTTCTTCGATTTTTTTACCGTAGAGTTTCCAAAAGTTCAGCTCGAAGGAAGAATTAAAAGCGATCACTCGAAAGTTGATATCCACCGCACAGATAGAATCCTTCGTACCTTCGATCACTCCGAGCAAACGATCCCTGGTAATCTGAAGTTTGGAGCGCAATCTTTCGAGTTCCAATTCCACCCGTTTTCTCGTATTGATATCTCGTACGATAACTTGAACATACTGACGTTCGTTTTCAAAAAAGGCAGTGGCCAGGACTTCCACAAAAAGGGTGGAGCCGTCTTTTCGAATAAATTCTTCTTCGAGAATTCCGACACCGGAACCTTCTTGGTTCATTTTATGAATTCGTTCTTTTACAACACCTTGGGATCGCTGGTGTACGAACTGGAGTACCGGTTTTCCGATGATTTCGTCTAACGACTCGTAACCGAGCATTTTGACAAGGGCGGGATTGGCTCTGAGAATTTTCCCTTCGGAATGAACGGCGAGTCCGTCCCTGGAAAGGTCGAAGAGGAGTCCGTAACGTTCTTCTGTGATGGGAATGGGTTCCATGTTTTCGTCAATACCAGACATCTTACTTTTGAGACTGAGAGAAGTCAATCAAACCCAAAGAGAGGTCCTATATCGTTTTATCAAACAGAATGAAATCCGTCCCAAAATGAAAAAAGGAATTCTTATTTTAGAAATATAAAAAATTCGAAACTTTTTTTAAAAAGAAGATTGTGAACCCATGCTATCCTTTCTCCACAATGTTTTTTGAATTGTGTAGAATCAAAGTATACTCCGTATTTTTGCTTTTATTTTGCTTGTTTAGTGATCCAATTCATTCCATCCTACTAATCTTATCTTTCATTATAGAACGCAAATGACTCTTTTTAGATCGGAATCAAACTTTTTACTACTCAATTCCTCGGGAGAACCGGTCACCTGGCGTCTCAACCTCGATTGGGAAGAATTCTCCCGCAATCTAAAAAAGGGAACAAAGCCTGAGAATTGGGCCTGGGTCGAACCTCAAGAATGGGTCTCGTTTTGGAAAGAAGTCCAGACGGATGAAAACTCCGAAACTGCCAGAAAACTGCAATTTCGCAAGGAAGATGGAAACGTCTTCTCCGTCTCTATTCAAATTATAAGCGTAGAAAATAAACACAAACTGATCCTTTTTTCAAAAGATTCCTTCCTCGAAGAATCGAGTATTTTCTCCCAAGATACTGAGCTTCGATCGATGATCTTCCAAAGATCAGCTAACGCGATTTTTCTTTTGAATCCGGAAACCGATTCCGTAATTGAGAACAATCAAACTGCGATCCATTTCTTTGGAGCGAAATCCGCTTCCGATTTTATCGGAATTCCTTTTACTTCCCTTCTCGTGGACGGCTTTTCGCTTTTGGAGCTTCAGTCTATGAGAAAGAAAATTTTAGAGGGAGAACCTTACACTTGGGAAGTGGAATTCAAAACCTTTGACGGGAAAAAATTTTGGGGAAGCGCATCCTTTCGAATCCTAAACTCGCAACGTCACACCGTGGCTCTCGTTCAAATCAAGGATATCACTGACAAAGTCAACGCGCGAAAATCTTTGATCGAACAATCCGTCAAAATCGCGGAACATGAGGCGAACCTAAATGCAGTGGTCGAAAACTCTGAAGCGATGATCTGGTCAATCAACAAAAATTATGAAATTCTTATATTCAATTCTTCTTTTTTTAAGGAGATGAAAAAATATTTCGATTGTGAGATTTCACCGGGTTCAAATATTTTTGAGGCGGGAATTCCACAAGAGGAAATTCAAAAATGGAAAACCTATTACCAACGGGCTTTTTTGGGCGAACGTTTCCAAATCACCGGCTCCCGTTCTTACGAAGGAAAAACTGTTTTTACCGAAACCTCCTTTTATCCGATTCAGAATTCGGCTGGTGATATCATGGGAGTGAGCGCGGTTTCCGTGGATATCACGGAAAAAAAGTTGGCTGAAGAAAAATTCAGACTTCTATTCGAACATTCGAGCGAACCTCACGTTTTGTACGACGACTCTGGAATTTTTGAATGTAACCCAGCGACATTGAACATGCTTCGCTGCGAGGATAAAAATCAGATCTTAGGCAAACACCCTTCGTATTTTTCCACCGAAAAGCAATTCGCCGGAATACGAGTGGACGAAACCGAAACGATAGCGCGCAGAAGGGGCATTTATACGTTTGAACGCAACTACAGACGTTTTAACGGTGAAGAATTTCCGACCGAAATCACGCTCACTCCGATGAAGATGTATCAGAAAAACGTCTTCCTGGCCGTTTGGCACGAAATTACCGAAAGAAAAGTATATGAGGATTCTCTAAAACGCGCAAAGGAAACCGCCGAAGCAGCGTCCAAAGCAAAGTCCGATTTTTTGGCGATGATGAGCCATGAAATTCGCACCCCTCTCAATGGAGTGATCGGAACCGTCAGCCTTTTGGAAGGCACTTCCCTAAACTTGGAACAAAAAGAATACCTCGATATAATCAAATCCAGCGGTCAGAATTTATTAATTTTATTAAACGACATCTTGGATCTTTCAAGAATCGAATCCGGACAACTCAAATTAGAAATGCAACCCGTTTCTCCGCAAAAACTAAGCGAAGAGGTCTGTAATCTTTTCCGACCTATGGCCGAGGAAAAAGGTTTAGTCGTCGAACTCCAAATATCGTCTCTGGTTCCGACCTGGATCATTTCGGATCCTTATCGCCTAAGACAAATTCTTATGAATCTCTTAGGGAACTCGATCAAGTTTACGGAAAAAGGAAAAATCGTACTTTCTGTGGAAGCCGAAAAATTTCCGAACGATAAGCTAAGAATTGTTTTTCGACTGCAGGACACTGGAATCGGAATTCCCGAAGAAAAATTAGAGCTCTTGTTCAAAGCTTTCAGCCAAGTCGATTCTTCCACCACACGAAGATACGGCGGTTCGGGACTCGGTCTCACCATTAGCAAAAAGTTAGCCGAGTTGATGAAGGGCGAAATCATCGTAAAAAGCGAAGTAGGACGGGGTTCCGAGTTCACACTTTCCATCATCAGCGAAAGATTGGATTATAAAATACCTGTTGGCGTTTTAGAATTACATTCTAAAAACCTGGCAAAAATTGCCGTCATTTCCATACAAGACTATACGTTCAAGGAACAGATTAAAAAATTCTGCGAGAGAAATGGATTTTCCGTTAAACTTGCTCGAAACGCGAAGGAAGTAATCCGCATTATCTCCGAAGAAGAACGAATCGGGATTTTTCTCACGGATCTCAGTCTGCCGGACATGAATCTTCCCGAAATTTTGGACGAACTCAAAAACCAAAACCCGAATATCAAACTCACGATCATTCTTTTTATGGAAAAAGAACTACAGAACTCCTATCATCACGTGACACAAGGACTCTTCAATCGACCCGGATTTAAAATATTCATGATGTTTAAACCGATTCTTTTGGAAGAACTCAGCAAAAATTTTGATAAAGCCTTCCCCACTCGAATTTCGAAAGAAGAACAACCAAACGAAAAAACGCTTTCGGAAAAAATCCCTCTCAAAATCCTTTTGGTGGAAGACAACGTAATCAATCAAAAGATCGCGATCCGACTATTGGGAAAACTTGGATATTCCGTCGACACGGCAAATAACGGAGTCGAAGCGTTATCGAGTCTCAAGAACAAAAACTATCAATTGATTTTTATGGACATCCAAATGCCCGAGATGGACGGATTCGAAGCGACCTATCATATCAGAAAAGATTTTACAAATCCAAACCCCGTCATAGTTGCGATGACGGCTAATGCGATGGAAGGCGACAAAGAAAAATGTATCGACGCAGGTATGGACGCCTACATCGCAAAACCGATTCAAATTCAAGATCTTGAATCTACGATTTCACATCTATTTCAATCCTGAAGACGATCGTTTTCTCCCTTTAAAAATTTAGAGTAGATCTCCGCAGTCTCTTTCGGTCTTTCCAACATCGGACTGTGTCCGCAGTCTTTTAGGATCACTCTGGTGGAATTTTGGATTCCTTTTAACAAAACGTCCGATGAACTGATATGTATGACTCGGTCGGTATCACCCCAAACAATTAATGTTCTTGCCTGTATCAGTTTCATTCTTTCTTCAAGCACTGACAATTGAGAGCGGATTTCTTTGTAAATTTTTTCGTTAAATTCCCGATTCCGAATCGATTTGTCTGAAAAGTATCCTTTTAAGAAGGAAGGAATTTTCGGCGGTTGAACGAAGATAAAGTTCATCAGATAGTCGAACTCTTCCTCATTGTTTGCTACGAGCGGATTCTTTCCCTGGGAAAGATGAACCGAAAATTCGCTCGGTATCGGCGACTTTACTCCGGCCGAATCAAAAAGTCCAAGAGTCAGTATTTTTTCGGGATAAGCGGCGGCATAAACCCCCGAGATCGATCCTCCCATCGAATTACCGATAATATGGAATTTGCGCAATCCCAAGGATTTTGCAAATTCATCCAAACGGGAAACCTGAGTGAGAATCGTATATTCGTCTTCCTGTTTTCGATCATTCTCGCCGAATCCGGGAAGATCCGGAAGGACGACGTGATAGGATCCGGTAAGAGTTCTTACAAACCGGGTCCAGTTATCCTTATCACCCCCAAATCCGTGGATCAAGAAGATCGTTTCGCCTTTACCACCTTCGAGGTAAGTCCACTTATAAGCGCCTACTTGAATTTCCTTTTTTTCTAAGTTGGATTGAAAACGTTCGTAATACAATGCCGACGATACAAGGGCCGCCGAACAAGAGTTAAACGAAATTGTTAGTGTGATTAAAACAAGGAAGGCGATCGTAAAACGGGAGAAAAGACTCGCGAAAAATTTTATTTTCATTCTCATCATCCTTTTGATTCCCGAAAAGAAATCCGGATCCGATTTTCGAATCCGGTCGTTTATTTAAAAATCAGATCGTAAATCTTTTTCTCAACTCTCTCGCATACGTCAAATCGTGAGTGAGCATTCTCAAACGTTTTGCCAGAAAGTGGGAAATCGATTGATAGAATTTTAAGGAAGCCTTTGCGTCTTTCGCAAATACATCGTTTAGATGATCGTAAGGAATTCTTAAAAGTTCCGATCTTTCCATCGCTTCCACCGAAGCGGATCGTTTTCCCGGATCTAAAAACGGAAGTTCGCCGAAATGATCACCCGTAGCGATCGTCGTCACGTTTACATCGTCGCCTTTTTCGGTAGAGGTCAAAACCTTTAACGTTCCGTAGATAACCACAAAAAACGCCTTAGCTTCGTTGCCTTCGTGAAAGATGGCGTCCCCTTGTTCATAAACTTTGTATTCCGTCTTCTCGGCGATCGAACTTAATTCGTCCTCCGTAAAATTGGAAAATAGATAAATCTGTTTTAGAATTTCTTCTTTTGTATGTTGCATAATATTTCCCGAAATGCGAGTGTAATTCCCAGTTTAAATAATGCAAGCAGGTTCCACGGCCTCTCCGTCATTACAACCAAATTTCACTCCTTCCAACCGTCAAAAAGCATCCGAAGAAAAAAACCTTTTTCGGTTTTAAGAGATAGTTTTGCGTGCAGTTGTTGAGAAAGCATATCGATCAATTTAAGACCAAGTCCGTTCTGCAACTCCTGTGCTTGATCCAAATCGAAACCGACTCCGGTATCCCTGTATTCCAATTCCACTTGTTCGTTTCTTTTTTTTAATAACAAAAAGATCTCTCCGTTCTGATCATCCTCGAACGCATATTTTAAGGAATTGGTAAGAAGTTCGTTCAAAATCAAACCGATCGGAATGGCACGATCGATGGACATAAAAAAAGAATCTTGCAAATCGTGAATTTGAACCTTTTCGGATCGGCCATAGATGGATAGCAGGTTGGAGGAAAGGGAAAAATAATAACTTTTGAGATCAACTTTTGCAAGGTCATCCGATCGGTAGAGCTCCTCGTGTACGAGCGCCATCGATTTTACTCGCAGTTCGCATTCCCGTAAAACCTTTTGTAAATACGGATTCTCGTTAAATTCGGAATGAAGACTCAAAAGACTCGAAACGATCTGAAGATTGTTTTTTACACGGTGGTGAATTTCCTGCAACATCAGTTCTTTTTCTTTTAAGGAGTTCTCCATTTTTTTCTGGATGAGTTTTCTTTCCCGAATATCTCGAACTACCGCGAGAAGACGTCCGTGTTCCAGACTGACCGCATTGATCTCTACCGGAATCAGACTTCCGTCGGCGCGGCGGATCACCCTTTCTCGAATGAGAGTGCTTCCTTCCTCTAAGCGGAGTGGAGATTCCGAAAGATTGTCCGAGTCGATCATATCAAACGCAGTCATCCCGAGCATACTCTCCTTGGGATAACCGGTAAGTTCCGAGGACATCGGATTGGCCTCTTCTATACTACCGTCGGGTCCGATCAAAACGATTCCGTCCGCCGCGAGCTCGATCAGGTTTCTGTATTTTTTTTCGCTGATCGCCCTTGCTTCCAAGGCCCGATTTCTTTCAGTAACATCGTGTATGATGGAATAAAGATAGGTTTTATTGTTTAAGGAAATGGGCCCGGAAAAAACCTCCACGTCCCGATGGATTCCGGATTTCAATCGATGGATAAAATTGAAGTGAAGTCTGTTTTCGGAACTCGCGAGCAACATTTCAGTTTTGATCTGTTCCGGATTGAGAAGATTGATATCACTGATTCTCAGTTTTAAAAATTCATCTCGAGAATATCCGTAAAACTCAAGAGCGGACTCGCTAACGTTTACGATCTTTCCCGTTTCGACTTCGATGATAAGTTTGATCGCGAGATTCTTATGAAAAATTTGGAAAAAAAGATCCTCCATCCTTTTTTCGATCTGAAAACGAAATAGACGAAAAAGAAAAACGTCTTCGCTTAACAATTCTACGAACCCTTCCAGCCTGACTTCCTGATCCTGAGAATCCAAAAGAATCAGACTTCCCTTCCAAAGAAAATCCTGGCTCCGAATCGAATTCCAATCTCGGATCAGTTTTGGAGCCGTTAGAGTTTGCAAATTCGAATATCCGAGATTTTCGAGAAGATTCGAATCCGCGCTCAGAATTTCCCCATTCTTTCGAAGAAGCAGATTCCATTGGATGGAAACTCCCTCCCTTGGATTCAACATTCCGTCGGTGGCATTCGTTTGCTGGTTTGGACTCATGAGGAGGAAATCCTTACAATGACTCCCTTTCTATAATCCTGCAATTGAAAATTCAAATGAGGCATCGATGGAAAGATGAAAATCAATGTAGAAATTTTGCTCGAATCGCTCCGATAGGGCTTTGAAAACACTTCTTTTCTGATTATTTTATTCTAATTGTTAGAAAAAAAAGGTTTGCCTGGTTGATCCGGACCCTCGAACTTGCAAGAAGTTGAAAAGTATAGCGTTTGCTACAGGAAATTTTATGGAATTTTTCGCCCAAAACAAAGAGTTGCTCGGAATCCTGATGATGCCCATCACCTACGGATTTGTAGGTTGGTTTACCAACGTCGTCGCCTTAAAAATGACCTTCTATCCCTTGGAGTTTGTAGGAATTCCCCCGTATTTAGGATGGCAGGGTATCGTTCCGAGGAAGTCGCAAAAGTTAGCGCTCAAATCCGTGAACATCATGACCGAACGTTTGATCAAGGTGGAGGACTTCTTTTCCAAGGTCGATTCGGATCAATTGGAAAAAGAATTTCAACCGGTTTTGGATCAGCTCATCCCCCAAGCAACTCGCGAAATCATACATCATATCAACCCTTCCCTTCGTTCCCGATTGGAAGGCGACGAAGAAGCGAAAATCATCTCCGGTGTTCAGAAAAAAAACGAACATACGGTTAAGAATATTATGATACAGGTAAAGGAGAACGTTTCGAGCGTTTTCAACTTCAAATCCCTGGTTCTTCGCAAACTAACCGGGCCCAACGTAAAACGAATCGTGGATATTTTTCAGGAAGTGGGAGCAAAAGAATTTAAGTTTATCGAACACTGCGGTTGGTATCTCGGAGGTGCGATGGGAATTCTACAAGCGCTCGCCTGGAATCTTTTTCCTTATTGGTGGACGCTTCCGATCCAAGGCGTGGTGGTCGGTTATATCACAAACTGGGTCGCGCTTACGATGATCTTTCGTCCCTTGTATGAAAAAAAAATCGGCCCCATCCGTTATCAGGGGCTTTTTCTCAAACGTCAGGAAGACGTTTCTAAAAAATATTCCAACGTATTTGCAACTCAAGTATTGACCGCAAGAAACGTCCTCGAAGAAATCTTATACAAACGGGTGGCGCGTTCCTTGGTGGAAACAATCCAATCGGAAACGGAATCCGCGGTCCAACGTCTGCACCTAAACGGAACTTTGGACGGTGAGACGAGCGACGAGAATTCAGAGTTTGAAACTTCCAAAAAAGAAGTGATCACAAGAGTTTCCGATTCTTTGGCGAACAGTTCCAACAAACTAGAAACTTATATGGGAAGGGCGATGTCCATCGAGAACAATATGTTCAAAAGGATGAAGGATCTTCCGCCTGAAGAATTCGAACCGATTCTTCGTTCCGCATTTCAAGAAGATGAATACGTTTTGATATTGATCGGGTCCGTGTTGGGAGCGATCGTCGGACTTTTCCAAGGAATTTATATGCTCTATGTTTCTTAAAGACGAGGACCGAATGAAAACGATTCAGTTGACTGAGGATTCTCCCGAACTCTTTCTCAAAAAAGTGCAGAAAGCACTCAGCGGAAAAGAACTCGGTTCCATTGTAAGCTTTCATCTCGAAGATCAAAAACTTACCATTCGTTTCGCGGGTTTTGGAGAATCTAAAATCTGGTATTCCATCCGCAGGTCGGAAACAGGTTTTTATGAAGCGATCAAACTCAAAGAGAAGATCGCGTTCACCCATCTTGCGTTTCGTTCCGGAATAGAATTCGAATTAAGAAGCTTGATGGAACGCTTCGGGGCCAAAATATCGGACGAATGAAGAATAGGAATCTTTCGTCAGACAAAAAATATATTTCAAAATCGTTACAAATTCCGATCGGAGATTCTCAAGTCATCGCGGCCGAAGTTTACGGTGCATTCCCTCTCTTAAAAAATTCTCCGGCGCCGGTGATTTGTATCCACGGTCTTACCGGTAATCTCAAAAACTTCGCTCCTCTCGCGAGAGATCTCGTAAAACAAGGTCTCACCGTAATCACTTACGATCTTCGAGGAAGAGGAAATTCTTCCAAACCGGAGATAACCTATTCTCATACTTTGCACGCCGACGACCTTTTAAAGATCATCGACTTTTTAAAAATCGAAAAAGCCAATCTTCTCGCACATTCCTTGGGTTGTTGGATCTCTTTGGCGTTTGCAAAAAAATATCCGCAGAGAACGGGAAAACTCTGTTTGATCGACGGAGGAGGACAACTTTCCATCGTAAGAAAGATTTCCAATCTTCTTATGATCCAGGAATCCTTACAACGACTCGGGAAAAAATTTTCTTCAGAGGAGGAATATCTAGAACTCGCGAAACGTTCCCCTATTTTGAGTTCTTGGAACGAAGATATTGCAAATTTTCTAATATACGAATTGGAAAGGATCGACGAAAAAAATAATTCCTTCTATCGGTGTAATATTCCGGAAGAGGTCATCGATTCCGAATTGGTTCAGATGGGAGGCGCGAGAAATCCGTTAAAAATTTTCATAAATTTTTTAAAAAAACCGATTCAAAGTTTTCGAATCTTACAGAAGAATCGTGTTCTTCCCTATTCTAAAATTTCCGCGCCGGTTTTGATCGTTCGCGCCGGAAAACCCAATTTTAAAAAAGGAGACGAACTGCTTCCGGATTCCGCAATCGCCACTTTTCAAAAAGTCTGGAAGGATTCGGTCTTTCTCACCCTTCCGGATAAAAATCACTACGAAGCGATTTTGCTTCCGGATCTAAAACGTGACGAAACGATTTCCTGGTTTTTCTCCAAGGCCTAATCCTTCAAAGATGGATCGTATTTTCTTTCTTCGTTTCTCCGAGCGAAATCCAAGGTGATAGTTTCCAAATCAGAAAACAAATCAGAAAAAAGAAACCTCCTGCGATCCGACGATCCATTGTTTTTGTATAAAGAAGATTCGAGGTCCCCGGTTTTGAAACAACATCTTTCGTATAACGCATTCCGGATTCTTCGGAGATCGATTCGATTCCGATCACGTGAAGAACGGGGATTTTTTTTTCGAGATAGTATTTTAGAATGGAATCGGGCAGTTCTGAGAATTCTTCCATTCCGTAAACAAGGCCTTTGGGGATTTTCTTTTTCCCCAAACTTGTCCCCGTTGAAACGGTACCGCCTCCGACGTTGACATAGAGAGACACATTCGATTTTTCATAGATACGAATTCTTTTCAGAAGCGAATCCTCAAAGGACTCGACCGAAAGATAAGGATATCCGTTTCTTCGGATCGAATCCCGAATCCGAATCAATCCGACTTTTCCGATTCCGATGCCTTGGTCGTCGATTCCTCCGGTTGAAAATACATTCGTTTTTTGGAATATATAACCTTCTTGAAATAAAAGATTCTCCATATCCGGCCATAAAAGATCAGTAAGATTGGCTCCATACTGCGAAGAAGATACGCTTCCGATCGTGTTTACTCTGATACCGATCGCGTCAGCGGCCGCGAACAAGGCGATATTTAAAGCGGGAAAAGATCCTGAAATTCCGACGGCGATCTCGTCTCCTTTTTTTAAACCGACTTTTAAAAACTGATTCACAAACCAAATCGCAAAGTCCGGATGAATCGAGGCCTGTTTGGAGGCCAATTTTCCGGAAGAACTCGTAACCGGAGAAAGTTCAAGCCCGATCAAACCGGAACGGCTCGGATCCAAATCGGAATCGATTTTCAAACCCTTTTCCTGTCTGAGCCTGGCGATTCTTTGAATGCACAAAAATGCCCTTTGACTCGCGTCCTGTTTGAGTTTGAATTCGGAAACCGGTTTTACTTCCGGAAAAAATTCGACAAGTCCCCAAGCGAAAAGGGAAAACAAACTCAGTGCAATGATGAGCAAAGAAGAACGATTTCGTAAAAACCAAACCTTCATCGTACCATCGATTCTCCCAATAAAAGGATCAACAAAAGCCGAACCAAAGAGGAACAAAGTATGGTCGCAGAAATCGTACGAAGCAGCCCCTGTTTTTCCGCAGAAATCGCAAGTAAACCGGGAACGATATGACCGATCCACCTAAATTCCAAATCTCTAATGGATCCGAAATAGAGTTGTTCCATTTCCTGAAGACACAGGGAAATAAGAATCGAAAGTAAGAGAAGAAGGACGATTTTTCTTTGACCGAAGGATAAAAACGAACCTTCCACGATTCTGTAAATTCCGAACGTCAACAAGGAACTCGCGAATAAAAAGAATAACGTCCAAGGTTGTAAAAGAGAAAGCGCAATATAACCCGGAACTACCCACCCTCCGGGATAAAGTCCCGTTTTTTCCCAAAGAAAAAATCCGAGAAAAATACCGATCCCGATCGATAAGGTTAAGATTTCCATTCTTTCTCCCGCATTTTTTCCAAGGACAGAATCTGATTTCGGAGCCAAACCCTTCCCTCTCCTTCGAAGTTTCCTGCTCCGATCCAAATATTAGAATTTTGAATATTCGAGTCCCATTGTATAGAATCTGTTTTTTTTACGGACAGCACCCGAGCGTTTCCAGTATAAATGGAAGTAAAAAGTCGATATCCAGTTCCGAAAAAATAAATCGTATCCAAATTCGAAATCTTGGAAAGATAAGACGCAAATTCTTTAGTCCTTACCGGTCTTTCTTTTTTGGAAGTAAAAACGACGTTCACTCTAACGGAAGAAGTTTCCCTTTCGACCGAAAGGAGGATTTTCTCCCAAGAAATCGTATCGTTTGCGGCAAACGCAAAAACAAAAATCTGTTTTGACTCCCGGAAGCTAAACTCGCGGATTTCAAGCGCGCCGGGATCGGGATTCGTTTTGAAAATCCCTTTTAGAATCTCGTTTTTTTTCAAACCTAAGTTTTCGCAAAGAGCGACCGCGATTTCTATATTCTCGATATGTTCCGGATAACGCAAGGAACTTGCAATTTTTTGAATATACTCTTCGGAGATTTTAGGAACTCCGAGAATCGCGTCCGTATTTTTTTGTTTTGCGGGAGTGGTCCAGTCCAGATTTTCCAGAGATCTTCCGTATAAGAGAATTCCGTTTTTTGGAATCGTCAATAAAAAACCGTTTCGAATCTCCTCCTTCGAATTTGAGTATTCGCCGTGATCCGGTCTTATGTTTGTGATTACTGTATGAGTCGCGTTCAGAAGAATCGATTCAGAATCCTTTTGATACTGCGGTTGAACCGCCATACATTCCACCACTACGGCCCGAGGTTTGTTTTTTGCTATAAAATTTAAGAACGTAATCTGTTCGGAAATGGAAACCTTATTTCGAAAAATGCGCTTCTCACTGCGATCCGGAAACAAAAGACTCGCAGCCGAACCGGTTGTTTTCGCAAAAACGTTCCAACCCGCTTCCACAAGAATGGAATGAATGAGGCGGGTCACCGAAGATTTTCCTCTGGTTCCGTTTACGTGGATTCGAATCGGAATCCGGGCCAGGGAATCTGAGTGTTTCTTTTTTTCCAAAAATAGAAATACGACAAAAAGTAAAAACGAAACAGAAAGAATCGAAATCGAAAAAAACATATTGGGTCAGACGTTGGATTCTAAAGAAATGAGAATCGCCGTGATGTCGTCCTGAATTTTTTGTTTTCCGAGGTGATCCATCAGAGCCTGTAAAATTGCGGGAATGGTTTCTTCCATCGGCTCTTTGAATTTTTTAGCGAGAAGATTTTGAACAGCAAGTTCGCCAAACTGCTGTTTATCGGAGTTAAATTCTTCGTAGATGCCGTCGGTGAGTAAAAAAAGTCTGTCCCCTTCTCGATAATTTAAGGAAAATATTCCGTAGCTGTTACCCGGATCCAATCCTAAAAGAGAACCCGTGCGATCGAGTCCCATCACAAGATCTTCGGATAGAAAAAATTGGGGAGGATGTCCTCCGGAAGAATATATGATTCTTTTTTGGTTCGTATCGATGTCGGCCAGAAAACAGGAAAAAAACATTCCTATGTTTCCGAAATTCTTACAATACTCGTGATTGAACTCCGTGAGAATTTTTCCCGGATCGAGGTCCTTTTTTTTTATGGATTCTAAAATTCCTTTGAGAGTCATCGTAAGGAGTGCGGCTTGAATCCCGTGTCCGGTCGCGTCGGCCAGAAAAACCCTCAAAACACCGGGTTTGATTTCGAAAAGATCGTAGAGATCGCCCCCGACTTCCATCATCGGAAGATATGCGGAATGAACCTTGATTCCCGAAATCGCGGGAATATCCGAAAGAATTTCGGATTGAAGTCGTTTCGCGAGGCTGAGTTCCTCCTTCATGGATTTGTAATATCCCGCGAGTAATCTGGATCTTTGTCTGACCTTTTCCTCGAGTCGTTCGAGGAGTTCCTCTTTTTCCCGATCCATTTTTTTGAGAGCTTGATTGGCTCTTTTGAGCTCCATTAGAATTCTATGTTTTTCTGATATATCACGGATGATGATATGATATTGATAAGAATCCTCCGGCCCCGTTACGGAAACTGAAACTTCCGAGATCAGAATCGATTTATCCTTTCGAATGAGCCGAATCGGCCCGAAAGGTTTTTTCCTTTTTTTATCAGGAAGTTTGGCGACATTTTTTAGAATTCTATAAAAACGATTTCGAACCCGGAGCGGAAACTGGTGTTCGATCGTTTTTCCCAGAAGTTCCGAGGCTAAAAAACCGGACATATTCTCCGCGGCGGGATTGATGAGAAAAACACGAAAATCCTTGTCTAAGGATACGATCGCGTCGATCGCGGAATGAAACAAGAGTGAATAACGTTCCTCGGGGTCGTAACTTTTCTGTTCGAAACTCGTGGGACCTGTCATAGTGTGTCGGAAGGGAGTCTATTAGAATGAATTCTGTCCTTCGCAAAGTCAAGGATCTTTCAGAAGGATTCCGGAAGGTCGACGTAAAAGCGGGTTGCCCCTTTTTCGGATTGAAAGGAAAGTTCTCCCCCCATCTCTCGGACTAAGTTGTAAGAAACAGTAAGCCCGAGCCCCGTACCCTTTCCGATCGCTTTCGTAGTGTAGAACGGATCGAAAAGTTTATGTCTGTTTTCATCCGCAATTCCGATTCCGGAATCTTCCACGATCGTTCGGATAAACTTTCTGCCTTGTTTTTGAAGAGGAGTCCAAGAAACCCTGAGAATTCTCTGCTGGTTCGGATTCGTATTGCTTTCGATCGCGTCCTTTGCGTTGGTAAGAAGATTGAGATAAACCTGTCTGAGTCTTCCCGCGGAACAAACCGCGTAAACAGGAACTCCCAGATCCGGGACCACCGTTTCAATCTCCGATTTTCGAAAGCCGTTCTTCAAAAGTCCGAAGGTACAACAAAAGATCGAAGTCAAATCGTGGATCTTGACTTCTTCTTTTTCCAAACGTGTGAAAGTAAGCATATCCCGAACAATCTCCGAGATCCGATTACTTTCTTGGAGTATGATTCCGGCGTATTTTCGAAGCGGGTTTCCGTTTTCAATTCCGTTAAAAACCATTTCCGCATAGTTGATCACGCCCATCAACGGATTGTTGATTTCGTGAGCGACCCCTGCGGAAAGAGTTCCGATCGCTTCCAGTTTTTGTCTTTGTATCCAGGAATCGGTCGGTTTTTCCAAACCGGGAAAGGGAGTTTCGTGAGAAGGTGAATGAAGAGAAGAAGCATTCGCCGCAAAAAGAGAAGGTTCCAAATACGCAAAGATTTGAAGTTCTTCCGGATCGAACGCGAAGGTAACCGAATAAAACTTTTGAGAATCGTCTTTTGCGAGGATTAGAATTTCATAATTTGGATTGTTTTCCGAGTGTTTGAGATCGGGCCAAAGAGAAGGATCGGAGAAATCGGGGATTTCATTTCTAAATTCGCAAACTGCGGTCCAGTTTTTTCGATCTTCTAATTCCGATTTAGAATAACCGGAGGCTTTACAAAAGGCGGAATTGGCTTTTTTGATTTCAAAGGATGGCTCTAAAATGCAGGCCGGAACCGGGGATAGTTCAAAGAAGTTGTATGGCATCCGGTTCTAAGCGTTCACAGTTTGGGAAAGCTCCTCCAATCTATGAAAATTAGAACCGGAAATCGGTCAGAATCTAACGTCAGAATCCGGTAAAAATTGTTTCAAAACGATAGAATGTTCAGTACACTTTTAGTAATTCGACTTCAAATACGAGAGTGGAATTGGGAGGGATTGCAGCGCCCGCTCCACGAGATCCGTATCCCAACTCGGGAGGAATCGTAAGTTTGCGAATTCCACCTTCTTTCATTCCTCTTACGCCTCGATCCCATCCTTTGATGACTTCACCCGCGCCTAAGTTGAAAGTGAAAGGAGCCCGGCGATCTCGAGAACTGTCGAACTTTTTCCCGTTTGTAAGAGTTCCCACATAGTGAACGGTAACGTTAGATCCGGAGAAGGCTTCTTTTCCGGTTCCAACACGAATGTCTTTGATAATCAAATCCTCAGCGAACGCGGGAACCGCCGATAAAACTAAAAGACTCAATACAACGCTCAAACGAATCGATTTCATTTTCCTCTCCCTCCGGTTCTTCTGACTCCGGCTCCTGAAAATCCCCCTGCCTTCGCTTGGCTTCCGTGAACCTTACCGGAACCGGAAACTCCTTTGAGGGATTGTTTTCTTTCGAATTCTTTCTTCAATTCTTCGGAATCTACAACGGCGATTTGTTTGCCGGAGATTTCTTTTTTATTCAACGCCGCGATTGCTTTTTCACCGGCGGAATCTTCCATCTCGACGGATCCATAGGATAAAGAACGACCTGTGGTTTTGTCTTTTTTAATATTTACTTCCTGAACCGTTCCAAACTCCGAAAAAATCTTTTTCAGCTCGTCTTCGGTAAGTTCCTGGGGCAAATTTCCTACTGATATCTTCATGATTTTTCCTTCTCGGGAATCAATTTGCAAAATCCAATTCTATTGAAAACCAAATTCCAGAATGAGAATACACAAAACTCTCCGGTTCTGAACAAGATTCTAAGAAAAAAAATATGAGGACACAAAACAAAGAACCAGGGAGAATCCGACGTTTTTGTCTTGGAAGCAGATTGGAAACGGGAATCCTGGAGAGCAAATGGCCGATTTTTTTCAACTCAATCCCGGTGAAATTCTTACCTTAGCGGAAAGGGCGGGATACGAACCCTCCGGTCATTGTATGGCTCTCAACAGTTTGGAGAACCGGGTTTTTGATCTTCGTATGGAAGACGGAACTCATATCATTTCCAAATTCTACAGACCCGGAAGATGGACTCGGGAACAGATCTTGGAAGAACATCAATTCCTCCTGGATCTAAGAGAAGAAGAAATTCCCGTCTGCGCCCCGCTTTTGTTCCCCGATGGAAATAGCCTCGCGAGCTTCCAGGAGGAAATCTTTTATTCTTTCTGGCCTCGAGTCGGAGGACGTTCCCCGGACGAGCTGAGTCCGGACAATTTAAGAATTCTGGGAAGACTTTTAGGAAGAATCCACAACGTCGGTCAGTCCAAAACCCTAAAACGCAGAATCAACTTGGATTCTAAAACCTACGGAACGGCGCCGTTGGAAACTCTGATCCAAGGGGATTGGATTCCATCCAATTGCCGAAAAGAATACCAAGAAACGGCTCTTCGGATCTTGGATCTTTTCCAAGAAAAAATCACTTCCGTTCCGATGCATAGAATTCACGGAGACTGTCATAAGGGAAATCTTCTGAACGGAAAAGAAGGTTGGTTTTTTGTGGACTTCGACGATTCTTTAAACGGTCCGGCGGTCCAAGATTTCTGGATGCTCCTTTCGAGAGGACAAGAAGGCATCGAAGAAAGAGAACACCTCGTTTCCGGTTATCGGGAATTTCGGGAATTCGACGATCGTTGGTTTGAACTCATAGAAATTTTAAGAGCCATGCGATTTATCCACTACTCGGCTTGGATTTCCACCCGATTTGAAACCGATCCTTCCTTTCCCACGGCTTTTCCGCACTTTGTCGGAAACGAATACTGGGAAAAAGAGACTCTCGAGCTCAAAGAACAATACAAACTCATCCTCGGTTCCTTAGGGGATGCACATTTCTTTTCTGTTGCCGATTCCCCTAAGCCGGAAGAAGAACTCACGAATAAGGATTTTTTTTGGGACCTCGAGGATTAACCGGTTGCTTTTGTAATAAAAAAGTAATAATCACAATCGGGCCCGGAACAAAATTTCAGTTGTCCGACTCTCCCTATGGAAAAGACTAAAAAAGAACTCGATAATTCAAGATTTTAAGCGAAAACTGTAGATTCTACAAAACTATAAACGGAAGCGTTTCATGGACTTTTTCCTCATCATTGTAATCCTTATGGCCATTCTCGGAGTCGGCGACCTCTTAGTCGGGGTTTCAAACGACGCCGTAAACTTTACCAACTCAGCAGTCGGTTCCAAGGCCTCCTCCAAAAGAATCATTCTGGTCGTTGCCGGAATCGGGATCATCTTGGGTGCACTTTCTTCCAGTGGGATGATGGAAGTCGCAAGAAAAGGAATCTTTCATCCGGGCGGGTTTGCGCTCCAGGATCTTATGTTTTTATTCTTAGCCGTAATGCTAACGGATATCGTTCTTTTGGATCTTTATAACACCCTCGGACTACCGACCTCAACGACCGTGTCTCTCGTGTTCGAGCTTTTAGGTGCGGCTCTTGCGATCGCATTCTTAAAAACCGGAACTTTAAACGGAGCGTTTCAAATCATCAACTCCGAAAGCGCGTTAAAAATCATCTTCGGGATCGTGACGAGTGTGATCGTCGCCTTCTTTTCCGGGATGATTTTACAGTTCTTCTTTCGTTTTATCTTTTCTTTCGATCTAAAAAGAACGATGAGATACTTCGGAGGTCTTTTCGGAGGACTTTCGGTTACTACCGTGATCTTTTTCACCCTTCTGACGGCGATGAAAGGTTCCGCTCTAATCCCACCGGAGATGAGCAAATTTTTGAACGAGAATTTTACCAACATCCTTCTGATCAGTTTCGCCGGATTTTCGATCCTCTTTCAAGTTTTAGTATTATTAGAATGGAATATTCTCAAGTTCTTGGTTTTGGTGGGAACCGGTTCTCTGGCGATGGCGTTTGCAAGTAACGACCTTGTAAACTTTATCGGGGTTCCGCTCGCGAGTTTTTCAACGTGGACTTTGATACAACAAGGCGGGGATCCTACGGCTTTAGCGACCGGTCTTGCCGGAAACGTTTCTACTCCGAGCTTTCTTTTGTTGGGCGCCGCCTGCGTGATGCTTTTCCCGCTCTGGTTTTCGAGAAAAGCAGAATCCGTTACACAAACGGAAGTCACTTTAGGTTCTCAAGGGGAAACCTTGGAAGCATTTAACACAAGTTTAGTGGCTCGCGTTTTTGTTCAAATCGCTCTGGGAATCTATCTACCGATCAAAGCGATTCTTCCCGCGAGTGTGAGAAACTTCATCGGAAGACGTTTTGAAAACAGAAACACATTAGAAATCATGAAAGTTCACGAGACGGAAGCTTTCGACTTGCTCCGAGCTTCCGTGAACATCCAGATTTCGAGCGCATTGATCCTGATCGGAACGCTCTACAAACTTCCGCTTTCCACGACGTTCGTAACCTTTATGGTGGCGATGGGAACTTCGTTGACGGACGGAGCTTGGAACAAGGAGAATTCGGTCAATCGAGTAAGCGGAGTTTTGACAGTCGTAGGCGGTTGGTTCTTTACGGCGATCATCGCGTCGGCAACCGCAGGAATCATAGGTTCCATTCTGTACGTCTTCGGATTTTCCTCGGTTTTTGTTCTTGTGATCGTCGCCGGTCTTCTGATTTTTCTTTTTGGAAGAATTCATAAAAAACGCCAAGACACCTATGACGAAAATCTCGAAAAACTGATCACTCTTAGAAAACATCCGGAAAGGGCGCTTTCCAGAACGATATCTTCGATGCTCGCGAGTCTGAGTGTGGCGAGAAAAGCTCTCAACAACGCGTGTGCGGGTTATGTAAACGGTAAGAAAAAGAATTTCAGACAAACTCAGAAACTTCTGAAAGACTTAAAGAAGATGAGAGAAAATTCTCTTTCCAGTTTTTTATCGATCGCAAACAAACATCTCGAAGAAGAAGACTTGGCGTCCATCCATCCGATCACGGATTCCATCAATCACCTGGATCGAATCACCGAAAGTATCTGGAATATTTTGAGAACTTCCTCCAACGGAATCAATTCTTTCCACGAAGTTTCCAAAGACGAAAAGGAAGAAGTGAAAGAGCTCAGAAAACAGGCGACAAATCTGATGGAACTCCTTGCAGATTCGGATAAGTTTCCTGATCTTTTGGAAAAAGCGAGATCGGAGAAGAAGACAAAAAATCTCGAAAAGGCAAAACAAAACATCTACAAAAGCCAGATGAAACGAATCAAAAAGGGAGACAGCAAACTGAAATCCAGTGTCTCTTACTTTGTGATCATCGACGAACTCATCGACATCAACGAAAATCTTCTTTCCTTAGCGGAACAGTTGAGTGTCGCGATTCCTTGGGCGGAGAAGAAAAAATTGGAATTACAAGGTAGATCCGTTCTCGCTTCGAAAGGTGAGGAAAAGAAAAAAAAGAAGTAAACATCTTCGCGATTTAGGAAATTAAATCGCGAACCTTCCTTCAGTTTCGATCGCGCGTTGAAAAAACGCGCTTAGAATTCGAGTCGACACAATCCAAATTGAACCCTGAGATTTTGTTAGGAATTTTTCTCTGGAAATAGAAATCACATCATACCCGTCCTTCGAAAACAAATACGACCGAGGGATCGAAGTTTTATTAAGTCGCGCCTATGTCGAAGCCGGTTTTACGGATCCTACAGTCGCTCAAAAATTTTTTAGCATCGAAGAAGTCAAAAAGCGGGGAAAAATTCTATTGGGAATCGATTCGATCGAAGCAGTGGTCGGCATGGTGATCGTAGGAATGAATGAGAATCCATATCGACAAATCGCAGAAATGGACGAAGCGGAAATGCAGCTCTTGGCGACGTTGCCGACCGTCCGACAAAAAGGAATCGGGGAAAACCTCTGCCGACATTTTGAAATCGAAGCGAGAAGTTTGGGGTTTTCAAAGGCGGTTTTATCCACACAATCCTCGATGGAGGCGGCACACAGACTCTATGAAAAACTCGGTTATAGAAGGGATCCGTCTCGGGATTGGATACGAAGCGACCGACAGTTTTGGGTCTACGAAAAAAAAATTTAACCTCCCCTTCCTTTTTCACCTTCAAACAAAATCGGGATTCCGCATTTTTAGAACCCATTTTGGAAGTAAAAAAGCTTTTCTCTCGAATCTTCTGCAAAAAGGCACGGTTGTTTTCAGAGGACAAAACACGAAAAAGAAATCGAATTCTTCGTCACAGCTCGCCCTTTCAGCCCTTTGAATAAACCAAAAGGCCGTATCTGACTTCCAGCGGGAAACTCAAATCACGCCGCTCCGGAAAGATATTTTGACGGAATTATGCGATCTTAGATTCTTTTTTTAGAATGAGAGTCGGCATCACACGATCGGAAATTACTTCTCCCGTGATGATTACTTCTTCAATGTCTTTTCGAGAAGGAATGTCAAACATCAAATCCAGCATGATATTTTCCACGATGGCTCTGAGTCCTCGGGCTCCCGATTCTCTTTTGATCGCGAGTTCCGCGATACGATCAATCGCATCTTCACGGAATGTAAGTTTTACATTCTCGAGTTCCAATAAACGAGTGTATTGTTTGAGAACGGAGTTTTTCGGTTCGCGGAAGATTTGTTTGAGCATATCCACGTCCAGCTCTTGGAGTGTCGCTACGATCGGCAAACGTCCGATAAATTCAGGAATCAATCCAAACTTGATTAGATCTTCCGGAATCACCTGTCCCATCAACGCGTCCTTACTGTCCGACTGAGGTCTTGTCTCTTCGGATCCGAAACCGATCGTTTTCACGCCGGTTCTGGACTTGATGATGTTCGGAAGATCCACAAAGGCTCCTCCGAGAATGAACAGAATATTCTTGGTATCGACTTGTAAGTATTCCTGGTGAGGATGTTTTCTTCCACCCTGAGGTGGAACGTTGGCTACGGTTCCTTCTATAATCTTAAGAAGCGCTTGTTGAACACCTTCTCCGCTCACGTCTCTTGTGATCGAAGCGCTGTCCGACTTACGCGCTATCTTGTCGACCTCGTCGATGTAGATGATTCCGATCTCGGCCTTCTTGATATCGTTGTCAGCGTTTTGGATGAGCTTGAGAATGATGTTCTCAACGTCTTCTCCCACATATCCTGCTTCGGTCAATGCAGTCGCGTCTACGATTGCAAAAGGAACCTTGATAATTCTGGCAAGAGTCTGAGCGAGAAGAGTTTTCCCACTTCCGGTAGGTCCGATCAAAAGAATATTCGATTTTTCGATTTCGATATCGGATTTCTTTTCTTTCAGATTTACGCGCTTGTAGTGGTTGTAAACCGCTACCGAGAGGGCTTTCTTTGCGTGATCTTGTCCGATGACATACTGATCTAAGATCGCTTTGATATCAGCGGGGCTTGGAACCTCGCTGAATACTTCGGTTTTCTCGTGAGTATGATCGTGATCTTCCGCAATGATTTCATTACAAAGAGAAATACACTCGTCGCAGATGTAAACACCCGGGCCGGCGACTAAACGTTTTACTGCATCCTGTTCTTTTCCGCAAAAAGAGCAGAATAGTTTTTGTTTACCGTTGGTTCCCGGTGTTTTTTTCGCCAAGGGAATTTCTCCTGATTAAGCTGGGGCAGCGACTGGCGCTGTTTTACTGCGGTCGATATCGATTACGGTGTCTAAGATCCCGTAGTTCTTCGCTTCTTCCGCGGTCATATAAAAATTTCTTTCGGTATCTTTCTGAATTTGCTCCACACTCTTTCCGGTGTGTTTGTGATAGATTGCGTTCAGAATTTCCTTGAGCTTGAGAACTTCTCTTGCTTGGATCTCGATATCACTTGCCTGACCCGTTGCCCCGCCCATTGGCTGGTGCATCATGATTCTGGAATTCGGCAGTGCGGAACGTTTTCCCGGAGCCCCGCCCGCCAAAAGAAGTGCGGCCATCGAGGAGGCCTGACCCAAACAAAGGGTTCTTACGTCAGGCTTGATGTATTGCATCGTATCATAAATCGCAAGACCGGAAGAAACATAACCTCCGGGAGAATTGAGATACAAATAAATATCTCTCTCCGGATTTTCCGCTTCCAGGAATAATAGCTGGGCAGTAATCACGTTTGCGTAATCGTCGTTGATTGCGTTTCCGAGAAAGATGATTCTATCTTTTAAAAGTCGGGAAAAAATGTCGTAAGAACGCTCTCCCCTGCTCGTTTGCTCGATCACATACGGAATTACACTCATGCTTTCTGTTCTTCCTTTTGGTTCAGATATTCTTTTACCTGGCCAATGCTCAATTTGTCAGTATATTTCTTTTCTACAAGATCAAAGAGGGTATCATCCACTTTTTTCGCGAAAAAATTCTCTCGATAATTATCCATGAGTTTTCCCTTTTCCAGCTCTTTTTTAAGATCGGACAGAGAAATCTGGTAACTTGACGCAAGTTTTTCCAGATCGGCGTCAAAATCTGAATCGGAATACACGATGTTCTCCGTCTGAGCGATCTTTTGACGGGTAAAAAAGTGCTTCAGGCGGGATTCTGCGAGATTTTTAAAGGATTCTTGTACTTCTTTCAGATCTTTTTTGATCATCTCCGCGTATTTTTCCATCGTAATGTGGGGAAGACGGAATTCGTGGATCATATTGTGGAAAACGTGCTCGGAT
The DNA here is from genome assembly GCF_016919175.1 of Leptospira ainlahdjerensis. GTDB lineage: Bacteria > Spirochaetota > Leptospiria > Leptospirales > Leptospiraceae > Leptospira > Leptospira ainlahdjerensis. The sequence goes on along the minus strand of NZ_JAFFPU010000056.1, from coordinate 29,740 downwards.
TCTTCTTTTACATAGGATTCCGGGAAGATAAACTTAGAATCGTCGATGACTTCCTTGTAGATCTCTTCCATCTTCTTATTCTTTACCCCGTCTTCAAAACGTTCCTTCAGATTCTTACGAATCTTATCTTTGAGAGCGCCGAGAGACTCGGAACCGTCGAATTCGGAAGCGAGATCGTCGTCCACGGGCGGAAGAATGTTTGCATACTGCGCTTTTACAGTCACGGAATACTCAAAGGACTTTCCGGCGACTTCGTTCTGTGCGTAGTCCTCTGGGAATGCGTGGACAAAATCCTTACTTTCGCCCGTTTTCAAACCGTAGAGATTCTCATCAAACCCCTTGAGATTGCTCTCGTGACCTAAATGATAGTCGTTGGATGTATTACTTGCATTTTTGGGTTCTTGACCGGATTCGCGAACTACATATTCCATATCAATAATGTCCCCGCTCACGGTGACTTGGCCCTCTTCTTTTAGTTGTTTTCGGGCCAATTGTTTACGAATGGTTTCGATCTCTTCCTGCACGTCAGCGTCCGAAACGACGACTTCGGGAAGTTTGATCTTGATCTTCTTATATTTTCCGAGTGTGATTTCCGGATTGGTTTCATAGACCGCGGTCGCGATGAGAGTTTTTCCGGGTTGATAGTCTTGGATTTCGAATTTCGGAAACCGGACCATCGGGTGTTCTAATTTTGTGATGATGGAAGTCATTCCATCCACGATGAGAGTGTTGATCGCGTCACTCGCCACCGCATCTCCGAGATGACGTTTCACCATCTGGAGAGGAGCCTTGCCTTGACGGAAGCCTGGAATTTTTACGTCTTTCTGTTTTTCCGCGTAGGTTTTTTCAAAAGCTTTCTCGATATCGGAAGCTTCGAAGGTAAGTTTAATATCAACGGTAGCGTTCGAATTCTTTTTTGTTTTATAATCCATGATGTAAATCGGCCTGGAGGAGAAGAGTATAGAAGAAAAAGCGGGAAACGGGATTCGAACCCGCGACCCCCTCCTTGGCAAGGAGGTGCTCTACCACTGAGCTATTCCCGCGATTATTCAGGTAGATCCATGATTTTCGGCAAAAGTCCGGTGTAAACTCACTTTTTGGAGAATCATCTTTTCCTTAGAATTTTTTGAAAGAAGGGTAAAAGATTTTTTGCAAGAATCCGATGTCCTTCCGCGGTCGGATGAATCCCGTCTTTCTGATTGAGTTTTTTATTTCCGGCGACTCCGTTTAAAAAAAACGGAACCAGAGGAAGGTTTTCTTCTTTTGCGATTTTTGGAAAAATGGATTCGAATTTTTTTCTATATTCTTTTCCAAGATTGGGAAAGGTTTTCATCCCGATGAGAAGAATTTTTGATTTTGGATTTTTCTTTCTCACTCGAGAAAGAATTTCTTTGAGATTCTTTTCGGTTTGATCCGGTGAAATTCCGCGCATCGAATCGTTCGCTCCGAGTTCGAGGACGAACAAATCGAACGGATTCGAAAGTGCCCAATCCAGACGGGACAGACCGCCCGAACTCGTGTCCCCGCTCATTCCCGCATTGACGGACTTTACCGAAATTCCTTGTTTGAAAAGTTCTTTCTCCAAAACCGCCGGATAGGCTTCCTCTGGTGAATTGAGTCCGAGTCCTGCAGTAAGACTATCCCCAAAAAAAAGAATCCGAATCGGGGAAGTTTTGGAATCGGCAAAAAGAGGACTTAAACTCAGAGAACAAAAGAGGATCAAGAGGAATTGGAAACGATTCATAACAAGGCCTACCCGAAGGAATTTGTTTTTACAGAATTCAACGTTCTTATATCCTGTCAAACTATGATCCGACGTTTTCTCTTTGTGTTCCTTCTTCTTTTGGCTTTCCTTACGGCTTTTTACTACATTCCTTCTTACCAACAAGAACTCCAGGCAGACGGCTGGGACGGTTATTTAGAATCTCAAGCAAAGTCGATCGTGGACAAAATGTCTCCGGAAGAATTGGCGGGCCAAGTGATCCATGTTGCGATTCCCGGGAAAACCTTGGATCAGACTGCTGAAAAAGAGATCGAGGAGATTCTTCCGGGAGGAATCATTCTTTTCGGAATGAACCTAGGGACCAAACAGGAAATTCTCAAACTCAACTACGAACTTCAGAGAAAAAGTTTAAAACATTCTAAACTTCCTCTTCTCATTTCCGTGGATCAAGAAGGTGGAAGAGTGCTTCGTGTAAAAGACGGAGTGACTCAGTTTCCGGGTGCAATGGCGCTCGGGCAGGCAAAAAACGCGGACTACGCATACAAAGTGGGTTTTGTCACCTCCTATCAACTTCGGAAACTCGGACTCAATTTGGTTTTCGCTCCGGATTTGGACATCAACAACAATCCGGACAATCCCGTCATCAATACTCGTTCTCTCGGAAGTTCTCCCGAGATGGTTTCCAAAGCGGGAATCGGTTATGAAAAAGGCGCAAGACTCGGAGGTGCGATTCCGACGATCAAACACTTTCCGGGACACGGAGATACAAACGTAGACAGTCACTTAGGACTTCCTAAGATCGATAAGAATTTGGAAGAATTGGAAAAGATGGAACTCATTCCTTTCAAAGAATCGATCGCACAAGGCGCTGAAGTCGTGATGAGCGCGCATATCTTATATCCGAAATTGGATCCAAATCTTCCCGCGACTCTTTCTTCTAAAATTCTTACGGGAATCTTAAGAGAAAGAATGGGGTTCAAAGGTGTGATCATCACCGACGCGATGGAGATGAACGCCATTTCAGTTCACTACAAAGACACGGATCCGGGAGTTCTCGCTCTATTAGCAGGTGCTGATATTCTTCTTATGACGAGCTGGGGAAAAACCACTCGCGACATGAGAGATCAGATTCTAAACGCATACAATAAGGGAACCTTTCAAAAAGGAGAAAGGGATCTTTTGAAAGAAGCCGCTTATAGACAGATTCTTCTCAAACTCAAACACGGAATCATCTACGAATTTTCGGCCAAAAAATCAAATCCAAAGGAATTGTCTCCGATGGAAGAAAAAGAAATGACGTTCTTCCAGGATCAGATCGCAGAAAGAGAAAAGATTTTTTTGGAAATTTTTTCTCCGACTTTAAATGCTGACGTTTCGAGAGCCGCAATCGTTTCGTTTCCGGAGGCATTCGTACCAAACTCGGTAAAGACTGAAGAAACGATCTTTGCCGTTCGAGGAAAAGAATTTGAAAGCGTTCTCACCGAAAAGAATCTTACAAACTCAAATAGTGGAAAAATTGCGGCCCTCGTAAAAGAAAATAAATTCAAAAGAATCGTTCTTACGTCTTTTAGCCAACTGGAACTCGATCTTGCGGCCGGAATCGCGAAACGTTATCCGACATTGGAGATCGTTACTCTTCACTATGGAACTCCATTCTTAAAATTGAATTCTCTTCCCAATCTAAGAATTCTTTTTTCTTTTTCCCCTACGGTTGAATCTAAAAAAGCCCTTCTTTATACGGTGGTGGAAAGAACAACTCCGGTTCCGGTCGTCGATTTGATCTTAAAGAACTCGAACGAAAAGACCTCGGCGAAATAAGAAGGATCGCAAAAGTTCTCTTGAGACTCTGACCTCGTCTGGCTTAAGCTGATTTTTGTCGGAGTTCCTACAAAACAAGAAGCAAGTTTTCTACTTGCTGAAAACGTAATTTTATGATAGAGAAAATTTTCCCGATTCTTCCCACCACCTCACCCCCCACCCAAGGTCAGGGTGGGGCGCGCGACTTTTACGGTGGATCGTCGGAGTTCCTACAATTTCCCGAACTCAAGATTTTCGCCGTTAGCTTATGAAAGAAAATAGAGCGGACTTGCAAAATCCAATTTTCAAAACAGGTTTGCCTGGAATCTATGTCCACTATCCCTACTGCATTCAAAAATGTGAATATTGCGATTTTTTCTCCGTTGGAAACGGCAAAGCCCCGATCCCCGACGAAAAAAGACTCTTTGCAAGATACAAAGAGGAAATTCTTCAAAGAATCTCAGACAATCCTTCCCTTTCCAGTTTAGAATTTGATACAATCTTCTTCGGAGGGGGAACTCCAAGCCGAGCGGATCTCCGTCAAATCCAAAACCTCATCGGATTCTTAAAACAAAATCTTTCCCTTTCCTCAAATGCTGAGATTACAATGGAATGCAATCCGGAAGACATCACTCCGGACTTTTTACAATCCCTCTCCGAGATAGAAATCAATCGTATCTCCGTAGGAATCCAAAGTTTTCAACCGGAAAGACTTCGCTTTTTAGGAAGACACTACGATCCGGAGCGTTACGGAACCATTTTAGAAACGGCGAAGAATTCACCGATTCAAAATTTTTCCGCGGATTTGATATACGGAATTCCCGGACAAACCATCGAAGAAATTCTCAAGGACATCCGACAGGTTCTTTCCTACGGAGGCAAACATATCAGCCTCTACGCTCTTACCGTCGAAAAAGGAACCGAATATTCAAGAAAAGTAATGGATTCGCTGACCCCGGGCCCTGAAGAAGAGATCCAAGAAGAAATTCTAAAACAACTCCCAAAACTTCTCTCCCCTTACGGAATGTCTCAATATGAAGTAAGCAATTATTCAAAACCCGGATTCCATTCCAGGCATAATCTTAAATATTGGACTATGGAATATTATCTGGGAATCGGCCCCGGAGCTCACGGATTTTTACCGGCTGGAAGATATTCCAACCCGAGAAACGTGAAAACATACAAACAAAAGGAATTCTCAAAAGAATACAACAAACCCGAGGTTTTTGAAGAATTGATTCTTTCTCTCTTTCGTTTATTTCAACCTTTCCATCTGGATTCTTTTTATGACCTCATTCCGGAAAAAAAAGAAGTTTTAGAACGGTCCCTTCGTGTATTAGAAAACGAAAACAAGGCGACTTTCGAAAATGGCATCTTTTGTTGGAAGCCGGAATCCATTCTTTTTTTAGATTCCGAGATCCTAAAACTCGCTTCCTTATAAAACGGTTTCTTTTTTGAAACCGTTTCACCGCAAAGAATCCAAAATCCATTCCGATAAACACAATTACATTCAAAAATAATTGTATACAATTTTTCATATATAGCCGAACGATAACCTAACAAAGAAAGGGATCGTCCACAATGTTTTATTGTCAAACAACCGATTTGTTCTCAAAACTTAGACAAGGCTCCCTTAAAAAATCCTTTCTCGTTCCGTTTTTTATTTCTTAGAATCTATGACAGCGAGTTAGATAAGAGACAACAATGATGAGCAAAACAAAAACACACCACCAATACGAAACATCCTTTCCATGTCCCAAGGGCGACGGAGACGATAAGCTTACCTTTGAAAAGGTTCAAACGGTATTAAACGAGGCAAGAAAGGAGGCTCTTCGGAACATCGAACCGGATCCTTTTTCTTTCGGAAGCCATTCTATTGAACCCCTGATTCTTTGGTCGGAATCCGACTTTCAGGAAATCCCTTACAATTCGGACTTTGTTATAGTCCAAACCGAACTCCAGAATCTAACGGGTCCCCGTTACAAAATTCTACAAAGGATCATTCGGAAATCGGATTACAGAATTCTTTGCCAATCCAGTTCTCTCTGTATTCTTTTTGATTCTCACAAGAAAAAACCCTGGAAAAAAAGAGAATCACTGTTAGCTGGATGATTTACTAAAATCAGAATTCGATTCGCCGTAAATAAATCCCTTCTACAAGGCGAACACACATTACGAAATTCAGATTCTACATTTCAAAATGGAATCGAATGTTAAGATCCGATACTTCTGTAACGAATTGCAATTTGCCCCGTTCTTACAATCTCTTCGATTCCGTATTTGGACATGATTTCTACGATGGCATTTACCTTTCTGGAATTCCCCGAATATTCTATCGTCAGAGAAGAATGAGTAAGGTCGGCGATCTTGGCCTCAAAAACTTCACAAACGGAAAGAATTTCGGTTCTTGTAGTCTCTGAAAGTTTCACAACCAAAAGTACCAATTCCCGACTCACACAATCGTGATACGCCAAATCCTCCACTTCCAGCACATCCGGAAGTTTGAAAAGTTGCCTTTTTACCTGATCAACGGTCGACTCGTCGCCTTTAACCACGATGACCATGCTGGAAACTTCGGGATTTACGGTAACTCCGACAGCGATCGAATCTATATTATAACTTCTGCGAGTGAATAAACCGGAAACATGACTCATGACCCCGGGATGATTGTTTACCAGAATTTTCAGAATGTGTTTCATGATTTTTTGAGTCCGGCTAAATCCTTAAATTCGATCATATCCTTTTGGGATTTTCCCGCCGGGATCATCGGAAACACTTTTTCTTCGGCCGGAATTATCACTTCCAAAAGCGCAGCTCCGTCGTCTTTGATAAAAAATTCGATCGCCTTGTCGATCTCCGATTTATCGGAAACCTTCATCGCAGGAATCGAATAGGCTTCCGCTAGTTTTACAAAATCCGGGTTGAAGTTCCATTCGGATTGGGAGAATCTTTCTTCGTAAAAGAGTTCCTGCCACTGCCGAACCATTCCGAGAAAGTTATTGTTGAAGATAAGAATTTTGACTCCCAGTTTGTTGGCCGCGATCGTCGCTAACTCTTGGATGTTCATCTGGATCGAACCGTCTCCGGAAACGCAGATCGTCATCTTATCCGGTCTTCCGAACTTCGCTCCGATCGCGGCGGGAAGTCCGTAACCCATCGTACCAAGTCCTCCGGAAGTAAGCCAGTTGTTCGGCTCGTCAAAAAGATAATACTGGGCCGCCCACATCTGGTGTTGTCCCACATCCGTGGAAACGATCGCCTTTCCTTGGGTTTTTTTATAAAGACGATCCAAGAAGTCCTGAGGTTTGATCGTCTTTCCGGAATTATCAAAATCCAGAGGATGATCTTTTTTCAATCCTTGCAAATAATTGGTCCAAGAAGAATGATCCTGTTTTTTTACAAAAGGAAGAATCGCTTGAATAGCGTCTTTTAAATCCCCGTGCAGAAGATAATCTACAGGAATTCGTTTATTAAATTCGGCGGTATCGATATCGATATGGGCACGAACAGCCTTTTCGGCGAATTCTCCGATTTTGGCGACTCGATCGTCAAATCGCGCACCCAAATTGAGAATATAATCACATTCTAATACTGCTTTGTTCGCCGCAGCGGTCCCGTGCATCCCCAACATTCCCACACTCAGGGAGTGTGTTCCAGGGAAAGCGCCGATTCCCATCAGAGTTGTTGTCACCGGGATTCCGGCCTTGGTTGCGAGTTCGAATATTTCTTTATGAGCGTTTGCGTTGATCGCTCCCCCTCCAACATAAAGCAGAGGTTTTTTTGCCGAGTTCAGGGCTTCGGCGAATTCTTCTACGTTTCCCTTTACTTCCGGTTTTTTGTAGTGATGAGGTGCGATCTTGAGACGGGTCGCCTTTCTTACGTTAGTAAGTTCGGTCTGCACGTCCTTTGGAAAGTCCAAAAGGACCGGACCGGGGCGACCACCTAACGCGATCAAGGTGGCTTCCTCGAAATGTCTCGCGATATCGTCCGCGGATTTCATAAGTGCGTTGTATTTTGTGATTGGAATTGTAATCCCGAAGATATCGGCTTCTTGAAAAGCGTCGGTTCCGATCGTATTGGTCGCGACTTGACCCGTGATCGCGAGCACCGGAACCGAGTCCATCTTCGCGTCGGTAAGACCGGTGACGAGGTTGGTGGCCCCCGGTCCGGATGTTGCGATGCACACTCCGAGTTTTCCGGTCGCTCTTGCATAACCTTCGGCCATGTGAACCGCGCCTTGTTCGTGTCTTACAAGAATGTGTTTTATTTTCTTACTCTTGTAGATCTCGTCATAAAAGGGTAGAATGGCTCCGCCAGGGTATCCAAAGACGATATCCACTCCGTATTCTTCCAGAAGTTCCACCATCAATCTGGCGCCTGTTATTCTTCCTGATTCTGAGGACATGGTCCCTCCCCTTACGTCCATAAAGATACCGGAAAGGCTACTGTCAAGACGAACCGAATCTTGAGATCCTCATTCTAAGCCCTTGAAACGGCGGTTTTATCGTGTTTCCGAGTTCTTAAATATAAGAAGCAAAGAAAGTTTTATTCGACGGTTTCTCATTTGTAGAATGGAAGTTGTTTGGTTCTTTTGAAACGAGTCCGATCAAAATTACTCTGAAAACGAAGAGCTTGGAAACTCCACTTTCGCAAAAAGAAGGTACCGTTCGATAAAAAAGAATTGGGAATAGAAAAGAATTCGGAGTTCTCGGCAGAAGATTCGGAATGAACGATAAGAAATTGACCAATCCAACCCCGATGAGCATTTTCTCCGAGAGGATTTCTTTCCTTTTACAGATGCGGAACCGACTTCAAAGAAGTCGGTTCTAAGAATCAGAGAATGGAAATTTTTTTCCAAAATCATATAGATAGAAAGGGCTAATTTTCGACGCAATTTACTTTTTACTTTCGGATTCTTGCAATCTGTTCTTATTTTCTTTACAGAATATTTAAGCCTCAAAAGAATATTCAATCAAAGTCGAACGTCAAAAACAATAATGCGAATACAAGAATTGGAAGAGAGTAAACTTTAAAAAGAGAGAATCAAATGGAAAATCCTAATATTGAAAAAGAAGAAGAGGACAAACAATTCGCGGTCATCAAAAGTCTCGCGAAAGAAGCCTATAAATTATTAGATTCTCATCAATTTCCAAAGGCCGAAGCCAAACTCAAGGAGCTCTTGGAAAAAGATCCGCACAACACATACGGTCTCGTCGGAATGGGAGATCTCTTTTTTAAGAAAAAAGACTATAAGAATGCGATCGAATATTATCATAAATGTATACAAGAGGATCCATCGAACAAGTTTTCCCTCATGGGACTTATGAACTGCTATCGGGAAATGAATCTTCTTTCTCGAGTGATCGAAGTCGCCGAAGATTACAGACATATCACGATTACCGACGCTTCGATCTTGAGCCGTGTTGCGGACGCTCATCGCAAACTCAAAAACTTTAAAGAGTCGGAAATTTATTATATGCAGGCGCTTCAGATCAATCCGAAGGATCAGTATGTGATCGTCGGACTGGGACATCTTTACTTTGCCTGTCAGAAATATAAGGACGCGATCCATTGGTGGGAAAAACTCCTTCTCATCCAACCGGATAACATCAAAATATTAACCGAAATCGGAAATTCTTACCGCAAGATCAAGGACTACGACGAGGCGATTCAGTATTATCATAGGGCTGCGGAACTCGATCGGAAGAATTTTTTCGCGTTATACGGCCTTGCCGAAAGTTATCGCGGAAAAAAGGATTTCCACAAAGCCAATCAATATTGGGAAAGAATTTTGGAATTCGATCCCGATAATAAACTCATCATCAACCGTTATGCGGACAGTTTACGAGGGATGGGGGAATTCGACAAAGCGCTCGAGTGTTTTAACCGGATTCTTGCAGAAGGAGAGGATTACTTCGCGTTACTTGGAAAGGCTTCTTCTCTCAAACTGATCGGCAAACGGGACAAGGCCGAGGAAATCTATCTCGATCTTCACAAAAAGTTTCCTATGGATCCGAGACCGCTTCTGGAATTGTCCGATCTTTACGTGGAGTTGGAAAAACCTGCGGAAGCGGTTCGTCTCTTGGAGGACTTTCAAAAAAAACAACCTCTCAACGAAGAGATCAAACTTAAATTAGAAAGTATCCGAGGAGAATAAGAACTCCTCGTCTTCGGGGAGGGAAATTCTTTCCTCCCCTTTCTCTGCAACGAAGATCTCCTGACAATCCCAAATTCCGTTTTTCCGTTCCAAACGAATATGATGTCTGTATAAATTTCCTTCTTTTGTTTTAAAAATTCTAGGAACCTTGGCCGCGTTGATCGTATGCGAAGAATTCTCGCTCACTTTCCAAGTCCGATCCCGATTTAGATCCCGGATTTTACGATGCATATGCCCCGCGAGAATCAGGGAAACCTTTTCCCCCTTTTCTTTTAGGAAGTCCAAAAATCTACGAAGATCTCCGTCACCCCAATCTCCTCCCTTCTTTCTAAAATCACACCCCCAGATATCGTCTCGTTTGGAACCGTATCCCGCGGGACCGTTGTGAGCTAAAACGATACAATCCTTTCCTTGGATTTTTGGATAAAGTGATTTCATTTTTTCGAAGGATTCTTTCATCGAAGAGACTCCGTATACTTTTTTGAGTAAGGGAAGAAAACTCAAAGGACCTCCCATCGAAAACGGGCGGGCTCCGACGAGTACCGTTTTAGAATCCAGATCGGTCGCCGAATATCCCAGACAAACCGTATCACCCATTCTCCTTTGAAGACAAGTTAGACGAAATTGATGTCCGATACTTCCGGTTCGTATCATCCATTTTGAATGTAATATTTCTCCTAGTAACTGAACTACGTTAGTCGAATCATGATTCCCCGGGATCCAGTATACGGTCTTATTCAATTTCGCTATTCCTCGAGTCACCGTCCTTCCCGAAAAAGGAAGATATCCGGGAAAGTCTCCCGTTAGCAAAAGTGCGTCGTAATCCGAACGATCGAAGTATTCGTTGTCCTTACGATCCCAAAATCCGTGAATGTCCCCGATCAGAGCTAACTTAAGATTTTCCATCGGCAAATTAGTTTCTCCTTGTATTCAAGCGTGTAAACCTGGAAATTTACCGAAAAGAAGCAAAAACCGATGCGTGTTACGCAAAGGTGATATCGGGAACCCGCCTCATGGATGAAATCACTAAATCGATCCGCAAATTCATACTTCAGTTTATTCTTATCACCGAACTCGTCAGCTACCTAATCGCGGTGGGAACCGCGATTATTTTCTACCAGACGTTTCTGGAAATGGAACCGCAACATCTAAGGATCGCGATATACATCACTCTTTCTACCACGTTCTTTACTCTGATCTATACCGTCTTTGCGGACAAACGCAGGTTAAAACCGATCGAAAATTACGTCCATACTGTCGAGCAAGGAATCATCGATAAGGATACGGCCCTGAACGCTCAAAAAGCCGTTTTGAGACTTCCTTTCGGACATTCGATCGAAATCGCCTTGAGAATTTTTATCTCCGGATTGGTCATCGTGATTTTGCTCAGCCGTTTTACCGTTTTGGATAAATCGGACTATTACAATCTTTTTTCGATCATTCTTATGCTTTCGCTTTCCTTGGGAGTCTATTCGTTTCTGGTTTCGGAAAGACTTACTTCCAAACTCATCGAATCCGGCGCGTTCAGCAATATCGACACTTCCAGTCTCGTAAAAGTCAAATTGACAAGGTCTCTCACGATCACTTTTATCTTCATCGTCATCATTCTCGCGATCGGAGTTTCGAGCCTCGTCTTCAAACTCAATTATACCGCGATCCGAAAATCGTATTTTAATCAGATGATCAACGTGAATGAAACGCTTCACATTCTTACCGAAACGATTTTTGAGGAAGTGCAAGGTGACGCGGATAGACTTCGAAACGATCCGAATTTTCTTTTTTCGGTCTCGAGCGGAAAAGAAAAAGAAACGCAGAAACATTTTGAAAATCTTCTCGGAAGATCCTCCAAATACGAATCGATGGCGATCATTCGAGCCGAAGGTGAGAATTGGAAACTTTTAGCCGCGACCGGAACTCTCGCATCCAACGGAGCTTCCAAACTCTCGGATTACCAACTTCCCTCCGAAACAAAAATCATCGAGGCTCTTTCTTCGGAAAAAATGTTCCTCAGCAAACCGATCGCGTCTTCGGTATCGGGCACTCCCGTAGTTTTGGCTCTGGAATCGATTCCGGGTGAAAAGTCAACTTATCTTGCACTCGGCCTTAGAATCGCGGATCTTACGAGTAAATTGATCGGCTCGATTCAAATCGGTAAGTCGGGTTATCCCGGTCTTCTCAATCACGGAGAAGTGATCATCAATCACGTAAACCCGACTCTAAACTTAAAAAATCTCACTGACTTTCCGTTTTACGAACAGGTGAAAAATTATAAGGACAACGTTCCGGTTCGTTATTTATTCAACGGAAAATACAAATATATGATTCTTCGTAAGAATCCAAAATACGACTTTATCACGTTCGCTTCGATCGAAAACGAAGAGATTGCGGATGATGCGATCATTTCCGTTCTTGCGATGGCAGCAATCTCCACGGTAGGGATGTTGTTTATCGGATTTTTGATCTATATCATTCTGCAAAAAAGACTCAGACCTCTGGAGGATAGCAAGGACGTTTTGGAAGCGATGGCGGAAGGAGATCTTACAAAAGGTCTTAAGGTTCTGTCGATGGACGAAATCGGAGAAATGTCCATCTCCATCAATTCGTTTAACAAAAAAGTGAAAATGATCCTCGGGAAGATCATCGAGGCCTCCGGTAATCTCGCCTCCTCTTCCGATGAAATGTCGGGAGCCCTCAATTTTATCTCGGACAACGCGCAGAATCAAGCCGCTTCTTCAGAAGAGATTTCGGCTTCGATCGAAGAGATTTCAGCGGGAATGGATGGGGTCGAAACTCAAACGAGGGAACAGGTGGGTCTTTTGGACAGGCTCGGTCTTGACATGAATAAATTCTCCAACTCCATCCACGAAACCTCGGTCAATCTCGAAAAGACGATGTCGGACGTGGAAAGAATCACGGAGGAAGCCAAAAAAGGCGGAAGCGCTCTCGAACTCACGAACCAATCGATCACCAAGATCAGCCGCAGTTCCGAAGACATCACGGGCGTCATCGAAATCATCAACACGATCTCGGAACAGATTCACTTGTTGGCGTTAAACGCTGCTATCGAAGCCGCAAGAGCGGGTTCTGCGGGAAAAGGGTTTGCCGTGGTCGCCGATGAAATTTCCAAACTCGCCGACAAAACGACGAACAGCATCAAAGACATTGAGGAAATCATCCAGAGTAACGAAACCGAAATCGGGAACGGAATCAAAAACATCACGAACACAGTTACCGTTATATCGGGAATCATCCAGGGAATTTCCGAGATCAACCGCCAGATGAAAACCGTGAATCAGTTTATGGAAGACCAACTTTCTAAAAACGATCAGATGAATCTTACGGCAAAAGAAGTCAAAGGAAGATCGGACGTGATCCAGGTCGCGGTGAGAGAACAAAAAATCGCAATCGAGGAAATCTCAAGAACGATCACGATGATAAACGATCTCAATCAGTCGTCTGCGGCTTCTTCCGAAGAGCTGAGTTCCAGTTCGATCGGCCTTGCACGACTCGCAGAGGATCTAAAAAAAGAAGTGGAATTTTTCAAACTCTAAAGAAGAAGAAAGAGAGCCGCAAGGCGCGCAAAAACCCTTGATTTTTCCCCCCTTCCTTTTAGTTTGCACTTTATGGAATGGGAAAAGATACTCAGAGACTCCGTGAAAGACAATAAGATCAAGGAGTTGCATCTTAGAAAAGTCCCGACTCTCAAGACATGCGACGATTGGAGCAAGGTCAGAGAAATCGGACTGATCGATCATAAGACAAAGTATGCGCACTACAAAGGGGGTCTCGTGAAATACGGAGAGGCTTTATTCTTCGTAACGGACGAAAGATTACAAGCGATTGCTCCCTATCGTAAATGGGAATTCAAAAGTAAAATCAAAGTAGAAGAGTAATTTTTCAACTTCCTTTCCGAGCTTTCGGGCTCGGAAACTGAGATTCGCCTTTCTTTTCTTGTTTCCTCAAAATTAAAATCGTTCCCTTTTTTTCTCCCTCCGAACTTTCCCGAAAATTTGTTTTGAATTTTTCGAACGTTTCTTTGGAAACTCCTCATCCTCTTGGTTTCGAAAAATCACAAACCCATCCGCGTCTTCCCTCGATTTCTGAAATCGGATTCTCTAAAAAAAGTTCGCGATCACCTCCGCTTTTACGACGAAAGCCTCTCCCTTCGTGTGTTGACTCCACGATCTGAAACCATCATTTTTCTTTTGAGGAAGAATTTCTGAATTCCGCCTCGATCCTGAAGAAGATTTCGATGGTTAGAATCTAAACCTCGGAAAACAAAAAACGAATGCCGAAAAGAGTTCCTCCGCCTAACTTTTGTTTTCCACGTAGATTCGAGCCGATTTCCGGGTCGAATCTACATTTCTTTCAAATATAAGATCGTCTCTCGATCAAAGTTGCTTTCCGGATTGCTAACAAGAATCGGCTGTGAGGTTTCTTTCGGAACATTCAAGAGCAGAAAAGGAATGGCTTCTTTCCATATTTCGAAAGATTCGAAAAAGTCATCGATCGGTCTGAGCGGAAAAGCAATGAGAAAAGAAACATAGGAGTTCCCGCACTTTTTGTCTTCGAGTCTGCTTTTGAAAACCCGGTGGGGAGTTCCCACACTTTTTGTCTTCGAGTCTGCTTTTGAAAACTCGATGAGGAGTTCCCACACTTTTTGTCTTCGCGTCTGCTTTTGAAAACCAGGTGGGGAGTTCCCACACTTTTTGTCTTCGAGTCTGCTTTTGAAAACCAGGCGGGGAGTTCCCACACTTTTTGTCTTCGCGTCTGCTTTTGAAAACCCGGCGGGGAGTTCCCACACTTTTTGTCTTCGAGTCTGCTTTTGAAAACCAGGCGGGGAGTTCCCACACTTTTTAGAAGTTTGGAATCAAATCTTTCGTCGACTGCAAATGTTTCGAAGAAAATTCGAAGTCCACAGATCGGATTTTAATAGGTTACCCCATTCCGCGTCTCCGGAAATTCTTTGGGGAGTCTTATTTTCGAAAGGAGCGGAAACCGAGAACAACTCTTTTACAAAAGACAAAAAGGAGGATGAGGAATCACCCGAGGACCGGAATTTTTAGCGGGTAAGGTTTACGATCAGATTCAATTTTTCAGAAACGGTGATCACGTCTTGCACCCGATTCTTATCCACAAGAACAGCGGTCGGTCCGATTTCGTCGAGGACGATCTTCTTCCCTTTGATCTGACCCAAAAGAAGCTCCATCGTATTTTGATCTTTGGTGCGCACGAGAACACAATCTTCCGTGATATCGACAACCGGAAGATTTCCGCCCCAGTCTTCCAATAAGAAGAGAAGGTTCTGTGCAAGATCGGCTTTGCTGGAAGTCTTTAAGAAATCAACAAACTCAGCCGGTTTGTATCCGAGAAGAATTCCCAGCTGAAACGCTTCTTTGGTAAGAACAAACGTATAGACCCGATCGTAGTCCTTGAGTTCGGTAAAAGCCTTGAGAAGATGAAGACCGTGAATCGAAACTCGATCCGGAAACGCAATGATCGTAAAGTCCGGGTTGATCGTGATTCCGCCCTTTTCGGTCCTGTGAGACAATTCTCCCGTTTGGAAAAAATATTCACCCAGTTTGGAAAGGGTCAAAAAACGATTCGGATATTCGATTTCTAAAAGTCCGAAAAGATGAAGATAGAAAATTCCACTCATGATTTCCTTGCGGAGTTCCGCGAGGTCAGATTGAAAATTCTTCGTTCTAAATCCAGGAGAAAGAATCATGTGTTCCCGAATGATATTGGAAAAGATCACCGAAAGATGAATTCGTTTCGCCTTGATGATCAAACTCACACACTTATCGAGGATGAGTTTGTCGTAGAATGGCATCTCCGTCGCAGTGAAGACTTCCGCAGGAACTACTCGTTTCATTCTCGCTTCGTTGACTTCGTGCACGACGAGTTTCATGATCTCAAAGATATCTTTTTCGATAAACCCGCTCACGTCCCCTTTCAGAACGATATTCTCACCTTTGATATCCACAAGATTCAAAAGTTTTAATACGGGAAGAATGAGCTCCATCTGATAGATCTGGCTCTTTTCAGGGAAGATTCCTATATCCGGATTGAGAAGTTCCTGTTCCGTTCTTTTGTGATCGGCTTGTTTTACCTTTCCCGATTTTGCGAGGACAAGCCCTTTGCGGCTGATATAAGAGATCAATTTCTTCGTGTTGAGAAAGAAATCAAGATCGTTCGCCGCGAGTTTTTCGGTCCTTTGTTTGGTTCCTTTTTTTACGGAAGGAAGAATCGGATGGGTTTGAACGTATTTTAGAATTTCATCGGGGATCGCAAAAACGCGAACGAACTTTTCGTCGACGAAACAAACGTCAACGACCATTCCCTTTGCAATGAGCGAAGGAACCACTTGTTCGTATTTTCCACGGCTTGTAACAACGTAACTGCGAATATCCTCGGCTTCGGAGACGCCTCCGCTCAGATAAATTCGCACAAGAGTGTCTCTTTCCAAATCCGCGAGAGATTGTAGATTGAGATCGATTCCTTCTTCGGAAGTCGCGATCGAATAGAATTTTTTTATCGAGTCAATCTGTTTTGGAGACTTGACGGCTGCCTTCCACTCGTCCGGAATTTCGGTCGTTTTTTTACGATCGAGTATTTTCTCCAAGGAAATCTTATATTTATCCCCTTTGAGATTCTGTTCGAGAGGAACGAGATCGGCAATCTCTTCAAAAGCATGATACTTATCTAAATTGTTTGTAAGTCTTTCTCGGTTTTTTCTCTGATAAACGAGCTGGTATTTTCGGAGAAGATTGAGTTCCATCTCCACGTTGATCGGAGGAATGTTCACCTTGCGGGAAATTTCTCCCAAGGTCAGAACGTTTTTATTCTTAAGAATGCTGGTATAGATCGTAACCTGAAGTTGAGTGAGCTTTTCCAAAACTCCTTTCAGAAAAAATTCATCCTGAAAAATTTCGTAAAGATAGGTTACGTTTTTGTTTTTTTCTTTGTAGGGAAGTTTCGCTAGATTCCAGAGGGTGGCGACTTTCTTCAGGTCGTTGAGTTCAAGTTTATCGAGTTCCTGAAGTAATACTGAATCGCTACTCATAGAGAAGATACGCCCGCGGAGGTGTATTTTATTTAGTCATAATCAGAATTTGACTTCGTTCGTAAACAAAAAAGCGGTTTCCTCTCGCAGACACCGCCATTTTTTAAGCATCCTTTCTGTAGTTGTCTTTTGGAAGGAAGTTCAGAACCTTTGTGAATATGGCCGGATTTTTTGAATCCCTGAAAATGGGTTTTGGCGGTGCCTCCCGTATCTTAAATAGCGGTTTTGTATTCTCCACAAAAACGCTCCTCCTCGTAAAAGATCTCGCATTGGGCGGCGGTTCCTTGGAAACCTTTCCCATCCGACTCCGGGAAGCCTTTGAAGACCTTGGGGCCACCTATATCAAATTAGGTCAATTTATCGCCTCTGCGCCTTCTCTCTTCCCCGACGAGTTTGTGAGTGAAATGCAAAAATGTTTGGACTCGATCCGCCCTCTTCCCTATTCTACGATCGAAAAAATCATTCGCAAAGAACTCGGTGGTCAACTCACGGATCATTTTTACAGCGTGGAACCGATTCCGATCGCCTCGGCTTCGATCGCACAAGTACACGCAGCGGTCACAAAGGACGGACTAGACGTCGTCATCAAGGTGCAAAGACCCGATATCGAAGCTACCTTGTCAGCGGATTTGAATCTCATCTACTTTGCTTCCGTTCTTTTTGAAAGATTTGCGCCGGGCCTGAGTAAATCCGGAATCTCGGATATGGTCGAACAGTTCCAAAGTTCTATATTAGAAGAAATTGATTTTTACAAAGAAGCCGACAACATAGAAGAATTTGAAAGGGAACTTCTTTCAATGGGAGAAACCAGGGCGAGGGTTCCGAAAGTTTACAGAGAACTTTCAACGAAAAAAATTCTTACGATGGAACGTTTTTACGGAGCTCCGATCACTGACGAACAATCGATCCGAAGATATTCTTCCGATCCTCAAAAAACTCTCACCGAAGCCCTCGAAATCTGGTTTTCCACTCTTGCAAGAAACGGTTTTTTTCACGCGGATGTTCATGCAGGAAATCTAATGATTCTTCGGGACGGAACCGTGGGTTTTATCGACTTCGGAATCGTCGGAAGAATTTCGCCCCGCGTCTGGGAAGGTCTGATGATTTTCCTCGAGGGACTGAGTCTCAATCGTACCGAAAAGATCGCGAAGGGTTTGATCCAGATGGATTCCACTGCAAAGGGGGTGGACGAGAAAAAACTTTCCAAAGATTTGGAAGCGGTTTTCTCTCGTATGACCGACATGGTGATGAAACTTCAGATGGGAGATTTAGAATCGCTCGACGATAAGAAGTTAAACGCGATTCTTTTCGAGTTTCGGGAAATTTCGCTTCGAAACGGACTCAAGATCCCGAAAGAATTCGGACTTCTCATCAAACAGATACTTTATTTTGATCGATACGTAAAGACGATGGCTCCGGATATCGATCTCATCCGAGACCGAGAAAAATTTCTGATATGACCTTTTTGTTAAACGAATTGAAAAAGGGGCAAGAAGCCTCGATCGTATCTTTGATTCAGAAGCCCGGAAAAGAAGACCTTTTTCGAAATATACTGGATATCGGCCTTCTACCCGGAATCAAGGTTCTCGTTTTGGAAAGATACGAATCTCAAAAAAAAATCATCCTCAGAGCGGGAGAAGTGGAAATTGCGATTCGAGAAGCGGAAGCGGAATTGATTCGAATAGGTGAGGTCGCCGATGGGCCATGCTGACGTGAGTACAAATTCTAAAACCTCCAGAATCCTGATGGCGGGAAACCCAAACTGCGGGAAAACGACCCTCTTCAATCGCCTAACAGGTCTTAGACAAAAGACAGGGAACTATCACGGAGTGACCGTGGAAAAAGCCGAAGGAACCGTAAAACAAGGAGAAAATTCCTTAAAGGTTTTGGATCTTCCCGGAGCATATAGCCTCGGAGCAAACGCGGAAGACAAACAGGTCACGAGCCGAGTTCTAATCAGTCACGAAGAAGGAGATCGAATTCTATTTGTAATGGATGCGTCTCTTGCCGAAAGGTCTTTGCAGTTCCTTCTTCAAATCTTAGAATTGAACGTTCCCGTTTTGGTCGCGGTAACGATGAAAGACGTCTTGGAAAAAAAGAGAGTTCATCTGGATCTCGACGTTCTTTCCCGCGAATTCGGAATTTTATTTCATTTCGTAAATCCAAAAAAAGGAGAAGGAATCCAAGAGCTAAAAAGTCTTCTCGTTTCACCGGGAGCCTTTCGTCTTCCGATCAAATCCTTTCAATGGGATCAAGAACGCGAGCAATTCTTAAACCGTCTTTTAAAATCCTTCTCATCGAAAGATACCAATTCTTTAAAGTTTGTTTTGACAAGCGCCCTCAAAGAACTTTCCGGGGAGACACTACAAAAGGGTCTTCCCGCTCTTTCCCTTCTTCCGAAAGAATCCCAAACGTTTGTTAGAGAAC
This sequence comes from Leptospira ainlahdjerensis, assembly GCF_016919175.1. Taxonomy (GTDB): domain Bacteria; phylum Spirochaetota; class Leptospiria; order Leptospirales; family Leptospiraceae; genus Leptospira; species Leptospira ainlahdjerensis. The sequence goes on along the minus strand of NZ_JAFFPU010000056.1, from coordinate 10,570 downwards.
AGTTCGAAAATTCCAATTTGAAGTTTACATATTTGGAAGAATTGACTCAGAAATCGATCTATATCAAGAAAATACTGGGTTCTGCGGTTTCGGGGACTTCGCTTAACAACGAAAGAATTCTTTCCAGAGTGGATCGAATTCTCCTCCACCCGTTTTGGGGAGTCGTTTCCTTTTTGGGAATCATGGCTCTTGTATTCCAAGCTTTGTTTACCTGGTCGGAAATTCCTATGGACTGGATCGAATCCACAGTTCAGAGCGTGGGAACTTTTGTAGGAGCTTACTTTGCGGAAGGACCTCTGCGATCGCTCGTACAAGAAGGAATCATCGGAGGCGTTGGAGCCGTTCTTGTATTCATTCCCCAGATCAGCCTTTTGTTTTTCTTTATCGGAATCCTGGAAGAAACGGGTTATATCGCAAGGGCTTCCTTTGTGATGGATCGTTTTATGAGTAAGTTCGGGCTTTCTGGAAAATCCTTTATCCCGCTTTTATCTTCCGCTGCCTGCGCGGTCCCCGCGATCATGGGCACGAGAACGATTGAAAACAAAGCCGATCGTATCACGACGATTCTTGTTTCTCCGTTGATCACGTGTTCGGCGCGTTATCCGGTATATATCCTCGTCATCGGAGCGATCTTTCCTGCGGGAGCTCTCTGGGGAATTTTTAGCATCAAGGCATTGGCGCTCTTGAGTCTATTTCTTCTCGGGATGATCGCTTCGATGCTCGCAGCCCTCGTTTTCAAAAAGACGTTCTTTCGTTCCGATTCTTCTTATTTCCTCATGGAATTACCGGCTTACAACACTCCTTCTCTTAAAAGTTTAGGAATTACCGTATTCAAAAAATTGAAAGCGTTTTTGACGACTGCCGGAAAACTGATCCTTTTTATTTCGATCCTTCTTTGGTTTTTGGCAAACTATCCGAGAATCGACTCCTCCCAATTTCCAAATGTGACCGAAGCTGAAGTCAAAAAAATTCAAATTCGAGAATCCTACGCGGGCGAGATGGGAAAGTTTATGGAACCCGTTTTAAAACCGATCGGCTTTGATTGGAAAATGGGAATCGGAATCATCACTTCCTTCGCGGCGAGAGAAGTTATGGTTTCCACACTTTCCATCATCTACGGAGTCGGAGGGGAAGAATCTGAAGACGACCTCAAGGAAGCGATTCGCAAGGACGTAGACGAACAAGGAAAGCCGGTTTGGGGTCTTCGGAATTCCGTAAGTTTACTTCTTTTCTTTGCCTTTGCCTGTCAATGTATGTCCACCCTTGCGGTTGTAAAAAAAGAAACAAACTCGATGTTCTGGCCATTGTTTCTTTTCGGATACATGACAATTTTAGCATATACGGTTTCCTTTTTTGTTTTTCAGATTTGGAATTTATTTTCCTAAAACGGATCGATGTTTAGAAAGCTTCCCTTAAATCTCAGGATTCTCTCGACCTATACCTTGGGATTTCTGATTCTTTTTTTGATCTACAGAATCTTTTTTTTGGGGATTTTCTTTTCTAAAATAGAATCCGCTACGTTAATCGAAATCCTAATTAGTTTTCTTGTAGGAATTCGATTCGACCTTTCGGTATGTGCAATCCTATTGGGCCCCTTTTTTATCCTTTCTGCGATCCATCCGCTCAATCGATGGAAAATCTATGCACTGCTCTGGGGAACGGCTCCGATCGTTCTTTTCTTTTGGACGGCCGCCCATCTTATAGGAGACGTTCTCTACTTCGGAGAAACAAACAAACACCTCGGATACGAGGGATTCGTATTTCTGGGAATGGAATTCTTCGTGATTCTCAAATCCTTTTTTGCGGGAAATCCGGTCATCGCTACCGTATCGACGATTCTACTGATCATCCTTTTTCCGTTTACTACCGCAAAATACATTCGAAATTCATACTATACTTATACGCCTGAATTCGGAAAAAAGGAACTCTTGCAACTTCTTTATATCCCACCTCTCATATTCTTGTTAATTCGTGGCGGCTTTCAATCCAGACCGCTCCGAGCCAGCGACGCGATGACGTCGAAGACTCACCTTGTAAACCAACTCGCACTGAACGGCGTTTTTACTTCGATCATGGATCTAAAAAACCAGTCGATTCCGCCGAACTTGGTAGTTCCTTATCCAAAAGCCATACAAACCGTAAGAGATGAAATCGAGTATCCAGGCGCCGAGTTTATTTCGAAAGAATATCCCCTCCTACGCGAAACCAAAGAGAAGAATGGGAAAAAACCGCCTAACATCGTTTTGATTCTTCTGGAAAGTTGGACCGGAAAATACGCATTCTCGAACGGAAACTTTCGCCCGGAGGGAAAATTGGTCGCTCCTCATTTCGAAGAACTCGCAAAGGAAGGAATCTACTTTTCCTCCTTTTTTGCAAGCGGAGGAAGGACGACCAACGGACTTCTATCCACGTTAACCGGAATTCCGGACGGCCCCGGACTGACCGTAGTCAGAAGTCCTCTTGTCCTCAGTCGTTTTGCAGGACTCGGAACCATCCTCAAATCGATCGGCTATCAAACCCTCTTTCTTCACGGAGGAGACGTTAGTTTTGATAATATGAATTTTCTTTTTTCACACTGGGGATTCGATACGATCCTAGGTCAGGAACATTTCGAAACGCTAAAAAAATACAAACCCGGACCTTGGGGATACTACGACGGAGATTTGTTAAGCGAACTTCACGAAACTCTAATGCGTCAAAAATCTCCTTTTCTCGCAGTCACATTGACGTTAACCACTCACTATCCGTATCAAACCCCGAATCAGAGCGACAGAGTCTTTACAAACGCACTCGAAGAAGCCGATTATTTTAATGTCTATCACTACTCCGACGAAGCGATTCATTCTTTTTTGCAAAAGGCAAAGAAGGCTCCTTACTTCAAAGAAACGGTTTTTATCTTCGTAGGAGATCACGCGCACCATCGAAACCTGGACTATTTTGAAGACAGAAACATTCCCTTTTTGATCTACGCACCGGGAAAGATCGCACCCAAAATAGATTCAAGAATTTCCTCTCAACTGGACGTGATTCCGACTATCCTCGGAATCGTCGGAAAGAAGGTTCTATTCTCCGCGATGGGAAGAGATCTTTTGGATCCGAAGCTGAATGGAGGAACCGCCTACTTCGCATTCGGAAATCTTTTTGGTTGGATCGAAGACAACTGGATCTTTTATAGTTTTACGGACAAGGTTCGAAATTCTTCCTTTTCCATCGCTCCTCGAATCGGAGAAACGGAAGAATGTAAGAATGATCCCGTAAAATGCGAATCTTATCATATCAAAGCAAAATCATTTTGGAACTTAAGTTATGAGCTGATGAGCCGAAATCTTATATATCCGCCAAAAAATTAGAAGACGAAGTAAAACATGACCTTTCAAAAAGAATTCTCAATCTCAAAACAAACAACCGTCGGAAATGAACATCCACCCGTAATCGTAGCCGAGATCGGGCTCAATCATAACAACGACGAAGAGATCGGAAAAAGAACGATTTCCGCCGCGAAAAAAGCGGGAGTCCAGGCAGTTAAGTTTCAATCCTATGTTACGGAAGAATTTATAGACGTAAACAATCCGGACGCAAAGATCCTTGTGGATATATTCAAAAAATATGAACTTTCGGAAACGATGCACAGAAAGTTCCAGGAGGCCGCTCAAGACGAGGGTCTTATCTTTTTTTCCACACCCCTTTGTGTGAGTTCTTTGCAGCTACTCGTCAGCCTCGGTGTTCCCGCGATCAAGATTGCGAGCGGAGACGTTACAAACAAAACACTTTTGCGTGAAACCGCAAAAACAAAACTTCCGGTTATCTTATCCTCCGGAGCTGCTGATTTTTTTGAAGTGAATAGAGCGATTTCTTTTTTAGAAGAGGAAGGAACGAACCAGCTTTGTCTTTTGCACTGCGTGTCCCTCTATCCAACTCCGCCTGAAAAAGCAAATTTAAGAATCATAGAAACATTCCAAAATCTTTATACGTTTCCGATCGGATTTTCGGATCATACTGCAGGAAGCGTCGCGGCGACCAGTGCCGTTGCACTCGGAGCAGCAATGATCGAAAAACATTTTACATTGGATAAGAATTTGGACGGACCCGATCACGGAATTTCGGCCGACCCGAAAGAACTCAAAGAACTCTGCGACGCTTCGCTTCTCGCGTGGAAGATGAGAGGAAACGGGGAAAAAAAACCTTGGAAAGAGGAAGTCGGCGGAAGATTTTTTGGAAGAAGAGCGTTGTACGCCGACAAAAACGAAAATCCGATCGCGCTCAGGCCGGACCTGACACAAAGAAGCGGCGGATATCTGGATTCCTGGGAAATCGAGGTTTCCAAACATCTCAAAGCGGAACCCGGCAAACCGTTTCATGTATAAGGATTTTATAATTTATAAAATGCGATTTCGCTTATCAAAATTCTCATTTTTGATTCTACTTTCAACGGTGTCGATCGCTTCGGCCCCCAATTTTGGAAACTTCGGATCCGAAGTGGACTTTATCGACTTTGGAAGATGGACAACCGCGCCCTTTAGTTATTCCGTATCCTCCGCGTTTTCCGCGGAATACGGAGGTTTTAATCTTTTTGATTCGGATCAACAAACACACTGGTATTCCTCCAATCGACCGGGAAACGAATGGGTCATCGTGGACTTCGGCTCCAAACGTCTCATCAACGGACTTGAGATCACCGTTCCCCTCTTTCGAAAGGAAAGAGCCGTTCACAAATACGAAATTCAAGTTTTGATTCGAGACGACTGGAGAACGATTCTTACAAACGAAAAAGTGGAACTCGTCAACTTTCACAAACTCGAAAGTATAGACGCTTCTGTCATACGAATTTATTTTCCGAACACGACGGAACGCGGAGTCGTGATCAGCGATCTAAAACTTTTTCTGAACCAGAGACTTTTGAACGGAATCGAAGCGCGGCTCCGAGGTTATACCTTTCCCGTGATCGGCGGGCTGATTCCCGCCCAAGATTTTCAGCTTCCGAATGCTCCTAGAATTTATAGAAACGGAGTTCATAAGGGAATTGATATATACAAAAAGAAAGATACGGATGGACAAATTCGAAATCTAAACTTTCAGGACGAGGCGGTCGCGCCGGGAGACGGGATCGTCGTTCGCGCGGATCATTCGTATTCTCCGATGACTTTAGCCGATTACGAATATCATACTTCTCAGTCGCACAAAGGTACGGTTACTTACGTAGAGAAAGATTTCGGCGGAAGACAGGTTTGGATCGATCACGGAAACGGGGTTATGACGAGCTTTAATCACCTCTCCTCAATCAAAAACAATCTGCGGGTGGGAAGTAAAATCAAACAAGGTGAAATCGTCGGAACCATCGGCAATTCGGGACTCATCGAAGAAGCGAAAGGTTTATCCGATAACATTCACCTCCACTTTGAGATCTGGGTGGATGGAGAATTTTTCGGAAACGGAATCCCTCCAGCCCAGGTTCGAAAACTTTTGCAGTATTTTTTCAAACGAAGCGGAGCGGATTGAAGAGAAAGGGATCGAAAATTTCACTCCTCTCGATCGTTTTAGAAATTACGATCGAGAGACCGCAACCTCCTATCCTCTTCTCCTTTTTTTCCAACCCTAATTTTTCAGAAACATGCGTTCGACATCGTTTTTTCCTCGGATAAGCACGGTCGGTTTTTCTTTTTTGGGAATTAGATAGGAATTCAACTCCCCCTCGCCTTCGAAAAATGTACAGTCGAAACAAAAATGTTTATTCGTAATTTGCCGACCTTCCTCCTCAGAATCGAAGACTGCGAACGATGACTTACGTCACGAAAGTGAGAATGATTCCGATTGTGTTGTATTTGGAAATGGATATGAAAGTCGATTCCTCCACCGAATTCGACAACCAGAGCGCGGCCCTTGGCTTTCGACTTGTCTTCGACCATTTTTCTTTTTGTCAAGAGATGGAAACGGAAGTACCCAATTCTTAAATCAAAAGCCGGAGATTTTTTTTGGCTATAACGTTTTCCAACGTTTCTGCAAGAATAGCGGGATCGATGAACGCGAAAGCGATCGATGCGGAGTCAAGAAATTGAAATTCGTACATTATAATATTCTTCCGGGAGACACAATTTCTTGACTGAAGCTGAGAGCGCGGTTTTTCTCCGCCAAAGGCGGAGAAAAATTCGCCCGAGCATAGGAATGAAAAATTTTATATTCGTCTTTCGTCCGTCTTACATTCAATTCTAAACGCCAAGTAGGTTTTTCGGAATCCTTTTTCACTACACAAAGATTGAGTACACAAGCGGATATCAATAAACACATTCAAAATAACGAATGCTCGCACCCCACTACGCTTAACATTTGTGTACCAAATAAATATTTTCTAAAAAAATTTGAAAAGAGATTGTACTTTCTTTCCGATATTTGATTATGTCCCGTATTGTAAATTCGGTGGAGATTCGCTATGCCAGAGCAGTTGCAGAAAATCATTAATAACGTCCGGGAATTTTTCACAACCCTGGATACGACCAAGAAACTCATCCTCGGAGGAGTTGCGTTAACCGTAATTGTTGCGATCGGAATTCTTTCTACGATCTCTCTGCAAAAGAACCGAGTCGTCCTCTTCAAAGACCTTACGAGCAAGGATTTTGCCGAGGTCACAAAAAAACTGGATTCTCTTGGATACCAATATGGAACCTCGGATACGAGCATTGTTACAGTCGATCCCGAACAAAGACAAGAGATTGTCACGAAACTCGCACAGGAAAATTTAATCCCAGCGGGAGTGCAAGGCTGGGAACTTTTCAACGTGGACAAGTTCACGGAGACCCAGTTCGACAAAGACATCAAGAAATACAGAGCTCTCAAAGGAGCCATCGAACAATCCTTGATGACGCTTCGTTCGGTTGATAAGGCATACGTCAACATCGCATTCCCCGAAGACGAACTCTTTAGCTCCAACTCGTCTCCAGTAAAGGCATCCGTAATTCTCCATTACATTCCCGGCGTAGAATCTCTTTCCAGAAAGGAAGTAAAAGGGATCGTAAACTTGATCTCGAGAGCGGTTCCAAAGTTAAAACCTGAAAACGTGAGCGTCGCTGACGCCGACGGTAAGATCATAAGCGACTTCGAAGAAGATCTCGAAAAAGAAAGACTCGAACTCAGAATCGTTCAAGAAAAGTTAAGAATCGGTGAAGAACAGAGAATCCAAAGATTGATCGACATGAGAAACACCCTTCGTTGGCTCCTCGGCGGCGAAGAAAGAGTCGATATTACACGTTTTGAATATAATTTAAACTGGGACAAGGAATCCTATAAAGACAACTCCGTTTCTCCCGTCGTCGCAATTCCCGATAACCCGAACACGCCCTACTCCGAATTAAAACTCGTAGACGGATATTCTTTAAAAGTTTCTTCCAAAGAAACAAAAGAAGACTTTAAAGGAAGAGGATTCACTCCGGACGGACCTGCGGGAACCGAGCCGAACATTCCTCCCGGATACAAGGATACGGACTATCAAAAATCCGAATATAGCAAATCCGAAAACATCAATAACTACGAATTCAACAGAAGAGTTTCCGAAGTTCAGAAACAACCTTGGAAAGTCGAAAAGATCAATTTGTCGGTCGTGATCGACGGAATGTGGGAAAAGAAAGAGAAAGAAGACGGAACCGGCTATGAAAGAAAATACGTTCCGGTTTCGGACGACGAGCTCAGACAAATCCGTAAGAACTTAGAAGCCGCGGTCGGACTCGACAAAGCGAGAGGGGATCAGATTTCCGTAATCACGATTCCAAAAGACAGATCGGCTCAGTTCGCCGCGGAAGACGAAGAACTCCGCAAGCAGAAAGCGATCCGCCAAATGATCATCGCGTCTTTGATCATCATTCTTCTCCTCATCGTAAGCATCCTGGTTTACAGAGCGGTTAAGAAAGAAATCGCAAGAAGAAGAAGACTCAGAGAAGAAGAACTCGCTGCACAACAACAGATGATGAGAGAAGCGGCTCTTCGAGTCATGGACGAAGGTGGAGCGGAAGTCGAACTCTCACTCGACGAGAAGTATCGAAGAGAACTCCTCGAAAACGCGATCAACCTCGCAAGGGAAAAACCGGAGGAAGTCGCACAGCTTCTCCGCACATGGCTCTCTGAAGAGGAAGCAAGCTGATGAATTCCCTGTCGTCCAGACAAAATAGAGCGGGAAGTCTTCTCCGGATCCTGGGAGAACATCTCCCTCCGGAAGTCTACCGCCACTTAGGTCCGGAGACGACGGGGAAACTTCTTGAATCGTTTCATAAAAGCGGAAAACCGGATTCAAAAGAAGAGAGAGAAGTTCTCTCTTCTTTCCTCGGCTCCCTCTCCAAAATTCAGAGAGAGGAGAATATAGATCCCGAAAGTCTCAATCTGATTCGGGAACTGGAAGCTCTTCTCAAAGAAGAAAAAGAGGAAAGGGATCTTTTACAAGAGCTCAAACAAAAGAGCGCGGAAGAAATTTCCAGAATCGTTTCGGGTGAGAATTCGGATATGATCGCCTTGGTTCTCTGTTTCGGAAATCCGGACGCGGCCGCCGCGGTGTTAAACGACTTTCCCGAATCGCGAAAAGAAGAAATTCTCATCCAAATCCACGATCTCGACCTTTCCAGCGAGTATGAGAAGAATCGCCTGGAACGCTTTCTGAAGTTCAAATTAGAAGCGCTCGCATTGGAAGAGAAGAGCCTTCCGACTCGAAACCAGCGAGGGAAAAAGGCAGCGGACCTTTTGGGAAGACTGAATCCCGGAGATTCTCAAAAAATCTTCGATCGAATCCGCGAGAAGAGACCAGGTTTTGCCGAAAATATAATTGAACACTTCTTTCGGATGGAAGATCTGTTATTCTTAGAAAGAGAACCTTTGAATAGATTCTTTTCTTCTTTTCATCCGATCGTTCTATCCTGTGCGCTCAAAGGGACGGAGACTGAAATTCAGCTCCAGATTCTTGAAAAATTAGAACCGGCTCTGAGCGCGTCGATTCGTCTGGAGTCGGACTCAATGGGTCCGATCAGTCTCGCTGAAATGGAGACGGCTCAGAATGGAATTCTCGAAAGACTCCGGGAAGAGATCGAAGAAGGAAGTATCAAATTTTGGAGAGCTACTTAACCGATGGCCAAACTCGTCTTTAAACCGATTCAAATCGCAGACATCAAAGATCAGGTCGAATTAGCGATTCCCGATAAATATAAAAAGTTTCACAGAGACGAAGACGCCGAAGAGTTCGAGGTAGACCAAGAAGGGAATATCATCGAACAATATCAGGGGCCTTCGATCGAAGAGATCGAAGCGGAACTGAGCCGTTATCGAGAAGAGAACGAAGAACAGGTTCGTAAACTTCTCGAAGACGCGAGAAGAAAATCGGAAGAGATCGAAGAGGAAGGACGCAAGCGCGCCTTCCAGATGATCCAAGATTCCAAAGAAAAAGTTAAATTAGAAGAAGATACCGGAAAAGCAAAAGCGGAACAGATTCTCGACCGTGCGAAGATGGAAGTCGAGAGAATGATCAAAGAAGCGGAGATGAAGGTCGCGGAGATCGAACACGAGGCTTACTTAAAAGGTTACGATGCGGGACGAGAAGTCGGTTTCAAAAAAGGTCAAGGTGAAGTTCGAAGACTCATCGACCGTTTAGGAACCATCGTTGGTAAAGCGATCGATATTCGAGAGGAAATCATCCAGGCCTCTGAGAAACAGATGGTCGAGATGATTTTGATCATCGCGCGGAAAGTGATCAAAGACGAAATCATTGAGAGAAAGGAAATCGTTCTCAACAATATTAGAGAAGCCTTAAAGAGAATCAAGGACAGAGACCGAGTGGATATTCGGGTCAACTTCGCGGACTTGGAACTTACAACGGCTCACAAAGACGAACTTATCAAACTTATGGAATCTCTTCGCAAGGTCAATATCTACGAAGACTCTCGTGTGGATCGAGGCGGTGTTATCATCGAGACGGACGTGGGAGCGATCGACGCGAGAATTTCTACTCAGCTCAAAGAAATCGAGGAAGCCATTCGAAATGCGGAGCCGATTTAAAAGTAGAAAATTTTTCGGAGGAAGCGTTGGTGCTTCTTCTCTTTTTTTTGAATTTGTTTTTAACCAAGACATCTTTCTCCCTTCTTATCGATCTCCCGGGTTTTCCGGGAGATCTTTTCTTTTTTGGGAGTTCCCACGGCAAAGGGTTTTTTTTGGGATCGTATGAGAAAACGAGAATTCAGAAATTCAGTCGAAAATTTTAGGGAACGTGTGAGCTCCTACTTTTGGGATCGAAAAATCCCGCTGGGAAAAAGGCGAAGTGGAGTCGGTCAATTTTTCAGCAGATTTTTTCTTTGTCGGAGTTCCGACAAAAGAAGAATCGTGTATTTTAGATTTACGAAATTTGTCTTCTGTGCTACGGAAAATTCTCCCGATCTTTTCCCACCAGCCCGCCTCCACCACCCAGAGCGCAACCCTTCCCACAATTTAAGAGGAGATACAACGAGAATCGTCCCGAGAGAAAGGCATTTTGTGGGAATTCCTACATGAGAATTTTTTCTTGCGAAAAGTTTGATTTTATGATAGAGGAAAGTTTCCGGAATTTTTCCAC